>NZ_JAWCUD010000004.1:0-468129 GCF_032461945.1 Paenibacillus violae
CAGCGGGGATGTTCATTTCCTCTGCGATTTCCGGTAATGTCTTTGTTTGTTCTTGAACGTATTTTACTGCTTGTTTCTTAAAATCTTCATTATATCGTTGGCGTTGCTCTCCCATGGGCGGACCCCTCCTATTCGTTAAGTCTATTATTGGGGTCACTTAACGATGTGTCCACTTCTAATTCTAGCCCCAGATAAGACCCTGTAGTTCCACTCGTCGAGGAAATATGTACGATATCCCCGAAATAGAGGACGCCAGTTCCCTTATGATCTGCCCTAGCGGAATTCTCCGCTAGTCTTTCTATGTCTGGTGAGGTGGAAGGTTGCAGAATGTTGAGTAGAACGGTTGGGTCGTGGAAGGTAGGTAAAGTAGCTTGATTTATTGTGCAAGAGCCTCTCTCTGCAAAGGTTAGAGGGAATTTGCCGTCCTCCCAATGAATTTGGCCAAATAGTGAACAGTAGTTCCCTTAACTTAAGGGAAATGTGCTTTTTCAATGAAATAACGGACCCTAGTTCCCTGAAAGCCCTTCTAGCCAAAAAAAGCGAGACCACATTGGTCCCGCTCCTCTCAACTATTTGCTTCGCACTTCAAAAATCGCGAATTTCAAGTAATGCCCCTCATCCACACCGAGAATGCGCGGATGGTCCATGCCCGCTCCGCGGAATTCAACTAAACGCAGGATCTTGCCTGCATCCGTCGCCGCCGCATGAATCGTCTCCAGGAAAAGCTCCGGATGCATGTGGTACGAGCAGCTCGCCGTCACAAGGTACCCGCCTTCATTCACAAGCTTCATCCCGTGCAGGTTAATATCTTTGTAGCCGCGGCATGCGCCTTCAACTGCGCTTTTCGTTTTGGCAAAAGCAGGCGGATCGAGAATGACTACATCCCAAGTCCTGCCGCCTTCAGGAACCGGCTTGGATGTATCAATCTTTTTCCCTTGTGCGCCGCTGCCGGCGTTGGCTCGCACTTTCCGTTCATCCAAACCTCTGACTTGGGTCCGTAAGTACTCAAAAGCATCTGCGACTACGAACTCGACACGGTCTTGGAAACCGTTCAAACCAACATTTGTTCTCGCGCTCTCAATGGCATGCTCGGAAATGTCCAGGCAGGTCACTTTTTTCGCGCCGAATTTACAAGCATTGAGAGTAAAGCTGCCGGTATGGGAGAAGCACTCCAGTACTGAGGCGCCGTCCCAGAAAGGGAATGTCACGACTTTGCCGTTCGCATTGACAGGCAATGTTTGCATGGCTCCCTCATGTTCGACTTCACGAAGTTCGATACCACTTCGATGGCCCCAACCTGTCATCAACGGAGCGATGGCTGCGCGATTTTCTCGTTGGTCGAAGAAATAACCGGTTTTCTGGCCTTCTTCGATGTCTACCCGGATGCGCAGACCATTTTCAAGAATGTCCACATGTTTGGGACACTCACCGTATAATAAGCCTTTGGTTTGCTCCAGACCTTCCAACTCACGGATCGAGACGTCACTGCGCTCATAGATGCCTGCCGGCTTAACAACCTGAACCAGTGCATCAACAATCTGCTCACGGCAGCGATCCATACCCAGCGTAAGAATCTGTACAACAAGCGTATCTTCGAACTTATCTACAATTAACCCCGGTAAAAAGTCCGCTTCACCATAGACCAACCGATAAGATTTTGCCTCTTTTACGAAGCGGCTGCGATGCTGCAAGCAACGTGTGAACCGTTCCACAAAAAAGTCTGTCGTCATGGCTTCGAGTGGCTTGTAAGATACAATTCGGACCGTAATTTGCGAAGCTTCATTGTAATAACCCGTCGCTAAATACTGGCCCAGATGTGTCTGCACCGGAACAAGCTGTCCCGGCACAACTTCTCCGTCTACGCGCTCAATTTCACTTTTGTACACCCATGGGTGACCTTGCTCTAAACGAGGTTTACGTTTCTTATGTAAAAATACTGCTGCCATATATCAATTAGCCGTCCTTTGTGTGATACCGTTCCGTCTCTCTTTGGTGCTTGTCATGCTTGTCTGTACGGTCACATATATTGAGTGATAATGAAAAGTTCATTTGCGAGGGAGAATGCTATGATGATGAATACCATAATCCTACCTGTGATTGCAGGGTTAGTTTTATTTCTCTTCGGCATGAAGCTCATGGAAACAGCGCTTCAATCGTGGGCCGGCCCCCGCCTCCAGCTGTGGCTGGAGCGGTTTACCCAGACGCCGGTGCGCGGCCTCGTCACCGGCACCGTGCTCACGGCGGCGCTGCAAAGCAGCACCGCCATAACGGTCATCGCCATCGGCCTTGTCGGCGCCGGCGTCTTGACCTTCCCGAGAACGCTCGGCGTCATTCTCGGCACCAACATCGGCACTTGCCTCACCACCGAGCTGATCGGACTCAGCCTCGGGGGGATCGGTGTGCCGATCCTGCTTGTGAGCGCCGCCATCTGGATGGCGAGCTGGCTGGCCGGCCCCTTGCCGCCATCAGCGGCGCGAGGGCAAGAACCAGCCGACTCTGCCGGCGGGCGCGAATGGCTGCGCAGCGTCCGCTACGGAGCGCTGGCGGTGGCGGGCTTCTCTCTCGTGCTGCTCGGCATCGAGATCATGCAAACGATCGGTCCTGCGCTGCAGTCCCGCGGGCTCTTCGCTTGGTTTGTCACCGAAGCCAAGCAAAGCTTGCTGTGGGGCATCATCGCCGGCGCCGCCGTTACGGCTCTGGTGCACAGCAGCGCAGCGGTTATCGCGATGGCCATGGGCCTCGCCGCGATTCAAGGCATCCCCGTCGAGCTGGGCATTGCCATCACAATCGGCGCCAATGTCGGCACCTGTGTGACGGCATTGATCGCCGGAATGAGCTCCTCACGCGCCGGGCGATACGTCGCCTGGTCGCATATCCTGCTCAACGTCGGAGGCGCGATCCTCTTTTACCCCTTCATCCATCAGCTTGTCAGCCTTTCGGCACTGATCGCGGATGACGCATCGGCGCAAATTGCTCGTTCGCAGACGATTTTCAATGTCGTCTGTTCGATGATCGCCTTACCTTTTTGCTATCTTAATATGTGGAAGCGCCTTGAGTTCCGTTCACAATAGCTACACCTGAGCTAGTGCCTAAACGAGTTGCACCGGCTTCGATCATCGCAACCGCTGCTTGCAGATCTCTTACGCCGCCCGATGCTTTGACGCCAATCGTATCTGATACGTTTGCGCGCATAAGACGTACATCTTCTACTGTCGCACCGCCAGGACCAAATCCTGTGGATGTTTTGACAAAATGAGCGCCAGCTTCTTCCGAAAGCTTGCAAGCCATTATTTTTTGCTCATCGTTCAAAAAGCCGGTTTCCATAATCACTTTAACAATCGCTTTTCCTTTGACAGCATCCACGACTTGCTTAATATCCGAACGAACGGCATCATATTGACCTTCTAGAAGCAGACCAATCGGAAGCACGGTATCGATTTCAGCAGCACCGTTTTCTACTGCCTTCGCAGCTTCAAATGCTTTTACTTCGCTCAAGCTTGCTCCAAGCGGGAAACCCACAACCGCTGCAACTTTCACGCCGGTACCTTCTAGCGCCTTGCTAGCTACGCCAACAAACTGAGAGTTCACGCACACGCTGAAAAATTGGTGCTGAGCCGCCTCTTCACACAGTTTGTGAATAGATGCCGTACTCGCATCTGGCTTCAAAAGGGTATGATCGATATATTTGGCAATTTCTTTCGCATTTAAAGTCATTAGAAACACCTCATCCTATTTATTGTGCAGCCTTGCTGCTAATAGAGAAAACCTCTATCGCGGCCATCTCAGGAAGCGACCGCGCTTAGAGGTAAATGTTAACGTCTAAACATTTGACTTACAAATTTACAACAGCTGCTGTTTCCAACACTCGAACCAATTGGCCCTTGCTTTCATTCACGCCTGCTTCCGTCACTTTCACACGGCAAACTTGGCCGATCATGTCTTCCGAACCTTGGAAAACAAGCTGTACATAGTTATCCGAGTAGCCCATATACAAACCGCTGTCAGGTGCTCCTTTGTAAGCTCGTTCCGGAATTACTTCCAGTACTTGACCTACAAACTGCTGTGCATAAGCTAACTGCATTTTCTCAGAAAGATCGATCAGCTCATGAACGCGCGTATTTTTGACTTCCTCATCCACTTGATCTTCCATCCGCGCCGCTGGTGTACCTGTCCGCTTGGAATAAGGGAAGACGTGCATCTCAGAGAATTTCATGCGTTCCATGAATTCTACGCCATTGCGGAACATTTCCTCAGTCTCACCTGGGAAGCCCACAATTACGTCCGTCGTAATAGCTACATCCGGCATAATCTCATGCAGACGCTCAATTTTGCTGGCGAATTCAGCTGTCGTATATTTTCTGCGCATGCGCGCTAGTACACGATCATCACCGGCCTGCAAAGGAATATGCAGATGACGGCACATTTTGTCCGAGGATTTCAATACTTCAATGACCTCATCCGTAATTTGACTAGCTTCGATTGAAGAAATCCGAATACGTTTCAAACCTTCGACTTTGTCCAAATCCCAAAGCAATTTAGCCAAGCTGTAATCCTCAATATCTTCGCCATATCCGCCGGTATGAATACCCGTCAGGACAATTTCCTGATAGCCGGCAGCCACTAATTGCTCCGCTTGGGCAATAACGCTTTGCGGCTCACGACTGCGCATTAGCCCGCGGGACCATGGAATGATACAAAACGTACAGAAGTTGTTGCAGCCCTCTTGAATTTTCAGAAAAGCTCTCGTCCGATCGGCAAAATCAGGCACATCCAGTTCTTCAAACTGACGTGTTTTCATGATGTTGCGAACCGCATTAATCGGTTGGCGATCCGTTTCAAATTGTTTCACAATCGGAATAATTTTGTCACGGTCCTGTGTCCCGATTACCATATCGACACCTGGGATCGCCATGATCTCCGCCGGAGAAGTTTGCGCATAACAGCCTGTTACGGCAACAATCGCCTCTGGATTGCGACGAATCGCACGGCGAATCATTTGACGGCTCTTTTTATCCCCCGTATTCGTTACCGTACAAGTATTGATCACGTAAACGTCTGCCGTTTGCTCGAAATCGACCTGTTCGTATCCCTCATTTTTGAAAAGCTGCCATATGGCCTCTGTATCATAGAAATTAACTTTACATCCTAATGTATGAAACGCTACCGTTGCCATAACGCTTATCCTCCCATCTCTCCGGTTTCATAGAAAAGACACGTAAGACCTACCATCGCAGCAGTCTCCGTGCGTAAAATACGAGCCCCTAGCGATACAGAACGGAACCCGGCCTCTTCGGCCTGCTTGATTTCTTGTTCCGTAAATCCGCCTTCCGGCCCCACTGCAATAACGACTTTGCTTCCTTGTCCCAATTTACCCGCGGCGAGCGCTTCCTGGATGGCTGGCTTCAATTGCTGACCATCTTCTTTTTCATAGCAGATCCATGCTGCATCCGCTTCTTTGGCCTGCTGAAGCAGCTGCTTCCACGAATAAACGGCTTCTACCTGCGGCACACGATTGCGATGTGCTTGCTCAGCGGCTTCTTTGGCAATCTTCTGCCAACGTTCCGTCCGCTTCGCTTCCTTCTTAGCGTCGTATTGCACAATCGTACGCTCTGATAAAAAAGGAAGAAACCGGGCTGCCCCGATCTCGGTCCCTTTTTGAATAATCGTTTCCATCTTATCACCTTTGGGCAGGCTCTGAGCAATCCAGACCTGAACCGCTGACTCAGCGTTCATCGGCAGTTCCTCCACGATTTCCGCGGTGACTAGCCCCTTATCTAACTGAGAAATCCGCACGAGCACTTCGCGATCCAATCCATTGCTGCAAATCACCTTGTCGCCGATGTCTGCTCGCATCACGCGCATCAGATGATGTGCGTCGTCTCCCTCAATGGTGACAGTCTGATTGTCAAGGTGAAACTGCTCGGGCGGGAGAAAATAACGCTGCATAGTCCAAGCCTCTCTATCTTCGTTCATTTCCATGTCAATTGGATTCCTAGGTCAATCTTCCACTCACCATCATACCTTTTTTGAATCAGAAAAGCTACAAAGGGATGAAACTGGCAGCTACAAACCAAGAATGAACGCGATTGGCCTGGAAAATAGATCTATGATATTTTTCCCTAACCCTAAATAAGGATCTAATGTCACCTGACGCAGCGGTCGAACGAATACAACAAGCAGGAAAATGACCGATGCCCACTGCTCGAACTTTTGCAAAGACTCCGAGTATCGCAAATCCACGAGATCTTGAATGATACGGTATCCATCGAGCGGCGGAATTGGAATAAGGTTAAACAAGAACAAAGTCAAATTCGTGTTCACCATTAATTTTAAAAAGATTAGAATTGCACTGGCGCTTCCCGTTGACATGCCTTCGAGCCAGCCGTATTTCTGGAAGAGCGCAAATACAAATAAACTGATAAATGCAAGAATCAAGTTGCTTATCGGCCCTGCCGCGGTAACGATAATCCCCATTAAACGGGGGCTTTTGAAATTCCCGCGGTTGACAGGGACCGGTTTCGCCCAACCGAACCCGGCAATGAGCAGCATAATGGTCCCGAAAAGATCCAAATGCACCATCGGGTTCAAGGAAACCCTGCCGAATTGATAAGCCGTAGAATCTCCTAATTTATAAGCGCTATACGCGTGTGCGAATTCATGAATGGTAAATGAAAGCACGAGGACCAGAATAACGAAAGGCAGCGTACTCCAGTCATAAAACAATAATCCTCCCATGGATGAACACCTACAGCTTTCTAGCTACGATTACAACCCAATTCGAATCATAGTTTTTCTCTACAATTGTAAATTTGGCAGCAACCAGCGCTTTTTCGACGAGCTCTTCCTTAGCGGTAATAATACCGGACGTTATGTAATAGCCACCTTGCTGCAGAACTTCATAAACATCATCAACGAAAGTAACAATAACCTCTGCCAAAATGTTAGCTACAACCAGCTGCACAGGAATCGTGACGCCAAGCTTGTCAGCGCCTTCTGTTTCGCTTTCTTTCAAAACACCAAGCAAATCACTCAATTTCACTGTAATGTTAGACTCGAGCCCATTCTGTTTCGTATTATCCTCAGCACTAGTCACAGCAACAGGATCTAAATCCACTGCTAAAACATGCTTAGCCCCGAGCTTGGCAGCTGCAACGGACAAAATTCCGGAACCCGTTCCAACATCAATGACATCATCCCCTGGCTTAAGCACCTTCTCCAGCGTTTTCAAGCAAAGTGACGTTGTCGCGTGTGTGCCTGTTCCGAACGCCATGCCAGGATCAAGCTCCAGAATCAGTTCACCAGGTGAAGCCGTGTACTCTTCCCATGTCGGTTTAATCGTTAGACGGTCCGTGATGCGAATCGGTTTGAAATACTGTTTCCAAGCGTGCGCCCAATCCTCGTCATCCACTTCTCTAACTTCATAAGTTGGATTGCCCGTATCAATGTCGTATTCGCTTAGTTGTTCGACCGATGCCTTTAAATTCGCCATAACCGGCTCCATGTCCGTCCCATGGTAGAAATAGCCTTTGATCACAGCTCTTCCTTCCGGAATATCGTTAAAAGGCGTTTCATACAGCTGGCCAAATGACGTATCCCGCTCTTTGTTTAGTGTCCCTGATTCTTCAATAGAGACGCCCCCAGCGCCTAATTCATGAACAAAGTTCGTAATCATTTCTATTGCTTCTTCTGTCGTATGTACGGTTAATTCCTGCCAAAGCATCGGTCGTGCTCCTCCTATCGGTTATCACCTTCGCGAAAATAAGCCCATCAGGGCTATTTTCACAAGGATCATTGTACTACACTTCGCTTCTTGGGTAAAATAACCTGAATGTAAGCGCTATATTTTTTTATTTTCTTAATAATCTCCTAATACATTTGTGGTACATTTAATAACAGGTGAACAACAGTTATCAATGGTCATTACCTCACTTATACTATCCTAGAATGGAGTCTTCGCATGGTAAGAACTTTCCTCATTTTTCTTATTATTGTTGGGCTGGAACTCACAGCACCTTTTGCCAGTGCCACCCTGCTGGCTGATAACTACAGCCAAGTGACCGCTCACCGCGGCAGCTCCAAGAAAGCGCCCGAGAATACGCTGAGCGCGTTCCGTCAAGCCATTGCAGATAAAGCTGGATTCGCCGAACTAGACGTGCAAGAAACGTCGGACGGAGTCGTTATGCTCATGCATGATGACAGTGCTCAACGCACGACGGGCATCAACAAAAACATGTGGGAAGTCACCTCATCTGAGCTCAAATCTGCCAGTGCCGGCAATTGGTTCAGCCCAAAGTTTAAAAGTGACCGCGTCCCTACCCTCGATGAAGTGATCGAGCTGGCCAAGGACCGGATCAAGCTAAATATAGAGTTGAAAAATAATGGGCATGGTGTACAACTCGCTCAGAAGACGGTTGATATCATTGGTGCTCATGAGTTTGAAAAGCAATGCACCGTCACATCCTTTGATACCGGTTTACTTCACACCGTAAAAAAAATGAATCCTCGCATTAAAACGGGGCTTATTATAAGCCAGAAATCAGAAACTTCCTCACTTTGGGAAAGTCAAGATTACGACGTCGTCTCTGCGGCCTACCCGCTAGTCAACGATGAATTCATGAGAGAAGCCGCATCGCACAACAAAGAAGTTTACGCTTGGACGGTCAACGACAAACCGATGATGAAGCGTATGCTTGCACTCGGAGTCACAAGCATTATTACGGACGCTCCCGATCAGCTCATTCGTTTGATGAACGTCCATAATTAACTTAACTTTTTTACAAAAATATAAAAGCATCGATTACTCGCGTATTACACGGGTAACGATGCTTTTGTTCGTTTATATGGAACCGCCGGCGTTCTCAATAACACGGCATGCTTGATCGTACACAGAGTCGTCAATGACTGCAGCCAGGATGATATCCAGGCCAACTGACTTCATATCCCCGTCTACGCTAAACATACCATCCGCCATTGCAGATTCAAAGCCGCGTCCAATCTCATTATTGAACCGGTCCACCTGAACTTCGGCAGCTCTTAGCGCTTTAAGCTTGGCTGCCGCACCTTCGGCTTGCTCAGGAGAATGGAAATAAGCAAGGATTGCTTTTTCCGCCATGTTAATTCTCTTCCTGTCTATGATCCGCAGCTTTCGCCCGTTCGGCCGCCTCGAAATCGTCCCGATCGGCAACCTCAGCCGAAAATTCTACATCCTCGTTTTTGGCAACTGGTAAATGACTTTGCTTTTCTTGGTTTTGCTTCGCACTCATCGTTGAACCTCCTAAAAGCTATCATAGTAAAATCCAGTTTTTAGTTTGCCAAAACGAGTCTTTATTATACGAAACAGCCTATTCCTTTATTTTCTCGAAAGAAGCATCATAGAGCCGAAACATCGTCTTATAGCCCGATTCATCCAGTTTCACACCTACATCCAGCTTGCCTGTGATGAGCAGCGGCCCCGAAGTGTATCGAAGTTTGACATCATCCGGCACAAATACGATCATAATTTTATTCCAATAGGTTTCATCCCCATTATCAAAAGGACATTCTGCTCCCGGTTTTGGTATGAGCAGGAACCAATGTTTTTCAAAGGAGAGTACTTCACCCATGAAACCTTTGATTTGTACGGTTTTACCACTCGTATCCCAGAAGCGATCCGAAGGGGTATCCTGCTTCTCATTATCAAAAAACTGATCCCAGTTTATTTCGTTGGAAGCTGCTGACGGTGATGACTTTACGGTTTTGCTTGGTTCCGTGGCCGCAGGCTTCGGTTGCGGGCTGGAGGAAGGCGCAGCATCCGTTTTGACATTCGTTGCATCAACTTGTGGAGGTGCGCTTTGCACAGCTTTAGGTGGCTCCGATACTTTCGGAGTTGGAAGCGGTGTAGGCTGTGTTTCTTTAACGGTTGTTGTCGCTACAGGTTCTGCAGTAGGCTTTGGAGATTCGGAGGGAACTGCTTTGTCCAGTGTAATAGAAGAGACCGGCTGTGCACTTGCAGTTGGAAGTGGAGAAGGCACAGAGCTTTCGATCGTGGTCTGATCTATACTGCCGAACGTTTGACCTGCGGTATCCATTTTCTTTTGACCGCATCCTGAAACGAGTATGACGACAGCCAAAACAGACGTGAACAGCATTTTTCTCATTTTCATCACCTCAGACTTCATGACTTGAATAATTGCAATGGATCTACACGATAGGCCTGCAATGCCGGGCCTGCTGAAGCAAGAATACCAATTCCTAATGTTCCTGCAATTAACAACCATTCTCCCTGCATGAACTGAAAAGATTGCAGCTGCAAACCTGTATATTCGAATACAGCTTCGCGGCTTAAATAACCGCCGAGATGGCCTGCCAGTATGCCCAAAACAAGGCCGATCACTGTCAGCAATAATCCTTCTCCAATCAGCGAGGACCAAATGAATCCTTTGGATTTTCCAATTAAACGCAGTAGAGCGACGTCTTTCTTCCGTTCATTCACGGCTGCGACAAGCGAAAGAAGGATGGTGCCTGCGGCAAGCAAAATGCAGATGATCGTTACAACCGTTAGCGCCCCGGTTCCTTTATCGATGACGTTCACAACATCAGCAACTGCTTTGCTTGTATAAATCGCTTGAACATTGTTCATTTGACCGTATTTCGTTTTGATCGATTGTGCACCTAGCAGCGTCTTCGGCTTGATCAGAATGGAGGTAACTTCCCGATGTTCAGCATCCTGCCCTTCATGCACAGCCCAAGCGTAATCCAATGTCGTAAAAACAGCTCGATCATCGGAAGTGAATAATGGCGGTAAGATACCAACTACGGTATATGTAAAATTATGATGATGCTCTTCTTCAGCGGAATCACCTTCGTGATCTTCGCCTTCCGCTTCTTCCAGCCCTTTGATCAAGCCATGCGCGCCTTGGAATTTATCTCCGATATGAAGCCCTAGCGAGCTCGCAATGTGAGATCCAACTATGGTCTCGCCAAGCTTCCCATACATTTTCCCTTCCGCCATCTGCTTCTCTGTTCCATAGCGGGAAGCAAAATAGCCGGGTTCAATCCCTACGATAGGAAATCCGTTATAGTTATCTCCCGTCGTCATCGCATAGGCGCGATCAACGGACTCATCCTTTTGAAGCTCGCTAAGCAGTGTAAACGGTACATTTCCTGTAGGAGCGCCTACATGATAATAAGTGTTCAAAGCAAGCTGCGTCGCGCTGCCTTTGGCACCGATCGTTACCTCGAAGGGACCGTAGCCCTTCTCAGCCCCCTGCTCAAGCCCTTCGCTGCAAAGCAGTAAAAACACAACCAAAGCTGCCGTAATCGTTACAGATAAAATGGTTAGCAGTGAGAGTGTTTTTCGGTGAAGCATATTTCTCCAGACTAAAGCCACTAATCTCATACGGCATTTCTCCTCGATAGCTCATTAATTTCACCTATATGAACACGTGTCGGGTACATTTCCGCCAAATGCAAATCGTGAGTAACGGTAACGAGCGTGAGTTTCTCCATCTCACAAATGTTCAGCAATAGCGACATGACCTCGCCAGCTGTTTCCCAGTCTAAACTGCCTGTAGGCTCATCGGCCAGCACAAGCTGCGGCTTAGTCAGGATGGCACGAATAATGGCCGCTCTCTGCTGCTGCCCTCTCGATAGCTCATTAGGCATATGATGCTGGCGATCCTTCAAGCCGACTCTCTCAAACCAGTCGTCAAGCTGGTCTTTCGTCTGTTTCTTCGACCAGGTATCTGGGACAATGAGCTCGACGTTTTGCCTGGCGGTCAATGACGAAATTAAATGAAAATCTTGAAAAATATAACCGACATGCTCCGCACGGAAACGGTCTCTTTTACTTTGTGAAAACGTATGCAGCGGTAAGCCGTTCACACGTATTTCCCCTTCGTCCGGAACCATAACACCGCTGAGCAAGTGCAGCAGCGTGCTTTTACCGCTTCCGCTCGGGCCGAGCAAAGCAATGCGTTCCCCTTGCGCAATGCTCCACGAAGGAACACTTAGGATCTGCAGCTTTTGCCCATGCATCGTGAAAGACTTTGAAATATTGTTCAACTCAATCATAGCTGTCCTCCAAATTCATAGGTCCAAGATAGGAAAAGAGGACAAGGGAAGCGTGATCCCCTGTCCTTTCTTTGCCTTTGCTTTTAGTTTTTCACGATGCGCTCGTTGAAGGAATCCCATGTCATCGTTTTGCCAGTCAGCTTATTGAATGCTTCCAGCGGCAGGTATAGCTTGCCATTGTCCACATTGCCAACAAGTGTGCTTTCACTGCCATTTTCCGTAATAGCGCCAGTTTCAACTAGTACGGACAACTTTTGGTTGTCTTTGGAAAGTGTTACGGATTTCGTTGCTTCATCCCAAACCACTTGGATGTCTAATGCTTCAGCAAGCGATTTCGCCGTAAACAATGTTTTGTTATCGCGAGTTACTTTGAACAATGGGTACAAGTACTTATCTTGCAGTTCTTTTGTTGCTGCAGCCAGATCAGCGCCAATTACTTTTGCACCGCTTTTTGCAATGTCCGTATTATCGATGTCGCCTTTAACCAAAGAAGCGATCGGTCCGTACGCCCATACCCCAACGTCTACGGCAGTATGTCCATGTCCCGTCCAGCCAACAGCTAAGCGTTTGGATACAACAGCGTTGTAACCTCCAGCGCGTCCATAAGAAGAGCCGTCACCTTTCAAAATCAATGCAACTTCCTCGTCAGACAAATCGGTGAAACCAATGTTGTCAGCAACGATTTTACGAACATCATCAGCTGTTTGAGCTGCTTTCAAGATCGCATCCAAATACTCGTAGGAGTGCTTCTCCTTATTAAACAAATCTACATTCAATTCGTACACATTGTTAATCCCCAAGGACAAACCGCCTGTTTCATGGTCAGCCGAGACAACAACGGAAGTATTCCCATCTTTTTTCGCGAAATCAACCAATGTTTTGAATGTTGCATCCAGCTCCAGCATTTCTTGAACGTTGGCTGGCAGATCGTTCGCGTGACCCGCGTGATCGATACGTCCTTGTTCAACCAATAGTACGAAACCATCTTTATTTTGGGATAAAATATCAAGTGCTTTTTGCGTCATTTGCGGCAAGCTAGGTGTGCTCGCATCACGATCCAGTACGTATGGAATTTCGTTCATTGCGAAAAGTCCAAGCGCATGGTCAGCTGTAGCTGGAATTGCATCTAAACCAGCTTTATCAAACGCTGTTTTGAAGCCTTTTGCTTCATAGTCAGGAATAATATTTTTGTCAGTACGTTTTCCTTTATCGTCTTTTGTTACAAAGTTCGTTTTACCGCCACCGAAGATAACATTTACTCCGCTAGCTAAGTATTGAGAAGCAATTGCGTTTTGGTTACCGCGTTGACGAACGTGGGATGCCCATACCGCAGGCGTTGCTCCAGTAATATTGTCTGTGGATACAAGTCCAGTAGCTTTGCCTTGTTTCATTGCTGCTTCGATAATCGATCCATATGGTTTGGCTACATCGCCGTTAGACACGCTGATTGCATTATTGTATGTTTTGTTACCTGTCGAGAAGGCCGTAGCAGCTGCAGCGGAGTCAGTTACAGCACCGGATTCCGACGTGTATGGACCTGCTTGCGAGTATGTAGTTGCTTTACCAACGTAGTATCCGCCATCAAGCTCTAAGCGGTCTTTATTTAAAAACTTTTTGGAGTAGTATCTTGCTGCCGTCACTTCAGCCGGACCCATGCCGTCACCGATCAGTACGATCAGGTTTTTGGATTGCGGTTGCTCCGCTGGAACGGTAGTCGGAGTTGTTTCAGCAGCTGATGCTACGCCTGCTACGTTTAAGGCCAGTAAGGAAATTGCTAGACCGGAACCCATGATTTGTTTCAAGCTTTTTTTCAAGGTGTATTCCCTCCAAATATAAAGTATCTCACGTCATCTAGCATAACTTTCATAGATTAAGAGGAAGTTATCGTTACGTATTCGCTATGTAAAAGATTTCATATACTGTTAGCTGAATGTAAACAACCTGTGAACGTGCACCCTGCAGCCAAACAAAAAACACTCCACTTGGCCTTTTCAACAGATCAAAATCTGTGAAAACGTCAAGGGAGTGTTCTGGTTCTTATAGAAAAATATGAATTTAGTCGCCCAAAAAGGCTCTTTTCATACGTTCAAAAATCGATTGGTTCTGCTCATGTGTATGTTCACCGGTTTGTTTACCGAATTGGCGCAGCAAATCCTTCTGATCTTCGCTCAAGTTCGTAGGCGTTACCACAATCACTTTCACGTGTTGGTCACCTTGACCAAAGCCACGTAAGTGCGGAACCCCTTTTCCTTTTAAGCGGAAATACGTATCGGTTTGCGTGCCAGCCGGAATTTTGAGCTTCACTTTCTCTGTCAGTGTCGGGATTTCAATCTCATCCCCAAGTGCTGCTTGCATAAAGGTAAGTGGCACTTCGCAATAGACATCATTGCCTTCACGCTCAAAGAATTCATGGGACTTCACGCGAATGACTACGTAAAGATCACCGGATGGGCCTCCACGAGTTCCGCCTTCTCCTTCGCCTGATACGCGAAGTTGTGCGCCGTCGTCCACACCAGCTGGAATCTTGATGTGAATGGTGCGTTGTTTTTTCACTTTTCCTGCGCCATGGCATGTTCCGCATTTTTCTTTGATGATTTTACCGGAGCCATTACATTGCGTACATACGCGGCGATTCACAATGCGCCCGAACGCCGTATTTTGTACAACTTCTTGCTGACCGCTGCCGTGACAGCCGCCGCAAGTTTCCGGCTTCGTTCCTGGCTTTGCGCCAGAGCCGTTACATGTATCGCAATTTTCAGTTCGCGGAATATGAATATCGGTTTCTTTACCGAAAATCGCTTCCTTAAACTCAATTGTCATTGTATATTGCAAATCGTTTCCGCGCTGCGGCGCATTCGGGTTACGACGGTTACCACCGCCACCGCCAAAGAACATATCAAAAATATCGCCAAAGCCGCCACTGAAGTCTTGGCCGCCCATCCCTTGGTTCGGATCAACATGACCAAACTGGTCATATTGGGCTTTCTTCTGACTATCGCTAAGCACATCATAAGCGTCTTTTGCTTCTTTGAATTTATCTTCCGCATCCGCAGCTTTATTCACGTCAGGGTGATACTGACGCGCCATTTTACGGTAAGCCTTTTTGATGTCTTCTTGCGAAGCATCCTTGCCGACCCCAAGCACCTCGTAATAATCACGTTTACTCATTGTTCCACTCCCATGTTCAAGACTACAAACGGAAAGTCAAAGCCACGGGGAACCCCCTTGGCTTTGACTCATTCGTTTCTACACATCCAGCATTACTATAGGATATGTTTATTTTTTTGGTTCGTCAACCACTTCGTAGTCCGCGTCAACAACATTTTCTCTGCCTTTAGGAGCTTCGCCTGCGCCTCCGCCTGCTGCACCGTCATCAGGTCCTTGCGCTGCGGAAGCTTGCTCATACAGCTTCACAGAAAGTTGTTGGATCACTTCTGTAAGCTCTGCCGTTGCCGCTTTGATCGTTTCAAGATCGTTGCCAGTTAGAGCAGCTGTTACTTTCTCTTTGGCAGCATTTGCTTTATCGATCTCGCCTTGGTCTACTTTGTCGCCAAGATCTTTGATCGTTTTGTCAACGGAGTAAACAAGTTGATCGGCTTCGTTGCGAGCTTCTACAAGCTCTTTACGAGCGCGGTCTTCTTCAGCGTGAGCTTCCGCGTCTTTGACCATTTGTTCAACTTCCGCATCGCTTAAGCCGCTGGAAGAAGTGATTGTGATTTTTTGGCTTTTGCCAGTTCCTTTATCCAAAGCGGACACGTTCACGATACCATTGGCATCGATATCGAAGCTAACTTCGATTTGCGGAACGCCGCGAGGAGCCGGAGGAATATCACCAAGCATGAAACGGCCCAGTGTTTTGTTGCCGCTAGCCATGGAGCGCTCACCTTGAAGCACGTGAATCTCTACGCTAGTTTGGTTATCTGCATAAGTGGAGTACACTTGTGATTTCGTTGTTGGGATCGTCGTATTGCGATCGATCATTTTCGTGAACACGCCGCCTGCAGTTTCGATACCAAGGGAAAGTGGTGTTACGTCAAGAAGAACTACGTCTTTTACTTCACCAGTTAATACACCAGCTTGAACTGCTGCACCTAGAGCAACAACTTCATCCGGGTTAACGCCTTTGTGAGGCTCTTTACCTGTCAATTTTTTGATCGCTTCAACTACCGCAGGAATACGAGTGGATCCGCCGACAAGAACAACTTTGTCGATTTGGCTAGTGGAAAGCCCGGAATCCTGCAAAGCTTGACGAGTTGGTCCAAGCGTTCTTTCTACCAAGTGAGCGGAAAGTTCTTCGAACTTCGCACGAGTAAGGGTTAACTCCAAGTGCTGCGGTACGCCGTCAGCAACTGTAATGAACGGTAGGGAAACCGTTGTTGTCAGTACGCCGGAAAGCTCTTTTTTCGCTTTTTCAGCAGCATCTTTCAGACGTTGAACCGCTGCTTTATCTTTGCTAAGATCAATACCTTGCTCTTTTTTGAATTCGGATACGAGGTAATCGATAACGACTTGGTCAAAGTCATCCCCACCAAGTTTGTTATCTCCGCTAGTCGCTTTAACTTCGAAGAAGCCATCGCCCAGTTCAAGGATGGAAACGTCAAACGTACCGCCCCCAAGGTCATAAACCAGAATCGTTTGGTCTTCTGTTTTCTCCAAACCGTAAGCAAGTGCTGCAGCTGTCGGCTCATTGACGATACGAAGTACTTCAAGACCGGCAATTTTACCAGCATCTTTCGTTGCTTGGCGTTGGCTGTCGTTGAAATAAGCTGGAACTGTGATAACCGCTTGTGTTACCGTTTGGCCCAGGTAAGCTTCCGCGTCGGATTTCAGTTTTTGCAAGATGATCGCAGAGATCTCTTGTGGTGTGTAATCTTTGCCATCAATGTTTTCTTTGTGATTTGTACCCATGTAACGTTTGATGGAAATAACCGTTTTGTCCGGGTTTGTGATCGCTTGACGTTTTGCTGTTTCACCAACTACACGCTCGCCATCTTTCTTGAAACCTACAACGGACGGCGTCGTACGGTTACCTTCCGGGTTAGGAATTACGACGGCTTCTCCGCCTTCCATAACAGCTACGCAAGAGTTTGTAGTACCTAAGTCAATACCAATAACTTTACTCATGTTAAAGCTTCCTCCTTTTGCTCCTAGGGAACATTTGAATAGATTGAGATATTTTTAATTTCTAAAATGATAAGATCTAAACGCTAACTTTCACCATCGCTGGTCGGATAACTTTGTCTTTAAGAATGTAGCCTTTTTGCAGCTCCTCAACGACAATGCCTTCCTCGTACTCGTCAGACTCCACTTGCATGACAGCTTGGTGGAATTCCGGGTTGAACGGCTGACCAACAGCTTCGATCGGCTTCAATCCTTCAGCCGTCAGCAGTTGATCCATTCCGCGGTACGTCATTTCCAAACCTTTTGCCAATGCGTCGAAATCTTTTGTCTCTTTGCTTGACGCTAACGCGCGATCGAAGTTGTCTACAATCGGCAAAAGCTGCTCAATCAATTTAAGTGAAGCATATTTAGCAAAGTCTTCCTTCTCCGCTCTAGCACGGCGGCGGAAGTTGTCGAAGTCCGCTTGAACGCGCAATAAACGCTGGTAGTTTTCTTCGGCTTGCACACGCACCTTCTCTAGTTCACTCGCTTCTGCAGAAGCTTCAGCTTGAGTATCTTGAGCTGCCGCATCTTCCTGGTTTTCAGCGGTTTGCTCATTGTCGGTTGCGTATGTAGTGTTCACGTCTTGCTCTTCTGTTTTGTTATCAGTACTCAATTGTCCTTCACCTCCTCAACATAATACAACAAAATTTCGTTATCGTCAGTTTGCC
Organism: Paenibacillus violae; assembly: GCF_032461945.1. Taxonomy (NCBI): domain Bacteria; kingdom Bacillati; phylum Bacillota; class Bacilli; order Caryophanales; family Paenibacillaceae; genus Paenibacillus; species Paenibacillus violae. The sequence continues at coordinate 17,883 of NZ_JAWCUD010000004.1, forward strand.
CAGCTTTACTCTTCTTCAAAAGGCTGCTTCATCTTAATCACGGTATGAATACGCAGTACAGCGGCAGCAACCTCTCCTGCAGCCTGCAACGCGTGAATTTTCACATCTGCGGGGTCTACAATGCCGGCTTCGACGAAATCCGTAACCTGACCGGTGTCGCAATCAATTCCGAGGCTGTCGGTTTCCAGCGCGATCTGCGCCGCTTTCAGCTCTTCAACCTTCTCAAGCGGATTATAACCCGCGTTGACAACGATCTGAGCCAGCGGCTTGCGCAGTGCTCCCGCGACAGCGGCCACACCGAAGCCCTCCATGCCCTTCATCGTCTCGCGGACACGTTCCAGATCATGCGCCACCGCCATCTCCGCCGCGCCGCCTCCGGGCAAGTACCCGCCGCGTACGGCGGCTTGCACGGCCGAAGCGGCATCCTTGGCGATGCGCGAGCGCTCATGCGCCGCTTCGCGCGTCGCCGCGCCGACGATCACGGTCACGTGCTGTTCACCGTGACCCGCCGCTACGCGTACGCGCCCCAGGCGCTCGTCGTACGCGGCATAACCCGCGCGGCCTAGCGCCGCGTCAAGCTCCGGCGCGCTCTTACGCAGCGCCGTGCGACGCACCGGCCTAGCGCCGGTGTGCTCGCTGAGGTGCTGCAAGTCCCTGCGGGACAAGCGCTGCAGCACGATGATGCCATGGTCGGAGCAGAACTGTTCCGCCTCGGGGTCAACCCCGCGGTCGGAGGCGATGAGTCCGACCCCAAGCTCCAGCAGCGACGCAAGGTTGCTGCGGAAAAGCTCTCTCAGCTGCATGTACCGTTGGAAGCCTGCCTCGGTGACCAGCGATTCCTCGCTGACCGCCTCAGGCTCCAAGGCATCATGCAGAACAAGAATGCGGGCATCTCGCCGCTCTTGGTCGAGATGCAGGTTCATCGGCTTCTGGTTCAACAGAATGCCGGTCCAGACCTCGCTGCTCGCCTCTTCATGGGCGATCACGCTGTCAGCGAAGCGATAGCCGTCTTCGCGAAGCTTCGCCTCGCCGACCGCTTCGGCGGCTTGAACGATGAGCCTCGCGATATCCGTCTGCTCTCGGCCTGCCGTGATCGCGATGCGCTTCAGCGCCTCATCGTTTAGCCCCGTGATCGCGCGGCTTCGGCGCTCCAGGCTTTCTACCGCCAGCTCGATGCCTTGCAGCATCCCGCTGACGACCTTGGCAACCGGTACGCCGCGCGTTACTTGCGCGACACCTTCCTGCACCAGCGCCCCGGCAAGAACCGTCGCTGTCGTTGTGCCGTCGCCAATTTGTCGCTGCTGGCTCCGCGCGACTTGAATCATCAATCTGGCTGCGGGATGGGAGACGTCCATTTTCTCTAAAATGGTAACTCCATCATTGGTGATGATGACATCACCCTGTCCGCCAACCAGCATAGTATCCAGCCCCTTAGGGCCCAGTGTGCCCTCAACCGCGGAACAAATAGCCCTAACGGCGGCTGCATTATTAACTAATGTAGAGTAGCGTTCTTCGCCCTCGCTGTGTCCTGTCTTGATACCGCTCATTTGCCGTACCAACGTCCCAGCACGTCTTCCATTTGCTTCGATAAATGATTCATTAAACTAATGACCCTGCCGTACTCCATTCGCGTTGGCCCCAAGATGCCTATAGTACCCAGAGGCTGACCGCCAATCGAATAGGAGGCCGTAATCAAACTGCAATTATTTATAGCTTCAATACTATTTTCAGCACCGATTTTGATCTCCATGCCTTCATTTGTCGGAGTAAACAATTTGATAAGTGTAGGTGCTTCTTCCAATAGATCAAAAATGCTTTTAACCTTGTCAACATCTTTAAATTCAGGCTGTGTCAGCATGTTGGTCATACCGCTAAGAAACACGCGATCCTTCTCATCACTTTGCAGCACACTTTCCACAACCGAAAGAAGCTCCTGGTAACCATTCACATATTTGCCCAGCTCGCTCGCAACTTCATTATAAAGTCGGGATTTAAACTGGATCAGCGGCACATTCTGCAATTTGGCATTCAGAATATTGACAACCTTCTCGATGTCGGACATGCGAATACCATCAGGAATCGTAATCGTTTTGTTCTCCACATGCCCTGTATTCATAACGATGATGGCAACAGCAGTCGTCTCAGTTAGTGGGATGATCTGCAAATGCTTCAGCGTCGTACTGAATACCTCAGGCCCGAGCACAATCGATGTATAATTCGTCAAGGAGGACAGTACACCGGCGACATGCTGGATAACGCCTTCCATCTCTTGAATGCGCTGAGCAAAAGTGCCCTTCATTGAATTCAAATCATTCTCATGCAAAGTCCCATGCTGGAGCAGATGATCGACATAGTAACGATAACCTTTGTGCGAGGGTATACGGCCTGCGGACGTATGGGGCTGCTCCAAGTAACCCATCTCTTCGAGATCGGACATTTCGTTACGAATCGTTGCCGGGCTAAATCCGACATTGCCTCGTTTCGAAATACTTCTTGAACCAATTGGCTCTGCTGAACGAACATAATCATCTATGATAGCACTTAAAATCATGCGTTGCCGATCCGTCAACATCAAGTACCCCTCCTCTTCACAATCGTTCTATGATCACTTTCGTTAGCACTCGTATTTAGTGAGTGCTAAATCCTAATACAAAAATAACAGACCCTAAGGTCTGTTGTCAAGTCAATCCAATCGTTTGAGTACCGCGATTTCATCGCAGCAATACTGTTTTTTGCAATGCATACAATCTTTCCAAACCTTCTCCGGAAAAATCTCTTTTGGTACAAGGGTAAAACCATTTTTTTGAAAAAAAGCAACTTCATACGTTAGCGCCATTACTTTCACAATGCCTTGGCTTCTTGCTTCTTCAACCAAGAAATCAACAAGCTTGCCGCCAATTCCTTGCCCTTTGAAGCCTGGCGTCATACCTAGCGAGCGAATCTCGACAAGATCTGGTCCAAGCCTTGTAAGGGAGCCGCAGCCTATTAACGTACCATCATGCTCGGCAACGACGAAAGAGTCAATTTGCTCCTCCAGCATTTCCTTGGTACGCGGCAGCATAATGCCCTGCTTCGCATAGCCTTGTATAATTTCATAAAGCTTCTCGATATCGATGATCGATGCTTTCCTAACGGACACTGTAGTTGATGAATTCACTGTCATCCCACCAATCGCAACAAAAATGCACAAAACCCACGCTAGCGTCCTCACAGCCAAACTGCTGTAACGCTTGTGGATTCATGTATAAATATACAACATACCGTATATTTGCACAAGGGATTTTTTGCCCGACGCCGGGTTAAGTCCAAGAAGGGCCTAAGTTAAGAAGGAAGCAAACACTTCATTGCCCAGCAATATGCCGTGTTTGGATAATCGATACCCGTCTGGCGTTCGCTCCAGCAATTTTTTCTGTTCCCAGCCTTTAATTGTTTCTCCGAAATGCGCTTCAATCGTATCTCCAAACTGATCTTGGAAGTCGACATTCCGAACGCCTTCCAACAAACGCAAGCCGACCATCATGAAATCCTCCATCGCTTCTTGCCGCGTAACTTCAAATTGTTCCATGATTGGCAAACCGACTTTAGTGGCATCAATGTATGGCTGAATTCCTTTCACATTAACATGACGCTGCCTATTCATATAACCATGCGCGCCTGCGCCAAGCCCATAGTAAGAGCGATTACGCCAATACATCGTATTGTGCCTGCTTTCTCGCCCTGGCTTCGCAAAGTTGCTAATCTCATATTGCTTGTAACCTGCTGCTTCCAAACGCTTCATGATGAGCTCATACATATCGACCTCTTCATCTTCACTTGGCAGCGGCAGCTGATTTTTGTTGAACAACGTATGGAACAACGTATTTTCTTCCACTTTTAAACTGTAGATGGAGTAATGCTGTAGATCGAGCGATAAAGCTTCATCCAAGGTCGCTTGCATGATCTCGACGGTTTGTTTCGGCAAACCAAACATTAAATCGATAGACAAATTGTTAAACCCAAGCTTTTTGGCATTCTCAATGCTTCTATGCACATCATCTGTATTATGAATACGGCCAATCGCCGCAAGCAGATCATTGTTAAATGACTGCACGCCGAAGCTTATCCGGTTGACGCCGCCTTCTTTCATAACCGCAAGCTTATCTTCATCCGTTGTTCCCGGATTCGCTTCCATCGAGAATTCGACTTCTGCCGCGTCAGCCGGAAAATAAGTCCGGACCATCCGCAAGAATCGTTCCATTTGATCAGGAAGCAAAACCGTCGGTGTTCCTCCACCTACGAAGATTGTTTCTACTTTGGCCGGCGGGTTATTTTTTACAGTAAGCTCCATTTCACGTTCCAGCGCATCTAAATACTCCATCACAGGCTGGCCTTTGAGCACGTAGGAGTTAAAATCGCAATAATGGCATTTATTTGTGCAAAACGGGATATGAATGTACACAGCGGTTGGAGCTGCATAAGTAACTAACATAGGGGTATTTCCTTTCTATCCTAGACATCCGAATTCGCCGTCCTGATGGACGAGCGCGTTTGTCTAGGTTATCAACTGATAAGAAGCCAAGGGGCAGAGTACTCTGCCACCCCAGCTTCTTATTCACTGCAAACTATTCGTCTATTTTGAGTACAGCCATGAACGCCTCTTGCGGCACTTCCACGCTGCCGACCTGCTTCATGCGCTTTTTACCTTCTTTTTGCTTGTCGAGCAATTTCCGTTTACGCGAAATGTCACCGCCGTAACACTTGGCAAGGACGTTTTTCCGCATGGCTTTAACGGTTTCACGAGCTACGATCTTTTGTCCGATTGCCGCTTGAATCGGCACCTCGAACATTTGACGAGGAATCAAATCCTTCAATTTGTCGCAAATGATTTTGCCGCGGTTATATGCGGTATCACGGTGAACAATGAAAGAAAGCGCATCGACCTGCTCAGAATTGAGCAAAATGTCCATTTTCACGAGATTCGACTTCTTGTATCCGGACAATTCATAATCAAAGGACGCGTAGCCTTTGGTTCTGGATTTCAACATATCAAAGAAGTCATAAACGATCTCGGACAATGGGATGTCGTAAGTCAATGTGACGCGGTTCGAATCCAAGTACTCCATGTTCAAGTATTCGCCGCGTTTGCCTTGGCATAGCTCCATGATCGTGCCTACATAATCATTCGGCACAATGACGGAAGCTTTGACATACGGCTCTTCAACGAAATCGATACGCTGTGGATCCGGATAGTTCGATGGGTTATCAATGTCCATCACATCGCCGTTCGTTAATGTGATGCGGTAGATAACGCTTGGCGCCGTCGTGATCAGCGGAATATTGAACTCACGTTCAATACGTTCCTGAATGATTTCCATGTGCAGCAGTCCCAAGAAACCGCAGCGGAAGCCAAATCCTAACGCTGTCGATGTTTCAGGTTCGAAACGGAGTGATGCGTCATTGAGTTCCAATTTCTGCAGAGCTTCACGCAAATCATTGTAATCCGTTGTTTCTATTGGATACAATCCACAGAAAACCATCGGGTTAATGCGTCGGTAGCCTGGCAGCGGCTCTGGCGCTTGGCGATCCGCTTCGGTTACCGTGTCCCCGACGCGCGTGTCTCCGACATTTTTGATACCGGCAACGATAAATCCAACATCTCCGACTTCCAGCGATGGAACCGAGGACATTCTTGGCTTGAACGCGCCAACCTCGATGACTTCGAACGTTTTGTTGGTCGCCATCATCTTGATTTTGGAGCCTGCCTTGATCGAACCGTCTACAACACGCACATAAACAATAACACCTTTGTATGCGTCATAGTGAGAGTCGAAAATCAACGCTTTGAGCGGATTGTCTGGATTGCCCTGTGGTGCCGGCACCTTCTGACAAACTTGCTCGATGATTTCCTTAATGCCAATGCCTGCTTTCGCAGATGCGTGTACTGCTTCACTAGCATCAAGCCCGATCACGTCCTCGATTTCCTGCTTCACTTTATCGGGATCAGCGCTTGGCAAATCGATTTTATTAATAACGGGTAAAATTTCCAAGTTATTTTCAAGCGCCAGATATACGTTAGCCAGCGTTTGAGCTTCAATTCCCTGTGCAGCGTCTACAACCAGCAAAGCTCCTTCGCAAGCCGCAAGGCTTCGGGATACTTCATAAGTAAAGTCGACGTGTCCTGGTGTATCAATCAGATTAAGGATATAATCAATGCCGTCATCTGCCCGATAATTCAGTCTTACCGCTTGCAGCTTGATTGTAATCCCGCGTTCCCGCTCCAGATCCATTTGGTCAAGTACTTGCTCCTGCATCTCACGGGTCGACAGAGCACCTGTATATTCCAAAATTCGGTCAGCAAGTGTTGATTTGCCGTGATCGATATGAGCGATGATAGAAAAGTTTCGAATTCTTGATTGTCTTTCGCGAATGTCAGTCATGCTAACGTAATAACCCCCACAACATGCAAATAATTTTCATTATAGCAGTTGTGGGAAGTTGCAGCAATGTACACCCTTATCCTTTGCCCAATATGGCGTCAAATATCGACACGAACAACTTAATTCCATGATGCGATGCGATTTGCAGCAGGTCTCCGAGTTTATTTCCCACATGATTCAGAGAGTTGTCGTGGTCGGCTACGGGATCCGGTTTCTTTTCGGTTTCAGGTTTCGCGTTCGAACCTGCATTTGCTTTAGCTCTAGCATCACCATTGGGGGTTGGAGACGGGTTTGCCTTACCGGCACTTGCAGCAGCAACTGTCCCATTCCCTGCTGGCTTCACGGGCTCTTGAGCGGCGGCTTTCGCAGAAGGCTGAGGACCTTGAATTCGTTCCATCCCGCTGGACGCTAAGCTGACACCGAATAAAATGCAGAACAGCAGCAGCAATCCGAACAAGCTCACCTTGATATAAAAGTGCCTCAGCTTCATGATAAAGCCTCCTTTAATTTTCATAATGTTGCCTCTAAGCTTCTTCATTCCCTCAAATTATTTAAGATTGCTTGGGACTTGCAGCCGGGGCGTCAACTTTCTTCGCATTCAAAATCACTTCTGAAATGGCATCGGCCAGCCAATCTGTTGTTCGGTAGCACTCCTCCAATGAATTGTAGGGACCGCCTACCTCAATCAATATGTTGTTTGGCGAAAAGTTCTGATTATACAATCCATTGCCTTCACTAGCTTCCTTCGCATGGATCCCTTTGGAGATCCCAGGATGTTTGGCTTCTAAAACTTGATGAATCTTATTGGCGAACTCCTCATTCTTTTTCCAGTTTGGATTCTTTCCGCCGATGATGAAATACACCTGTGCGTAATCCTTGCCGTCAATCGTAACGGTTGTTTTATTGCGAGCCGCGGAATCGCGATGGAGATCGAAATAATACTGTAGATCCGGATGCTGGGCGGCTGCTTCCTGCAATGTTTTCAAGGAATATTTATAAGAGTATGGATATTCGAAATTTTTAACCGTGCTTGGATAAATGGTTTGTGAATGAACTGCTCCGATTCCGTCTTTTTCCAGATTCTGCGCCAGCCGTTGGCCGACGGAAATAATATTGACTTTATCGCTATAAGCTTTGTCCGGATCCGTAACTCCCTTGAGTTCAGGCAGAAAAGATTCATTGCTATGTGTTTGGTAAATGAAAGCTACATTGTCACCTGCTGATTTGGGCGGCTGACCTGTTTGACTCACAGTTGGCGTTGTAGTACCTGTTGGTATGGGTTCGGGCGTTGGGCTCGGAGGATTCTTGGCCTCTGCTTCCAGATCCGTGGAGACGGGATTGTAATCGACAGGATCGCTCGGGTTCGCTTCGCTTCCTTTGACCAGGACGGTTGACTTGTTGGCATCCATACCTGGAACTTCGCTGGCCACCAAACTTTTCGGATCGCTTGGATTAATGTCCGTCAGGAACTGGAAAGCAAAATGGAAGACATTATGCTGAGAGAACGTAAATTTCTTCTGGTCTTTATTTAGATGAGGCACTTCCATGCCAAGCATATCGATAAAAAACTGATTCGTGACAGATGCGGCTAAACTTTTCATCGACGAGACCGGCGAGGTCGTTATGACTTTATTCTGCAGATAGCCCCCTACGCCAACTAAAACAAAAATGGCTAATGTTGCTGCGCTTAGAATAAAGAACGTTTTTCCGACGGAACTGGCGCTTTGAAAGGTTTTTCGGACGTGGCTGAGATTGAGAGTGGCTGAAGTCCATTTCATAGTCTGATTCCTCCTAAACTATCTTAATTCAATCTATGAAACGAGCCCCGTCGATAGAACCCTAAACGATAGATTTTTTTGATAGAAGGAGATAACAGGTTGGGGAGAATTCGCTCAAGCAATAGCATCAAATTTCATGGGGTGAACGCTCAAATAATATAAAAAGAACCCCATCAGGGGTTCTTGGATGTTCCATATAAAGTTAAGCCAGGGATTCGAAATCGAACGATCCTTTGGCTACGATGGTTATTCCGCTTGGTTTGTTAAGAACAGTGGGGCCGTTATATAGTTTGGTTTTATCGGTAGCTTTGTGTGCATGTTTGGCGGTTAGTCGGTTACGAACTTTCTTCATGTGCTTCAGCATAGAGAATCCTTCCTTTCACAATGGATTTGAGTGAAGACACGAGCTTCGCGTTTCTTTCCGATAACTCCATCATAACTTGATGATGATTGCGCTGCGGAATATCCGCTCTTGTTTTGAAATGTATGGAAGAAACGATGGTTGGATGCAGCTTTACGCAATATATATATTCAAACTCGCCATCTTCTTTGTCCTTGGCTCGCCCGAGGTAGATGTTCGTATCTTTGCCGCGGTAACATTCCGCTAGATAGCTGGTAGGGTCATTCACATGAAAGCTGTGATTGTTGCTGACCTGTCCCGCACGGCCAAACTGCTGTAAAGTAACTCCGTCATCAAGAAGCTCAAACAACGTTGCAGCCGTCACTTCTTGAAGCTCAATTATACCACAATTGGTATCAAATGTCTTATGGAATTTGTCTAGAACGCGGTCATAATCCACGTTTGAGACGCTCAGCGAGTCCAGTGCATCAAAGAGGAAACTGCGAATGGCATCATTTTTTTTCATATCCGATGGTTTCATACGTTTCTTATGTGCAGCAATGCTGCTTTTCATTGGATAAAGATGAGGGCCTGCCAACTCCCCGATCTCTCGATTGATTTGCGTGTCATCGACCCGCAGCGGGTTATAGCCTTCGAGGTATTCCGGCAGTACACCGTCGCTCGACATCACAATAAATGTTCTGCTGTGCCCTAGCTCACCAATACATAGACCGATGAGTACCAAGAGATTGGCATAAGTCACCTTATGCTGCATGTCCTCGCGCGTCAGAATCAGCAGTGCAAAATCCGTTTCTTCAATATGCTTTTTGAGCATCTTTAATTTATGCTGCGATGCCGTCAGTACACCCTGGTTAATAACGGTGACATCAGCCGCCGAAGCTAGCTGCGATTGATAGAATTCCGCCCAAAGTAGACTTGCAGGTGAACAACCAATAAACATTTTAGGTTTCATTTGATTCTCAATCCTAACTCTTTCAGCATTCGTTTCACGGTGTATGTCGCCGGTCCAAGTCCCGCCATCAAGCCGGATGGATGATTTGCTTTATAGGTAAGCGGTGTCAATCCCAAGAGGTCTGTGGCAATATGTAAGTCTTCTTTTTCCGGGATGAGAAAATAGGTTCTTTCTAAGCCGATTTGCCCGATGAATAATCCCAGCTCCAGGATAACGTTATCGCGGACGGTGCTGACAACCGAATCTCTCAAAAGCGTTAAATCATTTGGTTGAAAAACAAAGATAGCGAAATCACTTGCTTGAGCCTGCTTAATTAGCGGGGCTAACGTTGTATGTGAAGGCGGGAATAGCAACTGACTCCAAACCGTGACATCACAGGAAAAATGGAGATTTGACTGCAAAGCCTCTGCTACTTCAATGCTTTCAGCAGACGACCCAATGAATAGCTTTGCCAGCTGTGTGCTGCTCACAGTATCACTTCCTTATTTTAAGGTGATTGTCTGTTACTTCGACACCTGCCATCTTTTTCCTTCCAGATCGAGCTAACAATGGGCAAAAGAAAGAACTGTTCTACGAAGAATATCGCAGAGACAGTTCTGGTATGTTCAGTGCGTATAAGCCGCTACATTCTCAACGCCAACTGCATCATGCAGTGCCGCATTCAAACCGCTGGCGATAATATTGGCGATGTCCTCAATAAACTGGTCAATTTCCTTCGGAGTAACTAACAAATCGTGGCCGACAGGGTTTAGCACTTCTTTGACGAGCTGAAGGCGCTCCTCCTCGTGAATATTGTCCAGCAGCCCAAGTATTTGTCCTGTATTGGACGTCTGTTCGCTAAAATGCTTTTGCATGAGGTCGAAGGCGTTATTGACAATGGTCGAAGCATACACAACCGTTGGTACGCCAATGGCCACTACAGGTATGCCAAGATTCTCCTTTGTTAACCCTTTGCGCTTATTGCCGATACCGGAGCCCGGATGAATGCCTGTATCGGCAATTTGGATGGTCGTATTGACACGATCGAGTGATCTGGAAGCCAATGCATCGATCGCAATGATGAAATCAGGTTTGGATTTTTCAACAATCCCGAGCACGATATCACTGCTTTCAATCCCCGTTGTCCCAAGCACCCCAGGAGCCACCGCACTGACAGGGCGATAACCTGGACTCACATCTTCCGGCATCAATTCAAAGTAGTGACGTGTAACCATGATATTGTCAACTACAAGTGGGCCGAGCGCATCAGGAGTGACGTTGGAGTTGCCGAGCCCAATAATAAGCGCTTTGGCATTCTGAGGAATTCCTATGTCCCGCAAAAACTGCTCGAATTCTTGGGCCAGCTTCGTAGCTACACGGTCCTGCAATTGGCTGTCTTTTTCGCGAAGTGCAGGAACTTCTATTGTTATATAATGACCTAGGAGTTTGCCAAGGGCTTTGGAGCCTTCTTCATTTTTGACATTAATTTTGGTAACGCGTATCCCATTTTCACGAGTCGACTCCTGTTCAATACCAGGTATCGGCTGCCCTTGATTCGCTGCATGAACCATATCCCTTGCATCCAGCGCAAGATCCGTATGGGTTGTAAAAGAGCTTAAGTCCATAGAAGTTCCCCTTTCTGAGGTGCTTTGCATCTCTTAGTGTGTGACGAATTTGAGGCCGTTATGCAAATGGAAAAGCCACTGAAAACCTATTGACAGGTCTTGCATTTTCAATAGTTGCATGGTAGAATACTTAAAGTTGTCAGCAAACATACAAATGTAACGTTGAACCGTGTTTTGTAAGTAGGAGGTGAATTTCATGCCAAACATTAAATCCGCTATTAAACGAGTAAAAGTTAGCGAAAAGCGCCGTCTTCGTAACGCTTCCCAAAAGTCCGCTCTGCGTACTGCTGTGAAAGCTTTCGAAACAGCTGTAAGCCCAGAAGCTCTAATTAACGCTTCCAAGAAGTTAGATAAAGCAGCTTCTAAAGGTTTAATTCATAAAAATGCCGCTAACCGCAAGAAGTCCCGTCTGGCTAAAAAGCTGAACGCTCTTACGGCCCAAGCGTAATACAGGACATAAAGCAAAAGCTCAGTTCTCTTCCGAGAATTGGGCTTTTTTCCGTTTAACAAAAAACCTTCTTAGGCGGCTAACCTAAGAAGGAACAGTTCTAACCCTAGCACTTTATCAATTTTCCCGGTCTTCATCTGGAAATCAAGATCAGCCAGCTGGGACATGATATCGCTCAGTTTCTCAATATTGTATTTCCGCGCTTGACCTTCAGCCACCTTCACCGCGAAGGGATGCAGTCCGATCTGAGAAGCCATTTGCTGCTGGGAGTAACCTTGCTTGCTAAGCTCTTTCACCTGCAGCATAATGCGAAACTGCCTTGCAATAAGCGCGGCTATTTTAATAGGCTCTTCCCGTTGTTTCAGCAGTTCTTCTAAAATAACAAAGGCACGATCCAGCCTTACGTTCACAATGTCTTCAATTAGTATAAAAACGTTCTGCTCCGTGCTTCGAGCGACAAGCTGATCAATAACATCTGTGGTTGCCTCGCTCCCAGCCCCCACATATAAGGAGATCTTCTCGATTTCTGCGGATAGTGATTGCAAATTACCGCCTGTGTATAGAATCAGTTGGTCCGTAGCTTCCCCGGTAAACGAGAACCCCCGCTGACGCGCTCTAGCAGCCACCCATTGCTGCAGCTCTTCTGGGCTTAGGGACAAGAAGGGAACAGCCGCCTCCATGTCTTTGAGCGCTTTAACGATTTTTTTGCGCTCGTCTAATTTATCCGCGTCTACAGTAAACACCACGACAGTGTGCTCAGCAGGCGATTTTAAATAATCGGTTAGACGGTCTAATTGATGCTCAATTTTGGTGCTTTCCTTGGCCCCTGTAAAAAACAGCGCGTTTTTGGCGATGACTAGCTTTTTAGGTACCATGAATGGAAGCGTCTCCGCATCTTCAAGTACGGATGAAAGCGAGATTTCGCTTAAATCGAATTTACTCACAGCAAATTCCTTATGTTCCGGCTCAATAAGCGAATCTGTTAACACCTGAATAAACTCTCTCATTTTATATTTCTCAGGACCGTAGCACAAATACACGGGTGCTTGCCGCCCTGCTTGTATATCTTTCAATGCTCTCTTTGCGTCCATAGCTGGCGTTCACTCCTCGCCTTCATTTTACCAACAACAAAGGGATTACGTCAAAGTCCTCCGACCTTGAAGTAATCCCTTTGTCTGTCTATTTAAACACCGGTTAAAGGCTCTAGAAACCTTAGACCGTGTGGGCGAACCCCCTAGCATACTTTCGCTTCCCTTTTGTATAACATACGCAAGAGCCCCTCTAATGGTGCGCTCATTTTAAAGCTTTTTACGGAGATACTTCCGTTTTGAGCTTCACATCAACGCGAATGGTATGAAGGGTGCCCCCGCTTTGCACTTGATAAAAGAATTTGTCATCCTTGGACCACTCGACCAATGTGATCTGATCCTCCGGCTTCCACACTTGCTTGGACTCGAAAATAATCTCCAAAGTTTCACTATTACGGATCACGACGTGATGATCTTCAACTGCCGCCGTTAACGCCCCTGTCGCTGACTTCATAAAATTATCCGTGACCGGTACAGTCATCGCAAACATACCTGCCCCCGAATCTCTCTCAATCCCTTTTTTTGCGGATGGGGTAGGTGAAGGAGTTGGTGATGGCTGTATTGTTGCTGCCTTCTGATCATTATCAGCTTTAGTGGGAGCAACTGGCGCCGGATTCGGACTCACTTGATTCTGGTCTGCAGATTTCTGCTCATTTCCGCCAGTTGTACCTGAATCTTTCATTCGTGCAGGCTCCGAAGTTGAAGGGACCGTGGGAGTCGTATCTTTGGAGTCCACCGATGTCGACGGACTAATCGTTCCCGGCTTTTCAAGTGGTGCATTCGTTGTATCCTGCGGTTCAGCTACATTAGACCCCGCAGATGGGGACTTCTGCCCCGCTGCCGGTGCAGAACCAGAAACAGCATCGCTTGGCGCAGGTGACTCGGTAGCGCCAGGACTACCTGTACCTTTCATCTGATTCTGAACTTCTCGATTCATCTTCAGGTCTGGGGCAGCAGCTTCCTGATGACCAGCCTCTTGATTGGATGCTGCCATTGGCAGCAAACCATCAGCATTATCCATCACAGGATGCTTCATGTTAAAAGCAAAGAATCCAATAATGAGACCCGCGGCAACTACGCCACTTGCAAATTTCCAAGAGAACTGCGATCCTAATCGGCGTGTCCAAGGGAGTTTCTTGCGCTGTCCTTGTTCGATATGGCTAACTTCTGCGTTAAAGACAGCTGCCTTGTCGGTAATGGACGCCGCGGCACCTTTATCAATCTCATCTAGCTGCGGCAGAATGGCATCGACCAAGCTGTATGGAGGGACTACCTTCGGTAATTGGGCGAGTTCACCCGACAATCTTTGTAAACGTTCAAACACTTGTACACAGTCTAGACAATAGGCTAAATGAGCATGGAGCTCATCTTCCTCTTGCGAGTTCAAATCTCCATCCAGCTGCCTTTGCATAAGTTCCATCACCTCTTGACAATTCATCCCCGAACACCTCCTTTCTGATAATCTTGGAGCAACAATTGTAACTGTTGTCTAGCTCGAAATAAGTAAGACTTCACCGTATTTAGCGGTAAATTTAACGATTCGGCAATTTCATGATACGAAAAGTCCTGCAAATAACGGAGAACAACAACAGACCGATGGTGCTCGGGAAGCTTATCGATTGCTTCTCGAATATCTTTGGCTAAATAGCCAGACATAATTTCATATTCAACATTTTGCTCTGCAGTAAACGTCATATCATGCTCATCAATAGAAACCGTAGGTTTCGCCTTGCGAAATTTATCGATGCAGATGTTCGTTACAATCCGCTGCACCCACGTCTTAAACAACGCTTTTTCTTCGTATGAGTTGATTTTGGTATAAATCCGAAGGAGCGCCTCCTGTGAAGCATCAAGGGCATCTTGTTCATTATTCAAAATATAATAAGCGGTTCGATAGACGTGAGACTCAATTTCTCGCAATAGGGTAATGAGTGCATCACGATCACCGGCCTGAGCTCTTTTAACCAGTTCGGGTGCTACCACTGGGATCCCTCCCTCTTGCAATCTTACAGACGCAGCAACGTCTCATAATGTTGCAGTATTTTTAGAATAAAAAATATAAAGGCTGTTTGCAACTTCCAGAATAACAAACTTTCGTGAATAAATACACAACTTAGACGTAATAGAAGCGTGTTAGTTTAATCCATTTGGATGAATTTGTTCATTCCCCTTTCTGATTTCGGTCAAATTACTATTCATTCTAAACCTTTTCCATCATTCGGAAAGTACTATGTTTGCGTAGTACCTTACAAAAAACCGTTTATTTCTGACTAAAGTGGTAAATATTACTGAGAAGCTACTTATAAGCGGAGGGCTTGCCGTGTTCAAACAATTATTCGGAAGAAGACGCATGTCTCACAGCAGCATAATGTACTCTCAAGCAGTAAAACCATCCTCATCAGACCAAACCAAAGTCATGCTACCAACCCTGCAAGATAACTTAAATACAATCAGAACGCTGCTTCATCAGCCTAGCGACCTCATTATCAGACAGTTTACGGTTGGCCAGGAAGAGTATCCTTGCGCAATTGTCTGTATTGATGGCCTTGTAGATACAACACTCGTTAACGAGCAGCTCATTAATCCGATGCTTCATTCCGCCTTACAACCTGTAGGCTCAGCCCTGGAACTTTTGAACATCTTAACGCAGCAGGTTTTAACTAGCTTCGAAATCGAAACCGGTGAGCTTCTAGACGAGGCACTTTTAGAGATCCTTTCCGGAAACACATTGATTTTACTGGATAATCTGTCTCAATACATTATTGTTACGAGCAGTGGCTGGAAATCCCGAGGCATTGAGGAACCGCAGACGGAATCCATCATTCGCGGACCGCGGATCGGTTTCACCGAAGATTTACGAACAAATACCGCGCTCCTTAGAAGACGTATAAAAGAAACCAATCTTGTTTTTGACACTTTTCAAATCGGCCGAAGAGCTAGAAGAAAAGTTATCGTCACGTATATTGCCGATATCGTCCATCCGGATCTGGTAAAGGAAGTTGTGCGGCGCATCAATAGTATTGATATGGATGATATTGAAGGTTCCGGTTATTTGGAGCAATGGATCACAGATAGCTTTCTGAGCCCTTTTCCTGTCATTTTGAATACAGAACGGCCTGATAAAGTATCCGGCGCTCTCCTCCAAGGTCGCGTAGCCATTCTAGTTGACGGTGATCCATTCGCCCTCATTTTGCCGATTACGTTTTCCTCCAGCTTACAATCACCTGAGGATTACTATCAAAACTGGCTGATCTCCACGTTGACTCGGATACTGCGGCTGATATCAGCCTTTATTGCTACCTTCCTGCCTTCGCTCTATATTGCATTACTTGAGTTTCATCACGGGATGATTCCGTCCAAGCTTGCCTTTTCTATCGCGGGAGCGCGGGAAGGTGTGCCATTTCCAGCTGTTATTGAAGCATTCGTTATGGAATTCACATTGGAGCTGCTTCGAGAAGCAGGACTGCGTCTTCCTAAACCCATTGGACAAACGATTGGGATCGTAGGAGGTCTAGTTATTGGAGAATCCGCGGTAGCTGCCGGTATGGTAAGTCCAGTTATGGTTATCGTCGTTGCTGTCACAGCCATTTCCTCTTTCTCTTTACCATCCTACTCATTTGCCATTTCCTTGCGCGTCATGCGGTTCGGCATCATGCTGTTCGCGGCATTCCTTGGATTGTATGGTGTCATTCTGGCTTATATCATGATCAACATCCATATCGTTAATCTCAAAAGCTTTGGAATCCCGTACTCCACACCGTTTGCACCTATGTTCATTCGCGACTGGAAAGATCTCGTCTTGCGTGCTCCTCTTCACTTCATGAAGAAGCGGCCTCAAATGCTTCAAACCAACAATGATGACAGAATGAAAACCAAGGAGAAATAAAGAATGAAGTCTTTTGAATACGGGGATAAAGAGATCAGTTCATTAGATATTTCCATTACCGTGACTTCGATGATTATCGGGGTTGGCATTCTGATGCTCCCACGTGAGTTAGCAAAAACAGTCAATGGCTCGGACGGTTGGATATCTATGTTCGCAGCAGGCATGCTTGCCATCGGGGTCGCTTGGATACTCGCCAAAATAGCGACACATTTCAGCAGCCAAGGCTACTACGTCTATGCTTCTGCTGCGATCACAAAGCCCCTTGCCTTCGCTGCCGTTTTATTGCTATCGCTTTATTTTCTTTCCTTTTGCGCTTATGAAGTCAGGGCTATCGCCAATATTGCTAAACAATACTTATTTGAAACAACGCCTGTAGAGGTCATTGCCTTTGCTTTCTTAATGGTAAACGTGTATGCCGTTAGCGGCAGCCGCGTAGGACTCATTCGTTTAAACATCTTATTTATACCGATCGTACTATTGGTCACAGTGCTCGTTCTTCTCTTTAGCCTGGGTATGGTCGATATAAAAGAACTGAAACCTTTTTATACGACGAACTGGAAATCGTTAGCCGCTGCAACGAAAACGACCGCTTTTTCGCTTTTGGGTTTTGAAGTCGTCCTGTTCTATATTACGATAATGAACCGACCGAAAGATGCCCCAAAAGCTGTAGCCATCGGTGTACTTATCCCTCTCGTGTTATATACGGCCATCTATCTTGTCTGCGTAGGTGTTTTTTCACAGCTCGCACTGCCGGAAATCACTTATCCAGCTGTAGAGCTTGCTAAGGAAATGCAGATCCCTGGCGAATTCTTTGAACGGTTCGAATCCATCTTTTTTACGATTTGGATCATGGCTGTCTTTACGACTACTGTCATGGCCTATGATTGTACGATTTATGGACTTCGCTCTTTGTTCCCCAAACCAAAACACAAGACATGGGTATTCGTTCTTAGCCCGATCATCTATTTAATGTGTATGTATCCGAAAAATTTATCTGATTTTAGTAAAATGAGCTCCTTCATCAGTTACGAAGGAATTGTGGTGAGTATTCTGTTTCCAATTCTCATACATGTAGTTGCCAAGCTTCGAGGAGTGAAGAGCGATGCTTCCTAGAAAGATACTCGCCACACTATATCTCGGTTGCTCATTGTCGCTGCTGACAGGATGCTGGGACCGTGTGGAAATTAATCAACGCGGCTTCGTTGTTGGAGTCGCCATCGACAAACCGGAGGGGGATAACGGAAAAAATCTATACAAAGGTACCTACCAAATGATAGTGCCTGGCGGACTAAAACAAAGCAGCGGAAGTACTACCGGACAAGGCAACAGCATGAATCCCCATGCCGGACAGGCTTATTTCAATATCTCGACAACAGAAAACTCGATGCCGGCTGTAGCCGCCAGAATATCAGGAAAAACAAGCCGATCTCCTTATTTTGAACACTTGAGAATCATCATCATTTCTAGTGATGTGGCGAAAAACAAAGCCAACCTCCCCAATGTGCTTGATTTTTTTCTGCGAAATAGCGAAATGCGGCGCGGCGTTCAAATTTTAATCGCGGAAGGGAAAGCCTCGGATATCCTCGGCATATACCCAAACAATGAATCAACGCCAATTGATTATATCTCCTCTATCGCCAAAAACTATCAAAAAACGAATTTCATGCTTCCTGAATCAAGGATTGGCGATGTGCATGAATTTTTAATCAAAAATGAAAGCTTTGTTCTACAAACCATTAAAAAGGAAGGCGGAGGTGTGACCCTGAATGGAAGCGCCTTATTCGATGGAACAACCAAGCAGTTGCTCGGCTTCCTTACGGGTGAAGAAACGCAAGGATTAAACTTTATTACGAAGCGAGTGAAGGGCGGAATCGTTGAATCCAACATCGATGATCAAGTCGTAGCCTTTAAAGTGGAACGCTCAAACAGGAAGTTTTACGTCCAACAAACGAGTCCGGGACATATGAAATTTACGATTAAAATCATTGCCGAAGGCACTTTGGACAAATCCATCACCAACATCGATCCTTCTGATGGAAAAACCGTAGAAGCGCTTGAGAAAAGCTTGGAAGACAAATTGACCTCCACAACCAATAAGACGATCAAAAAATTGCAGCATACCTACAAAAAAGACGCTTTAGGCCTCGGCCCTTATTTATTCCAGGATCATTATAAAATGTGGAAGCCGATTGCGGAAAATTGGGATACCGGAGAGAATTTGTTTGCTCAAGCAGAGGTCGACGTGCAGACCAAAGTGATTATCCGCCGTATTGGCAATATTTTCGAATCAACAAAGGAGTAATCAGCCATGTGGTCAACTTTTTTAGGCTTAATGCCTTCCGGATTGGTGTTGATCTGTACAATCCTTTCGTTTGTTGTACCACTCGGCACTTATCTGATTAATCAACTCCTTCACAAAAACGGAGACCCGCCATGGAAGCAGCAAAACGAAACGGCTCAGCAGCAATCGAAGCCCCCGGAAGCCAAATCATAAATCGTTAAGGAAAGACGAGATCTTGTCAGTCTGCTTCCTTGATTTTCGTACGCGCAAATAACCCATCTTTGCGCACTTCCAACTGCACTTCACCCATCAGGTCCGTTCGAAGTACATGCGTGCCCCTATTTCTTAACCGCTCCATGACATCGGGTGCAGGATGACCGTATAGATTTCCTGCTCCTACTGAAATTACAGCCGTTCGGGGCTGCCAATAATCCAGCCATTCCTGCGAAGTAGAGTATTTGCTGCCGTGGTGCGCTATTTTCATAACATCGAGACGGTCCGGCTCCTCTTTGTTCTCTTTCAAACGACCCAGAAGCGCCAGCTCTGATTCTTTTCCCATGTCTCCTGTAAAAAGCCACTTCGTTCCCATCATTTCCAGCATGAGCACGACAGAATACTCATTTTGTTCCTTCACAAACTCGGCTTGTTCTACTGTTTCTGAAAAAGGATACAGAACCCGCAGTCGGGTCACAGGATCGATCTGGATCCATCCGCTTTGTTCCCCGGCAAGCATCGGGAATTTCCGGTCTAAAGCAGTTTGGAATAATTTCTCTATGCCTTTATTCGGATTGTAGGTACCGTTGAACACAAATTGCTTAACAGGAATTTGTTCGATAACAGCCTGAAGCCCTCCGCTGTGGTCGGCATCTTCGTGAGACAGTACCAGCATATCCAATTGATGTACACCACGTTTTTTAAGTAAAGGAACCAACAGTTTTTTCCCTACTTCATAAGGATCTTTTCGTGCTTTCCAACCTTCGCCAGCCTTGCTGAACGTAATTGTGCCTCCGCCATCTATCAGAAGATTTCGCCCATACGGTGTTCGAATAAATATGGCATCCCCTTGGCCCACATCTATAAATTGAACAAGTCCGGTTCTCTCTAGCCGGTCAGGAGAATAGCCAATCCACAACAGGACAAGGAAACCTCCTACGGCAAGCCATAACCCTATCGCATGTTTCGCTCCTCCTCTGTCTTGTATGCTCTCTAACCTAATCGGGGGCTCATCCATGTTACCGAGGCTCCAACGCTTCCAAAGCCCATAAATTCCAATCAACAGCAGATAATAAAAAGCAATCCATGGCAAGCTTGGGGTGGGCCAAATCTGTTTGAAAAGGTACAGCTGCTGCAGCTTGTCTGTCGCCCAAAAAATCGCATCATTCAACCACGAAATGAGCCCCCCCATTCCTTGTCCAGCCGGCAAATACATAAGTCCCGAAACGACTGCTATAATACCAGCAGGAAATACAACTAAGCTGATAACGGGAACCAGAACGGCGTTAGCCAGCCAGGAAAGCAAGGAAAATTGATTGAAATAATAGATCGAAACAGGTAAGGAAATGAGTTGCGAAACAAGGGTTATTGAGGCTGTGTTTCTTAAAACGGAGGAGGTTAGCCATCCTTCAAGCAAATCATTTACACGCTGTACCCCAAGAATAAGTCCTAGAGTAACCAGAAAAGAGAGCTGAAAACTGACATCCAGCAAGAAATAAGGATTCCACACCAGCATGACCCAAGCCACGATCGCCATGCTGTGCAGCACATCCTTCGTTACTCCTTTTCTTGCCGCGTACAGCGCCACCATGGCCATCAACCCCGCTCTTACAATGGAAGGAGATGCACCCGTCAGCAGGATGTAGAAGGGCAGCAGCCAAAAGCATATGCGCAAATACGTTTCTTTGGTCAGCTTTAAGCGGCGCATGCCCCAGAAGCAGACGCCTAGAAATACGGCAACATTCAAGCCTGATATGGCTAAAATATGAGTCAGTCCCAGCTCCGAAAATTGCTGGAAGCGTTCGGGATCCAGATCGTCCGTTAATCCGATCAGCATGCTCTTCATAAACCCCGCCTGCGGCGCGGGGAAAATCAGGTCCATGCGGCGGCTGAGGTACTCCCGCAGCATGTCGTTCCAGCGCAGCAGCTGGGTGCTGCTGATGCTCGCAGCCGCAGGCTGCACCTGCGCCTGATCCACCCCTTTGGCTATGAGCTGCCAATGGGTGTAGTGAAGGCGCAAATATCGGCGGTAGTCAAAGCCGCCGAAGTTGCGTGCCGGGGACGGGCTGCGCAGCGTCCCCGTGAGCGTCAGGGCGTCGCCTCGGCGCCACGCCGACGCCACCTCCTGCTGCGGCTGCGCCAGCAAGCGCAGCGAGACCTGCACGCTTTCCCCGCCGAGCGGGAAAGCGCGGTCCTGGAAGCGGACGGACTCCGCTTCCACGGTAAAGCTGGCCCTGTCGCCGTCAACGGTGACAGGGGAACTGAATCGGCCGAGCAGCGTGACTTCGCGGCCGTCCGGGTTTTCCTGCTGCGTGAGGGGCAGCAGGGCCGTGACGTTGCGCTGGTCGGTCCATTGGAAGTAGCCGTAGGCTGCTCCGACCAGCAAAAGCGCGCACAGCGGCTGTCCGCCGGGCAGCCGCAGCAGGTGGATGACGACGATCGCGGCAAGCATTAGCGAGCTCGTCGTCAATGACAGCCATGGAAGATGGCTGTATAGCGCAAGCACATAGCCAGTTATCCACAGAGAGCATCCTATAACAACTGGTCGTTTCATTTAAGCTTACTCCTCCCTTCCGGCCAAACAAAAAACCTCATCTCAGATGAGCCCTATTCATAGGCTGCTGCTGAAATGAGGTTCTTCCCCAATGCCGATTAAATTGATCTAATTCACAACGTCAGATACGGTGCCAGGCGGAGGTTCGTACCCTTCCATGGAGCGGAAGGTGATGCCTCTGGCCGCCATTAACTGGCTGACTTTCTCGTTATCCTTCGGATAGCCGCGATGGAAAACAATCTCCGTCACACCGCTATTGGCAAGCATATTTGCGCAAGTCCAGCAGGGCTGATCGGTAACATAGACCGTAGAGCCCTCCCGATCCTCACGATCTGTAAAGAGTAAAAGATTTTGCTCGGCGTGGATGGTGCGGATACAGCGCTGCTTGCGCACTACCTCCTCAACATCCTCCACCACTTTCAGTTCAATTTCTTCAACAAGCATGCACCCGGCTTCCGTGCAATCAGGCACCCCCATCGGAGCGCCGTTATAAGCTGTTCCGAGCAGCTTTTTCCCTTGAACGAGCACAGCTCCAACATGCCTTCGATTACATCTGGAACGTGTGGAAGCCATATAGGCAATATCAAGAAAGTAAGTGTCCCAGTCCTTGCGGTTACTCATCGTAGCTCCCCTCTCCTGTCCTTTAATTCCTATTTTCATTTCTAGTATTCTCTCATACTTCATCTCAAAATGAAAGAAAGGACTATGTTGAAGTTACGTAAACAAACGGCTTCAGCTTCTCAAGCATTTTATCCCCAATCCCCTTCACCTCGGTTAACTCTTCAACTCTGCTAAATCTACCTTTTTTCAAACGGTATTCCAAAATGGCTTTCGCTTTACTGTCGCCTATCCCAGGCAAATCATTTAATTGCTTAAGCGTTGCGGTATTCAAATCCAATAGACCCGTTGAAGGTGATGGGCTTGGACTTCCTTTTAGCTTAGGTAAAGGTGATTCTGAAGTAATGCTTGTTAGCGGGGCAGCCGGAGACGCGTTCGGTGTGGAGGTTTCGGTGGTCTCGGTGGTTTCGGTGGTTTCAAAAGTGGCTCCAGGTGTTGCTATGGATTCCAGAGCTGTCTCCTCTCCGTTCACTATGAGAGCTTCAATTTGCGCATTCACTGGCTTAAACTCCGTTTGTATCATCGATGACCGGCCCCCTGTTACAAAAGGCCATACGACAAAAACGACAAAACAAACCATGATAGCAACATATAAAAATTTTCGATATCGAAATACGGCCACGAACTCCCTCCTTACAGTTTAAATAAAAATACAAGCTAATCTTTCATAATGACAGAGAAGCATGCATATACATGAAAAAGCATCCGAATGGCATCCAAAACTGACCCCGTTCTATAAATATTAACGAAAGTGACTGATTTTTTCGGGAGGGATTACTAGATGAAAGCAGGGTTCATCGGTACTGGGAGTATGGGAAGTATTCTGATTGAAGCGTTCATTCATTCTGGGGCTTTCAATCCGGAGCAAATTATTGCAGGAAATCGAACGATTCGTAAAGTTGAGCTTCTTGCGGAGACATATCCTGGGCTTCTGGTAGCCCAATCGAATAGAGAAGTCGTGCTGGAGAGCGATATTATTTTCCTCTGTGTAAAGCCTTCTGAATTTAAAAAGGTTATTGATGAAATTAAAGAGGACGTGCTTCCCTCCCAGTTCATCGTATCCATCACAAGTCCTGTGCTGATTAAACATTTGGAAAGTCTTTTGCCGTCGAAAATAAGTAAAATCATTCCAAGTATTACGAACTATGTATTAAGTGGTGCTACACTTTGTATTCATGGTAATCGGATGCAGCCCGAGGATAAAGAATGGCTGGAAAATTTATTTGCCCATATCTCATCACCGATACGGGTGTCTGAAAATTATACACGCATCTCATCAGATCTATCCAGCTGCGGTCCTGCTTTTCTTGCCAACTTCATTCAATCCTTTATCGATGCAGCAGTTGAAGTCACAGGTATCTCCCCTGAAGAAGCAACGCTTCTTGCCAGTGAGATGACACTTGGAACAGGCAAGCTGTTGACGACGGGCGGCTTTAACCCTACGACCTTGCAAAAACGTGTCTCCGTGCCCGGCGGTATAACGGCCGAAGGATTGCGTATTTTGGATGAGGAGCTTTCCGGCGTATTCTCGCGAGTAATCCACGCTACCCACGACAAATATCAAGAAGACCTTGAGAAGACTGAGCAGCAATTAACAATAAAACAGCAGTCTTCTCAATAGTCTTTTTCCTGACTAGCCTACAACAATGTTCACTAATTTCCCTTTAACGACAATCAATTTGCGAACGGCCTTTCCGGCGGTCGCTTCTTTGACTTTATCAAGGTCAAAAGCGATTTTCTCCATCGCAGCTTCGTCCGTATCTTTTGAAATCAGCACGCGGTCCACAATTTTGCCGTTGACCTGTACCACGATCTCAATTTCATTATCGACGGTCCAAGCTTCGTCATAAGTCGGCCATGGTGCATACGTAATTGACTCGGTACCACCCAGCTTCTCCCACAGCTCTTCCGCCAAATGCGGCGCAAGCGGAGACAACATCTGAACGAAGTTTTTCATCGCTTCGAGCGGCAAACGCTCCGTTTTGTAAGCTTCATTGACGAAAATCATCATTTGGCTGATCGCCGTATTAAACCGTAGCGCTTCGAAATCCTCGGTGATTTTCTTAATGGAACGATGCCATGTGCGTTTGAACGTGTCGCTTCCAAGCGTCTCATCCGCGCTGATTTTGGATTGAACTTGACCGTTCTCATCCACAAACAGTCTCCACACACGGTTCAAATAACGGTAAATGCCGTCTACACCCGTTGTATTCCATGGTTTTGTCGCCTCAAGCGGACCCATGAACATCTCGTACATACGCAGAGTATCCGCGCCTTGATCGCTCACGATGTCATCCGGATTTACAACGTTGCCGCGTGATTTACTCATTTTCTCCATGTTTTCGCCAAGAATCATCCCTTGGTTTACCAGCTTATGGAACGGCTCTTTCGTATGAACAAATCCAAGATCATAAAGCACTTTATGCCAGAAACGGGCATACAGCAAGTGAAGTACCGCATGCTCAGCTCCGCCAATATACAAATCAACTGGCAGCCATTGCTGTTGAAGCTCATGCGAGCAGAATTCTTTATCATTACGCGGATCGATGAAACGCAGGTAGTACCAGCAGCTGCCAGCCCATTGCGGCATCGTATTCGTCTCGCGGCGGGCTTTCATCCCCGTTTCCGGATCGATTGTATTCACCCATTCCGATACGTTCGCCAGAGGTGATTCCCCGGTTCCCGAAGGTTTAATTTCGTCAACTTGAGGAAGCAGAAGCGGAAGTTGGTCAACCGGTACAGGCTTCATCGTGCCATCTTCCAGGTGAAGAATCGGAATCGGCTCTCCCCAGTATCTTTGACGGCTGAACAGCCAGTCTCTCAAGCGGTAAGTGACCTTACCTTGACCTTTGCCGTTCTCTTCAAGCCAAGCGATCATGTGACGGATTCCTTGCTCTATGTTCATGCCGTCAATAGGTCCGGAATTCACATGAGCGCCGTCTCCAGCGTAAGCTTCTTTCTCCACATTGCCGCCTTGCACGACTTCGATAATTGGCAGATCGAACTGTTTAGCAAACTCCCAGTCACGTTGGTCGTGTCCAGGCACTGCCATGATGGCGCCAGTTCCGTAACCGCCAAGCACATAATCCGCGATCCAGATCGGCACTTTCCCGCCGTTTACAGGATTAATCGCATAGGCACCTGTGAATACGCCTGTTTTGTCCTTAGCCAGGTCTGTACGCTCCAGATCGCTTTTGCGGGAAGCTTTATCTTGATATTCTTTCACAGCGGCTGTTTGCCCGTCTGTAGTAATTTGCTGCACAAGATCGTGCTCAGGTGCAAGCACACAATAAGTCGCTCCGAATAAAGTATCTGGACGTGTTGTAAAGACGGTCAGGCTCTTCTCTTCATGCCCTTCGATCGCAAATTGAACTTCAGCCCCTGTCGATTTACCGATCCAGTTGCGCTGCATATCCTTAATGCTCTCCGACCAGTCAAGCTCCTCCAGATCCTCCAGCAAACGTTCAGCGTATTCCGTAATTCTCAGAATCCACTGACGCATCGGTTTACGGATAACCGGGTGGCCTCCACGTTCACTCAAGCCGTCGATGACTTCTTCATTCGCAAGAACCGTCCCTAGTGCCGGACACCAGTTAACAGGTACTTCGTCTACATAAGCAAGACCTTTGTTGTACAGTTGGATGAAAATCCATTGCGTCCATTTGTAATACTCCGGATCCGTCGTGGAAATCTCGCGATCCCAATCGTAGGAAAACCCGAGCGATTTAATTTGACGGCGGAAAGTATCAATATTTTTTTTCGTAAAATCACGAGGATCATTCCCCGTATCCAGCGCGTACTGCTCAGCCGGAAGTCCGAACGCGTCCCAGCCCATTGGGTGAAGAACGTTGTAACCTCTCATCCGTTTGAAACGGGAGACGATATCCGTTGCCGTATAACCTTCCGGATGTCCTACATGCAGACCGGCTCCTGAAGGGTATGGAAACATATCCAGTGCATAAAATTTCGGCTTATCCGAGTTTTCCAGCACTTTGAATGTTTTCTTAGCATCCCAGTAAGCTTGCCATTTGGGCTCAATCGCTTGGGGATTGTAACCCTGTAATTCCTTCGTTTCTTTCGTTTCCTGTGTCATGTGAAATTTCCTCCCTGTGTACGGCTATAAGCGCCAAAAAACCCCTCATCGCTAGCGGATATCGCTAGGGACGAGAGGTTAGATTCCCGTGGTACCACCCTAGTTAACACCAGGCATGCTTTGCCTGTGTTCACTCTGCCCCTTAACGCGGGTGAAACGATCCGGCTAACGCCAACGTGCGTGGCGATTCACCCTCTAGCTCCAAGGCGAGTTCACAAGACTGACATCTACCGGCTTCCACCCTTTAACCGGCTCTCTGCGAGATGCTGTGCAAGTTACTAATCCTCTTCCAAGCTTTGTGATCATCTGATTAGCTTTGATTATATGTAAAATAATGCCGCACTGTCAAGCGGCGAGGCACCTTATGCTTTATTTCTTTGCAATAAAGAAAGCCCGCTCTGTCAGCTTCGTAGGCTGTTCCCATGTAAAGTCAGCAGCCTTATGCACTTCACGAAAACCGGCTTCGCGCAGCATCTGCTCGAGCCAATCCAGTGCATAAGCGCGCTGCTCATGCGTTTCATCGATGCGCTGGAACAGTTCCTTGCCGCCTTCCTCTTTGACAAAGATGGTCAAATCGTGTTGAATTTGAACTCTTTCCTCATCCAACTCGCTTGTCCAAATGTAAGCTACATCCTCTTCATTCAAGAAGAAGGGCTGAGATTCCGCATAAGCAAACAACTGCTGGGGCGTATGCACATCGAACAGGAATAAACCGCCCGGCTTAAGTCCTTCATAAGTTTGGCGAAAGGCATCTACAATGTCCTCTTCCTCTAGCAAATAGTTCAAACTATCACAGAATGATAGAGCGACATCAACCGGTTCCCCAAGCTCCCACTCCCGCAAATCCTGCTGAAACAAACGAACAGCACCGCTGCGCACAAGCTGAGGCTGTTCTCCTGCTTTTTGTTCCGCTACAGCCAGCATATCTTCCGACAAATCAATGCCTGTCATTTGATACCCTTGCAATGCCAGCGGAATCGTCAAATTGCCGGTACCGCAGCCGAGATCTACAATCGAAACCGGCTTCACGCCAAACCGGTCAAAACTTTCTTTGACGAAACGAAGCCAATCTTCGTATGGCATGCTGTTCATCAGACGGTCATACGTGTAGGCAAATTTCTCATAGCTCATTTTAACTAGGATTCTCCTCTTTTTTCAGATAGGTCCAATCGTCCTCCTGATAGATGAGCCCGTCTTTCATCAGCTTGCCTAATGCACGCTTAAAGGCCGCTTTGCTCAAGCCAAACCGATCCTTAATGATATCCGCGGACGTTTTATCTGAAAATGGCATTGCATTTCCAGGACGCGTCTCCAGCACACTAAGAATTTTCTCCGCGTCTTCATCCCGACCTTTTTCCTTCGGCTGTCTCATCGACAGATTCACGCGGCCATCTTCTTCGCGAACGAAGGCGACTCGTACGTCAACCAACTCACCCACACGAAGTAATCGTGTTCTCTCCGTAGGAGCGATGAGTCCGATTACACCATAACCAAGAACACCGGCCTCGCAAATAACGAAAGTGCCCATCTGCAGCGGTCTGTACACACGCGCTTTCACCCAGCGGTTGCTCCAGCTTGAAGGAGCACGCACACAAAGTGGAGCCAGATCGTCTTCCAGCGCCAGCTTCGCAATTAAGCGGCCTTGACGGTCATGTGCTAATGTTGCAAACACCTTGTCCCCCACTTGAGGTCGCAATTCCTCCAATTCCGGCACATGACGGTAAGGAAGGAGCAAGTTACGACCTAACCCCATCTCCAGAAAGTAACCAAATCTCGGATGGATATCGACAACTTCGAGCAGCCCGACTTCGCCCATCTGGATTAACGGACGTTTCATGGTAGCCATGAGCCTGTCCTGTGTATCATGGAATAAAAAGGCTTCCACGTGCTCACCGGCCTTGATTTTGCCCACAATCTCCGCATACGGTAAAAGTACATCCTGATAGCCGTCGCTCAGGAAATATCCGTTTGGCGGAACTTCCCTCGCTACCTCAAGGGTAACGAGGGATCCTGCTTCCAGTCTCATACGCGCTCCACAACTTTGGCATCGGACCAAAGTCTTTCGATGTTATAGTACTCGCGATCATCGCGGTGGAAAACGTGCAGAACAACATCTCCTAAATCAAGCAGAACCCATCTAGCTGTATCAATACCTTCGTAACCTCTAATCGTGACGCCATACTCATGTGCTTTCTTTCTGGCTTCGCTCGCGATCGCTTGCACTTGTGTTTCTGAATTTCCGTGGCAAATGACGAAATAATCCGCAATCAAGGAAATACCTTGCAAATTAAGCGTGACAACGTCCGCCGCTTTTTTATCCTCTGCAGCCTCTACGACAAATGCTAAAATCTCTTCTGGGCTTTTACTCATTCAATCAACCTCCATGAATTAGTTGTTTATTTGTTGAATCAAATCATTCCGTGTCAAAATGGTAAGCGGATAAATTCGTTTTCCTTTTTCAATCAAAAACCGAATCGTAGAATCAAACCCGGCAACAAGCGCCTTCTCCAAGCTGCTCTTGGCTTCCTCACGGATGAGCTCTACACCAGGGAATTCCCGGCCTGGCTCCATATAATCCGCTAAACATACGATTTTGTCTAACAGCGACATCCCTTCACGCCCTGAGGTATGGTACCGGATCGCATCCAATATCTCCTCGTCCTGAATACCAAATTGCGACTGGGCAATGAACGCCCCGGCATGCGAGTGCCAAAGCTCCTTGTCAAAATCTAATAAATCCTGGGGCAACCCATTCTCGCGAATAATCTTAGCTTGCTCCTGCACAGGCCAATACTTGCAATAGTCATGTAAAATAGCTGCAAGATCAGCTTTGACAGGATCTCCGCCGAATCGCTTCGCAAGCATGACGCTCGTTTCCATGACACCAAGTGTATGGAGCCAGCGCTTCTCAGGCATTTGTTCTTTTACGGCTGCGATTAGCTTCTCACGCTTCATACAATCGGTTCACCTCCATGTAACCGTTCACGACTTCTGGAACAAGGTAGCGAACTGATCGTTTCTGACTTCGCTGCTCGCGAATGGCTGTGGATGAAATTTCAACTAGCGGCATGGGGACAATAGTTACTCGCTCACGGATGTTAGCAGACATATGCGCCATATCCAGTTCGTAGCCAGGTCTGGCTAAACCGATAAAACGAATATGCCGCACGATGTCATCAATGCGATGCCACTGCGGCAAATACTGAACCATATCTGCACCTATAATATAAGCAAATTCTGTTGTGGGATATTGTTTGCGCAGCAGTTCAATCGTATCGATACTATAAGATACGCCGCCTTTGCTGATTTCGATATCAATCGGACGAAAAAAAGGATTCCCCTCCGCAGCAAGGCAAACCATCTCCCAGCGCTGCTGCGTTGTGGCCTTCGGCGCGTTGGACTTATGCGGCGGCACGTTGGCCGGCATCAGCCATACTTCGTCTAATCCTGCTTCCACCCTCGCCCGCTCCGCAGCGATTAAATGACCGGTGTGGATCGGGTCAAAGGTTCCACCCATAATTCCGACAAGCATGCTTACACCTCTTTAGCTCGGCAGTTCAATCTTTTTCTTGTCACGCGATTCTTTATACAACACGACGATTTTACCGATCACTTGTACGAGCTCAGCACCGGATTTCTCGGACAGTTCAGCGCCTACCTCATCCCGATCTTCTCCGCTGTTGTTCAGCACTGTAATTTTAATCAATTCACGCACTTCCAGCGCTTCTTGGATATGACGGATTAAGTGTTCGTTCACGCCGCCTTTGCCTACTTGGAAAATCGGATCTACATGGTGCGCCAATGAGCGCAAATAACGTTTCTGTTTGCCTGTTAACATGGATGTCCCTCTATTCATTCTTATTCAGCTAACGACTGTTCTACCACCTGTCTCATCGCCGCAACGGGCGCAAGTTTACCAGTCCAGTATTCAAAAGCAAAAGCACCTTGATATATAAACATGCCCAGTCCGCCATGAATGCGGGCTCCTTTGGCTTCCGCCTCACGAAGGAACCTTGTAATGCGCGGATTATAGATTAAATCGCTCACGAGATGATGTTCTTTCAGAAGTTCAACCGGCATCGGCAGCTCTTCCGTGTTAGGATGCATCCCCGCTGAGGTCGTATTCAGTACGAACTCGACCTCATCCACGACATTCGCAATCTCATCAAGACCAAGACCGATTGTCTTCGTGTAAGCACTGATTGTATCAGCAAGCTCTAATGCGCGCTCTTTTGTCCGATTCGCGATGTAAATGCAGCCTGCACCTTCTTTGGCGAGTGCATACGCAACCCCTCTTGCAGCTCCGCCGGCGCCAAGGACAAGAACGCTTTTCCCCTTCAAATCGATGCCCGTTTCTTCTTTGAGAGAACGAACATAACCAATTCCGTCCGTATTGTAGCCGATGAGCTTGCCGTTTTCATTCACGATTGTATTCACCGCGCCAACGATACGAGCTCCCTCGTCAATTTCGTCCAGGTACTGCATAACCTCAACTTTATGTGGAATGGTGACATTAATTCCTCGATACCCCAGTGCCCGAATCCCCCGAACCGCATCTCCAAGCTCGTCAGGACGCACATGAAAAGCAGCATAAACCGCGTTAATATCTGCTTCTTGAAAAGCGCGATTCAACATAATGGGCGATCGGGAATGCCGAATCGGATCTCCGAATACCCCATATAGAATCGTATGACTGTCTATCGCCCGGCTCTTCTCCATGGTCTCCTCTGGTCCCCCTATATCAATGACTCTCGTGTGATAACCTTGATCCCCTTCGGTGCATGAACGGCAAGCTGTGAACCAGCCAGGCTGTTCACTTTGATCCAACCTAAACCGGAGATGAGCACATCCATTTGTTTCCCCTTTGGAATGTTCAGCCCATGCTTCACAAGTGGAGGCAGCTCGTCCAAGTCCGCTTCATTAGGAGGCGCCAGCATGACACCTTTGTGATCGGCGTACAGATCATCTGCCCGCTCCAACTTCGTGCGATGTATTTGAATCGCGTTGGACGTGTAGCATGTGAACGACTGGTGTTCACCTTTAATAAAATCAAAGCGAGCTAACGCGCCAAAAAACAACGTTTGTTGTTCATTTAACTGAAAAACAACCGGTTTGAGCGGCTTATCCGGCATGATACGTGTCAAATCACGTTTCTTCACAACCTCGGTTAGACGGTGCAAGTGCACAATCCCCGGCGTATCTACGATAAACCGGCCATCGTCGAGCGGGATTTTGACCAAATCCAGCGTCGTGCCCGGGTATTGAGATGTCGTAAGCTCCGCTTCCAAATCGCTGTAATCGCTGATTAAACGGTTAATAAGCGTCGATTTGCCGACATTAGTAGCACCAACAACATACACATCTCTGTCGCCGCGGTGCTCCTGTACAGCCGTAATCACGCGATCAAAGCCGATATTTTTCTTCGCACTGCAGAGCACAATGTCAACAACTTTAAGGTTGGCCTCTTTGGCTCTACGCTGCACCCAGTTGATGATCTTGTTGGCATTGGTCACTTTCGGCAGCAAATCAATCTTGTTGACGACAAGCAGGACCGGATTCGTGCCGACAAACCGTCCCAGACTGCTGAGCATACTGCCTTCAAAGTCAAAAATGTCCACAATCTTCACAACTAACGCCTTGGTTTGGCCGACATGTCCAAGCAATTTGAGGAAGTCGTCCTGCTGCAGCGTGATAGTGGAAGATTCATTATAATGCTTGATCCGGTAGCAGCGCTGACAAATAACCGGCTCCTTTTGCAGCGCTTCTGCCGGAATAAATCCGAGCTTGCTCTTGTCTTCTGTTTGCAGCAATACGCCGCATCCCGCACAATGATTAATCGTTTCTATACTCATGAAACCTCCTAATTCTTCATCCTGGCATTCGCCCATTTCTCAATCCGCCGGTTAATTCGTGTGAAAAAACCTTCGTCATTGATAGAAATCGGATTGACCAGAATCGTGTAAAGCCCCATTCGATTGCCGCCAAGCACATCCGTCAGCATTTGATCGCCTATGACCGCTGTTTGTCTCGCATTCGTACCAAGCAGCTTCATAGCTTTGTGAAATGAAACGTTCCATGGTTTCTTGGCTCTGTGAATGAATGGAATGCCTAACGGCTCCGCAAAGGCGGATACGCGTCCATGATTGTTGTTGGACACGATGACGACCTTGAAGCCCATCTTCTGCAACCGGTTCAACCACTCTATTAACTCTGGAGTCGCATGCGGATCGCGCGCGCCTACGAGTGTGTTATCGAGATCGGTAATGATACCGCGAACACCAAATCCCCATAGATGATTGGCATCAATATCATAGATTGTATGCACGGACTGTCTGGGTACGAGCTTTTTCAGCAAACCATTTCCCTCCACTGCTTCCTCGACATATACGAGAAACTATACCATAGTGACCCGTTTGTTGCAAAAAGAAAAGAACATATTTTCCCACTAGCCGCGGGCTGGAAGCGGCAGCCAGTTCAGGACATTTTGGATTTGACGGTCCCAATAACCCCACTCATGTTCTCCAGGCCCTTCCTCATAGGTCAAGTCCAGACCCAATTCCCTGCAATAATTACGGAAACGGATGTTATCTTCATATAGGAAATCTTCCGTACCGCAGCACTGATATAAATCCGGCTTCGGTCCTTTGCTAGCCTTCACCTGCTCTGCCAAATAGAATAAATCATTTTTGCTGCCTTTGATACTCGTCACATCGCCATAAATCAGCTTGAATTCATCCGGAAAGTTTAATGCTCGATGCGAAATATCTACGGCGCCCGACAAGCTGGCGGCGGCTGCAAAACGGTCTGGATGTGTGAGAGCCAGCTTCATCGCACCATATCCGCCCATCGACAAGCCCGCAGCATAATTCAATTCTCGTTCTTCTGCCAACGGGAAAAAAGATCTAGCAATAGCCGGCAGTTCCTCGCTAATAAACGTCCAGTACTTCGGACCTGCCGCCATATCCGTATAAAAGCTGCGGTTAACAGCCGGCATAACAACGGCAATCCCCAACTTGGCCGCATACCGCTCGATAGATGTTCTCCGCATCCAAATGGTGTGATCGTCAGATAGGCCATGCAATAAGTACAGTGTTGGATGTTTTGAAGTACCGTAGCTCGCTGAGGCGATCCCGATCTGATTTTGTGCATGCTGCGGTAAGATCACATACATGGAAGCTGAGACACCAAGGGAATCGGAGTAAAAATGACAATCGATAAAAGCCATGCGAATATGCTCCTCTCATAGGGAAAACCACCCCCCAGCAAGGGAAAGTGGCTTTCTTCACCTATTTCATTTGTTCTTTTAATTTCATAATCGATTGACTCACGGTTTGATAATCGGTTTCGGTCGAAACATTTTGGCTGTATTTTGCTCGTTCAAACAGCTCTAACACCGTTTCCAGATCTTTTTTCATCCATTTGCTCTGGCTCGACCACCTGGCCGTCGCTTCTCTCATCGTTTCATGCTCTAATCTGGTATAGCCCTTACGTCGGCTCATCCGCAGAAGCTTCTCGAATTCCACAATGATTTTCTGATTAAAATTAACGGCTTTCAATTGCTTTCTGTGCATACGCCATGTGCGCCAATAGTTGCTTTTGAGCAAAAATACAGCGCCAGCAGCTATCATTAGAGCAGCACCAACACCGCTTAACGTCAACCATAGCCAAGTAAAGCTAGGTGCTTGACTCGTTTCTTCAGGCAGTGTGACCGGATCGCTCTCCGTGGTAGGGTCAACAGGCGGAGGTGTCTCCGCTGGGAACACATTCGGAAGCGCAAACCCGGAAGTAGGCTCAAAAGGGATCCAGCCAAAGCCTTCAAAATACACTTCAACCCACGAATGAGCATCCGAGTTCCGGACTGTATACGTGCCGGCAGCGTCAGCATCGATATCTTCACCGAATTGACTCAAAATACCAAATTCTCGCATCTGATCAGATTGGGGAGAAGTTCCGGATGAGTACCCTTTCACCCAGCGGGTCGGAAGTCCGATTGAACGAGCAAGCACGGCCATTGACGTGGAATAATAATCACAGTATCCCTGTTTGATTTCGAACAAGAATCGATCTACAAAATCTTTGCTTTTCCCTTTACTTTCGTCCGGTGTGTTCGTATAAGGGTAATGCTCTGATAAATAAGCCTCAATCAGCTTGGCCTTATCATAAGGATTAGTCGCTGATTTGGTGATGTCGATCGCAAGTTGCTTGACACGTTCGGGAAGATCCGCCGGTATTTGCAAATACTCCGCCCATTCCGGCTTATTCCCATAGTCACTCTTCACCTCGCGGAGCTGCGCTACATCCAAAATAGGCTCTTGAGTAATAATGGCATACTCTTTGGGATAATTCGTTCTGCCCGTGTACCGCAGCTCGGATTGTCGAGGCGACCATAAAATGCGCTGAAACGGATTCTCACCTTGATTCACTTCCACCAGTCGCTGGACGGCATACCCGCCGAAGAGAACCGGAAACACATCCTCTCTCTGCATAACAATGGTTTGGGTAACTTCCTGGGTTTTCAACAGTGAGAAATCAAATCTCGGATCAAGAGGCAGTGTATTGAGATTGACCCGATTCATCGGAAGCTTTTTCTCATTCGGACTAAGCTCCCAACCTTTTCCATTATACTGAGCTCTCGTTTCACCACGGAAGTAGGTGCGTTTGCTCGTTTCTACTGTCATGACAGGTGTGTAGTCAAATTGAAATCCACCACCCAGATGACTATCATCCCTGCTGTAACCCGATGAAGTATCGGCGGTAGACGCCGTCACGCTTACCCCTTTTCCTAATAGAGGTACGGATTCTCCCCGACTCACCTTATAAGCGGTATATGGATCGGTTAAGACAGGTTCTACGGTAGGAGCCAGAAACCCAACAAGCGTAATGACACCTACGATCAGCCCCACTGGAAGCAGGAGCGAAGAGGGATAATCGGTAATCGTCTCCCAAATAACAGGGGCCCGTTTCTTCAGTTTGGCGAAGTGGCGAACCATCAGGAGCGAAAATCCGCAGAAGATGACCATGGCTACTTGCGGCCACAGGAAAATAGTGCTGAAGGAATCTCGTATGGCAAAAAACAATATACTGACAGCAATGAGAACGAAAATACGCAGCCTCGATTTCACTGACCACATGGCAAATAAATAAGTCAGCCAAGCAGCTAAGCTAAACCAAATATACGGCTCTAACTGACCGGCGTTTAAGGCGACCCATCGGAGTGCGTTCTTCCACGTCGTCACGTGTACGGCAACAAAATGGTAACCCATCCCGATGACGTGAAGAGCGATGACCAATCCGAATTGAATGAGAACTCGCCATACGCGTCGAAGATGCGGAATCAGATACGTAACCGCAACAAGGCTTAATGTTCCTGTGACAAAAACGACCGTTTCAGGGAGCCACAAGCCGTCTTCCTTCATAATCCAAATCACAAATTGATACAGATAAATACCCGTAAGAATCGCACTAAGGCGCTGTTCCCAATCCGTAAAAACAATTCTCTTCCAGAGTGAG
The DNA here is from genome assembly GCF_032461945.1 of Paenibacillus violae. Lineage (NCBI taxonomy): Bacteria > Bacillati > Bacillota > Bacilli > Caryophanales > Paenibacillaceae > Paenibacillus > Paenibacillus violae. The sequence goes on from NZ_JAWCUD010000004.1 coordinate 53,685, forward strand.
CTAAGCATAACGTTTCGCCCCTCCCAACAGGTTAGGCAAGTCCGTTAATTGACTGACCTCATACCCCATATAACCTTGTGAGCGAATCGCCTTAACCCAATCGTCTTTTGCGCTATCCTGAACCGCCCCCTGCAGTTTGAAAGCATGCGAAGGTTCGGCATGAATCCACATATGGCAAGGATTCATTTGAAGATGCTCGAGTTGCGTCAGCACCTGCATCATGACGGAACCCTTTTGCGGAGAAATAAGTACAAAGAAGCAGCCGGCTGGGAGTTCCCGTGAATGTTCTTTCAAAATTTGCTGCAGAGAATGAAAGCCGTCAGCTTCAACCCCGACCAAATGTTTTAAAATATGCTTGTGGTGATTCTGACTTTGTTTCGGTTCAAAATAGGTGGATTCTTTCCCGATTGACAGCAAACCAAGCGCTAAGTCGCGGCCGGCCCCATACCGGAACAAGGATGCCGCCACAGAAACAGCTAGTTCAAATTCAGCCGCGTCACCATAGGCACGAGCCGTGCGATCCAATAAAATGATCGTTTTGGGCAGCGACTCCCGTTCGAACTCCTTGGACTTCCAAGTCCCTGTCTTCGCTGTGGCATTCCAGTGAATGCGGGACAAGCGATCCCCGTAAATATATTCACGAACACCGTTAATCTGCGTCGTTTCCCGGTGGGCTCTTGTCGTCGTGGAATGATGCTGCATGCCTTTGAGCATTTGATGGAACTGCGCCCATTCCCGGATGGCTACGGTTTGCGGGTATACCGTAACGGATTGCTGGAGTTCCAGGCGTCCCTTATGCTGGAAGAAGCCAAAGATATCCTCGGTCAGACATTCCGTATCACCAAACCGGTAATATCCCCTTCGCAGCGGAGGCGTGCTGTACAGCAGTTCCCCTCTGCGCTTCCAATCCGGAATCAGCGAACCTTCAAAGATGGTTTCTTCTCCACTCTGACGGATGAACTGATCTTTGATAATCATATAAGGAATCGGCCAAAAACCGGGAATCTGTACGCCAATGCCAATTTGCAGTGATTGACCCGCTTCAAGCTGTGCATCCTGCCCTTGAATGGAGAGCTTGCGCGTCCCTTGAGCACGTCTGATGCCGCTCCAGTTGCCTGCGAGTAAGTAGATCGACAAAAGGGTAATGATAATAAACAGCATGGAGGCCAGCTTTCCTCCTTGAAATAACAGGAAGAATAAGCTAGCCGTGAAACAGGAAATCAGTAGCCATAAAGGAGCCGGAAACCGGGGACGTTCCCCGAATCGTTTGAATACCGGTCGAGTCATAGGCTCACTTCTCCAATCGAACCGGCACTCGAACCTGCTCGAAAATCGAACCGAGCACGGAGTTAACGGTAGCTCCATCCATGCGTGCTTCGGAATGAAGGATCATTCGATGCCCGAGCACGAAAGGCGCAAGGTACTTGATGTCATCTGGAATGACGTAGTCTCTGCCTTTCAAGAACGCATATGCCTTGGATGCTAGTACAAGCGAAAGCGTGGCGCGTGGACTTGCGCCCAGAAATACAGCGTGATGGTCACGCGTTTTCCTGGTGATATTGACTAAGTAATCCGATACCGCGTCATCCATATGTACCCTGCGCGCTTGCTCTTGTGCTGCCAGTACTTCAGACGTATCCATCACCGCATGCAACGCTTCCATCGGATGCGCTTTGATTTGCGAAGCAATCATCTGTTTCTCGGCAGCTTCGCTCGGATAACCCAGGCTAAGCTTAATCATAAAGCGATCCAGCTGCGCTTCCGGCAGAATATATGTGCCTTCGAAATCAATGGGATTTTGAGTGGCCAGCATGAGAAAAGGAGATGGCAGCTCATGGATATCGCCGTCTACCGTAATATGCTGCTCTTCCATGGCTTCCAGCAGTGCCGATTGGGTTTTGGTTGTTGCGCGATTGATTTCGTCGACAAGTAAAATATTCGCCATGATCGGTCCTGAGCGAAACAGGAATTTTTCTTCTTTGGGATGATATATAGAAACACCGGTAATATCGGAAGGCAATAAATCGGGATTGCACTGAATGCGACGGAATTGGCCGTCGATGGAACGGGCGAGGGCTTTGATCAGTACGGTCTTGCCAGTTCCCGGTACATCTTCGAGCAACACATGTCCGCCGGCCAGCATAGCAGTCAGCAGTAATTCAATCTCAGCGCTCTTGCCGAGTATGCAGGATTCTAAATTCGTTTTCAGTCTAGTTAAAACTTCTACATGATGATGGGTGGCAGTTTCCATGACTTAATCCTCCTTAGAGTTTTCGTAAGAAAACTTACTTCGTAAGCGTATGCTGAACGGTATTAAAACCTCATCTTGTCACGACCGCCAGGCAAAAAAACGCCAAAATGACCGTAATTCTTAAAATAGAAGAGAAAAAGTGCGTAAATCCAGTTTACAGCAAAGTTTTTCGTCCGTATACTTGTAATTCCTCTAAATTTATTTGTTAAAATTACCCATGTGAAATTAGCGGCTTTATTAGGGTTTAAGCGGAGTTTGGGAAAGGCAAGGGAGACGTATTTCTCCCACCATACAAATCCTGCAAAAAATGCAGCAAATTTGGCGGAAGTCACAGATTTGGACTTATAACCTGCAAAAAGTGCAGCTAAATAGGTGATTTCTGCGTATTTCGGGTATAAAGCCATGAATGACATGTACTTTTTACATGTTTATCTCTAGAAACGGCAAAAGTGAGATCATTTGCTGTACTTATTGCAGTTTGTGAGGTTCGTCGGGGCACGTTGGTGCGAGCGAGACTCTCACGGCATAAGCTTGTTTTGTGAGTTAACTTCCACCTGAGGCTTATTTCCCACATGTTAGCGGTGAAAAACAACGGAAGCACTTTGACTGGTGCAGCTGAAAAAGGAGCTAAGCGTCTTGAATACGCTTAGCTCCTACGCCTATCGTTTTATTCGTTCACGGACGAACGTTTCCCCGATCAAACGATATCCACATTGCCAGAAGGGACTATTCATCCGATCTCTATCCCTTTGGCTTAACAAATACAGCGGCAATAAACGAGAAAATAATCGCTGCCGAAATACCCGCGCTAGTCACTTTGAAGATCCCGGTTATGATCCCGATATAACCGTCCTTGTGCAGCTCTTCCAGCGCCCCATGTACGAGGGCGTTACCAAAGCTGGTAATCGGTACGGTTGCTCCCGCACCCGCAAATTCGATAAATGGGTCATATAAATTGCAACCATCCGCAATAGCGCCAAGGACGACAAGCGTACTCATTGTATGCGCAGGCGTCAGCTTCCCAACATCCATTAGAAGCTGCCCGAAGACACAGATAGCACCGCCAATGACAAAAGCCCAAAAAAAGTTCATGCGTACAACCCTCCAGACTCAATAGAAACTGCATGCGCGATACACGGGATGCTTTCCCCTTGCTGGAAGGAGAGCGGAGACAGCAACGCGCCTGTGGCAACAACAAGAATGCGGTTCAACTCTCCTTTTTTCATGCGTTTGAGGAGATGCCCGTAGGTAACGGTTGCGGAACAGCCGCAGCCGCTGCCTCCGGCTTGCACATTCTGCTTGTCCCGCTGATAGATTAATAAGCCGCAATCATCATAAGTCGTTTGTTCAATCGGAACCTTGTGCTTTTCGAACAGTTCACGCGCAATTTCGGAACCGACCGCAGCCAGATCTCCAGTTACAATGAGATCATAATAACCCGGCTCGCGGCCCAAATCGCGGAAGTGAGCCTGGATCGTATCCACGGCAGCCGGAGCCATCGCTGCGCCCATATTGAAAGGGTCTGTGATCCCCATATCCACAACCCTGCCGATGGTTGCCGATGTGATGACGGGGCCATCCCCCGTCTTCCCGAGCACGGCCACTCCAGCGCCGGTCACGGTGTATTGCGCGGTCGGCGGCTTCTGGGATCCGTATTCCGTCGGATAACGGAACTGCTTCTCCACCGTGCAGTTGTGGCTGCAGGTGCCTGCCATTATATAATTGGCGGCGCCTGAATCCATTAACTGCGCGGCAAGCGCCAGCCCTTCCATCGAGGTCGAGCAAGCGCCGAAGATGCCAAGATACGGCATGCCCAGCGTGCGTGCCGCGAACGTATTGGAGATGATCTGATTCATAAGATCGCCTCCAATATAGAACTGAATTTGGCCGCCCGTAAGCCCGGCATTATCAAGGGCATGCTGCGCCGCTTCCTCAAGCAGCGCTTTCTCCGCTTTCTCCCACGTCTTCTGACCTACCGTCAGATCGCCATGCACGATGTCAAAGTCTTCCGCCAGTGGACCCTCGCCTTCATCAGGTCCAACTACAGTCCCTGTGGACAGAATGACCGGACGATTCTCGAAAACCCAGCTTTGATGCCCTTTCAGCATAGCATCAGCCCCCACCCATTATGATTAGATGCAAGAGTCCCACAACGAAAGCAGCCACGGTGCCAAAAACGATGACAGAGCCCGCTAATTTGAACATGTTCCCGCCTACACCAAGGACTAATCCCTCAGCCCGGTGTTCAATCGCAGCAGAGCAAAGGGAGTTTGCGAACCCTGTAACAGGAACTGCGCTTCCGGCGCCAGCCCACTGAGCAATTTTATCGTAGATGCCGAAGCTTGTTAAAATGACCGAAATGATAATCAGAACAGCCACGGTCGGGTTGCCCGCTGTTTTCTCTGTAAACCCGAACCAATTGATAAACATTTGCATAAAGCACTCGCCAATTAAGCAAATCGTGCCGCCAACTAAAAAAGCTCTAAGGCAATTTTTCAAAACAGGCCTCTTGGGTTCAATCCTTTTCGCTAATTCCTGATACTCCTGTTGGGTCATTGTTAGATTTTTCTTCTTATTGTTGGCCATACTTTCCCTCCTGCTTGATTAGGATCTTAACAGGGTATGAAGATCCTGAATGACTTTCGTCATCACCACGGAACTATCTTGATACATTTTTTTCGCATCAGGATGCTTTGTTGTTAAGGAATACAGCTCAAGATCCGCTTCACATTTCTTCAGTGTTGCAAGAAGCGCAGGTCTTTCGCTCGGCTGAGGCACTTTCAGCTTGTCATCATAGAGATCAACGGTTAATTCGCCGTTGGTATCTACATGGCCAAGAAACACATTTTCTTTCGTTACTCCTAGCTTATCCAGTTCCGTTTGCAGCCATCCCATTCCTTTCCCTGCTGCAGCCAGCGGCTCTTTTTGGATCACACCATCCATAATGACCGTCTGGGTAGGCTTTTCTGTTCCCAGCTTCATCCCCAGATGTTTGGGTGTCAGAGGCTGCGACTCGCTTTTGAGCAAAACACTCAGATCACCGCTGGATTCGAGCATCGCAAACTCCACATCCGCCACTCGGAAAACACTTTTCGTACGCAACTGCTCAAGAAGCTCGTCCCCTGTGTACCGCTCTTTTTTCAAATTTTCCTCAAGCACTTTCCCATCTTTGATGAGCACTGTGCCTTTCCCTTCAAACCACGTACGCAGCGTCTTGCTCTTGAGTGTTAGCAGCTCCAAGATAAAAGGCACAAGACACCATACCAATATGGCAATAACCCCATGCATAAAGTTGCTTTCTACATCCGTTGAAATGACACCGGCCAAGTCACCTAGTGTAATACCTATCACATATTCGAAGAACGTTAACTGAGATATTTGTTTCTTCCCAAGGATTCGTGTCAGTACAAACAGAATAACTAGCGCGCTGAACGCTCTAATAACGATATGTACCCAATCTGCCACGGGCCCGTTCCCCTCTCTTTCATAGTGCTCCAAACAAAGTCATTATGTGCAAAATAAGCGAGTGCTATCATTGAATTGTTTTGTATTTAATTGTCAATTATGAGAACGAAGAGAAAGGGAATATTAATGAGCGCAAACAAGTGAAATCCTTATGCTCTCTTTGGTTGCAACCCAAATTCTAATGAAGAGGTGTCTACCATGACTGTAGCTGCTCAAGTAAAAACAACACTAGCCTCCCTCAAAAGCGCGCAAGCCAGCCTAGAGACCTTTGCGTTGTCAACGCAGAATCAGGAAGCTAAACAACTGTATGAAACTGCCGCGATGGCTGCACAAGACATTGTGAATCAAGTTTCCTCCAGGGTGCAGCAATTGGAAAACGAAGAGCCGCAATACAAAGGTTTCTAGTCTGAACACAAAAAAAGCCGGTATTTACGAGAAACGCTCTCGTGTACCGGCTGTTTTTGCTTTTTAATACATCATGAGGAGAATTAGCGTAAGCAATACAAAAAGCACTAAAATAAGCAGTTTGAGATGATCTTCTTTTGGCATGTGAGCCGCCCCTTGTTTCAGATCGTTTCCGTTAAATCCTTATTATTGTGTCGGTTGGCCGGAAGCTTTCCTCAATTCATTCGCTAAACGGTGAAACTCATCTCTTGCTTGCGGGTCCTCCGTTGCCATGTATGCCGCAGATAAAAAGGCAATGATTTTATTGGCATCTTCAACACTTATCACAGCTTATTCCCTCCTAGAAGCACCACTTTATTTTCCGGTCCAATAATCGAAGGTCAGCACATTGTTTTTGAAAAAGGAATAAGGCAAATAACAGTAGCCTTGGTCCCCCCAACCTTTGCCCCAAGAGTTTCGTACGATCACTACACCTTGGCCTTTCTTCTTGCCGTCCCTATACCCAACAGCCAGCATGGCGTGCCCGCCTAGCAGCATTTCTTTTTTTCGGTCTGGATAGGGGACACGTCCTGTTCGGATAACCGCCAGGCTTTCAAAAGAGCTATATAGCCATATGCCGAAGACAACAGGCTGACCGTCAGCCAAAGCCGCTTTGATTCCCGCCAGATCGTGAATGCGATGATAGCTGCCAATTCGATAATTGCCTGCCGTTTGTTCAGCCTCTTTATCCGGTTTCTCTTTATATTTGGCAATTTGATACGGCCATTCGCTTTCTGGGCAAACACCGATTTTCTGAAGCACTTTCATCCCGTCGCGTACCGTTGCACCAGAGTCCCTATTTACCGTGCCTTCTATTTGCCTCTCATGCCAATAATGAAAAAGCCGGGATAATCGAGGCGCTGAATCGCTTTCTTGACGCAGCCAATATTCACGTAATCCGCTTACAATGGCATTCGACGTGCAAGATCCTAAATTCCCTTGATTGACAATTGGAGAAAGCTTGCTCCGCAGGTCGACTTTGCCGGGCAGCTGAGATTCACGGACATAGTTGACACTTCGGTAAAAATAGTCACGAAAGTCACGTTGGTCCCTTTTTACCGTTAACTTTCTTCTCATCTGTTTTCCTCCCCATTGCCCGTTTGTGGAATTGTACTCCAGTGTATTCACCCATGGGCAGGAGCGTGCAAAAAAGCACCCCCCCCTAGGCATGCGCGCGGCAAAAATTCGATTATTTTTTCATCGCTTTCTGATAGATGGCTCGAAATAGCTGTCACGGCGGTCAGATAAGACCCTGTAGTTCCGCTCATCGAGGAAATCTGTACGATATCCTCGAAATAGAGGACTCCAGTTCCCTAATGATCTTCCCTTGCGGAATTCTCCGCTAGCCTTTCTGTGTCTGGTGAATTGGAAGGTTGCAGAATGTTGAGTAGAGAAGTTAGATCGTGGAAGGTAGGTAAAGTAGCTTGATTTGCTCATCTGTTATTGCGCAAGAGCCTCCTCTGCATAGGTTAGGGGAACTGCAGGGCGCTATTTCTCGGAAAAGGCATGTTTCCCGGTTTAATGGGAACTGTGGTCCTCTATTCCGCCAATTTCAAACGAAATAGCTGTCACCTGGGTCAGATAAGGCCCTGTAGTTCCGCTCATCGAGCAAGTCTGTACGATATCCTCGAAATAGAGGACTCCAGTTCCCTTATGAACTGCCCTAGCGGAATTCTCCGCTAGTCATTCTGTGTCTGGTGAGGTGGAAGGTTGCAGAATGGAGAGTAGAACGGTTGGATCGTGGAAGGTAGGTAAAGTAGCTTGATTACGCAGGCTTTTTGTTGTGCAAAAGCCACCGCATGACTTAGCACGAATAACAATGCGTTATTTCCCAGAAAATAACGTGTCCCGCCCAAACGAAAAAACCAGGCAAACCACATCTGTTTCAGACGGATCCACCTGGTTCTATTAGAATCTTCCTCAACGCTTATCGAAGATAGCGGCAAAGCGGCAGTATTTGCTGCTCTCGAATACACGCAACGACTAGCTCGGCGATAGCGATTCCGCCTTTTTCTTGAAAATGCGTATTATCCTCTGCTCCTTTTGGGAAGTTAGGAAACTCCCCGGGCCAGGCCCACATGAACAAGGATTTGGTTTCCTCAGGACCGAGCGTTTCGAACAATTGCTTGCTAGCTTCAGCCAAATCAATGAGAGGAACATCCGCCTCTTCGGCCAGCTGCTTCATAGCTGTGATATACTCGCCGTGGGTGTCGACGATTTTGCCAGCTTCATCAAAAAATCTCCGCTGCACTGGCGTCACTAGAATTGGAACAGCGCCCCGCGTCCGAGCCTCCTGAATATAAATCAGTAGATGCTCTTTATAAGTGGTAAAAGGGGAAGTCGCCCGCTCCTCATCCAACTTTTGATCGTTATGCCCAAATTGAATCAATAAATAATCATTTGCATTCATCGTATCAAGAATCGGTGTAAACCGACCTTCATTCAGGAAGCTCTTGGAGCTGCGGCCAGACATCGCATGATTTGCTACAGCGGCATCTGCTTTGATGAAAAGCGGCAACATTTGCCCCCAGCCGGTGTATGGATACCCATCCTGCGGCTGATCGGTTACCGTAGAGTCGCCAACCAAATATAAGGTAGATGCTTGAGGCGCCGAAATGATCTCGAGTGCATTAATGCGCGGTGCAGCGCCTGAGAAGGCGAGCCTCAATTGTCCATCTGCTACATGGACGCTAAAGCTGCTAGCCACGAACTCCCCCGCCGCCGTGCGGCATTCCGATAGAAGCAGCCTTCCCTGCCCTACCTTTAAGCACGTAACTGTTGCGGTAATCAGATCCCCCATTAGTGTGTGAATCGTATAATTGCCATTCGGCAAATCGACAATAAACACAGCGCCCACGGGAATGCAAAAGTCTTGACGGAGCGCTTCCGGTCTCCCGCGATCCCTTACATACACCTCTGAGCCAACCCTAAAACCATAGCCCACATTACTCTCATCATAGAAAGAATCATGGCTAATTTTCGTGAAGCCTTCTTTCGCTGCGTTTTGTGCCGGGCCAAAATCAAATTTCAAATGGATACTCATCATTTTGTACCTCTACCAGTCCCTGCGGTTTAGTAACGAGGATAAGAAAATCAGTCCCAATCCTTGGCCCCAGCCTTGAATCCGTTTGTAGGGAACTCCTTTGTAGCCGTCAATATCCCGCATCACCGCTGTTCCGGCAGATACGCCCGTGATTGTACCATCATCTGTTATACGTGAAAGAATCCCCTTGATCGACTTGTTTGTATATTTATTGTATAACGGACCTGCACCGATGAGCGCGGCCGCGATACCTGCGGAACCGGATGTTTCCAAATACGCATCCTTATCCGTCAGAACGGTATGCCATAGCCCACTTTCATCCTGCAACCGAACGAGTGCGCTTAATTGATCACGCAGAGAGCCTTCAATAATCATAAAAGAGGGATGCGTCACATGCACGAGCCTCAGTGCGCGTGCCATCGTAATGGCAGCCCATGAGTTGCCGCGCGCCCAATAAATGCCTGACATGTGATTTTGCGCCAGATTGTCCCAGCCGTGGTAATACAAGTTCGTCGCAGCATCCTGCAGTACATTTTCATGGCCATGATACTGCTTCAAGCCGTCCTCGAAATAATCCTCACGATTCAGCATCGAACCGATCCGCACCAGGAAATAACCCGCCATGAACATCGTGTCCACCCATGCCTGCTCAGGGAAATTATACGTTTCCGAGTTCACAGTATGCTGGAAAATGCCGTCTCCAAAACGCTCCGCCTCATGCTTCAGGAAGTCCGCCATTTGCGTAGCGATTTCCATATACCGCTCTTCCCCGGTTTCCTTATACAAGGTTAACAACGAGTGACCGATCGAGATGCCGTTGACGGACAGCTTGGGCAGCCCGTCTTCCAATTTCTCATCGACCCATTCTTTTAACAATTGAAGATACTCTTTATTTCCGGTTGCTTCATAGGCTTCCGTCACACCATAAAAAGCTACGCCTCCCGGCCAATCCCAATTAAAGTCCATGCGGAACGTTCTATGAACAACGCGGTCAATGACTTCGCGAATCTCATCCGGATCAAATTGTAAAGCTGGCATCTCTTCATTTCCTCCCTGTAGCTGGTTATTGATGAACTGAGCATTCATTCTCATTATCCTTTCAAACCGCTCGTCGAAATTCCGTCAACAATATATTTTTGAAAAATCATAAATACAACGAAGATCGGAACCAGCGACAGCGTCGACATAGCGAACATACCGCCCCAGTTATTTAAAGACTCGCTGTCCAAGAATAACTTAAGCGCTAGGGATACCGGGTACAGCTCGGCATTATTTAAGTAGAGCAACGGCGTGTAGAAATCGTCCCATCTCCAGTAGAAGGAGAAAATTGCCGATGTCACGAGAGCCGGGACGATAAGCGGGATGATAATTTTGTAGAAGATGCTGTATTTGCTGCAGCCGTCCATTTTCGCGGCTTCATCAAGCTCAGGCGGAATCGTACGGATAAACTGCATAATAAGAAAGATAAAGAACGGAATTCCGAAAAACTGCGGCACAATAATCGGTTTAAAGCTCGATAACCAGCCAATTTTGGCAAACAAAATATACTGCGAGATAATGGTTACATCTTGAGGCAGCAGCAACGTCAACATCACCATGGCGAACCAGAACTTGCTTCCCGCAAACTTGATTCGAGCGAAGCCATATCCGACAACAGCGGAAGAAGCCACAGCGCCGATCGTTGAAAGTATAACGATAATGAAGCTGTTTTTCATGAATGTCGCGAACGTAATGCCTGCAAATCCCTTCCAACCGGATACATAGTTGCTCCACTCCAGCCGGCTGGGAATCAGAGAGGTAGCGGTTGTGTAAATCTCCTCATTTGGTTTGAAGGAGCTGGCGACCAGCCAGAGAATCGGATAAATCGCAGTAAGCGCGATGAGGCAGACGAACAGATGATACAGCACCGTTTTCATATGTTTTGCTCGAAAAACCATGTCAGATCCCTCCTAGCTCTCGTAATGAACCCAATATTTTGATGTTTTGAAAATAACCAAGGTGATGAGCCCGATTAAGATGAGCATGAACCAAGCCATTGCTGAGGCATAACCCATTTCAAAGAAGACAAATGCGCGATGGAATAAATACAGCGAATACAGCAGCGTATTGTTAAGCGGACCGCCTTCACCGTTCGAAATAATATAGGCCGGCGTGAAGGTTAAGAAGCCCGAAATCGTTTGCAAAATGAGATTAAACAAAATAATTGGACTTAACAAAGGCAGTGTGATGTGAAAAAATTTGCGAACAGGTCCTGCTCCGTCCACGCTTGCCGCCTCGTAATAAGTGCCTGGGATGTTTTTGAGTCCAGCTAGAAAGATAAGCATCGAAGAACCGAACTGCCAGACTGACAAGAGCACCAACGTGCCAAGTGCCGTAGCCGGCAAACCAATCCAAGAAGTAGTGGTATGAATGCCAATGCTGCCGAGGAACGCATTAATTAACCCTTTGTCACCGAAAATTTGACGCCACATGATAGATACCGCTACGCTTCCGCCAATCAAGGAAGGCAAGTAATAAGTAGCCCGGTATAAGCCAATTCCTCTTGCCGCACGATTAAGCAGCATAGCTACTAATAAGGCAATGATCAGACGCATTGGAACGGACGTAAGAACGTAGATTAGCGTCACGCGAATTGAATCTATGATTTTGTCATCACTAGTAAACATCTTCTCGTAATTCGCAAATCCTACCCATCTCGGTGGAGACAATAAATCATACTCCGTAAATGAGAAATAGAGCGAAGAAAACATGGGAAACAGCGTGAAGATCAAAAAACCAAGAATGAAAGGTGAGACAAACACATAGCCGACTATGTGATCATTTTCACGTAGTTTCATAATTCCACTCCTTTATGCTTGTCATTTTCTGTGTATTTGGAAGGGCAGCCGGACTAGAGCCACCCTTTTATACCTGTAAACTGCGTTGTATCCATCCATGCTTACTTCTTATTTTTCGCTAAAATGGCATTGGCTTCACTCATGAATTTGGCAGCGGCCTGCACCACCGTGAGCTTGCGAAACAAAATTTGCTCTTGCATATCGCGGAGCAGCTTGCTTACTTCTGCGGACCCGATCGGATCAGGAGGATCCATGGGGCTGCTGTTCTTCTCCACCCAAGTCACATAATCGTACACTTTCAATTCTTCTTCAGAGAGCGTTGGCTTTAAACCGTCCTTGACCTTCGAGGAAATGGGAATCCCTCGGTCGCCTTTGATCAATTTATTAGCCTCCAAATCATTTAAAAACCATGAGATGAATTTGGCTGCTTCCGTCTTTTGTTTGGAGCTTTTGGCGATGGAGAACAACATCGTTGGCTTTAAGTAAAGCCCTTGTTTCCCGTTCGGTCCTGGCAATCCGGTTAAGCTGAGAGGTTTCTTGGCGGCTTCCTGCAGCGACGTGAATTGATTCGACCAGGCCATCGTCATGAAGCCATCCCCCAGCGCAATCGGATTCTCCTCAGGCGTCAGTTTGGACAATGACTCTTTGTCCCAATCGCGCATATAGCCCGCTTCATACCACTCTAGGTACATGGTGAAGTAATCTATAAAATAGCGTGGATCGCTAAATCCAAGACTCGTACCATCCGGGCTAAAATAGTGCTGATCTTGCGTGCGCAGATAGTATGGGAAAAACTGATCAAAGCGCATATGGTCGAGCACTTTCCCTTTTGCCTTCATTCGCTTGGCGATTTGCTCCAAATCGGACCATGTCCAGTTCTTCGGGATGGCAGAGATCCCCGCCTCCTTCAACATGGCGGCATCATAGGTGGTGCCCATCGCATTAACACCTAACGGGATGCCGTACAGCTTCCCGTCCACTCGTCCGGAATCAATCGTCTCGGGTGATGCTGATCGCACATCGATCGTTCCGTTACTCGTCAGTTCAGTCAAATCTTCCAATTGTTCCTTCGTTGCATATTGGGTTAGATACGAGATATCCATCTGGATAATATCGGGCAATTGATTGGCCGCAGCTTGCGGTGCCAGCTTTTTCCAAAAATCATCAAAGCCGGCATATTCCGTATCAATTTTCACGTTCGGGTTCAGCTCCTGGTACATGGCAATCAGTTTCAACGTGTAGTCATGTCTGGATTGACCGCCCCACCAGGCAATTCGCAGCTTAACTTCTTGTTTGGAACTGCTTCTGTCAGACTCCATGGTCTTCGGATTTCCATCCGCAGATGGCTGTTTCGCGCTGCATCCGATGATGGCGAACATCAATGGTATGAGAAGCATGGCCGGTAATCGTCTGCGTATCATTGTTAGCGTCCTCCTGTGTACCCTGCGCCACATCTCTTATTATGGGCTCGCAGGAGCGAAAGTTGAATCTAATTTACCGCGTTAAATGTTCAAAAAACAGTGAATACGGGCCTACGTCGTCAGCTTTTTATATTCGGAAGGCGCGCAGCCGGCAATCTTCTTGAACACCTGTGAAAAATACTGCGGATTATCGCCGAAGCCCAATTGTTCCGCTAACTCGAACATTTTGACATCATCATTCATTTTGATCATTTCCATCGCTTTCCGGATTCTCACCGTGACAACGTAGTTAGAGAAGCGCTCACCCGTCTCTTTTTTGAACAATTTGCCCAAATAATCGGGGTTCATATACAGCATTTTGTGCGCTACCCAGTTGAGTGACAGCTCGGCGTTCGAGAGCTCGGCATTCACAATATCGATCACTTTCTGAATGACCTGGGAATGCTTATTTCTGTTCTGTTCAAAAATGGCGTGAGTAATTTCTGAAGCGGTTTGCTTTAGCAGCTGGATGCTTGCCTGCAGTGTTTCCAACTGCGAGATATGGCCAATAAGCCCCATATACTGGTGCATTTGCGGTTCTGCACATAACCTTGTCATGGAAATAAAGCTTTGAATGACATACGATTTTGTCGTCTGAATGTCCAATCGGGAGTTCACAAGAAGCTCTTGAAACGCTTCAATACTAGCTTCAGCTTCTTCCCAATTTCCTGCGCGGATCGGAAATAGAATGCGATCTTCATCAAAAACGAACTGGGCTTTACTCGGCTGCGCAGAACCCAAAATGTCGCGCATCGTGATAAGGCCGCCTTCAGCTAGATAAAAACGATGGCTCAAGCAATCTATCGCTTGCAGATAAAGTTTTCTGGCTTCCCCGATTTCCCCAGACTCGCTTAAAGCGGCGGTAGTATCGATTTTGTAATACAGCATGAAAATGCGCCGGATTTCTTCAATTTGCTCCTGCAGCCGCGCCATATCGTCCTGATCCTCGATCATGACCAAAATTTGCTCCGCAATGGTAGAGCTTAGAAGCGGTTCATCGAGAATATCTTCGGCAATATTTTTCACGGCAAATAAATGCTCGTATTCGAACTTGTCTTCGAGCCGGAATAACAATAATCGAACTTTCCTTCCGCTGACATGCAGTCCGAATAAATCCTGATAATATTCCCAGTCGCGGCTGCCATACGATTTATTCGTCACGAATTCCTTCAGGAATTGCTCTTTGACATGCGGAAGTACTTTCTGCAAATTGGCTTTCATCGACTGAATGAAGCCTTCTTTGCTCTCCTCCTGTTTGTACTCGGCAGCTATTTCACTAAGCGCTTTCAAAATGCTGTTTTCGTTGCATGGCTTCAACAAGTAGTGTTTGACGCCATGCTGCATCGCAATTTGCGCATATTCGAATTCATCAAAACCCGAAAGCATAATGAAGCGCGTATGGGGATGTGTTTCTTTGACTTTAGCGACTAACTGCAAGCCGTCCATGCCAGGCATCCGAATATCACTGATGACAATATCCGGCTCGTGTTCACAGACAAAGGCGTAAGCTTCAATCCCGTTACGGGCGGTTCCTATGAGCTCGGTATCGACCGATTGCCAATCCACAATGGATGAAATCCCTTCCAGAATCATCCGTTCATCATCAACCAATAACACTTTGTACATCGTCGTTACCCTCTTTTCGTCATCGGAATTCGAATGGTAATACATGCGCCGCCATCCGTGCGATTCTCTACTTGAATACCGAATTCTTCGCCAAACGACAGCTTGATCCGTTCGTCAATATTTTTCAGGCCGATGCCTGTGCCTTTGGATTGGCGCTCCCCTGTCAGGATTTTTTCTAAATAAGCCTCATCAATACCCGGGCCATTATCTTCAACGATTAGAAAAACAGAATCGCCTTCCTCCCGCCCCCAAATGTGGATGATACAAGGTTCCAGCATGACCTCGACTGCATACTTAATCGCATTTTCGAGCAAAGGCTGCAATGTCAATTTCGGAATGCAATGACCTCGCAAAGCTTCCGGAACGTCGAGCCGGAAATCCAAACGCTCCTCGAAACGGACCTTTTGAATCGTAATATAATGCTGCACAAGCTTCAGTTCGTCTTCAATCGGAATCATATCCTGCTTTAAACTAATCGACGAACGAAGCAGATAACCCAGCGATTCCACCATTTGTGAAACTTGCTGCTGCCCATTCATCTTGGAAATCCAGTTGATCGACTCCAACGTGTTATACAGAAAATGCGGATTGATCTGCGCTTGTAACGAGCGAAACTCCGTCTCTTTGATAATGAGCTGCTTCGTGTAATTCTCTTTGATCAATTCCTGTATCCGCACAATCATCATGCGGTACGTCCGCTGAAGCAGTCCCACTTCATCCA
Source organism: Paenibacillus violae (assembly GCF_032461945.1). NCBI lineage: Bacteria > Bacillati > Bacillota > Bacilli > Caryophanales > Paenibacillaceae > Paenibacillus > Paenibacillus violae. The sequence continues at coordinate 69,532 of NZ_JAWCUD010000004.1, forward strand.
TCTGCTGCGAAATCGGGGCAATCGGCGGAAGCTCCGAATTTTCCAGATCGCCGATTTGCAGCCCCCGCATATTGCTTATTAAGCCTTCAATAGGACGAGTGACGCTGCGCGCAACCGCCATCCCGAATCCAACAAGCAGAAAAAAAGAAATAAGGAATGCGGCGATCATCCAATTTTTCATCAAAGTCAGATTATAAAAAATGGTTTGGAACGGCAGTGTATTGTAATAGGTCCAGCCCAAATAATCGGAATGGATGTGCGACACAAAATATTTCTCGCCATCCTGTTCAATAATGCGAAATCCCCTCGCAGAAGCTCCTACCGGGCTGTTTTCGCTAATCAATGACTTCATGCTCACAGACCTCGGATATACTAAAGTCCCTTTGGAGACAATAATGAGCTCGCCGTCGCGGGTCACAGCTTCTCTCGCATATTGATTCACCATCTTGTCCAAATTGACATGCAGCACCAGGCTGCCAAGCTTCTTCAGCTCCAAATTGTCGGAGGATCGGATTTGCCTCGTTGCAATAAGGCTGTAATCCTGCTCATCCGGATTTACCCAGCCCAAGCTGCCCGCTCCGCGATCCGATGTTTCTTGGATCAGAGCTTTCCGCTCGGGAGAAAGCGTTGTCAAATTTCCGCTGGAGTAGCTGTTTCCCATCACGTCGGTAATATCCGCGGCTGAAATATACGTCTCCGAGTTAATGTACTGGACCAGCCTGTCTACAAGCTTGGCGCGGGATTGGATGCGGATATAATCCGATTCATTCGAATTCATCACAATCAAGTGCTGCTGAATTTGCTCATCCGACATGATGCTGAACGTCAGCCGCTCCACTTTGTTCAACTCATTCTCAATCAATGTGGAGGAAAGATTCAGAACTTGCGACGATTTCTCGTAAATTTGCTGATCATACATCGAAAAAGCGATCTGTAAGCCTACCAGTGAAATGCTGGAGCTGACAGCCATTGTAATGGTAATAAGCAGAAACAGCTTCGCTTTAATCCGCATATTCCGAATTTCATCGAACCAGAGGCGGAAGCCCGTTTTCATGTAAAGTCACCACTTTTCTTTCTGTGTAAGGTCTTGTAGCACTGATTCTTCGCGGTGGAGAGCGCCATTCCCTTTAACTTCATAAAAAAAGGATGCTGGAATTAACTCCCAACACCCCTTTTACCGTCCTACGACCTGCTTCGCTTCAGAACTCGCACCCCGTATGGTTGAAGCACTAAGCTTGAATTGACTGGGCCTGAACCCGTTGTCTCATCGGAATTAAACATATCGGAATAAGTTTGTTCATCGAGCAAAACCGTCTGATCTTGGTCGCTGAAATTCATCAGGAAAATGAAATCATGCTTCCCATCTGTACGGATTTGTGCTGTCACCTGGTGAGGCAGTTCCGTTTGTAAAGCTGGCTTGATATGGGCCTCTTTTATAATCTGCTTATAGAAACTATTCTGGAACGATTGCTCCGCACGAGCTGCTATGTAGTAAGCTTTCCCTTGTCCAAACCGATTAACCGTCAGGGCTGGCCTGCCTGCATAGAAATCTTCACCATAAACAGCAAGGGCCTGAGCCCCTTCCAAGTGGATCAACTCGCACAGCTCACGAACCTTAAAAGCCCCTGTTAGTTCAAGCGAGTTCCCCTCTGTGCAGATGATTTGATTTTCATCCTGATCGTAAAGCCCGTCGATCTCTTCCGACCAGATGCCAAGCGTTTGACGAAGCGGCCCCGGGAATCCACCAAGGAAGCACAAATCGTTCTCATCGACGATGCCCGACCAGTAGGTGGCTACGAAAGTGCCTCCACCAGCAACGAATTGCTCAATCCGCTCTCCGACCCCTGGACGAACCATATAAAGCATTGGAGCGACAACGAGCTTATATTTGCTAAAATCCCCTGTCATATCAATGACATCAACCGGGATGCCTTGATCCCAGAAAGCTTGATAATGACTTAGAACCGTCTGCTCATAGTTGATTCCCATGTTGCGTGGACCTTGCGAATCTTTCACCGCCCAACGGTTCTCCCAGTCGAAAATGACGGCTGTTTCCGCCGGCACTGTCGTACCCAAAATGTCCGTCAGCTGCTCAAGATGGCCTCCTAGCTCTGCAACATCACGGAATACTCGCGTATGTTCATGACCGACATGATCGACAACGGCGCCATGAAGCTTCTCGCTCGCGCCCCGGCTTTTGCGCCACTGGAAATATTGAACTGAATCCGAACCGTGTGCGACAGCCTGCAAAGAGGATAGCAGATGCATGCCCGGCCTCTTCAGCTTGGAAACGGGCTGCCAATTCGTAGTGCTCGGTGTGCTCTCCATCAGCAGAAACGGTTGTCCGCCTCGCAGGGAGCGGAACATGTCATGATTGAGTGAAAACCACGCAGCTAAGCTGCTTTGATCCTTGGCATGATGCCAAGTTGGATAGGCATCCCATGAGATCACGTCCAGCACATCCGTGAACTTCCAGTAGTTCAATCCTTCGTATGCGTCCATGAGATTGGCTGTCACCGGAAGTTCTGCGTTGATGGCTTTCAGTGGAGCGATCTCATGACGGCAGAAGTCAACGGTCTGGTCTGTCACGAAGCGCTTCCAATCCAGATTCATGGCATGCACAAGTTTCTCGCCGTGTGGAGCCGGGGATTCGATTTGCGACCAGCTTGTATACGTGTGGCTCCAGAAGCTTGTCCACCATGCCTGGTTCAGCGCATCAAGTGTTCCATATTTGCTTTGCAGCCATCCACGAAACGCCTCTTGGCAATAATGGCAATGACAGTCATCGCTATATTCATTGGAGATATGCCAACCTACAACGGCTGGATGCTGAGAGTAGCGTTCAGCCAATCTTCGATTCATCTCCGTTACTTTCTCACGATAGACGGGGGATGTGTAGCAATGATTATGGCGTGCCCCGAAGAGATTACGCACACGATTAGCGCCGACGCGCAGCACTTCCGGATACTTCTCCGCCATCCATGCCGGTCTTGCCCCGCTCGGAGTAGCCAACCAGGCGTAGATGCCGTTTTCGGCAAAGGTATCCAGCACGCGGTCCAACCATTCGAAGGTAAACACCCCTTCTTCCGGTTCAAGTGCAGACCAACCAAAAATGCCGACAGCCATTACATTGCATTTAGCAAGCTTCATCAGACGAATATCTTCTTCAAGCACCTGTGGATCATGCTGCCATTGATCGGGATTATAATCGGCGCCATGCATGAAAACAGGAAGCTTAGGACTAACAGGCGGAAATTTGTATGGCAAGTTGTTCACCTCTTGGATATTTTTGGCGTTGATCGAAGTGTCGATTTCATACCATAAGTATCCATGACATCGCTTACTAGTGCAACCTCATTTTCATTTAGAAAAGCCGAAGCATGGCTTAACCATGCCCCGGCTTATGTTGTTCATGCTTGCACGCTTTTACTTTGAATCACTTTAAGTAAGCAATCGCAGGTTGCAAGATGCATCCCTTCATGGACAACTCCGAAATTGAGTAGCTCTCCTACTTTATAAAATGTGAGCGGCCCAAATGGCAATGGACTTTCGAATGTTGCCTCCAGACTCTCTGGGGATAACTCGCTAATTTGGTTTAATTGGGCGGATAACTGCACAATGAGTTCTTCTTTTGATGGTGGAATGTGGGTCCAGCTTGCCGGCGATGTTCCGGAGTTGAAGTATGTGGCATAGCTTTCGGGAATCATCGAATCCTTCGCGAACCCAATCTTCATATAAGCATCCATCCAATAAATCATGTGGCCAACGTTCCAACGTATCGTGTTATTGTAGGAATCTGCTTGAACATCAAATAGTTCCTCCGGGATGCTCTGCACCTTGTGAAGTACCACCTGACGTACTGTTTTTGCCGTGCCGATAATGGTTTCTGACATTTGAATTTCCTCCTTTGGATGAGAAGCATTTGGTATGCTTTTAGTATAGGTTCCATGGGAGGTACCATCAATACAGTGCAAATTACCGGAACGTTAAGTATAAGTTAATGATCATGCATTGACATAAAAACAAGATGAAGCAACAATAAAGATTGAAAATGCCTTCAATTTTCAGCCATGCATTTGAAAGCGAGTGTGAGCTATGGAATTAAAGCAGCTGCAGTATTTTATGGCGATTTGTGAAGAACTTCATTTCACGAGAGCCGCCGATAAAATGGGAGTGAGCGCTCCCAATATCAGCCAACAGATTAGAAGATTAGAAGAAGAACTAGGCGTTCTCCTTTTCGATCGAGTAGGCAAAACAATTGTCCTCACAGAAGCAGGAGCCATTCTGCAAGAACATGGTGCAGCCGTGTTCGGGCATCTGAAGCAAGCGAGCGATGCCATTGCCGATCTGAAGCAAATGCAGGGAGGATCGTTATCCATCGGTGTCTTGCCCGGTGATGCGGACCTCATGTTTAATGCCTTGTTGCTGAGCTTCCATCAGTCCTATCCCACTATTACGCTCTCACTTTTGGAAACCACGAGAGTTACGGAACAAGTGCTGGATCGAAGCATCGATGTTGGCGTCACAATCGGACCTGTCAGCGATGAGAGGCTCACCGCCATCCCTCTATTTCACGAAGAATTTTCGCTGGCTGTAAGTAGGAATGATCCCCTTGCCGATGAGAATTTCATCCCACTGAGCAAGCTGAATGACTTAAAAATGGTCATGTTTCCTCCCGACCATCAATGCCGTAAGCTGATTGACCTCTTCTGCATGGAGAAAGGGTTTACTCTGCAGCCGCATATGGTGACTACAACGTTATCCTCCCTCCTCCAAATGGTGCAGAGCGGAATTGGCGCCTGCGTGCTGCCACGCCTGCTGCTCGATACCCTTCCAAACAAAGAGATAAAGGTTGTTAGCCTGCGGCAGCCCACTCCTTCCCAGGACATTTGTCTCATCTACCGCAGCGATAGGTATGTCGGATATGCGATGCGTACTTTTATAAAAACGCTTAGAGCCTACGTCGAAGCCGCCATTCAACAAGCGAAAACTTCTTAGTGTGATAAGGGAAGACGCCTGCTGCATAGGTGAGTGCGCGGTCCTCCACCGGCTTACCTCTTGCGAGAAGTATCTGACAGCTAACGGACTGAGATGACTCTATTCGCTGCTTTTAAGAGAATTTTAGCGTCTAATGAACTCCAGAGCCGCTATCGGCCTTGAATTAGCCCACAACGGAGACAAATTCTAATAATAACGTTGCCTCAGTCCGTTAGCACTTCAAATCCGCTGGATTTGGCAAAATAACGGCTGCTGGGTCCGTAAAAAAGGCTATCCCTCCGCCATTTTCATGACTTCTGGGACAGCCTTTTCGCAATTTATGTACTATTCTAAATAGAAAACTTCGCGCATCGGTTGAATCGGTACGGCTTCACGGAAGTCGAAGGAGCCTACGACCATTTTGCTCGTAATCGCGTTCCATCGATTGCAAGCCTCACTCTCAGCCAAGTAGGCAAAAGCGGCTTCCAAGTCATCACATAAAAAGCAATAGAAGAATTGATTGCCATTTTGGAAGATCGAGTAATCCCTGATTCCTGCTTTGCTGTGTTCTTCCATAATTTCTGGCCAAGGCGCCAAATGCATTCGGACGTATTCCTCCAGATCTTCCTCCCGAATCGTCCATGTCCATGCGAACTTCCCGCTAGTGGTCATGCGTTACACCCTCTCCCCATTTATTGGATAACCGATTACTTTTACTTTACAGCGCTAAGTCTGTCCCGTCAATGCTCATCCCCCTCAAAATAAAAATAAACAAAAAAAAGAAGTCACAAGGACTTCCGTTTTTTCGCTTTTACATTTGTTTTATGCGACGAGACGCACAAACAAACCAAACAAAAGAAGCAAAACAAAGCAGAGCAATAAACCCATATCCGCCAAATACATCATAGCGCGCTGCGAAATAGCCAAAACCAAGACCTGCGAACGTGCTCAGCACATTCTCCCCTAACGACTGAAAGGAATCGATGGTTGCCCTCATGTTCGAATCTATGCGGTGATGCAAATAACCGGAGGCAAGCGGCTGCATGACGCCAGAGAACAGGCAGATGAGGAGCATGGCTGCCAATCCGATGTCATCATGGCGAATAGAAACACAGAGGAATCCGATCGTGATGATCGCCGTAATAAAGACAATCAGCCTCTTGTAACTGATTCGCCGCAAAAGCGCATAGGCCAGCAGATTGCCAGGCAGCTGCAAAAGCATGATAACCGAAGACAGTACCCCGAAAAAATAGACAGGCGTCCCTAACCGGCTCGCATACAACTGCCAAAATTCCTCAACATAGCTCATCGAAGCACCAGTGACCATACCGGAAAGCATAACCAGCGAGACATTGGAATTTTTTCTGAAAAATCGCAACGATGCCGTGACATACGTTTTAAAAGGAATAGCTTCCTCAGCATCCATGCCGTCTGCACACCTCAGCGGCTCGATCAACAGGAACGCTAGCATCAGGGCAATACCCGAACTGACAAGCGATAACCAGTAGTTCAGCTCAAGACCGAATTTACCAGCGAGCAAGCTACCGCAGAGTGCCGCAAGGATAGCCGAGAGCAAATCACAGGCGTTCAATCGTCCCAGCAGCTTTTCGAAATGGGATACTTTTCCCTGCTGCATTAACGTGTCATACAACAAAGCATTCTCCGATCCGCTGCTTGCCGAACGAGAGATGCCTGCCAAGAAAACGACGAGCGCGAAATGCCAGAACTCTGTCGCAACGATCAGAATCAGAAACTCGCAACAGCCCAGCAGGGCGCTTAGAACGAGCATTTTTTTCCTGCCCCATTTGTCCGCTATTACACCTGTCGGAACTTCTAGCAGCACGATGGTCAGTGCAAAAATAATTTCCGTATATACGACCATCTGAATGGACATGCCCCGCTCCTCCCAGTACAATCTCTCGATGACATAAGCCGGGATGAGACTGGAAAAAAAGCGAAGCGCAAACAGTATGCGTATGTTCCTTATGTTGCTCATATGGAGCTCCTCTCCGAAATCTGATTGGGTACATAGACTCAACCGGATCGGGGGTGCTCGTGAACAACGAAACGTTACGTCTTAGCAGGGAGGCCTTGCGAACTTGTTGAACCTCATCACTTGAGGATCTCCTCCATTCGTCAAAATCTCATTTCAATGGTTCATTTATTGGGATAATAATACCTTGTAAATTTTTATGACACTAAAATGCATGCCTTCATGATATAAATTAAAGCTGAGGAACTGCTCTAAGGATTCGAGCTTCATCCCTGCGGAAGTTGTATAAGGCGTCACGTTGTCTTGCAGTCGGTCTCCCAGTTCACTCTGTATTCTCTCAATCTGTCTTTTTAGCAGCATTTTCAGCTCTGAGAGGGTCGGAACGACAATGTCTGCCGGCGTAGTTAATGGGGAAGTTTTGTATTCAAATTGCTCCTTGAACCCCTCCGGTAGTTGTTGAGGAAGCCCCATGTATTGAAAAGCGTACCTTTCCATGACGACATAAATGTGTCCCAACTGCCACCGGATTGAATTGCGGAATCCATTCGGAATCTGGTCCGCCGTTTCTTCCGAAATCCCTTCAACTGCTTGAAGGACTTGATTTCTAACGAATGCCAACTGCCTGAATAAGAAATGTTCCAAAAATCCTCACTCCTTTAGCGACTCTTTTGGCCTATTGTAGCACACATCCCCATTAGGGAGTATATGGAAAAAACGAGTATAGCGGCTTAATCTATACATGACTACTTAACCAACGCGCGCTGTTAAGCACGAGACGTCGATAGGCTTCGGGTTGGAAAGAAGGAGCATGATGTCCAGGCTGCAAGTACACAACCTTCCCTAAACCATAAGCGTGCTCCCATGCCGCGGGATACCGTTTCCCTTCAAATTCAAACTCCATAAATACCGTTTTTTTCGTAAAAGGATCAAATTCGAACAAGTACGGCTCTTCGTCCAAATTGAAGTTCTCGACACCTTCCAGTAAAGGATGCTCGGCTGCTGACCTATAATAAGCTAGAGGCTGATAAGGAGGATGTCCCGTAAACTTGGCGCCGATCATCTGCAGCAGCTCGTAGCTGCGCTGGAGAGAAATACCATTATGGATGACTAGCAGACTGCCTCCTCCTGCGACATATCGCAGCAATCCCGCGGTTTGATGCGGCGTCAGGTCTCGCTTCCAACAATCCGTGTAGGAAATGCACAGTGGAAACTGGTTGTGGTCCAATTCCGAGAAGACTTGATAGTCTTCCGTAGCGGTTAGCGCAAACTCGTCGCCAAGAATAGCCGCAAGCTGCTGTCTGGCAGGCTCCAGTGGATGCCAAGGAGCATCCGTGTTATCACCGATCAGCATGACTTTTATCTCGCTCATAGGTCCTTCTCCTCCCCCATTTACCATGGCAGCTCTTTTCCGCTGTCGGCTTCGATATAAAGCGGCAGTGCCGTAAGCTTGTCCTTGTGCTCTTCAATCCGATTCAAAATATTCGCGGCGGCTTCTTCCGATGTATAGGTGCCAGCCGGATTCCATTCGCCGCTCATAAATGATTTGACCCAGCCTGGGTGAATCAGCAGGACACGCCCGCCTTCTTTGCGAATTTTGTTATGAATGACCGTGGAGCCCATGTTCAGAGCCGACTTGGCCATACAGTACCCGAACCACGCATCCCGATGGCTGTTCGCAATGCTGCCCGCTTCGGAGGATATGTTAACAATCAGCTTGCCGCCATTCATGATCGGCTCAAGTAAGCTATTCGCCATACGAATAGCGCCAAGCGCTGACACATTATACACTCGCTGAATCTCTTCGAAATCAAGGTCATCTTCAATCGTCTTCACCGTATCGCCGAGGATGGCGGCATTGTTGATCAAAAACTCCAATTGATTGGACCTACTTTTGATATAACGAACTGCTTCCTTGACACTCTCATCAGAGCCCACATCCAATTTGAAAACGTGCAGTTGATCCGGAAATTGAGCCCCGAGCTTGGTCAGCTCCTCGTTATTGCCCATAATGCCGCCAGCATAGACGGTGTATCCTTGATGCAATAAAGCTTCCGTAATTGCAAGTCCAATCCCTCTGTCTGTTCCGGTTACACAAACTGCCTTGTTCGACAACATCTCCTAGCTCCCACCATTCCTAGGTATTAGACAAGCTTCAGCTCTTTCACAGATCCGTCTTGATAACCAACGATAACTCTTGCAGCCATCTTAATGAATAATCCATTATCGACGACACCCGGAATATGATTGATGGCATCATGGCATTCACTTGGTCTTGTAATCTGCTTAAAATCACAATCCAGAATGTAATTGCCATTATCCGTCGTAAAAGGCTGCTGATCCATCATTCTCAGCTTTGGTTCGCATCCCAGCGCGCTAAGCTTGTTGCGTGTAAGCTCATAAGCAAACTTCACAACTTCAACCGGCAAGTGGAATTTCCCCAACTGGTCGACAACCTTGCTTTCATCAACAACAATAATAAGTTGTTTGCTGGATGAAGCGATGATTTTCTCACGGAGCAGCGCACCGCCTCCGCCTTTGACCAGATTCCACGCACCGTCTACTTCGTCAGCGCCATCAATCGTTACATCTATTTCCTCTACTTCAGAAAAAGGAATCAATGGAATGCCAAGCTCTTTAGCCAAGTTCTCAGATTGTACGGAAGTTGCTACTGCCTTTATTTGCAGCCCGCTCAGAACTCGCTTTCCAATTTGTTGAATTGCCCAATAGGCTGTGGAGCCTGTACCTAAGCCTACTGTCATACCATCCTGAATATACTCCACTGCTTTTTCGGCGGCAGTTCGCTTGGGATTACTACTTTCAAGATTCATCTGCAAATGTCAGTCCCTTCTCGGCAAGTGCACGGCGAAGAGGGTCCAGCGACTTGGGTCCCATGCCATGCAGCTTCATGATCTCTTTCTCGGTTGTTTTGCTAAGCTGTTCAAGCCGGTGATATCCGGCACCTGCGAGTGCACGAAGGGCAGGATTTGAAAGCTTAGGCAGATCTGATTGCTCGTCTTCCTTATTCATCCGCGTGTCATTCGTTGACATACCTCGCTCACCTTTCCAATCTTTTTTTCCCAACCAAATCTCGAATTAAAATTGCTACTCGCTCAAGTCCCCATTCCAGCTCATGCAGCTTGGCATAGGCGTACGAGATGCGTAAATAGTTACCTGTATGTCGATTATAAATCGAACCCGGATTTAACAAAACACCCTCTTTGAAAGCTCGCTCGAATAGGATTTGCATCGGAACATCGACTGTTAGCTGTATCCAAATGTAGAAACCTCCCTTTGGCACAGACCAAGTGGCGATCCCCGTGAAAAAAGTTTGGAGCAGCTCCACTGTTCTATCTCTTCTTGACTTCAGCTGCACTCGAATTGAAACAAGATGCTCCTGATACAACCCTCTTCCAAGCCACTCCGCTGCAGCCCATTGGGATACAGAGCTCGAACCGTAGTCATTCTGCATTTTGATATCCGCTAATCGTTCGATAACAGGTTCAGGAGCTACCACCCAACCAATGCGAAGGCCTGGACTTAACGTCTTAGACAGCGTCCCGAGATACAGGACCAGTGCATGCGGGTCCCTCGCTTTAAGAGGTAAAGGAGGCGGTTCATCAAACCAAAGCTCCCTATACGCGTCATCCTCAATAATCGGGAGACCTTCATCCGCGCAAGCATTCATCAGCGACTGGCGCCTCCCCTCGGGCATCAAAATGCCGGTTGGATTTTGAAAAGTAGGAATTGTGTAGAGCAGCGAAGCGTTATACCCCTTTTTGTAACGTCCAATCTGGTTAGTAAGCAGGCCATCCTCATCCATAGGCAACCCTACAAGCTTAATATGGTTTGACTGAAAAACATGGACAGAATACAAGTAGGACGGCTTTTCTAAAAGAATCGAAGAACCTCGCGGCAGCAGCCCGATTGAAATGAGCTGTAGAGCTTGAAGAGCGCCAGAGACGATCAGAATATTCGATGGCGAAGTATTGACGCCAATGCCTTGCAGGTAAGCTGCCAGCTGTTTGCGCAAATACAGATTTCCCTTCGGTTCTTCATATCCTAAGAGGAACGAATTCGTCGAGCTTTCGGCGAAAATCTCCTTCATCCGCTCCGATGGCAGCAAATCTGGCGAAAGCTCCCCTGTCCCAAGCCGAATGATACCTTCTTGAAATTCCGCCCGATTGATGTGTTGGATCGTCGGCTGGTTGGGATAGTGTGCTCCAGCTTGTACATAAGAGCTCCAGTCAGGGGGAGGAGAAGCCGTTAACAGATTCCAAGAGTTATTAATAACTCTTGTTCCGCCTTTGGTGTTGCCCTCCAATAACCCATCAGCAATCAAATCGCTGATCGCCGTGACAACCGTGCTGCGGTTCACGCCAAAATGCTCAGCCAAAGCCCGCTGCGATGGAATTTTGGTCCCAACCGCCCATTCACCCAGCGATATTTTATGGATAATAAACTCTTTAATCTGTTGATATAACGGAGTTTCAGATGATAAATCAGGTCGCCAATCCATCGTTTCCTCCTTCCTTACAGCTCCACTATATCATTTGGTTGGGGTCAGTGCCATCCATTTGGACGGAGACAAATAGCAAAATCCCTCTATACTAAGTAAGAATTCGACAGCTAGATTGGAGTGATGATTTTGTTTCAAACGATCTTACATGCGGTTGTTTTGGGCTTTGGACTTATTTTACCGGTTGGGGTGCAAAATGTATTTGTGTTTAATCAAGGCGCCAGCCAGCGCACTTTCCTTGGGGCATTGCCCGTTATTCTCACAGCTTCCCTCTGTGATACCATCCTTATTCTCGCAGCGGTATTCGGGGTTTCCCTTATCGTGCTAACCTTTTCGTGGCTGCAAGCGGCATTGTATGGAATTGGCTGCGTCTTCCTGCTCTACATGGGCTGGGTGCTTTGGCGCAGTAAGCCGAGTACTGCTTCTTCTACCCAGCAAGCGGAGGAGGTGCGCCAGCCGAAAAAGCAAATTCTATTTGCGGCTTCCGTCTCCTTACTGAATCCTCACGCTATTTTAGATACGATTGGCGTTATTGGCACAAATTCATTGAACTATGCCAGCGGGGAAAAATGGGTGTTCATGATCAGCATCGTGTGCGTGTCTTGGCTGTGGTTTTTTGGATTAGCATTTGCAGGGCGGCTCATTGGTAAACATGATACAAGCGGGCGTTTTATTGCGAGATTAAATAAAGTGTCGGCTTGCATGATATGGGGCGTAGCCGTATATATGGGGTTGCAGTTCGTGTGAGATGCGGGGCAAAAAGATGATATGAGGGCACTTTAGTTGCTGGATGCTGATGGAATCAGCAGTTCGCTGGATGAAATCCAACGAACACTGCAAATTCACCACATAATGCGGTGGTTGATTGGATGAAATCCAATAGAGCTCGTGAAATTCACCTCAAATAGCGCTGAAATCAGCCCTCTCATTGGAATACGTCCAATGTAGAGTAGGATTTACGCTTTTTGAGGTTGCTTTCATTGGAATTTGTCCAATGAGATTATGAGGGGAGATGGAGTAGTTAGGGTTTATGAGAGTAGGAGAGTTGGAAGTAAGAGTGCAAGAGCGTAGGAGTAAAGGTGAGTAGACGTGTAGGAGTGCAGGAGTGGAGGAGTGCAGGAGCGCAGAGGTGTAGGAGTAAAGGTCAGTAGGCGTGTTGGGGCGCATAAGAGTAGGAGTAAAGGTCAGTAGCTGAATGAATTTTAACGAATGAGTAATGAGCCGTGCGTCTACTTCAAAAAACGGTGCAGCTTCACCTCCGCCCCGATGAACACATTAAAGCCCACTCCTCGTTGTATTTTATACAACATAAAGACGCTTTTTTCGCTGCAATCTCATCTTCATTGCACAAAATACAATCATTTGAACCCTAAATGACAAAGAAGTGCCCATTTCACGGGAAATGGTTGTATAAACTACAACATAGAGGAGTAAAAAGCCACAAAGACTCCCATTTGGTTGTACAAACTACAATATAGTACAGTGCGGCACCAAGGACCGTTGCCTAAATTCCGCTGCTTGACCACCTCACCTCCTCACTACTCTACTCTACTCTACTCATTCCCCTCTTCATACTGCGCCACTACGACTCTACTCACTCTACTACTCAACACTCTTCTTGCTACTCCACATATTCCGCTCCTCACTCTGCTCCACTACGGCTCTATTACTCTACTCTTCAACACTCCTATCACTACTCTACTTATTCCCGCGCTACAACTACTTTACTCACTCTACTCCTCAACCTGCTTCTCGCTACTCTACACATGCCTCTACTCACTCTGCGCCACTACGACTCTATTCACTCTACTCCTCAACACTCTTTTAGCTACTCTACTCATTACCATACTCTGCTCCACTTCGGCTCTATTCACTCTTCTCTTCAACACCCCTATCACTTCTCTACGCATTCCCCTCCTTACTCTGCTCCACTACGGCTCTACTCACTCTACTCCTCAACCCGCTTCTCGCTACACTTCTCACTCCCCACTCCACCTTATCTCTCCTCCACCCCCACACTCCTCACACCACTCCATAACTCCTCCCCTCCGTCCTTTCCACACCCCTAACCTAATCTCCTAAAAAAACTACAAAAAAACCTAAAAGCAATGGCGTACCAGCCCAAACGCCGGAACGCTATACTTAAGTCAACCCAAATGAAAGCACTTACAAAAATAAAAGAAGGGAGGTCGCTTGACGATGCGGTTACTTCGCAAAATAGCGCTTGGCATCGATACTTTCATCGAATCAGCCGCACTGATCGGCTTGCTCAGCATGATTATCATCGTGACTGTCCAGGTGATGACGCGCAAGCTGTTCGATTTCGTATTCTTCTGGTCCGAAGAAGTGACCATGCTGCTGCTCATTTGGTTCTCCTTCATGGGCATTGCAATTGGCTTTCGAGAAAAGCTTCATCTCGGCATTGATTCCTTCACGCATAAGCTTCCAGCATCCATCAACAAAGCACTGGATAAAGTGATCGAGTTAGTCATCCTCGCTTTCGGAATCTATCTGGTGTTCTATGGCTGGGATTTCACCGTCATGATGAATGAATCCGAACTGCCGGCCACAGGCCTGCCGAACAGCACACTCTATGTCATCATGCCGATCACCGGCGTTATGACTTGTGCATATGCGCTGCTGCAGTTGTTCGGGATCGAGACGAAGCGACATGTCAATCTTCAAGAAGGAGGCAACCATTAATGGATCCGACCATTGCCATACTTATTCTTTGCATCGTCTTCGTTGGTCTGATCATCCTGCGCTTTCCGATCTCGCTAGCTTTAGCCGGTTCATCGCTGCTTACTCTGCTTTATTTGAAAGTGCCGCTGGCTACCGTTGGCCAGACGATGATTCAAGGGATGAATTCCTATTCGCTTCTGACCATCCCGTTCTTCATCCTGGCCGGCCAAATCATGAGCGAAGGCCAGATGGCCTTGCGCCTCATCAATCTGGCTCAAGTTCTCGTAGGTGGTATTCGCGGGGGCCTGGCCATGGTCAACTGCGTTGCCTGCATGTTCTTCGGGAACATTTCCGGCTCTGCCATTGCGGATGTTTCCTCGATCGGCTCCGTCATGATTCCCATGATGAAGAAAAAAGGCTACGACACCGACTATGCCGTAGGTGTCACCGTTTCCGCCGCCATCCAAGGCGTCGTCGTTCCGCCAAGCCACAATCTCGTGCTGTATTCTTTGGCAGCTGGAGGAGGGATCTCGATTGCTTCGCTTTTTCTCGCGGGCATCGTTCCCGGCTTGATTCTATGCGTATCGCTTATGATTACAAGCTATTTCATTGCCATTAAACGCGGCTATACCAAAAGCGAAGCCGTTCCCCTGCGGGACATTCCCAAAATTGTGCGCGACGGTCTGCTTTCACTTTTAACAGCGGTCATCATTCTTGGCGGTATTTTCACCGGCTGGTTCACGGCTACAGAAAGCGGCGCGCTTGCGTGTTTGTACGCTTTTATCCTCACCTTTTTCGTATACCGGGATATTCCGATCAGCCGCATGTGGGTCATCCTGAAACGCACGTTCCGAACTGTCGCGATGGTGCTTTTCCTTATTGCCGCTTCCGCTACCTTCAGTTATGTGCTCGCCTTCCTCAAAGTTCCCGGCATGCTGACGGATTGGATGCTTGGCATTACCGACAGTCCCATTATCATTCTGCTGATCATCAACGTGTTGCTGCTCTTGCTTGGCGCACCTATGGATATGGCTCCGCTCATCCTGATCATGACGCCGATTCTGCTGCCTGTCGTCACCGCGCTTGGGATGGACCCTGTTCACTTCGGCATCATTATGATGTTAAACTTAGGCATCGGATTGCTGACGCCTCCTGTTGGAACCGTTTTATTCGTCGGCTCCGCCATCGGCAATATCTCCATTTCGGAAGGCACCAAAGCCATGATGCCCTTCTTCTATGTCATGTGCGTCGTTCTCATGATTCTGACTTATATCCCGGGCCTTGTGATGTGGCTGCCAAATCTTATGAAATGACCAACTAAATTTATGAAAAAGGGGCTCACCACTATGAAAATGAAAAAATCATACATAACCGCACTTAGCACGATGCTCGGTGCAAGTCTATTGCTAGTCGCTTGCGGCGGGGGAAGCACTCCGACAACCAGCAGCTCGACAGCGGCACCTGGAGCAGCCAGCCCTGCAGCAATCAAGAAAGCTGACGGTCCTAAGCTGACTTTTCGTTTGGCTGAAACACATCCCGCCGACTATCCGACAACACTTGGCGATAAAAAATTCGCCGAACTCGTAAATCAAGCCTCCGATGGCCGCATCAAAATCGACGTCTTCCCAGCTTCCCAGCTCGGTGAAGAGAAAGCCGTTATCGAACAGGTGCAATTGGGTGCGATTGAGTTCACCCGCGTCAGCACCGGAGCGCTTGGCGGCTTCAACAAACAATATGAAGTGTTCAGTTTGCCTTATATTTTCGACAATGACAATCACCAATGGAAGTTTCTTGAGAGTGAACAAGGCACAAAGCTGCTGGACAGTTTGGAATCCTCGCGTATGAAAGGTCTTGCTTACTACAGCTCAGGAGCGCGTCACTTCTACTCCAAGAAGCCGATTAAAAGTATTGCGGATCTGAAAGGACTTAAAATTCGCGTGATTCAAAACAAAGTGAACATCGATCTCATGAATGCACTCGGAGCGAATGCAACACCTATGCCGTACGGAGATGTGTTCAACGCCCTGCAAACAGGTGTTATCGATGCAGCAGAAAACAACTATCCGAGCTACTTCTCGTCCAATCATTTTCAACAGGCGAAAAATCTCATTCTTGACCAACATCAACGTGTGCCGGAAGTGCTTTTAATCTCCAAAGTAGCTTGGGATAAACTGAGCAATGACGATAAGGCGCTGATCAAAAAAGCAGCCCTCGAATCCGTCAAGACACAAAAAGCCGAATGGGATAAATTCGAAAAAGACTCCGAGGCCAAAGTCAAAGCGGCTGGGGTCACGATCACCGATGTCTCTGACCTCAAGCCATGGCAGGACGCAGTAAAACCAGTTATAGAGAAGTACCGCGCAGAGTACAAAGAAACGTTGGAAGCTATTGAAAAGGCGAGAAAGTAATGAAAAACCAAAAGGAACCTGAGATCAGCTCAGGTTCCTTTTGGCTCTTGCAGCTTCCCTCCACTTTTCCGATATTCCAGTGGAGTGCTCCCCGTCAGCTTTTTAAACGTATTGCTAAAATAGGCAATATCGCCATACCCCAGCCTTTCGGCGATTTCAGATACGCGCAGAGCGGTTTTGATAAGCAGCCGCTTCGCCTCTTCCATTCTCATGAGGATGACATAGTCAACAAACTTGCCGCCCGTTTGCTGCTTAAACAACTGACTTAAGTAGCTGGGATTCAGATGAACCAAAGCTGCCGCATCGGTTAACGTAATATCCTTCGCTAAATTAGCAGCTACAAACTGCTGTACTTGCTCGATGACTGACATTTCGGCGGTTTCGAGCGAACCGTTCATGCTTCCCTCCGCCTCTTTTAACATCGCTCTGCTTTGTATCCATCGCTCCAAACAATCCGCCATCGCCTCCGTTTCCACCGGCTTCAGCAAGTAATCTTTGACGCCATAGCGAATCGCTTTCTGAGCGAATTGAAAATCGTCATAACCGCTCACAAGTACCAGATTGGCTGTCATCGCCGCCATCTGCTCAGCCAAACCGATGCCGTCCATAATCGGCATTTTCACATCCGAAATAACCAGATCCGCCGCATGCTTCTGCACCGCATCCAAAGCTTCAAGGCCGTTGGCGCATTCCTGCACAATCGTAACGGGAAGCTTCGTTTGTTCCACAGCCTTGCGCAGCACAACCCGAACCCATTTTTCATCGTCGGCGAGAATGATTTTATACATAGTCTCTACGCCCCTTCCCGCAGCCCAAGTCCAATCGGCAATTTCAAGCTAACAGTCGTTCCTGTGCCTGCACGGCTTTCCAGCTCTAATCCGTAAGCTTCTCCGAATAAATAGGCAATGCGCCGATGCACATTCACGATTCCTATTTGTGAAACGGCTGCCACCATGTCCTTTTGCAGCAAATCGAGCTGTAAAGCACGCAGCCTTTCTGCCGGAATCCCCATCCCGGTATCTTGGATCTCGATGACGAATTGCTGCTCATCCAGCTTTTTAGCGGAAATAGTAATATGAACCTGACGGTCGCTCGTCTCGATGCCGTGGATCACGCAATTTTCCACTAAGGGCTGCAGCGCAAACTTCGCAATCAACTGATTTTCCGCCCAATGCGGGATTTGAAACTCGTAACTAAGCTTCTCTTCAAAACGGTACTGCTGTATCCGCAAATACATCTCACAAATGTGAATCTCCTGCTGCACAGAGCTCGTTGCACCCGCATGATTCAAATTGTAGCGCAGCAGCCTCGCCAAGGAGGCAACTAGCACCGAAATGTCGGTCATATCTTTTTCCAGCGCCATCCCCCGCACCGTCTCCAAAGCATTCATAAGAAAGTGAGGATTAACTTGGGATTGGAGCACCTTAAGCTCGGTTTCCTTCTGGCGAAGCTGAAGATCCTTTTCCCGCAGCTGGGAGTAATAAATCTCGTCGAGCAAGATTTGCAGCTTTTCCACCATTTTATTAAAATCGTTCGTCAGCTGCCCGATCTCATCTTTCGATTCGATATCCACCCGAGCTTGAAAATCTCCTTCTTTTACCCGTTTCATAAAATATTGCAGAGCCCGCACCGGCCGAACGATGCTTGTCGCGAAGCCGATCCCGATTAAATAAGCGATGACAAGTGTCGCAGCTACCGTCCACCAAATGGTTTGCCGGATATATTGTGTTCCGTGCGTCAACTCGTGTTCAGGGATGGTCGTTACCAGACGCCAATTCAAATAAGTCGACCGGCTAAACGTATAAAAAGGCTTATCGCCGGTTAACGCCTGATAGGAGCCGCTCTCCTGCTGCAAAATATAATCCAGCTGATCCCACGCCGCCAAATGGCCAATATCCGCATACTCCGGGGAATAAATATACCGACCGTTCGGGTCTAGAATGGATAAATATCCTGTCCTGCCAATCGTAACACGTTCGGCAATTTCTTGAATGCGTTTAAAATTTACTTCCATAATGAGCGTGGCCACGGGTTCCAATGTATTGGGACTGACCAACCGCTTTACAATGGAGAGGACCGGCACATCCTCCAGCTCATAGCGCTCCGAAGGCGGACGGATAATGAGCATAATGTCGCTGTTGGACGGCACACTGGCAAACCATGGCTCCTCGATAAGTTGCAGGGCCGGTGTCACATTTTTATCCATACTCGTATCGAGCACCGTTTGATTTTCCATAATAAGCATGATCCGGGAAATGTCCGAGCGGGAGTAGGCCGTATCTTTCAGAAGCTGCATCATCGGCTCGCGAATGCCCGAATCCCTTACTTCCTGCTCACTCGTCATACGAAGAAACTGCTGCATCGAGGGATGATTTTGCATCCGTATAGAGTCGATTTCGAAATCCCGAATGTAATATTCGATGTGCAGCTTCACTTGCTCAATGATTTGTTCGTTGCTTAAACTCGCTTCTTCGCGCAGCACTTCCGACGACTTCTGATACGAAATGAGCCCGACGATAACCAGCGGAATAACGACCAACATAGCGGAATATACAAGCAGTTTGACGGTCAACGGTCGATCGCGTAAGAACAGACTTCGATAAAACCACGTCCAAGCCCGGCGGCTTTTTCTACTCATAAATGCCTCCTCCCGTACATCGATGTAAACGCATTCATATCGTTAAGAAAGAAAACCAGTTGCAAGAGCAACTGGTTAACGTTTCACAAGATCTTCACGAATCGGTGTAAATACATCCAGCAAAGCAGATGCTTCCAAAGCTGTTACGCCATGCTGCGCCCCGCTAGGTATGTAAACCGTTTGCCCTTGTTCGATGACCGTCACAACACCATCTATCGTAAACTCAATTTTGCCTTTTAGGCAATAGGACATTTGTTCATGCACGTGGCTGTGCTGATATCCTACGGCTCCTGGCTCAAAGTGAACCTCCATCATCATTAGCCCGACTTCAGCTTTCAAAATGCAGCGTTTCACGCCCGGCTCAGCCGGTTCCCATACGCCAATATTCGACATCTAACTTTCCCCTCTCCCATTTGAACGATCCTAGAAAAATAAAAAAGGGCCGCAAGCGGCCCTTCACTTACAAAATTAATTATAACCCAAAAGAACCAAAATGAACATACTTGAAAATAAACGAACATTACGTTTCCTATTAGGATGAAACAGCCGCACGGTCTTTCCCTTTGTCTGCTTCGCCCGCATTTTTGTTAGCGGCTTCCCGGTCCTGCTTCATTTCTTCCACCGTTTTCACTTTCAAGCGCGCTGCGCCTTCATAGTCACGGGTAGGAATGAGATTGCCTGCGGCAAGGCGGTTTTTAGCCTCTTCAATGGCAGTTCCGTACTGAGGCAGCCACTTCTCCTGGGCAACCAGCATCTCATCCACCATTTGCCAGATTTCTTTCGGATTGCAGACAGCCCCAACAAGAGGATCCATCATGAACGCTTGACGAAGCAATTTATCGTCCCCATGTACAGCCGCTTCCACAGCAAGACGCTGCACAGAAATACTGACATTGCATACAGCAGCAGGTCCTAATGGCAGATTTCCTACATGCGGCATCGAAATCCCGTTGCCATCCACATAACCCGGTGCTTCAATGATGGCATCGTTTGGCAGATTTGAAATGACGCCGTTATTCACCAGGTTGAAATGCCCGCGATACACACGGCCGGTTTCAAGTCCCTCGATGATATAGGAACCATGCTCTTCACTGCGCTTTTCTGCCGTGTAAACCATTGCCTTATCCTTCATCCAGTTCGGGAAATCCGTCTCAAACCAGTTCCGTCCTTCCGTACATACGCGCAGGTAACCGCCCGTTTCACCGTTAATCCAGCTCCCCAGATCGATCCAATCCTGGATTTCACTAGCGCGTTTCCGGTACCAGGGCACATACTCGCTAAGATGCCCGTTGGATTCTGTGCTGTAGTAGCCAAAGCGACGAAGCATGTCGATGCGCACTTTCTCCGTGCGAGCATATTCCGGATGATTCTCGAACGCTTCCAGCAGACCTTGCGTCAGATCCTTGCCTTGGTGGCGGGCCTGTATATACCAAGTTTGATGATTAATTCCTGCACAGATAATATCGACTTCTTCTTTCTTCAAACCATATACATCAGCAATTTGACGATGGCCGTGCTGCACGCCGTGACATAACCCGATCGTCCGTACGCCGCCGTACGTATTGCAAGCCCATGTCAGCATCGCCATCGGATTCGCATAATTTAACAGCAGCACATCCGGCGAAGCTACATCGCGAATGTCTCCGCAAATACGCAGCATTTCTGAGATCCCGCGCTGGCCGTACATAATGCCTCCGGCGCATAACGTATCCCCGACACACTGGTCAACGCCATATTTAAGCGGGATATCTACATCCGTTGCAAAAGCCTCCAGACCCCCGACGCGAATCGTACATAAGACATATTTGGCGTCTTTCAAGGCTTCCCTGCGATCCGTGCTTGCTTGAATTTTAATGTTCAGACCATTCTCCACAATATCCCTTTGGCACAGCTCAGTCACCATATCCAAATTATGTTGGTTAATGTCAGTAAAAGCGACCTGAATATCTTTAAACTCAGGAACTGATAATAAATCCCTTAGTAATCCGCGTGTAAAACCAATACTTCCTGCTCCAATAAAAGCCACTTTAAATGACATGTTTATCGCCCTCTCTATCGTGTTCTCTACCTTTCACATTGTATCAAGCACGAAAGAGAAACCGTTATCAAATTTCTAACTTCCTCGTCTCACTTTTGTCAAAAATCCTCACTTCTTTCGGATAGTTTCGTTTCTCCGCATACATGGATTTACGAAAATCGGTGGGGGTCAGACCCGTATAATCTTTGAAAAGCATATGAAAATACTGCCGGCTTCCAACACCGATGTACTCACAAATATCGGAAATCGGCACATCGGTTTCGAGGAGCAGCATCTTGGCTTTTTCCATCCGAATGCCCGTTAAATAAGCCATTAAGGTCTGTCCAGTCAGGGATTTGAAAATTCGCTGCAAATACCCTGGATGCAAATTAACAGCCCCGGCAATATCCTTCACTTGAATATCACGGTCATAGTTCTGATGCAAATACTCCATCGAAATCTTGACATATCTTTCACTCTGCGCCTCACCGCTATTAACCGTTTCACGCCAAAGCCGTGCAATACGAATCAGCAGTTGTGTGATCAGGAGCTGGACCATCAAGTCGCTTTTATTCGCTGCTTTATCCAGCTCAAGCACCAAGCTTTTCATAATATGGTAGACTTCATCCCCATCCCGCAGCACCAAATAGGGAGCTTCTGATGCCAATAAGGCGATCAGCAGATCATCTTCGGCAGCCAATTGCTGAATCGAGGGGAATATCCCTTTATTCGGAGTAAAACGGAATTCTACATTCAGCATTCTGCATGGATTAGCTGCATCGACGAGCAAACGATGGGAGACGTTGGCATTTATAATGATAAACTCGCCTTTTTTGAGCGCGACCTTCTCGGTATGTGCCAGCTGAGATTGAATCTCGATTTCGCAAAACCCTTGAATCGTATACATAATTTCCGTGGCATCATGACGGTGAAAGGGCATTTCAAAGCCTTGCCATTGTTTAAAATAGTACGCCATCACATGCGGGTGACCGTTCGATTCCATTAAGAGCGCTGGAAATAACGATTCGTTATCAGGCATAAACGTCATCTTTCCCTTCCACCAAGCGTTGTCTTTCCTATCGTCATTGTAACCCCCTATTCATAAAAAGAAAATCGTCAGGCAGCCAATTGCGTACAACCTTGATAAGGCCTTCCTCGACCAAATAAAAATGGGACAATCCTGCTAATTATTGAATTGAATAAAAATACGTATATGTGTATAATTATTCATTATTTCTTATTTTTTTATAAAGGATGTGTCTATGTGAACAAGGAAAATTCATGCACAGATGAATTATTGGCTGAGGCGAATACCTCCATTCTATTCGTTGCAAACCGACCTCAGGTCGTTATGGAACGTGGCGAAGGGATGTATCTGTGGGATACGAACGAGAAAAAATATTTGGATTTTATAGGAGGGTGGGCGGTTACCAGCTTAGGCCATTCTCCAAAAGTCATCAGCGATGCGCTGCTGGAGCAGTCAAGCAAGCTTGTTAATGCCAGTCCTGGCTTTTTTAATAAGCCGATGGTTGAATTTGCCCGCCTGCTGACAGGATTAACGGGATTGGAGCGCGTATTTTTTGGCAGCACAGGTGCAGAAGCAAATGAGAGTGCAATTAAACTTGCTCGTAAATATGGTACTGTCCGCAAAAATGGCGCTTACGAAATTATTACAGCGAAGCGAAGCTTCCACGGGCGTTCGTTGGCGACTACGGCAGCAACAGGAAAAGCCGGCTGGGAGCACATGTTTGCTCCGCAACTGCCCGGCTTTGTGAAAGTGCCTTTTAATGATATTGAAGCCATGAAGCAAGCGATTACTCCCCATACCTGTGCCATATTCGTTGAGCTCATCCAAGGCGAAGGCGGTGTTTATGAAGCTGATCCCGCTTACATCCAAGCTCTTCGCACCCTATGCGATGAGCAGGGGATTTTGCTCATGTTCGATGAAGTACAAACCGGAATTGGCCGGACTGGAACCATGTTTGCCTACGAACATTACGGTGTAATGCCCGATGTGCTTACACTTGCCAAAGGGATCGGCGGCGGATTTCCGTTATCGGCTATGCTTACGAAAGAAGCGTATAACCTTTTTGAAGCAGGCGATCAAGGCGGCACCTATACCGGACAACCGCTTGCTATGGCCGTGGGCCTTGCTGTCGTAGGCGAAGTGCTTCAGCGCAAGCTTCCACAGCAAGCTGCTGAACAAGGAGCTTATTTGTTGCAAAAGCTGCATGCTATTAAGGAGCAATATGGCGTGACCGATATCCGCGGCAAAGGATTATTGCTAGCCTTTGATCTTCCAGAGCCGCGCGGTGCCGAACTGGCAGCCGCTTGCCTGCATGCCGGCTTGCTGATTAACTCGTCTGGTCCGAGTACCATCCGGTTGATGCCCGCTTTGATTGTGTCGAAAGCGGAAATCGACGAGATGATGACTCTTTTGTGCAGCGTGATGGATCAAATTTTTGTTAGCCCAGCTGTACGGTGATTACCGCTGGAACAAAACCGGAAAATAGTCGTTCACAAAAAGCTGCCCCTGCTGCGGACGCGGCCCCAACAGCCGGATATTGTCATGCCGCTGAACGCCTGCTCGATAGCTTGTGCCTCCCGGCATCAAGTGGGCTACGATTGACATACGAGGCATCATCGTTGTATTCGCACCGGACCCATGGAACGTAAGTCCGTGATGAAAACTGGCCTGCCCTGCCTTCAAAATGCAGGGCTCTTCCACCCAGTCGCGGCCAGCCGCGTATTTGTCCCTGAGCTCTTCCATGTTGGGATTGAAGAACGTGTCGCTATCTGGAATCAGTCCCCATTTGTGCGAACCGACGATTGTCTTCATCCCGCCATTTGTCAGATCCGTGTCCTGAAGCGCAATCCAGACAGTCACCATGTTGGGATTGCTGGAACACTGCCAATAGCCATAATCTTGGTGCCAACCCACATTGCCTACCGCCGTCACTTTGTCACCGACACCCGGTTTATAGATGACCTGATCATGCCACAGTCGAACTTCATCTGTTTGCAGCAAATCTGCCGTCAGCTCCCCGATCAACGGATCCGTGACTGTGCGGCGAACCTCGTCATTAATCCACCAGCCGTTGTCCAGCTTGCGGAGGGCGTCCGGATTGGAAGTTGGCCGATAATGGTTCATCGGCAGCCCGTCCCCATCATAATCACCGCTCCAAATGCGTTCGTGCGCCTCACGAAGTCGTTCAATCTGGCCATCATCCAGCAGTTTCGGTGAAATCCAATAGCCATCCCGATCGAAAACTTCCTTATCCTGCGTTGTAATTTTGTAAGTTCTTTCTGCTTGCATGGTCATTGTAACAGCCTCCTTCTTCGTCTTGCTTTCATCATACGGGTTCTGCCGGTTATTGACGTTCATAGACCTGCTGAGTAGTATGAGAAACATAGAAGATAAATAAGAACATGTTCGAAAAAGGAGGTTTTCTTTTGGCTGCCAAACAAAGTCCCCGCTGGACCTATGACGTCGCTTTACAAGAATCGATTCCTGATGTTCCGGAGTTGATTCTTTTCGGCTTCGATGAAATCAAATCGGCGCTTCCCCTTTCCTATCATCAGCATGACGGCTATGAATTTGTGTTAGTAGAACGGGGAAAAGCAAGCTGGGAGCTGGATGGGCAAGTCTATGAGACCAAAGCAGGCGATGTCTTTCACACTTGCCCTGGCGAGCTGCATCGCGGTGGTTTCAACGTCATAGAACCGAGCCGGTTTTGGTGGTTCATCGTCACACCTCCCCGGACGGAAGAGTGGCTCCGACTCCCATTGGGAGAAAGCGAGTGCATCGCTAACGCTTTGCAGATGCTCCCGCGAGTTCGCCATATCGGCCTGCAAGCCATTCAAGGCTTCAGGCAGCTAGGCGACGCAATAAACAGCTACAGCCCGATGCGTTCAACCGCCGTACGTCAGGCGGTTATGGGGCTGCTGCTTGCCATCGTACAGCCGAATGAGCGTATGTTTTCGCTTGCGGACGATCTAACCAGTCAATTCGACCTGCTGCTTCGCCGCATTGAGGATGAGCCTGATTGGCGGCCGGATGTTGAAGAATTGGCCGGCATGGTCCGTGTCAGTCCCTCCCACTTCTTTCGGACTTTTCAGGCGTATACGGGACTGCCCCCAATGAGTTATATCGAACGGATGCGCATCAAAAAAGCTTGCAGCTTGCTCTCGGAGAGCACCGCTACCATTACTGAGATCGCAAATAAGCTTGGATACGCCTCTTCCCAGCATTTCGCCACTGTGTTTAAGCGCATCATTGGGATGACGCCTGTGCAGTGGCGGATGTCCCGATGAGGATGATGATATCGCGAACAGGGCTAAGGTGGCTGAGCCAGCCTTAGCGGAGCTACAGGCCGCTATTTCCCAGAAAAGCGGCGATAGTGCTGGTGCAGGAACTACAGGGCGCTATTTCACAGTTTTAGGCGGATTTTCCGCCAAATACTGTAAAATAGCGGACCCTAGTACCCCCTCCTTATATAAAAGGCGTATTTCGCAGAAATAGCGCCCTGTAGTTCCGTTCAGCGGCCAGCCCCAGCCTCCCCATAGCGAACACAACGAAAAGAACGAAGCAGCAACCTGCTTCGTTCTTTTGCTTAATCCCGCTCGTTAGTCGAGAAGGCGCTTTTGATATTGTCCATAATTTCCTCGACCGCGTCACTGACCAAATCGGTTGGCGTCGTGCTTTCTTCCTCTGGCTTGGTCGGGATCGTATCGTTGCAGACGTGGTCGAAATAATGACTTTTATCCATAGACATAACCTCCTGTAGGGTTGTTTTTTCCTTAATCTTGCTCCATTATTCACTTCGATGGAACGATTTGTAACCTCCTCCGAAAACACTTGCTTAATCTGGCTGATTGGAGTAAATTAAACCTATATGAACCCATATCAACACAAATAAACCAAACCAAGGAGCGATTATCACATGGATATCCGTTACGCATCACACCCGAATGAAGTTAAACAATTTGACACAGAGCGGTTGCAATCCGAGTTTCAAATCAACGCTTTGTTTGTTCCTAACGAGATTAAACTAGTTTACTCCCACGTTGACCGTTTTATCATTGGCGGCGTTCTTCCGATTACAGGTTCCCTGCAGCTGCAAGCTGATAAGAAAGAAATGGCGGCTGATTATTTCTTGGAGCGTCGCGAAATCGGTATCATTAACGTTGGCGGCCGCGGGACGATTACGGTTGACGGTACCGTTTACAACATGGATTCCAAAGATTGCATCTACATCGGACTAGGCTCCAAAGACATTACTTTTGCCAGCGAAAATGCAGCTGATCCTGCTAAATATTACTTCAACTCAACGCCTGCTCACAAAACATACCCAACTGTAAAAGCAGCAATTAGCGAAGCGACTCCAGCTCATCTGGGCAGCATCAATACATCCAATGAACGTACGATCTACAAATATATCCACTTGGATGGCATTCAAAGCTGTCAACTGGTTATGGGGATGACCCTTCTGAAACCAGGTAACATGTGGAACACAATGCCTTCACACACACATAACCGCCGTTCCGAAGTTTACTTCTACTTCGACATGCCGGAAGATGCAGTTGTTTTCCACATGATGGGCGAGCCGCAACAAACGCGTCACGTAGTTATGCGCAATGAGCAAGCGATCATTTCCCCAAGCTGGTCCATTCACAGTGGCGTAGGCACTAATAACTATACATTCATCTGGGGCATGGCCGGCGAAAATCAAATGTTCGACGATATGGACGCCGTGGCTATGAAAGATTTAAAATAATCGGTAATCTCTCTTTTGGAAAGTGATGATCATCGATGAACCCTTTACGCAGATATGAAACTATCATGGAAATACTCCTGGCACAGAAAGAAGTAACGGTCAACGAACTTAGTGAACGACTGGACGTAACAGGTAAAACAATTCGCGAAGACTTGGCCAAGCTGGAGGAAAAAGGGCTGCTCGTCCGCATTCATGGCGGCGCTATGCTCGCTCAAAGCGATCAGCTTGGCATTCTTTCGGCGAAAGAGCCGATCGTCAAGCATGCCGATCAAAAATCGGAAATCGCGACGATCGCCCTTCGCTACATTCAGCCTCGAGACATCATTGCCCTCGACGGCGGCAGCACTACTCTTGAGATTGCTAGGCGGCTGGACAATCAGCCGCTTACTGTCGTGACCAATGATTTATACATTATTTCCGAGCTTGTTCATAAGGAAGAAATCCGGCTTGTTGTTCCTGGCGGGTACCGAACGCGGAATATGCTTGCCGGTCCTGAAGCTGTTGCCTATGTGAGCTCGCTGAACATTCAGAAATCGTTCATTTCTGCGACCGGCGTTCATCTGCAGCACGGCTTTACGATTTATACGAGCGATCACGCGGACTACAAACGTGCATTGATTGCATCCAGCGCAGCAGTCTATGGTGTTGCCGATCACTACAAGTTCGGCCAATGCGCCCTGCGCACTTTTGCCTCTTTGTCAGAGGTTGCCCTGATTATCACTGACAGTAATCTGCCCGCAGAAACGGCCAAGCAATACCGTGATGCCGGCATCCAAATCGTCACTCATTAGTGAAAAGGAGTATGTTTCATGACACTTTTTAACTTAGCAGGAAAAACAGCTTTCGTAACCGGAGCTTCCGGCGGTCTGGGACAAGCAATGGCCATCGGGCTTGCTGAAGCAGGCGCTAACATTATTGCTGTCTCTTCTTCCGAAAGCGTACAAACCGTTGAAGCGATTCGCGCATTAGGCGGTAAAGCGGAGCTGATCGCAGCTGATTTAAGCAACGAAGACATTCTTGAGGATGTCGTGAACCGAGCTGTCGGCATTTATGGCGGCATCGATATTCTTGTGAACAACGCGGGAATCATTCGTCGTACACCGGCTGTTGACCACTCCCGTGAAGATTGGCACGATGTCATCGACCTGAACTTGAACTCCGCTTTCTTCCTGTGCCAGCTGATCGGCCGTCACATGATCGAGCGCGGCAGCGGGAAAATCGTCAACATTGCTTCTATGCTGACTTACCAAGGCGGCATTAACGTGCCTGGCTACACAGCTAGTAAACATGCGATTGCAGGTGTTACGAAAGCATTAGCGAACGAATGGGCTGGCAAAGGCATTCAAGTCAATGCCATCGCACCTGGTTATATGACAACAAACAATACTGCGCCAATCCTGAAAGATGAGAAGCGCACACAATCAATTACAGAGCGTATCCCGGCTGGCCGTTGGGGCTCACCTGAAGATCTCAAAGGACCTGTCGTTTTCTTGTCCTCTAACGCTTCGGATTATATGAACGGACACGTATTATGCGTGGACGGCGGATGGATGGCGAGATAGATGGGCCTCGGGACGCTAGCTCACACTGTCGGTCATCTTCCACTGAATCAATTAACAGAGAAACTGCGCGGACGAGGCGTTGACTTCGTGCAGTTGGCTCTAAGCAAAGCCATCAGCGATATCGACACAAGTTTGGGCAAGCTCAGCCCTGGACTTGCCAATCATATTGGCGAACAGTTCCAGCGCGCTGGCATCAATATCGGCGTACTCGGTTGCTACATCAATCCGATTCATCCAGATCCGCAGCAGCGTCGCCATGAGATCAACAGATTCAAGGAGCATCTGCGTTATGCCAGAGATCTCGGAACGTCCATCGTAGCAACGGAAACGGCGGATTTGACGACTTATCTCACGCAGGATCCTGAGCGTTATGAAGCCATCGGTTGGGAACTGCTTAAACAAACCGTTGAGGAATTAGCGGAAGAAGCGGAGCGTTGGGGTGTTCATATCGGTCTTGAGCCCGTATTCACGCACACATTATCCAGTACGGAGAAAATGGTGCGTATTCTGGAAGAAGTCCCATCGAGCAATTTAGGGGTGGTCTTTGATCCCGTAAATTTGCTTCCTCCAACGGCCATTCAGGCACAAGAGGCATTCCTGGATGAAGCATTTGCAGCTTTCGGTGATCGCATTGTTCTGGCACATCTGAAGGATGTTATCGTACAAGACGGTAGTCTGAAATCTGTCCGTTCGGGCGAAGGCATTTTCCAAACCAAATCATTTCTGGAAAAGCTTCATCGTGCAAAGCCGGGCGTTGATATTTCATTAGAGCAGCTTACCGATGAAACGATGAACGAAGCTTTCCATTATGTTAGAAGTCTTATGCCTTAAAACCAAAAAACCTATTCAGATCTTCACAGGATCGAATAGGTTTTTTATTTATGTTTTAGGTTGTTCCCGTACGACGCGAACAGGCCGTTCAACCCAATTGTCGCGTTTCATTGGCCGCACTTGATTAATCGGATTATTGTAGTCAATCTCCGGATTTTTGCCTTCTGCTCTAGCAGCTTCGGCCAGCTTCTCTTTATAACCCGTTCCAGGTGCCGGCCCGCCACCACCATTGCGTTTACCTTTATTCCAAACTCTGTTCTTGCTCATCTCACCACTCCATTTTTGGTTTAAGTGTAAGGGCAAGAGCAGAAAAACGCAAATTTTTATTGCGGATTACGCCAAGAGGTACTTAACAAGATCAGCCCTGCATGTCAAATACTTCAGCTAATAGCCGGTAGGAATGGATTCTGGCAGCCACATCATGAATGGGTGACACCACCATTAATTCATCAGCTTGATAAGCTTCGTTAAGCTTGATCATTTGCTCTTTAACTTGCTCCGGTGTACCTACGATCCGCTTATGCTGGCGGTCTTGGATCAACGCCAGATCCCCCGGTGTATAAGGATAATTCGTCGCTGTCTCAGCCGAAGGAAACGATGGCAGCAGCGCGCCGCGTCCTAGTGACAGGAAAAACAAATCCGAACTCGAAGCCAGACGTTTTGCCTCATCTTCCGTATCCGCGCAAATCACCATAATCGCTGCAAGCGAGTGTGCTTTCTCATTCAGAATCGACGGCTTAAAGTTCTCACGATAAATCCGCAAAGCCTGCTCGCAATCTGCATTGCCAAAAAATTGCGCAAAACCAAAAGCAGCCCCTTGATCAGCGGCTATTCGGGCGCTGTCATAGGAAGAACCCAACAGCCAAATTTCCGGTGCAGTCTCAATGATTGGAGAGGCATGCAATGCCGCAAAACGGTGGCTCGGCGGCAGCGAGTCATATAAATATCCCGTTAGATCAGCAACCTGCTGCGGGTATTGATCTACGCTAGTATATTTTCCCTCTTGCAGAGCGCGCGTGGATATCGGCATACCGCCTGGTGCGCGGCCAAGACCAACGTCAATCCGCCCCGGATGAAGTGCCTCCAGCAGCCGGAAGTTCTCCGCTACCTTATAAGCACTGTAATGAGGCAGCATGATGCCGCCTGATCCTAATCGGATTCGATTCGTTTTGGCTGCCAAATGTGCGATAAGCACCTCTGGACTTGAGTGCGCAAGTGCTTGTGAAGCATGGTGTTCGGAAACCCAATACCGCGAATACCCTAATTTATCCGCTTCTTGCGCCAGCTCCGTCGTTTCGGCCAGCGCGCTTGCCGCAGTGCGGCCTTCCCCTATTTGTGATTGGTCCAAAATACCCAATTTAAACATCGTTGATCACCTCACTTCTAACTGTAACATAGGAAAGCACAGAATAGCAAAAAACAGTCAAGCACCAAGCTTTGACTGGCTCCAAAATGATATGAAAAATCTGTGCCATTGAGTTCTGATTGGACGAAATCCAAGATGAACACCCTTTCCAGGCGAAATACCGCCTTCTCGTTGGATGAATTCCAATGGCTTCGAGAAAAAACGTGCTATTTGACTTAAATATCGGACTACCATTGGATTTACTCCAACGAAAATGACTCAAGGACCTCAAATCTTCTCTTCTCGTTGGATTTCATCCAATGACAGCCCGCATCTCTTTGAACTGTGCAGCCTGCGCAGAGCGAAAACTAACGGTTACCATCTACTTATCCCTTCAATGACCCCGCCATCACGCCAGCTACAAAATAACGCTGCAGAAATAAAAACAAAACAACCATCGGCGCCGCGGTGATCACTACGCCTGTTAATAACATCGGGTAATCCGTCACATATTCCCCTCGAAACTGCAGCATGGCAAGCGGAAGCGTGAGCTTCGACTTACTGTTGATGAGCAGCATCGGGATGAGCAGGTCATTCCATACCATGACGAACAAAAAGGTTGCTGTAGCGGCCAGTGAAGGCGCCGACAAAGGCAGGGCAATGCGCGAGTACAATGTCCACTCACCTGCCCCATCGATGCTGCCGGCTTCCAGAATCTCTTTGCTCAATACCTGCATGAAACCTTTCAGCATGAAGACTGTTAAAGGCATCAGCATGGCGACAGATACAAGAATTAAGCCATATAGACGGTCCGACCAGCCAAGTTTATGCGTTAGCGAATAGATGGGCAGCATGTTCACCTGAGACGGGACGATAAGTCCTGCAAGGAACAAAGCAAATAAAACTGTTGCGAGTCTGCCACCCAATCGAAAGATCGCATAGGCGATCAAGCTGCCCAGCAGCAGCTCAATCAATACCGTGCCTAACGTCACTTCTACGCTGTTCCAAAAATACTTGACGATCGTCTGGCCTTTGAACATGGAGCTAAAGTTAGACAATGTGAACGGCTTCGGCCAACCCAGCGGCGAAGCGAAAAAATGCTGCGTCGACTTAAACGACGAAATAAAAACAAAATATAAAGGCGCTGCTATAATGACTGCATACAGCAGCAGCACAACGCGACCAAACCATTTCATTCCCATATTGGTTAACCTCTTTTGGATTAATACGAAACACGATCTGCACGCAGCGCTTTGAACTGCAGGACCGTCAAAATAGACAACAAAATAAGGAACAAAACAGAACCGGCAGAAGCCATACCAAACGAATAGTTAGCAAAAGCCGTGTGATAAATGTAAGTGGTCAAAATTTCGGTCGCATAATTGGGGCCGCCGTCCGTCATCGTAAAGATTAAATCGAAAGCTTTAAACGACTGAATCGTCGTATAAGCAACAACGATCGTCGCTGACGGAGCCAAAAGCGGCCAGGTAACTTTGCGGAACACTTGCCACCTGGTGCCCCCATCCATTTTCGCCGCCTCATACAACTCTTCCGGGATCGCGTGCAGACCAGCAATAAATACGATCATCATTTGTCCGGCGTGCGCCCAGACTTGAACACCGGCTATGGCGTAGAGCGCGATTTTAACGCCGCCAATCCAATTTTGGCCCCATGCCCCAAGCCCTGTTTGGTGGAGCAATGTGTTGATTAGTCCGAGTGAAGGATCGTACATAAACGACCAAATCAACCCCACCGCCACCGACGAGAGGATGGTCGGGAAAAAGTAAAGCGCGCGCAGGAGCACGTGAATTTTACTATTTTTTACGAGCAGCATGGCCAGTGCCAAGGACACCAATGTTTGCGCGATTACAACCGTCAGCATGAATTTCGTATTGTTCCA
The DNA here is from genome assembly GCF_032461945.1 of Paenibacillus violae. NCBI lineage: Bacteria > Bacillati > Bacillota > Bacilli > Caryophanales > Paenibacillaceae > Paenibacillus > Paenibacillus violae. The sequence goes on from NZ_JAWCUD010000004.1 coordinate 102,178, forward strand.
GAGCGCTTTCTGGAAGACGATGTTATGCAGCGTTTTGGCGTAATTGTTCAGTCCGACAAGCTGATAGGACGGCGATACGCCGTCCCAATCTGTAAATGAGTAAAACAATCCGGTTAATGTCGGCCCTACGAATAAGAACAAGTACAGCAGCGTTCCCGGCAGAAGGAACAGCCATAACACACGGCGATTATGAGTCATCTTATTTAACTAGATGCTGATCGATAATAGCCTGCGCTTCTTTCGCAGCATCCTGAGGCGATTTACCGCTGAGCACAGCCTGAATCGAATTCGTTACCGCCTTCTGATTATCAGCATTCGTGATGCTGAAGCGCGGCTGGAAGAGTGTTTTCTTTCCTGCCCACTCTGTCGCTACCTGAAGCTCAGGCGATGAGTACTGAACGTCTTTGACCGTTACATTTTGCCCCGTCTCATTCGCATACGTGCTCGCAATCTCCTTGCGGCTCAAAAATTCAATAAATTTCTTAGCCTCAGCCGGATGCTTGGATTTGCTATTTACGGCTAGCATAAACGTACTTGTGTGGACACCTTCGAATTTCGCCTGGTCAGCAGCAACCGTGATAGGTGCGAGTAGTTTTTGCTCCAGATTCGGATTTTGCTTTTTATTTTGCGCTAATTGATAGGATCCGCTGGCCAGAATGGCTGCTTTTTCCTGGATAAAAAGAGCCCCTGCTGCCGCGTCTTTTGTGCCCAGCGCATCAGGCTGAAGATAACCTTTATCGTTAAGCTCCTTGAATTGCGTTAAGGTTTTGACCCAGAACTCGTCGGTTAATTTCGCTTGACCCGCTTCAACTTTGGTGAAAATATCGGTGCTTGGTTCATTGTTCATCACCATCGTATTCATAAATTGCCCAGGGCCAATATCCGCGCCTGCAAAAGCAATTGGAATGATGCCGTTCTTTTTCAGCGTTTCGCATAAAGCCAGAAAGCCTTCCCAATCCTTGGGCGGAGTCAGATTAAACTTTTGGAACAGTTTGACGTTATAAATCGGATCGTTGTAAACCAGCTGGTAGGGCACCGCCACTTGTTTACCGTCTTTTTTGCCTACTTGAATGAGGGTATCATTAAAATTGCTAAGAAATTTTTCTGAAGATAAATCCGTGAAAATGCCTGCTTTGGATAACGCTTCGAACTGCGCGCCAGGGAAAGACGTGAACACATCACCTACAGAACCGTCCGCCAGCTTGGCTTGTGCAGTGGATTGGTACTGCTCCGACGGCATCGTTTGCATCTCAACCTTAATGGTCGGATTCTCGGCTTGGAATTTGGTAATAATGCCGTTCAGGGAGTTCACGTCTTCTCCACGCCAATGCAAGAAGCTAATGGTTACAGGTTTGCCTGAAGCAGCAGCGGTCGCGCTAGCTCCGGTAGATGCGCCTGGTGTTGATGCGGTGTCGGTAGCCGATCCGCATGCTGCCGTAAGGATGGACAGCAATGTGACCGTTACAACGAGGAACCCGCTCTTTTTTTTATTTTTTTTCATGGAAAGACCTCCTGATTGATTGTTTCGATACGATGTTGCTAGATTTATGCGTTGGATGGCACTCCGGCCTCTTGCAGCTTCAATTGCCATTTTTCACGGAATAACGGCAGTGCGGCTTGACCAAATGTTTCTGCCTCTTCCAGATGAGGATACCCGGAAAGGATGAACGAAGAGATGCCTAATTCGGCGTATTCAACCAATCGATCCGCGACCTGATCGGCTGTACCTACCAGGAGGATTGCACCGCCGGAGCGAACAAGGGATAAACCCGTCCACAAGTTGGGTCCTACGACGAATTGTTGGTCCTTGGAAAGCTCTCTTAAATCGTTCTGACGCTGCTGATTGGTCGCATCTGTTTTGGCAAACGCTTCTTGCGCTTTCGCAATCGCTTCTGGCGATACCTTGGAGATGCTCTCCCAAGCTGCTGCCCAAGCCTCTTCTTCCGTATCACGAACGAGCACTTGCGCTCTCAGTCCGTAACGAAGAGGACGGTCCACTCCTGTTTCTGCCGTATACTCGGCCCGAACTGTTTCGATCTCACTGATCTGTTCACGAATCCAATCATGCGGCTCTCCCCACATGAGATAGGTGTCAGCAGTCTCAACAGCCAATCGCTTGGCAGCAGGCGAGCTTCCTCCCAGGTAAAAAGGCGGATGCGGCTTTTGAACCGTTAACGGGGAAGAAACGGGACGATTGAATTGATAATACTTCCCTTGGTAAAGCTGGCTTTCTTTCGCCTTTTCATTCTTCGATGCATCCGCAAACTCCGAAGCCGCGAGGACATCCGTTTGCGTCCAAGCTTGCTGCATCACTTCTACATACTCTCTAGCCCGCTCGTATCTTTCATCATGAGCATGTGCTAATGGATCCCCTAATTCTTCTAAATCCTGCACGGACGAGCCGGTTACGACGTTAATCATAGCCCGCCCTCCGGAAAGCACATCCAATGCCGCTCCCATCCGCGCTGCCAGTACAGGGGCGACCAGTCCGGGACGTACGGCAACTAACGGCCGCAAAGTCGTCGTGTGGCTCATCACCGCAGAGCCCACCACCCAAGCGTCCAAGCAAGCTCCTCCGGTTGGAATCAGGACAAATTCAAATCCGGATCGTTCTGCCGTTTGGGCGACATCGATTAAATAATCTAACGTAGCTTCTCGCTCCGGGGCTACCCCAACATACTTACCATCACCGGATGTCGGCAAAAACCAACCAAACTCAATCTCTTTATGAAGTGTCATCTCAGGCTCTCCTGTCGACTTGATGTTATTTTTATTTTTGTTATTTCCAGTTGTCTGGTCAAAATCCTACAAAAAAGGTAGGAATAGAATGTATTTGTATCATAACAACGAACCACGGCCGGGGTCAATGTCATTTCGTGTTATTTTCAACTTGTCAATTTGTGGTTTTTGGTCTTATGATGGAGTTGTCATTCTGCTTGCTTCATGAAAACCCATTGTACTGGGCATGTGAAAAAGAGGTGTAGTTGATGAGGAAGAATATGCGTGAAGATCATCATGAGTATTTGGAGATTTACTATTTTACCCCTTCCGAATTTGAAAAAGCAGGCAATGTGTGGCCCATCCGCATCGGCCATAATATTGCAAAATCCAATTATCATATCGGGCCCAGGACAACGCCTTATTATTATTTGATTTTCGTACTGGAAGGCCAAGGGACATTTTATCAAAACAATCGGACCTTCTCATTGGGCAAAGGAGATATGTTTTGCTTATTTCCACAGGTGACGCATGAGTATGTGACTGTCGCGAGCCATCCGCTGCATAAAATCTTCGTGGCTTTTGACGGGAAGCAGTCGCTTCATTTGTTGGAACGAATCGGGCTGAGCCCTCACTCGCCTCATCTCTCGGGCGCAGCAACTGAGCAAGCTCTGAGTCTAATGTGGGACTTCATAAGCGCAGTCAGCGAAGGAGAACGCCAAGCAACGGATCTGTCGAGGCTGAATCATCTATATCGTGTTTTTGATTCATTATCCGGCATGCACAAGCCCGCAGCCAATCACGAAAATCGTGCCGTTACCTGGCTGCAAATGGGCCTCTCCTATATGCAAATCCACTACGCCGAAGGAATCACGGTACAGCGAGTATCGGATCATGTTGGCGTGGAAAGAACGCATTTTACCAAACAATTCGGCAAAACGTACGGGGTTACCCCGATGGAGTACCTCCAAAGTTTGAAAATGAATGAAGCCAAGCTGCTTTTGGAGCAAACAGCGTATACGCTTTCCGAAATTGCCAATTCCGTTGGCTATCCTGATTTATTCAGCTTTTCAAAAGCGTTTAAGAAGCATATCGGGATGCCCCCAACCCTTTATAGGCAGCAAAATAAAAGCAATTAATCATTTTTACATGAAATAAGCCAAGAATTGACAATATCTATCAATTTACACCTCTACCAAAAATCTGCGTTTGATGATAGTTTAAGATATACATCAAAGTGAGGGAGAGATCAGAATGAGAACCATTTATGAGAATTACCGAGGCTTTAAGATTAGTAAAGAAGAAAGCACCTATAATGCTATCTCTTCGGACCATGTTATTTTTAGCCGCTGGCAGCTGAGTCAGGTCCTGGACACGGTCGATCAATATGTGGATATTACTGATCCCACTACATCAACGAATAGCGAGTTTGGTTTACCGCAAAACTAAACTTAAACATAGCCTCATGTCATGCGAAAGAACCTAGTGGTATTTTTATACCGCTAGGTTCTTTTGATTATTAAATTCCAGAAAACCTCGCGTTAATTTCCGCTTAGTTTTCAGTCAGAGGGAACTGGAGTCCGCTATTCTCGTGAAAATCGAGCTATTTCCTCCCGAGCGGAACTACAGGTCCTTATTTCGCATCCATGCCACGTTTTCCGGGTGAAAATGGCCAAATAGCGGACGCTAGTTCCCATCACAGTCGGAAGCCTGCCTTTTCCGGGAAATAGAGGCCTGTAGTTCCCTCACGCGAGATGGTTGGACGACTGCATCACCTACTTCCCAAGCCTCAGGCCGGAGGCTGCTTCCATTCATTCTCGTCAAGGATCGCCGGAATCTCAATCAAGGCACGTACGCCTTGATCCTCTCTGTGGCTGTAACGCAGACCGTAGCTGCTGCCAAAATGCAGCTGAATCCGTTTCTGAACGTTAATAATGCCAAACCCGCGATTGTTTTCTTTGCCTTTTATAATCGCATTCAACATCTCGATATCCGCCTGCCGGTAACCGTTATCTTCCACGCTGATCCTCACGAGACCACCCCGCACGCGCACCGTGATCCACAGCTCCCCGTCTTGGCTCATATGCTTAATGCCGTGCAGGATGGCGTTCTCAATGATTGGCTGCAGGATGACCTTCGGCACGAGATACTTTTTGGCCTCTTCCTCAATGTCCCAATGCACCTGAAAAGCGTACTCGTAGCGGAACAATTGCAAGCGGACGTATGCCTCCGCATGATTCATTTCCTCCGTGACCGGAATCAGCAGCTTTCCTTTACTTAGCCCAATTCGCATAATAAGCGATAAGTCCTTGATCATTTCAGCAGATTCCGTCGCGCCTTCCATAAAAGTATGCCAGTACACAGACTCCAGCGTGTTGTACAGGAGATGCGGATTAATTTGCGTATGAAGAATCGATAATTCGATTTCCTTATGCTTTAACTCCAGCTCATATTGATCATAAATCGTCTGATTCAAACGGTCCGTCATCCGGATAAAATGGTTGCTGAGCAGCACGATCTCATTTTTACTCTCCGAATGCATAGAGATTGCCAGCGGCCTGCCTGGATGATAGGAATTGGTAATACGCGCCAGCCTCGAAATTGGCTTCAAGATGGATTGAATAAAGTAGATGCTGGCCAAAAATAAAATGAGGAAGTAAATAAACATAATCCAATCCACGAGACGCTGCACACTAATATGATCGATAATGATGGATTGAACCGGCACCCTCATGAGCAGTTTCGTGTTCGTAGCTTCACTTGTATGAAGCACATGCATGTACTCCACACCGGCTTCCTTCAGCTTATAAACACCCTCCACTTTATCCGCAGCCGCAGGCACTGTTGAGCCGATCTGAAATTTCTCCGTGTTGGTGGCAAGCACCGTATTTTCTTGATCCAGCAGCATCACTTCCCCATCCGCATATTTATCAAAAGGCGAAAAATCCTGCTGTAAAGGCGTCTCAATGCCCGACACGAGCAAGTAACCGATGACCGTTTCTCCGTTATAAATGCTGTTGAGCTGCCGCAAATAAGCAACGGTTTTCACGTTATTCGGATTATAGCCGAACTTATCTATGACGCGAAGAACCCCTTTCCCCTTTGCTTGACTCACCGATTTATACCAAGAGAGCGCATTCAAATCCGTGGCATAAAAGATCCCGTTGTTTAAAATATCCGAATTCGGCACGAACGAATACTGCTTATCCGTATCTGAAAAGAACATGGAATAACGAATCGCATTCGTTGAATAATTGCTCAAATATTTATCCAGCGTCTTGAAGATTTCAAATCGCTCATATTCCGATGAGGAAGGGATGCTCGCGAGCTGTTGAATCTCCTGAGAGATCATGATTTTCTCCGTCTTTTCCTCGAAATCGCTGCTTTCCCGATCCAACGTTAAGTGGCTGCCCCGTACTAATTGCAGCAAGGCATTGCCCACCTGCTCTTCTGTAATCGACTCCAGCTTTTTGGCGACAACCAGATCCAAGACCAATATCGGGATGACAACGAATAAGATGAGCAGGACGATCAGCTTTTTCATCAGATTCATATTACGCAGCATTTTCCGCATAAGGATTACCTTTCCTTTCCAGCCATTTCATCAGGTCATACTCCCGATATCCTTTGCTTTCACCTAGTTTCGCGATCCTGGAGACATTCTCCTTTAAGCAAAAGAAAACGCCACCAGAAATAGTTTCTGATGGACGTTATTCGCTTAACCTTTAACACCGGAAACTGAAATGCCGCGAATAATAAACTTTTGAAAAACGAGGAAGAACACCACCGGCGGCAGCATCGCCATCGTCAGTACCGCAAAGCGGACACTCCACGGTATCACCGATGTCGAGTAAACGACATACAGATAAATCCCGGTAGCCAGGGGATACATCCCTCTCTCCGTCATCACCAGACTAGGCCAGTAGAAATCGTTCCACGTCGCCGAAAAGGATAACATCAGAAGTGTACCGATAATGGGTGTAGATAACGGAACGGCAATCCGGATGAAGGAGCTGAATTCGGTTGCGCCATCTATCCTCGCCGCTTCCAGAATCTCTTTGTGAATGCCGTCAAAAAAGTTTTTGAGCAGCAGCATGAAATACGCATTCGCTGCAGCCGGCAGCCAGAACGCCCAGTAGGTATTCAGCATACCGAAGCTTTTCAAATTGAGTAAGTTAGGCACAACATACGTGGCTGGCGGGATCAGGAGCGTGGAAAAGAAAAACAGCGTCACCCATCGTTTAAAAGGAACTTTTAAGTGCGACAGCGCATATGCCGCTAAGCCGATCAGCAGCAGGGAAACGATCACATTGCCGACATAGATGAACACGGTATTTTTGAGAAATGTTAACAAAGGCAGATCGAATCCGGTAAAAGCATCCTTATAGTTGGTCCAAACCCAGCTCTCCGGGAAAAAGGTCGGAGGGAAAGCGAAAAATTCCTCCCGCGTTTTTAATGACCCAAAAAACGTATTGAAAAACGGGTACAGCATCGTTACACCCATCACAAGCATCAACACCACCATGATGGTGTAGCCCGTGCGTACCGTGCCTTTTTTCATATCAAATCTGGAAATAATGCCGCGTTCTTCTTGCTTCATGCCTTCTCACCTCTACGCTGCAGCAAATTGTATAACACAGACAACAGGATTAAAACAAAAAACATTAAGCTGCCCATCGCGCTTGCTTTCCCAAAATCAAGGTCCCGGAATGCCGTATGATTGAGCCACAGCAGGTACGTTAACGTAGCATTGTTCGGCCCGCCATCGGTCATGGATAACTGCGCTTGGAAACCTTGTGACGTTGTAATCACCTGAAGAAGCAGCAGAAGCAGCATCAAGGTTCGGATACTCGGCAAGGTGATGTAGCGGATTCGCTGCCACACGCTCGCCCCGTCAATCTCCGCTGCTTCGTAGATGTCCCTCGGAATTCCTACGATAGCCGCGATATAGATGAGTGTAGCCGCCCCAAAGCTTTGCCACGTTTCCAGCAGAACGATGGAACCCATAGCGAGCTTAGGGCTGAAGAATTGCAGCTGAGGAAGCCCCAAGGTTTGCAAAAAGGAGTTGATCGGACCTACTGCATCATAAAACCACTGCCACATGCCGTATAGAACAATAGCGGGAATCGCACTGGGCAAGTATCCGATAATGCGCGCTCCCCCCTGAAACCACTTTAATTCCGAGACAGCGATAGCAACGAGCGGAGGGACCCAGAAGCCGATCACGATACCCAGCGCCATATAATACAAGGTATTTTTGACAGATATCAGCAGAAGCTCATCCTGAAAAATACGAAGATAGTTTGCAAGGCCAATAAAATGATTGCCATCCACAAAATCAATATTGTAAAAGCTGTAGAAAATCCCTTTAATAATCGGCACCCACAAGAAAATAATAAACAACACAATCTCCGGGATAATGAATAACGTTCCCCACAAATACCAATTGATCTTCTTCTTAACGGTGCTAGCCGCTGCGACAGGCTGTACACTTATTTCTGCATCCATCTCCAACACTCCTTATGAAATCGGACCTAAACCGCAAAGGCAGCTTAGATCCGATTGTTCCGGTCGCTATTCGACTTTCACTTTATCAAAGACTTCCGTTTGCACTTTATTCGACGCATCTGTTAGAGCCTTTTTCAAATCTACATCTTTGGTTGTGAACACTTTTTGGATCACATTGGCCATCTCTGTGTAATACTTTTGCGCTTCATATTGTGCTTCCGGCTTGCCGTCCCAGAGGCTGAGCAGCTGCGGATCGTATTTGAAGACGTTGTCATATTTAGCTAATAAGTCCGTGTATTTCTTGCCGAAATCGGAGGAATCTTTCCAGTAGTTGATCGGCTGCGGAATGTAGACACGGTTTTTCGTTTTACGGTCCTCGATCTCTTTTTTCGTGGAGTTCAAGAAATCGTCCGTGAAGTACTCATCCGTAATCCATTTAAAAGCCACAGTCTGCTGATCTTTGTCGCTCTTTGGATTGATCACTCGGTAGTTGCCGCCGAGAACGCCCGTATGCTTGCCGCCCTTGGTCAAGGCTGGCATCGGATATACAACCATATCCTCTTTTGAAATACCGCCTTCATTAATCGCTGCATCTGCTGCATTTCCGCTTCCACACATGACCATCGCGCCGCGTCCTTGAGAGAATGCGCTTAATGCATCCCCGTAACCGAGTGCCCAGTTTTGCGGAATCAAGTTTTCATCTTTCAGCTTTTTATAAAATTCAAGCGCTTTCAAACCCGCGTCGGAATTGAATATGCCTACGACTTTGCCGCCGTCGAGCTTCTGCACATCTCCACCCGCTGCATAGAGGAAATTCGTCCAGTTCCACCCCGCTTCCGGACCTTTCCCCATAGGGATAAATCCTGCGATCCCTTTGGCCGGGTCGTTGATTTTTCTCGCAGCTGCAAGAAGGTCATCCCACGTCCAATCCATAGGCGGAAGATCGACGCCTTTCTCTTTGAACAATTTCTTGTTCAATGTAATCGTCATAACGTAGCCATCGATCGGCACCCCATACGTTTTGCCATTCACAACGAACGGTTTGGAGAGGAGATCATTCATGTCTTTCGAGTGCTCCCAGGCGTTCATGGAATCGGTAATGTCCGCTACCCATTTCTTATCAACGAGCACCTTGCCTTCCGTTGCATAGGTGGTGTATTCGGTCGGAGCACTGTTCGAAGCCATTTTGATCCCGATTTCAAGCGGATTGTACTGCCAGTCGTCTTTCTTAAATTCAACGTTCGGATTTTTCGCTTTAAAACGGGCGATCCGCTGATCCAGTTGATCGTTTTTCTCTTTTTGGTCCGGCTTGAAGCCTTGGGCGGTGATAGTCACCTTTTTGGCAGCAGGAGTTGCTGTGGAAGCGTTGGTTGCCCCTGTTGCGGCAGGGCTCGCGCTTGGCGCGTTAGTTGTTGCGGATGGTGCACCACATCCTGCCAAAAAGACCGTCAGGGCAATCGCCGTAATTGCGGATGTCTTCTTACCTCTCATCGTTGGTTCCCCTTTCAAAATCATATTAATTACGTTTGCTGCTACAATTCCGATTATAAGGGGTACCCCGGCCGCCTAGCGATGTGCCTTGTTACGCTAATCATGTCGCATATTACGGTCCCGCCACTTTGATCTCCGAAATATTCACCCCAAAATGTTTTTTAAATATTTTACTAAAATGCTCCGGCGATTCGTACCCGATCTCCTCCGATATCTCGTATCGGCGTTTATCTGTCGTGAGAATCAGCTGCTTCCCTTTTTCCATACGCAGCTGGGTCACATAGTCCCAAATCCCCTGGCCCATCACTCTTTTAAACAAATAACTCAAGTAATTGGGGCTCAAATGCACACTGTCTGCGATGTCCTGCAGCTTCAGCCCTTTATCGCAGAAATGATGTTCAATATACGTTTTCGTCTCAAAAACAATGCGATTATTCGCCTCGTCCACTTGCGTGTTCGTTAAATTCTGCTCATTCGTCGTTTTCCCGATATCCTCTATGTAAAACATATAATGGTCTTTCTGCGTCTCTCCCCACGTCAAGCTCTCCATCGCTTCTTTGTAGATGACGGGCCACTTGATGATGCCTTCCTGAATGCGGCTGATGCCGATTTGACATTTGACATTCACATATTTTTGCAAATTCGCATGTATCATTTGAGCTACCATCAGCATCTGATTAATACTGAGCGTTCCTTGTTTCTCTTCCTCAGGGATTTGCATCAACAAAGAAAACGTGGAATTGTGCGTATTGAACACAAGGTGGCTCCACTGGCTTGCCGTCTCTTCAATAATATTCAAAGCGGCGTACTTCAGAAGACTACGGTCCTTCAGCGTTGCTATCTCCTCATCTCTAATGCCGCCCCTGTTTAAAAATAACTTGATCACCAGCATGCTGTAATGGGTGCCGGACGCACGACTCCCGAGCTTCTCCCTAATGTCGGGCACTTCGGATTCATGGACGGTTCCCGTGACAATCTCGCTCAAATAATAGTTCATTTCCAGCGTCGTAATGTCCGCCAACGTCCGGTTGCCTTCCCAATTGGAAAAATGCTGCTGTCGTTCTTCCTTCTCCTTAAGCAGCTTCGCTGTAACCGCAATCAGATGCGGCGGCGTAATCGGCTTAACCAAATATTCCTTGGCTCCGAAACGAATCGCCTTTTGGGCATATTCAAACTCGCCATGAGCGGATAAAATGACAATCGGAATCGATGGGTCTTCCATGAATATATTTTCAATTAATTCAATACCGTTCATCTTTTCCATCTGAATGTCGGTAAACACGAGATCAATTTTCTCCAAATGGATGAAATCGAGCGCCTCAAACCCGTTATATGCAATAAAAACCTCGCCAATATCCAGCTTGGATTGCTTCAAAATGGTTGCAACACCTTTACAGATCATAGGTTCATCATCGACAACTAAAATATTTACCATAGGTCACCTCGGTATTCTTTTCATGCATCCTCTTCATTTTATAGTACAACAATTGGCTTTCCTATGGTTTTTATTACGTTTATTGTGTCGGATGTAACTATGAACAACTTGCCATAAACCCATACGTTTGAGCACGGGGAGGGAATTGGATATGGGATTCCAACCGTTTCTTGAAATCGTGTTCTTTTGAATGGATGCTTATGGTTTGAACAGGATTTCAAATACTGGCGCTACGTTTTTCCACCCCATATCCATTCCCTTTTTGTTCTACTTGGAGTTGACTGCTGCTTCTAAGTCTTCATGCTTATACACTGCTTTAGTTTCCATAAGATGAGCTCCAATGAATTGGGCATGCAGCCGTCGCGCTAGTATAACCATTACATTACATTACATTGCTTCGCTTCACTTCACATCGAATCACCAATGCAGCACTAGCACTAGCAATCTACAATTAAACACTATTTATCCACGACACATCACTAGAACGCTGATTTCACCAGCGCTCACACTCAACCCCTCCGAAAGTCGCGCATAGCTCGCTCTTAAACTAGCATAAACAATTGAGAGGGCGATTGCTCCCCTCTAATATCTCTGCCGGCTCGGCCCAGCCGCAGATGGGAACTACAGGGCGCTATTTCTGCGAAATGCGCTTTTTCATAAGGAAGGGGAACTGTGGGGCGCTATTTCAAGGTTTTCGGCGGATATTCCGCCCAAGACCTTGAAATAGTGCCCTGTAGTTCCCCAGCAACGGCTCTATCGCCGCTTTTCTGCGAAATAGCGGCTCATTGTTCCTCTAAGGTGGCTTCGAAGCCACCTTAGCTTTTCTTGAGGCTGCACACCTCAAGATGCACCGTTAGAACGCTGATGCAATCAGCATTCCATGCTCTCCCCCAAACACCAAAAAACCCGCCCCCATCAAATAACGATGAGAACGGGTTTTCTGCTGCAATAAATTCACGCGGTAAGCTTCGCTTTCCAAGCCTTGAATTTCTTACCTTAATACACGTTTCCTCTTACTTGTATAAAGGACCAAAAGAGCTGCAAGCTCTGAAATCCGCACCTTCCGGATCGGACGTTCCGAAATTGCTCCAAACACGCGGACGGAAAACTTGCTCTTTGGCCACGTTATGCATGGAAACCGGAATTCTCAAAATCGCTGCTAGTGTGATCAAGTCTGCACCAATGTGGCCGTAGCTGATGGAACCATGGTTCGAACCCCAGTTATCCATAACCGAGTATACATCCGTGAATGACCCTTCACCTGTCAAAATCGGAGCAAACCAAGTTGTCGGCCACGTTGGATCCGTACGATCGTCCAATGTCTTATGAACATCTTCAGGTAGATCCACAGTGTAACCTTCGGCTAATTGCAGGACAGGTCCTAAGCCCTTCACAAGGTTGATTCGGGACATCGTTACAGGCATTCCACCTTTGGTAAGGAAGTCTGACGAGTATCCGCCCCCACGGAAATATTCGAGGGAAGCCGGGCGCCAAGATGTCGCTTTCAGACATTTGTTCATTTCTTCATCGGTAATTTCCCAATAAGGTTTCATGGCAGGCTGACCGTCACGCGACTGCTCACCTGTACCGTCGAGTGCTGCTGGACCCGAGTTGATTAAGTGGAGAATGCCGTCTTTTGCCGCACCGCTTAAAATGTGCCCTGTTACCCGTTTAACGGCATCAGGACTCCAGTATGTTCTTACATCTGCAAAAATTTGCGCCGTGTTCGTCAAAAGATTGCCGAATAGCATCGCTACCCCGTTAAGGCTGTCGTTTTCCGTAGCAACCAAATAAGGCGCACGTTTGCCATTCCAGTCAAAGGATGTGTTCAAAATCGCTTCCATAAAGTCGCCGTTCGGGAAGTGATCTGTCCAGTGACGTTGGCCTTGGAAGCCGGAAAGGATCGCGTTGTGACCAAGCGCTTCTTCTCCAAATTCAAGATCAGCCAGACGTGGATTGCCTATCATTAAGTCCCTGACAATCAAGGACATTTTCACTACGGTTTCCCAGTCTTGATCTTTTCTTTCACGTGTTGTTTGGATGGCAGCTGGATTATTATCCGGCCCTTCTGAGCAGTTCTCTTTGACCCAGTTTAGCGCCAATTGGTACTCTTCCGGATCAAAAATTTCCTCCTCTATGCGGCGAACCAGCTCCGACATATCGACATATTCGTTGCGCATGCCCAGATAGTTCTGGAATAACTCCTCGTTCACGATTGAACCCGCAATCCCCATGGAAACGGAGCCAATCGCCAAGTACGATTTGCCTTTCATGTAAGCGGCTGCAAGACCAGCCTTAGAGAAACGGATCAATTTCTCTTGAACGTCTTGAGGAATGTCCGTCGTACCGGAATCCTGCACATCTTCCCCGTAAATACCGAAGGCAGGAATCCCTTTTTGGGCGTGACCGGACAAAACTGCCGCCAAATAAACAGCGCCAGGACGCTCTGTACCGTTAAAGCCCCAAATCGCTTTCGGTGTGGAAGGATCCATATCCATCGTTTCTGTTCCGTAGCACCAACAAGGAGTAACCGTAATAGACACGCCCACACCGGATTTCGAGAACTTGTTTGCTGCAGCTGCTGCTTCCGCTACCCCGCCAATGCAAGTGTCCGCGATGACACACTCAACAGGCTCGCCATTGGGATATTTAAAAGTTTCGCTCAATAGTGCCGCTACGGCTTTAGCCATGTTCATCGTTTGTTCTTCAAGGGATTCGCGAATCCCTTTTCTTCTGCCATCAATCGCTGGTCTGATCCCGATCTTCGGGAAATCCTGGTTCCATCTGTGATTGCTGTTTGGCATTTTTTATCCTCCTCAGTAGTGGGTTATTGCGATTTAAAAGGTTCTATCACACGCCGACTTTTTAGAGTTATCGATAATTCAAATTATGAGCTAATAACACCTTTTTTCAAAATTACATTGGCGTACAGAGCTTTCTCGCTTGTTGCTACAATGGCATAGGCTTTCTTAGCTCTTTCATAAAATGCAAAGCGTTCTACGTACTCAATCTCAGGTTTCATGTGCTTTTGAATGATTTGTTCGTATACGCCCCAGATCGGCGTTTCTACTTGATCTCCGGGGACAACGGCCATTAAAGCTACCGGCTGTTCACTGTATGTATCCAGTGGGAACAACGATAAAACCGCTTCCAATAATTCCGGAACGCCATGGCCGTCGCATCGAAGCAGACGATTCGTATGACTTGCTGCCGGAAAGTTCCCATCCGCTAAAACAATTTCATCACCATGGCCCATCTCCATCAACACCTTCAATAATTCAGGTGACAAGATAGGGGGTATCCCTTTTAGCATATTCAAGACCTCCTCAAAAGTATGTGTTATCGGTAACTCAAAATTATCAACTTTAAGCCTTGCTGTCAATCTTTAATTTCTATACAATAGACAAATATATGAATGAAAAGGTGACGCTACTTGATTACAATTTATGACATCGCTGAAAAAGCCGGTGTTTCCGCCATGACCGTTTCCCGAGTTATCAATAACACGGGCCGTATCAGCGAAGCCACGCGCAAGCGTGTGAAGAAGGTTATGGAAGAACTTCACTATATTCCGAACTCGATGGCCCGCAGCCTCGTCCTTCAAAAGACGAAAATTCTGTCACTGCTCATAACAGATATTACGAACCCGTTTTATACAACACTCGCCCGCGGGGCTGAGGATGCCGCTCTTCGGGCCGGTTACCGGCTGTTGTTCGCAAATAGCGATGAGGACTACGCGAAGGAAAAAGGTTATGTCGATATGATGTTGTCTACCCGTGTGGATGGCGTCCTGTTCGCCCCTACCGGGGATCACTCGCTCGAGAATTTGCTGCAGCTGCAAAAACACAACATTCCTTTCGTTATGCTTGACCGTGAAATTCCGGGCATTGGAGCGGATCTCGTGCTTGGGGACAGCAAGGAAGGCGCAAGAAAGCTTGTAGAGCACTTGATAGAGCTCGGGCATCGCCGGATCGCCATGATTAACGGTTCCCCTGATGTCTCTACCGCTCGACTAAGGTATTCAGGATATCGCGAAGCACATCTGCTCAACGGGCTCTCTGTCGAAGATTCGCTCGTGATTCATCGGAACTTTCGGGATTTTCAAGATGAATCCGCGCTTGATGCGCTGATCCATCACGAGAACCCACCTACCGCCATTTTTGCAGCTAACAACATGCTGGCCATTGGCGCCATTCAAGCCTTGAGAAAACGCGGCCTACAGGTTCCCAGCGATCTCTCGCTCGTTTGCTTCGATGGTTTTGGCCCCACGGATGCCTTAAATCCTTTTTTGACCGTAGCTTCACAGCCGGCCTATCAATTCGGTGCACTGGGCATGCAGCTGCTCGTTGAGCGCATTGAGGGCGAAGCAACGCCGGAGCATCGGAAGATGATCCTGCCTTCGGAGCTGCTCATTCGTTCATCTGCGCAAGCTTTGAGGTGAGTAAAATTGCCCTATTCTCTTACGCCGCACGCGCAGCAAAATCAACAAGTTATCAAAGGAGATCACATGAATCCAACCGTTAAACAAGCCCTGCAAACGACCATCGACAACTGGAACGCCATGTCAGCCTCGCGAAACGATGAGCAGGAAGCAGTCGCGGACCAATTCCAGTCCTCTTTTTACCTATTCATCGATGTTTTCCGTGAATGGGTCCAGGCATTGGAGCCGCGGCCGCATTCCATCGACGATCTGATGAATTTGGAGATGGTGCAGGACATCCTGGACATCCTCCCCGCACCGCTTCACCTCAACTTCGAGACAGAAGCCGAGTTGATCATGGATAATGTCCTCCGAGTTGACGAGGATAAATATGATTAAGCGCGGCATTCGTTTGAATATGGCGGCCAACGTTACTTACATTTAGCGGAACTACAAGACGCTATTCTCTGAAAAACAGGCGATTTGGCAGCGGAAACGGAACTACAGGGTTCTATTCCAGCGAAATCGCCCCATTTTATCCAAAAACCTTAAAATAGTGACCCACAGTTCCCTTACAATGGCTCAAATGGCCAATTACATCAAAATAGCGCCCTGGTGTTCCCTTATCTCTCCTATCTCCCTCATCTGCACCACGGCAAACAAAAAAAAGCTGTCTCCAAAGGTCCATCAGACCCACGAAGACAGCTTCATTCATGCCTATACCGTTTTATCCACAAAAGCAACTTGATTCTGCTCAGCAAATTTCTTCAATCTGCCCGCCATGGCCGCCACGTCAAAACGATTCAACGTTCTGTTGTACACCCAGCGCGGGGACTTGCCTTTCAGATGAATAACCACTTGTCCTGGCGCATACACGATCTCGTTAATGTTATCCGCGCCAAGTACCAGCTCTCTAGCAAATCCACGCTTCGATAAACTCGTCTTACTCACCTTGAGATAAGGTCTGCGAATGAAATAAACGAACAAACCAACAACCATATAGGCGCAAGTTGTATACCAATACATGGTGTCCCCACTCGTTTTAGTCAAAGTCAACAATAGAAAGACGGAAATCAGAACGAAAAACAAAGCTAACATAATGCTTCTGCCCTTAAATACTTCAGCCCGATCAGGATCTGTAGAAATTGGGGCAATCCCTCTTTTGGACCTATCCTTATTGATTTTCTTAGCATTTTTACTGACCATTCGTTCCCACTTGCGAGACATTCATTTCACTCCTTGATTTTCTGCATTCTGGACTCCCCGTTACAGCCACTGTCACTACCACTGTCATTGTCATTGTTATTTCAACAATCGATGTAATAGGCCTTCATACCATTTCCATGGCAAAAAACTTCTAGCCCAAAGCCCCATCTGCACGCCGCGACCAAGCGGATAGCGAAGTTTCGTTCCCGGCTTGTCCACCAGGCGCGCGATTGTATCTGCCACTTCCTGCGGATCGGGGGCTGTCATTGCCGCTTTCCGCGAATACGCCAGCACCTTGCTGAGCTGCTGCCAGTACGGCGATGCTTCCGTCGTATGAATAGCCTCGAAACCTTTTCGCCAAATCTCCGTGCGGTAAGCTCCCGGTTCAACCAGATGTACACGAATGCCAAACGGCAGCATTTCCAAACGAAGGGATTCGCTAAAACCCTCGATCGCGAACTTGGATGTGCTATAAGGTGCGTAACCGGGAAAGGCTGACAGCCCGCTCACACTGCTCACATTGACGATACAGCCTGATTGGTTAGCGCGCATAATCGGTAAAACGGCCTTGGTCGTGGCAATGACCCCAAACACATTCGTTTCCAGTTGGAATCGCCAGGCTTCCATCGGAACATCTTCCACATAGCCGCCAACAGCGAAGCCGGCATTGTTAATCAGCACATCGATTCGTCCATACTTCTTCATGATAGCAGAAACAGCTTCTTCAATCGATGTCTGAATCGTTACATCTAAGTGCAAAGTGTCGATAGCTGAGCTTACGCCTGCCTTTTCCGCTTGCAGCAGCAAAGAATCGCTCCTGCTCAGTTCCCGCATCGACGCGATCACATGATACCCTTTTTGAGCCAGCGTTATGGACGTTAATAAGCCGAATCCGCTGGACGCGCCTGTCACCAGTGCGATTCCACGTTTACTCCCCATCGCCGCCACCGCCTCTCATCTCGCCATCACTACCCTACATAATCCCACACAAACTTCACAATGTCGATATGTAAAAGTGATGAAGCGAGAGCAATCATTCTCATGCATGCCCATAACGCCAACTTTTAATCCCCTCTCACTGGGAATTTCATTCCATTCCAATAACGCCCACTAATTCTCTAATTCCCTCAAACTAAAAGAAGCCCCACATCAAGGGCTTCTCCTTCTTCGCTATCATTTATTCACATTGGAGTTGTACAAATTACCTCCGCCCGTACGGGTGTCATTCTGTGCCGTCGTCCCCGTAGCAGCGCTTGTCGCATAAACTACATAGCCTGTTGAGTTATCCAAATTTACGGTGTTATTGTTAAAAGCATTATTCGTACCTGTCGCATACTCCGTGCCATGGGTACGAACTTGGAACGCATCCAGCACGTTGGAGTTGCCGTTTCGGAACCCTTGATTATAGCGCACGATTGTATTTACACCTTTGATATCGATAAAGCTGTCCGCACTGTTCGCTCCACTTATACCGGTTCCGTTGAACGTACAGTACTCAATAATTGTACCGCTGGCTCCTTCTTTAACGTCAATATGTTCAGCGGTAATCCCGCCGTCAAAATTCGTGTGTGAGATCACATTTCCTGTCACAACATGCTCATAATTCGAGCTCGAATCCGAACCTACATAGGCCCCTTCACCGTAACCCGCTTGATATTTGCCGGTATCATAGATCAAAGAATACTCCAATGTGTTGTTCGAGCTGCCGTCACGGAAATGCACACCTTCGTCTCCCACATAATGAACTTCAACATTGTTAACCAGATTGCGGTTTCCATTGTCAATGATGATTCCTTTTTGGGCATTGGTGATCTCCATATCGCGAATTTGCCAGTAATCACCTGTCAGATGAATGCCATAGGAACCATCATTCACGTTCATGCCTTTGAGGATCGCAGGATTCGCAGCATCGCAGCTTTTCAAGATAATCGGATTGGCAGATGTCCCGCTTTTACCCGAGTAGAACAACCCTTGACCACCCGGATCGCCACTTGTCGATTGGTTGCCTACGTAAGTGCCTGGAGCAATAGAGATGACACTGCCTGCTGACGCATTCAGCATGGCATCCTGGATGGCAGCTGTTGTATTCAGCGCATTCGTGCAGCCCGTCGGCGGTGTCCCTACACTCGTTGTCGCATTGATCGTGCTGCTCTGCGCGGAGGCATTGCCTGCGGCATCTTTCGCTTTGACATAATAGCTGTATGTCGTCGAAGCCGTCAGACCGGTATCGCTAGTCAAAGTGCCGCTCACGTTCTTCAGGAATGTGCCGTTGCGGTACACATCATAGCCTGTAACCCCCACATTGTCGGTGGATGCGTTCCAGCTTAAATTAATTTGTGAGCTGGAGGCCGCTGATCCCGTCAAACCGGAAGGCGCAGAAGGCGCCTGCGTATCCCCGCCTCCGCCCGCACTGCCGCTAACGATAACAAGCTGAGGTTTATTCGCCGCATTTTCACTGCTGTTCAGGGTTGTATACTTGCCGACACTTTCCTGGAGTGCAAAAGAAACAACGCCATCCCCTGCAGCTTGCGCAGTTACATAGGACGTCACATCAATTTCGTTATACGTATTCGTCGTATTGATCGAAACACTGCCAGCCGAACTACCCACCGCAGGCTTATTGTTCCAGGTAAGCGCCGACTGCGTCCAACTGTCAGCCGTTTGATAAGCAGATAGAACCGTAGCTGCCGACGCACTCCCGTACACGCGCAATTTGGCGCTTGTCACATCGGTTAGACCGCTTAGATTAAATTTAAGATACGAGTAGCGAGATGCGCTTGCATCATTTTTGACATACAAGGAAGTGGCTGTCCCATAATTGGAATCCCCGTTACTTTGATGAACGTAAGCGTCATCAGACGGAGTGAGCGTCGACGTTGCGGCACTTGCGAACGATGGCAGCGCCATCAGCATCCAAGATGAGAGCAGCACCGCAGCCCAAGTCTTCCCTGCATGTTTGCGAACGATTGTAACCATTACACCATTCCTCCCAAAAGTTCAAATCATCTTCTCGTTGCCCGGTAAATCAGAGGTAATCAGAAGCAGACAGGTTCACACACTCCTCTTTTCCACACATTCTCACCAACTTGGCAACGCTTACATATGAAAGTATAAAAGATTGCCAGCTCAGCATGTGTCCATTTATTGTCTAGAAGTTGCACTGTATTGCGGTATTTCTAAAGCTGCAAACGGTATGTCTTCGGAGTGATGCCAAGCACCGTTTTAAATACCCGGCAAAAATAGGACCCATTCAGAAAGCCGACCTCCTGCGCGATGAAGCCGGCCGTTTTATTCGTCGTTTCGAGCAGCAAACAGGCTTCCTTTAGCCTGCGTGCCACGATAAATTCCGTGATGGAACTGCCCGTAGACTGCCGGAAAGTATGAGACAAGTAATAGGTGGATAAGTGCAAATCCTCGGACATCCGATTTAAATCGAATTTCTCTTTATAGTGAAGTTCAATCCATTCGATCATCTGTATGGCGGTATGCGAATAACGTGGTCTGAGCTTGTCTTCAAGACCGCTGTACAGCTTTTTCCTCACAGGTTCAATCCCCTGAAGAATAGCTAAAAGCGATAAAATGAACTCTTCCTCCTGTTTATGAAGGAGCGTACGCGCCAGCTTCTCGTGGAGTCGCTCAAATAAAACAGCCACATGCTGCTGCTCCCCTATAGCCTGACATTGTAACGGCTGCTTCCAGAGGATATTGAACCACTGACGTATTCCGCTGAAAGCGAGCAGCGCTGCATCCAGCTTATAGGGATCGAACATGAGAATGGAGCGGACGAACGGCCCCTTGATTTGAAGCCGATGCAATTGAAATGGCTGAAACACCAGCAGCGTGCCAGGTTCAACAGGCAAAACCTGCTTATTCACCTCGACACGGCCATGGCCCTCGTAGACATACAGAAATTCCATACAAGGATGAGCATGGTAAATTTCCCACGCGGGCTTTCGGCTGATCTTGTAATGGTTCAGGTGAAACGGTTCTTTTCTCACATCGACATTCGTGCTTAGCTTCAATCGCGATCCCTCCAACTAATGGAATGAAATGGCAGCCTTTTGCGTGAGCACACTATATCACATCCAGCCTTCCTGCAATTGTGTAAAACCTAGGTTTGCCAGTGTTTTTTATAGGCAAAAAAACCTGCACTTGCTCCCTCGCAATTAAGGAGGATCGCAGGTACAGGTTTCTTGTCTTCACACCGTCAAGTTAAGCTTTTGCTTTATCAAGCAGCTTATCATCGTTCTCGATATGGTCCGCTGTTTCTTTACTTTCGGAAACAAGCTCCCTTGCCGAGCTCTTAAACTCATGCAGCGTACGTCCAACAGCGCGCCCAAGCTCCGGGAGCTTGGATGGCCCGAATAACACCAGCACAACAACTAAGATTAACATAAGACCTGGAAACCCGATATTTTGCAGCATAGATCTTCAACTCCGTTTCATTAGTCTTGGTTATGATGTTTCGGATACACCGCTACCGCTTCGATTTCGATCAACCAGTCAGAGCTGACAAGGCCTGCCACGCCTACTGTGGAACGCGCCGGTTTAACAGGATTGGCTTCCGTACCGAAGAATTGGGCATAAGCATCAAACCAGCCTTGATAGTCGAACTTGTTCTCTTTGGCGGCATCAGCTGTCACATAGACTCGCAGATAAGCTACATCGGCAAGCGTCAAGCCTTTCTCCTTCAATTGCTTTTCAATTTCCTTCAAAATTCCGATACCTTGCGTTTTGGTATCCCCGTAACGTTCATAAACGGTTTTACCGTCCTTATTAATAACCGGCGGCACCGTACCGCTTGTAAACAAATAAGAAGAACCAGCAGGGACGGATACGCCCGCAGAAATCGAAGAGCTCGGATTGCCGTAGAACTCAACTTCATTAATAGGCTCCGCTGCGTATTTATTTGTCTTCTCAGCTCCTGCTGCATAAGCGCTAACACAAATGAGGCATGAACCTATGGTGGCAGCTGCTATGGTTTTCACTTTTTTAGTTAAGATCATCGTTCATCGCTCCTCTTTGTCTACTCTTTCATGACGCGCTCATGAATCTCGGTGACCACTTTTCTTGCAGATTCGATAGCCCCTGCTTGCCAAGCGGTAATATAGCTGATGTGCTCTCCCGCCAAATAAATACGCCCGTCCGGCTTACATAACGTCGGATAGTAGTTTTTACGGTCATCCGCCGTATAGGACGCCCATCCGCCCAGATTATACTTGATCTTCTTCCAGTCAATGGAGAACGAAGCTTCAAACTCTTTATAGTATTGCGGATGGATTTTAGCGCCTTGGCTTAATGCATAATCTTCGCGCTGGGCCGGCGTCATTTTGCCGAGTTTATCCGCATTTCCGCCGAACGCGTAGTACCCGAGCAGAAGCCCTTTTTTCGCAAAATAGTCGGTAGGCGGGTAATAAATGCTGGAAATATCCATATTCGTCAGTGTGCTTCCGCCATAGATGAACTCATCTTCCTCCCAGAAGCGGCGTTTGAATTGAAGACCGATTTTACCTGCAGATGCGTAAGCAATCTTGGAAATCGCCGTTCTCATTTCCGCGGAGAAATCAGCCTTAATATTATTGAGAACAGGAAGCGGAATGGTACAGATACAGAAGTCTCCTGAAATCTCTTTACCGGCACCCGTGTTCAAATCCTTGTACAGAATGGTTACGCCGTCGGATGATTGTTTAATTTCTTGCACTTCGGAATGGAAGACAATTTTGTCGCTGACACGCTTCTCGAAAGCTTTGGCAATCATGTCCATCCCGCCAACCGGGTGGAACATCATCATTTGTTGATCATAGGAGTATTCGCTGCTAAAAAATTGCCCAAAACCGGAATTGATGATGGCCTTTAAGCTAAAAGGATCTTTCCGGACGCCGGAGTCGAATTTACCGCCTGGTTCCTCGGTGTACCCGGCCCGCTCCGAGCCTTTGTAGAACAGATCCGCATTCAGATCCCCTTCGGATTTCAAGTAGGCGACAAGCTTCGCTTTCTCTTCCGTTGTTAGCGGGAGATCCAGCGCCTTCTGATTCACTGCTTTCGCCAACATTTCAGCGACATAACCTCTAACGTCCGCTTTCGCCTGGCGCTTCGGAATTTTCACACCCGATAGCTCGCCAACATTTTCATTGTAATAGTAGCCACTTTCGTTCACATTGTTAAAAGGCTCGATCGCTACACCGAATTTACGGGCATAATCCAAAGTCACATGAAACTGTGGAATCCGCATCGGTCCTGCGTTAAAATACATCCCATTATCAAAGCGGGCAACTTGCTTGGTACCACCAATTTCTGTGACCGCTGTTCCTCTGCGAACCGACCACGCTCTACCGCCTGCACGAGCTCTAGCTTCTAGTATAGTGCATTGATACCCCGCATTCCCTAGTTCATAGGCGGCTGTTAAACCTGCAATTCCTCCGCCCAAAATGATGACTTTCTTACCATTGCGATTGGTAGATGTGAGATCCCAGCCTGAAGGAGGCGTATAGTCGGCTGCTTTCATTGTCTCTGGGGATAACAAACCTAATGTACCCATTACACTGAAAAGTGCGGCTGACCCTCCTACTTTTCCGACTGTCGTCAAAAATTGTCTACGTGTAATTTGATCTTCTTTGATCGGTGTCTTCTCCATGCTCCCATCTCCTCGTTCGTGTTTGGATAAATCGCACCTTAAACATACCAACGGAAAATGGTTTCGTCATTAGTTTATGTAAGATAACATTACATAAATTAAACTTATACTAGGATAAAAATGGATTATTTGATCTGTTTTTGCCGAAATGATAGAGTTTACTTATGTTTACGTCACTTACATGTTAGTTTAACTTACATAATTGGAGGTTGGATAACGATGATAACGAAGATGACGCAAAAGAAAGTGATACAAATCGGCGTGGTCAGTGAATTAACCGGATTATCGGAGAGACAAATTCGCTACTACGAGGATCGGAAGCTTATTTTTCCGGAGAGGAGCAAAGGTGGCGTTCGCAAATATTCGTTCGAGGATATTCAGATGATTATGGACATTCATACCAAAATGTCGGACGGCTTCCATACCCTTGAGCTCAAGCGCATGCTGGCAGGTTCGTAAGGCAAACTGAGAGTTGGAGGCGCCTTCTATGCAACTAAAAGAAATGATGTCATTAGTTGACCATTTATCCGAACTTCGAACCCGCATTATTCGAATTTTGGTCGTGTTAGTTCTTACTATGATCGGCGGCTTTTTCGCAGCACAGAAAATTCTCCTTTACTTCAAAGAAACACCACCGGCTTCTACTATGAGTTGGCATGTGTTCTCTCCCATGGACGGTATTCGCATTTATATGATGATCGCTTTCGTCATTTCACTTACGATTACGCTGCCCTTCATCCTTTTTCAACTATGGGGCTTCGTGAAAGAAGGTCTTAC
The DNA here is from genome assembly GCF_032461945.1 of Paenibacillus violae. Lineage (NCBI taxonomy): Bacteria > Bacillati > Bacillota > Bacilli > Caryophanales > Paenibacillaceae > Paenibacillus > Paenibacillus violae. The sequence goes on from NZ_JAWCUD010000004.1 coordinate 126,367, forward strand.
CAAGGAAGAACAAAGCGCAACGCTGCGTTATATCCCTTATACGTTTCTCTGCTTTATCATCGGCCTTTCCTTTGCCTACTTCGTCGTTTTCCCGATGTGTATGACATTCACCGTACGCATCACGGAAAACCTTGGCTTAACCCAAACCTATGGCGTCGCTCAATATTTCGGCTTTATGTTGAACATCGTGCTCCCTTTATCCATTGCGTTCGAATTGCCGATCGTCGTGATGTTCCTGACGCGAATCAAGCTGCTCAATCCGAAGCTGCTGCACAAATTTCGCCGGTACGCTTACCTGGTTCTCGTCATCACGGCCAGCCTCATTTCACCGCCTGATCTTATTTCACACCTGATGGTTGCCGTGCCCTTATTTGCTTTATATGAAATCAGCGTCGTGCTTTCCCGCTTCGTGTTTAACGCGCAAATGCGCGAAAACAGTAAAGTAAGCGCAGAACTCCCTTCTTATTAAAATAGGCCTTCATTATCATTGCCTTCCCTTGTTGTATGGGATATATTTACACCAAGATATCCTACAGGGGCAGGGTGAATTATGCGTATCGAACAACTGCTGTATATGATTGAAATCAATCAAACAGGATCTATTTCGCTTGCAGCTGAGAAACTGCATGTTTCCCAACCGAATATTTCACAAGCCATCGTCTCTTTAGAGGAGGAACTTGGCGTGAAACTTTTTAATCGATCCCGTTTTGGTGCCGCACCTACCGTAGAAGGCAAGCTAATCATTAGTAAAGCAGAAGAAATCATAAACAAAGTAGAGGAGCTTCGGGAGTCCGTCAGTCATCATGACAAAGAACTCTCTGGACTCCTCTCCATTGCGTCCATACCCAGCTTGTGCTTAAGCGTTCTCCCAGGAGCGTTAGCGGTTTTTAAAGAAAAACACCCTGAGGTTGAGTTAGAGATGCTTGAGCTTGATTACCAGCAGATCAAACAAGAGGTTCTTTCCGGCAACGTGGACATAGGGTTAATTGCTTTGTCAAAACAGCACGAAGAGAACAATAAACAATTAACGGTAGAAAAGCTGATGGATAACCGAGTCATGGCGTGTGTAGGCAAAAATTCACCATTCGCTCATCGGACAAGCATTTCCATTGAGGAACTAGCGAATCAACCGATTCTGCTCAATTCCGAATACTTAATTGAAAAGCTCAAAAAATACGGGGAGCCGAACATTTTATTCAAACTCGGAAACTCGGAAGCTGCGAAACGCGTGATTGCCGAGGGTATTGCGATTGGCTTTTATACCGAACTCGGCTTGAAATATGACCCCTATATTCTTACAGGCAACACGATTGCCCTGGAAATCACCGGAGAAGACATGGATGTCACTTTCTGCTCCATCAGATTAAGAAATCGGCATCAATCCATCGCATCCAGAGAATTTGCCAAAGAATTAAAAGCGATTATTGCGTTAAATTAATTTCTAAGCGATCAGTTCTTCGTCTGCCAACCATTTTCACATAGAGGATCGAAGCGATGAATAGCAGGACATTCCCTATAATTAATGGCGTTGACAACCGGCTTAGCAGTAAATAACCCTGGTACACTAGTAAAATAACAGCTACGGAGACAATGATATATAGTAGTGTCGGTTTCATGGTGAAGGGAGCTTTCCGGTAAAGATCCGGATGTTTGCGTGGCAGTTGAAGTGCCGAGAGGACTGGGAAAATGCTTGAAAAAAGCAGGATGCCGACGCCAAGCTGAGAAATCGTCGTTAAAGATACGCCTGTCACGATCGGTATGACGCCGAGTACATAGTAAAACGACAGCAGCCAGTGCGGCGTGCCGAATCGGCGATTAACGGCGCCAAAGGCGGCAGGAAGCCAACCGTCCCGGCAGGCGACCAGCATTCCTCTCGTCACCCAAGAGAAGGTTACATTCAAGGTTGAAGCTAGCGCGAACATAGCTCCCCCAACGATAAAAAACAAAAACAACGGATTGGGCAATATCGTTCTGGCCACATCAGCAAGCGACTCTCCCGCAACCTCGCTAACCGGCAAAACACCGGTCGCCACAATGCCAATACCAATGTACAACAGCGCAACGATGCCACTGCTAATTAATATCGCAAGCGGAATGTCCCGATGAGGACGCTTCATCTCCCCTCCCATTTCAACAACCGCATACGCGCCGCCGGAAGCGAAGGAGGTCATCCCTACAGCCGTTAGCAGCCCCGTCCAGCCACCTGGCATCATCTCCTTTGGATGAAACACCGAGTAATCGACTTCCGTCACTCCCCACACAATGAAAACGAGCAGCGAAAGCAGCTTGATTACGACCAACAATTTACCCAAAGATGACATGAATTTCACGCCGAACAAATTAATCAGATAGAAAAATGTGAGAATACTGAAGGCAACCAGCATAATTGGCGCATCTGGCATAAGTCCTTGTAAATACTGAGCAAAAGAGATGGCATACACCGCTATCGTCAAATGGCCGAAAGTAAATAAAAGCAGATAAACAAACCCTGCATTCGGAGACAGCAGCCGGCTTGTGTACGTGTACATTCCTCCCGTTGCAGGCATGACAGATCCAAGTACCGCAAGAGGAATCGTAATAATGAGCATAAAAATCGAGGAAAGCAGGAAAGCAAGCGGCACCCCCGTCCCTGTTAAGCCAATAGCGATCCCTGTAATGGACATAATGCCCGCTCCAATGATTTGACCAATGGCAATGCCAATCGCGTCTTTTAACCCTAATACCTTTTTCAAATCCGCCACTTCATTCGTCACAATGACAACCCCCTCACAACTTTATTCACAAAGTTAACAACCAAATTCTTCATGCAGCCGACATTCCCTGCTTATTTTCTGAATATTTATATTTTTTGTAATCCGGCATAAATCTTCCCTGCACCTGCATAGTTTATATAGTTGCTAATTACTGAAAGCAGCATGAAACTTTTACAGAAAATCATTTTTACTTGGGAAGGGAAGTTGATTTCGTATTCTTACACTTGAGAAAATCGAACACATTGAGGTTGGCTGTACAAATCCGCAGGACGCCGTTATTATCCGCCTGCTGGTCGAGGGCATTGAGGCTCACGAAATCGTTTATTTGAAAAAGAGCTCCTTAGACGCCAAGAAGCAATTGCTTACTGTCACTGACGCATTCGGGGCCAAAAGAGCGGTACACGTCTCAAAACGGTGTGTCGACTTGTTTCAAAAGGCCGTCCTCCAAACGCAATATGTCGCCTATCTCGGCCATCCAACCAAACAAAAGATCACCGATCTGCGCAACAGCGACGACCTGATCAAAGTCAGCATGGACGATTTCATCGCAAACCGTTGTCTGATTACGCAGATGGATTGCGTACTTTTAAGAACAATTTATATGCGCCTTCGGCAGTTAGCGGAAAGGTTTGCCACGCCGGAGCTTACATATTTAACTACGACCAGGCTTGAGATTAAACAAGCCGCACATGCTTAACATGGAAAAAGAGGCCCTAGGGCCTCTTTTTTTGATAGCTAATTCCTGCCAACCTCCCCTTATACCACTAGTAAAATGTTCTTTTTTTATTGTTTATGTACGAAAATGTTTGAAAAGTTGAGGGTGATATGCTATCGTCATTGTTGTAAACGATTACATATAGGTGAAAGGTGGTATGAGGTAATGACTTATTTCTCAATGAGGACAGCCAACCTATCCAACGTTTTCAGGAGGAGATCCTCCCGACTGCTGCTCGTCTCGACGCTAGCAGCTGCATTTGCACTGCCGGCGCAAGCTGGAGCAGCTACCGTTAACTGCAGTACAGCCTCGTGTCTGACAACCGCACTGGCGAATGCCGCCCCCGGCGACAGGATCATACTTGCCGCAGGCAACTACACAGGCAACTTTGTGTCCGGTGTAAACGGAACGGCGGCGAATCCGATCACCATTGAAAGCGCCAGCGCCACCAACAAAGCTATTTTGAATGGCGGAGGAACTTCCAGTGGTTACACTCTTTACTTGACCGGTGATTACACCCAAGTGAAAAACGTGAAGATTACCAATGCCAAGAAAGGCATTATGATCGACAATGCCAACTATGGCCTAATTGATGGCGTCGAAGTGTATAATATTGGCGAAGAAGGCGTTCATTACCGTGATGGAAGCTCCAACAACGTCATTCAAAACTCTAGTGTGCATGATACCGGACAAGTCACCGCCGATTATGGCGAAGGTCTATACGTTGGTTCTGATGTCGGTAAATGGGAAACATACGTCAAGGAAGCGGATAACAATCGCATTACGAATGTAACGATTGGGCCGAACGTGACAGCGGAATCCGTTGATATCAAAGAAGGCACGACTGGCACCATCGTAGAGAACAGCACTTTTAACGGCACAGGCATCAGTGGTGCTAATGCAGCCGATAGCTTCATGGATGTCAAAGGCAATAATTCCATCATTCGCAATAACATCGTGAACCGCAATGGCAACACCATTATCGTTGACGCCTTCCAGGTGCATGAACGTTCACCAGGTTGGGGTTATAACAATGACTTTTACAACAATACGGCCAATTTAGATAATGCTACTCCCAACGTCGTGCTGGTGAACGGCGGTTCTGCGAAAGCCTGCAATAATACCCGCACGCCTGCGGGGAACATGTATACCACTGGTGTTACAACTTATACATCCTGCACGGGCGGGACACCGACGCCCTCCCTTCTGACTGTTTCAACCGTTAGCGATAGCGGCAACGATGGGAATGTCGCCACGAATACGCTGGACAACAACTTAAGCACACGCTGGTCCTCTCAGGGTGACGGTCAATGGATTAAATACGATTTGGGCGCCAGCAAAACCATCGCCTATGCTTCGATCGCCTTCCATCAAGGCGACATTCGCACGACAACCTTTGATGTCCAGATTTCATCGGACAACACGAATTGGACCTCGCTGCTAACGAATAAAATTAGCACCACGACCTTGTCGCAAGTGACCTACGATTTCCCGGATACGGCGGGTCGCTACGTCCGCATCGTCGGTCACGGCAATTCATCCGGCAATGGGTGGAACTCCATAACGGAAGTTGATTTTTACGGTAATTAAATAACGAAGAGAGACCGGCTCGGATGTCTTTAACGCCGATTCCTACAGCTATTCAGCGCGAGAAAGCCAATTATGCTCAAACAACGGGAGTTACTCCCGTTGTTTGAGCTGAAAGTAGCAGCTTTGGCCCAGCTATCGGCGATTTAGATGGAGTATCTACCGCTGTACCTTTTCCAGCCACAAAACAGCACAGATTAGCGGTAGCAATTCCATCTATTTTATCTGGAGCACTACATAATTAACGGCACTCAATCCAATGAAATCGCAGGATCCGCATACTCCCACACCTGCAAAGCAGCCCCAATCATCCCGCTCCAGTTCCCACGATAAGCCTTCTCGATCCTGACGCCATCATGCATCGACGGCATGGTTCTAGCAGCCATCTCTTTCCTTATGGCATCCAAGAAATCATCACCTGCTTCAGCAACGCCGCCGCCTATAATGATCAACTCCGGATTAAAGATATGAACAAGTGACGCCAACGCCGAGCCCAAGGCTGCAATCGTTTCCGCCATGACTTCCGCAGCCACACGGTCGCCAGACTGCCAGCGCGAGAAAACCTCTCGCGAATCCATAGCAACCGGAGCCTCACCCAGTGAAGCCAGCTTCTCCGTCATTCTGCTAGCAATATTCGTACCTGACGCATATTGCTCCAAGCAGCCTCTGCCCCCGCATAAGCAGGGCGCTCCGTTCCAATCCACCGAGAGATGGCCTAATTCCCCGCCTGCGCCCCAGCAGCCATGCACAAGATGTCCATCAACGACAACGGCGCCGCCGACTCCTGTCCCAAGTGCCACGCACAGGAAATGACGAACGCCTTTCCCTGCGCCAAGGTGTTTCTCTGTCAAAGCCAGGACATTGACGTCATTATCCACCGTGACGGGCAGCTGAAACTGCGCTTGCAGCAGCACCTTCAGCGGTGTCCCGGCGTAGCCCGGGAGCAGCTCAGAAGCGGACCGAACTTGCCCGGTCGACCAGTCGATTTGTCCTGCGCTGCCAACACCGATTCCTTTATATCGGCAGCCGGGTTTGATGGCCTCAACCTCGGAGAGCAAGCTCTGAATCGTCTGCGTAACACGGTCCTTAGTGTTTACTTCCCCTGCCAACGTCGGCAAACTAACTGTGAACAAGACCTCGCCACTCGAGCTGACCACTCCGGCATTCATTTTCGTGCCGCCGATGTCAACGCCGATTGCATAATCCGAATGGGGATCAAATAGGATTGTTTCCATCACTCCCCCCCCCTGCCCTACCTTCGGCTCATCGCCTTAATATATCGAGCCGTAATTAATTGCGGCCGGGTAATTGCGCTGCCGACAACGACATTAGCCGCACCGCATTCCAGCGCTTTCGCCGCCTCTTCCGGCGTCCAAATCCGCCCCTCTGCGACAACCGGGATCTTGACCGCCTCGCTTAGCTGCTGCAGCAGCTCAAAATCCGGTTCATCCGACTGCCGGCTGTAAGAGGTATACCCCGAAAGCGTGGTGCCGATCAAGTCCACACCAAGGCGCTCTGCAGCAATCCCCTCTTCCAGCGTGGAGATATCCGCCATGACCGCTGCACCCATCTTGTGGGCTAGAGCAATCAATGGTTCCACGGCTTCCAGACGGCCCTCGCGATCCGTCACATCGAGTGCCACGACGTCTGCGCCGGCCAAAACGATTGCTTGCACTTCATTTATCGTAGGCGTAATGAAAATGTCCGAGCCTGCGATATCGCGTTTGATTAAGCCGATTACCGGCACAGACACTTCCTGCTTAATAGCCAAAATGTCGAACACGCCATTCGTCCGGATTCCGACTGCACCTGCTTCCACAGCGGCTCTGGCCATTTTGGCCATCGTATCTCCGCCCCGGAGCGGTTCATGAGGCAGCGCCTGGCAAGATACGATCAAGCCTTTTGCGGGGAACAGTTCACCTGATCTCTGTGTCACAGCCCTTCTCCTTTCGCTTGCGCAGCGAACCCTAAAATTCGCTCGTTCAACGCATGAATACGGAACAGATCCGTTTCAGCAACCGGCAGCAGCGGCAATCTCGGTTCACCTGTGTCGTAGCCACGCAGCTTCAAGATGGCTTTGCAGGCGCCATACAAAGAAGGAAATGACAATAGGTCCACAATCAGTGCGTTTACAATAAACTGCCATTTCAGTGCCTCTGCCATCCGTCCCTGCACATAACAATTTTCAATGTGGAGGAAAAGCTCCGGCATAACGCCGTATGTACCGCCAATCCCACCATCTGCGCCAATGCTTCTGCCGGCCAAATATTGTTCATCCGGTCCATTGAGAACGAGAAAATCTTCGCCCCCGGCCGCTTTAAACTGCTGCAGCTCGAATGTGCTCTCTGCGGAAATTTTGACGCCGATGACTTTTTCTTGGGCTGCCATTTTGGACAACAGGCCCACGGATAACTGAAAGCCCGTCGTTTGCGGGATATGATAGATGATGAAAGGCAAATCCGTGCTGTCGATGATCGCCTGCCAATGCGCCTCTACACTTGGCGCCGACAAACGATAATAGATCGCCGGAACAGCGGAAACCGCATGCGCTCCAATTTTCTCCGCATGAACGGCAAGCTCCACGCTGTCGCGCGTAGCAGGTGCTCCGACGTGCGCAATGACCGTCAGCTCGTCGCCGACCTCGCCGATAACGGCTTCCAGCATCAGCTTGCGTTCAATCACAGATTGAAGCATACCTTCGCCGGAACTGCCGCCTATATACAAGCCTTTGACGCCTGAATCGGCATAATATCTGGCTAAACGACGTGTTGCTGCCAAATCAATTTCACCCGAAACGTTGTAACAAGAATACATCGCAATTATAATCCCTCTAAATCGATCTAAATTGTAGGATTTCATGTTGCATTTACCTCCGGTTTTGTCTTTATTTATCCTTTTACGGCACCCATTGTAATACCTTGTGTGAATGCTTTTTGGAACACTAGGAAAATTGCAATCATAGGAACGGATGCCAATGCAGCTCCAGCCATGAGTACACCATAATTCGTCATAAACTCACTTTGCGTCGTCATCATAGACACACCTAACGGTAAGGTCATCATTGTCGTCGAGCGGATCATAATGAGCTGACTGAAATAATCGTTCCAGGAAGCGATAAAGGTGAAAATTGCAAGCGCACCGAGTGCCGGTTTGAGCAATGGTAAAATGATCGTGGAGAACAAGCGGATCTCCGAACAACCGTCCATTTTGGCCGCTTCCATCAATTCTCCTGGAATGGTCTGAGCGAACTGCTTCATCAGGAATACACCGAATGGCCAGCCGATTGCCGGCAAAATAAGCCCATAATACGTATTAACCCAACCAAAATCCGCCAACATCGTAAAAAGCGGAACAAGAATAACTTGTTTCGGCAGCGCCATTGCCGCGATGAACATCGTAAAAATAATTCTGCGTCCCGGGAAAAGCTTTTTCGCAAGCACATAGCCGGCCGTCGAAGAAACGAGGCAAACCGCAATCATTTCTACGATAGAGATGGTGAAGCTGTTCAGCGTCCAACGCCAAATCGGGTTCTTAAACAATTCAAGCCAATTGCTGAGCGTGGGTTTAAGCGGAAACCATTCAGGAGGTATCGCTGTGGCAACCGTCTGAATTTTGAATGCACCGGTCATGATCCAATAAAAGGGAAAAATAAACACAATCGTTGAAAGAATTAAAAGCACGGTGGAGACCACTTTCGTCGGCGTCCATGTACGTTTATTTCCGGTGAGCCGCTGTTTTCTGACACTGCCGGCGTGTGCGTGCACATGTGTATTTGCTGTCATGATGACCTCCTAGTACTCAACATCGCTGCCAAAATATTTGAATTGAATAACGGATATGATGCCAATTACGATGGCCAATATAATACCCATTGCAGAAGCAAGACCGAAATGCCCGAGCATAAAAGCTTGCTCGTACACGCCATACATAACCGTCGATGTGCTGTAAACGGGACCGCCCGAGGTTAGCAGCTGAATTAATGCGAAACACTGGAACGTGTTAATTGTCGTTATGACAATCACATAAAGATTCGTCGGCATGAGCATAGGCCATACGATTTTGGTGAAAATTTGCCACGGAGTTGCACGATCAATCTCCGCCGCTTCGATATAGGAGGTAGGAATGTTGCCCAGCGAAGCGACATACAGAATGATGGGCTGCCCAACAGACGTTGTAATCAAAACAGCAATGATCGCGAGCAGCGCAGTTCTTGTATCGCCTAACCACGATATCGGATCGAAACCGAATAGACCGATGATATAATTCAAAATTCCATAGTTGGGATGATAAATCCAACCCCATACGACCGTAATGCTGACAACCGAAGATACGGCAGGCAAGTAAAATACACCACGGAAAAATGATCTGGAAAATTCCTTCATTTTGTAAATATTAACGGCTACAAAGATGGAAAATACGATGACGATCGGCACCGCAATTACAACCAACAAAATCGTATTTCGCATGGACTTAAGAAATGTTTCGTTATGCATTAAGGAAACGTAATTATCTAAGCCTATAAAATCAAAAGTTCTCAAAGAATAATCGAAAAAGCTGATGTAAATACCTTTTAGCATCGGATATGCGACAAAAATCAGAAAAAATCCAAACGCTGGAAGTAAAAAGAGATAGCTCATCAGCCAGTCGCGCAGGACCATATTTCTCGATTTGCTAACCGTTGCTTCCATTCCTTTTCCCCATTTCTCGTGTTTAGTGAAGGAGCAGCGCCGCTTGCTGCGCTGCTCCTCCTGCCATTGCTGCTTATTTTTGAACTTGCGCTTTCGCTTTGGCAATCGCCTCATTGGCTTTGGCCGCAAAGGCGTCAAGCGCCTCTTTTCCTGTTGCTGTTCCTGTCAATGCGCGCTGCAGCTCAGGGAACCAGAATGTGCGGATTTCCGCATAGCCGTCTGCAATTGTGGGAGGATCCGTGATAAATTGGCGCGCCAGGTCCGCGTATTTATACTCAGGGTCGTCATACAAGCCGGTTACCGACGTGCGTGCGGATAGACCACCGGTCTGGATGACATTCTTTTTACCCCAAACGGGATCATTCACAACAAAATCGATAAATTTCTTGGAAGCTGCAATTTTATCAGCATTACCGTTGTTGAAAATCGCAAGCCCCCCAAGGAATGGCTCAAGCTTAGGTTTCGAACCATCCAGTGTCGGGAATGGAAGCAGAATATCCTCGAAAGGCACTTTTTTATTCGCAACGTTTTGCGCTTTCAACACCGGCGAGTAGTTCAGGGTGAAGGCCAGTTTTCCTTGTAAAAACAAGTCGTTGACGTCAGACGCGGCCAGGGAGGCTGCTCCCGCTGCGCTGATCTTGTCTTTCGTTGCTTTGACAACCCAATCCAGCGCCTTGCCGGCATTCTCGGTATTAATCGCAACTTTCGAGTTATCCTCGGACAGGAATCTTGAAACCCCCATGTTAGCCAAATAGGCGCGAGTGCCTTGATCACCTGCCGTGCTTTTCGCAAAGAAGCCGGTTGGAATCATTTCCGGCGCTTTATCTTTCACAGCCTGCAGCGCTTTTTCATATTCCGCTACCGTCCACGTTCTATCCGGCTTGTTCAGCGGAAGTAGATCGACAGCGCCGATTTTCTCAAACACGGTTTTGTTCACAGCCATCATGAACGGCCCCGTATTCAGCGGATACATGACGATCTGATCGCCGACAGTGGATTGCTTCCAGAATGCCGGAGCAATGTCATTTTTAACTTCCGGGGTCACCATATCGTTTAAAGGCGCGAGCAATTTTTTCTTGCCCCAATCAATAATACGTCCTGGAGCATCATAAATGACGTCAGGCGCCGTGTTGGACGCAATCGCGACATTCAGCTTTTGCGGGCCTCCATCGAATGTAATCATTTCAAGATTGACTTTTATTTCCGGATATTTTTGATTAAATGCTGCAATGATTTGTTTCTCGTATTTGCCGACTTCCCCATCCAACGTTTGGAAGTTGGGAAAGTTCCACCAAGTAATTTCAACAGGCTTAGCTGCCGCTTGAGTCGCTGCAGGTTTTGCTGTGTCCGGCGATGAGGCCGGTTTACTTCCTTCCGAATTACTGGTGCATGCAACCAATTGGGATCCTACTAGCGCTACGCCTAAAACGGTCATCAGCCCTTTTTTCATTGCTCTCATCTAAGTACCCCCATTATCGTTATAGGAACGAATGATTTCGCTTTCATCCCTTGCTCTAAGCATAAAACATATCCATCCATGGCAAAATCCCACTGGTTTTACATCTATGGTCGTATTCTGACCTATTTGCTTTTCGATCTTTTTCAAACACGTTTTGTAGCGATTTTAGTATATAATTTAGGAAAAGAACAGAGAAGGCCATAATCTTTCGGGGGATTCCATGTATAAACTACTCATTGTCGAGGATGAGCCACTCATTCGCACAGGCATCAAGCATTATTTTAACTGGCAGGATCTTGAGGTCTCCCATATTGTAGAAGCGGACAACGGGAAAAATGGACTAACAATGGCATTACAGGAGAAACCTCATCTCATTATTACGGATATCCGCATGCCGGAGATGGATGGGCTTGAGATGATTGAGCACTTGCGCCCTCAGCTTCCAGATACGGTGTTTGTCATTTTGACAGGTTTCAATGAATTTGCCTATGCACAGCAAGCCATACGGTTGGGTGGCGTTCATGGCTTTTTGCTCAAACCGCTCGAATACGAAGAAAGTCTAGCCACGATCCAAAGCTGTCTACAAGAAATTGTAGCTAGGCAGAAGAAGCGGGAAACCCACTCCGAGCTCATCCAAGAAAGCAAGCTGTCCAAGGGCAGCGAATGGCTTCAGCTTTTGCTGGAGGAACCTGATCTCGCTGCGGCTCAAGAGGGAAAGCTGCAGCATCTCTTTGAATTCCAAAGCGACAACTATGCGTATGTCCCTTTTGTTATCTCGTGGTTGCCTATGAAAACTGCTGCTCCTCTTGCCAAAAATAACATCAAGCTGTTGTCGGCCACTTGGATCGATGATATGATTTCTTCGCTGTATTCGACTGAAACGGCACGTCAAATTATTACCTACATGTATAGATCCAAGTTATACGGGATTGCAATCTTAAATAGCCCCTGTGCGCAGGTCGATCAGAGATTTGCTTTTCAACAACAGGAGCGTTTGTTGAAGCAGGCGGGAGAAGTGAGCCAAACTTCTATTTTCATGGCCATCGGCGAATCAACAGATAGGCTGCCTGAATTAGGCCATTTGATGCACCAGACGGATAAAGCATTATGGCAGCGGTATTATGAACCTGGCCGGCATGTGTTTCTTGCACCCTCGGGCGAGACGCCGTATTCAGGCAAAACATCCACCATTCATTTAAATGATCAAGATAAAAAGCAACTCTATACCTGCTTAGAAATTGCTAATGCAGAGGAAATCAAAAAACTCTTGCACCGATTCGAGAAGGACAATCTAACTCACATGCCGCAAATTGCGCCTGCACGTTGGCTTGCCTTTTTGCAGGAACTCATCGGCTTTTGCATTCAGTTTGCCAATAAAAACAGCATCCCGTTTGAAAGCGTCTACAGCGACAAGCTGTTAAGCCTAGCCTTCGTGGATGATTTCTCAACATTCGAGGCTCTATTTGACTGGCTCGGTGATTGGATGGCTCAGCTCGGAACATTGTCTCAGGATGGCTCGCTTTCGGACCAGCAGCAGGACGTGCTTATTTTTGAACACATCGCTTCTTTCATTAAGCAGAACATTGCGGAAGATGTGACGCTGCAAATGGTCGCCGACCGATTTTTCTACAACCCTTCCTACTTAAGCCGCCTGTTCAAAAGAAAATTAGATAAAAATTACATGCGCTTCGTCACGGAAATTCGAATTGCCTACGCTCAGGAGCTGTTAAAGAAGCCCGATTTATTAGTAACGGACATCTGTACGATGTGCGGGTACAAAAGCTACAAGCATTTCGTCAAAACCTTTGGACTCATCGCCCAAATGACACCCACTGAATACCGAAAAAAGTGGGGTTGGTCCTAAATGCTGCAGTGGAAACAACTGACTCGACAGTTCCGGATGAAGCACGTCAACCATCAAATTTTTGTACTGATGATCCTGATTATTACAATTCCTTTATTAATCATTTCCGTTATCATCTACTTATTTTCCATACAAGCCGTCAAAAACGAGTACCAAAGCAGCTCCAACTTAATTCTTACGAATTTGTCCTTTAACATTGATCAGTACTTGCAAAGTATCGAAAAAGGTACGCTGAACGCACAAATGGACGGACAGCTGCAAGGAGCGCTGGAGCATTGGACGATAGCTGGCGATGACAGCGGCAACGATCAAATGATTGTATACGGCAACATTATCGAGCATTTTATCAGTTCCATCGAGATGACGATCAAGAACGTGGACAGCGTTCAAATTTACGCAGGTTCAAGAATGTTTTACTCGATGAATTTCAATCGTTCCGACTACGATGTGAAGGATTTTACACATGAAGATTGGTATCTCCAGACACAGCAAAAGGCAGGCGGAATCGTACTTTTCGGCGCACATCTTCCTTTTCATCGGGTCAACGCCAAAGAATCCGTTATTTCCATCGCCAGAGTCATTAACAAAGTAGGCAGCAAACAGCCCATCGGTGTCATGCTCATTGACATTCGTCTGGATTCTTTAAGGGAAATTCTGAAGCTGTCGGAAGATCGGAAGCGGAATTTCATCATTATTGATGATAAAGGCGGCGTGATTTACAATTCCAACCGCAATCAGTCGATAAGCAATCTGTCGGCAACGCTCAAGGAGCAAGCCATTCAATCCGTACTGAACAACGAAACGGGAAGTTTTTATGCCAACTTCTCTGGGGTTAACTCGTATATTAACTTTGTCACTTCTTCGTATTCCGGTTGGAAAGTCATCCAATATATCGATGAGAAAGAAATGACCAAGCAAGCTGATATTTTGATTAAAATAGTTCTGACCTTAGCCTTCCTCTCTCTGGGCACAGCGCTCCTCTTCATGTTCATCTTGTCTGCGCGTGTGACCAAGCCGATTATTCTGCTTAGCAGACAGGTTAAATTGGTCGGGTTAGGGAAATTCGACGTTGATTTAAGCAGCGACCGTCAGGATGAATTCGGTGTGCTGTACCAGGGCATCCGTAAAATGGTGGAAGATCTGCAAAGCTATATCGAGCGCTCGGCCACGGCGATGGTACAGCAAAAAATAGCTCAATTCGGTGCCTTAAAAAGCCAAATTAACCCCCATTTTCTCGCCAATGTACTCGAATCCATCCAAATGAAAGCCGTCATTAACGGTCAGCGGGAAATTAGTGAGATGGTCGGCATGATCGGTCGTCTGTTCCGTATTCAGATTCAGACCGGCAAAGAAACCGCGTCACTGCGTGAAGAGCTTGAACATATTCGGTTATATGTGAAAATCCAGCAGCTCCGCTTCGGTGATAAAATCCAGTATTCCGAGAAGCTTGCGGAAGAGAGCGCCGATATACAGGTCATTCACTTCTCACTACAGCCTCTCGTCGAAAATGCGATCGTGCATGGGTTGGAGCGGTTAAGCGGGCCAGGTTTGCTTGAGGTGTCTACGGTAAAATCCGGCAATGATATGCTCATCATGATCAAAGACAATGGTGTGGGGATGGACGAAGAGAAGCTGCAGCAGCTGCAACTAAGGCTCGCCCAGCCTTCCAACACGTTAGACGAAGCCCATATCGGAATTAAAAATGTTCACGATCGTATCTGTTTCTACTTCGGCGAACAATACGGCCTGACCTTGTACAGCCAAGCGGGGCAAGGCACCACGGTGATCATTCGCCTTCCGATCAAATAGAAAAGGACTGTTTCAAAAGATCACATGATCTTTTGGAACAGTCCCTTGGTGTATTGGGTGCGTGTTACCTATCCAGCAAATCGTCAAAAATGCCCCGGAACTGATCCGCCACGGATTCAGCGCCTTCCTCGAGCTCATCTACGCTGAAAAAGAAACGGTGATGGGACTCATCCGTATCCAGCATATCCGATAAAAGCCCGCCAAACCCCCGCGTTCTGCGGTCAAATTCCAGAAGAACTTCGACGCCGTTCTCATCCGGGTAGAAAACAAGCTCCAACTCATCTACGGAGCTGCGGTACTCCCCATTTTGATACGGTACAAATTCGAAATTTTGAATAAATGGCAGATGATAATTGCGCTGCGGATAATATTCGTTCTCTGCTTTATGTAAATGAAAACCGAGTTCCTCCAGCGCTTCAAAAATAACCGACGTGTGCGGGTGAGCCAATACCTCAATAGGATCACGATCGGAAGGATCAACCGCGTTGTCCACGTCCATGCCTGTACGGATCCATATCGGGCTTACACCAATAGAAATAGGCGTCTCGTGCGGCAGTACGAAATGAAAAGGAATTTCGACCGATTCTCCGGGTTCAAAAACAAAACTTTCGCCGAGCAGAATATTAGCAATTACAACCGTTTCTCTGTGCATCCGATTTGCGTCGTTATTTGCCGGCTTGAGGTATTCCGTCATGATTTGAAAATAGATTCTGTCCACTTTCTGCTCTACACTGCCGCCTTTGGCAACGATGACTCCCTCTACAAGCTCCCCGGGAATGAAAGCCTCCGTATGGAACTGCGTATCGATTTCAATGTTGCCAATCCCTACTTTAGCCATCATTTTCTTAAAAAAAGACATGATTATTCCTCCGCTTCATCATCATCAAAAAGAGCCCGAAAATACCGCTCCCGATGATTCAAGAAATCTCTCGTTAAATTGAAATGATCCGTATCTTCATACGAGATTGGCTCGATGGCGGTTTCAGTAAACTGCAAAATTTGCGCGCCTGGATACGCCATGATGATCGGGGAATGCGTAGCTATAATAAATTGCGCCTGACCTGATTTCTCCAATTCCCGAATCATGCCGAGGAAAGCCAACTGATTCTGTGGCGAAAGCGCCGACTCAGGCTCATCCAGCAGGTACAAGCCTTTGCGGCCGAACCGGTTCCGGAAAAAGGTCAAGAAGGCTTGTCCATGCGACTGCTCATTCAGGGATTTGCCTCCATATGGCGCGTAAGCTTGAAATCCAATATACGGATCCTTCGCCAGTTCATCGATATAACCGGCAAACGTATCAAAGGTCTCCGCACGGAAAAAGAGTCCGTGACTGACTTTGGGCAGCCACGATAATCTCATGATATTCGCCAGCGATTCATCATCTTTTTCTTTCTTGATCGTTAAATCTCGGCCTCCGACCACACTAAAGCCGCAGGAGACACCGATCGCCTCCAGCAGCGTAGACTTCCCCGAACCATTATTTCCGATAAAAAAGGTGACATTCGAACGGAAATTGAGCTCATCGATTTGGCGAATGGGCTTAATGTTAAACGGAAATGCAGCTTGATCCGCTTCGGACAGCTCCGACCAGTCCAAGGTTATTCGCTGTAAAAATGGCATTCGCGCCTCCTGTTACTCCTGACTTATTGGTTAGCTGAATAGTTTTTGAGTAAATCTTCAACTAGAATGCCATTAATTCTCATGCCTTTGAGTTCACAATCTGTAAGCTCCGCATCTGTCAAATCACAGTTGGCGATCTTGGTATTGGCTAGTTTGCATTTCGTAAATGAAGTGTCTATAAAATGAACATGCTCGATCTGAGCGTTGCTGAAGTTGGCATTCTGAATGCTCGTATTCGAAAGGTTGATATTCGAAAACTTTGTATTCTGCATATTGATGTCATCTAGTATCATGCCGCTCATATTCGCATTATGAATCTTTGTGTTTGCCAGATTCACATTGTCAAAAACAAGATCCTCAGCTTTCACTTTTTCAAATTTTGAACCCGTGATATCCGCCATCTGTAGATTTAATTTCTCCGTTTTCAAATTCAATCTCATCAACCTCGCCTTTTCAGCAGATTCATATACATGGACATCTAATAGAGTGCTCACATTTCACTTTACACGAAAATGGCTCTCAGGCAAACTGCAAGAAGCCAAATTTCTAGCAGGCGTCAGCCGCCGATGGCACTGATGTGGCACCGGATAAAATCAATGAGACACTACATGCAGCGGTTCCAAGCTGCCGTCTCTGGTGTCAATCGCTCCCGGCCCGATGCAATTGACGCGGATGCCGTGAGGCGCAAGATCAATAGCAGCAGATGCCGTCGCCCTCGCCAACGCAGCTTTAACTTCGATACTTGCTCAAAATTCCCCCAGCATAACAAAAAGGTGAACTCCCTCACCATCACGATGCAGAGTTCACCTGATTCTAATTTACGCCCGTTTGACTCCGCCGCTTCCGCAGCTTCATCAATTCTGGCAAAGCAATACCAACCATTGTAATAATAACACCAATCCATTGTATGCTATGGACGGTTTCATGAAGCACGACGAAAGACATGATGACTGCGGTCGGCAATTCAGCCGCGCTCATAATTGTCGCGATGCCACCGCCGATCCGAGGAACGCCAATCGCGAAAAACAACGGCGGTATGACGACACCGAAGAATGCAAGCAGAAGCGCCCAAGGCAGAAGTTCTTCATGTAAAGAGCCGTTGAACAGAAAATGCGGCGGATAAACCAGCATTACCAGGATTAACGATCCTGACTGCATAATAGCACTGCGAGTAATTGGCGCAATCGCGCTGGAAACTTTGCCGCTAAACATAATGAATAAGGCATAAGTTAGCGCAGAGAGAAGCCCCAGACTGATTCCAATCCATGACGGTGCTTCTTGCCCGCCACCTAAATATCCGCTTGCCATAATAATTCCGATAAACAGGATGATGAGCGCGAATATTTTATCTTTTCCAGGCCGTTTCCGCTCTGTTATCGCCTCAAGCAAAATTCCGATCCAGGTAAATTGAAACAAAAGAATAATGGCAAAGGAAGCTGAGATATATTGCAAAGCTGCGTAATAAAAAATACCCGTTAAGCCTGAGGTTGTTCCAACCGCCATGAGTGACAAGGCTTGCCGCGGTGCCACTTTATACTTCTTGGTCTCGGCGCTGCCGCCTCGATTGGATTTGGCTGTAACAAGAACCAAGATCCAAATCATCAGCACGCCGAACAAATTTTGGCTGCCAACCACTTCCCCCACTTGGAAGCCCGATTCATACGCTTTTTTGACAAAAGTGGATAACAATCCAAAGCTGCATGCGCCAGCCAACACGAACAAATAATATTTCATCATAGCGATTTCGTCAGAATATCTCTGACGGTATCACGCGTCATGATTTTGTAACTTCCCACTTGCTCCTTCATAAAGGACTTATGAATTAATTCCTCAAGTCTGGCATCACTAATGTCATAGTCCGCTAAACAGTTCGGCGCACCTAGCGAATTCCAGAATTGACGCAGCGCCTCAATGCCTTCATATGCAATTTCGTGATCGGTTTTGCCTGTGGGATCAACACCGAACACAGCCAACGCCAGCTTGGTCATCCGTGAAGGATCATCTTCTGCGCAGTGTCTCATCCAGTTCGGATAAATGATGGCAAGACCTCCGCCATGCGGAATATCATACACCGCGGACAAGCCGTGCTCGATCTGGTGAGATGCCCAGTCTCCGCCATCGGTCCCGCTGGATAATAACCCGTTAAAAGCGGTAGTTCCCGCATACATGATCGTTGCTCGATGTTCATAACTGTGCAGGTTCTCAAGCAGTTTAGGCGCAGCCTCCATGATCGTTAAGAGAACCGATTCCATGAAACGATCCATCATTGGCGTATTTTCGGTGAGGTGGAAATACTGTTCGAGCACATGAGACATCATATCCACAATGCCGTACACCGTTTGATCCAAGGGCACCGAATACGTAAACTCCGGGTCCAAAATAGAGAAAGCCGGATAGGCCAAGGGGCTGCTCCAGCCGCGCTTCTCGTTTTTCTCCCAGTGAGTAATGACTGAAATGTTGTTCATTTCAGAACCCGTGGCCGCCAACGTTAGCACCGTTCCGAATGGCAGTGCTCTAGAAGGGACAGCCTTGCGCGTAATAATATCCCAAACATCACCATCATAATAAACGCCAACTGAAATTGCTTTGGCACAGTCAATCACACTACCGCCGCCTACAGCTAGAATCAGCTCAATACCGTGCTCCCGGCACAGTTCGATCCCCTTCTTCACTGTCGTAAGCCGCGGGTTCGGCTCAACGCCTGACATTTCATACATGTCCGCTTGCATATGGTCAAGCTGCTGTTTAACAGCTTCGTAAACGCCATTTTTCTTAATGCTTCCGCCGCCAAATACGAGCAGCACCTTCTTGCCAGGAGTGCCTAGTTCCTGCGCTAACTGCTCAATTTGCCCTTTGCCGAACCATAATTTCGTTGGATTGAATTGTAAAAAAGATTGCATGATTGTAGCTCCCTTGGATGACTGATATCTGATTTCTAACTAATGCAGTATACCACAACTCCGTTTTAATTTCGAAAAAGGTTTGGCGCCCTGTCGTTTCTCATGTACCTACATAAGATAGACCGAGGTGAATATCCCATGCCCAATTACCGCATTATTATTGACCTGTCCGATTTCCAATTATATTTGCTTGATGTAAATCGCGTTGTACGCGCATTCCCGGTGGGAATCGGCAAGATGGTAACCCGTACACCCATCGGCGAGTATACGATTATTAATAAACAGCCCAATCCTGGCGGTCCTTTCGGCGTCTTCTGGATGGGATTGAGCAGACCGCATTACGGTATTCATGGCACCAACGACCCCTCCTCCATTGGCAAACGTACCTCTCACGGATGCATCCGAATGTACAACGAAGATGTGCTTGAACTGGCCGCACTCGTGCCGATTCATACCCGTGTGACGATACGACCTTAATAGGCTGTCCCAACAGTCATCATAATGACCGAGGGACAGCCTATTCATTTCTAGACTCATTAAATCCGGTGTACCGGCAAAGAGAACGAGATACTGCAGCCTTTGCCTAGACGGCTCTCCGCCCAGATCTGCCCTCCATGATATTGGACAATCTCTTTGGCAATCGCAAGACCAAGTCCGCTTCCGCCGGATGTGCTGCGTGATTTGGAAACCTTATAGAACCTTTCAAATATGTGCGGCAGATCCTCTTCGCTGATCCCCACGCCTGTGTCGGTCACCCGAATCACAAGTTGGCGCGGATCGCCTTTGATGTCCACATGCACATGAATGAAGCCGCCTTTAGCCGAAAACTTAATGGCATTGTAAATAATATTGGCATACACCTGCTCGATCCGATCCGTATCAACGGTTAACAACATCTCTTCATCTTCCGAATTCACCATATCGAGAGTGTAAGTGATACCCGCATTGGCGCAGTCCAGCTCATATTTGGCAAAAAGCTGGCGCACCATGGTCTGACAGGAAGTTGGCGCAAGCTGGAAATGGAACTGCTTTGTTTCCAAGCGGCTCAGTTGGTAGAGATCGGTAATCAATCGCTGAATACCGACAATGCGCATATGCACAACCGAAAGGTACTTTCTTTGTTCTTCGGGCTCCTGGATCACACCGTCCAGAATCGCCTCGACGTAGCCCTGAATGGAAGTCAGCGGTGTACCCAAATCGTGAGAAATATTCGAAAGCAAATCGCGCCGCGAAGTCTCCATCAGGATCAATTCATTCGTACGCTCTTTCACTTTGGACTCCAAGTCGTTATAAAGTCTGGCATTTTCAATCGAAATCGCCGCCTGCGCGGACAGCAGCTTGATAATATCAAGGCGGTCCGATGTAAAGGCATTGCGAATCAAGTTATTTTCCAGATAAAAGACGCCGACGAGATTGCCCTGATGCAGAATCGGTTCACAGAAAATCGATTTGCCCTCAGCGGCGCGAATATAAGGATCATGCGTGAAGATGCCTTTATTCGCGGCATCGTCCAACACGACGCCTTCCTTGGTCCGGGCAACGAAATGAATCACAGCGGCCGGAAGATCTTCCCGCGTTTCCAGAGCAACCGAGCTCACCGTGCAGGAATCTTTGCCTTCCGTCGCAAGCATTTCCGCCTCGACATACAGGCTTTCTTTCTCCTTCAGAACAAGGATGCTTCGCTCTGCGCCTGACGAATAAGTAACGATTTCCATCAATCGTTTGATGAGCTGCTCCAAATTGACTTCACTGGATAAGGATCTGGACGTATTCATAATCGTCATAAAATCCAGAGCCTGCAGCGAATAGTCGCTGATATTCGTCGTACTCCAGTCCTGCTGCTCCTTAAGTGAGGTCAGATAGTTTGGATAACGCAGCTTTAACTCATCGGCTTTCGCTTTAGCTCCCCAACTTAAATAGCCATAATAAGCATCAATGAAGTAGGTTTTTGCGATCTTCTCGCGGCCGGCATCCTTGTAGAGCCTCCCTGCCAGCTCGCAAGCGATCGCTTCATGTTGGATGAAGCCCTGCTCCCTTGCTTGCCGGATGGACAACTCGTAGTCCTGCTCGGCTTTCTGGAAATTCCCCGTGACACGGCTCCACTCGGCACGCATCAAGGAGCTAAGGTGCAAGAAGTTTTCCGGACAGTGAGTCGCCCACTTGTCCATTTTGCGCAGCATTTTACCTATTTGCTTGGCGTAAAGCTTCTGTTCAAATATGGTTGCATCCTTATACACAGCGGCAATGGATAAAACATAATAGAAATAGTTCTCAGGAATGTGGAACAATCCGAAAGAGACAGCCTGCATCGGCTCTGCTTCTTTGCCGGTCTTTAAAGCAGCTTCGTATTGACCGAACAAATAATACAGCATCATTTTTTTAACCTTATACTCATGTATAATGACTTGATTCGGGTGAATAATCAGCTTTTGGACAAACCGCTCTTCCGCTGCTTCGTCCGTGCCGACGATCAGGGGATTTCCGGCTTTTCCTTCCAGATTCTGAATCACCATGCGCAGCATTTCTAACATAAGCAGAGTGTCATGATGGTTGGTTTGCTCCAGGATGCGATAGTTCTTATTCAGATCTTCTTGTACTTCCGGAAGAGCCACGCCTTGAAAATCCTTAGCCAGCACCTGATAGGTCAGTGCGTAGCCTGCGAAAACCAAGTCTCCGTCTTCAATTCCACTTTTGAACGACTCATTCAGATGCTCCAAGCTAACTTGCAGCGGTTTGACCCACGGTGTAACGAACAACCCGAAGGAAAAGTGGCTTTTACTGCGGTATTGATGGGATTGGAAACGGGCATTCAATCTTTCGCCAAGTTGTCCGTACTGGTAGCCTAACTGATAATCACCGAAACCTGAGCCAAGGATTAATCCATAGGAGCCGTACACGTAGGCCATAACCGGTGTATTGCCGTATTTTAGCGCGTGTTTGGTCATGATGAACATAAAAAGTACGAATAAGTTCGTATTTACGAAATACGCCGAAACCGCAATACTCATCATCAAACTCATCAATTTGAAGCGGTATTCATCTTCCATGATTGGCAAATCATACAGCTGCAGTGTATTTTTACGCCCAATCTTAGCTTTGAGGTTGAGATAGGCCAGAAAAATATTCGCGCTCGTCGGTTCGCTTGGAATACGAATCCCTTGTTCAGCCAAGGCTTTTAAGCCAACTTCGACACTTTTACGCTGCTTTCCGACGTTGGTGTACAAGATAACCTGTAAGTTATACACTTCCAGCTTCAGCTCGTTCGTCCGGGCATCCAGGAGCAGCTGTTCATAGGAAGTTTCCGCTTCATCCGCTTGGCCGTTCAAATAGAGGACTTCGGACTTTTCCAGCCGAATCGAGAAGCTGAGATCCTCCATCTCCTTATTTTCTACCAGATTCAATAACGTCAAAGCCTTGTTGTAATATTGAAGCGCAGAACGATAGGCATTCGAAGATTTGGCTTTACGGCCAGCTCGCAAGTTAAACTCAAGCAGACTGACAAGCTCTTGACGCTCTTTCAACAACTCCGAACCTAAGTTCATATGGTTGATGATATCGAATAAGCGCTGCTCAATTTGTGCTTCAGGCAAGAACTCCAGCAGCTTGCGCGCAATATGCAAATGGGTCTCAGGCAGATCGGCTTGTTCGATCGAACCATATACAGCTTCCTGAATCGAATCATGCACGAACATAAAGCGAATGTCTTGAGCGGCGGAATTGCCTTGCGAATCCGTATAAAATTTATAATCCGTACCAACAGGGATGATCAAACCCGTTTGGATTGAAATTTCCAATTCCTGTAAAATATCCTCAAATGACGTCATCGCAATGATGCCAAGCGCCTCCAGATCAAAGGTTGCACCTAAGCAAGCTGCCTGACGCAATAAATATTGCGTTCTGGACGGCATACGCAGCAATTTTTCCGCCAAAAGGAACATGAGATTGTCTGTAATTCGCAACTTTTGAATTTCATTCATATCCCAAATCCACCGATTGGCTTCATAGCTGTAGGAAAGCAAATTTTGCTCGTATAAGGCAGTTAGAAATTGTTTGACGAAGAATGGATTGCCTCCTGTTTTTTGCAGGATCAGCTGTGCCAACTCGGCTACTTGATGGTTTTCCGTCTTTAATGACTCAGCTACTAGCTGCTTGACATCGCCGATTTCCAGCGCATTCAGCACAATCCGTTCCGCAACAAGCCGTTCCGGCAGCTTATCGAGCAGTTGAACATGCGTGGAGGATAACCAATTGGTATCGTGTTCACTTCGGTAGGCCCCAATAAATAGGAAATGCCTCATCTGTGAATCGTTTAGAAGCAGATCGATAAACTGCAAGGAGGCCGCATCCGCCCACTGCAAGTCATCAAGAAACAAGACGATGGGCCTGTCTTTCGAGCAAAAGATGAGCAAAAACTGCTGTAATAAGAAATGCAACCGGTTTTGCGTTTCTTGCGGCGGAAGCTGCTTCGCATGAGGTTGTTCGCCGATCAGCAGATTCAACTCTGGAATGAGATCGGTTAATACTTTACCGCTCGTTCCGAGCACTTTGAGCAACTGTCCTCGGTACTCTTCGATTTGTTGATCCTTCTCCGTCAGAAGCTGACGGACCAGCTGCCTAAGCGCTCTCGATAGCGCATGGTAGGAGACATGCTGTTTGCCGGGTTCAAAACGCCCGGCCAAAAACCAGCTATTGTCCTTCATCACCGTCTTCATCGTCTCTGCGATGAGGAACGATTTGCCGTAACCGGACTCCCCCGTTACCCACACGGCTTCTACGGAGCCATGAATGGCGCGCGAATAGACATGCAGCAGCTTTTCGATTTCCTGGGAACGCCCGTATAAACCCTGCGGGATTTGGAACATGTCGGTCATATCGTAGAGACCAATTGTGAAGTCTTGGATTTCATCCGGCGCATTGACCATCATTAGACAGTGTTCAAGATCCTGAATGATCCCGTAAGCACTTTGATAGCGGTCTTCGGCGTTTTTTGCCAAAAGTTTCATGACAATCTCGGCAAGCGGCTTCGGAATATCCATCCTAATCTTGTCGGGAGAAATTGGCGTCACGGCAAAGTGGCAATGAATAAGCTCCACCGGATCTTCGGTTTGAAAAGGAAGCCGGCCCGTGAGCATTTCGTAAAAAGTTACCCCTAGCGAATAATAGTCCGAGCGATAATCGATAATCCGATTCATGCGGCCTGTTTGTTCCGGGGACATATAACTCAGTGTTCCTTCAAGCTGGTGCGGATCTAACATTTCCTGGCGCTCTCTAGTAAAGGAGGAGATGCTGAAATCCGCCAGTTTCATAATCTTTTTATCAGGATTCGTAATAATGTTGCTTGGCTTAATATCTTTGTGTATCACATATCGCTGATGAATATTGCCGAGGATTTTGACCAACTGAATTGCCGCCGTTAAGAAAGCCTGAAGTGACTGGCGAAACAAAGGAAAGTAAGAGGATAAGGTGTCGCCGTCAAAGTCCTCCAAAACAAGCGCGATGCTGTTCTGATATTTAGGCAGCCCCAGCGGTTTCACAATGCCGGTTATGTCAAGCATTTTGCCAATTTCGTATTCTCGCTTCAGTCGTGCTACATCCGCAGAAACCGGAAAATCCGACCGAAGGGTTTTAATAATGACTTTTTCCATAGTCGGCTTATGGATGGCACGGAACAGCACGGTCCGGTCGCCCTGATAAATCTGTCTGATTAATTCATATTCCGGCAAAATTAACATAAAATCCTCCTAGTAAAACTTGCTGCCAGGTACTTTCACAGACAAACGCCCCTTAACAATCAAGGAGCGCGTTGGCCTGGAATGATATTTGATCTGCTATGTATTACCAACCTAAAATCTTGCCGTCCCAAGGAAGTCCCTTTTCAAAACGGTGCTTATCATGGATATGATACGGCTTCAATATGTCGAGGTGCCCCAGCTCAAAGGTGTACATTTCCCATATTTTACATGGTTTTTCCTTCGAACCGTCTCGTTCGAGAATCGCATTCACCGCACGGCGCGCCGCTTCATTGGCGCCTTCCATCGTTGCAAGGTTCGTATTCGTACGAACGTAGTCTGCCGCCAAGAACAAATTCGGAATAGCGGTATACGCTTCCGGACGATCATTCCAAGTTCCTACACGGTTGATCAGCAGCGGCTCCATATTCGTGCAGGCGTGTTCAGGATTATCAAATTGGATATCGGTATCGAGGAACCAGGAATGCAGTACTTCATCTTCCAATATGACGGCTCCGTCCACATTCAAGCTTTTCTTCATCTGTGCCCAGACTTCTTCTTTGATCTCTTCTGCCGTACAATGTGTAGCTGGCTTACCATATAAAATTCCTGGCGTATCCCAATCGGATATATCGACAGACAGAACGCCTTTAACCGTACCATCGCCATACTCGCTCAGATGAACATCAGGCCAGAATTGTTTCTGTGAAACGGACGTTAGCGACCAAGGCGCATCCAAGTAAATAACATGGCCGTGCGTAATTGTAACATCCTCTTTCAAATAATACTGGATCCCGTTCATCCACGCCACAGAATCAACCAACTTCTGAACGCCGGCAAGTGTTGGATCTGCTTCTAGCATTGCATTAGTAATGAATTTCCCCATCACCTCTACCGGGAAGGCAGCAATGTAATAATCCGCTTCAACGTCAAACGTTTCTCCGTTCTCCGTCACCTTCGCGCTGCGAATGACTCCATCAACACACTCGATGCTCTCTACCTTTGCAGCCAAATGATAGTCAACGCCTTTTTCTGTTAAAAAGGATAGCCAAGGATTCACCCATTTGTCATTCGTGGGACCGTTCAGAAGTCGGACAAAGCTCGTTCCTGGCGTTGTGATGTCCAGTGTCATTTGAGTGGCTACAGGACCTACCGTTTGTGTGTTGGCGATCTTGGACTGGCAAGCGACAAGGGTTTTGGTGAAACCTGCAAATATTTTCTGGAAAGCAGGGGATTGCTGCTCGGCTTCGATGAATGTCCACCAATCGATCAGGTTATATTCCTCGCGGATACGCTCCTCGCAGGAGGTCATAACTTGCCATAGCTTACGTCCATACTGCTCCATGTCGTCCATCGTCAAACCCAGATTATTATCGAAAAGATCACGGATAACAACCAGGAAGTTGTCAAGGCTGAACTCTATCTTCGCGAGCAATGGGAGCAAAGGTGCCGTGAAAGTCGCAATATCGAGTCTTGTTACTTCCATTAAATTATCATATACGGTTCCGTTTTCATAGGGAATATGTTGTAAAGTATCAATGACATGTCTGTAAAAACGTGGAAACAATCGGAAGCCATGCTCACCTGGAAGATCTCTTCTCCCGTCAACTCCGCTTCCTACATAAGGCATGCTTCTCGCTTTCCCGCCCGGTATAGTCTTAAACTCATAGACCGATACCTCATAACCTCTTGTGATTAGTTCATGTGCTGCGCTCATTCCAGCGACGCCGCCACCCAAAATTGCGACTTTTTTCACCATAATTCCCCCTCGATTTGGATCATATTGTAAAATTATCTGTAAACTATCATACCATCTAGGCAATTCGAATCATAGACTTTTAGTTCAATAGAAACATAAAAAAACTGAAAACCGATATCGTTTTTCAGCAAAATTGGGTCTTGTTATTATTTTTGCAAGTATTGTAACCTAGATAATCTATGAATTATAAAATTCTCGTTTAATTTGCTAAACCCTTGTTCCAAAACCAGGCAAAAAGGTGTACAGTAAAGTCTATGAAGGAATTAGCCTCACCTCTGGATCTTAACTCGACTTTACTCCTATTTTCACCCCACCTATTCCGAACGATCATCATAATTTTTAACTAAAAATTCGCTTTTCTATGGTTGTTACAGCAAACAGACTACCAAAATTCCTATATCTCACCGAATCATATATAATATAGGCAATGCTCATATGATGCCATCAAGAGAGGATGGATATTCCATGCATAACAAGATGGGTACACGATACATACCGGGAACCCGGATCATCAGTTTACCTCAGGGCACTCTTCATGATGGAGAAGATGTATTTCTGACTCGTAAAGTTCTTCTTTATAACATAAAGCTTGTTCCCGGACAGATTGGCGCAGATTATATGCGAACTCTTCATCACAAGGCTGCTTTCATCCATGACGGTTTTCAGCATATTCTGGACACTTCCGTAGAAGAAGATTCTGTAACCATTATTTTACAAGCTAAGCCAGGTTCGTTATTTTCTCGTGTCATCCATAAACAACCGTGGACATTCCATCAAATCATCACGATGATCGCAGATCTGGGAGTCTCCTTGCTTGATGCCTTGGAGGAACGGATTACCGGATTCTCCGTAGCCGCCGAAAACCTGTGGCTAGATGATCATCATAAGCTTACTGTTATCAATTATTGGGATGAGGGGGATGCCCAAGCACAAGGCGCAATCGGGCTCTGCCGCTTGATGCTTCAGCTCTTTAGCGGCACGCAGCCGAGTACAACCCCGTTTGAAGTAATCCATACGCAGTTAGAGCGTACGCCTATCCCTTCGGCTACTCCCGAACAGAAAGCTGCACTTATTAAGCTAGTGAAGCTCATCTGTCAAGGCCAAGCTTCCCTATCCTCCTTCGTATTTGGTTTGCGCAGCTTACAGCCTTCCAGCTTCAAAGAAGAAGCTTTCGCTGCACCCATGCATCGCCCATCCCGATCCCAGAAGGCGCAGGTGGTCGCCCACGCGGAAGAGGAAATGGATGAGGATGAGGACGAGGATGAAGAATCCGAGCAAAGTTACACCAAGAACCGGCTACGTAAAGTTGGTATCGGAGCATCTGCCGTGTTCGTTGTGGCTATTGCCGGTTGGATACTTTGGCCTTCTTCAGAGAAGAAGCAGCCTGTTGCTACTACGCCTGTGCAAACCGCTACGCCGACTCCACCGTCGAGTACCCCAACCCCCACACCTGTACCAACGAAACTTGTTGGGGATGCCAATAATCAGCCTGTGGAAGTAGAGATTCCCAATTTGGTTGGTAAATCACTTGCTGACGCACAGCAGCAAGCCCTAGATCTGCGACTACGCTTCAAATATTTCATCGAAGCAAGCACTTCTCCCGACGGTACGGTCTTTAAGCAAGACCCTCAGCCTGGGACCAAAGGATTGCAGGGCGATAGTGTAACGTTCTGGGTGAGCAAGCAAAGCCAATAAAAGGTAGGAAGAAACAAAACAGCCTCTCATCATCCAGAGAGGCTGTTTCTCATCCAACTATACCTTGATTTGCTCGATAGACTTCCGCATTTCGTCTGTAAGCCCGCTTAGTGCATCTGCCGAATCAGCGATTTCTCGCGCTATTTCGAGCTGCTCATGGGTCAGCTTATGGATGTTCGTCGTGCCATCCGATGACGATTTCGCAATATGCGCGATATCGACAACGGAAGCTGCGACTTCCTCAGAACCCGCAGACATTTCTTCTGTTACCGAAGATATCTCCTGAATCTGATGGGAAACGAAGCGGAATTGTTCCACAATGTGACGGAAAAACTCTTCTGCTTTTCTGGAAAGGTCAGCGCCCGTTTGAATTTCGCTCCGACCTGCTTCCATCGCCTCTCCCATACGCTCAGTCTCACGATGAATATTTTGCAATAAAGACGCGATCAGCTTCGCCGATTCTGCAGCGTGATCCGCTAGCTTACGCACTTCTCCGGCAACGACCGCGAAGCCCGCTCCATGTTCTCCGGCTCTTGCGGCTTCGATCGACGCATTCAAGGCCAACAATTTCGTTTGCTCCGAGATATCGGAAATGGATGATAAGGCAATACCGATCTCCCTCGAGTGGCTGCGAAGGGAGGCCGCGCGATCGAGCGCTTCTTGCGTAGCAGTCGTAATCGTCACGAATTGGCCATTCATGTTCTGAACGATTGATTGCCCCGATTGTGCGCTTTGCAGCGCGTTGTTTGATGCGTCGGCAACGGTCAAGGAAGCTTCGGATATGCGGTGAATAGCCGTCGCCATTTCTTCCATCGAGCGAGCGCTCTCGTTCGTGCTGAACTGTACGGTATTAGCGCCGTCAGCCACCACCTGGAGGGATGTATTCACATTCGTATTCATCTCGAGCAAACGGTGAGCCTGTACATTGAAATGCTGAGTGGTCACCACAAACTGCTCTGACGTATGCGAGACTTGGGAGACAATCGTTCGAAGCATATCATTGATGTCGTTAGACATCTTCATCATCGCGCGGTATACCGTTCCGATTTCATCGATAGAGCGAACCGGATTAGCAGCTAATTGCTTCCTTGCGCTTAGGAAGTCTCCTTTCGCTATGCTCTCCGCACCTGCCCCAATCCACTGCAAAGGACGAAGGGCTCGGGTTACTACGAGCATAACGAGTCCAAGTCCAAGTATAGTGAGAACAAGCATCAATCCATAAATGGGCAGATTACTTTTGATGACACTGGAGGAAATTTGCTCCGTTACACCTGCCTCCGTATCAATGCCAAGAACAGCAATCACTTTGCCCTCGGCATTTTTCACAGGGGTATAGGTTGAAATGTATTTCCCGTATTTCGGATTATCGATAATCGCCGAGCTTGCCGAAACGCCTTTCAACAGTGTTTCAACTTCCGTTGCCGCGATGTCCGTCTCCTCATTGATGGGAGAAGCGACGTCCGACCCCTTAGGTTGTCCATCGATCATAATGAGAGGTTTTTGCTGTTCGTCGAAACGAACCAAATAGACGTATAGCGCACCGATTTGTGTGCGGTATGTATCCAGCTGCTGTCTGATTTGCCAATAGAGATCATTTTCCTTGGGGTCTTTCAAGAATTGTTCGATTTGGCCAATATCCATTCCTTTGGTATAGCTATCTGAAAGCCGAATACCGTAACTGGATATCGCTTCCATCCCCGCATGCTTGGCATTTCGGAATTCCATTGTGATATAGCCGGCGGACAGTGCCAAAATAACAATCATAACAGCGGCTACAATACGAACAACCAAGTGTTTTCTGAACCATTGAACACTATGTAACATATGATATTCCCCTTATCC
This sequence comes from Paenibacillus violae, assembly GCF_032461945.1. Taxonomy (NCBI): domain Bacteria; kingdom Bacillati; phylum Bacillota; class Bacilli; order Caryophanales; family Paenibacillaceae; genus Paenibacillus; species Paenibacillus violae. The sequence goes on from NZ_JAWCUD010000004.1 coordinate 156,787, forward strand.
TCAACATCTTTTTCGATTGTTTTCGACAACTGTTTTCGACAATGACATGGAAAATCCTTCTTCTATAAATACGAATTTAGTTCTTAGGTCCTCATAAAATAAAAATGATCAGACAGAATTGCTCTGTCCAACCATTTTGAAATTTATATTAAGATTGTAAATCCGTATATTCACTGTTATCAGACAAACGTCCTAAGAAGGTAACGACGATCATTTTATATCGCGAATGGCCTGCCCGAAGCTCATTTTCTTCCATCAGCTCAAATTCAGCCACCATCTCTACATCATCATCAATGATAAACATCGTCGGTTCGTTGCGGTTACTGGGCTTAATTCGCTCATCTTCAAGCTTTTTCCGTACAAATAGGTTAACCTCTTCGAGATTTGCTTTTTCATACGTAACGCGCTCGCCAAATCGGGAATGAGCATGACCGGTTACGACGAGGTCGGCGATTTGTTTACCGCCCAGCTCAGCAGCTAAAGGTTCGTAAGTACTCCATCGATTCATCTTCTTATCGCTCATTCCCAGTATTCCACCGGTGATTCGCTTCGATCATATCCATCATCTTTTTCATAGAAATTTGGATTTGTTCTTTTGAGGGCAGGGAAAGCGTGCTGTAGGTTTGTTTAACAACATCCGTTAACACCGTATCAAACATAAATTCAAACTGTTCGTTATTCATTATGAAATCCCTCCTTATTTACATGAATTTGGAAAATTTCCTACTTACATCATATATCGAAGCGCTCTAAATATCAGCGCAATAATTATTTTCGTAAATACACCTCTGACTCTCAAATAAACGCACATTTTTTTGCGCAAAAAAAAAGATGGCAGCTAGATTTTAAAAATCTAATTGCAATCTTTTTGAGAGATTTGGTAAAATTAAGTAACGGTGTGCATGAACTAGAACCAAAATTCTTCTTTCGTTTCGTTCTTTCTAGAATTGGTAAACGTTTTCATAATTGCCTGTTTTTCGCATCCCGAGACACCTGTCAGACCTTGAAGTGCGGACGATCTCTCGCTCAAACCCAACTTTTTCAAATAAGCAATGGTTGTTGATAAATCCGGTGACCATGTTGCACTGATCATACACATACCCCCTAATTCAACCAAATTAAGTAACAACTGCTATTATAGCAGTGATTGAGAGGAAGATATAGTGATTGAATCACAAATTGTATAAAATTCTTCTATCTTTTTGTTTAGTAGGCTTGCAGATTTGGTTTTTATTCATCACCTTTCAGTACACATTCTTCGGGATTCAATTACAACGAAATGAACGCATGGAATGGCATATCAAATCGTTTCAAGATGACAAAATCCGATCGGAGCTTGGGCTTCAAGTTGGCGACAAAATTATTGATGTGAACGGAAAAGACCCTAACGAAAACAACATTGTCCAAAAATGGGCTACGATCGAGCAAGCGGATACAATTACCATCGCCAGGAATGACCAGCAAATAACGATATCATTCGAAGATATCGTTCAACCTGATTTCGACTTTATCTCTTTGTTCGGAGAAATTATTTGTCTTTGTGTTTCCTTTATGATCTTGTGGAAAATTCCCCACTCCAAATCAGCTCGTCTGCTATCGCTTGTTTTTCTCATTGTAGGCATCATTTTCATGTGCATCCCCCCTTCCGCTCGCGGAGATAGTTTGGCGAAAGTGCTAATCAGCAATCTTGTGATGATCATGCCATTTGTCTTCGTTCATTTTCTAACTTTATTTTTCAAAGAGAAAAGCGGTGTCTCACTGCCAACCACCTATTTGAAATATGTCTATAGCTTCATGTTTCTCACTTTTATTGGAAGATGCATCTATTTCACGCCGCTGGACACATACAAGTTTTATATATTAGACTATCGCTGTGTCCTACTTTTATTTTTGTGCGGATTCTTACTTAATATCGGATTACTATTTTATGTGTTTTTCAAATATCGACGGGATAATTCTTCCATCCAAGCCATTATTAAGCTTGTCTGGTTCGCCCTCTTTATTTCGACAGCACCGTTAGCTTTTCTATCCTTCCTGCCAATTTTGTTCACAGGAGCGCCGCTCGTTAAATCGCTTTATACGGGATACTTTGTTGTGTTCTTTCCATTATCGTTTACTTATATCATCGTCACCAAGCAATTGTTTGATATTCATATCTTGCTACGCCGCATTCTGTATACGTCTCTTATTTCGATGGTACCAACCACATTAATCGTGCTCATGATCGCTCTGATTTTTAGTAATGCAGTCACTGTGAAAAACATGTCGTTAAGCTTCTTATTTATTTTAACAACCATCTCTTTCTTGCTTTACGTGCTTGAATATTTTGTTACAAAGCTGGATGCTATCATGTTTCCCAAAAAGTTTTACTTACAGCTTGCCCTTAAGAAAATTGCAAGAAACTTGCGGACAATTACGAGTTTCCGCGAATTAAAAGATATTATTCTGGTAGATATCGTAAGTACCCTCAACGTCTACGGTGGAGCCATCGTTTTTCAGTACCCGCATTCCATGGAAACCATTGGCGAGGGCGTTCTGGATTTAAACGAAATCGAACAATATTTGCGTGAAAATCGGTTGGATGACTCGAAGTATTCTATTTTTGTTATTAATCAAAACGAAGAGTACTCCTGCTACTTAGTCACTGCCAGGAAAAAAACCAACACACTGCTAAGTCTGGAGGAACGTCAGTGGTTAAGTCTGATCATTTCTTATTTGGCGGTAAGCTTGGAAAATATATATCTGATTCGTAAATTAACCGTTAAATTGCATGATTTAGCTTCGCAAATTCCGAATGAGGAAGCCGGGCAGGACGTTGTTTGGCTTCGCAAATCACTTTTTGAACTACAGGAACAAGAACGATACAGACTTGCTACAGATCTGCATGACACGACGATGCAGGACATTTTATTAGTACGTAGAAGATTAATTTCTTTTATCAACAATAACGAGGATCAACAGCAAGTGGTTCAAGCGATCAAACACCTGGATCTGGTGAATGAAAGCTTACGTCAAAGCTGCTTTGAATTAAATCCGCATCTGCTTCAAAATATTGGGTTAATTCAAACCATTCAAGCAACATTGGATCTGGATATTGGCTTAAACGAATATGAAACGCAATTCCACGTGGATGGCGCGTTGATCATCGAAAGACTTGATATCGATATTAAGAAGCACATTTTCCGTATCTTCCAAGAACTTATGCACAATGCCAAGAAACACTCAAATGCCTCTAAAGTCATCATTAAATTGGCTGTCGCTGATAATGACTTATGTTTATTTTATCGGGATGATGGGGTCGGCATTGACCCGCAAGCCCTCGCGAAGGACAAAAGACTGCGAACGATTGCTAACACCAGCTTTGGACTAGAACAGATGAAAAGCCGTGTCTTACATTTGAGTGGACATCTAGAGCTTCTCTCGGATAAGGGAAGCGGCGTTGAACTCACCATTCGGATTCCCATACCTACTCAGGAAGGAAGTACTGCATGAACAAGCAATCAAAAATTTTAATCGTAGATGATCACCCTCTAATGGCTGAGGCAACTTCCAGTACGCTCAAACAAATTGACGGCGTGCAAATTGTCGGGATTGCGGGTAATGCCAAACAATGCTTAGAACTCATGGACTTGCATGTGCCGGATATTGTATTTCTAGACTTTAATTTGCCGGATCAGTACGGAGATGAAGTTGCCAAAATTATTAAAGGTAAATATCCCACGACACATCTCGTTATCTTCTCCGGAATCGAATTATCGCACCTCTACAACCATTTGATTGGGCTCGAGGTTAGCGCCGTAATCTCAAAGGAATCCAGCGGGACGCTCATCAAAAGCTTAGTTACTCTGTTAATGGAGAACTTTACGGTAGTACCTGTTCCTGTTTTCCACAAGATGAGAGTATCAAGCGGGAATTTGCACCAGACGGATTTATTGGACGATGATGAAGTGAATATGATGACGATGATTGTTCAAGGTTTAACCAATGAACAGATGGCGGATGAAGTACATATGAGCAAACGTACGGTCGATAATTATGTTCGCAAAATTTACGAGAAATTAGGCGTCAAATCCCGTGCGCAAGCGGTGGACAAATTCAATCAGTTCAAGCACATTTTTGATGTTAACCGCAGGTAAGGAAATGGAAGCTTAGCCGCGCGGCTGACAGCACAGAACGACTCAGCTGCAATAACAAAAGAGGTCAACCAGCTTGCGCTGATTGACCTCTTTTCTATGTCGAACATATTACTGGTTCAATTTGACTATGGCACGTATAGCAGCATCAATTTCCCGCTCAACAGCACCAGAAACCACATCTGTATGTGGATCGTATACTTCCCTCAGATCTGCATCCGCATAACCGTCCAATGCGACTATCGCGCCTGCACGCACTCCGCGGAGCGCTGCAATGACGTATAGTGCAGAGATTTCCATCTCAACAGCCAAGGCGCCAGCCTGCTTGTATTTCTGATGAGGGAATTCTTCCACACCTTGGAAGAAGGCATCCAACGTGACGGTAATTCCCTTTTTCACAAGACCATCTGTCTCGCTTGCAGCTTCAAACAGTGCCCGCACAACGTCTGAATCGGCTACTGCCGGGAAGCCTAGTGGTACTAACTGACGGGTCAAGCCATCTTCCCGAACCGCTGCAGTGCTCACTACCAAGCTCCCCGGAGGGACTTCTGCCGAGTAAGAGCCTGCGGTTCCAACGCGAATCAACGTTTTTACGCCGCCTTTAATCAACTCTTCAAAACAAACAGCAGCTCCAGGCGATCCAACGCCATGACTGACAACGGTAATCGCTACGCCAGACGCTTCACCAACGAAAGTTCGATATTCTCTGCTAAAAGCCAGCTCACGAACATTGTCCAGCTTGCGCGCGATGGATTCTGCTCGGAATGGATCCCCGCAAACAATCGCGTAAGGACTTAAATCCTCTGTATTCACCTGTAAAATGGATAATTTCAATTTAATCGAACTCCTTTCTAACCCACTCGTCTTCCGGAATCGGAATCGCTTCCCCTGAGAAACGTTGCTCTTGAAACGGGTCTGCGACATTATGGAAACCATTGCGCTCCCAGAATCCTTCACGGTCTTCTTTCATAAATTCGATACCTTGAATCCATTTGGCGCTTTTCCAGAAATATAAATGCGGTACGAGTAGACGAAGCGGCCAGCCATGCTTAGGTGTTAGCGGTTTGCCGTCATAGCTCATGGCCAACAAAATCTGATCTCCCATAAGGTCCTCGAGCGGAACATTCGTTTCATACTCATTATCAGCATGCAGCATAACATACTTGCCTTCCGGCTTAACGTTGATAAGCTTAAGGAAATCTCGAAAGAGCACGCCTTCCCACACCGTATCCAGCTTAGACCAACGCGTCACGCAATGAATGTCGCAGACGATTTGTGTCCGAGGTAACGCAAGCAATTCTTCATAACTAAAAGACTTCTCCTCCGCAACTTCACCGAACACACGCAGCGACCATGTGGACATATCGTATTTCGGCACTTCACCCTCGTGAAGAATCGGAAATCTCTCTGTGACCGCTTGTCCAGGTGGAACTCTGTCTGCAATCTCCTGCGGAACCTCAACAGCGGGAATATTCATTCGCTTAATGCGCTCTGCTTTGCTATCTTTGTGCATCTGTCATCCTCCGTTACTCCCTTATCGGGAACTGCCGTTTGCCTTCTGTGCATCAGCCAAATAATTGCTTCTCCGGAAGAAAAGCATCGCCAGCAATGTCACGACATAAGGCAGCATTTGTGTAAAATGAGTTGGCAGGGAAAAGCCCTGCAACCGGATACTAAACGCATCCATCAATCCAAAAAGCAAGCTGGACGCCATGACACCGATTGGATTTGCTTGGCCTAACATCGTTGCCACCAGAGCAATAAATCCTCTTCCGGCCGTCATGCCTTCCGTAAACATCGTCACTTGCCCCAGCGAAAGCTGAGCGCCAGCGAGTCCACAAAGCACTCCGCAGATAAGAACCGCCAAGTACTGCATCCGATTTACCTTAATTCCGATGCTTTTGCTGGCAATCGGATTCTCGCCAACAGCAACCAGTCGGAATCCAAGGACAGACTTGAACAGAAAATACTGAAGGACAAATACAAGGATAAAGGCCAAGTATACGAGCGGTGAATGCCCAGAAATAATGTCGCCGACGACGGGAATATCTTTAATGAACGGAATATCCCATTTCGGCAATCCGATCATATTTTTATCATAGAAAGCGCCTTTGACATGAAAAATCGCTCGCAAGCTAAACGCAGTCAAACCCAGCGCCAGGAAGTTAAACGAGATACCAACAACGATGACATTCGCTTGCAAATGAATACTTATATAAGCAAATATCAATGAAAAGAGCATCGTAACCGCAACAGCAATAAGAACAGCAGCCAATACATTTCCTGTGTAAAAATTACCCACAATTGCTGAGAATGCACCGACTAACACGAATCCTTCCAAGCCTACGTTAAACAAGCCGACTCTGGAACAAATCGCTCCGCCGAGTGCCGCAAGCAGAATCGGAGCCACCATCCGAATCATTGAACTGAATAATGACACATCAAGAAGATGCTGCATCGCCCTTGCCTCCTTTCCGTCGTTTCCAAAGGGTGTAGCTGAACTTCGCTGTAACGAACAAGATGAGCAAAGACTGAATAACACTTGAAATCTCTAATGGAATGCTCGTATTCCGCTCAACCCCCATACCTCCGGTTTGCAAAGCTGCAAGAAGAACGGCCGCAATTGCCGTACCTAAAGGATGAGCGCCTGACAGCAGTGTCGCCATAATGCCGGACCAGGCATAACCAGGATTCGTGATCATGCCATCTGTGTATCGATACTGCATGCCGAGAACTTCAATTGCGCCGGCTAACCCGGCAAATCCGCCACTGGCAAACATACTGGCGAGCATCACTTTCCCTCTGTTCACGCCTCCGTATCCGGCAAACAGCGGATTATATCCCAACATACGAATTTCATAACCGGCAACCGTATATTTAATAAACAGATACAGGAGAACCGCGAGTGCAAGCGCAATAATAAACCCACCGTGAATGCTCATCCCTTGAAATAGTTTGGGCAGCCAGACCCCTTTATCAATCATCATCGTTTGAGCGAGAGCGGCTGATCCTGTTTTGTCCTTAAAAGGATAGGCGACCATATAGCCTGCAAATAATGCAGCTATATAATTCATCAGCAGCGTTGTAATGATCAAGTTCATTCTGAACTTGGCGTCCAGCCAACCTGCAAAAGCCGACCATATGCCACCGGCAATGATTCCGCCAAGTATAGCTGCCAACAATTTAAATAATGCTGGCCCAGGCAAATAAATAGCGATCATTGCACTGGATAATGCGCCCAAAATCATTTGACCTTCCGATCCCATGTTGAAAAAACCTGAACGGAAAGCGATCGAAACGCCTAAACCTACGAGAATCAGCGGTGTGGCCCGGGTCAGCGTATTCGTTATGAAAAAGAAATTGCCGAAAGCACCCTTCCACATCTGTGCATAAGTGTCAATAACGGATCCGCCAATCAATGAGATGGCAATCGCACCGCCGATTAAGCCGATGATGACGGCAAGCAGCGGTTGGACCCAAGCGCTTATAGGGAAACGACTTTTAAGCATGAGAAACTCCTCCCGCCATCCACAAGCTAATCTGCTCCTCTGTTGCGTTCTCGGCAGAAATCTCACCGGCGATTCGTCCTTCATACATGACGAGAATACGATCCGAAAGCTTAAGAATTTCTGTTAGCTCCGAGGAAACTAATAATATCGCGCCTTGCTCGTCACGTTTGCGAAGCAATTCTTCGTGAATGAGCTCCATCGCGCCAATATCGACGCCACGAGTCGGTTCTGCAGCAATAAGAAACGGTTGCTTCTGCGCAATTTCTCTGGCTACAATCAGCTTCTGCAGATTACCACCGGACAGATACTTCACCTTCGCATCCTGCGAGCCTGCTTTAATCTGAAATTGCTGAATGAAGCCGTCCACCATTTTCCGCAGTTCTTTTCCCTGTAAAAACCCTTTACGGCTGCGGGTTCTGTGATGACCCATCGTCCCATTTTCTAAGACAGTGCCCTCTTTCGCCGCACCCCATTGATAACGATCCTCCGGAACATGTGAAAGACCAATGTCTCTGATTTCCCGCACAGAACGTCCTTTCAGATTGTCGCCAAGCAATCTAATCTCCCCATGGTCAATAAATTGGAGACCGGAGATAGCTTGAATGAGCTCGGATTGACCGTTCCCTGAAATACCTGCGATACCAACGATTTCTCCAGCTTTGACATGAAAGCTGACTTTATCCAGAACGGGCTTGCCTTTGTCCCCCATGATTGAGACGTCTTGGACCTGTAGAACGGTTTCACCAAGTTTCACATCACTTTTGGACGTAGGAAGCAGATCTCTGCCCACCATTAGCTTGGACAATTCCTCGACATTGGTTGCCCCGGCATCCAGCTCTCCCGTTACTTTCCCGTCACGTAGAACCGTAACCCGGTCAGCAATTTCCATCACTTCATGCAGCTTGTGCGTGATGATAATAAAGCTCTTCCCTTGGTTGGCCAAGTTTCTCATAATAACGAGGAGTTCCTTCGCTTCAAGCGGCGTCAATACCCCCGTAGGCTCATCCAAAATAATAATGTCCGCACCTTGATACAGCACCTTCAAAATCTCCACACGCTGCTGCATGCCAAGTGGAATATCCGCCACTTTCTTGTTCGGGTCAATCGGCAGGCGATACTGCTCACACAATGCCTCAACTTGCTTGACAGCCTTTTTACGGTCAAATTTGAGTCCTGACTTAGGTTCATTCCCGATAACAATATTTTCAGCCACGGTAAAAGAGGGAAAAAGCATGAAATGTTGATGCACCATGCCGATTCGATGACGGATCGCATCCGTAGGGTTCGTGAAGGCCACTTCTTTGCCATTCAAAAGAATGCTGCCTGCCGTTGGCTGCTCCATGCCGTACAAAATACGCATTAGCGTTGTTTTTCCAGCTCCATTTTCCCCGACTAATGCATGAATCTCACCTTGACGCAGCGAAAAATCAACATTTGAATTCGCTGTTAAATTGCCATATGTTTTCGTAATTTGACGCATTTGAAGCAGCATAACGATTTTTCGCTCCTCTGTCTAGACATGAGGAAACTGTTTACGTCTCCGTAAACAGTTCCCAAGGTCGATATGAAATGATCGTGCTCATTATTTGACTGGATTCTCAACTTTCACTTTGCCGGAAACGATATCGTCGCGGATCGCTTTAACTTTCGTAACGACATCTTGTCCAATGAAAGGACTAAGTGTAGATTTGCTATCTTTGGTCACAAAAGTAAGACCAACGCCGTCTTCTTTCAAACCGTAATCAACTGAACCGAATTTAAACGAGCCGTTTACGAAATCCTTCACCGTTTGGTAAGCTACGGCATCTGTTCCTTTTAGTTGAGAAAGGACGATATGTTGTGGATCCGTGACTGTACGGTCAATATCTTGTCCGGATGTGAAGAAGCCTTTTTCTTTCGCAGCTTCGAATACGCCCAGATCACCAACAGCAGAAGCAGCAGCGATGAAATCTGCGCCTTGTGAGAATTGCGTTAATGCTAATTCTTTAGCTTTGGCTGGATCCGTGAAGCTGCCTACGTAGTTAACGATGAACCTAGCATTAGGATTTGTTGCTTTCAAGCCTTCTTGGAAGCCAACGGTATACTTCTTGATCAGCGGGATATCAAGTGCCGCAACCATACCTACGACATTTTTCTTCGTTGCAAGACCAGCTGCCGCCCCCAGCAAGTAGGAAGCTTCATGCTCACGGAATACTACACTGCGAACGTTCGGAAGATCGACAACTGTATCAATAATGGCAAAAGATTTCTTCGGATTCTCAGCGGCTACTTTCTTAAGAGCATCTTCGGACTCGAAAGAGCTGGTAATGATGAGATCATAGTTATCTGCAACGGCAGCGCGTAAATTTTGTTCAATCGCGCTGGCATCCGTCGATTCTACCGTTTTAACCGTAATGCCGAACTCTTGTCCAGCTTTCTTAACACCTTCATCCTCTTGTGCGAAAAATGGGTTCAAACCAATTTTCTCTGGTGTAATCAGGATAACTTTCTTATCTGATTTAGCCGTAGCAGCTTTCGTTGCTTCAGCACCCGGTGCTGCAGTGTCTGTTTTTGCCGTTGCGCAGCCTGTCAGCAACACGGTAACAGCAAACATAGAAATTAATGCTTTTTTCATGTGTATCTCTCCCCTTGGTGAATATATGTTATGTAAAATACTCTTTTGTATATCCTACTAAATAACTCGGATTTAGTCAAAACATTTTTTCGTTCGACAAGTGTTAACGAATTATGTTCGAAATATACGAAACTCGTCGATTATTATACTATATTGTCGAATGACATGCTATAAAAAAAAGCCAGCCTCCTGAGACGGAGACTAGCTCTCTGTTCAATCCTCGGTATTAGGCTTCGTGATGCTGATGATCAGCCACTATATTCGCGGCTTCCATTAATTCACGCATCACATCGGATTGCAGCTGCGGATTAATATATATGCCTTTAACAAACAATGCACCCTTTTCACTTGACGTATATCTAGGCGGAATTTTGTTTAAAGCCAACGCTAGCATATCATCTTTACACTTATTACAGTCGCATTTCAATTCGTAATTTTTCTGAAATTCATCAAACATATTGACGACGATCGTTTCCATGGCATTAAAGACTGGCATCGGAGTTAGCTCCTTCACTATTTCAACTATATGTCTATTATAACGTATAAAACTATATTCAAAAAGTGCTCATAGACTACTTAACCCCTCATTATTGACTCATGGTAGGTAACTACGCCTAGTTCCAAGCACCCTGATCACATATTCCTCATCCCAATTTCAAAGAAATGACCACAACATTCACTAGAATATGATACGCTGTTTGTTGCATATGCTTGCTGTGAGCGGATTCCGTCTGAAAATACGTTTCTGCTTCGAATGCTATACAGTTATAAATAAATTAGACTTAGGGGTTAACTTATGCTACAAAAAACACACAGTATTGCCGGATTCATCTCGGCAGAACTCGTACTCGCTTATCAAGATGTAAGCTTTTTTTCGTGGGACACGGCCGGAGCTCTTCTGCTGGGCTGCTTGGCAGGAACGTTGGCCGATGTCGACAAGCCAGGCTCGACGATGGCCAAGGTTCTATTCCCATTATCTGCCTTGCTTCGCATTCTGAAGGTCCGCCATCGGACGCTAACCCATTCGATTGTCTTTATCCTCCTGCTGATGATGATTTCATTGCCGATGTCGCCTTTGTACTTTTGGGTTTTCATCGTCGCTTATGCATCGCATCCGCTTATTGATTTGCTCAATGAGCGAGGCATACAACTATTCTGGCCGCTCCCAATGAAAATTCGCATATTGCCGAAATTCATCGCAATTGATACGGGATCTTCGAGCGAAACCGTATTCCGTTGGCTGCTTTTGGCCGTCACCTTATTGATCCCTTTTATGCTTTATGTCTATCCCATGCTGCAAAAATAAACAAAAGCCCCTTCTTCTCTGTCTTAAACAGAAAAAGAAGGGGCTTTCCATTTACTGCATTGGAATCGATATTTTAAAGCAAATCCAGCCATCCTCCACGCACACTTCGATTGTCCCTTTGTAGTGCTCAATCCGCTCCTTCACGACCGACAAGCCTAATCCTTGATGCTCACCGTCACCTTTGGTGCTGTAGCCGATCGTAAACATTTGATTGTAGTCCTCTACTTGGAAATCCGGAAGCACAGGGTTGGAAACGGAGATCGTCACTTGATTGGACTCCGACCATCCGTTCACAATAACCTCCCGTTCGCCTGGCGGGAATTTATTCACCTCGTCAAAAGCATTATCAATCAGATTTCCGATAATTTTCACGAGATCAACGGATTTTACCCCTAAAGCTAAGCCATCAAGGCCTGTAAATTCATAATGAAAATCAATTTTCGTCCGCATAGCAAGCGCAAACTTCGCTTGAATCAAAGCAGCAATCGCCGGATGGCCAATACGAATGATATCGTTCACTTCATTGATTTCTTCCAGCAACTCTTTCATGTACTTCATCTGGTCTTCTTTTTTGCCATTTGCAAGGAGCGCATACATGGTCTGCACATGATTTAAGAAGTCATGCCGCTGGCTGCGAATCGTTGCAAACATCAAATCCACATTTTGAATGTACATTTCTTGTGTGGATTGAACCGCGGTTTCACGGCTTTTGGTAATAAATCGGAAGACAAAGTATATAAAGATGCAGCTGCAAACCGTAAACAGAACAACCACAAGCATAAGCTGAACGAGCTGTTTGTTTAAAGTCTCTTGAATCGATTGATAATCCGACGTAATGGAAATGACGTAGGGAACTTCTCGCTGCACTTCGGTCAGTTTGTTCTTAACCGGGACGTACATGAACGTTTTGAGAATCGGTTTCCCATTCCAGCTCTCTACGATGCTAACCGGTTTATTATTTTCGATGGACTCTTTGTAATACTTCAAATCTTTGTCATTCGTAATGTTGTACGAACCGAACAGCAGCGGCCGATCATACACCGAAATGAAAGATGTGCCGTCACTGCCTTTGTACTCAATTGGCTTAGTGCCGAACGTAACCCCATGCAGACCCGAAATTTCCAAAATATCCTGATTTGCCGCAAGCGTTTTCTTTACAACAGTATCAGCACCGACGATTTCTTTAAACCGTTGAATTTTATCGGCATTCACAAACACACAAATAATATAATTGGTCGAACCGTCGTAATAATAACCAAATTTACTGACATTGCTGGAGCCCGAAGCTGGAACCTCGTAAATACCGGACCAGAAATTCGGCAGTTTCTGACCTTCAGGAATCGTAACCTGGTGGTTCGTCATCAATTGATCGAAAGCCGTAAACCAATAGCCAAAAGGGATTGTGCTTTTAATTTGAAGTTCTTTGGGTTCCGATGACTTGGCGACCATGATATCGTTTCCAACACCACTCCGCTTCATCAGCGAGAAACCGTCGACCCCCGCTTGTTTGGCCAGCTGAACCAATTGTTCATTGGATACTTTATCGGCATCCGGATCGAGCTTGTTCGCGGCGAAAAGTGCGACAGCGCGTAGCTTTTCTCCAACTAAATCTTCCACGAAGAAGGATCCTTCCTCTGACAGTTCAATGGACGTTCGGATTTGGTTGGCCGTCGACTCCATCCTCATCGATAAGGCTTCCGTTAACAGTGATTTCGTATACCAGTAATAAGAGGTATTATTCGTCACCAGCAACAGAATAACGATAATTAAGGTGATGTAGATGACTTTGGAGTTTATTCTCATGAAGATGTTCACACTTTCTATATGTTGTAAAATGAATATTACAAATTCGACACTATGTAAAACTTTTTCGACACATCTCGAAATTAGTTGTCCCTTTCAGTAGTATAGTAGGATAGGAAAGCCTTGTCTATCAATTAATATTGCGGTTTTTAAACCATTGGTAAGATAGGGAAAAATACCAAGATACAGGATGGGAACTAGGGGTGGATTTCTCGTTGGTTTCTTCCTTACGGAAACGGAACTACAGGGCGCTTTTTCTTTGTAAAAGCACCTTCTCACTTGCGTTGGGAACTAGGGGACGCTATTTCTTCGCTTTTGGCTATAAACCAGCAAAATGCAAAGAAATAGTGCACTGTTGTTCCTCTCGTACCGCCAAAATACCGCTTTTCTCTGAAATAGCGGACTGTAGTTCCTTTCGAGACGCCAAAAAGAGAATGCAACCCGCAGGAACTAGGTTGCATGTTTAGGTTACTTAGCCGCTATCTCAGCACTTTTCTTCCAAATGATTCTTTCGCCTATGCGCAAGACAACATCGACTTGATGTCTCCCCACAGCTAACGGATGTGATGTTTTCAAGCTAAACAGGGTACCGGCTGAATTTTGATCCGACTGATTCACAATTCCTTTGTTCACGGAATTATGCTCGATTCCTCCGCGGTCTTCTCCCTCTTCGATGCTCAGTTGAAGCGGCATTTGCCCAGCATTGTAATCTTCTCTACTGGTCCAGTCATTCACGAATGCTTGCAATTCCAGCCGTCCGCTCTTCACACTTGTCGGAATGTCTTCGGCAATTACGGTATAAATCTCCTGTGCCAGTCGGTACAATATTCACACCATTCGTCTCCGTCTTGGCAACACGTGCTATCGTTTGAGAATCCTCATCCCACAGTGTATCCTGCGTACCGTTCCAGAATGGAATCCACCCCGTTCGGTTATCAACGTGTACTTTCAGCCACATAGATCCGCCATTCGGCGGATTCCAAGCTTCTATCACTTCCACTGTCTGATTGCGCAGCAGCAATGTCGTGTCGTTAAACGGCACTTCCGGATATTGCGACAGCTCTCTTGCATTCTTAACCAACATCTTCCAGTGAACAGGTACGGCAGACTCCGGTTCTCCGACCAGCTTGTTAATCCATCCTGTTCCCTTCGAGGAACGTACATGATACCAGGTGCTGTTATGCCAAATTTCGTATGGACCCCTCCCCGCCCATAAGGGTTCTATGATTTTCTCAAATACAATGACATTCTCGTCTTTAAGCACCGCATCTATTTTCGCCAACCCCGCGAAGACAGTAGGAAATAACGGCGTCTCACGTGCAATTTTCAGTGTTTCATCTGTCGGAAGAATGGTCACTCCTTTGTCTCGCGTCCAGACCGTCCCTTGATCGGTTTGAACTTCGAAAGCACGATCATATATCGTTGTAAATTCATGGACAATCGTGAAATCCCCTGCTGTCGTCGTAGACCAGTCCATCTGCTGCTGACCGACGCCCATTGCCGCGCCTAGATCGCTTTTTGCGGGAAGATTATCATAATGTGCTTTACGCTGAACGTCGTGAACCGTACCAATTTCCTTAACTGGAATAAACGCCCATAGATCTCCTAACCAACTTGTATGCACTTTTATCCAGGCTTTGCTGTTAGGATCGTTGGTATAGAACCACATCTTTTCAGCATCTGTTACCTCCACCTCTTGGGGGGTTAAAGCAGCGACAGGGGTATTTTTCGTGCTTGCACTGCGATAAAGCGGTGTTTCGTCTAGAAGCGTGATCCGCTTTGGCGGCGCAATCTCGATTTCCCAAGGTTTCGGCCTGATCCACCGCGGTCCGAACATGGTTTCGATTTTCCAAGTCGCCTCGCCGATCGACCAGCCGCTTTCGGTTTCCAGTACATGCACGGTCTGCGGAGCAAATGTTCCTTCAGGATCCGTGTTGTACGTATCTGCCGCAGCGTAATAAGGTGTTTCAGCCAGCAGCTCTATCTCGTCCGGGAATCGAAGCCCCTCTGGAGCAAAAGAACCTCCATAAATTGTATCCGCAGCTGCTTGGGACACATAACCAGCCAAACCCATTGCTGCTGCAACAACCGTGAATGTGAACAGTTTTATTTTCATCATCGTAAACTCACCGCTTCCGCATCCATTATAAGGAAAATACTTCCATCATTTAGACGTTCTCCTGATCAATAAGTTGCTTTTTTACGATTACTTTACTTGACCTCGCTACTTTAGTACTATAACAAGTATCGAATACATGAGGAGCTGTAAAAATGTCCAATGATGAAATCATTCTAACTCCCGAAGGATTACGCAGTTTAGAACTTGAGCTTGAGGAACTGAAAACCGTTAAACGCAAAGAATTGGCAAGCCGGATTAAGACGGCCATTAGCTACGGTGACCTGAAAGAGAACAGTGAATACCATTCGGCCAAAGAAGAACAGGGTTTCATGGAAACGAGAGTTTTGACCATCGAAAGAATGTTAAAAAAGGCGCGCGTTGTAACGAATCTGGATACATCTAAAGTTCAAGTAGGATCCACTGTTGTCCTTAATGATGTAGAATTCGCCGAAAAAATCGAATACAAAATCGTCGGCACCTCTGAAGCAAATGTCAATGAAAATAAAATCTCCTACGAAAGCCCGCTTGGTGTCTCGCTCATGGGCAAAAAAGTTGGCGATACAATCAGCGTCAATGCGCCAATGGGTGTTATCTCCTACGAACTGCTTGAGATTCGCGTATAATCAAGTTAAAACGAAAGGGCTGTCTCCCTGTAGATACATCTACTGGACGACAGCCCTTTTTGTGTTTTCCTATTCAGCTCTTATACCCCAACGACCTCAAAGAGCTGCAGCGCTTTCCGCATTTTCTCCAGGTACATCGGATTATCATCCGAGCACATCCATTTCAAATCGGAATGTCCTTTGCCAAGTAGTTGGTCTCGATCACTTAGCAGTTGAGTCAGCCGGTTCACGGTCCCTGCGCTTCCATCAACAATTTGGATATGATCGGGCAGAACCTTTTTCAATACGCTTCGAAAAAAAGGAAAATGCGTACATCCAAGGACTACCGTACCATACAGACTTAGATCGAACGAAGCGAACTGGGTATGAAAATAATCAATAATTTGCTGGCTATCCACGTTTAGTTGCTCACAGAATTGAACTAATTCCGGCATTGGCAGCGAATCCACCATGTGCATGTCATCGATACGGGAAACAAGCTCCCGGTATTTGGATTCTTTGAGCGTTAACGGTGTCGCAAGCACAAGCACTCTTTTTCCCGAAGAACGGTTCATGGCAAGCGCCGGCTTTACCGCAGGTTCCATGCCGATAATCGGCATGTCATAGATGTTGCGAAGTTCCGCGATCGCAATGCTCGTAGCCGTGTTACAAGCAATAACGAGTGCACAAACCTCTTCCTTGCTGATGGTTTCCACCGCTTGTTTCACAAAAGAAAGGACTTCATCCTTCGGTTTCGTACCGTATGGCACATGCAGCGTATCTGCAAAGTAAAGAAAGTCTTCATGAGGCAATTGCTTCATGGCTTCGTGTAAGACGGAAATCCCGCCTATTCCTGAATCAAAAAAAGCTATTCTCATTTGTTTTCACCCTGATCTTGTTCTTTCAATGTTAGAGCAATCCTGCTGTTATAAGTCCATTGCGAATGCCATCTTCATCCACATGCGTTGTCACATGATCCGCATAAGGAAGCAATTCCTTGTGGGAGTTCCCCATCGCGATGCCCATCCCAACAAAGGAAAGCATTTCCATGTCATTCAAGCCATCGCCAAATGCAACCGCTTCTTCCGGTTTGATGCCTACAAGCTCAAGCAGTGCTGCAATCCCCTGGGCTTTGGAACCTCCAGCAGGCAAAACATCGATCGCATGCTGGTGCCAGCGAATCAGCTTAAATTCCGTTTGAAGCTCTTCATACAAATGTTCATCCGTATCTTCGCAGTGCAGGAAAATCTGATAAATATCGTTCGTTTTCCAGAAATCCGGGTCATAACCTGGCAAATCTACCTTCAACGACGAAACGGATCCTGTTACGAATGGATGATCTTCTGTGTCCGTAAAAAACTGATGCTCCCCTTCGAATACGAGAGAATGTTTGTACTTCGCGGCAAGTTTTACCAAAGCTTCAATGCTGCTTTTGGCAATGATGCGTCTGTACAGAGGTTCCCCCCGATACACGGCATATCCCCCGTTCAAACAAACATAGGAATCGATCCCGAGCTGCTCAGCCAAGGGTTTAATGAAGTAAGGAGCTCGTCCGGTAGCAATCACCGGTTCAATGCCTTGCTGCTTTAATTGATGAATAGCGGTTACTGTGGAAGCAGGAACCTGTTTTTCCTCATTGACAAGGGTACCGTCGATATCAAAAAACACAATTTTATACACAGTTGGGTCTCCTTTGCACTTGGCGGCAGCTGTCGCTGCCAGCCTTCTCTCTTTCTCTCATTAAACACCAAAAAGAGATAAAAAACAAAGAAAAAGAGAATCCCCCAGGCTTCTCTTCCCAATTCCTATACAATTTCATCAATCACACCAAAGGATAAAGCTTCCTCAGGACTCATATACCAATTTCGCTGATGCTCCTGAACACGAAGGATTTCATCTTGGGTTAACTTTGTTTTAGATAAGAGGTATTCATCATAAATGTTTTGCAGCCTCTGCGTCTCATCCACCCTGTTTTTCAAATACTCCAGATGACCGTCAATATGCGTAGAAACGGCATGATACATAAAGGTGCTGAGCCTGCCGGCATACCTTTTGTGGCCACTCACAGCGATCAGCAAGCTCATGCTGGCAGCTAGTCCATACACGTAGGTGTGTACAGGCGTCTTGCTGTTTTCGATCACATTAATGAGGCCTAGACCGTCGTAGACGCTCCCCCCATTGCTATTAATAATGACGTCGATGGGAACGCGTTTAAAATCTTTCTCCTTTTTATCTTTGTCATCATCAAATTGGTTTATTTTCATAATTTGCTCGACAATGATTTTCACAGAGCTTTTATTAATGCCATCGAATAGATATAAGGTTCTTTCATTCATCGAAATGCCTCCTGTCCTATGGCCTATGATACAGATAGTCTATTCCCGACAGAACGACTTTGTAACACTTTTGATTGTTTTTGCTTATTTTTGGGCGAAAATGAGAAGAACCTGGCACGGGGCCAGATTCTTTTTGTTTTTCATAAGTAAGCTACCCCTCTTTGTGCTCATCGAATTGAACCGTAAAAATCGAACCCCTGCCTAATTCAGACTCCACCAGCACCTTGCCGTGATGAGCTTCTACAATCTCTTTAACAATAGACAGCCCGAGTCCGGTTCCCCCGATTTTCCTGCGATCTGAATTATCTACCCGGTAAAATCTCCCAAATAGTTTATCCAATGCCTCAGCCGGAATGCCGAGTCCATAGTCTTGAATTTTGATGTGCACACGGCCATTCTCACGTTCCACATACACATCAATCTTCGATTGATCAGGAGAGTACTTGATGCTATTGGAGATCAAATTATGAAAAACCTGTTTGAGACGTTCTTCGTCCCCATGAATAAAAAGGGATTCATCAAGGACATGCAGTTCAATCTCATGATTGTCTTTGCCCTGCCATTGATCCACGATTTCACCTACCAAATGAGCTGTGTTGAGCGTTTGAAAATGAAAGACCTGCCGTCCTGAATCCAATCGCTGCAAGTCCAAAAAATCGTTGATTAGATTGGACAGTCGCATAGATTCCTTATGAATCGTCTCTACGTACTTGACTCGCTTGTCCTCCGTGACGTTCCGGGTCGCCAAAATCTCAATAAATCCCATAATGGAAGACAGCGGAGTTCGGATTTCATGGGAAATGATGGAGACAAATTCATTTTTCATCTCATCGATCCGTTCCTCTTCGGTCCGGTCCCTGAATCCGAACAAATGACCCCTGAGCGTGTCAGCCCCCTCGTCCACTATGGGATTGACGTAACACTCATAATGCTTCATTTCACCGGAATGCGAGACTCTTGAGATCCTTTTCAGAAAAGGCGGTATAGTTTGGTTGAAATAAGCCTCGACGATGGATTTAAAAGCAGTGTCTGACGCTCGCATACCTTCGCAATATGTGAACAAACAGTCCCCTTTGTGAATCGGATTTTCAAAAAAAAGCTCCACACGGCGGTTAGCAAAAATAACTCTGCCTACCGTATCACACATGATAATAGCTTCATGACTGGACTCCAGCATCTGCTCGATAATCGTGTTCTGTTCGGAGATCGTCCTTTCCGCTTGCTGGCTTTCCCCAAGGAGCACCTTATAACTATACTCGCTGTCTTTGACTTTTCTAAAAAGATCCGCCATGTTCAGATACATTTTCGTAAATTCATAAATCATGCCGGCCAGCACAACATTCGAGCATACAAAGGAGTTCCACTTCGCCACATACCAACCCAGACTGAACCGTCCGCCTCCGCAAAGAACAATGACCACATCCAGCATCATCGCAAGGATTGCTACGCACAGCCAAGTTGAGGTTACCGTACTAGCTTTAGTCCGAACGTAAAAGATGAGCAGCGTGATGAACGTAAGCACAACGATCGGTATCCCAACAAACTTAACAAATGCGGGAGATAGCTGTCCTTGTGACAAAACGGTTGGCAGCCGCTCAACGAAATGCGTCGTAAACAACGTAAACACGGTCATCAATATGATTGTGCCAAAGAATGTACACCAACCGGCTAGCTTTGCCTTGCGAGAGCTGTACCGCACATTCCGATGTTTGGCTTCAAGTCGCAAATAAAGCAGGACTGCCACCGGAAAGCCTATGTGCCAAAGCGAATACACCCACACGGAGGTTTGTGGTCCTGAGTTGAACAACCCATTGTCAGCAAAAACACGGGGGAACGCGAGGATGTAAACTAAGCTCATGCCCGCCGAGAACAAATAACCCGCAAAAAGAGCAAGCACCGCGGGTTGGCGGGAGATTTTAAACTGACTATAGATCACATAGGCCGTAATGAGTTCGAAGCAAACAACCGTAGAAAAAATAGCCGGCTGGAAAGCCGGCATTTCTCCTAGCTGAATGCGGACAAAAGGCACAGTGAACAAAGAAATAAGGGTTACTAGAGCCCCAATGATATAAGCAAACCGCCGCTGCGCACGATTAGACGGCATCGTTAATAAATTGTATACCGCCACAGGCAGCGCTTGATGTTGACCCATGATAAACCCCCGATAATGCTTAGCTTTGTGCTTTACACTTCGACAAGATTCTACAGTTTCCTTCCGGCATACGAAAGCCTCACTTCTTATTGTGGCAAGAAATGAGGCTTCTTATGTTATCGTTTATGTATTTTCTTCCATGTGAGCCTGATAGCGCTCAAGTGAGATTAAGCGATCCTCAATGAGCTCGATACCCTCTGATTGAAGCAAAAAGCTTTGCAGCTCCGCTCCTTCATCATCTGCAATGGCAATTTCACCTTTTGCATTCACGACTCTATGCCAAGGCAGCTTATACTTCTTGCTCATGGCATGCAAGATCCGCACGACCTGACGGGCGCCTCTCGGGCTTCCCGCAAGTCGCGAAACCTGCCCGTAGGTCATCACTTTCCCTTCGGGGATGGAACGGATAATTTCGATCACGCGCTGCGTGTATGGTGTCATTTTAGTCTACAATGGCAAATTTGATGCATACCGGTTTGGACAGCGTCAGCACGCTTCCGGTTGGCAACAGCTTCCCAGTTGCGGCATCCCTTGCGAACGATACAATGTTATCGGAGTCTTTGTTTGCGACTAAAAGATGTGCCCCGTCCGGTGAAAGGGCAAAATTACGCGGATGCTTCCCAAGCGTAGGTGCATATTCAACAGGAGTCAATTTGCCTGTATCCGCATCAATAGCATACACAACTATACTGTCATGCCCGCGATTCGAGCCGTAAAGATACTTGCCGTCCGGAGAAACGTGAATATCCGCGCAAGCATTTTCACCTTCGAACGCCTCAGGCAGCGTAGAAATCGTTTGAATTTCAGTAAGCTCTCCCTGCTCCTCTTTGTAGCTAAAAGCTGTCACCGTCGAGCCTAACTCGTTGATTACATAACCATACTTGTAGGATGGATGAAAGGCAAAATGCCGCGGTCCTGACCCTGGAGCAACAGACACCTCACCATGAGGATGCAGCTTTTTCGCAGCAAGATCCAGCTTGTACAGCTTGATTTTATCCAATCCTAAATCGCAAACGCCTACATAGGTATTCGTACGATCCAAGAAAACGGAATGAGCACGCGGTCTATCCTGCACCTCCAAAAGACTGGAGCCTTCATGCTGCTGAATATCTGCATTTTCGCCAATTCGTCCGTCCGCCAGAACAGGCGACAAGCCCACCATGCCTCCGTGATAGCTCGAAACCATAATCACTTGATTCGAATGATCAAGTTGGATGTGACAAGTCGTTGCCGGAAGCGTAAGCTCATTATTCAAAAAGGCTAATTTCCCCGAGACCGTGTCAATATCATAGGAGCTTGCTGCTCCACAGCGTTGACCGTTTGCATTCGTTCCTTCCGAGATCGCATACAGCCTCCAATTTGTCGTATCGACGGATATAAACGTAGGATTTTGCAAGCCATCCACTTCATGAAGGACTTCCAGACTTCCATTCCCTTCTCCAAATTGGCAGGTATACACGCCTGGATTGCTTGAATCTGCATAGGAACCAATAAATGCTAGCGTTTTTTGGGACTTAGACATAATAACCATCTCCTATCTGTCAATTTCCTATGTGCATTATCTCAAATCCAGTCCTCAGGAGCAATATGTCGAGGGTTGGGGTATGTCTGACGGGTGATGGGCCCACTTCCGTAGCAAAGCAAATAAGCCATCTCCTCGACAGCATATACATTGATGGTGGGGAACTACGATCCGTTATTCTGGCGAACAGAGGGGGAATGTTTGGCCGGAGGGGAACCACACCACGCCAAAACAAAAAAAGACGGACGCATCGTCCGTCTTTCCCTTTATTACACCTTGCGAGATGTCAGCTTCGCTTGCGTGAAGAGCAGCAGGTAATCATATCCGCCTGCTTTGGAATCCGTTCCCGACATGTTAAAGCCGCCGAAAGGATGAACGCCGACCAAAGCGCCCGTGCATTTGCGGTTAATGTACAAGTTGCCGCAGTGTACCGTGTCAAGCGCTTCGGAGATACGCTCTTCGTTTGTCGAGAAGTACGAACCCGTCAAACCAAACTCGGTATCGTTGTACATCGCGATAGCTTCTTTCCAGTCCTTCGCTTTTGCGATGGCGAGCACCGGCCCGAAAATTTCTTCCTGCATAATGCGAGCTTTACCGCTCACATCGCCGAATACAGTAGGTTGAATATAATAGCCGTTGCCTTCCGCTTTGCCGCCGCCAGCAAGAAGTGTTCCTTCGCTTTTGCCAACTTCGATGTAATCAAGAATCCGCTCATAGGAAGTTTTATCGATCACCGGACCTGCTGCAAAATTAAGCTCAGGCAAACCGCTTTGCAGCTGGTTCGTCAAGGCAACCACTTTTTCAACCACTTCGTCATATACGGACTCTACAATGATGGCCCTGGAACCCGCGGAGCACTTTTGACCTTGAAAGCCAAAAGCCGAAGCCACGATTGCCGCTGCAGCCGCGTTAAGATCAGCTGTTTCGTCTACAACAATACCGTCTTTTCCACCCATTTCAGCAACGACACGTTTAATCCAAATTTGACCCGGAACGGTGTCAGCGGCAAGCTTGTTGATGCGTAAACCTACTTCTTTGGAGCCTGTGAAGGAGATAAAACGCGTTTTCGGATGCGTCGTTAAGTAGTCCCCAACCTCTGCGCCGCTGCCTGGAATGAAGTTGATAACGCCTGCAGGCAGACCCACTTCTTCCATGAGTGCAACAAATTTATGCGCAATTACCGGCGTCGTGGAAGCTGGTTTAAGCAGAACAGTGTTACCAGAAACAACGGCTGCCATCGTCATCCCAACACAGATAGCAAGAGGGAAGTTCCATGGAGGTATAATAACTCCAACGCCTAGAGGGATGTACGTAAGTTTGTTGTTTTCGCCGGGAATTTTGACCAGTGGCACCGTCTCGTTGATTTCACTCAGGCGAATCATTTCACGCGCATAGAACTCGATGAAATCGATCGCTTCAGCCGTATCAACATCGGCTTCCACGTAGTTTTTGCCGGATTCCAGCAGCATTAGCGCTGAGAATTCATGCTTGCGAGCACGCATCAGCGCTGCCGCTTTGAACAAGTATTCGGCACGCTCTCTTGCCGGAACCTTTTTCCAAGATTCAAACGTTTCAAGTGCAACGTTCATCGCCTTCTCAGCAAGAGCTTGGTCCGCTTTACTGACGTAACCGATAATTTCATCCACATTACCTGGGTTAATAGACGTAATTTTCGCTTCCGTCGTCACTTTCTCCGTTCCGATGTAAAGCGGATACTCGCGGCCCAATTCCTCTTTTACTTTCGAAATAGCTGCCTGCATCGCCTTTTTATTTTCCTCTAAGCTAAAATCAGTAAACGGCTCGTTCGCGTAAGGGCTCACCTTTGTAAATGTTGTCATGTTATTTCTCCTCTCCGAATGGGAAGTTTATTTGAACATATTTTTAAGAACAAACCAGACATTGGCTGGACGTTCCGCTAACCTTCTCATGAAATAACCGAACCAATCCACACCATAAGGAACATAGATACGTACCCGGTATCCTTCTTTCACTAATTGCTTCTGTAAGTCTTCACAAATCCCATAGAGCATCTGGAACTCAAACTGATCGCCCGAAATCCCGTTTGCCTTGGCAAAGTGCTTCGTAAAATTGATAATCGCTTCATCATGACTGGCGATCGCCGTATAATGGCCGTTTAGCAAATGTTTTTGAATAATCTTTTTATAGTTATCATCAACAGCGCTTTTCTCTGGAAAAGCAACCTGCGGGGATTCCTTGTAAGCCCCTTTCACAAGACGCAAGTTCGCGCCAAGCTCATGCAAATCATCCATATCCTGCATCGTACGGAACAAGTAAGCTTGAATCACGATGCCGACATTGTCGTAGTCTTTTCGCAGTTCACGATAGATGTCGAGCGATATTTGGCAGTGCGCATAGTCTTCCATATCAATCCGGACAAAATTGCCGTGCATGCGAGCCCGGTCAAGAATCCGTCTCATATTGCTTACACACAAATCTCTGCTTATATCCAGACCAAGTGAGGTCATTTTTAGAGATAAATTGGAGGTGACGCCGGATTGGGCGATGGCATCTAATGTTTGGATACACATATCAGCCGATTCCAAGGCTTCCGCTTCACTGAAAACAAATTCCCCTAAATGATCCAGTGTGGCAATACGGCCATCCTGATTGAGTCCACGCACAGCTTGAATAGATTGCTGAATGGTTTCACCGGCAACGAAACGTGCGGCGCCAAAACGTAAACCATATCGTTTCGCTAAGCGATTCGCGGTGCGGCTCTTCCCTAAAGATTGAAACATGTTTCTCATCATGAGTTCCATCTGTGTATTCCTCCAAAGGAATTTGTACAATAGTGTTTAATTTATGTTTTTATTGTACACTATAATTTATATTTTGAACACTACTTGTTTATGTGTATATTTTTCATAATTTTGAACACATTATCAACTATACTCCTATCATACTCGCCGCCCTTCCAGAACGTGTTGAATCGCCATTAGCTTCGTGGTAAATTTATAGCAAATCAACGCTCCATAAATGAGGTCGACTATGTTCAAAAATGAACACTTTCTGTTAAACACCGCGATCGTTACTGTTTCAATAGAAACAACGCTTGAGGAAGTTTCCATCTATTTAAATAAAGGCACAGGTGTCATTGCACATTCCGGCAGCCACACCTGTTTATTTACGCCGGAGGACGCCGCGCTTCTACCTGCATTGTCGGCTATGAACGTCCAGGCTTTATTGGAAAAGAGTTCTTATTTCCTTGCCGAATCTGTGCAATGGGACGACCAAGGAAATCTGGCAAGCCTCATTCCACTGACGTTGTCATCGAACCGGCCTCTTCTGATCAAGGATAAAGAAGGGAACGTTCGGGGATACTCCTCCTTATCAGACCTGCTGCGTGCTGCAACGCTAGAACAGCAAAAATCGGCGGCTTATTTCGCTGCCCTTGCTGACACCGTTACCGATGCTGTCACGGTCGTTGATCGAGACGGCGCTGTGATCTACTGGAATACGGTTGCCGAAGAGCTTTATCAGCTTCCCAGCGCAGATATTTTGGGGAAGCGGATTGGTGAGCATTTTGACGTGGAAACGTTAATGGTGCTCAAAATTTTGGACGAAGGCCGCATGATTCGAAATACGTATCACCGACCACGCCCAGACACACATGTCCTTATCAACGCCTCGCCGATCCGGGATGCCCAAGGGCTTATCATTGGCGGTATTGCGACTGAACAGGATATTACACAGTTGGTGAGGTTAAATGAACAGTTAACGGCTGCGGACTCCTTCGGGCTTCCTAATAAAGAACAAACGGAAGATTTATTTACGTTAATCAAAGGCAAAGGCCCTGCCATCGGCAAAGTCATTCAGTGGGCCAAAAAAGTGGCCGCAACAGAAACACCCGTCCTCCTCATCGGAGAATCGGGTGTTGGCAAAGAGCAGCTTGCTCATATTATTCATCAGTCCAGCTCGCGGTCCGAACATCCTTTCTTGACACTCAATTGCGGCATTGTGCCCGCGGGGCTGCTTGAGGCTGAATTATTCGGCTATCAAGGCGGAGCTTTTACAGGAAGTGAAACAGGGGAAGCCGGGAAGCTGGAACAAGCCAAAGAAGGCACTTTATTCATTAACGAAATCGAGAAGCTTCCACTGGATGTTCAAGCCAAGCTCTACCATTCTATCACGCAGCAAACCATCGTCCGTTCGGGCGGAAGCCAGCCTATCCGGGTGCGCACGCGGATTATTATTGCAACTACGCAGGATTTGGCAGCCAAGCTGGTTACCCAAGAATTCCGCTCTGATCTGTACTATGCACTTAACGTGATTTCCATCCGGATTCCGCCTTTACGCGATCGAACGGAAGACATTCCCGCTATGGTGCATATGTATCTGAAGCAGTTTTCTTTGAATTATCAGAAACCGGTTCCCGTGCTTTCGCCGGAAGTGATTTTGGCGCTCACGAACTATGCTTGGCCTGGAAATATCCAGGAATTAAAAAATGTCATCGAACGCTGCGTTATTTTAAGTGATGAGGATATCATCCAACTTGAGCACCTGCCTACAGCTTTACAAGAAGGTCAGCCTAGTCTCGCCTCGTTAGAAGGAGATTCTACTATTTTATTAAAAGCGAAAGTATCAGACGAGGAAGAAATCACACTCATCGAGGACGCACTGGCCAAGACAGCAGGAAATAAAAGCGCAGCCGCCAAGCTATTGGGCATTTCCCGAGGCACCCTTTATAACAAAATGAAAGAATATCAGATGGAGTAATCTATAGGTAAAAGTAAAAGTCCCCCTTCCATAGCCAGATGGAAAAGGGACTTTTATTAATGAACAGCCTGCTCAAGGGTATACCTGATAAAAGCCAACGTTTCATTGATTGCGTTGAGCTCATCTCCCCTGCGCCATGCCAAGGCTTGCCGGATCAACGACCCCCATTTACTTCCATGTGTTGTAGCTAGCATCCACTGGGCTGCGGCAGGTTTGGAAGCGACAAGCCCCTCTTCTATCGTGTACAAACACCTGCACATCGTAAGAATCGCATAGGCCTGATATTCACTCGATTTAAGGCGAGACGCATCTACAAATAAAGGGCTCCACCATTCGGTTAAAATTGCTTGCGCAGCTTTTTTAAGCTCGTAAGGTGCAACAGGATCAATCAGATTTTCTGGTGCTGGGCCATGCAGCGTAATGCCATGTTCACGAAGGATGGCACGCTGAATGATCCAATCACTCGCATGCCCGTCTACACCAAAACTGCCGTCACAGCGTAATGCAGGATGCCAACACTGCTGAGGATCATAGCGCTTAAGCAATTCCTGCGAAATATAAGAGCCTTCCATGTTGCCAGCCCATTTGAACCCCTGGTTTCGCAGCTCGGCATGCATCTGTTCCAAAGTTGGATGCTTCTCCGCAGGCAGTTCGGTCCGAGTTGCCACGAGAAAATCAACATCACTCGTTTCACGATTGAAGTCCCCCAGTGCCAAGGAACCGTGAACATAGACACCAACAACGTCCTGATTGAGTACACGTAGGATACCAAGAACAAGTTGCTCTAACATTTCATTGATATCTGGAAAAGGCGTAGGTTTCGGGCTAGGGATAAAGCAATTCCCCTTTCTTAACAAAGGGCTATCTCTGATACACCGCCGGGAAACTTTCTCCTGACACGATTTCGCCTGGCGCCACATGAATATGGGGTTCCATCGGATGACCGCCTGTCGGAGCGTAATACGTATGACCTGGCATATAGTGAACCGCAATTGCCCTGCGTTTCATTTCTGAACGGTTATTCGGACTGCCGTGCCATGTCAGAGAGTGGTGGTAGCCGACTTGACCTTTTTTAATTTCAAAAGGTACCGCTTCCACCTTTGCTCCTTCCGGAAGCAAATCCGGTTGTTTGTGAACCGGCATGAACTCATCGTTCGAGCCTAAATATTTTTGATGGTTGCCCCATTTATGACTGCCCGGCACCATCCACATGCAGCCGTTTTCTATGACGGCATCATCCAGTGCAACCCAGGCGCTAATGAGATCAGCTGGTTGAATCACAGGCCATAGCGGGTGATCTTGATGCCAATGTGTCGGTCCCCCCATGACAGGCGGTTTGTACTGAATTTGATCGTGCCAGATCCGAAGCGTATCCGTACGACATAGCTGCGCCACATCCTCGCATATTCTACGGTTGGACGCATGCTGCAAATACACATCGCTTGCCATCCATATATTCACGATTTGGACAACCGTTTCCTTCTTCGTTATGGTCATCCCGTAATGGGAGTTATCGAGCATATTTCGGTTGAGGATTGGCTTTTTGACAGATTTCCCTTCCATCACGTTTTCCAGTTCTTCACGTAGTTGCTCCACTTCTTCATCGGATAAAACGACGTCGCCTTTCAGAAATCCCAATTCATCGAATTGTTTGATCTGCTCTTGTGTTAGCATGATTGATTCCTCCTCGCTTGATATACCTTTATTGTAAGGTCAGCAAGCCTCCGAGTCGTTAGATATTTCCAACCTGAAATTGCACTTTTCACAGAAAAATTAACGATCAGAAATTAACCGACCTATTTTGTAAGGGCATGGTGTATGATGGTAAAGAAGCTTGTCAACCACTAAGGAGGTTTCATATGTCTGAGCAGCTTATTATTGGAAACGCTTCACATCTTTATGCCGTACAAGAAGGCTGGGGACAACTGCCGGCAGATATCCAGTATGGTTACACCCATGGGATAGTCGTAGACGATGAAGATCGTGTGTATGTCCATCACACTGGCAAAGAGTCCGTTGTTGTCTTTGACAAAAATGGCACCTTTCTCACATCCTGGGGAAGTGAATTTGAAGGCGGGGCCCACGGCTTTTACTTGCATCGCGATTCCGATGGACAGCAGTACCTTTATTTTGCAGACACCAAACGTTCCATGATTGTCAAAACGACGTTATCCGGTGAAGTACTCCTGCGGATTACCCCCCCCGATCGGCCTGATTTATATGATGCTGAGCGCAAATATGTGCCAACTGATGTTTGTGTCGCTCCTAACGGTGACATTTATGTTTCGGATGGCTATGGCCAATCCTACGTCCATCATTACAATGCAGAGGGCACATACATCCGTTCGTGGGGCGGAAAAGGAACTGAGCCAGGCAAGCTTAATTCGCCTCATGGCATCTCCATTAATCTGCGCGGAGAACAACCGGAAATCTACATAGCTGACCGCAGTAACAACCGTATTCAAGTCTTCACACTAGAAGGAGAGCATCTGCGTTTCGTTGAGCATAATCTGGATCTTCCTTGCTCTTTTTACTTCTTCGGCGATGAAGTCTATCTCCCCGATCTACATAGCCGGGTGACCATTTTGGACGCAAATGATCGCTTGATCACGCACTTAGGCGAGGATCAACAAGCCTACAAGCAGCAAGGTTGGCCGAATCTTCCCAAAAGCTATTACCGTCCGGATCGATTCAGCTCCCCGCACGGCATCTGTGTAGATTCCGAGGGCAACGTTTACTTGGCCGAGTGGATTTCCGATGGCCGGGTAACGAAGCTGGTCAGACAGCGGTAAACAAAAAGGACTATCTACAAGGTCATCATTGATGACTTTGTGGATAGTCTTTCTTTATTGACGCAAGCACACAATCTGGCTGCAACGCTCTATTCCTTTTGCAAAAGGATATAAAGGGCAGCTACTTTGCCGAAATCAGCTCGGGAACCGAAACTTCGCTTTTTGTCGCAAAAGGGGATTAAGCTTTGTTTATATGACGAAATAGGTTCATCTTAGAGATGAACCTGGGCAATTCATTGGATGAAATCCAACGAGATGTCAGAATTGGACGTGCAAATGTACTTTTCGTTGGAGTAAATCCAAACTCCATAAGGCCCATGAAAGATAAGCAAGCTGGGCATATCCTCCACCGCTACCCCTTCCGCCCCTCCAGCAGTTGATCCCGCATCCAATCATTTTGCACGATACCATCGCCATCCTCGTACAAAATATGATAGAGCCGCTTACGCAACTCGGCGACAGCAGTCTTGTTAGCCGGATGATGAATCACGTTATGAAGCTCATGCGGGTCATGGCGCATATCGTAAAGTTCATCGACATCTGTACAATTCCAGATGTATTTCCACTCCCGGGTGCGAATCATTCGCTGCGTGTAGAGGCCGAATTGTCCGCCATTGTAAGAGGCGACAACTTCTTCGCGCCACCCCCCCGGATCAGCGCCCAGAAGCAGCGGCAGCAAGGATTCCCCATGAAGCCGATGATCCACTGGCGGCTCCGCTTCGCCGATAGCCAAGAGTGTAGGCGGCAAATCCAGCAAGGTCTGGACGAATCGCTCGCAGCGGCTGCCTGGCGCAATAACTCCAGGCCACCTAATGATTAGGGGAACCTTTACGACGTCCTCGTATAGGACGTAATGTTTATCCAACATGCGGTGCCCGCCGCACATGTCGCCATGGTCGGTTGTGAAAATGACAACCGTGTTCTCATTTTGTCCCAAAGCGTCTAACTCCGCGAGAAGCTTCCCAACAGCATCGTCTAACTGCGAGATGATCGCATAATAACGAGCGACGATTGGCGCCCAATCCGCCCAATCATAATGCTCGATTTCCCAATTTCTAAGCTGCTGGCTCTGAATATAAGGCTTATTCGCAAACGTTTCACGGAAACTTCCCCATTCGGGAATGCTCTCCGGTGGATACATGGCAGCGAATTCGGCAACCGGGCGGCAGGGCAGATGAGGCTCCTGGAAATTTACCCGCAACTGCCAAGGTGAACCGGCGCTTTCCTCCGACAGCTGCTTCATCAACGCCGTGGCCATGGCGGCCGTCTGGTGTGTGCGCGTATCCTCCAGCGGCAAAGGGTCGATTTCGCCAAAGAACCCGCCCGTATACCCCAGCTCCGGGTACCGTGCCTTTGTCCGCTCCCGGTACTTCTCATCACTGGAAACGAACATATTGTACCCATAATGTGTCGGATCATAGGTCGGATGGACATCCCATTTGCCAATATATCCGTTCATGTAGCCCGCCGCTTGCAAAGAACGGGCCCACGAGAAGCTCGTGGGCTCCAGTGCGCCGATCCGCATGCCCAAAGAGAAGTTCCAAAGTCCGCCGAAGGCTTCAGCCCTTCTGCCACAGACGAAAGACTGCCTCGCGGGGCCACAGATGGGAATATGATTATAGGCACGGTCAAACCACATACCCTCAGACGCGAGCTTATCGAGATGAGGTGTCGAAACAGGCGCCTGATTACTATAACCAAGGCAATCATAGCGCAGTTGATCGACCACGATGATAAGCATATTAGGCTTTTGAACCGTCTCCGTCAAAGTGATTACCTCCCCGCATGCCTGGCTGCGGAAGCTTCGTCGAACCTGTCTCGCCGAGGATCCTGTATCCATTCATCCCAGGTCAAGCCATACTGCAGCAAAATCTCATGGATACGATTGCGAAACGGAAGGCCTACTTCGATCTGTTTCAGCATGGGATCCGCCCGTCCATTCAGCATTTTTTCCGTCCAATTGTCCAACTGATAGGCAAGCTCATCGGCAATGGCCGGAGAACTTTCGGCGATATTCACTGTTTCATCCGGGTCAACACGCAAATCGAACAGTTCCCTTGGTGGACGAACAAAAGGTCCTGCATCCAGTGTGCGAATAAATTTATAATCCTTCGTCACAATCCCTCTGCTCGCTTGCCAAGCGCATTCACTTAAATAGACGGCATCATGCGTTCCATCCGCTTCCCCGCGTATACTCGGCCACAAGCTGCGCCCGTCAATGTTCGTCGGTGTCATGATACCGGCTGCTTCCAAGATGGTCGGCAGCATATCGACCTGCTGAACTAAGCCTTTAACTCGGCGTCCTTCCGGAATTCGTCCAGGCCATCTCATAATCATCGGCACTTGAACCGAGGTTTCGTATAATCCGCAGTGATCCCAGTAAATATCATGCTCCGTCA
This sequence comes from Paenibacillus violae, assembly GCF_032461945.1. Lineage (NCBI taxonomy): Bacteria > Bacillati > Bacillota > Bacilli > Caryophanales > Paenibacillaceae > Paenibacillus > Paenibacillus violae. The sequence goes on from NZ_JAWCUD010000004.1 coordinate 188,811, forward strand.
AGCTTTCTCCATGATCGCCGAACAAAATCAACAAGGTGTCCTCATAGACCCCTTCCGCAATAAGCAGCTCATCAAGCTCACGCAGACGATCATCGAGATAACGCACTTCTGCATCATAAAGCGCATTAACGTACGCAGCATCCGTTATAGGGCCGAGCAAGTCATAATGATGATGCTTAAAAAACGGATAAGCCGCATGATTATATGCGGCATCCATACTGCGATTGGCCGGATCATAAGGGTCCCGGGTCTGATCATAGAAAGCCGGCACATAACTTGCCGGAGGCTGGTAAGGTGTATGCGGATCCCAATAATGCAGGAACAGAAAGAAATCATCTTCTTTATGCTCGCGAATCCACTTGAAAGCAAGCTCATTCACCGACTTCCCGTCGATGCTGCGCGTCTTTTGAACCGAGTTGATGTAATATCGGTAACCTCTCGCGAACCATTCCTTTAATTGATACAAATTATCGACAGCAGCCGTCGTAAAACCTTGATTTTGTAAAAGAGATGGCAGCCACGACTCTTTCTTGGGCAGCTGCGTTAGCGGTGATCCGTGTGAAACGACACCTGTTCGCAGCCCTACTTTCCCCGTAAATATACCGGTATGGGCCACTTCCGTTGGGATATCTGCTGCATACGCTCTTTCGAACAGAACACCTTGCTCCGCGATTTGGTCCATGTAGGGCGAAGTCGGCTTCCCATAGCCATAACAGCCCAGCCGGGAGGCGCGCATCGTGTCCATTGAGATGAAAACAATGTTCATACGGCCTCACTCCGTCCTGTTTTTGTCATCAAGTAATCCATGATTAAAGCGACATTGCTCTCTACTTCGTCCACATGCGTTTGAATCACGATGTCCGGCTGCTCCGGCATTTCATATGGATCTCCAATACCTGTAAATTGCTTAATTTCATCGTTTCTGGCCTTGGCATACAGCCCTTTCACATCTCGCCGCTCACATTCTTCAAGAGGGCAATCCACGAAAATTTCAACATAACCGGGCAGCTCGGCACGGGCATGCGCTCTCATCTCTTCATAGGGCGTAATGGCCGATACAATGACCGTAACACCGTTGCGCGATAACAGTTTGCAAAGAAAAACGATACGCTCAACGTTCGTGATGCGGTCCTTCCTGCTAAAGCCCAACCCTTGGGAAATCGTCTGCCTTAGCTCGTCTCCATCGAGCAGCTCTACTTTCCTGCCGCTGACGCGAAGTGGCTCAACCAAGGCACGAGCCGTCGTTGATTTGCCTGAGCCCGAGAGACCGGTGAACCACAGTACCTCTCCATCTTTACTCATAACCTTCCTCCTTCGGATCGGTCTTTAGGAAATCGGGATAACAGCACCATTGGCCAGATGGGAACGGATCGCCGCCTCAATAATTTCTTGAACAGCCAAGGCGTCCGCCCCGGATGCTGTAATTTGTTCAGGAGGAACTCCCTCCTTCACTTCCTGTATAAAGGCATCCAGCCGCAGACGAAACGTATCCTCGAAACCGCGCATTCCGCTCATAATAGAATTCCGGTAAACCCTCAGGTCTTCCTGACGATGTGGATAGTACGTAAGCGATTCAAACACATTATCCAAAACAAATCTGCCTTGATCGCCTGCGACCTCACAAGCCTCAATGGGATGAATGCCGAACATATCGTAGCTGCCCAGCAAATGGCCCACCGCGCCAGAGGCAAATTCCAAATTAATGGAAGCCGTTGACCACACCGTGCGACCAGGGGCCTTCGTCAAAAAAGCTTGAACACGGCGAACCTCACCTGCAAAATAACGCATCACATCAAGTGAATGCGGATGCAGAGCGCGCAAATGGATCCAGGGACTGGATTCATTCGGATTGCCGATCGTCAGCTTCATATTGACAAAAAGCGGTTGGCCGATATCGCCATTCATCATCCACTGCTTCGCCTTCTTGGCAGCCGGCGTGAAACGATGATTGAGATTACAAGCGAAACGAACGCCTTTTTCTTTCGCAAATTGAACCATTTCCCGGGCTTCTTCCAGTGAATTGGAAATGGGCTTTTCGACCAGTACGTCCTTACCGGCCGCAATGGCTTTCATAACAGGCTCTCGGTGATGAGAGCCGTTATCGATTCCTCCAGTAGCCACGCTGATAATATCCAGTTGTTCAGCTTCAAGCATGGTATCCAGGTCATAATAGGCTTTCACGCCAAACTGTGCAGCGACAGAATCCGCCAGCTCTTTGTTCAAATCGCAGATAGCGATGAGATCGCTATCTGCATGTTCCTTGTAACAACGGCAATGTATACGTCCAATGTGATTAACTCCTACAACGGCTATTCTCAGCATGTCGTGTCAGCTTCCACTTCTGCGGGTTCCCCTTCCGCTGCTGCCACCGGTTCGGCTTCCTTCTCTTTCGTTTGCAAGGATCGTGCCGTCCTCGGGGAACCGATGTGCATGGAGTCAAAAGCCTGCTGAGAAGTCTTGAACGGACCGCATCCTAATCCATGCCAATTCAAGTTCGTATAGATCGGATTCTCACGTCCTGTTTCTTGTTCCCGCTTCGCGATATGCGCATTTAACCGGCTCATGAGATGGGCCGCTACTTCCGGCTCTTCATCAATGAGGTTATGCAGCTCCTCAGGATCGCGAACCAAATTATACAGCTCCACTGGAGGCTTGAAATGCAGATCCGGCTCAAGCGCTACAATCAGCTTCCATTCCGGCGTCCGCCAACCATGTTTACGCATCCATGTACATTCCGTAATGTACATTTCACTTTCCGGCACCCGCTCCTCGCCTTTCACAAGTGGAATTAAGCTGCGGCCATCGAATGGAATCTCACACGGTATACCCAGAAGTTCCACAATAGTCGGCATTACATCTTTAATTTGCGAGGAGCTGGATACTCGCTTACCTGCCGGGAGCTTGCCCGGGAAACGCAGAATGAGCGGAATTCGCAAATTCGTTTCATACAGTCCATGATGGTCATAATAACAGTCATGCTCATTTAAAGTTTCACCATGATCGGAGGTGATGACCACAAGCGTTTCATCTTCGATGCCAAGGGACTCAAGCGCCGTGAATATGGACTGAATGCCCGCATCCATGTAGGCAATCGCGCCATCATACTGCGCATCAATATATTTGCTGTCAGTACATCCCTCAGGGAACCAGGAGCTGAAATAGTCGGCGAATGGTTTAAAATCGTAAAGCTCATCCAAAGAGTGATTGTCGGGATCGCACTCATTGCCGTCATAAAACATCCGTTCAAATGGCTTAGGCGGCAAATAAGGCGAATGCGGATCCATATGGCGCAAGAAGAGAAAAAATGGCTTCCCCTCTTCCTTAAGGCGCTTCATTTCCGGGATGGCGACACGGTTCAAGTTGTCCGCTTTCGGGCTTCTTCCCGTTTCGTCAGGTCCCCAGCCTTCGAAATCGATATATTTCTGAAAGCCGCGTGCCGAGGGGTTGCCTGTGAAGCCGATACACGTTGTATTGTAACCGTTCTCTTCTAGCAGCTCGGAGAGCATCTTGACATGGTCGCCGACAGGTCCGCCGTGCCGCAGCGCGACAACGTCCGTTCCGAAGCAATCCATACCCGTGAGCATGGAGGCATACCCCGGCGTCGTTGGAATACTCGGGGAGAAATGCTGTTCAAACAGCACGCCCCCTTGGCTATATTGGTCAATATGCGGGGTTGTCAGCCGGTGATAACCATAACCGCTCATATGATCTCGACGTAAGCTATCTATACCAAGCAGCAGTAAATTCGGCATTTTAGATGTCATGGGAATTACTCCTTCTCCGTTTATAATCGACTTATCTTGCTCCAAAAGAGCGCAGTACCGCATTCAAATAGCCATAGCTTTCAGCCGCTACAATAGAAACCTGTGCGAGAGAGTGCCCATTGGCGCCAATGACTTCAAGACACACAGGACCTTCATAACCATTATCTGCAAGCACTTTGCAGTAGCCAATCAAATCAATGTCTCCACGCCCGCATGCCTGCTTGTCGATTGTGCCTGGCCCCGCTTGTCTGCCGCTGCAGTCGCGAATATGAATATGCTTCACGCGCGAGATCACAGCCGGTAAAGCCGCTTCCGGATTCTCGCCGGCCCGATAAATATGACTAGGGTCCATATCGATGCCAAAAGATGGATTCTCAATTGCCTCGATCGCTCTTAATGAGGTAGGCGTATTATAAATCGAACCGCCGACATGCGCTTTCACGCAAAGCGTAACCCCGTATTCACTTGCGAGTTTTGACATTCGCGTCAGCTTTTCAATCGTGAATTGCAAATCCTCTTCGACGTCCGACTTTCCGCCCGGTCCCACATTGACAACCGGGATCCCGAGCTCTGCCGCCGCTTCAAAAGCAAGCGGAAGCCTCGTCTCATTCAGCTCAGCCACTTCCATCGACAGAAGCTTCAGCCCAGCCTCCTCGGCGATTCTACGAATCTCCGGTGCCTGCTCCCGCCAGTTGTCAAGCTCAATGTGCTCGCACATGCCTTTGATCGCCGAGATCTCCACACCATCATAGCCGCAAAGCTTAATATGCTGCGCTGCCGTAGCGAAATCAAAATCTTTGAACAGTACGGAATTTATCCCTAATTGCATCATGGTTTACAGCCTCCCAAGTTAAAGTTCAACAATGCTTGACGTTTCAAATGAACGAATAGCCGCTTCAATAATCGTCTGTGCCTTCAGCGCCTCTTGGCCCGAACCATTGATTTGATCGTAAGGCACTTTGGCATCCAGCTGCTCAATCCAGTCGCTGATGCGACTTTTAAACGTTTCGTTGAAATGGCGCATGCCGCCCAAATAGCTGTAGCTTTCCGTTGAAATGCTATGACGGGGGTAGAAAGTTAAGTGCTCACAAGCGTCGTCCAGCACGAAACGGCCTTTGGAGCCGACAACTTCGCAGCGCTCCAAACCGTAACTGGCTCCAGCATCATAGCTGCCGACGAGGTTCCCGATGGCGCCATTTTCAAACTCAAGCATTACCTGCGTATTGGACCAAATTTTCCTGTTTTCGCCTTTCATCATGAAGGCGGCTACCCGTTTCACATCCCCGCAGAAATAACGAATCACATCGAAGGAATGCGGATGAAGCGCGCGCAAATGGAACCAAGGCGAAGTTTCGACCGGGTTGTTGATCCACATTTTCATATTAATCATATGTAACTGACCTAGACGGCCTTCCTCTACCCATTCTTTGGCACGAAGCGCTGCAGGCGTAAAACGATGATTCAAGTTGACGGCAAAAGGAATCTGCTTCTCTTTGGCAAGCGCCACCATCCGCTCCCCTTCGTCAATCCGGTTGGAAATCGGCTTTTCCCCAAGAACAGGAATGCCCGCCTCGAGCAGCTCCATCGTAGGCTGATAATGCTCGCCGCCATTCTCTTCCCCTTTGGTCGCCATCGAGCAAGCATCCAAATGAATGCCGCTGGCCAGCATTTCCTGCACGCTATAGAAAGCTCTGCAGCCGAATTTGGCCGCAGCCGCATCTGCTTTCTCCTTGATGATGTCACATACAGCAACAAGCTCTGTTTTCGCATGTTCATGGTACACATTGGCATGAATGGAACCGATATTGCCAACCCCTACAACCCCAACCTTTAACGTCATCGTCTATTCCTCCCGTTTCTTCTACTGAATTTCCTGTGTGTTCACCAACACTTCCCCGTGTAAATCACGATACTGCCCTGGCGAGCATCCGACCCTCCGTCTGAACAATTGTGTGAAAAAGGCCGGGTCCTCATAGCCAACACGCTGGGCGACATGAATCACTTTGTCATCGCCTTCTACTAAATACTGCTTAGCCCGTTCAATTCGAATGTCATGAATACGTTCCGTTACGGTTTGATTCGTTTCCTGTTTAAACACCCTGTTGAGCTGCCTGCTGCTCACATTAAACAACTCGCACAAATCGGGAATGGTCATTTTTTTATCAAAATGACGCTCCAGAAACCCGGTGATCCGGCGTACAAGTATGGTATGATTCGCTGATCTTGAGCTCTTTTTCTCCTTGTTGGTGGAATCCGCATAGCAGCGAGATAACAGGATGAGAAGCTGGAGCATTTGCAGTTTAATGAGCGTTAGATAGCCCGGCCGGTGATGCTCCCATTCTGAAATCATCGTTTCAAGCAAAATAAGAACATGGTTCGATGCTTGCCCCATCAAATTCAACCTGTGATGAAAGCGCTCTCTTGGATTTAAGAAAGGATGCACATAATAGTAATCCATGGACTGTGACACGCCCAATTCCTTCAGCAGAGACTCATGAATTAATTCTGGCGTGAAGAGACAATTAATAATCTCGATGCCTTCTCCCGGCTTCGTACGATACGTATGAACTTCCCCGGGGTTAATAATAAAAACATCGCCCGTTTGGATCTGGTAGGATTCTCCTTCAAATACATGATCCGCTTGACCGCTAACCACATAAACAAGTTCGATAAAGTCATGTGAATGAACCAATGGCGTATTATCTTGATGATGGAAGCAGCGGTTAATGTAGAACGGAATTTGCTTGTCTTTCATGAATTGACTTTGTCGCAGGAGATTAACCATATGTACAATTCCTTTCTTTGCTTCTGTCTTCATCATAAGGCATCCAACTCACGCTTTCATTGCGGTTTCAGCCATCTTACAAGGGTATTGCGCCATATTCATTTGCTCTTAAACTTGAATAACATTAATGAACTTACGCTGGAGCAGCTGAACGTGATCAAGAGGCGTTTGTTCATCCGTAATGAGATGATGAATCTGGTTCCAAGCCCCGATCATCGTAAAAGCCTGCATATCAAATTTGCTGTAATCCGCGAGGACAAATACCTGTTCGGCCATGCCGATCATTTTCCGTTTCACCCTCGCTTGCATTTCATTCGACTCGCTGATGCCCCGCTCCATATGTACGCCTTTGCAAGAAACGAACGCTTTATTTACATGATACTCTTCCAAGGCCTGCTCCGTCAGCGGTCCAACGAAAGAAAGTGAATTTGGCACAAGGATGCCTCCTGTGCTGATGACGCTGACGTTCTTTTTCTCGCTTAGAACCAAAGCCACCTTCAAGGAGTTGGTGATGACGGTGAGTGGAATGTCGGGCAGCAGCTCTGCCAAATGCCATGTCGTGGAGCTCGCATCGAGGACGATGCGATCATGCGGTTCCACAAATTTGGCAGCTTGAGCCGAAATACGCTGCTTTTCCGTCACATGCACCGTTTCCCGCAGCTCATACGACGTTTCGGACGTTTGCGGCTGCAGACGAATCGCGCCGCCGTAGCTGCGCAGCAGCCGGCCTTCGTTCTCCAAACGGTCCAAGTCCCGGCGGATCGTTTCTTCCGTAACCCGGCATATCTGGCTAAGTTCAGTGACGCGCATGCTCCCCCGCTCGTTAACCAGCCGTAGAATGTGCTGAACCCTTTCCGCGACTAGCATCATCAAACACCTCCCTGAGCTTCAGATTTCCGATTCGTTGTAGCGGACAATTAGCGGGCTTGGTCAAACGCGATCACCCGATCACGAATTTCACAGAAATTATGGATATTGACATATTCCAAAATAAAAGGGACACCTTCCGCATGCTCATGATACAAATCGAGCAGCTTTCTCCAGTCAATATCCCCATCCCCAACGCAGCGCCCGTAGGTATCATTGACTTTGCGGTCTTTCCCGTGAAAGTAAGCCAAATGCGGAGCTAAATACTGGAACATCTCCTCTTCCGAACTGTTCGCGATTAAATTCGCCGGATCCAGGAGCACTTGAACGTGCGGTGAGCCCACCTGCGCCAGGAAATCGGCTGTTCGTTTCGCGCTGGGCACAACATCCAAGACGCAGGGTTCAAGCGCAAGCTTAATGCCGTAATGTCCTGCACGCTCGCCAAGCCAGCTTATCTGCTGTTTGAGACGTTCGAAGTCTTTTTCGTACGAATCCGCTTGAATGCCCCTTTTTCCCGGAATGAATCCACACTCCGTTGCCACGACCGGTACGCCGGTCCCGGCAGCAATTTGCATATGCCGTTCAAAATACTGCAAATTCGCCTCCATTTCCTGCTCATCCGTTTCCAACAAATTCGTAAATACGCCAATTGAGGCAACTTCAATGCCATGTTTGCGATAGGTCTCTACGATTTCTTGACTTCTTTTATCCGTTAGATCACTAAGATCACTCCGCCCGTTGTAACGCCAATAGTTAGAATCCGTTTGGGAGAAGCAAAGCTCTGTCCATCTGAACCCGCGCTCAGCCAGTAGCGCTGCCACCTCTTCATTTGATAATTGCGGAAAACTGCGCGAAACCACACCTACATCCATAAGAGAATACCCACCTTTATCTACAAATTATTGTAAGACTCTTTTGCGAGCCGCATGCCTAGCAAACCAGCCCAGTATGACAGTCAAAACACCTTCAAGAATTAAAAAAAGCAACATGTACGTTTCAAACGGCACGCTCAGCAAAACATGTGAAAGGAGATTGCATACAAATAAAATCCCTAGCTGTATAGCCAACAGCATCGCTGAAGCTTGCAGCACCTGCTTGGCTTCCGCCTTTTTTTTCAAATAATATTGGCAGTAGAATACGTAAGCGAGCCAAACGACACCCATGAACAGAAATGAGAGATTATCAATGGCCTGCCAAGAGGAACGTTTAACGCCAAAAAAGGTCAGCAAAACCAGCAGCAGGCTCCGCAATTCAAACCAATTTATTATGCCCAGCGCTGCAGTAATAACGGTAATTCCCACCGATTTATATCCCGCCGACGGATCACGCTGTTTCAACTCAAGAAAAGGATCCATACGAGTTAGCATCCCTCCAATCCCGCTCCACTCTTTGCAGGATACGCAGCGTAGCTTTTCGTGCTTCTTCACTTTCTACCAGTGTTGATTTTTTTACAAAGGCTATTAGTTTACCGATTTTGTTTAAATAGGACTTTCGTGCCAATCGTTCAATTCGGTCTACTTGTTTGGTATTTCCCTGCTTTTGATGTTGAATCATACGCTCGTTAAATTTGACCGTCCACGTTTCAGGGATTGTGCCCGTCGCTGTTAGTGTCTCCAAGTCGCGCAGCTTGCCTCCGACCATTTTCTCCAACAGCACCCTCATATACCATAACGAACCCACCATAATGAGACTAAGACAGACGAAGAAAACCAGCAGCGTAAGCAAAATATACGTCATATCGACGTTGCCCCCCTAAGGTCAAGCTCCCCTGCAAAATGACAGGCTGCGTAGTGCCCATCGCCAACCTGCTTCATTTCTGGAGCCTGCTTTTTGCAAATGTCTTTGGCATAGGCACATCTCGGATGGAAATAGCAGCCGGAAGGCGGATTCGCCGGGTTGGCGACTTCCCCTTGCAAAATAATGCGGTTCGACTTCTTCCGAGGATCAGGTACCGGCTTCGCAGAGAGTAGCGCTTCAGTGTAAGGGTGTTTGGGAGCAGCAAACAAATCTTTCGTTGCCGCTGTCTCTACCATTTTGCCAACATACATAACCCCGACACGGTTAGATATATGCTGGATAACACCGAGATCATGAGAGATAAACAAATAGGACAAGTTCAGTTTTTCCTGTAAATCCTGCAGCAGGTTAATAATCTGCGCCTGTACGGATACGTCCAATGCCGACACGGCTTCATCACAAACGATGAACTTGGGATTCGTCGCTAATGCTCGCGCAATACCGATCCGCTGGCGTTGTCCTCCGCTGAAAGCATGCGGATACCGCTCCAGATGGCGGCTGTTCAAGCCCACCATCTCCATGAGCTCTGCCACGCGCTCTTTGAGCTCGTCGCCATGCGCCATGCCGTTGCAGACGAGCGGCTCGGCAATAATATTGAGCACCGTCATCCGAGGATTAAGTGAGGAGTACGGATCTTGGAAGATGAGCTGCATATCCCGCCGAATCGATCGCAGTTCCTTCGCGTCGAGCTGCAGCACTTCCTGCATCTGACCTTTGCGGTCGCGAAAGCGCACTGAGCCCGAGGTTGGTTCGATAGCGCGAAGAATACAGCGTCCGAGTGTTGTTTTGCCGCAGCCGGACTCGCCGACAAGACCGAACGTTTCACCGGGACGGATATAAAACTGGACATCGTCGACCGCTTTGACATACCCGACATTTTTTTGCAAGAACCCCTTTTTAATCGGGAAATATTTCCGCATATAGCTCACATCAAGAATGAGTTCGTCTGTTTGTACCGTCATGAGACCACCTCGGCTTCTTTAAGCTCCGTTTCAACCAATAAGCAGCGAACTTTATGATCTTTTTTCACCTCGACAAGCGGTACATCCGCTACGTTGCACACGCCGTCGATTGCCATTTTACAACGCGTATAAAAGCCGCAGCCCTTCGGCAAATTCATCGGGAACGGCACGGTCCCTTCAATGGATTCCAGCCTTTTGTTCTCCCTGCCGATCGCAGGAATCGAATTCAACAGCGCCTTCGTATACGGATGTTTCGGATTATGAAATAAGGAGTCTACATCCGTGTATTCGACGACTTTGCCAAGGTACATGACCGCTACTTCGTCCGACATTTCGGCAATAACCCCAAGGTCATGCGTGATGAAAATAACCGAAGTATCATGATTAGCTTTCAACTCATTAATCAACTGAAGCACTTGCGCTTGGACGGTAACATCCAAGGCCGTCGTCGGCTCGTCTGCGATAAGAATCGAGGGATTGCAGGATAGTGCCATGGCAATCATGGCCCGCTGCCGCATCCCGCCCGACAGCTGATGCGGGTATTCGGCAAGCCGCTGCTCGGGATTGGACATGCCGACCTTGCGCAGGATGTCCACCGCCAAGCGGTAAGCTTCTTTTTTATCCTGTGTCATATGCAATAAAATCGCTTCCATAATTTGATTGCCTACGGTATGAATCGGAGAGAATGCTTTCATAGGCTCCTGGAAAATCATCGCGATTTCATCGCCTCGGATATCCCGAATTTCCTTCCCTCTCGGGTCCAGCTTCACCAGATCCACCGATTCATTGCTCCCGGCACCGTTTCGCTGCAGCTTGATCTCGCCTTCCACTTGGCCCGGCTTGGGCACAATGTGCAAGAGCGCTTGCGATGTGACACTTTTGCCGCAGCCGCTTTCGCCGACGATACCGAGCGTCATGCCCCGCTTGATTTGCAGATCAACGCCGTCCACCGCTTTCAATACGCCTTCATCCAGATGGAAGTGAACTTTCACGTCCTTCATTTCCAATATGACGTTATCCCTGTTTGCCATTCACTTCACCTCCTATTTGTATGGATCTGCCGCATCGCGCAGTCCGTCCCCAAGGAAATTAAACATTAAAACCGTCAAGATAATGAATGCCGCCGGCCACAGCAGCCAAGGGTGATGGGCCAGTGTTTCCAGGTTTTGCGCATCCTGCAGCAACACTCCCCAGCTGACAACCGGCGCCTGAAGCCCGATCCCAAGGAAACTTAATGCGGTCTCTCCTAGAATCGTGCCGGGAATCGAAAGCGTCACGTTTACGATGATGTAGCTTGCGAAAGACGGCAGCAAATGCTTGCGAATGATGCGGAAATCACTTGCGCCCGCAAGTCTGGCCGCCATGGTGAAATCCTCTTCACGAAGAGACAATATTTTTCCTCGCACAACGCGAGCAAGTCCAGTCCAACCAATGATGGAAAAAATGAGAATCAGCCCGAAGTACGTTTGCAGCGCCGTCCAATCTCTTGGCAATGCAGCTGTGAGCGCCATCCAAAGCGGAATCGTTGGAATACAGATGAGCAAATCAATTGTCCGTTGAATGATGGTGTCCGAAACACCGCCAAGATAACCGGATATGCCGCCTAGTACTAATCCCAAAATGAGGGTTACGACGATGCCCAGCAGTCCGAAGGAGAGCGAAATTCTGGCTCCGTAAATGATTCTGGACAACAGGTCATGCCCCAGCTTATCCGTCCCCATCAAAATGAGCGCATCCTTTGGATTTTTCAAACCAAACAAGTGACGTTCCATGGGGATGAGCCCCCAGAGCTTATACGGCTCGCCTTTTGTGAAAAAATAAATCTCGAATTTCTTCGCCGGATCTTCGGAGAACGTTCGTTTAAACGTTTGGGGATCGACTTTCTCGCTCATCCCGTAAACAAAAGGTCTAAGCTGAAATCCGTTATTCGAATCGACAAAATGAATTTGTTGCGGTGCTGCGTTCTTATAATCGGAGTACCTTGCATCCTGCAGCGTTGGCGCCAGAAATTCACAGAAAATCGCCACCAGATAAAATAAAATCAATACAACCGCAGAAAATACAGCCATTTTATGCTTGATGAATTTCCACCACATCAGCTGCCACTGGGAAGCGACTTCGTATTGATTATCCGCTCCGACTCGGTTTCGGTTGCTCACCTTGGTCCTCCGAAACCGATTCGCAATCGTCGTTATCGCACTCATTCCGCAACACCCCCGAAGCGTATTCTCGGGTCAACGAATGCTAACAAAATATCGGATAGCAGCGTCCCGATAACCGTCATCACGCTTAGAATCAACAGGAAGCTTCCCGTTAAGTACACGTCCTGGAACATCAAGGCTTTGAGCAGCATCGGCCCCGTTGTCTGCAAATTCAGCACAATCGAGACGATTGCTTCCCCTGAAATAAGCGCCGGAAGTGTCCAACCGATGGTTGAAATCAGCGGATTGATGGCTAATCGAACCGGATATTTGAACAGCAGCTTGCCCTCAGGAACACCTTTGGCTCTAGCCGTAATGACGTACTGCTTCGACAACTCATCCAGCAGCATCCCACGTGTAATACGGATCAGCGATGCAGTCCCCGACATGCCGATAACCACGACAGGAATAATGAGCCTTGGCAGCATATTCAAGATTTTGTCCATCGTCCAGGGAGCATCCACATATTGAGCTGAGAATAAGCCAGTGATCGAAACGCCTGTTTGCGCGAAAATGACATACACGATAATCAAAGCAATGAGAAATCCTGGCATGGCCAGACCAATGAAGCCTATAAACGTAAACACATAGTCAAGTGCCGAATATTGGTGCGTCGCTGAATAAATGCCGATTGGAATCGCGATCAGCCACACAAAGACTAAGCAAATGAGCGATATGATAACTGTCAACGCCAGTCTTGGACCAATGACTTCTGTCACAGGCTGATTCCATTGAAAGGAACGACCCAAGTCACCGTGAAGAATAATATTTTTGATCCAAATGATGTATTGAACGATTAATGATTTATCTAACCCGTAAAGCTGTTGAAGGTTAATAACCGTACTTTCTGAAACCGCTGATCCGGACTGTTTTAAGGTGGCAATATATTGTGTTAGGAAATCCCCAGGTGGAAGCTGAATGATTACAAAAACAATAATACTGATGGCTATCAGCAGCGGAATAAGCTGCAAAAGCCGATAGGAGATATAATTCAGCATGTAATTCCTCCTTCCAAAAATGTAACCTGTCTCTGAACGAACCGTGGAGCCCGGATCAAACGACCTGCCGTCGCCCGGGCTCGCACTAGCTCTTGTTCAATTATTTGCTATAAAAGAACTGCTCGCCACTGAAGTTCGCGCCGATCGCAAAGCTGGTGTCATTCGGAATGTTGTGCAGCTTCGCATTGACGATTAGAGGCTGCTTCACTTCCGAGATCGGAATGAAATAGTAGACCTTGTCTTTCATGACCTGCTTAATTTCTGCTACTTTTTTCTTCGCATCATCTGGTTTCGCAGCTGCAGCGTCATTGATCATTTTGTATAGGTTCTTAATGTCTGCAGGCGGCTCTTGACCGTTCTTACCGCCTGAAGTACGCCAGAGATCCCATTGCGCGCCCCAAAGCTGAGTGCCCCAATCGCCCATGTACCAGAGCGGTGTATGCGTCCAAATCATTGTCGCTTGCAGCTCATTGTTCGTATTCCGCGTCGTCCAAAGCGTTTGGTCAATTGTTTTCATCGTGACGTTCAGACCAAGCTGCTTCCACATCTCCACGATTAATTGGGTTAACGGGACGATATCCGGCGCTTGTGCTCCAACTTCGAACGGAATCGTGAACACCTTGCCATCCGGTCCAAGACGTTTGCCGTCAGCCCCTTTGGTGAGGCCCATCTCATCCAGCAATTTATTCGCTGCAGCCAGATCAAACGTCGGATCTTCAATGCTGCCCGGCTTCGCAAAGCCATAGTAGATCGTGTCGATGATCTCTTTGCGGTTCAGCGCCAAGCTGAGCGCCTTGCGGAAGCGAACATCCTGAACAACTTTTTGCCAGTTCGGATCGTTGAACGTTTCGTTCAAGAAAATATCCGTTGGCGTCACGTGCATGTTGGCCAGCAATGCTTTGTAGCCGTTTTTCTCATTTTCACGATAAAGCGGCATTTTGATCAGAGCTGCTGACTCCCTGGAGAAGTCGACTTCACCTGCAATCGTTTTCAAACCAACCATCTCAATGTCCTGTACGAGCGTACTCTGAATGCTGTCGATATAAGGCAATTGGTTACCTGCAGTATCTACTTTGAAATAGTACGGGTTGCGCTCATATGTTGTTACAGATTCCGTCGATTTGGTCATCATCCATGGATAAAGCACAGGGAAACCAACGGCTTTTTTATTCGCAAGTTCCCAGTTTGTAATATCTTTATCGTTAAAAAGATTGAACCATTCGCCAGGTTGGAAACCTCCTTGTTTAATTAGCGGTTCCAGTTTATCCAGTGGCGTGTACTTTTTGTGGAACTGTTTGAGATAGTGCGCAGGACGGATGAGCTCAGTATATCCGCGCCAGCCTTGAATGGCGAAGCGGATCAGGATACCTCCGTACGGACGGTCAAAGACCAACTTGAAGTTCAGATCGTCGATTACTTCCAGTTTCATCGGAGCTGCATCGGCTTCACCGCCGCCACGCAACCATACAGGGAAGATCGGCGTCAGCTCCGTATTGTTCAAAATATCCTCGACTGTAAATCTCACGTCTTCCGTTGTAACCGGTTGACCGTCGGACCATTTCAGCCCTTTGCGCATGGAGAACGTGAATGTTTTTTGATCATCGCTGACTTTGTAATCTTTGAGCACGTTACCTGTGATCTGATCACCGAGAATACCCGGCGTGTTAAGCAGCGGTTCGTTGTTCATAACGAAAACGTCAGCATCCCAGTCCGGAGCGGATGTAACCGTTCTCAAAACACCGCCATACGTACCGATTTCGTATTTCATTTGGCTCTCCGGTAATTCATTCGTGAATTTATAATCGCTCGGCAAGCGATCTTTCACGGGTGGCAGTCCTTTTGACGCCAAAACCGGCGATTCCTTGAACGCTGTCAATTGCGCAGGTTGTCCGCCTCCACCGTCAGGTGCTTTTGTTGGATCCGGCGCTTTCGTTGCTTGTACGGCAGCAGTCGTTGGCGCTGGAGTCGTCGAAGCTGGACTGTCTTGACACCCCCCAAGTACAAGCGTCAACATGAGTGCTGAAACCAGGAGTAAAATAATCGACTTCCTCCTTGACTTCATTTGCAACCCTCCGATTTCCTAAAATGTTTTTGAGTTTGTGGACTCATCCTCATTGTTATGGAGATTGCCCCTAATAATCAACCTTATTTTCTGAAAATTCACTATCTTCACTAAACACACTACTCATCGTTAAGATTCGACAAGATTAGACCGATTCGGCTTTTTGCGCACAACATGTAACCGCTACCAACATCTTCTCGACATCATTTGCGGCTATGAAAATGAAAAAATGCCGCCTCCTCATGAAGCCTGCCTAGAGGCATTTTCTGGACTCTTAGTTTGAGTCAGGCAAACGCAAAGAAAGTCCCACAAAGTCACAACAGGACTTGGGCTTTGACGGCAGGCGAGCTGTGAAGCCAGTAACAAGGTTAAGCCTTGTTACCGAGTGCATCGACAGTGCGCAATGCCAATGCAGAGCTCTTGAATGGGTTCGTTGGACGAAATCCAATGAACCTAATGATTTGAGGGCTAGAGTATTAATTTTATTGGATGAAATCCAATGACATCAGATAATCGTGCCGCTATAGCGCTGGATATTGCTGTCCTATTGGATTTTGTCCAATGAAATGAGCAATTTAGAAGCCTTTTAGGGGTTTTCATTGGATTTTGTCCGATGAGGCTGCACAGCTTTTAGCTCTTAAACACGCTATCTCTCGCCGGGGGGCTCATATCTGTATGCTTCGCCCTGTAACGATGTTTTTCATCGCTAACTCATGTTGACCGCACCAGTTGCCTGCTGTAACGATGAAAAACATGCTTAACTATCGTTACTGCCCTCCCAACTTGCATGCCCCACCTCTGTAACGATGTTTTCCATCGCTAACTCGTGCTGAGCGCACCAATTACCTGCTGTAACGATGAAAAACACGCTTAGCTATCGTTACTGTCCTCCCAACTTGCATGCTCCGCCCTGTAACGATGTTTTTCATCGCTAACGCATGCTATTCACTCCACACGGATCACTTAACATCGCAAAACACGCTTAACAGTCAGCGGACTTCCAACACAGTCGCCATAACCTACCCTAAACACAAAAAGCCCGCCCCAGAAACGGAGCAGGCCTAACATCCATATTAAGCGTTTACAAACGTAATTCTTTGTCATTCCTTTATTTCACTGTTCCATCTTATCTGCACTTGCGCTTGCTTGCTCTTGCTCACTCATCCCTCATAGCCGCTCTACGCGTACACTTTCACATCTGCTTCCTAAGCTGCTGAGGCGTCATCCCTAAGGTCTGCTTAAACAGGCGGAAAAACTGCGTTTTATCCTCATAACCGACGCTTCGTCCGATGGATTCGACAGAATCCTTCGTTTCCAGCAGCATTCGCTTCGCTTCGCGCAGCCTGACGTCGTGAACGTATTCCGTGAAGGTGAACCCCAGGCAATCTTTGAACATTTTACTCAAATAATAAGGGGAATAAAAGCTCTCGCGCGCCAAATCATTCAGCGTAATATGCCCCGCATAGTGCTCCTCGATATAGGACAGCAGCTGAGGAAGCATGTGATAAGCCGTACGCAATTCCGAGTTATGTAGATTTTCTTGCATCGACCTGAGCATACGCGTCAATAACAATGTCGCATAGCCGTGAAGCATAGCTAAATAACCGCTTTTTTTACCGCAATATTCCGCATACATCGTTTCGAGCAGCTGCTCGACCTCAATCATGTTTTTCCCTCTGAACGTGACGTGAGGCGAAGGATTCGCAAGTGAGGACTTGAACTCCTGAAACAACATGAGCGGGAGAAAATCGGAAGCGCTTTCGGTAGCCTGCAATCGATTGCTTAGAAACTCAGGATCCAGCAAAATGTTCATATACTGCATGTTCTTTTGAATTTCAAACGAATGCCGGTCGCCAACATTCATGAACAAAAAATCCCCGCGCTGCACGGCAAATGACTTCCCATTCACTTGATGGTACCCTGCTCCCTGCCAGATATAAACCAGCTCGATGAAATTGTGCGTATGCTCCGGCTCATTCGCCTGTTGATGAAGCTTGTAAAGCGCGATTTTCTCAGTCTGCTGGATGTAATCAACGGATTGGTACATTTTCATCTGAACAACACTCCATTCATAATGGTCATGTTAGCAGCTGTTTAGGTGCGTACCAGCCTCTTCAGCATATCACATCACATGGGATACCTGAAGATGAAGATGTGCTTAGTTGCAATAGCCTTATGGCCTATTTTCAACGCACAGATGTGTCGAATAATCCGAAACCAAGGCCCCATCGTGCTAACTCGGACACTGAGAGGCCCTAATTACTGATCGCAATCTATCTCGTTTTCCTATACAAAAGTGTCTCACCTGGTTGAAAAATATGAAATTTCTGCCCCAGATGCTTCTGATACAATCGGTCTACGAACGGCGAAATGCCTTCGCTATTATTAGGATACATATCAAAGTGAACAGGCACCACAATGTCAAAACGAAGATGCGCAGCCAAATCTGCCGCTTCCAAAGCATTCATATTGCCAACGACGCCAAGTCTGTTGCGGAAAATATCTCGGCCATTAATCGGCAGGAAGCCTACATCAATCGTGTAACCCGACAGCGTATTCACCAATTCATCCGTCAAAAGCGTATCGCCTGCATGATAGAGACATAAATTGTCCCATTCGAGCATGTAGCCCAAATAATGGTCCCAGCCCGCTTCATCCTGCACACGCTCTTCATGCCACGCAGGTATCGGTTGAATGTTCAGCCCTTCAGCGAACGGCCAAGCCTCTTGAACACCAAGCGCCTGCAGCCGATTAGGTGCAATTCCCATTGCCTCCAGTGCCGGCAAGCAAACCTTAGGAGCGCCGAAGCGGCAATGCGGAGACGCCTCCGCAATAACCCGCAGCGTCGCCGGATCCATATGATCCATATGTTCGTGCGTACAAAGGACAAGATCCAGATCCGTCAATGTTTCGGGTTTCACCGGCGGTGCATATCTTCTCACCCAGAACCTATCGGGAGACCCTCCGAGTTGATCGACAGAATCCGTCAAATACGGGTCAATGGCTATGGCCATGTCGTTTTTTCGCAAAATAACGCCAACCTGTCCAATATACTGAATGGTTAGCTGATTAGATTCTACTGACATAAAACTACTCCTTTTGCTGGATATATGGTGTACCGAATGCATGCGTCTTCGTTCCTTTAACGCCAGGTTTGACTGCAAAAATGCCACCGGCATGAGGCTGATCTCCTGCTTTTTCGTCCTCCAGCCCTTTTCGTGCGCTCGTTATGTATAAAGTGTCCAGCTCATCTCCGCCAAAAATACACGAAGTTACTTTCGCTGCGGGGACCGCGATGCTCTCCAGTTTCATGCCTGTGCGGGGATTCCAGCGTGACACCTGCCAGCCATCCCAGTGTGCAATCCAGAGCATCCCTTCCGCATCAATCGTCATACCGTCTGGAAATCCTTGCTCGCCAGCGAAATCGATTAATAATCTAGGACGGCTAATTTCTCCTTTTTCCGCGTCAAAATCAAAAACTAACACTTGTTTTCTCATCGAATCAATATAGTACATCTCATTTTCGTCAAGACTCCAGGCAATCCCGTTCGATACACCCACGTCTTCGTGAACTTTGCGGTAGCTGCCATCTGTTTCAAGTACATAGAGGGAGCCTGTCGCCCCTTTTTCAATAATTTCCATCGTTCCCGCCCAGAACCGGCCATGGCTATCACATTTTCCATCGTTAAACCGATTGGAAGGCAAGTGTGCTTCTGGATCAACGAGAGGTGTTAAAGTACGCTGCTTCATGTGATAGGACTGGAAACCGGATTGTGTCGCCAAAACGACCTCATCTTTCCCGGCGCAAACAACTGCACCTACATATTCGCCAATAAGAAAGGACTCATTATGACCGGTCTCCGGATAAAACCTGCAAAACTTTTCTCCTACAATGTCAACCCAATAAAGCGCTTTCTCCTCTTCGTTCCAGCTTGGCCCTTCTCCTAGAGTGGCTTTAGCGTCCAGAACCAGCTGTACGTTCTTCGAACCCATTAGACATCAACTCCTCTTCCGTTATTGTAAACCGTCCTCGTACGAATTGGAAGAAGCAGGAATGCCTTTCCACAAAAAAAGAAAGGGCTTTCCCTCCGTCATATTCATGACTTGTAGGAAAACCCGATGATCTTGTTTATGCCTTCAGAATTGAGATGGCATCCAATAAAAATGTTGCAAAATTGCTGTCGATTTTTTTACCCGATTGAGCTCGAACATGCTGTTCAATAGCGTTCAATGCCGCCTTGACACCCTTGTCATCCAAGTGCTTTTGCAACGCCTCAACCATCATTAACAAGCTGTTATAAATGCCTTGATTCGTAATCCAGCCTTGTTGATAAGCATAACGAACCGCTTCATCCAAATGCATGACATCCATGTGCACCTTAAGCACATAGCTCACGGTCGCTTTATTCCCGGCAGCATCCGTTGCCGTTACTTTTATTGGATGATCACCAATACGGAACGTAAAAGGTTTGTACGTATAGGGATCGTTAACGCTAGCGCCGTCAATGCTGACTGACTTGGCAACGACTCCGCTTATTTCATCACTCACGTTGAAGGTCAAACTGCCGCCATCCGTCCAATAAACATCCATCGTGACCGAAGGTGAAATGACCGGCGCTTTGGTATCGATTTTGACTTCAACCGTTTTGACTGATTCTTGGTTGCCGGCTTGATCGACACTGTAATATCGAATTTGATGCACGCCATCATCCGTAACAGAAACCGCGTTCCCTTCTGTGAAGGCACCGTTATCAAGGTTGTACATGGTTGTTTGTACGCCGCTGCCAGCATCGCTTGCCGTTAATGTCACCGTTTGCGCCGTGCGCTGCCATCCTGATTTCGCGTCATCTGTCGTTACAGGAGCTGTGCTGTCTTTCTTGAAGGTAATGACATGCGTTTTACCATACGAATTGGCAACCTGAATATCAAGCTTCAAGCTAGGAGACGTTTGCTGCACAGAAATCGTGCTGTCACTGCTTACGAGCTGCAAGCCCGTTTTATTCAGCTCAAGTGAAATCATGCTCTGCGCTTGTGTTGGATCGGATACCGCGATGGAAAGCTCGGACTCCGATTCCTTCACCATCAGAGATGCCGGATTGCTGGCGGTAATGCCTGCCACGGAACCCGGGTTCCAGAAGTTAGCCGCTGTAATGCCCAGCTGCTTTTCTTTCACGGCATGCAAATCGGCTGTATTACTTAAAATCTCAACATTCGGCGATTGGCTGTACGCCGCTGTTGCCGCTGCATCCTTGTGTGGCAGCATGACGTAAGCATAGGAAGCATTGTTCGGATTTTGCCCGTGTTCGAAAGCCAAGCTTAAATAATTACGCGTAATCGGCGTATTCGATTGGCCGCTGTTAATCTCTTGCCAGCTTCCCGTTCTCGCTTCACGCAAGCCATAGATGGTAGCTGACCCTGGGAAATAATAACCGATATCTGAATTCGCCACATTACCGGCTAAATGAGCCCAGTTCACTTGATTTAGCGTTCCTGACCAGCCGGGCTGATTCGATTGCACTGAACCATTGATCGTTAGCACATTGTCTCCGGCATCATCCAGTTTTCGATTATCGATGATCGTTTCAACCGGCGCGTTCGCCGCTGAGCTTTTCGAGATTCCAGCTCCTAAAGCGACGATTTCATCGTCGAACATGAACCACGATTTTTTGCCTTGCAGCGTACTGCCTGTCACTTTATCCATCGAAAAGTCCATGCCTGCGGCGCCATATAAGCCGTCGATAGAGGAGCCGCCCACCCAATTTTTCGCGTTCATGTACGAGGTCCACTCGCCCGGAGTCACGCCTTTCCCTGACTGATCCGTCGTAGTGCCTGGCAATCGGAAGGAATCCACAGTCGGCCAGAAGTCATTGCGGTACTGGTTAAGATCCTGATCATACAGGAACGTCATGCCGATTCCCGTGTACCAGCCTTTGAGATTTTCGTTATTTCCTTTTTCAAAAGCAGAAATTCGGTTCGAAAAAAGGCTTAATCCAAAGCCATATCCTTCACGCAAATGAACCACACGATCCATGCCGGCAAATACTTGATTCCGCTCTAATTCTCCTCTGCGCTGAATTGATGAATCGCTCATTAACTCTTTGATCAACGTCAACTCGTAAATCGGCAGCCCATCCACATAATTTGCGTAGGTCGTATCGCTCAAAATCCATTCCTTGGCCATCCGTTTAATCGAAAGTGCAACATCTGCCGGCGCTCCTTCCGCTAAACGAAGCAAAGTGGTAATCGTACTTCTAGCGCTGCCTGTTGCTTGTCTGGAAATACCCCTTCCGTTCACCATATCCATGTAAAGTCCTTTGTAAATAACAGGTTCGAACGTGTCTGTAACCCATTTGTACACATTGTTTACATTAGGATCCGTTACAGGCCATGGGGAGCCATTAAGGACGTACGTCATATCAGCAGCTCGGCTTAGCCATACAGCGCCATATCCTGCTGTATACGCAATATTCGTATGCTGCACTAATGAACCATCTAGGTATACACCGTCTCCATGATTGGCATAAACAAATTCGGGACCAATCGGGTCGCGGCCTTGCGTAATTTTCGCACTGTTATTGCCGATGATGCCTCGCATTGTAACAACAAGCGCCTTGTCCAGCAGATTGGCGCCGGTTTCAACAACATTATTAAGCGTGCGCTTTTTCGGATCAGGGACAAATCGGTCGATCGCTTTCATATGTTTTGTAATTTGAGCAGGTGTCAAATGCTCATACATCAGCACGAGGATATCATTCATAATTTGCGGAGCGCCGATTTCCCAATCCCACCAATTGCCGTACTCCGTTTTGGACTCGTTGTAACGGTTAGCGTTCAGCCAATCCAACGTGTTCAAAATGTCTACTTTAAGCGTTTCATTATGATATAAGCTCGATCCCTTGAGCGTATAGGCGAGCGCCATCGTCCTCAATCTGCTGTACGAAGTCGTGACTTGCGCGGAATCTGTCGTACTGGCAAGATCGTTCCAGACCAGCGTTCGGCCTGCGGATTTGTTCAGTGTATCCCAGAAGCCGGTCGCATCGGCGTTCGTAACACTATCGGCAATTTTGGCCAAGTTAGCTGAAATATCAGGATCAGCGGCATCGTAATTAGG
Source organism: Paenibacillus violae (assembly GCF_032461945.1). Taxonomy (NCBI): domain Bacteria; kingdom Bacillati; phylum Bacillota; class Bacilli; order Caryophanales; family Paenibacillaceae; genus Paenibacillus; species Paenibacillus violae. Next base: position 211,358 of record NZ_JAWCUD010000004.1, read on the forward strand.
ACCGCCTGTCAGCTTGTTGAACCATTTGGCCCGCATCTGCGCATAGGATTGAAAAAGCTCGGCAGATTCAACGTTTACGAGACAATCTGCCTGGATTGTTCCATCTGGTGTCGACACCGTTATCGTCGTGGAGCCTAGCCCTACAGCAGTTACATTTCCGCTGTTATCCACAACTGCCGTATTGGGGTTCGATGAACGCCAAATCACCGATTTGTCCGCCGCATTCGCTGGAACAAACGTTGGCGCTAACGCCACTGACGCCCCCTGAGCCATAGAAAACGCACTTTGATCCAAAGTAATTCCTGTAACTCCGTTATATTCCTCCAAACTCATATCATCAAACCATACCTTCCCTTTGCCTGTTTCTAGGAACGGCTCTATCACCAACTTCGTGACATTTGCCGGAATTGTCATAAAAACTTGCTGCATCGTCCAATCCTTCGTACCGAGCAATTTCGCGGATGCAGGGCCGTCACCTACTTTGCTTGTATTATAGTACTGTGTTCTAAAATAAGCACCAGTCCCCGTGACATTATCGGTTTTCACCCATACTTTCAGTCGATAGGACTTGCCGGGTGTAACCGTCAACACGCTTTGATTGACAGAAACTCTGCTCGTTGCAAAAGCGTCAAACAAAAGCGATTTACTCCCTTCATGAAAGGTAGTTGAGTCCAGGGAGACATTCACCGTTTGATTGGGTGCTTTGCCGCTCCCTGTAGGAATCCATAAGCCCCAACCGACCGGTGCAGGACTTGTCACCCCGTTCCAGCTCGCATCCAGCGTTGTTGTTGCTTGTTCGAAGCCGCCGTTGCTCAGCAGGTTGACCGCAGCGGCCTCCGCTTTAGGATAAGCGCTTTCATAAAAGGGCACAAAAGATACTAGAAGACTCGAGACCATACTGACCGATAGTAATTTTGTCATTGTTCCCAAACGATCACCTCATCGACTTTTTTTCATGCGAGAAAACAAGTTCTAGCAAATGCTTCGTACCAGCTTTTCTAGCATAAAAGACGCATCTCTTCCGAAGCAATCTTCAATTCTTGCAATTGGTTATATAAAAAACGCCGATCCAATGATGATAAAAAAAGCCGACCTAGCAAAAAAAGCCTATTCGTCACCTAACAGACTGAGATGACGCTATTTGCAATGGAGTCCATAACAACTTCACGCCTCTTTTGCAACTGAGACATTTTTCTTTTTGGAATCTTTCGTGCATCGTGTTAGAATGTAGTTTTACAGCAAACATCAGCTAATTTCAACCAGGAAGGTTACGGTCATCACCTCATGAATTCTTCAAATCTTTTACGTTCGTTTAATTTTTTGTACTTTGCCCTGCTTGCCATGTTCGTATCTTTTCTCCCTGTTTATCTAGATGCTCAAGGGCTTCCAGCGACCAAAATCGGTCTGATCATCGGTACAGGAGGAATCATTACGATCTTCTCGCAGCCGCTTTGGGGCATGATTAGTGACAGGACCAGAACCATTAAGAAAGTCATGTTACTTCTATTAGTGTGTTCAAGTCTTGTTGGGTATTTTTTGTATACCTCCAATAGTTTCATTGTACTGCTTCTGTTTACGATGTTTTTGTACTTTTTCCTTATGCCGCTTGATCCGTTAACGGAAAGCTTGAACTTCCAAACAGCGGAAGCGAACGGCGTCAGTTATGGCTCCATACGGACTTTCGGTGCGATTGGCTATGCCGTCATGTCCTTGGCCGTTGGATACGCGATTCAATATTTAGGCTTGAACAGCTTGGGTTACCTTTTCGGAGGGATCGGTGTCATCAGCCTTATTATTTGTCTATCACTTCCAGATGCACCAGTTGCCGGAAAACCAATCACATTAAAAAGCTTACGTAATTTCCTAGGAAATAAAGAGACAATTTGGTTCCTGGTGTTAATCTTTATTGTTGCCGTTCCGCAACGGATTAATGATACATTTTTAGGCGTATATATACGAAAATTAGGCGGCAGTCCTGAACTGGTCGGACAAGCATGGTTTTTAGCGGCAGGAAGTGAAATTCTTGTCTTTGCGCTAAGTTTCTGGTGGCTGCGTAAAGGAAAGGAACTCCAAATCATCGCATTTTCTGCATTCTTTTACTTCATTCGCTTTTTATTGTCCTCATGGATAACAGAACCTCATGTACTTGTTTATTTACAGCTTCTGCAAACCTTCACTTTTCCAATCTTTTATTCCGCGGCGATTCAATACTTATACCGTATTGTACCTGAGGAGTGGAGAGCGACCGGTCAAACAGTTCTTGCTCTGCTGTTCTTCGGCGTATCCGGTATTGTTGCCTCTTATCTGGGCGGGTGGTTCTATGAAAGCTTTGGCGGTCAATCGCTTTATTTATGGATATCCGGTATGTCCTTTATCGGACTGCTGTTCAGCCTGGTACTTAGCGCAATCTATGGAAAAGCCAAGATGGCAGCCTAAACATTTTCTGTTAAAATGATAGGAATAGAAAGAACGGGGGCAAGCAGCATGGACTACATTATTTTGGATATCGAATTTAACGGTCGCAAATTTGCGAGCGATTTACCTATGGAGGTCATCGAGATTGGGGCTGTGCGCCTTAATGACTCCCTTCAACCGGTCGATGAGTTCTCATCTCTGATCAAGCCGGTTTATTTCTCCAAATTAAACGGGTTTATTAAAAAGAAAACGGGCATTCCGCAAGAAGACATTGATGGCGCCGCCGGCTTTCGCAGTGTCATTGCGGAATTCATCAGCTGGCTGAACCGGAGTGATGCTTTTCTCCTTGTTACATGGGGCGGGGAAGATTTGAAACGCATTGTATTCGATACGAGAATGCACAAATTGGACGATGCATACTGGATGAATGCCAACTATTTTGACTTGCTGAAAGGGTTTATCCGCTATAAAAATGTAACGAATGACGTCAGCGTCGAGGCTGCCCTGCTTGATTTGCAAATCGAGGCGGAAGGCTCCGCCCACAGAGCACTGGATGATGCGCGGATGACATCGCTCGTGTTCAAAGCAATCTTTCAGGAGCTTGATTTTGAGCGCACACAGCAATATGTAGATGTCTACAGCAATGCTAAGGAACGCCGGCTTCTGAAGACAGCCATCCGTTCCATTATGGCCCAGAAAGTCGTGCCTACCTGGGAGCTCGTTGTAGAACAGTATTTTAAAGATAAAATGGCGCTTACCGATCCAAGGAAAATTACCGAGCTGCAAGCCCTGTTTGAAGCGGAAATGGTAAAAGGGCCGCAGGTTGTGAAAAAGGCGCCTGTGCAGTAATGCACGGGGGCACATTCCTCCCTCCCCTTCAACCAAAAAAAGCCAATCCACTCGACATATTTCACATGTCTTGGATTGGCTTTTCATTATAGCTGATCAACGCCTAAGCGGTTTTTGAACGTTAGGGACGGAAGATGATCGCGCTCGCTGCGCTTGGACTCGTTTTGTTGAATCGCCAGCAGTTTACCCGTCAATTCAAGGAACCACATTTCGTCTCTTACCGCGAGGGCGACATCGATCAAGCTTCTCACTTGTTCTTCTATATCCAGGGAACTTGGCGGCAATTTTTTAACATCTTGGTTGCTGACTTCCATGACTTTCCCAATCGTCGATTCACGGTCGGATGCAATCACGTAAATGCGAGTCAAACCTCCAAGCACATCCATGGATTCTACATACCCATGCAACATTTCATCTTGATTCGTAGTGGCTGTAACCCAATCACTGATTTGATAGTTCATCATCCAGCACCGCCTTTAGCGTTATTTTTAATCACTCACTAGCTATACTGTAATTATAAATGTTACAGTATCTTTTGTCAATGTGGCTCATGCTGAATGAACATTATCTATTTTGTAGGTCATTGACAGTCACAAAGGTGTAGCCTTCTTTCGTCAAAGCATCCGGAATGCCTTCTATCGCAAGAAGCTCCGACTTATCGTACATAGGATGCAGCAGAATGATAGAGCCTGGCTTCACATGCTGAATGACTTCGTTAACCTTGTCGGAAGCTGTTTGATAATTCGTGTCCGGCTCCAAATTCCACATGATCGTTTGAATCTGCTGCTTATGTAAATAATAAGGTAAGCCAATCAACTTTTTACCGTTTGGCGGCCGAAAGTCAATTTCACCTTCATAACCCGTCTCGCGGATTAGTTGATTCGTTTTTTCAATTTCTTCGCGGATAAAAGAGGGCTTTTTGAAAACCATTCGTTGATGCGAAAGGTATGATTTCCGATCTGATGCCCCGCCTTCGCGATCAGCTGCCCAGCTTCTCTATTTTTCTCAAGCTCGCTTCCTATTAGAAAAAAAGTAGCCTTTGCTTGATATTTACCCAATAGGGCTAAAATTGAAGCTGTAATAGAACAAAGACAGCAAATAGTCCTATTCCAATTATGACTATTCTTTTTCTCATTTATTCACTCTACCTTCCCTAATTTCAAAAAAACCATTTAAATAAGAAACAAAATTTACAATATTAGCTGTACTATTTATACTTATAAGGTTATTAGATACTCTATTCATTAGCAAGGAGCCTTCCTATGAGTACTTCTACTGTTTTAAATGATGAAGAGTGGTTGAAGCTGCTCGAATATGTCGCTGAAACCTATTCGGATGTGACCCTTTCCAGAGGATTTACCTATTTTAAACAAGGACAAGTTATCTCCCTCAGCATCTCTGACGCTCGTTTGGTGCAAGCCAAAGTCGATGGATCTGAAGCTTATCGTGTATCGCTTAACCTAAATAAGTTGAAAGAAGGCAGCTGCACATGCCCCGTTCATGGCGCTTGCAAACACCAAGCCGCTGTCATGATGGAACTGGCGGACCGGCTCGGATACCCGGCAACCCAGATTATGAATGCAAAAATGCAGCTCAAACGCGCGGCTTCGCAAGCTACCTCGGAATCCGCCATGATGAATTTGCCTACTATGTCTGTTAGCGGCTGGCAGCAGTTTCTGGACCAATACACCGTCTCCATAAAACCTAGCTACGATCAAGGCATTTACGCTCAGCAGTTGCGAAGCCATTTAAGCACCTTAATGAACGTTGCCATTCCTTTTTCTGAACAGGATCAGGGATTTTTCGAGCTGCATCAATCGTTATTCCTTCTTAGGAAAATAAAAGGACAAAACACACAAGGTGGGACGAGCTTCTTTACGTCATCTGCAATCTACAAGATTTACGATGAGATTCTGAGTTGGTTAAAAGAGCAGGCTAACCGACTCGCCTTTTCCGAGTCCAGCGAGCGCCTTGAGGCGACATTCGCTTATCTCAGAACGCAGATGGCTGATCAGAAAGGCCACAGTTATCAAGATTTTGGCGTTTACTGCGCACTTTGGAACGAATGGATGACTTCAGAAATCGCAACGGCTTTATCCTACGCCCCTAAAGAAATTGAAGCTATAAAGACATCGATCGCAGATGACTCTGCCGCCACGCCCTCGGTTTCAGCTGCGCTAGCTTACTTGCACTTGCTGACGTCACAACCGAATATTGCTTGGGCAGTACTAGCGGAGGGGCTAACCTTTAAAGACACGCCTGCCTACCTTCTCGTTACGTTCTTCGACCATCTGCAGGATAACGCCAACTGGAAAGAACTTGTAGACTGGCTAACCAAAACGGCCGTCTTCTTCAACAATCCACGAACCCGTGAACTCAATACATACGCGAATTATTGGCAAAAAGCTGTCGCTCGTTTTCCTGAGGCCGAGGAGCTGATGTGGCAAGCCTTTGAAAGTCTCCTGCCGCGGTCATACACTCTCATTGAAAATGTCCTCTACGAGCAAGGCAAATGGAAGGCTTGGCTCGAAATGCAGATCCTTCAGGGCCATGACCCGCTTTTTCACCGGGTCAGCGTGCTTCAGCCGATCGAAAAAGAAGCGCCACAGCTGCTTTTACCCTATTACCATCAAGCTGTGAACCATTACGTTGGTTTGAAAAACCGTTACGACTATAAGGCTGCTGTCAGGCTTTTGAAAAGACTCGAAAAAGTGTACAAGAAAATGAAGCAACCCGGTCATTGGGAAACATTTTTTGCCGGTTTCGTTGATCGACACAGCAGACTGCGGGCGTTGCAAGAGGAACTGAGGAAAGGAAAGCTGCTCGGATGAACGCAATATTGCACAATTTACAAGTGAGCATGACATTAACAGATAGCGGCGATGCTTTATTCTGGGGATTTCTTGACGACCGCGATGTGCCTGGTGAGAAGCTGCGAAATCTCATGTTCGCTTGGCACGAATCTTCCTATTACGGCACATCTTTGGACCTGCAGCAGGCTGGTGACATCTCGGTTGTCGTGCTCCCTGCGGATATGGTGCTTCCCTACTTCACGGAACCAGGTTTCATGGAAATCCTGCGCTTTGAGGATGGGAATGAAGGCATGAAAGCAATGCGCGAGCTTGCACCGCTTCTTTACCAAGAAGCGCAAGCTGGTCGCTATGTACCCAGCTTGCACGATTTCCGCAAAGGGACGCTGGGTTGGACTTGGGATGCCGAATCCGATGCGCTGAAATCGTTCGATTGGGCAGCCTTTCAAAACCTTGACGCCCTTGGTCAAGGCCTAGCCGGGCTGCGCGCAGCGTTCTCCGCCGTAGTTACCACGGAGCACTATGCAAGTGAAGCCGCGATTTCCGATCTTCGCCGCGACTACCCCGCGTTGTTCCAACGCTCCGCTTCGCCTGTCACTTTGACGGAAGAAGAATGGCTCGCCTCCTTAGGATGGCGGCCTGATACGGCTCCGTTCCGGCCTGCGCTGCAGCTGCTGGAACCTGATGAAGAGGACGACACGTGGCGACTCCGCCTTGTCCTGCAGGACAAGCAGGATCGATCCGTGCTCGCGCCGATTCGTCTTGCTGCGGACGGAACCGCAGCAGGAACTTGGGACACCAACTGGAGTCCCTATGTGCTGGAACGGTCAGCCGGCTGGGCAGCCAGGCTAGCCGAACCTCTGCCCAGCGGGAGCAGCGGCGTAGAGCTCTTATCCAGGCCTCTAAGCGATGAATCTGCCTGGACGTTTTTAACGACAGACAGCCGGCATCTTTTAGACGGCGGTTGGAATGTTATGCTGCCCGGCTGGTGGGAAGCCGCCTCCAAGCGTAAGCCGCGGCTGCGCGCGAAGGTATCCTCCGAAGCTGGAGGCAAAGGGCAGTCGCTCTTCGGGCTGAACGCCTTAGTCGACTTCGACTGGCGGATTGCCATTGGCGAAGCGGATCTAAGCGAAGCGGAATTCGCTGCGATGCTTTCGCGCAATGAGCGCCTCATCCGCTTCCGCGGCCAGTGGGTCTACCTGGACCCGGCGCTGCTTGAGCAAATTCGCAGACTGATGGCCAGCGTTGACCCGCAAGAAGGTTTGTCTTTGCTGGATATTTTCCAACTCCACCTGCTGAATGAATCAGAGAAAGAGAACGTGCCTAAGGGAAGTTCATCACCTGAGGACGACGCTGAGAACGAAGAACGCATCAAAATGGAAGTTGAGTTAAACGCGCATCTGATGGGCCTTTTGCGTCAACTTGCACAGCCGTCGGAACTGCAGGAGATTCCTGTTCCAGCAGGCTTGCGTGCTGAACTGCGCAGCTATCAACATGAAGGTTTCACATGGTTAACTTACCTAAGAAAGTTCGGGCTTGGCGCTTGTCTTGCCGATGATATGGGGCTTGGGAAGACCATTCAATTCATCACCTATTTGCTGCATCACCAAGCTGAATCCGAGCAGCCTGCTTTGCTGATTTGCCCCACTTCTGTACTCGGCAATTGGCAGAAGGAACTCGTTCGTTTTGCCCCGGATCTCAAGGTGCTGCTTTATTACGGCAAAGGCCGTCTAAGCGGCGAAGCGCTTTCTGAAGCTTTGAAAGGCACCGATATCGTGCTGACCTCATACACGACCGCTCTTATGGAGCAAGAAACGCTGCAGGAGACGGTCTGGAGCTCCCTTTGTCTGGACGAAGCGCAAAATATTAAGAACGCCCAAAACAAGCAGTCCGCCGCCGTGCGTTCACTTCAAGCCAAACATCGCATCGCCCTGACAGGCACACCGATCGAAAATCGGTTATCAGAGCTGTGGTCGATCTATGACTTCCTGAATCCCGGCTATTTGGGAAATCAGCGCGGCTTTCAGCATCGTTTCGCGAATCCGATTGAGAAACACCAGGATGAGGAGCGGACGATGCAGCTCCAGAAACTCGTCAAACCTTTTATGCTGCGCCGGAAAAAGAAAGATCCCGCCATCCAGCTCGATTTGCCGGAAAAGCAGGAGATGAAGGTCTACTTGAACTTGACCGCCGAGCAAGGCGCGCTGTATGAGCAAGCTGTCAAAAACCTCATGGAGCGCATGCAAAAGCTGGAAGGCATGGAGCGCAAAGGCGCGATTCTCTCTGCGTTAACACAGCTTAAGCAGCTTTGCGATCACCCTGTTCTGCTGACCAAGGAGGCTCCTATCTCCGAGGAAAGCCTGCTTAACGAAGACAGCCGGGAAAGCTTCATCTTACGTTCAGCTAAGCTCGAACGGCTCGTTGCAATGGTTGGCGAACTGCGGGATGAAGGCGACTCCTGCCTAATCTTCACACAGTATGTCAGCATGGGTAAACTGTTGGCCGATATTTTGCAGGCACAACGGGACGAACCCGTGTTGTACTTGAACGGCAGCACGCCGAAGCAAGAACGCGACAAGATGATTGACAAGTTCCAAGCTGCCGATGGGCCTGGCATCTTTATTCTGTCGCTCAAAGCAGGCGGTGTCGGTCTCAACTTGACCGCTGCCAACCACGTGTTCCATTTTGACCGGTGGTGGAATCCAGCCGTAGAAAACCAAGCGACAGACCGTGCTTACCGGATGGGTCAGAAACGGAATGTACAAGTGCATAAGTTTATTTCGTTGGGCACGCTTGAGGAGAAAATCGACGAGATGCTCGAGAGTAAAATGAGTCTCAGCGAAAATGTGATTTCCACCTCCGAAGCTTGGATTACCGAGCTCTCGAATGAAGAGCTGCATGATTTATTTGCGCTGCGAAAAGATTGGTAAGGCTTACCTACGAGCACGTTTTGTGATAAGATATCGAACGAGAAGAAACAGAAAGGGAGTTTATACCGTGTCTCGTATCATACAAGTTGATGAACGCCCCTCCATAGGCGAAAGCATTCCCCTTAGTTTGCAGCATTTATTTGCGATGTTTGGCTCCACCGTGCTTGTTCCGATTCTATTTCATGTCGATCCAGCTACGATATTGTTGATGAATGGGATCGGCACATTGCTCTATATTTTTATCACAAAAGGCAAAATCCCCGCTTTCCTGGGGTCCAGCTTCGCTTTCCTTTCGCCTGTTTTCGTCGTCCTCGGTCAAAAGGGTTACAGTGCGGCACTAGGCGGATTTCTAGTCGTGGGTCTGATCTTTACGATTATTGCTTTATTGATACGCTTTGTTGGAACGCGCTGGATTGATGTTGTCTTCCCACCTGCGGCGATGGGCGCTATCGTGTCCGTTATCGGGCTGGAGCTAGTGCCCACAGCCGCTTCGATGGCCGGCATAATCGCTCCTGCCGATGCCAAAGAAGCCTGGGTTCCCGATATGACCGTGATTACGGTTTCTATTTTCACCTTTTTAGTAGGCGTGGTTGGTTCCATCGTATTTCGAGGGCTGTTGAAGGTCATCCCTATTCTGGTAGCTATCATCCTGGGGTACGTACTTGCAGCATTACTTGGTTTAGTACATATTCAAGAAACTTTAAGCGCCGCACAATGGCTTCAACTTCCTACTTTCTATTCGCCAACGTTTGATTTAGCAAGTATATTAATCATTGCCCCTGCGGCACTTGTTGTCATTGCAGAGCATATCGGCCATTTAATCGTAACCAGCAATATGGTGGGCAAAGATTTATCCAAAGACCCGGGTCTAAGCAGATCTTTACTTGGAAACGGGATCTCCACGATGCTGTCTTCCTTGGTTGGGTCCACGCCAAATACAACGTACGGTGAAAACATCGGCGTCATGGCGATTAGCCGTGTGTACTCGGTTTGGGTCATTGGCGGAGCTGCGATCCTGGCGATTGTGCTCTCTTTTGTGGGGAAAATCTCAGCCTTGATTCAAACGATTCCCACAGCTGTCATGGGAGGCGTTTCCATGTTGCTGTTCGGCATCATCGCCGCTTCCGGTATTCGGATGCTCGTGGAAACGAAAGTGGATTATTCCAAACCGATCAATCTGATTCTGACAACGTCGGTTCTTGTCATCGGTCTTAGCGGTGCAACGTTGAAGTTGGGGAATTTTGAATTGAAGGGCATGGCGCTGGCCACTATTGTCGCTATTGTGCTTAGCCTGTTTTTCAAACTGCTGGATAAGTTAAAGCTGACGAACGAGTAATTGAGCACTGTGGATTAGACTTAGGACTGTAGGCGATGCCCGAATATTCGTGAAAGGAATATAGGCTATGAAGAACGGAATGAACACGAGCGAACGCACGTTCTGGAAGAAGTACCTCGCCAAGGCAAAGCTGGATCTATCCTACGCGGCCTATACCAAAGTCCAAAAGTCTTGGACAGATGAGAATCCCGCCTGTCCGTTTAACCGACTTTATTTTATCTGCGAAGGTGAAGGCTATGTCAGGATCGGGGATCAGACTTACTTCCCGAAACCCGGGGAGCTGTATTTGTTGCCAGCTGGAAGCGACCAGGCTTATGGCACGATAAGCGACAATACTTTCGGCAAGTATTGGTGCCATTTTTCCGCCAAAATCGGAGATTTGGATTTGTTTCAAATTTTGCAAACCTCGCCTTGCTTGAAAGTTCAGAATCCGGAAGAGCTCGTGAAAGCTTTCGAACAATTGATTGCTTACAGCCAGAGCGATAGCATCACCTCAGAGTTCCGAGCTTACTCCATTCTGATGACGTTTATTGCCGATTTTATTGAGCAAAATCAATCCATCAAGCTGAACCTGACCTCCACGCCGACTTTTGAAAAAATGAATAAAGTCTTGCTGTACATGGAACAGCATATTGCCGAAAATGTGTCCGTGGATACACTTTCACGCATAGCTCATTACCATCCTAATTATTTTATCAATGCTTTCAAGCAATTCACGGGCTACTCGCCTATCCAATACATGAATCATCTGCGTTCCGAAAAAGCCAAAGATTTGCTTATGACGACGGAATTGAACGTTTCGCAAATCGCTGATGCGTTAGGGATGGAATTATCGTATTTTTCCCGTATGTTCCGAGAGCAGACCGGATTTAAGCCTACGGCTTTCCGTGATTTGAGACTAAAAACCATGGAAAATAGCCCATAACTAAAAGACGAGGCCGCCTCCAAACCATGAAACATGGCTGAGAGACGGCCTCTTTTGTATATCAGCGTGCCTATGCAATTTCTTGCAGCTTACGGATAGAAGGCATTTGCCTTTGTCGTCGTGGAGCACCAGCGGTTGTTCAACAGGAAACGGATCAGCGAGTTTTTCGCCCGATCTGTGCCGATGTAATTCAACGTTTCTGCGGCATGCGCACGAACGTATCGGTTCTCGTCATCCAACGCGATTTCCAATTGCGGAACAGCCGATTCTGCGGAAGCGCCCAAGCGGGATAACGATAGACTGGACATGAAGCGCACTTGTGCGTTCTGATCTTGAAGACCGCGAGTTAAGCTGGCAACGACGTCCTCAACAGGCGAGTTCATGAAACCAAGTGCATCCACAACAGCGCTGCGTATTTTATCCTCCGGGTGATCAAGCAGCTCGGTAAGAGCTGGAACCGCTTTGGCTGCTAGCCCGCTCAATTCTCCCAGAGCAAAAACCGCATGCGTTACTGTATTTACATTCTCATGGTTCAGCGCAGCAATCAACCCGTCAACCGCCTCGCTTCCAGCAACAGCCAATCCATACGCGGAGATTCGCGATACATGAACATCATCGCTGCGGAGTCCGTCCAGCAGAGCATTCACGCCAGCCTGGCCTCTACGTGCAAGATCATAAGAGGCATTGATGGCGATCGTTTCCTCACCGCTCAATTTCCCCGCCAGTTCCTGAACTTCCTGCGGATCGGATGAAGCCGTTCCCGCCAAGGAGCAGAGTTCACCGGATAACCAGTTCCACGTCTCTTCCCACATCAAGTCATGCGCAGCAAGCGGTGCTAGCAAGTTCGCCGGTTTCTTCCATTCGCGTTCTTGATTATTCCAGCTTGGCTGTTTAGGCAGTTCAGTACGCATGAACTCAAACTTCAGCATATAACGCGGTTTTCCAAGAATGTTCGGAGTGGAACGATGCCAGATATCATAATGGATCAACGCGAAAGTGCCTGCCTCGCCGCTTGCCAAAACTTCAGCCGGATGCTCATTCGCTTCAAAAGCCCGCTTCTGGTGATTTTGCGTGCCTGGCATAATGCCTGTCGGCCCCAAATCTACCGGTGTATCTTGCGGGAAATACATAATCATTGCCCAATTCGGGTGATGATTGCGCACGCGGTCATAGCCCCAATAGCTGTCTTTATGCCAGCCGCCTGCAGTAGGCAGGGCATTGAAATGCCCATGTCTGTGTGCATGCATCATATAATTTGGACCTAACACGCTTGTTAGTGCTCCAGTAACAACGGGATGGTCAAATACTTTTTGCAGCTCTCGGATACGCGGCAGCAAGTTATTTCCAGGATTCCCCTCTTCTGCATACACCGTATTTAATTGCTCAAGCAGATTGTCATGAAACGCATGGGAAAAATCCGTTTTAAGAATTAGACACCCATTCGTAATAAATTCTCTCATTTGCTCATCCGTCAATAGTAAAGGTTGTTTCTCCTGCATTGTTCCTGCCTCCTTGGCGTGTTTTGAATGCTGTAACCTTACCCTTATTATAGAAAAGTCAAATGAGATACTTAATAGACATTCTTAATCAGAGCTAGCACAAAACTAAGATAACCTCCTAAAACACCTCCAGATCGAATTCATCCAGCGAGGCAACTCTCAGATCATGTGCGATAAACTCCAAGTTCCGCGTAACCTCATTCGGCACGATCACGCATCGGATACCAGCTGCCTTGGCAGCCTTCAACCCATTAGGTGAATCTTCAAAAACGAGAGCCTCCCCGGCTGCTACGCCAAGCTTGTCCAGTGTTAATGTATAAAGCTCTGGATCAGGCTTCACCCTCTTGACATCATCAGCTGTATGAATCACATCAAAATATGAGAATATACCTTGTTGCTTCAAGTATTTGTGAACCCACTCACGTGTTGAACTGGATGCTAACCCAATTCGTAGACCTCTCGATTTGGCTGCTTTCAGTACATTAAGCACACCGGGAAGCAGCTGAGCTTCTCCTAAATAAACGGCATACTTTTCGTGAGACAACTGTTTGATATATCCATGATCCAAGGGTTTTTGGATGGAGCTTTCCAGATAAACATAAGGATTAAACTCATCAAAAGAAGTGCCTACATTTTTACACCAAAGCTCAAGTGAAAGTTCGATTCCGTGTTCCTGATATATGTCTTTAAAAGCGTAGTACCAAGGAGTTTCTGTATCCATAATCAATCCGTCAAAATCAAAGATAATGGCTTTAAGGCCAAATCGGCTCTGAGGTTTGGTCTCAGTAACCATTAAGTTCATAAAGTGCGTAGTGCTCCCTGTTCCTTGTGGGGATTGAGCGACAAGCCCAGCCTTACATTCACTTGGAGTACGCATCCCGAAATAACGAACTAACGTCCATTCTTCACCATCCTGTGAGTAAAAAAAGGATACGCAATCGTCGACTTTACGGATTCTCAGATACGGGTTAGCCACATGAACGATTTCTGAATTACAGTCATCGGAGACACCATCTTTTGTCACGACAGAAACAATCGTTGGCACTTTACCGTTATATTCAAAACACAATTTACACCAATTGTTTTCGTCTACTAGAAGCATTAAGCATCCCGAATCATATTTATTTTTCATTTCAACGGTAAGCTGCGTTGTCATTTCAAAAGATTGCTGCACAAACGTGTACAAAAAAGGAGCCGACGCACAAATATGCTTTCCAGCAGGATCGCAAAAATAATCGGCGCCTGGAGGAGCAGTAACGATCATTCCCCCGTCTTCTGTCAATCTCCACTGTTCTGGCTTATTCATCCAGGAAAGTTCCAGCTGGTTTTCAACATGCAATAGATTGGTCATATTTACCTCCCAAAGTACCTTTATGAGTATTTATTCTCTTTGATAGGCCCAAAACCTTTCTACTATTGAAAACCACACCAATCTTGCTCTAAAATGAAGGCACAATGTCATCACAATCGGTAATCTTTTCAATAAATCTATCTGATCTTGCTAAACAAGCATTATTACTCTGACAACTAGAAAGCGAGGCTGCGCATGACTTACCCCCAAGATTTAAGGGAGAAAACACCTCTCTGGGACAGCAACTATCCGATTCGGTTTTACCGTAATCGATCTAGGATGGCCAAAAAAGACGACAATATTTTATATCTCCATTGGCATGAGCACTTCGAGATTATTGATATGCAAGCTGGTAAAGCACAGTTTCATATCGATAGCCGCCCTTACGAGGCGAGCGCCGGGGACCTGCTATTCGTCCCTGCCGGGGCGCTGCATGTCGGCTATAATGCATCCGACGAAGACGTGGAATTCGTAGCCGTTGTCTTCAACGCCTCCCTCCTTCGAATGTTGCACCCCGATCCTGTCTATGAGCGTTACATGCTGCCTTTCTTGGACGGACGCGCGCAACTGCCCGTTAAGATTAGCGCAAGCGACGAACAAGGAGCCCCATTTCGGCGGCTCATTCGTGAATCTACCCATGAGTTTGAGCACCCGGCTGCTGCCTACGAGCTGATCATCAAACATAACTTTCATCTTCTGTTCGCCTTGCTCTCCAGACAATTTCTGCCTGACAAGTTCGTGGATAAACCCGCTCCCCTGAGGCATTCTGAATCATTTAAGCCGTTAATTCAGCACATTGAGGCTCATCTTGCGGATCCGCTCTCCGTTGATCAGGCGGCGAAGATGGTCAACCTCAATCCGTACCATTTTTGCAAAACGTTTAAAAAGCTGACCGGACGAACTTTTGTCGATTTTGTCAACTGGCTGCGGATTAACGAAGCAGACCGTTTGCTGCGTGAAACGGAATGGACTGTAACCGAGATTGCCGAAAACATCGGCTGCGGGAACGCGAACTATTTTACAAAACTTTATAAAAAATATAAGAGTTATCCGCCTTCTCAAGTTCGGAGGAGATTGTTGATTACCTGACTAGCCTGCCATTATTTGTAGAAAGGAGGTGAATGTGAGGAAAATGCTCGCCGCACTTTACATTTAGAGCAAGCAGGCGAGCGCATCTGGCGTGAAATCTGTGACATTGAGGAAGGTAAACGAACGTAGGCAGAAATTCTGGGGCATCAGGAATTTAGCATTAAACGGATCGGTTCCCAGCCTGTAAGTTAAAGTACCGCGGGCATCACGTACGCGTAGACAGCAACGAAATGGCAGCTGCTGCCCGCAACAACGAACACATGCCAGACCAGATGATGGTAGCGCAATTTCCGCCATAGAAAAAATAATAATCCGATACTGTACAGAATAACGCCGGTGACGATCCAAGTAATAGCGATTAGAGGAAGCCTTTCCTGCAGCGGTGAAATCAACGAGGCCATGAACCCGGCCAGCAGCAAGTAGAGGAACAGACCCCAAGGGATAAATCGCCGAATGATGAACTTGATGTAGCGCACGCCCCCCAAAGCAAGCACCCAGACCAACATCAGCATAGAGTAGCCTAATGGGCCCTGAAGAGTAATCATCAAGAATGGCGTGTAGGAACCCGCAATGGCGATGAAAATAGCCGCATGATCCAGCATTTCGAAACGCTCCCCCCACTTGCGCGAACGTGAGCAATGCAGGAGTGTGGAGGACAGATATACCATGCAAAAAGATAAGCCGTAAATCGTATTGCTAACTGTATAAGCAAAATCTTCGAACAGGGCGGCTCGCTGAAGGAGCAGCACAAGACCGAAGGCGCTTAGCGCGGCGCCGATTCCGTGACTTAAAGCGTTTAGGCGTTCCTCTTTTAAACGAAAGCTGTCATCCATGCGAAGGGGTCACTCCTTTCTGATTATTTCCTAGTTTTACCCTTCGTCGGGACTAGTATGTAATCAGATCGTAGTGACCCCTTTTTCCTTACGGGCTGCATGCTGCCAGCATTTACTCACCGCCCGGCTTGGGCTGCTTTTTTGCCAAATAAAAGGCAAGCTCCTTTCGATGCTTATACGCAATCAGCACAGAATTCCCCAGCCACACCCACATGATGGATTCCATATAACTGCCTATATACAAATACACACCTAGAAGCAGCATACCTATTACCACTTGTAAGCCATCCGCCGAGGAGGAAGTGGGCTTTCCTCTTGTCGCCAGCTTCGTTACGGCTACGCTTACGGCCAATATAACCGCTAGTGCAAGGGAAGCCTCAAACTTCGTCAGCGCGCTCCAAACACCGAAAGTAACGGCAATCGCTTTGCCTCCTTTCCCTTTCAGAAATGGCGAAAAGGCATGCCCTACAATCGGTGCCAGCGCGACAGGAATCAAGGCATAACCTTGAACACGCGTATTGTCCAAACTAAATCCTAAGAGCCAAACCAGCACCAGGTACCCTTTTAAAAAGTCGAGAATAATGCCCGCAAGCCCGATCCGATACCCCGCTGCTCTCCACAAGTTCAATGCCCCTGGGTTTCCATCTCCAATGTGATCTAGATGGTGTCTGGCCAGTAGTCCAAGCCAATAAGAAAACATCAGAGCGCCTGATAAAAAAGCGCAAGCTATCCATACGATGGTCATAGCTCCCGCCTGCTTCCTACTTTGACATTCCTTCCTTTCCATGCTACATGGCCCAGAAACACCACTTGATAAACGGAATACAGCATGACAACAACCATAAATATTGTGGAAAAGATATGCAAAATGGGCATGATGACACCAAACTTCCCCACATACCTGACAAAATAAAACAGCTGCATCATGTAGATCAAATAGCCCATAAATAAAGGAAGCCACCAGGACGTATTCAAAAATAAAAAGAACGTTTCCGAGGCAACGAGACCGAGTACCCACAGGGCAATAAGCGCGATCGTTCCGCCTTTCAGTTTGGATGTTCCGAGGGCGGCCCCTTTACCAAAGCCTTGAATGCGACTTTTCATCCCCTGCGCATACATACGGAAGGAAACAAGACCGTAACCAATGAAATTCGTCACTCGGATACCGGCTTTGCGAAAGGCGGCTCCGAGGTTCAGGTCGTCCAACATCTCCGCTTTGACGCTTTCGTGACCTTTAATCGCTTCGTAATCTGCTCTTGTTGTTAAAATACAGGAACCGTAAAGCCCCTTATTAGGACTGTCTTTCTCTATTGGTGATGTGAAAGCGAACACCCCTAAGAAGTTAAAAATGAGAGCTAACCTTTCACCGAAACTCACCGTGTAGTGAAATGGCACAACCGAGATGACCCCTCCGGCTTGCTGTCTAGCCATGATTAACATTTCTAGTGCGCGTGGCACCAATCGAATGTCGGCGTCAAGAAAGACGATCATATCCCCGGTGGCCTGTAAATAGCCGTTCCATACGGCCCAATTTTTGCCCGTCCACCCCTCCGGAAGGCTGGGATTGGAGATAACGGTAACTCCGTAGCTCTCCGCAATCTCCCTGGTGTCATCCTCCGAGAAATCATCTACGACGATAATTTCGAAGGGTTCCAGGGTTTGTATTTTGAGCGCGTGAAGCAGATGAGGTAAATTGCACGCTTCATTTCTGGCTGGAATGATGACGGACAGCTTCACTTTATCTGCGCCTGGGACATAACCTGGCCGAATCACATTTTTTCTGAACAGTATAAAACCGCAGAGACACCCGACTACGCAAATAACCGCAATCAACATCCTGGAAACCCCCTCAATCCTATTCCCCGCAGCCGCTTGCTGAATAACTCCCTGGCCCATCACTGGCGTTCGAGCTTGTATTGATGTATATGAACTTTGGCGCGATTTTAAGCCAGTGCAAAAGGCATTGGAAACAAACATGGATGTATTCATTAGTCAAGTCGTCCAACCATCTCCGGGGCTTCATCCATAGATTGGTGTATAGGAGGTGGTTTCTTTGCCATGCCATAAAAGACGTGTTAGAAAATCATGCAAAATTTGCAGAACAAAAAAATTCATCTGTAGAAAGAGGAAAGCATCTCCACTTCGAAAACGACTCGTAACGGATGAAATCTGCGGCAGTATTTCACAAGAAAGCAATGGCGAAAGTGTGGAATACTGGCGGACGGCCAATACGGGGCGCAATCTTCCCTTTGGAACGATTACGGTACGGAACCAGAGTCCGCATTGTACGTTGACGGTTAAAGCTGATACAACAGGGGATGGGATTTCCGATATCACCTTGTTTACACTAACGGAACTTAATCAAACGAAATCCATTACATTGGGAGCTGTCGCAAGCCTAGAAATAAGCTCCTCAAGTTCTGCAGAGATTAAAAGCGTAGGCCAGTACTCCATCACCGCACATTATTTTTTCACGATAAAAAAACGTAAGCATCCTAAGAAAAAAATAACTGTCGTTAAGCTGCGACCGCAAATCCTAAGTGACATCCCTCGCAAAGACGAGATCTGCCTAGTAAAAGAAGAGATGGAGCAAATCACTTGCAAATCATAGAGTTGGTAGGTTTTTGAACATATTTCTAAATATAGACGAGCTGCTATGTTAGTATCTATACCAACTACAATCAGGACGCATTAATAGTAAGGTAAAGATTTTTCAAAACTCAGATCCGTAGGAGATGATTGTATGCCTTGTCTATGCAACAACAGAAATCCTTATAATGACGATATTTGCGGTACGTTTATGATAACGGCCGGCATGTCATTAACCGTGTACGCAATTAATACTTCAGCTCCTGCCATCCCGCCATTGCCAATTAGCGGTTCTGTTAGTGTAAAAGCATCCGGTGGAGGAAACGTAGATGTGACGATTCGCAACTCAATCGGAGCTTCTATCGATACTTTTACAGTGCCGGTAGGCAGTACATTTACAAGAACTTACGGTGATATCGGGTTTGTAGCGCTACTTAACAATTCTTCTTCAGCATCAGGGGAATATGGTCTGTCCCTTCACTACTAACATTGCTAGACTCCACTTCTCTGCGTATAAAATGCGACAAAAAAACAAGCTGCCTAATGGCGGCTTGTTTTTCATGTCATCCTAAAAAAGCCACCTCATGCGAAGTTTTCAGCGATTGTGTTATAATGATCCATATCAACTTATTTGGAGGCATTTTGACATGAAAATTTACGTCATCCTCTCTTTCGACGGCGAAGAAATGGAAAATGTTTATGTAGGCACAGACGAGGAGAAAGCGCTGTCGTTCACGCCCGCTGATTTCGATAACAGCGAAGCCCTGTTTGTGGAAATTTGGGAAGACGGCGAGAAAACGGATGACTTCCGATTAGAACAATAAAAGAACCTTCTACCATAAATACATAGAAAGGCGGCACGAACATGGTACATGCATTCACCATTCAGCCCGAAACCTACACAACCTTCGAGGATGAAACCGAACAATTGGAGCAGTGTAAAGAATGGGGCTTACTTTCTGAGAAAGCGGCCAAAACGAAAACCTTTTACTACAAAAACAACGGCATGAACTTGTCTTGCGATATCGTCGGCTTGGTAGATAAAATGACCGCTGTCATCGAATTCGACAATAAGCAGCTGCACTGCATTCACCCCTCTTATCTGAAGGAGATGCAGGCGGCCAATTATAGCCAAAGACTGACGGCTGCCACAGACGAGACTACTGGAACTGACGCGGCAGAGTCTGAAACCGTAGCTCCCGCTGCTGTAGAATCCATCGCAGACGACTCCGCTCCAGCCGAGCAAGAAGCTGAACAAGCGAAAGCTCCGAAAACAAAACAGCCGAAAGAAAAAGCAGCAAAAAAAGAAAAGGCCCCGAAGCTGGAGCTGCCTGAAGATAAAGTTAAAATGATCGCTACGGTGCAGGAATTTACGACCGTCCCTAACAATTTCTCCGATAATGATGATGAAGTTATCATTTATGAGGCTGTTTCCATCACGGAACCTGCCATGGAGATCGGCACAGCCTGGTCCAGTCACAGCAACACGCTCAAAAAGTTGGAACTCGAAGTCGGAGATACCGTCACCTTTGAGTGCAAAATCGTAGCTAAGAAGCTTAGCAAGCATCCTGTACCTTACAAAATCAACAACCCTGCCAAAATGCAAAAGGTAACGGCGGAATAAGAAGACCAAAAAAGCTTAATCCATCCGCTTTGGCAAGCTGGGATTAAGCTCTTTTAACGCTGCCGCGGCAGCAGAGGGACGTGCTTCAGATGACGTATATTCAGAATCTTAGCTTCAGCGAGAGTCCGCTTTACTTTGCGTACCGCCGTCAAACGATCGGCAACGAACAGTTTCATGGCACCTTTCATGCACATCAAGGCGTAGAAATTTTGTTTGTACACGAAGGAAAGGGTACGCTGATTGTCGATCAACAAAGCTATGAGGTTACCGCCGGCATGCTTTGTGTTTTCCAACCCTATCAGCTGCACCATATCCAAGTAAGTCCCGACACGCCTTTCATCCGCTCAATTGTACACTTCGAGCCCTATCTCTATGAATCTTATTTTGAGAGATGGCCGAAGCTGCTGACATTTTTCAAGCAAATGCACACGAGCAAGCTGCCTGCGCCATGCATCTACAATATCAGCGAGCCGGAGCCGCTGCTTTCCCTTTTTCCAAGCCTGGAAGAGAAAATACCGACATTAGCGAAGAAAGACGAGCTGGAGGAATTTTCGTTATTCCTCGTTGCTTTTTTCCGAGCTTTACGGCAAATATGGGAACGAAGCGATGTGCAGTTCGACTCCGGCCACACACGCCATAAGCATCAGGCTGAGCGTATTCTGGGCTGGCTCGAAGGGCACTACACGGAACCGCTTCGACTTGAGCACATGGCTAGCGAGCTTCACCTGTCCCCTTACCATCTCTCTCATTTGTTCAAAGAGTGTACAGGCAGCAGCATTTCCGATTATGTGACCGCACGTAGAATGCAGCAAGCTGTCATGCTGTTAACTTCAACCGAGCAGTCGATCGCACAAATCGCCGAAAACATCGGGATTACGAACAGTTCCTACTTCTGTAAAATGTTTAAAAGCCGTATGGGCAGCACGCCCCATCAATTCCGCCTGCAATGGCAGAAGCAGCGCTGATAGCCTCGGTAAGCGGCATCCTTATTTGTAGCTGCTTCCTGTCGAGATGGTGGTCGTTGCAAAATTCTCGATCGACTTCTTTTTTTCATAGAAATGGATTGCATTCGCCTGAACACCTTCACGGGTATAGAAAGCATCCTCAGGGCCGATCGGGAATTTCACCAATTGTCCAGTGCTTGCCGATTTATAAATAGCTGTAATTAATTCGAGTGTTTGTCTGCCGCTCACCCCATCGATTAAGAGAGGCGCACCTGTCTCAATGGCGGTAAGCACATTATCGATTTGGCCCGCATGGCCTTCATGCACAACGTCCGGCAGGGCATCATAGAGAGCCTGCAGCTGTGACTCCAATGCTGGGTTCGGCTCAGGGAAGCCGTTCGCTTTTGAGTTCGATGCTTTCACTTTCCAAGGTGTGGAGACGCGCGCTTTAGCGCCTTGGAAAATCAACTGCTGCTCCTCTCCGTGATGAACCACAGAGGAGGTTAGTTGACCAAGCGATCCGTTAGCGTAACGCAGCATACCGATCGACAGATCTTCCACTTCGGCATTATCATGCGCAACATTGCTCATGAATGCCTGTACTTCACTCGGGCTGCCCATCATCCACAGCAGCGCATCAATATGATGCACGGCGTGGTTCAGTGTCGGGCCGCCGCCTTCTTTTTCCCATGTGCCGCGCCACCAGAGATCATAATACGAATGACCGCGCCACCAGAACGAATCGACCTGCACGTGCAAAATATTCCCCATAAGTCCGCTTTCCAGGACAGACTTCATTTTCATCATCGGCGTTTTGAAACGATTTTGAGCCACAACGGACAACAGCTTGCCTGTGCGCTGCGACACTTCATTCATCGTATCGCACTCTTCAAGCGAAGACGCCATCGGCTTTTCCACCATGACATGTGTGTTAGCCTCCATAAATTCGACAGCCAATGAAGCATGGGTATACGGTGGTGTACAAATGGAAACGAGGTCAATTTCCCCCGTGAGCAGTTCTTTATAATCCTTGACAGCCTTGGCATTCAGCCCATGTTGGTCAATTCGTTCCTGCGCCTTGTCCACGTAGATATCACTAATCGCCACAATTTGGCAGCGCTCCGGAAATTTCAAATAGGCTTCGATATGTGCGTTCGATATGGCCCCTGCACCAATAATAGCTACTTTGAGCATGCTTATTTCCTCCTTCAGCTTATTGGTTCAAGCTTACCAATATTCTCCTTCGAAATGTGCACACATCTTGTGCAAAAATACGACTATTTTGCGGTTGAATAACAGTCAACAGCCTTCTGATTTAATATAAAATGGAAAAACTACCGTTATTCTACGCTACCCAGTGGTGTGGAAGGTAATAACAGTGGAAGCTCCAGCTAAATCGTCGATGATTGCCCGAAAACTGATACACTCGTGAAATTAGCGGCAGAATTTCCAGTTATTAGGTTTTGTTCACATGAAATAACTGGAGTAATCGGCGCTAATAACTAACCACAAGCAAATCAAAAAAAGGCCGCCTTGTAGGCGACCTTTCATGTGACTATTCCCATTCAATGCTTCAGCTTTCTTCTAGCTTCCAATTCCTTTTTCAGTGCATGCTCAACCGATTCAGCGAGTAGATCAAATTTCTCTGCAACCGAATAACCGAGCACCACTCCGCAGTGCGAACACTTCTGCAATTGTAGATCAGTCATTTTGAAACAATGTCTACACTTGATCACAGTAAGCCGAACCTCCTATCGTGAACCATCGTCTCTATTCAACATCGGAAGCGCAGCGGAATCCAATATTTCCTGTGGAGCTATCCGGTGTGTTCTTGCTTCTCGCAGCTACCCGATACCGGTTGCAATACGATTTGTGGCACAAATAGGAGCCTCCACGCATCACACGGGCTTGACCGGACGGAGGTCCTGCAGGATTCACTCGTTTGGCTTTCACATGATAGTCCGGGCTGAACCAGTCCGAACACCACTCCCAAACGTTGCCCGAAACATTATACAATCCGTAGCCATTAGGCTCGAATGCTCGTACCGGCGCGGTACCTGCATAGCCGTCGCTAGCGTTATTCTTAATTGGGAATTTCCCCTGCCAAATGTTGCATCTATGCTGGCCGCCCGGCTTCAGTTCATCCCCCCAGGGGTAGCGCTTTTGCACCAAACCGCCTCTTGCGGCATACTCCCATTCGGCCTCTGTAGGAAGGCGTTTACCCGACCATTTGCAATAAGCTAGCGCATCTTGGTAGGACACGTGGATGACCGGATGATCCCATCGATCTTCCACATTGGAGTCCGGTCCTTCCGGATGCTGCCAGTCGGCTCCCTCGACAACCCACCACCATGGTGTTTGCTGCACGGCGGATTTCACCTTTTGAGCTGTGGCTTCAGATACAAACAGATGAAAAACAAACGACCATCCGAACGATTCCGCTTCGGTGCGATACCCCGTTTGATCAATAAATTGTTTGAATTCCGCATTGGTTACCGTACATGGATCTATGTAAAAAGGCTTGATGGTCACCTCTCGTACCGGTCCTTCACCATCGGCTGGGAAACCCTCTTGGTCGTCCGTCCCCATCAGGAACGTGCCCCCCTCCAAATAGATCATGCCCGACTTGTCCGAAACTTGACGATCGTTAGATTCAACCGCCTGAGCTTGAGCCTGAGACTGAGACTGAACAGGTGTCGGAGCGTCGGAGTGAACTTGTGTAGCTGAATCTCGACTTGCTGAACAACAGGACTTATTAGCTTCCAAAAAAATCTCCCCCCCATTTTATAATGAATGCCAAAACAACGTTATAAGACAAGAATATCACCTTCCAAGTAAACAAGAAAGGACCATTCGACAATCGTCGACTGGTCCCTGCTTGTTTACTCGCTTACCGCTCCGGTAGACTTGCGTACAACGAGCTCCGGTTTAAGCACTTGCTCTGGCTTGGCGTCCCCCTTGTTCGCGAGCTGCGCGATCACAAGATCAACAGCCAGCTTCCCCATCGCCTCTATCGGCTGGGCGATCGTGGTCAAAGGCGGGTCTGTGACCGAGGCCAAAATCGTATCGTCGAAGCCGACGATCGACACGTCCTCCGGTACGCGCAAACCCAAAGCCTTGGCCGCTTGCAGCGCGCCAATGGCGAGCAGATCGTTACAGCAAAAGAGCGCCGAAGGACGCCCCTCCTGCTGCAGCAGCTCCATCGTTTGGCGCTTGCCGTCGCGAAGCAGATCGTAACCGCCGGACTTCACCGAAGCATCCGGCAATTCGAGCCCCGCGCCCGCCAGTGCTTCACGGAACCCGCGAATGCGCTCCCGGGAGGAACTGACCTTCAGATGCTCGGCCAACACAGCAATCCGGGTATGCCCGAGCTCAAGCAAATGCTGCGCTGCTAATTTGCCTCCTTCGAAGTCGCCTACATGTACGGTTTGTACATAGGGACTTGCCATCTCCCTGGCTATGGAAACAATGGGAATCGACTTATCGACCAAGGGCGATAAAAGTTCCAAATTGTCCATTCCGGTACCGATGATCATGCCGTCCACGCTTTTTTGCTGCAACAGCGTTAAATACCGTTCAATTCGCTCGTCTTCGTTATGCGTTGAACAAATGACAATGCTATAGCCAAGCTTATGTCCTTGATCTTCAACCGCATGCGCGATTTCAGCAAAAAAAGGATTTGAAATATCGGGGACCAGCAGCCCGAGGGTGAATGTCTTTTTGCCTGTCAAAGCTGCGGCAATAACGCTTGGACGATAATTTAACCGTTCCATAACGAGAAAAATTTCGTTGCGGCGCTCCTCGCTGATTTTACCTTTTCCGTTGATAACCTGCGAAACGGCCGCTATCGATACTCCGGCTTCACGGGCTACATCATATATGGTTGCCTTCATTTGCTTCTCCCATCGTTGTTTCTTCCACATTAGTCTCTATTATGCTCAGAAGGCATCCAAGTTGCAACCCGCTCGTACAGCCGCTATTCGCGAGGTTTGGTCATGAGCCAAGCATGATCGGGATCATTATGGAACTTCCACGTCCGCGTTGGCCCCGCCATTACGTTCAAGTAATACACTTCGTACCCAGGCGGCGCACACACGGGATGATATCCTTTCGGCACCAACACCGTTTGACCGTCACGAACAACAAGCGTCTCATCCAAGGAGCGGTCATCCGTATAGACGCGTTGAATGGCGAAACCCTGCTCAGGCTGAACATGGAAGTAATAAGTCTCCTCCAGCAAGGACTCATCGGGCAGCGAATCCCGGTCATGTTTATGAGGCGGGTAGCTGGACCAATGTCCATCCGGGGTAAAAACCTCCACCACGAGTAGGCTGTCTGCCGACTCTTGTTCAGGGAGGATATTATGAATCCGACGCTCGATATTGCCATATCCGCGAGCCTCGATGCCAACCTGCGCCGGTTCAATCAATCGGGCCGGGTAACGGCCAAAGCCGGGAGCAGCGCATACCGCCAACTCCACGTCCGTAAGGGCCTTAACTTCGTAAACATCTTCATTCGGCACATACACCGAATAAGGAGCGATTTTCTCAAAGACGCTCATCCGCTCCCCAATTCCTTGCCACGATTGGAGCTTGGTGGAAACGTCCGCTTTCCCACTTAAAAGGACCAGACAGATTTCATTGCTGCCTGTTTCACGACGCAGAACCTGGCCTTCCGCTAGCTTGACGACTTGGAACCCTACATACTCCCACCCTGCAGACTCGGGAGTGACGGTAAGGACGACACCCTCTTTATCTGCCTCATAGGCTTTAACGATCAGATTGGAATCCGACATGTGATCCTGCCTCCCTACTGCATTATTGAGCTACTGACTGCTGCGACAACAGCTCGCTGATTTCACTGATTTTAACCGGACGCTGCAGCTCTCGAGAGAACTTCGCAGCCAAGGCGATACGTTCTGCTTGTAGCCCGTCAAAGCCTTCAACCGGGAGGGGATGACCGTTCACTAAGCTATCAATAAACATTTGTGTCTCAAGGATATATGCTTCATTGTAGCGTTCCAAGAAGAAATGCAGCGGTTTATCCCGCATAATGCCTTCGGCTGTGGAAATTTCCGCCGTATTCGGATGGTCATTTGTCACAGCGACACTGCCTTTGGAGCCGAAAACCTCTACTCGCTGATCGTAACCGTAGACAGCCTGGCGGCTGTTATCGATGACGCCCAGCGCACCGTTTGCGAAGCGAAGCGTCACAATAGCCGTATCCACATCGCCATGTTCAGCGAAAACCGGATTGATCAGCACATTCCCCTGTGCATACACTTCTTCCACTTCGCTGCCGGTTACGAATCGAGCCATATCGAAGTCGTGGATCATCATATCCATGAAAATGCCGCCAGAAACTTTGATGTAATCTGGATGCGGAGGATTCGGGTCGCGTGACGTAATTTTCACGATGTGAGGATCTCCAATTGTCCCATTTTGTACATGGTCACGCACACGTTTAAAGTTATGATCAAACCGGCGGTTGAATCCGATTTGCAGCTGGACGCCGGATTGACGCACCACTTCCAGCGCTTCTTCGGTTTGCGTAATGTCCATGGAAACCGGCTTCTCGCAGAAAATGTGTTTGCCGGCTTTCGCCGCCTGCTTAATCAAAGGTACGTGCGTATCCGTCGACGAGCAAATAAACACAGCGTCAATGTCGGGATTGGCAATTAGCACCTGGCTGTCCTGTACGACTTGATCGATGCCTCTTTCCGCAGCCCAAGCTGTAAGTTCCTCTCCGGCAAATAAATCACTCACCGCAACAACTTCTACCTGCGGCAATTTCAACAGATTATCGGTATGAATTTTTCCGATTCTTCCCGCTCCAATTATGCCAACTCTGATCTTCTTCATTGTGCATGTCCTCCCGCTTTTCCATCGCTGCCAAACAAGCGAATTTTCGCCTTAACCGAAGCCTTGATCGCTTCCCGCGCAGGGATCAAATAATTGCGCGGATCGTATGCTTCGGGATGCTCTTGTAGATAGCTACGAATCGCTGCTGTACAGGCCGATTGGTTATCTGTATTGACATTAATTTTACAAGTCCCCAAAGCAATCGCTTGCCGAATTTCGCTCTCCGGCAGGCCGCTGCCGCCGTGCAGAACAAGCGGCAGACCCGTCAATCGCTGAATTTCGCCCATGCGGTCGAAGCCCAATTTCGGCTGACCCCGGTAGGGTCCATGTACGGAACCTAGCGCAGGCGCCAGGCAGTCGATCCCGGTCTCATACACCAGCTTGACGCAATCCTCCGGCACGGCATACATCCCCTCAGCTTCGTCCACCACCAAGTCGTCCTCGCGTCCCGTGATTCTTCCAAGCTCTGCCTCAACGGTAGCCCCAAGAACATGAGCCATTTGAGTGACCCGCTGCGTTACCTCAATGTTCGCCTCCAATGTGTGGTGCGAGGCATCGATCATCACAGAGGTAAAGCCGGCATGAATGGCCCGTACACACACCTCATACGTTGTGCCGTGATCCAAGTGGAGGGCAACAGGTACCGTAATTCCGTAATGCTCCATGAGCGCATTGACCATTCCTACAATGCATGGAAGCCCGCCCATATAAGGAATATAAGGCTCGCTGACACCGAGAATGACTGGTGCCTTCTCTTCCTGGGCTGCTTGCAGAATTGCCTGAGTAAATTCCAAGTTGTTCAAATTAAACTGTCCAACGGCATACTGCTCTTCAAGCGCCTTATGCAGCATGTCTTTCATCGAAACCAGCGCCATACCTTCCACTCCTTCTCTCTCTCCATCACGTTTTTTACTTACATTACCAGCGAGCGGTCACCATTTTCTTCCGAGTATAAAATTCAACGCCATCCGTGCCGTTCGCATGCAGATCCCCGTAGAAAGATTTCTTCCATCCCGAGAAAGGGAAGAACGCCATTGGTGCGGGTACGCCAAGGTTGACACCGAGCATGCCGGCATCAATCGTATCCCGGAATTGTCTTACAGCGCTTCCGCTATCCGTGAAGATACAAGCGCCATTCGCAAAATCCGAACGATTTGCCAAATCGATAGCTTCTTCTAGGGAATCTACCCGCACAATAGAAAGCACAGGGGCAAAAATTTCGTCTTTCCAAATTTTCATATCACACTGCACGTTGTCAAAAATCGTTGGCCCAACGAAATAGCCTTCACCGCCCGCTGCCGCATCTTTACGTCCATCGCGCAGGAGTAAAGCTCCCTCTTGCTCTCCAGTCTGAATATATTGCAGCGTACGATCCTTATGCGGTCCACGAATGACAGGACCAAGGAAGATGCCTTCTTCGTTGCCGTTGCCGATCGTAATTTTATCCGCAGCTTCCACAAGCTTCTCTACGAGCTTATCGCCTACATCTCCCACAGCGACTACCACTGAGCATGCCATACAACGCTCGCCTGCAGAACCAAAGGAAGCATTGATAATTTCTTTAACCGTTAGGTCCAGGTTCGCATCCGGCAGAACGATGGAATGGTTTTTGGCACCAGCCAGCGCCTGTACCCGTTTCCCGTGTGCGGAAGCTGTTTTATACACATATTCTGCAACAGGCTGTGACCCTACAAAAGAAACCGCCTTAATGTCCTTATGCTCCAAAATGCCGTTCACCACGTCATGCGCACCATGAACGATGTTCAGTACACCTTCCGGCAAGCCGGCTTCCATAAATAGCTCCGCCAAACGATTAGCCAGCAGAGGCGTCCGCTCGGACGGCTTCAAAACAAACGTATTGCCGCAAGCAATCGCCAGCGGGAACATCCAGCACGGCACCATCATCGGGAAGTTGAAAGGCGTGATACCGCCAACAACGCCAACCGGATAACGATACATACCGGACTCCAGCCCCGTTGCGATATCCGGAAGCTGTTTACCCATCATTAGATTCGGTGCTCCTGCAGCGAACTCGACGCACTCGATCCCGCGCAGCACTTCACCGTAAGCTTCCGTGTAGCTTTTGCCGTTTTCTTTGGTTACGAGGCGCGCCAGTTCTTCCCAATGATCGACTAGGAGCTGCTGGTACTTGAACAGCACGCGAGCTCTGCGCGGAACTGGTGTCGCGCTCCAGGTTTTAAAAGCAGCGTTTGCCGCTTGAACCGCTTGATCCACATCCTCTTTAGTTGAAAACGGCACATAAGCAATGATTTCTTCGGTTGCCGGATTCATCACGGCTTCGTTCTGTGTGGCAGTTGATGCTACCCATGCTCCGCCAATCAAGTTTTTCAATACTTGTGTCATTGTGGTTTCCCCTTTCAAAGTTGCCTGGTTTCTAAATCTCGCCTATGAGGCAGTAATTTCATTGCGATTGCAGCGCTCAATATAATCTTCTACTTGGTTAACGGTCGGCATGGCATCCGAGCAGCTATGGCTGGAAATAACGATACATGCGGCAGCGCTTCCGAATTCCATGCTCTTCTCAAGCGTCCAGCCTTGCATAACGCCGTACAGGAATCCTGCAGCATAGGAATCTCCCGCCCCGAAGGTTTTGACGACTTTGGCTGGGAAGCTCTTCGCCCGGTGCCCCTCGTCATCCTGTGTATAAGCGATAGAGCCTTCTTTCCCATGCTTGATGATGACGATTTTCGCTGAATGGTTAAACCACTTGGAAGCCGTAACTTTATCGTCGGAGGACTCGTTGCTTTCGAAACATTCCATCATATCGAACTCTTCACGCGTTCCGAGGATGATGTCGCATTTTTCAGCGGCAAGATTGTAATAAACCGCTGTTTCTTCCGGTGATGTCCATGTATAAGGGCGATAATCCAAATCGAAGACGATAACTGCGCCGTGCTTTTTGGCATAATTCAAAGCTTGGAATACAGCTTCCCGCGATGGGCTTTTGGCAAGCGCCGTCCCGGAAATAAGCAGCACCTTAGCCTGGGCGATCAGCTCCTCTTGCACCTCGTTAGGCGTCAATTTCAGGTCGGCTGCGTTGTCTCGGTACATCAGAATGCTGCAATCGGTAGGACTTTTAATCTCCGTAAAAGCAAGCCCCGTCACGGCTCCGGTTGTATCCGTTACAACACCGGCGGTGTCAATCTTGTTGCGCTGCAGATAGTCGGTAATAAAACGGCCCATTTGATCGTTAGCCACTTTCCCGATGAAAGCCGTATTCAGACCTAAACGCGACATTCCAATCGTGATATTCGCAGGCGATCCGCCGACATATTTCGTAAACGTCATCGTTTCTTCCATGGGGCGATGAATTTCATTCGCATTCAAATCGATGCACAAGCGTCCAATAGCTACAAAATCAAGCGGCTTATTCGTTGGAAAAGATACATAGGTCATGGCTTCTCTACCTGCTTTCTTGGGATATGAGCGTTTGGATAAAATCAAGCGATTTCTTCGCGTATTCGTATGCTGGATGTTCAGCGGGATCTTGCTCGCCTTCCAGCATTGCCCAACCGCTGTAGTTACGCTCTAGCAGCTCCCGGAAAATTGGAGCAAAATCCAGGCATCCATCACCCGGTACCGTGAACACGCCTTGGCGAATGCAAGTCACGAAATCCGCGTTCGCTGCGCGTGCTTGGTCGAGTATTTCTTGCCGAATGTCCTTTAAATGAATATATGCGATACGATCGTAATGCTTACGTAAAACCGCAAGCGGGTCTGCGCCGCCATAATAGGCGTGGCCTGTATCAAACAATAGATACACAAGATTAGGATCGGTTAATTCCATTAGGCGATCGATTTCTTCCGGCTGTTCTACAGCCGTTCCGCCGTGATGATGATACGTTAGTTTGAGGCCATACTCCTGAGCGATGGCTCCGGCTGCATTCAGACCTTCTGCCAGCGATCGCCAGGCTGCTTCATCGAAACGCAGCACTTCCTTCTCGTTAGGCGTACGCCGCGGATCAAAGTGCAGGGAACCTCCCACTTCGCACGTGGAGATGACGGTGCTTCCCATCTCATGAAGAAACTCTACATGTTTGCGGTACGCTTCAAGTTCCGCTTCGCGGTAAGCCGGGTCGGAAAAAAGCACCGATTTCCACTGAGATGTTAGCTCAATACCGTGCTTCGCAAGCTCAGCCTTTAGAACGGTAGGATCTGTCGGATATTTCCGTCCCATCTCGGTTCCCGTCAACCCTAAAGCCTGAATATCGTCAACAATTTGCTCAAATGTGGTGTCAGCGCCGTGTTCCCTTACATCCTCGCCAACCCAATTAATTGGATGTATGCCAAGTTTAAAAGGCAGTTTACCCATGCAGCGTATCCCCTCTCGTTAAATGATCGTGACCGCCTGAATGCGGGCTTTCATGTTTTCGTGCGCTTCAACAACCTTGCTTGAGACGGAAACCTCGGGTACGCCTACATTCCACCAGGATTCATACCCATCGGTATTCGTGCCTGGAACGACAGAGATTTCAATGAGTGTAGTTACACTCTCCTGTTTGGCCATCTGCAGCGCAGTCTGAAGCTCCTCAGCCGTATTTGCCTTATAAGCTTTAGCCCCCAAACTGCGAGCATGCGCGGCAAAATCAATAGGCATATAGGCACCCGTCAAACCGCCTGTCGCTTCCGTGCGGTAGCGGAATTCATTACCGAAACCATCACTGCCTTGGCTTCTTTGGAGGTTATGAATGCATTGGAAGCCATGGTTGTCAAATAGCAGCACCGTTATTTTGCGGCCTTCTTGCAGGCTGGTGACCATCTCGGAATGCATCATCAGGTAACTGCCGTCGCCTACCATGGCGTATACGTCGCGTTCAGGTTCTGCCAGGGCAGCCCCGAAGGCTCCGGCAATTTCGTACCCCATACAGGAGAAGCCATACTCCATGTGATAGGTTTTGGGTTCGACCGGCCGCCATAATCGATGCAGATCACCCGGCAGGCTGCCGGCCGCACACACGATCACCGAGGAAGGGTCAATCGCGGCGTTAATGACACCCAATGCACGAGTTTGTGCTAGTCCAGCCTCATGCTCGGCCGCGTACAAGCGGTCCACTTCAGCGGTCCATTGCTGTCTAAGGCCGTCAATTTCCCCGCTTTCGTATGCAGTTCTATAGGCGGTCTGTGTAAGCGCTTCCTGCAAGGCAATAAGACCTTCTCGCGCATCGGCGGTAATCCCCACGCCATTTAACTTCGCCGCATCAAATCCGCTGACATTAATGTTGACGAACTGCACGTCAGGATGGGTAAAAGCCGACTTCGACGATGTTGTAAAATCAGAATATCTCGTTCCGACGCCGATAATGACGTCCGCCTCTTGCGCAAGCCGGTTGGCTGCCAGCGACCCTGTGACGCCGATTGCGCCGACCTGCAGCGGGTGGTTCCAAGGCAGGGCGCTTTTGCCGGCTTGCGTCTCGGCCACGGGAATGCCGAAAGCTTCGGCGAAAGCAGCAAGCTCCTGCGAAGCGGAAGCATACAACACGCCGCCGCCGGCGATGATGAGCGGCTTGCGCTTGCCTTTCACCAGCTCCGCTGCACGTTTGATCGCGCCCTCTGCGGCTGGCCGACGATCGATATAATGGACTTTCTTATCAAAGAAAGCTAAAGGATAATCATACGCCTCCGCCTGTACATCCTGTGGCAGAGCCAAAGTTACTGCTCCTGTCTCGGCCGGATCCGTCAATACACGGATAGCCTGAACGGCAGCTGTCATCAGTTGTTCCGGTCTGACGATCCGGTCCCAATATTTGCTTACCGTTTTAAAAGCATCCGTAGCCGATATCGTGTAATCCTGAATAGATTCCAATTGCTGCAGCACGGGGTCCGGCTGTCTGGAGGCAAAATTGTCTCCCGGCAGCAGCAGTACCGGAATGCGGTTAACCGTCGCTGTTGCTGCGGCTGTGACCATATTTAATGCACCCGGGCCAATCGAGCTGGTGCAGGCATAGATTTGCTGCCGATTCCGCTGTTTGGCGAAAGCGATTGCAGAATGCACCATGCCTTGTTCATTTTTACCTTGCCGATAAGTAAGACTGCCCGCGCTTCGTTCCAACGCTTCACCGATGCCCGTCACGTTGCCATGTCCAAATATACCGAAAACACCTTCAACAAACTTCTGCTCTCTACCATCAACCGATATGTACTGACTGTCCAAGAATCGAAGCAAAGCCTGTGCCATCGTTAAACGGATTGTGCTCATGGGTATCTCGATCTCCTTTGCTATCCCGAGGGATTAAGCGCTTAATCTCTCCTGTTTTAAGCACTTAATCTCCATCGAGGTTAAGCGCTTAATTTGATATTACTACAGGATTTCAAATGCTTCAACATTTATTTTCCAGCATCGGGTGAAATCAATGCGTAGCTGACGAACGCCAGCCTGCTGCTATCTGGAGACCATGAGTTGACATTAATTGTGCCTTGGCCGCCAAATAGTTGAACCAGTGTTCTAGCTTCGCCGCCACCGCTTGGCATCAAGCGTATTTCCACCTGCTTGTTCGGGGGATGGTCCCCGGGTTCAACATCGCCTTTTTTATACGCGATATACGCAACAAGCTCACCGTCAGGAGACACATGCGGGAACCAGTTGTTACTTTCATCAAACGTCATCTGCGTCTGCTCGCTGCCATCTACGTTCATGCGCCATACTTGCATCAGACCCGAACGAACGGAATTAAACCATATATGCTTTCCGTCGGGTGAATATTCTGGGCCGTCATTCAGACCAGGACTATCCGTTAGCTGTTTCTCCACACCACCGGCAGCAGGGATTGTATAAATGTCATATTGTCCGTTTCGTTCTGCACAGTAAGCTAGTTCACTGCCGTCTGGTGACCACCCGTGCAAATAACTCGGCGCCATGGGGGTAACGAGAACCGGATGCCCTTCCTCCAGTGGTACGATGTAAATGCGAGACTGACCGTCTTCCTGTGTATGATGACTTACGGCAATTTGCGTTTGGTCGGGCGATAGCACGTGATCGTTATTACAATGATCAATGAATCCCGAATCGATTAGCGTGCTTTCACTTTCCAAGATATCAAAAGAATAAAGACGGCCCAGACTATTATAAATGAGCCGGTTACCGTCACTCGTCCAATTCGGAGCTTCGATCAGGTAATCATAATAAGCCAGCTGAGTTCGCTCACCCGTATGAATATCGACGACTTCAAGGATGCTTCTCACGTTGCGGCCTTTATTCGTCAGCGGTTCTTTTAATGTATTCATTTGCTTACCTCCGTAGTCTATAGGATGCAATTTCATCTGTTAAATACTTCGATGTTGGCATGTTTAAACCTGCCTGCCTTTCCGAAGCACAAAAAGACACCCCCAGTCCAACGACTGAGGATGTCATCAACAAAACCTTCTATCTCACAAGCCCATGCGGATCGATCACGAATTTTCGAGAGACACCGCGATCAAATTCCTGGTAAGCGTTAGGCGCTTCCTCTAAGGAGATTTTCGTCGCGTTCACCGCTTTCGCGATTTGCGCTCTGCCGCTAAGAATTGCCATCATCAAGTCACGATGGTATTTCATGACCGGCGTTTGGCCCGTGACAAACGTATGGGATTTGGCCCAGCCGAGCCCGAACCGGATTTTCAGTGTGCCGATTTTGGAGTCCTCATCCACAGCGCCAGGATCGCCTGTCACGTACAACCCCGGAATACCCAGACTGCCGCCCGCACGCGTAACCTCCATGATGGAATTAAGCACAGTCGCCGGTGCCTCACCCTGCGCCTTGCCATGTCCATGAGCTTCGAAGCCGACGCAGTCAATCGCGCAATCCACTTCCGGCGTGCCCAAGATTTGCTCGATCTGCTCGGCCAAATTGGCATGCTCACGCAAATTGACGGTCTCGCAGCCGAAGCTTTTCGCTTGAGCCAGCCGCTCTGCGTTCAAATCGCCGACGATAACGACCGCTGCGCCCAGCAGTTGTGCGGAATGTGCTGCCGCCAAACCGACTGGCCCCGCACCGGCAACGTATACGGTCGAGCCAGGACGAACACCGGCGCTAACTGCACCATGGTAGCCCGTTGGGAAAATATCGGATAACATCGTTAGATCAAGAATTTTTTCCATCGCTTGCGCTTTGTCAGGAAATTTCAGCAATTGAAAATCAGCGTAGGGTACCATGACGTATTCGGACTGCCCTCCTACCCAACCGCCCATATCCACATAGCCATAAGCAGAGCCTGGACGATCCGGATTCACATTCAGACATACATTCGTATGGCGCTCTTTGCAATTACGGCAGCGTCCGCAGGCGATATTGAACGGAACGGAGACCAGATCCCCCTTTTGGATAAACTCCACATCCCGACCAACCTCAATGACTTCGCCTGTGATTTCATGTCCCAAAATAAGACCCGACGGCGCCGTCGTTCTGCCCCTGACCATGTGCTGGTCGCTGCCGCAAATGTTCGTCGTGACAACTTTCAGAATGACGCCATGTTCACATTTACGTCCCACATTTAGCGGATTCACGCCTGGACCATCACGTAAAATAAGATCCGGATAAGCTGTATCCCGGATTTCTACACTGCCTGGTTTGTTATAAACGACTGCTCTGTTTCCTGTCATCTTCGTATTCCTCCCAAAATTGAAATGTCACTTTCGTCGTTCGAACATCCGTGGAACATTCATCATTTTTTGCATAGGGGAAACGCTTTCACAAACATATAAATAGGCAGACCAAATAACCATTCCATCTATTTCCAT
The DNA here is from genome assembly GCF_032461945.1 of Paenibacillus violae. Taxonomy (NCBI): domain Bacteria; kingdom Bacillati; phylum Bacillota; class Bacilli; order Caryophanales; family Paenibacillaceae; genus Paenibacillus; species Paenibacillus violae. The sequence goes on from NZ_JAWCUD010000004.1 coordinate 247,147, forward strand.
TATATGAGACAAGCCCAGTGAAGTATACAGCTTCGCGTAACAAAGTTGTATCCACACTCACGCCTACGCTTTCTGTAGGCATTTTATCCATACATCTACGGTTGAACGGCCTTTAGCCACTCACCGACACCAAAAGAAAGCTCCATTTCCCATTCGAAGCAACCTTTTGACGGAATGACCTGCGCCGTTCCATTGTTTATCGCCGTCTCCAACGAATCGTAATAGCCGATACTTGGCTCCAATGCACACGTAACTCGATCATTAATCATACCTTCGTCAATCCAAATGCCGATATAGGGAACTTTGTCAGCCGATACAGACATAATGAAATAATTACCGCTTACTTCTTCATACAAACCCGACCATCCAGCCGTTACTTTCCCATCGTAATAAAACTTGCGTGCATCTCCAGATGCCTCGGGTGTAAGCCGTGAGACTTCCTTCCAGGAATAGGAATTGCCGGCTGTAAGTTTTTCACCTCCAAAAACACACAACATACGCTCCATAGAGTCAGGAAGAAGAAGGCGTGTCTGCTCTGTAATCGCAAACTGAGGATGCGGGACCCACAGGAAGGGGATTGGTTTATCCCCCTCATTCTCGGCGCGATACGACAGCTTGACTTTGTCTGTGTCCGCCAATGATATTCGCCTTGAAAACCGGTAGGACAGCTGCGGGCTTACGATCGTACAATTAACAGTCCCCTCTTCGATCTGACAGCTTCCTGGAAGCGACCAAAGTTCTCCATGATCCGGCAGGAGAATAGGTTCATCTCCGCCGGAAGGACAGGCAAGAATGGTTGGAAAACATTCGTCCCAACCGCTCATATCCCAATCCGTGAAGGTTGAGCCAAACTCCGGCTGCCTGAGAGGACGCGCACCTGAATCAAGCAGCCACTGTTTTCCAGTTGGCTTATACATCATGGAAACCAGCTTCCCTCCGAGCTGCGGGATGAGTTCTATTTTGAGCGTCTCATTTTCTATGGAAAGAGAGAAGTGCTCTTTATACGTTCCTGTCTGAACCTTCGCTGCATTCCTGTCTTTCATAGCATTCTCCTCCCAAAACCCGATGCTCTCTTCCCCTCTCAGAGCCTAATGAAAACTTTCCCCGCTTCTACTTTCACTGGATATGTTTTCAAATCAATACATACCGGCGCCCTCTTCGCCTGACCGGTAATCACATCGAATCTCCCGTTATGCTTCGGACATTCGATGATGTTTCCCATGTCAAGTCCCTCTGACAGGTGAAACTTCCCATGTGTGCAAAACCCCTCCGTCGCATAGTAGTCGTTTCGATCCGTTCGGTATATCGCGAAGGAACGCTCGCTATAATCAAAGCGGATCACGTCTTCCTGTTCAATTTCGTCCGCTCTGCATGCTTCAATCCACTCATCAGGCGCCATGTGTCATTCCTCCGGTCCTTGCAGGTTTCGTGCCCGTGCTTTTCAGTTCATTGGGGTCGGACGTTTTCGCCGGACCATAGTAATAAGGACGCGCCGTGCTCGGCAGCGGCTTAACGATCGTAAAGGATGGATCTTTGCCCTGTTTGATGAGCGCGTTCATGACTTCTTTGAGCGCAGCGCCTAGACTGCTGCACGGCTTCGGGCAATCCCCCAGCATTTCATTATGAAGCGCAGGAAGTGCATGATAAGGCACCATCGGAAACATATGATGCTCAACATGATAATTCATATTCCAGTAGAGAAATCTAAACACGGGATTCAGATATACCGTGCGCGTATTCAAACGATGATCCAAGACATCTTCATGCAGCCCCAAATGCTGCGATAATCCAAATAACAGCATCAGCAATGTACCATAGAATGTCGGCAGGCCAATAAACATAAGCGGCAGGAAACTCATTTGATAAATCGCAAGCCCGGTAACAGAGGCTAAAATAAGCAGGTATATGCGTGCTTCCAGGTATGCTTTGGGGCGCTCTGATAGGGGGATGTACTCATTTTCCGTACGATCCACTTTCCCAACACAATGGAGAAAAAAACGTTTTATTTCTTTCGGCCCGCCGTACAGATGAAGAATCTCCATAAAAAGAATGCGCCAGATCGGTGGTCTTTCCATAAAAATTTCGGGGTCACGCCCCACAATGTACGTATCGCTATGGTGACGCGTGTGGCTCCAGCGCCATGGTGTTGCAGACCGCAGCACCATGAAGGAAGCAATCTGATACACCACTTCATTCATCCAAGGTGTTTTAAAAGCCGTCCCATGCCCGCACTCATGCCAACGCGAATCTCCCGGGGATGCGTACAAGGTGCCGTAGATAAAAAATGCTGGAACAGCCCACCACGTTCCCCACGAATAATAGGCAAGGATGCCAGTGCCGATGAGAAGCGCGAATAAAATAAGGGTATCCCGGATCGCCGGCCCGTCTTTACGTTTCATTAACTCCTTCATCCTCTGACGAGGAATAGGAGACGTGTACCATTCGGTGGTGACAAGGCCCCTATCTTGTGCTCGCTGATTCTCCTTGCCTGTAAGGCTGTAATCTCTTCTTCCATTGGCTGAAGACATCTGAGCGCCTCCTTCTCCTTGATGATTATGCTTTCATTGTACAGACCCACCCTACGGAAGTATTTATCCCAAAGTAACAAAATGGTTACCAAAATCACACTATGGCAAATTCCCATAAATTTGTATAATGGAATTAGGCACTTGGACGGATCATGCGGAGGCGAACGATGACGACTAAGCTTTATTTTATGGAGCCAAGCGAAACGCTCGAACAGTTAAAGCAGTATTATTTCCCGCCGTATATTACGCTTGCCCATATGTTCCATGCCCCTAACGGCTGGAAATTGAAACCACGCTCGTTGAAGCAATATCAACTGCAATATGTGGTTGAAGGAGTTGCAGACTATCATATTAGCGGGCATGATTATGTTACGGAACGTGGGGATTTGATCTTTCACAGACCGAACGAGCCCCATTACGTCACCACCCGCCCGAACGAGCCTTATGTCTGCATCTCGATTGTTTTCCATTTCGGCGAATCCGGTTTCCCCGTTCAACAAATTCTGGATGCTTCCAATGAAACCGGTCCTCATTACATGGGGAATTACCAAAATCACACTATCGAGCATAAGCTGACTGAACTTGTACACCATTACCGGATGCCTGAGGTAACAGACCACTTTCTCTGTCAAAGCCTGCTGACACAGGTTTTACTTCAAATGTCCAAGCAAAAAAAAGAGCTCGCTGTCAGCCCTTCGAAGAAAGAAGATGCTAACAAAGCGAAGCTCATTCTTATACGCAACTATATCTCCAACCACTTGCAGGTTGGATTTACGCATCAAGACCTGGAGAAATTGACCGGCTGGAGCCGCAATTACATTATTACGCAATTCCGCACCGCATTTGGCATGTCACCCGTGCAATATTTGGTCTGGGTCCGATTGGAGAAGGCCAAGGAACTGGCGCTTCAATCCGGGCAATCATTTGGCGAAATTGCCAATGAGGTGGGCTACACGAATATCCATGCATTCGGGAAAATTTTCAAGCGAAAAACGGGTATGAGTCTTAGTCAATTTTGCGCTACACTTTTCAAAGACACACCGGACCAGTAGCAGCTTATTGATGTGTGACCGAATAGTCGTACACCCAGTTCTCCGCATAGGCATCCGGACTTTCACCAGGCGCAGTTGAATCATTGGATTGCGTATAGTTTCCAATTTTGAAGAAACACCCTGTTACATTTTTCGTTTGCGTGTAAGGCACAGTTTGACCGTTGTATTCATAGGAAATGACTCCATTCGCTACAATGATTTTAACCGTAAATAAAGTTCCCAGCGTATAATTGCTGTCGAGCAAATAACCATGCGTATTATCCCCGTCTGTAATGTAAATTTTTGCTGTCGTGGAAACGCCGCCAGGATTATTGCCTTCGACACGGAAGACAGTCACATCATCATTGGCATCGTGAATTTGGCCAACGACCGTTTGCGGTTTAACTGTTGTCAGATGCGTCACTTTTTGCTTAATATACATCGTATGTGTTTTCCCGTCATTACTACCCCAAGACATCTGATTGCTGGAATCTCCAGTCGTATAGTTATCTTTCATCTCGCGCAGCTCACTTCTAGGATTGCTGGACCCTGATGTTGACACAGCGCCATGGTTCGCGCGAAATTGAACGGCATAGCCATCCGCATCGTGCACAACTTTAAACCAAGGGTCGATGGAATACGTATTTAACGCTGGTTGTAATACTTCTAGTGGACTAGTCGAGCCGGATTGCTTCGGAATCGGCAAAGTGATTTTCCAATTTTTCAAGTATAGGACATCAGATGGAAGTGTTGGAGTTGTAGGTGGCGTCGGTGTTGGTGTGGTTGTTGGCGTTGCGGTAGGAGTTGGCGTCGAGCCAGTGCCGCTGTCAAGGGTAAAATCATCAAAGCGTACATCGGAAGAGCCCGTGCTTCTAGTGAAAATTACGGCGCTGGTATTCGTCGCCCCTGTCGTAAAGTTGACGGTAAATTGCGTCCAAGTTGAGGTATTGCCGCCAGCCGTAACTTCGCTGCCGCCAAAGGTATTAGCGCCAATAACGCCTTGACCCAAAATCCAGGCTTTCAACGTATAATCGGTGTTCGCTGTTAGACCGGATATGGTTTGCTGATAACCGCCACCGCTAGCTGTGGATTTGGCCGAACGAGTACCCGAGTGATGATCGCTCGTTGAGATCGCAGCGGAGCCAACCTTCGTCCATCCTGTTGCATCACTTTCGAAGCCAGGATTAGTGATCGCAATGGATGCGGCTGTTACCGACGTAACATTGCTGAAAATTAATGCGGTTGACAACAGCAAGGAAAGCATTACTAAGTAATGAATGGGTTTTAGCATTTTTTTTCGCATAATAATCCTCCTAGTTAATGGTCAACTTTTGTGTTCTGAGTTCGAAGCAGTACGCAATGCTGTTCATTCAGAAAATCAGTGTGAGGCAATCTGAAGGCGAACAATGACTTTTGTGCTGCAGGCCTAGGTGACCTCCTTTCATGTTCGAATACTAGCGTTTATTTCCGTGTAAGCGCTTAACAATGTTCATTATAGTTAAATTCTTCCTATCCCTGTAGCGTTTTTTTTAGGTCCACTTGTGTTATTCCTAGAGTCAGCACAAAAAGGGCCACTCCTCAGAAGATCACCTTCCTGGAGCAGCCCTCTATTCACTGTCTTAATTTCTAACTAGATTCGCTTGGGGATTTCTCGTCACCGCATCGAGCTCTTTCAGTTCCTCCTGAGTTAACTTCTCAGCAACCGTTGGCAAAATATCCGTAATGTGATGCGGTTTGGACACACCCAGAATCGCCGATGTGACTCCCTGCGTACTCAGAACCCAGCTCAGCGCTAGCTGAGCAAGCGTCCAACCCTTCCGAGCTGCGATTGGTTTCAACTGCTCCACAATGTGGAAATGCCGCTCTTGCTCCAGCAGCACTTGCAGCCGCTTCTCATTGGCAGCGCCACGAGTTCCTGCAGGCGGTTGCTGACCGTAGGCGTATTTCCCCGTCAAAAGTCCGCGTCCCAGCGGGCTGTACACGATAACGCCTACGCCTTCCGAGATGGCGAAAGGCAACAGCTCCTGCTCGATTCCGCGTGCAATCAGGCTGTATTCCGGCTGAACGCTCTCGAAGCGTTCAAGCCGCTGCAGTGCAGAGATGCCATGAGCTTTGGCGATCTGCCACGCCGCATAGTTCGAGGCGCCGATGTAGCGAACTTTTCCTTGACGAACAAGGTCGTCCAACGCGCGCAACGTTTCTTCGAGCGGTGTTTGTTCGTCGAATCTATGTACTTGGTACAAGTCAATATAATCGGTTTTCAATCGTTTAAGACTATTTTCAACAGCACGGTAAATATGGTATCGGCTTTGACCAGCATCATTCGGGCCTAGTCCGACACGTCCGTGAACTTTGGTCGCGAGCACGATTTCATGGCGGCGCGCACCAAGCAAGTTGCCGAGAATCGTTTCGGACTCGCCGGTTTCAAGCGGGTTATCCTTGTCCATCCCAGAGCCATACACATCAGCTGTATCAATAAGGGTAATTCCCGCATCAAGCGCCGTGTCCAGCACTTCTGCAGATTCCTTCTCCCCGATCCATCTGCCGAAAGCCATCGTGCCCAGACTTACCTCCGAAACGCGCAATCCTGATCGGCCAAGACGTCTTTGTCCAATACTCATATTCACATCTCCCTGTCTGTTGGTATTAAAAAAAAAGGGCAATCCCTCAAAGGATCGCCTCCGTTTTCTACGGTCGGTCAAACTGCTTCACTTAAACCAAGTTAATCACTTGGATTAATCCCATATTATCACCACGATGTCTAATCGTCAACCTGCCGATTGGTTATTTCAGCACGTAATATCGGATAATATATTCATCCAATTGTTGGCTAATCGCAACGACCTTTTCATGGGTAAAACAGCCGTGACGCTCGGCTTCCTCTATCATCTTCATGCGTAATGCTTCAATTTTCTGCAACAAAAGTTCCATCTCAACAGTTCACACCAATTCTGTTCAGTTTCGTTAGTGTCTTTATTATAAATCATGATTCCGCAGAAGTTTGTAAAACTTTGTCGACATGTTTTGAAGAATTTGTGAAATTTTATTTCAAGATGAAAAAGACGTTGAAAGCACGCTTTTTATAGCACAAAAGGGAGTTCTATATCAATGACTGTCCCTACTCCCAGCTTGCTTTGAATCCTCATGCTCCCATGGTGCGCTTCAATAATCCGGTAACAAACCATGAGTCCGAGCCCGGTTCCTTCTTCTTTTGTCGTAAAAAAAGGGTCACCCAGTCTAGGTATGAGCTCCTCAGCAATCCCAATCCCATTGTCTTTGAGCTTAATCAACATCTTCTTATTTCCTAGACGTTGAATAGCGATTTGAATAATTCCGCCGCCTGGCATGGCCTCCACGGAATTTTTCAACAAATTGATAAAGACCTGTTTCAACTGGCCTTCATCGCTTTTAACCATATGTACGTCATCGTTCATCCGATTAAAATCAATCTCGACATTATGCAAGAGTGCCTGAGGCTGAAGCAAAGAGACCACATTATCGATAATGTCACCAACGTTTTTATCTTCAAATCTGCTTCTTTGCGGCTTCGAAATGAGCATGAATTCGTTTACAATGCTGTTGATTCGATTTAATTCTACCAACATGATATCTGTGTACTCGACGATTTTTTGGGCAGGAGCGCACTTGATAAGCTTTAGAAACCCTACAAGTGAGGTTAAGGGATTTCGAATTTCATGCGCGATTCCTGCCGCTAATTGTCCGACTACGGAGAGTTTTTCCGATTGGAGCAGCATCTCTTCCGCTGTCTTGCGTTCGGTGATATCTCTTAGCACCGTCTGGATAACAGGACGTTCCAAATATTTATGAAGTACGACAGATGAAGCCTCAATGGCAATACGATCTCCGTGCAGTCCTAACAGGTTCAGTTCAATAAATGGTATATATTTATCGACGAACTCAACGGACTTGACTCTCTCTTTAAAAATCTCATGAAAATCAGGGTGTATGAACTCAATAACGCTTTTACCAATAACCTCATTCTGCGTTACCGCCCCTAACAGCTTCAACCCGATATCATTGATATAACAAATGATGCCTTCCTGATGCACAAGGATCGGCTCAGGGAGCAATTTAATCATACGCCTATACTCTTCATCCCGTTCGCGAACGATGCTTTCCATCACTTTTTTATGTGTAATATCTCTGCATAATAATTGAACCGACGGCTTGCCCAAATATTCAACCGGAACGGCTCTGATTTCGACATTGATCAGTTGGTTGTCCAGCCTTACCAACTTCTTCTCAATAATATCCGTAGGCTTCTTGGTTTTCAGTAAATCCTCTACCTGCGCTTGAAGCTCGTCTCTTTCATCCGGATGAATAAATTCTTTGGCTAACTTCCCTCGAAGCTGGTTTTCACTTTCAGCACCTACCAGCTTTAATGCGGCAGGGTTTGCATATACGATAACAGATTCACTGTATACAATAATGGGTTCCGGTGAATGTTCGACCAAATTGCGATAGCGTTCTTCGCTTTCTTTCAGCTTCACATCTTCCATTTTTCGATTAGAAATGTCTCTAGCTACTTCCACTAACGCAAAAATGCGGCCTTCGTTGTCCTTCAGCGGGGATATCGTCATGCTGGCAAAAAAAGAATCGCCATTTTTGCGAAGCTTATGCGTCTCATAACTCTCAGCCTGATCATGGTCAATTACACGGGAATGAATATTTCTTACTCGGTCAACTTCGTATAAGGGAACGGTCTTTAAACACTTTTCATAAACCTCATCATTCGTCCACCCATACATGTCTTCATACGCTTTGTTCACCTGCAAAATGTGATTTTCAAGATCAATAACTGCGATGCTGGCATTTGTATGGTGAAAGCAAAGGTCGAATAGTTGGTTAATTTGCTGCATCCAATTTGTCGGTATTGGTTTACTCTGTACCCTTTTATCCATGTTGTTAGTCCTCACCCTATCAATAAACGCATGTGTTTTTAGTAACAATTCTATGTTCTTCGGCATTTTCCTTTCCTTGTAAGGGTAAAAATTGATTTTCCATTTCATGGATAATGTCGAACACACAAAAAAGAGCGGCTCAGCAAGAGCCAGCTCCTTATTTCGGGAAGATCGATACTGCTTGATGGACTAGACTGGGGATCCGGGGGTATGTTCCATCCGATTTACCAGCCAATCCTCTAAAGTCGCAACGCGATCGGGATATTTGTAACTTCTCGCCAGGAATCCCGCTCCATGACCCGGCATCGGGTCTTGGTCAGTAGGCTGATAACGCAGGTCTACACTCCAACGTACCTCATCGGATAAATTAGGCGTTGACATGTGCAGGCAACGGTCATTAAACAGGATTGCGCTTCCTGCGGATACCGGTAGAACGACAGTCTCTGTTTTGCCCAATTGGCTTTCATGCAAAGCCGTGTATCCTGTTCCTGTATCCTCTTCCCGGTGCCACTTCAGTAAGCGCTTACGGTGCGTGCGCGGTTTAATATGCAGACAACCGTTAATCTCATTCGCATCAACAAGCGGAATCCAAACCGTAATCACGGGATTGGAATTGGCATCAGGCCAGTAGGATTTATCTTGGTGCCAGGGTACTGCGCCTGCGGCCACCTTTGGTATTTTTGGTCGTGTGTTATAGACCGGATTGGAAAACAGTTCGCCGCCGATTAACGATTCAACCGCATCCAAAATTTTGGGATTGCTCATTAAGTGAAAATAACCTGGAATCCTGTCTCGCCAGCTGCGCCCATATTTCAGGAAATGCTCCGCCGTCAAATCTTTGAACAATTCAGCCAAACGATATTTAAAAGGGCGATCTTCTAATTTGTCATGAATGAGCCCAGCCTGCACAAGCTCCTCCGCAATGGCCGAGACCTTCGTCGTCATCGCTTCAATTGCCTGCGCGAGATCTTCTTCCTGAAGCAAATTTGGAATTACGAGATATCCTTCCGTGTTATAAAAATCAACTTGCTCTTTGCTCAAACTTCCGCCGACTTGATTCACGTTCATTGTGTTCATTCCTCCTCAAAGTTGATCTACACTTATAAATTTAGCATCTTTGAGTTAAAACGTATTTATCCGGCTGTTCAAGGATTGATCAATTCTTCCGGTTATTTCTTTTCAACCAGAACATTATGACATACAATGAAATGACAACCTGCTAGCAAAGGGAGACCGTCTGATGCCGATTTTGACAGCGATGAATCCATCGATAAGAACCGCCCACCACTACCGCTTTCCTTACACGAAAAATGACAGCGAATCTTTCCGTTTAGGTTATTGTTATGCCTTCCACCTCGTGACCGGTGGCAAAGGAGCCATTACCCTTCCAACAGGAACCTTCTCCATCGCCAAAGGTGATCTGCTTTATTTTCCGCCTAAGCTCCAACATTCCTTCCATTCTGATGCTGCACATGCGTTATCGACCTATAACATTTATTGCGACTTATGGGCTACGCGCCTGGACGCTGGGCAAAAACATCTTGTTTGGAAAGAAGCCGACTTCGATCCTCACTTGTTAACGGCTATGGAGCCGAATCCTGACCTGGACACCTTGCCTAATCTGCTGCATTTCCAGCATCAAAGCGCCATTACCGACCTGTTCGCCCTAGTCGTAGAGCAGCATCAGAATGCTGCCCCCTATTCAGACGTAATCGGCAAAAGCCTTCTCCAAGCCTTACTGCTAAAAATTGTTCAACTGCACACTTACATGCCGTTTATTGATTTCCGGATTAAACCTCTGCTCGATAACATTCACCAGAAAGCCTATATGGAGTCCAGTTATGAATCCTGGCTGGAACAATGCAAGCTAAAGAAAACACAATTCCATCAGCTATTCAAACAAGCCACAGGCCTGTCGCCCAAGGCCTATTGGACTTCTGTCATCATGAAGCAAGCCGCTGCCGCATTAAAAGAGAGCGCACGATCGGTTACTGACATCGCCGAGGATCTGGGGTACTCTTCTATCCACCATTTCAGCAAGCAGTTCACTCTGTATTATGGCATCTCTCCTTCGGAGTATCGGAATCGGCAGCGGTCATAAAGCGCCTAAGCTCTTATAACGCCTCCAACAAGCGTTTTCGTTCTGCCGTGCCCATCGCCAAGTGGATCAGATGCGCCATCAGTTTCTTCTGTTCCACATTTAATCTAGCGAACACTCTTGGTTCCAGCTGACAGAGCTCCCGGATGACGGATTCCAGCTCATTTTTCTTCCGTGTGTCCTCAGGAGCGTCCGTGAAATCCGGAAAAGCCTTCGCTTCCGCAAATTCTTGAATGACATGGTCAGACAGTATTTCTAAATAGGGCTTTCTTTTCTGCTTAATAAATGCATTGATTTCTTCCAACAGAAATTGAAAAGCGTCGCTTTTTTTGCTCACACCAAAAGCCGCTTCGAGCTGACCGCTTTGATCATCGCTCTCAAAATCAAAGTAGTCGAACAGTTTGCTTTGAATGTAGACACTATGGTAAAAGGAATCCCCTTTATTATTAAAGGTGGTAGGCTGTTTATACTTTTCTTCCAAATGGGAGTCGATGAAATACAGCTTGGAATATTCGTGGTTTATCCGGTCTTGCCAACGGACAAATTTAATTTGAAACGCTGTTTGGCTGCCGGCATGTACGAGGTCAAAGCACTCTTTTTCCCCGATCAGACTCGAATAATCCAGCGATTGGCCATCCAGACGAAGATCGAAATCTTTGTCCGCATGAAGCTCCAGAAACCAGCCAAATTCCTTGCATAGATATGCCGACAAATCCTCAAGAATGAAATCCTGCATGATGTTGTGAAACGTGACACTCGTTCCTGCCTCTCCATCTGTCAGTTTGATTCTCGAAACCTCGTAGGCGTCCAAATGATTCGCGTTAATTTGAATGGTATACGTATTTTTCAATAAGCCGTCTGCATAAGTCGTTTTCCATGTCGCATCAGAAGCAAACCGATGAAAGGTTAATCGGCCGATCCCATTTTTACCGTGCATCGCCGATGTGGTTCTTGTCCGCTTCTCTGGATCTATCTGCTTCTCCGACTCAAAAAAAGGCGTGAATTTCCGTTCCAATTCACGCCGATCAATCCCGTAACCATTATCCGAGATTACGATATGGTCAACACCGCCGAGCACGTTTAAATGAAGTTTAACGTCTACCACTGTAGCTTGCGCATCGAAGCCGTTCCAAATATATTCGGAAATCGCCTGCAAATAATCAAATTTACGAAGCGTTTTTTCGATCCCTTTTGAGGATATTTGTATTTTGCCCACAACGATCAGCCCCTTCTACGAGTGAACTCTGCCTTCCTTTCTATCATATTCCAAATCTCTTATTGCTGTATGTCGATTTCTGCAACCCCTTCGCCATTGATTTTCGACAAAATGAGGGTTTGACGCTTGCTGTCAGGCCCTTGCTGTTTTAAAAAAGAATTAACATGCGGTTAACGTTCCACGAATAATCGAATGTTACGCTTATCGCATCTAGGAACTACAGGAGGGATTCTTATGCGCCTCGCGTTGTTTACCGATACCTATGTTCCTCAAATGAATGGCGTTGCACTCACGTTAGGACGTCTTACGGATTATTTAAATCGTCGTGGTGTTGAGCACCTCGTGTTCACGCCGAAATGCACGGATGAAATGGCCTACTCCGAACTGATTCGCCCCGTACCGTCCGTTCCTTTTTTTCTCTACCCCGAATGCCGAATTGCTTTGCCCAACATTATTTCTCTGCGTTCTGAGCTTGATCGCTTCCGTCCCCATCTGCTCCATATGGCAACTCCGTTTAACATCGGTTTGTGTGGTCTCCACTACGCCCGCAAGCACCGGATTTCGCACGTAGCCTCCTATCACACTCATTTTGATCGCTATTTAACCTACTACCGAATGAAAAGAGCAGTTCCATTGTATTGGACGTACATGAAGTGGTTTCACCAATCCTGCGACGCAACTTTCGTCCCTTCAACCGATACCATGCAGCACTTGCATGCACAAGGCTTTGACCGCATGCTATTGTGGTCCAGAGGTGTTGATTGTGCGCTCTACACCCCCGATAAGCACACGAATGCGGTTCGTGAGCGATACGGAATTACAGCCCCTCACCTCCTCCTCTATGTGGGGCGCATCGCCCCGGAGAAAGATATAGATACCTTATCGGCCGTCATGCGTACTTTGCCTGATTCGCTGAAAGAACGTGTTCACTGGCTCATCGTAGGGGACGGACCGCAACTTGAGGAGCTGCGCGAGCAAGCTCCGGACAATGTGACATTTGCCGGTTATAAGCAAGGGGTAGAACTTGCAGAAATCTATGCCTCGTCCGATCTCTTCTTCTTCCCCTCCAGTACCGAAACATTCGGCAATGTCGTCCAAGAGGCGATGGCTTCCGGCCTTCCGGTTATCGCCGCAAATAGCGGAGGAGTGCGGGATATGATTGTTCCCGGGCAGACGGGAACTTTATGCGAGCCACGTCAGCCAGAATCTTTTATTCAAGCCATTGATGCTTTCGTCAATGCCCCGGAACAATGGGCAGATTTCCGTAAGGCAGCAAGAAGTTTTGCCCTTGGACGCTCATGGGACGCTATCTTTGACAGATTGCTGGAGGACTACGAACAAATTATCGATGCTCGTCGAATTGGAAGCAAACTGGGATTCTATACAGCTTAAAGGAGGGGACATCCATGCGAATTACATTAGTCGGAACAGGGTATGTGGGCTTGGTTGCCGCTGTGTGCTTTGCGAAGCTGGGGCACGAAGTCATTGCCGTTGACCGCGAGCCCGTCATTCGCGGGCTGAAGGAAAATAAGCTGACCGTATGGGAACCTCGGCTGGAGCCAGAGCTGGCCGATGTCTATGTGAAAGGGTTATTACGCTTCGAGACAGATCTCGCCCGAGCCTCATCGGACACGGACGCATTGATGATTGCTGTAGGCACCCCTACGCGATCAGACGGTCATACGAATCTGGGTCATGTGCATGAAGTGCTGTCTCACTTGATGCAAGCCGGCACCTGTCCTCCTCTTGTCATCATAAAAAGTACCGTCCCCGTAGGCACCTGCGATGAACTGGAAGCTACTTTGCTGGCGGCTGGTCTTCGTACAGAAGTCGCCTTTAACCCCGAATTTTTAAGGCAAGGCAGCGCCTTCAAAGACTTCATGGAACCCGATCGCATCGTGTTCGGTTGCAAAACGCCGCAAGCTGAATCACTGCTTCGCCAGTTATATGAGGGGATCGTGGCTCCCGTACATGTTTGCGACCGGCGAAGCGCCGAACTCATCAAATATGCATCGAACGCCTTCCTTGCGATGAAAATCTCATTCGCGAACATGATGTCCGATGTGTGTGAAGGTTATGGCGCAGATATCCGCCACGTGATGAGCGGAGTTGGCGCCGATCAGCGCATCGGACCTGAATTCCTGTCGGCAGGCGTTGGTTATGGAGGCTCCTGTTTCTCCAAAGATTTACAATCCCTGCTGACGACCGGGAAATTGATCGGCAGCTCGCTTCCCATTTTGGAAGCGGTCGCCAAAGTCAATGACCAGCGCATTCCAAGGATGATCGCCAAACTTATCTCGCTTTGGGGCAATCCCTTAGGCAAGCGACTCTGTGTATTAGGCATCTCGTTCAAGCCAAATACCAATGATGTTCGCGACGCGCCATTTCTAACCTTATTAGCTCAGTGTGAGCGTCATGGCATCGAGGTTCAAGCCTTCGATCCTGTCGTCAGACAGGTTGGAGCTACAGCCGCTCAGGTGATGGACTCCCCTTATGCCTCAGCAGCCCAGGCCGATGCTGTCATGATTATGACGGAATGGCCGCAGTTCGCTGAACTCGATTGGCCTTATCTGCTTCACCTTATGCGCAGGCCTTATGTGCTTGACGGTCGGAATCTACTACCAAGCCAAATCATCTCACAAATTGTTGAAGTTGATGGGGCTATGTACATGCCCGTAGGAAGGTCAATGGAATGCAGTCCAATCCCTTGGGTCGGAGTCTCCTCACTGGAATAACATAAATTAACCCCAGTCCTCCGAAATAGGACTGGGGTTTTTCCGTAGACGGTTATCTGCTTTCAACTTCCACAAAAGTAACATGATCAACAGATTTCAGCGAAGCATAAATATCCGTTGCCTGCACTTTTTCATACGTTAGCAGCTTTAATTCCAACTGGTTAGAGCTGCCTTCTACATCCTTAACTTTCACACGTTCAATCTGAATGTTCAGCTCTTTTAACCTTTTGAAAATCCGGTTGGGATCCTGACTTTCATGACATATAATTCGTACTTCCAAATAGCGTTGTTTGAGAGAGCGGGGGCCGATCCACTTAATCATTACTGGAAACAAATTGACAGAAAAAATAATAAATATCACGGCTACAAATGCCTGCAAATAATAACCTGCACCAGTTGCAATTCCTAACGCAGATGCTGACCATACCATAGATGCTGTCGTTAAGCCGGAAATTTCATCATTATTTTTCCTTAAGATGACGCCTGCTCCTAAGAAACCGACGCCGCTGACGATTTGCGCAGCAAGCCGCATGGGGTCCATGTTGGTATGACCTAGAACCGAAAATCGGCTTACGGATTCAATAGAAACCATCGTAATTAAGCAGCTGGCAACAGCAATAACCATGTTCGTTTTCATGCCTACCGGCTTATGTTTCAACTGGCGATCAATGCCGATTAACATGCCAAGAAATAGAGCAATACCTAACTTAATCACAAAGGGAGATATCAACACTGTGTTTCTCCTCTCAACATGCCCCCGTCTGCAAGGCGGGACTTGTTATATAGATACGGAAAGACCGTCTAGTACCGCGTTAATTTCAACATAAGGATAACCATGAGCTTCAGCAACAGCTTTATACGTGACTTTACCTTCAATCGTATTAAATCCTTTTGCTAAATCTTGATGCTGCAATCCAGCTTCTCGATAGCCTTTATTGGCAATTTGCAAGCCATATCCGACGGTGACGTTCGTTAAAGCCACTGTAGAAGTTTGTGCGACAGCGCCAGGCATATTGGCAACAGCATAATGCACAACACCATGCTTCACGTAGGTTGGATTGCTGTGAGTCGTAATTCGATCGATAGTCTCAATTGAGCCGCCTTGATCAATGGCTACGTCCACAATAACGGAACCCGGTTTCATTGTTTTGACAGCAGCTTCAGTTACGAGTCGCGGTGCCAGGCTGCCCGGAATCAATACGGCGCCGATCAGCAGATCCGCTTTCTTGACCGCCTCGGCAATATTGCTGCTATGCGACATCAACGTGCGCAGCCGTCCTTGGAATTGATCATCCAATTGACGCAGCCGCTCTGGATTTACATCAAGCAGCGTAACACTTGCTCCTAGACCAACCGCCATTTTCGCCGCTTGTGTCCCCACCACGCCCCCGCCGATAATTACGACTTCAGCTGGCGCTACCCCAGGAACTCCGCCAAGAAGGATACCTTTTCCACCCTTGGACTTTTCCAAAAATTGTGCGCCGATTTGAATGGACATCCTGCCGGCGACTTCACTCATCGGGGTAAGAAGCGGAAGTGAACCGTTATTTAGTTGAATCGTTTCATACGCGATTGCGACGACTTTCTTGTCCGTTAACGCCCGGGTCAACTCGGATTCTGCAGCAAGATGCAGGTAGGTGAACAGAATCAAATCTTCCCGGAAAAACCCATATTCCTCTGCAAGCGGCTCTTTTACTTTAAGCACCATCTCCGCCGACCAAGCATCCGCTGCCGTAGGTACGATTGTGGCACCTGCCGTCAAATATTCGCTATCCTCGAAGCCGCTACCCAAACCAGCGCCGGTTTCAATCCAAACCTCATGTCCGTAATGTTTAAAAGTGGCCACACCCGCAGGTGTAATCCCAACTCGATTTTCATTGTTTTTAATTTCTTTTGGCACACCAATAATCATGTTCACGCATCTCCTTCGCCTATGTCCAAAATTGTTCTTGCTGTATGGCATCCACAAGATGAATCATATCAGCCGCTTCCACTTCACCGATGTTGCCAATTCGGAACGTGTTGGCGTTCGTAATTTTCCCCGGATAAATCACAAAACCTCTGAGCTTCAATTTCTCATATAAGGTTTGGAACTGGAACGCATCGCTTTCCGGATATAGGAACGAAGTAATGATCGGCGACTGCAGCGCCTCCGGCAGCAAGGTCTCAAAGCCGAGAACCTTCATTCCTTTGACGAGTGCCCGCTGGCTTGTTTTGTAACGATTGTATCTGGCGATAACGCCACCTTCATCCGCCAATTCTTTCAGTGCTTCATAGAAAGCACGGACGACGTGGGTTGGCGATGTAAAACGCCATTTGCCATTGTAGTTCTCCATTTTATCCCACTGGTCAAACAAATCGAGGGAATGGGAACGTGCCCATCCGGCGCACTTTTTCATTTCATCAATCTTGGCGATAATAAAACCGAATCCGGGAACACCCTGAATACATTTGTTAGCGCTGCTAATCAAGAAATCAATCTGTAGATCCGCGATATCCATTGGAATTCCGCCAAAGGAACTCATAGCATCTACGATATAGGTTTTGTTATATTTTTTGACAATGCGGCCAACAGCTTCTATCGGGTTCAACATGCCTGTCGTCGTCTCGCAATGAACAACAGCTACATGTGTAATATCCGTTTCTTTGCGCAGCGTATATTCCAATTGATCCAAATCCGGAGGTTGAACCTCCCCGTTATCCAAGAGAACGAGCGGGATATTCAGCATTTTCGCCATTTGGGCCATCCGTTGACCATAAGCACCATTTGCCATAACCAGAATTTTGCCATCCTGTGGAATAACGCTACCGATAACCGACTCTACACAAAATGAACCGCTGCCCTGCATAAGAACGGAGGTGTAAAGCGAAGTCTCCTTGGTCGCTAATTGGACAAGTTTAGCGCGAATATCCTGCACAATTCGGTTATAATCATCATCCCATGTGCACCAGTCTTTCAACATGGCCGCTTTTACCCTTTTGCTAGTCGAAAGCGGGCCAGGCGTCAAAAGCAAATACGGGTTATCCTCAATCAAATCTATATTCATAGTTACGTCCTCCCTCGTTTTATTCATCTATTGGCCACCTTTTGCCAAACGGGCATTAATATCATCAATGACTTTCACAAGGTCACCGATCGTCGGAATCACGTAGTCGGCCCCTGCTTGGCGGAAACGGTCTTCAACAACGTCCATTTTCGCTGCTAATTCCTCAGCTGGCATCGTATTGACTTCCTCCTCGGTAAGACCGAGCTCGCTTCCTCCTTTTACAACCCCAACACTCCATGCGCCTGCATTCACACCTTCTTGAATATCACTGACAGTATCGCCTACTTTGACAATCGCCTGGAACGGATAAACCCCTAGATTCGCGGCATTCGCGTAACACATCCACGGATACGGCCGCCCGGCTTTCACTTCGGAAGGAGTAACCAAGGAATCCGGCTCATACCCTTTCAACTTGGCCTCCCGGCTCACCACTTCCATCATTTCCGCCGTATAGCCAGTCGTAGAGCCAATTTTCAATCCTCTGTTCCGCAGTTCCTTCACTAAGTCCAGTGCACCAGGGATAGGGTCCGTATAATTCGGTAAAATTTCAAATAGCAAAGGTTCAAAATCGGCATACAGGTCATCCACATCCGCATTCGTCGGTAGAGCCCCAAATTTGTCTTTCCACAACTGAGCGATTCTCGGAATGCTGCATAAGGTATGGATATGATCCCATTTCAATAGTCCCATCGGACCGCGTGCTTCTTCAGCTGTAATGGCAATGCCCCGTTTCTCAAATATCCGCAAGAATACGTCCAGTGGCGCAAAACATCCATAATCAACCATCGTACCTGCCCAATCAAAAATAACGGCTTGAATACGACCTTCATAATTTTTCGACATCATTACCATCCCTCTCTTAGTTCGCAAATCAATATTTATTCTGATGTGATCCACTCGACATGCATTTGTTCCAGTTCTACTTCCCATTCTTCCGGTGCAGGAACATTGCTGACGATGACATCGATATCCCGCAAATCCGCCATTTTATAAAATTGCACCATACCTATTTTGGAATGATCGGAGACCACAATGCTCACTTTCGCATGCTCCATCATCTTCTTCGCTAATTGACCGCGTTTCTCATCAAAAGATGTGATCCCTTTGTCGATCATCATCCCATCGATGGAGATAAACGCTTTGTCTGCGTAGAAATGCTCCACCATTTTCTCCGCCAATGAGCCGACAACCCTGGATTGCAGGGAGCTTACTTTGCCTCCGATGAAAAATATTTCCCCGGAGTACAACTCTCTGTTCTTATACTCAATTAGCAAGTGAAGCGCAGGAATGGAGTTTGTCAAGATCGTGAGATTTTGCTTATCAAGCAAATGTTCGATCATCTGCATAGTCGTCGAGCCATCATCGATAAAAATCACTTCATTGTCCTGGACAAGTGCTGCAGCCCACTTGCCTATTTTACGTTTCTCCTCCACATTCAGTACTTTTCTGTTCAAATGGGAGGGTTCTTCCCGCGAGCGATTAACTTTCACCGCTCCGCCGTAGACCCGCTTCAGCTTGTTAGCCTCTTCAAGATCCTCCAAATACCTGCGTACAGTCTCCGAAGAAACCTGAAGCACCTCAACAAGCTCATTGGTAATTACTTTGCCTTCGGCATTGATCTGATTAAGGATATACTCCTTACGTTCTTCCCCGATAAGTGACACGAACGCGAACCTCCTTGCACAACTGCCTCATTGTTTGTTCATAGCGGCTACTTTCGAATTTGCCAAGCTTCCGTTTTCTTTCTTACTTTTTGGGAAAGGAGCGTGTAAAGCAGTCTTACGATAATATTCGTAATCACAATGAGCACCGCCATAGCTGCCGCTGCTGCTACATCTCCTGCATCCTCCATACTCACCAGCGCAACTGCCGCTAAGTTCAAATCCGCTGACCGCAGAATTACAACAGCAGAAACCGTAACCATGGAGTTGACAAAGAGGTACATGGCAATTTCTATGATTGCCGGCAGACACATAGGAACCGTTACTCTCAGCAATGTTTTGTAAAATGGCACACGCATCGATTCAGAAACGAGTTCGAATTCTTTATCCAGCTTCTTCAAGGCTGTCGTCGCCGTGATGAACGGCACGCCATAGAAATGGGTGATATTGGCGAGCACAAGGATAATCATCGATCCATAGATCCAGTTCATGGGATTGTTCGGATTATTAAAGAAAAAAATGTACGCTAAACCTATGACCATCCCTGGCAGTGCTAACGGCAGCACAGACAGAAAATAGCCAATTTGCCTAAGTCCGTTCAAATGACGCGATTTCTCAATGAGATAGGCGAATAAGAACGTGACGATGGTCCCGACGATTGCTGTAAAAAACGATACCTGCAAACTGGTCCAGAACGGATCAAGTCCTGATCCTGCGACACCGGAGAAATCATAATGTTTGAAGCTGAAATTTAAGTTATAAGGCCAAACTTTAATCAACGAAGCACACGCGATTGTTATTAATGGAATGAGTATTAAAATAGAAATGACTACTCCGAACAATTGAAAGATGGTGTCTCGAACTTTCCCCCCGGCTATCCGATAGGGAGTTGATTTGGAAGAAAGCATGGAACGCTGTTTTCTTTCTACCATTCGGTCAACTACAAAAGCGACGATTGCCGGAATGGTTAACAAAATGCCCACTGTAGCGCCCATTGACATATTTTGCTGTCCGATGACCTGCTTATAAATATCCGTGGCTAATACGTTGAATTTACCGCCAATGGCTTGTGGCGCCCCGAAATCCGTAAAACAAGCCGTGAAACAAACGAAGATTGCACTGATTAATCCATACTTGACCGAAGGCAAGGTAACTGTCAGGAACATTCTCACCTTACTTGCCCCTAATGTCTCCGCCGCTTCATAAAGCCGTTGATCTGTGATGGATAATGCGGTAATAAAAATGAGGAACGCTTGCGGAAACAAATAAATGACTTCAGAAATAACAATTCCCACAGGACCGTAAATCGGGATACGGATACCGCTGGGCAATAATCCGAAAAAACCAGATGTCAGAATGCCTTGATTGCCAAAAAGATACGTTAAAGCAATACCGTGCATCATGGTCGGCTCAAAAAGCGGGAGCATAGCGACATAATGCAAATAGGCTTTACCTCGAATCGCCGTCCGGCTGATCCCATACGCATACAGGAAAGCCAGGGTGACGGCAATACCTGTAGAAAGCAATGAAACCCACACCGTATTCCACAAGGATTGCGCCAAGGAAGGTGTCGTAAAATACTTGATGAAATTCTGGAACCCGATGAATTCTGCATTCGTATTGAAAAAAGCTTTACTGAACAGTAAACAGAGCGGCACTAAAATCGTGAACGATAAAGTGATGACGAGAACAATGATAAGGAAATTTTGCAAATTGAGGATTTCTCCCCAGTTTCGGCGAACAGACGGTGTCCAAGCAGCGCTTTGCTTCTCCATCACGCAGTCACCACATCATCCGGGGTAAAGGTAATGACTCTCTCTTGCGGAAACTCAACCGATACTTCAGCAAACTTCATCAAGTTCAATTTCTGTGCATGCTGTGCAGAGACATCCACGGAAAGCAGCTGATTTCCTAGCAAATCTTTCAACTCACGGATGGGCTGCAATAGCAATCTATAAAACGGACCTCTAAACTCCATGTGCTTAACGACAGCTTGGTAACCTGAACCTGATGAAGAAATACGAATATGTTCGGGTCTGACAGCAAAATTGGTGAGCGGTAAGTCTCCTTTGCGTGGCCCGTAGGCCAAGAAATTAATGGAACCTATAAAATCCGCTACAAAAGGCGATTCCGGTTGATCATACACTTGCTGAGGGCTTCCTACTTGCATAATTTCAGCATTATTCATAACGACAATCCGATCCGCCATGGTCAATGCCTCTTCTTGATCATGTGTCACCATGATGGTTGTAATGCCCAATTTTTCTTGCAGGCTGCAAATTTCTTCACGCAGTTTGGTCCTAACTTTGGCATCTAACGCTGATAATGGTTCATCCAGCAAGAGAAAATCAGGTGATAAAACAACAGCTCTGGCAAGTGCAACGCGTTGCTGTTGGCCGCCTGAAAGCTGGGACGGATAACGTTCTTTCAAATGTAGTAAATCGACTAGTGAAAGCGCCTCGCTAACTTTGTCGTTAATTTCCTTCTTCGTAAGTTTCCTCCCCTGCAAGCCGTAAGCCACATTCTGAGCAGCCGTTAAATTTGGAAATAAAGCGTAAGATTGAAAGACCATGCCGAAGTTTCGTTTGGATGGCGGCAAATTTGTGATGTCCTTGCCTCCAACCGTTATTCGCCCGCGCGTCGGTTTCTCAAGACCGGCGATAATGCGCAGCAAGGTTGTTTTGCCACAGCCGCTTGGGCCAAGCAAGCAAATGAATTCATTCTTTTTAATATCAATATTTATTTCTCTAAGCGCTGTAAAGGAGTCAAATGTTTTGTTCACACCTTGAATGGATAAATAGGCTTCTGGCATAAGCTGCCTCCTTGAACTTAGATTTGAGAAGGAAGGAACTGCTGACCTAGGCAGATCCGGACAGCAGCCGTTTCATTAACTTGATGGCGGGTTATTTCGGCTCGCTCTTCGTGTTATAACGTTGATCCCATTCAGCCAGAATACTTGCCCGATTTTTCGCAATTTCATTGAGATCATTTTTGATCAATTGTTTCATCGGGTCCACTTTGTAACCTTCAGGAAGTTGCGAATTATCGGTTTTGATCGCTAAGATGGCATAATTTTTGTTGTATTCTTTCATAGCTTCATCTGTAACAGCCCAGTCCAGAAACTGCTGAGACACTTGTTTAATCGTTTTCTTCTTAATCAGTGCATTGGCTTCTACATCCCACCCGGAGCCCTCTTTCGGGAATACAACTTCAACCGGGGATCCGTTCTTTTTCTCCTGCAAGCCGCGATATCCAAAAGAAATGCCGATTGGGTATTCGCCCGTACCCGCCAACTTGGCCGGCTTCGACCCGGAGTGAACATACATGGCAACATTATCATGCAGTTTGTTCATATAGTTCCAAGCTTTGTCTTGGCCCTCCAATTGGATCAATCCAGATACCGTCAGAAAACCTGTGCCTGAGGAAGAAGGGTTAGGCATGGTAATAAGCCCTTTATACTCCGGCTTAATTAAATCGGAATATGATTCAGGAATGGGCAATTTACGCTTTTCCATCTCTGTTTTGTTGACGATGAAAGCTGTTTCCCAAGCATCAATGCCCACCCAATGTTCCGGTACATTTTTATCTTTAAATTCAGGAAGTATGCGATCTACCCCTTGCGGAGCATAAGGTTCTAACTGATTACTTTGATCTAACACCAGCAAGCTTGTTGCCGCTAATCCCCACACAACATCTGCTTGCGGATTATCTTTCTCGGCCAGCAGCTTAGCCGTGATTACCCCCGTCGAATCTCGGACAATGTTAAGTTTAATATCAGGATATTTCTTCTTGTAACTAGCTAGATAGTTCTTGATTGCATCATCTTCCAGTGCCGTATACACCGTCAGTTCCTTACTGGTTGAATCTATACTGCTTGTTCCAGCAGGGCTTGCGGCTGCTCCAGGTGTCGACTCATTGATGGTTGCAGATTTGCCGCATGCCGATAATAAAGAAACTAACGTAACCGCAACGACTAAACCTCTAGTTAATTTTTTCATTGTTCCGATTCCTCTCCTGGTTATAATCTGTTCCTTCCGATAAGACACACGCTTCTCTCTACTTTAATTTTGTATGGTCTGGATGCAAAACGTCGTTTTCGCTGATCGACTATCGATCAAAGATCCCCCCCACATCGTTTTCCTTCAGTAAAAAACATAAAAACAACTTAAACTAATTGATTTTAATTGTTTTTAGTTGTTTTTATAATGAAATTATAATCTGATCCCCGTGGATGTGTCAACTATTTTATGTCACAAAATATAACATTAACATCACGTAGAGCTACCGAAACAAGCCGACTCATCGGAAGATTCCCTCCTAATAAATAAAAAAGATCTGCCCCAGTTTCGGAGCAGACCTTTTATTCATTTAACTGACTTCACAAGCGTGGAACAAGAATTTCTTTCAACTATTTTACTTTGAATAATGACATTTCTTTGGAAGTCATTAGGCAGCACGCCTAGTTGTTTCATTAACATTCTGACGGATTGAGCACCTAATTCCGAAGGTTGCAAGTCCATACTGGTAAGCGGCGGGTTTGATTGAACCATCATGGAAAGATCGCCACATATTACGAAGACTGAAACATCTTCAGGGACTTTGAGATTAAGATCTTTAATTGCATTGAGGGCACTGAATGCTGTACGGTCATCATCTGCAATTATTGCGGTTACTCCTTTCCTAAGTTCCCCTAAAGTGGTCATTGTTTCCTCATAGCCGTAATCCATGTACACATTTGAACTTAGATCAGGCTTATGATGAATCATGTGCTCTTCAACTTGAAGATGGTGATCTTCCATTGCTTTGATAAAGCCCTCTTTTCTATCGATGGATACCGTCATTAACTCGTTGGCATTTAAAAACATGATATTCCGATGTCCTTTTTTAATCAAATATTCACAAATATGATAACTAACTGCTTGATTATCATTATCTACACTATAACTATTAAGAACCGTTGAATTCATGACCCTGCCTACCGTAACGAATGGAATATTCTCCGAAGCCATCAGATGAATTCGCTCATCATTGGTTGTTGGACGCATGACAACAGCCCCATCGATTGGGTAACTAGACAAGAAAGGGGTTTGAACCTTTTGCAAAGGAATCATATCAAGCAGCACCCGGTATCCGTAATAGGAAGCTTCGAGTATGACCCCATTGATGAATTGCGTATGAAATGCACTAAAAAAGAAGTTGCCATGCGGAATTGTTAACCCGATCGCCATCGTTTTCTTTGTCACCAAGCTGCGTGCGATATGATTCGGCACATAATTCAGCTGTTTGGAGATACGCAATACTCGCTCTTTCACTTCATTGCTTGTAGGCCTCTTTTGGCTAAAAACATTGGAAACAGTTCCCTTCGAAACTTTCGCTAATTTGGCAACGTCATCTATTTTAGCCATATCCTTATTAACATCCCTTCAGAAAACCATCCATTTACGCTAATTTGTCATTGAGCTGCTCGACTAAATCAATTAACTCCAGTGGGTGACTAATTGTATACTGAGGGATTTCACTTTCGTCTGCGTGCAGCTTTGGATAACGTGGCGTCCAGCTTAAGAAGATACTCGTGATCCCCATTTGGTTAGCCCCTTTGACGTCCCTGCTCAAGTTGTTTCCGACCATGACAATACGGTTGCAGTCCTGTTCGCTGAGATCTAATGCCCCTATCGCAGCTTTGAACATCCGAGGACTTGGTTTGGAGGCTTTGACCGTCTCCGAGTACACCATCGTCGTAAAATAATCGTACAAGCCATTTTGTGTCAGAATATTTTTGAAGGATTGCGCATTGCCGTCGGCTACAATCGCTAGTGTATACCCCCGTTCAGCCAGCGTCTTCACCATGACATCGGCTCCTGGAATCACATTAGCTTGAATGACAATATCATGATCATCTCTAATTTCCGTACCTTCATCAATAATGGTATCGCCACAGTCCAGAAAAACAATTAGTTTCTTTTGTGCTGAAATATTCGTTGTATTATGATTCATGAATGACACCTCTTAGATTTAATTGGTTCGCGTAGTGACACGCAGCAAAATGGTTATTGTCATTGTCTACAGTTTGAAGCTCCGGTTCCTGCTGCACGCATTTGTCCGTTTTATACCTGCATCTTGGGTGAAAATGACAACCGCTTGGAGGATTAGCCGGATTAGGAACCTCTCCTTCCAGAATAATTCGATCCTTCTTCGTATCGGGATCTGGCTCTGGTACGGCTGACAAAAGCGCTTCAGTATACGGGTGCATCGGATGGGTAAATAAAGAATCAACAGGCGCCAATTCTACGATTTTACCCAAGTGCATGACCGCCACCCTGTCCGAAATGTTTTGTACGATCGATAAATCATGAGAAATAAAGATATAGGTGATCTGAAGCTGCTCTTGCAAATCCTTCAGCAAGTTAATAATCTGCGCTTTAATCGAGACATCCAAGGCCGACACTGCTTCGTCGCATACAATGAGTCTTGGCTGGGAAATGAGAGATCTCGCAATCGCTATCCGCTGCCTTTGTCCGCCAGAGAATGCGTGAGGATAACGTTTGAGATAACTGACATTTAAGCCCGTCTTTTCTGCGATTAAGGTCACTTTCTCATCCAATTGTGATTTCGACAGCTTGAAGTTGGCCAAAAGCGGCTCAGAAATAATGTCATATACGCTCATTCTAGGACTAAGGGATGAAAAAGGGTCCTGAAAAATCATTTGAATATCTTTACGATATTTCTTGAATGCTTTTCCCCGTAATCCTAAAAAGTCGACTTGCTCTTCTCCCTCCGGATGATAGAGAACTTGACCGGAGGTTGCATCCATCCCTCTCACAATACAACGTCCTAAAGTCGTTTTACCGCAGCCCGACTCACCGACAATACTTAATGTCTCGCCTTCCAAAAGCTCAAAAGAAACATTATTCAGCACGCGGATGGAGGATGGTTTGCTAAACAGCTTATTTTTGGATTTCACTTGAAAATCCTTATTCAATTGATTTACTTTCAAAATTGGTTTAGACATCCTTATTCTCCCTCGCCCTCAGCCATGTAGAGAAAGCATCTCACCATATGGTTATCGGAAACATTCGTTTTGGGAACGGCCTGCTTATTGCATACACCCTCGATTCGATCTGAACAGCGCTCGTAGAAACCGCACATCGGCGGCATATTAGTTGCTATGGGGACAGTTCCATCGATGGATTCCAATCTTGCATGCCTGTTTCCGGATAATTTAGGCATCGATTTGAGCAACCCTTTGGTGTAGGGATGTTTAGGATTATTGAAAATTTCCTTCACTGTCGATTGTTCGACTATTTTCCCCAAGTACATAACAGCCACTTCATCACACATTTCGGCAATAATCCCAAGATCATGAGTGACCAGCAGGATAGCCATACCAAATTCACGTTGAAGCTCCTTCATAAGCTCCAACACTTGTGCCTGTATCGTAACATCAAGCGCAGTAGTAGGCTCGTCGGCAATTAGCAATTCCGGGTTGCAGGACAAGGCCATTGAGATCATCGCCCGCTGACGCATCCCCCCGGAGAATTCATGCGGAAATTGGTCAAAACGCTTTTCTTGATCCGATATACCGACTTTGCCAAGCATTTCAAGCGCGATTTTTTTAGCCTCTTTTTTGTTCTTCGTTCGGTGGATTAATATAGCTTCCATAATCTGATTGCCAATCGTGTACATCGGTGAAAAAGCAGTCATCGGCTCTTGAAAAATCATGGCTATTTTTCTGCCACGAATGGAGCGTATTTGTTTGCTCCGTGTAGGTAACGATAACAAATCCAACTGATTTAAGGCTTTCTCCGATTCGGAGTGATACACGATCTTTCCGGTGGTTTCGCATTCTTTGGGATTAATGCTAATAATCGCCCTGCTAGTCAAACTTTTGCCACAGCCGGACTCGCCAACAAGGCCCAGCGTCTTCCCCTTTTTTATGTCAAAGTCAACGCCATCAACGGCCTTCATTTCTCCATTATCCATTTGAATTCGAATTCTGAGATCTTGGACAGACAATAGGGGGCGTTCAGATTGTGAAACGGTGGCTTGCGATGTCATACTATCCCTCGCTTTAGACTAGAATGAATTACTTCTTGTATGGATCGGCAGCATCGCGCAATCCGTCGCCAAGAAAGTTAAAGGTTAAAACTGTCACAATAACAAAACCTAAAGGGATCAGTTTCCAGGGATACAAAGCAACATTCTCGATCTGTTGTGCTTCTTGGAGCAAGACGCCCCAGCTCGTAGCAGGCGAGCGTATTCCGAGCCCTAGGAAGCTCATTGCTGTTTCACCAAGTATCATGCCAGGTATCGCTAAGGTCGTTGCCACAACCAAATAGGAGATAAATCCAGGCAATAGATGTCTAATAATGATTTTTGCGTCACTGACGCCGGCAATTTTGGCTGCCAACACATACTCCTCATTTTTCAAAGAGATGAACTTTCCTCTTGCAACCCTTGCTAATTCCGTCCACCCAATAAAGGCGAAAATGATGACAATATACAAATACATAGTGACAATTGGAACCCTAGCCGGAATGGCAGCTGACAATGCCATCCAGAGAGGAAGCGTCGGAAATGACCGAATGATTTCAATACTCCGCTGTATAATCGAATCGAGCCAACCGCCGAAATAACCGGACACCCCTCCGATAAATAATCCCAAGATGAAGCTTATTGACACGCCAATGAGAGGAATACTTAATGAAACTTGACTCCCCAGAAATACACGGGAAAGTAAGTCCCTACCCATGCCGTCCGTACCGAATAGAAATATGCGTCCCGGCGCATCGACGCCAAATAGATGAATATTCGTTGAAAACAGTCCTAAAAACCTATAGGTTTCACCTTCTACCAAAAAGCGAACAGGGTGACGAACATTCTCGTCTTGGACAAATATTTTACGGAGCGTCACAGGATCTCTTCCTGATTTCAGTTCATTCACGAACGGTCTCATATGGAACTGGCCATCTGCATCCTTAAAGCTTACTTTTACTGGAGGTGCGTTTACGTATTTACTGTCATAGCTTTGCAAGCCATAAGGCGCAATAAACTGTGCAAATAGGGCCGCTACATAAAAGCATGCAAGAATCGCCAAGCTAATCCGGGCCAATTTATGCTTTTTTAAACGACGATACATGAGTCGCCATTGTGAGCTATAAGAAAGATCACTTTTGGGAGTTTCTTTTACTGGAGTTATCTTTTGTCTTCCGACAATTGGAATTGTTTTCATGGTCACATACCTCTAAACTCTGTGCGAATTTTTGGATCGAGCCATGCCAATAAAATATCTGAAATCAATGTCCCCAGAACCGTCAAAACAGCCATAAACAACAGCCATGTACCCGCCAAGTACATATCCTGCGCTAAGAGAGCGTTATACATGACCGGCCCTTGGATGGGAAGATTGAGAACAATCGCCGTAATGGTGGAACCTGTAAATATAGAGGTCAGTGACCAACCAATTGTGCTCACGATCGGATTCATAGCTGCACGTGTCGGATATTTGATTAATATTTTTGTTTCCGATAAACCCTTTGCTCTCGCCGTCACCACATTTGGCTTATTTAATTCGTCCAGCATCTGACCTCTCATAACTCGAATTAATTCTGCTGTATTCGCTAAACCAATGACGATAACAGGAATGATCATATGCTTGAGTAAATCCAATACCTTATCTAACGACCAGCCTGCATTAACGAATTCACTTGAAAAGAGACCTAACAAGGGATCACCAAAGTAAACATACGACAAATACATTAATATTATGGCCATTAAGAAATGCGGCGTTGCCATGCCAAGAAAGCCAACAGCAGAAAAAATATAATCACCAATTGAATATTGCTTTACGGCACAGTAAATACCGATCGGAACCGCCACTGCGTATGTGAATGCCATTGTCACCAAAGAGACGACAATCGTTAATCCCATATATTGCGAAATAACCGTAGTAACCGGCTTGTTATAGCTGAAAGAATAGCCGAAGTCGAAGTTCGTTATCATATTGCTCATCCAAGCCAGATACTGAAAAAACCAGGGCTGATCCAATTTCAAGCTTGCTCGCATTGCAGCTATATCGGCGTCTGACATGACATCGCCTGCAACCGACATTTTAGCCGCATAAGTCGACACGTAGTCACCTGGCGGAAGCTGAATGATGTAGAAAACGATCATGGAGATAAAGAAAATAACCGGTATAACCAAGACGATTCTTTTTAAGATATAGTGAAGCATCTCTACCCTATCCTCTCCGTTTAATTCAAGAATGCCTCTGAACGATACAGGGGGATTTGGGATCCCCCTATTTCGCTTGAAGCTTATTTATGGTTTGATGAAAAATTGCGCAGGATGACCGTGCCCTAAGCTGCGGAATTCATCTGAATAGACTAAGTCTTTGGGTACGTTGCCCATTTTATTAGAAGCAACTACAAGGCGAGGCGTAGGACCGGCGTAGCCAATAATCCATTGATTTTTCTGATGTAGCTTCACAATCTCATTGCTCCATTTCTCGATCTCCTCTTTACTTGTCGACGCTTTAACTTTGTTCCAGTAGTCGAGAATTAAAGCTACATCGCCTTCCGGTTTAACACCTTCTTTGCCATTGGAAGACGAGTACAGTCCGTAATGTCCATACCAAGGCGTCAGTACCCTCAAAGGAACGAGCGTATCCGGACGGAATGCTACGTTAACCAGTGAGATATTTTCAGTCGTCGCAGGAATTTTGTTAGCGTACTTAAGTTCCTGATGCGTTCCTTGATCCACAACTTTAAGGTCTACCTTAATGCCCACTGCCTCGTAATACTTTTTGACAAGTTCCAGGAAACTTGCTGTGTTCGTACTGCCTTCAATGATCGTAATGGTCAGATCAGAGCCATCTGCATTCAGCCGGAAATTATTCTTATCGCGCTTGGTCAAACCAATCTCATCCAGCAGCTGATTAGCCCGATTCACATCGAACTTACTCCACTGATCTGCCCATCCTGCTTGGTAGCCAACCAATCCTTCAGGGACCGATGCCTGCTGAGGAGCGCCCAAGCCATTCGTTACGATTTCCGAAATTTCCTTTCGATCTACAGCAACCGACAGAGCCTCTCTAAATCTAATATCCTGGAACAGCTTGCGCAGATTCGGATCTGCAATCGTCTGATTCAACTGCAGGCCAGCGCTTGACCAATTGGGCGTCGTCCAAGACATAACGCGGAACCCTGCTTTTTTCTCATTTTCCTTGAGGACAGTGAAGTCTTTAAAATCGAAGTCAAGCAAATTGTAGTCTCCAGCAAGCGTACCAAGAATACGTTGAGCAGGATCCTGTACTTTGGTAGCAACGATGCGATCCATATACGGAAGCTGATTACCCTCTTTGTCTGTTTTCCAGTAATAAGGGTTACGTTCCATAATAAACTGATCGCTGTTGGGGTCATTTTTTGCCACCCAAGCCCGCAATGTCGGAATTTGTGGATTTACCCAATAATAATAGCCTGTTGCGACTAAGAACGTTTTTACGTCTTCGAAGCCCCATTTTTTCGCAATCTCTAGTGCTTTCTCTTGACCCACAAATTCAGGCAGTATCGTTTTTTGGAAGTGCGCTGGAGCGAAGAACCATTTGTTGTCTATCGCTACACGTTCCAGGAACTGTACGCTCGGATACTTGTGTACAACCTTAAATGTATAGTCGTCTACCTTAGTAACCGTCGCCAAAGCCTTCTCCCCTGATACAGGGTCTACGGAATAATAAGCGTCATATATTTTTTTGCCGAACGTTTCTTTGGTAAGCATGTGCTCCCAGTAGAATAGCACGTCATCGGCGGTAAACGGCACCCCGTCGGACCATTTCATACCTTTTCTTAAATGGATCGTAAATTCGGTAGAATCTTTGTTGACCTCATAACTTTTGGCCACATTAGGTTCAATTGTGCTTCCATCTTTTTTAAAACGGAACAAAGCTTCCTCTGTAGGCTGACCTACTGTCCAGCGGTCATTCGGTCCGGTCCATGGCATCTTCCAATCTCCGCCGTATTTGCCGATTTCCTCGGATACGGTTTCGACCATGATGTCTTCCTTGGCAGGCATACGCTCAGTCACTGGCTTTAACGTACCTGCGCTCACAAGCTTAGTAAGCATAGGAGCTTCTTTGAATCCGTCTGTCTTTGCGGGAGCGGGCGCTACGGGAGCCGCCGTTGCCTCTTTTGCGGCAGAGCTTGCCTTTGGACTAACTTCACTTGCACTCTCGCAGGCAGCAAATACAACAGTAAACACCATCAGCATCATGCCCAAAAATATGTGGTTCGTTTTCAAACCTATCCCCTCCATCATTCATCTGGTACTTCAATCTTCCTCATCACGAACTGGAAATTGGTTCCCTTCCACCCCCTAGATAGATTCAAGCTTAAACCGGTTTAAGTATGTGGAGATAAGAGTAAGCGCTTTCTTTGCAAAGCGTAAAAAGATCCAAAATAACAGATTAAACCGGTTTAACAAGGTACATAGCAATCGGGTAATCTCCTCTTTTGAGTGGAATTAAACGTAAGGTATGGATGTTTGTTAAACCGATTTAATCATAGTCACTCTAAATGTAAGCGCTTAACCAATATCTGTATCGTACCGTGTAATACTGGAAAATGCAATAACTTTTTTTGGAAGAATTTGGTGTCGAATGCCGTCGAAAAGAAAAAAAATCCTGTAAGCATCCACTAAGGACGCTTATCCAGGATTGGAAAAAGCAGCTTCTGATTCGGTTTCGTATACATGTTTGTTTTCCAGATAACCTCCGACCCCGTATCGATTCTTCCTTCCACCTTCTGCCCACTGCTCAGTTGAACCGCCGTTTTCAATGCCACATAGCCCATGTTGAACGGTTTTTGGACGACCATTGCCTGAATGATTTCCTCTTCCAGGAAACCGATTTCTTCCATGGAACTGTCGAAGCCAATCAGCTTGATCTCTCCTGGCTTCTTCCAATCGTGAAGCGCTTTGGCCGCGCCAAGGGTCGAAGGCTCATTTAATCCAACTATCCCTTGCAGATCCGGGTAATCCTTCAGCAGTTGCATCGTAATGTCGTACGCTTTTTCCGAAGATCCCTCACTGTAGTAGGTGTTCAGAATTTGGAAGCCCGTGTCCCTTTGAATGGCAGAGCGAAGGCCGTTTTCTCTTTCAATGGAAGTAGATGACCCTTTAATGAAATTAATAATGGCTATTTGCCCGCGATTCGGCAGTGTCTGGATCAGCGCTTCACCCGCTTTTTTACCCGCTTCCACATTATCCGTAGCGATAAATGACTTGGAGATGCCTCCCTTGAGACCGGAATCAACGGTAATTAAGGGAATACCGGCTTTTACAATTTCGTGTGCAATAGGCACCGTTCGCTCGAAATCTAAAGCCGACAAGACAATCGCCTTCGGCTTCATTGCTATGACTTCGCGCAACATCCGAATTTGACCATCGACATCTTTTTCCGTGTCTGTACCGACAACTTTCACCTTGCTGCCCATCTCTGCGGCAGCGGCGTTGACGCCTTGCTCGACAACCTGCCAAAACTCAATTTGCTTATCAATTGTCTTGGGTACAAAAACGATGGGCTGATTATTTTTACCTGCCGCCTTTAAACCGTACATATAAACAGCAATTGATAAGATTGTAATGACAATTAAGAATAACCAGCGCTTCATTCGTCTTTCACCTCCAACTCCGAGCAAGGAATCCGCAATGTGACCGTCGTCCCTTCTTCCGGTTCGCTTTCGAAAGACAAGCCATACGCTGTACCATAGAACAGTTGAATACGATGATGCACATTCCAAACACCTAGCCCCTGATCCTTGGAAGATTCCTGTCCTGGTCCCGGTCCCAGCAAGCCTTGCAGCTTGGCTTTATCCATTCCTAATCCATTATCGCTTACCGTAATTTGGATGACGCCGTCGACCAACCGCCCTTCAATGCGGATATGCCCCCGTTCTTCCATGCGCCTGATGCCATGGTAAATTGCATTTTCCACGAGCGGTTGAAGCATAATTCGTAGCATACGGCAGCCTTGCAGTTCGGGTTCTACCTCAATCGCGTATGAAAATTTATTCGTATATCGCATAGATTGTACCGTTAGATAGTTAGCCAAGTGCTCCATTTCCATGGATACCGAAACTTCTTGTTCCCCTTTGCCTATGCTGTAACGCAGCATTTTGGAGAGTGCCATGGTCATTTTCACGACTTCTCTCATCTTGTTCGTTTCCGCCATCCAAATGATTGATTCCAGCGTGTTATACAAGAAATGCGGGTTGATCTGGGATTGGAGCGCTTTGATTTCACTTGTCCGAAGCAGCGCCTCTTCATGCACGATTTGTTTCATGAGATCCTTTATTTTGACAAGCATGACATTGAAGCTTCTCGCTAATTTCCCAATCTCATCGGCTTGCGTAATATCAGCCCGAATGTCAAAGTTGCCCTGTTCCACCTGTTTCATATTCGCTTCCAGCTTCTTGATCGGTCTGCTGAGTGTAAACGATAGCACGATTGAAATACCCAGCGCGATGATCAAACACACGCTGCCCCATAGAACCGTTGAAAGCTGCATCTTTTTTTTATTGCCAACCAGCTCTTCGGGATACGTGACACCAACAATTTTCCAACCAAAATTCGTTGTTCGGATCGATAAGATTTTTTCATGATCATTTTCTTTCAATGATAACTGCCCGTCTCCCGAGGCCAGAATCGCTTCAATAGGTTCACTTTTCAAATTCGTATGGATGATCTGCTGCTGAGGGTGATAAACGAGGTCTCCTTCGGAATTGACAATAAACACATACCCTCTCTTGCCTAGTTGAATATGGCTGCAGAGGTCATTAATGATCGTGTAATTCAAATCAATCAGCAACACGCCGGT
The DNA here is from genome assembly GCF_032461945.1 of Paenibacillus violae. Classification (NCBI taxonomy): domain Bacteria; kingdom Bacillati; phylum Bacillota; class Bacilli; order Caryophanales; family Paenibacillaceae; genus Paenibacillus; species Paenibacillus violae. The sequence continues at coordinate 281,251 of NZ_JAWCUD010000004.1, forward strand.
CTTGTCGAATCGATCATGGCCCCGAAACTGCTGACTCATGGAGATGACCCATGGATATTCGTTGCGATAGACATGTTCAACTTCCGAAGAAGAAATATAGGTGGCATCATTCTTCGCTTTCGTATACCAATCCTGCGCAATTAACTCAGGATAACTCTTCAGAGCGCTCTGCTCCCGGTCGGAGATGACAGCTCCATTGGAGCCTATAAAAAGAATTGCGCTAATGTCATTTCTGGATTGAACGATGACTTGCAGGGAGCTTTCAATCGCATTGACCAGGCTTTGTCCGACTTCTGAATGTGGATCCGCCATCGTCAAATACTGCCTGATTTGCCCATTGTTATATAGAAGGGACGAAATACTTTTCATATTGTCAATGTATGTCTCAATGGTCGTTCCAACCTGATTGATCAGCTCATTCGTATACTGCACAGAGTTTTCCGTAACGGAGTCCGACGACTGGCGGTATGTGTTGTAGCTCAGAATAAGCGTTGTGCCTATGATCAAACAGGAGAAAGCGACAGCTATGCTCGTGTGAATGCTTTTAAATCTAAAGAAACGCCTCTTATTCAAGAGAGCTCCCCTCTCTGCTTGCTGATCTATATTCTTTGGGCGTCATCCCATGATGCCGCTTAAAAATCACGCTGAAATACTGCGGGTCGCTGTATCCAATTTTCGCGGCAATTTCATAGGCCTTCAAATTCGTCTCGGTTAACAGCTCCTTCGCTTTGGCAAGGCGTATCCATGTGACATATTCAATGAAGGACTGGCCTTTCTTCTGCTTGAACAGCCCGCTGAAATAATTCATGCTCATATAGACGTGTTGGGCCACTTCATTCAGCGATAAGTTCTCATTCTGATAGTTTTCCAGAATATACACTTCAGACCGGATCAACAAAGAGTCTACATCTTGCGCCATTTTCATCATGACCTGTTCAAACAACTGCAGACATAACGACTCCAACCACCCTTTTATTTCATCTAAGGTTTTGTAGGCTCGAACCTGTCCGAGAATATCCGCAGCCTCCAGGGCGTCATGCCCTGAGTCCTCGAATAATTGAATGATGGCAACAAGCAGCCTTTGCACATAAATGTAGCAGCGATCTACCGATGATTGCGAAGCACGCAGCTCATGCATCCAGTCATTTAAGAGTCTGGCGAAAAGCTCTTTATTCCCCGTCTTCAACGCCGCGATCAGCTTGCGCTCCCATTCTGCATGATGCACTTGCAATTTACCTTTTCCATGCACGATATCTTCAATGGAAATAATCTTATTTTTGCCAACCATAAATCGATAATCAAGTGCCGAACCCGCTTCAGAATAAGATTTCGACAGCTCCTCCATCGCCCGGTAAGGTCTGCCAATCCCAATCGAAACGCGAACTCTCACGTACTTTTCTATGCACTGCAGGGCTTGCTCCGCGTATTTCTGGACAGCGAGAATCAAATGAGGCATTTCCCCTGCGAAAATGATGCCGATTCGCTCGTCTCTCGTTCGGAAGACAATACCGTTTTGCTCTAACTCAAAAATTTCGTGAACAATATTATACACGGCAAACCGCAGCAATTCGGTCTCCGAGCTTATTTTCGCAACCTTTGGATACATAAACTCCTCCACGTCTAACGTTGCCGCCAAGTAGTACGGCCCTGGGAGTGATAAATGAAACAAAGCAAATTTATTCAGAATCTCCTCTTTCTTCACTTCGCTGGTGACCATGCGTTCTAAAAATTGCTCGCGCAACAAAGGCATGCTCATATTTAGTTGGCTTTGCAGCCTGGACAGATCTTCATTTCTTAACCGTTTCTCATCGAGCTCTTTTCTCAAATGTTGCAAAATACCCGTAAATTCGTGATGGCCAACGGGTTTCATCACATATTCATACACCTTCAGTTTTACTGCCTGCTTGGCGTATTCGAATTCTCCGAATCCCGTCATAATGATGACGGTAATATCCCGGTAGCGATCAGCAATCGCCGCGGCAAGCGCCAGCCCATCCATGTGAGGCATCGAAATATCCGTAATAATCACATCCGGCAGCCGGATTTCGAGGGAATCCAAGGCTTCTCTTCCATCACCATAAGAACCTATCAGTTCAAAGCCATAGGCCTCCCAATCTATTTTCTCACGAATACTTTCCCGTACAGCCTCTTCGTCATCAACAATGATTAGGGTATACACCGTACCACCTCAGGTTTAACAAATTCGCTCTGAACCTCCACTTTATTCTATAATAGCGATTACATTTCCTGTAGAGGTTTGGAATTTCTTTTTGAGAAAAAGGTTGCCCGCTTAAGAGCAACCTCATCTAAACTTAGTTATACAGCAGCGCCTTAATTTCAGCTGAGTCCATGTTTGTTTTATCGTACCAATGGAAGCCAGTATCTATGCTCTTCTCAACTTTCTCGCCTTTGCTCGCCATGACCGCCGCCTTAACGGACCAATAACCGATTCCGATCGGATCTTGGGTAATGGCGCCAGCCATTTTGCCGCTCTTAATGGCGTCAATTTGCGCTTTGCCCGAGTCATAGCCGATAATGACAAGTTTATCGTTTTTGAGCTCGGTCACTGCGTTGACGACACCAATCGCCGAGCCTTCATTGGCTCCGAAAATACCTTTCAAGTTCGGGTGCCCTTGAATGATTGCTTTAGCCAAATCGGTTGATTTCAATTGATCGCCGCCGCCATATTGAATATCAACGATTTTGATGTTCGGATGCTTCGCTTTCATCTGATCGACGAAGCCGTCTCTGCGATCAACGCCGGTGCGGCTCGTTTGGTCATGCACAACAAGCGCAACTTCGCCGGCATCGCCAATCTTCTCCGCCATTTTGTCTGCGGCGAGTGCTGCGGCTTTCTTGTTATCCGTTGCCGCTGTTGTGACGGGAATATCGCTGTCCACGCCGGAATCGAAGCCGATAACCGGAATATTCGCGGATTTCGCTTTTTGCAGCAGCGAAACGGATGCTTTGCTGTCCAGCGCTGCGAAGGCGATGGCGGTTGGTTTTTTATCCAGCGCAGCTTGCAGCATTTCAATCTGTTTATCCACTTGCGCTTCAGTTTCCGGGCCTTCGAACGTAATATTCACGTCGAATTCTTTGGCGGCCTTTTCTGCTCCTTGCTTTACCGCTTGCCAGAATTGGTGCTGAAAACCTTTGGAAATCACAGGAATGTAAGGCTTTGAAGCGTTTGAAGAAGCAGGTTTGGCTGAAGATGTTGTTGTTGTACTAGATGTCGGGCTTGATCCACAAGCAGCGAGAAGAGATGCAGAAAGTGTAAGCGCAACGGTGGCCATGACAATTTTACTCATTTTGTTTTTCATTTTGTCGTCTCCCTTTTACATGGAATTTGGTATATGAATTCTTACAAAGAAGGAACACCTGAAGTCATTACCCCGCCTTACGCCGACGCAAAATGTCTGCATACACCGCAAGTAAAACCACAATGCCAACGATAACCGTTTGCCATTCTTGAGGAACGGACAAGATCCTTAACCCGTTGGTCATCACACTCATAATCAAAGCCCCGATCACGGTTCCCAGAATAGATCCCTGGCCTCCGCTTAATGAGGTGCCCCCGATGACGACGGCCGCGATGGCTTCCAATTCATACCCCATCCCAAGCGCCGGTTGGGCGGAGTCAAGTCTCGAAGCAATCATGACCCCCGCAATTCCGCTAAATAAACCGGTTAATACATAGATGGAGATTTTCCAGAAACGGATGTTTACACCGGATAGCCGCGTTGCTTCCTCATTGCTGCCTAATGCAAAGTTATAGCGTCCAATCACCGTTTTCGTCAGCACCAAGCTTGAAACAATGGCAAGCCCGAAGAAGATTAGAATCGCATTGGGAACCGCGAAGCCCGGAATCACCTTCTCCAGCGCTGTGCCCATCACAATTTCACGAAATGCAGGCGTTTCATTGAAATAAATCGGTTTCGCATGCGAGATCACAAGTGACAAGCCTTTCGTCATCATCATGACGGCCAGTGTCGCAATAAACGGTGGAATATTCATCTTGGCTACTGCAAAGCCGCTGAACAATCCGCAGAGAACACCTGTCAAAATTCCTGCCAGAATTCCAATGGGAATCGGCAAATGCCAGTTTGTAATGAACACACCGGTCATCACAGCCGAGAAAGTCATGACCGTACCGACACTGAGATCAATGCCGCCTGCTATAATAACGAACGTTGAGCCTAGCGCCAGCACACCGATGACAGCCGTTGATAGGAGAATCCCGACGATATTCGTGAATTGCAAGAAATTGCTGGAGGAGAGCGAGAAAATAATAACTAAGAGCGCCAAACTGGCGAAAGCTAACAATTTCTGTGTAGCGGCTGTCTTTGGAAGAATTGGCTTTGAAGATTTCAAGCTGCTTAATTGCATGAATGTCCATCCTTTCTTAATTGCGGCTTGTTGCTAGTTTCATAATCTCTTCTTGGTTGGCTTGATCACCTGGAAGTTCACCGGTTATTCGGCCTTCGCACATCACCAGAACACGATGGCTTAAACGCAAAATTTCGGGCAGCTCGGAGGAAATCATCAAAATCGCCTTTCCCTGCTTGGCTAAATCCTCTAGCAGCGCATAAATCTCGGATTTTGCCCCCACATCAATCCCTCTTGTCGGCTCATCAAAAATAAGAATCTGGCAATCGCGATGCAACCATTTCCCGATAACGACCTTTTGTTGATTGCCTCCTGACAGAAATTTCGCTTTCTGCTGCACACTCGGCGTTTTTATTTTTAAAGATTCCACATAGTGACCCGATACTTGTTCGATGCGACCATCTTTCATCCACCCGAACCGGTTGCGGAATTTCTTCAAAGAGGGCAGCGCAATGTTGGCCCCCAGATCCATATCCACGACAAGCCCGTATCGTTTGCGATCTTCGGAAAGATACCCGATTCCGTGTTTCACCGCGTCATGGGTTCCGCGAATATTCACTTTTTTCCCGTGTACATAGACTTCGCCAGTATCCATACGATCGGCTCCAAAAATCGCTCGCGCCATCTCCGTTCGGCCTGCTCCCATTAAACCGGCAACGCCTACGATCTCACCGGCATTCACGGTAAAATGAATATTCTTGAAGGCATTCCCACGGCTCAGATTTTCGACTTTCAGGACTGTATCCTGCGATCCGCCTTGCAAGCTTGGCCGTTTCTCAACCACGATTTCCCTTCCAACCATCATCGAAATGATCGCATTCATGGATGTTTCTTGCGTCTTCACAGTGGTAATGTAACGCCCATCCCGCATGACCGTTATTCGGTCGCTGATTCTTCTTAACTCTTCCATGCGATGGGAAATATAAACGATACCTACACCGTTATGCCGCAGCTTCTCAATCATCCGAAATAGTTCGTTTATTTCCGCTTCCGTCAGTGCCGCAGTCGGTTCATCCATGATGAGCACCTCGGAATGGAAGGACAGCGCCTTGGCGATCTCAACCATTTGCTGCTTGGCGACACTCAGTTCCGATATTTTCATACGCGGATCCAAGTTCAGGTTTAGCTGTTCCAGAAGCTCCTTCGTGTCGTCATTCATTTTCTTTTCGTCTAAAATAAATCGCAGTTTTTTACGCGGCTCCCGCCCAATAAACATATTCTGAGCAATCGTCAAATCGGGGATTAAATTGAGCTCTTGATGAATGATGCTGATACCTAGTCGTTGAGCTGTTTTGGTATCCGGAATCTGAACCTCCTTCCCTCTCAACAGCAGGCGTCCGCCGTCTTTCTGATAAATGCCGGTCAGGATCTTCATCATGGTCGACTTTCCTGCACCATTCTCACCAACCAAAGCATGGACCTCAGCTGGGATAAGTTCAAATTGGCAGTTGGAAAGCGCCTGTACGCCGGGGAAATGTTTATCAATACCTTCCATTTGTACAAGTGGATGTATCACTTTGGTTGTTCACCTCAATATCGTTTACTGCTTTCATCTTAGCTGTAAACGCTTCAATTGAGAGTGGAGTATTTTCATAAAAAAGTCGAAAAATTACCGATATATGGTTGAATGAAAAACAAAAAAGCACCCAAGGCCGCTGCCTCAGATGCTTCTCTCACTGTATATTTTATTCGGCCTGAATCCAGGTAATATCTTTTTGAATCAACTGTTCCTTCCACTCTTTAGGAGCGTCCACATTGCTAACGATAATATCGATCTTGTTCAAGTCAGCAATTTTGTAAAATTGTACTTGTCCAAACTTCGAATTGTCCGTTACCACAACGCTAATCTTCGATTGGTCAATTAATTTTCTGGCAAATTGTCCCCGATCTTCATCAAAAGCCGTGATCCCTTTGTCCAACATAATGCCGTCAATCGAAATAAACGCTTTATCCACATAAAAGTTCTCGATCATTTTTTCAGCCATAGAACCGACAACGCGAGACTGTAATGAACTTACTTTCCCTCCGATGAAGAAGATGTCGCCAGAAAGGAGTTCCTTGTTCTTGTAATCAATAAGCAGGTAAAGAGCAGGAACTGAATTCGTAAGTACTGTTATATTTTTCTTATTAAGCAAATAATCAATGATGTGCAGCGTCGTTGACCCATCATCGATGAAAATGACTTCGTTATCTTCCACTAATGTAGCCGCTGAACGGCCGATGATTCGTTTTTCTTCCGCATGCAAAACTTCTCTCTTCAGATGGGATGGTTCCTCACGGGAGAGATTGATTTTCACGGCGCCGCCATATACCCGCTTCAATTTGTTTTCTTCTTCCAATTCCTCCAGATATCTGCGAATCGTTTCAGAAGATACATTCAAATTATCAACCAAGTCCGTCGTTTTTACTTTACCCTCAAGGTTAAGCAGGTTTAGTATATAGTCTTTGCGTTCTTCTCCAATTAATGACATGATTCCCTTCCTCCTGAATAACTTTGATTGTCCTTTCTAATTATATGGCTTTACGAATCGTTTGCCTATCTGTATTTAAAAAAATAACAGGAAGGGTAAGCGGTAACCCTACAGGCATGTTATCAGACAGTTTACCAGAAATTCCAAGCAATTTAAACTCGAGAAAAATAGCGGGAGTAATCGGCGTCAGCTACAATGAAAAAGAGGGTGCCCCGCCATGTACATGGCTATTGGGACATCCTCTTCTATCCATTATTTCAACTCTGCAATCAGTCGATCAACTTCTCCTGATGGTGTGTTCAACACTTCATATACATTAACTAGTACATTGTTTTGAATTTGATCTGTCGTTAAGTTGCTGAAAGTTAACGTTTGTTTGCCATTAACTAAGCGATCAGTGCCGGTGAATGGGAAGATTTTAGAACCCAAAATCGTGCCCGATCGATCAACCAGCTCAAATTTCAATTTGGAGAAGCTATTGTCTACCAACACCTTAGGATCACGAATGAGATCCATATACAGCTGCAATTTATAGGTGTAATTGAGAGCAATCGTTTGTCCTGGCACTGTGATTTGAGACAACATGTAATCTTTCAAATTAACCGTATAAGGATACAAAGAGATCTCGTGTCTATCCTCTGGCTCCTGTACAGCTACCTGGTAGGAAGCAATTGTTGACTTGAACGCTGGTTTGGATTCTCCGTCTGTTTGTCCTTTGATTTCGTTTTGCACTTTCATCGTAAATGTATCGCTTGTCTCAGAGACAGGCAGTACAAATGCATAGCTGACAACTGTTGAAGTTCCTGGCGCGATAGACTTCTGATCATCATTTTGTCTGGAACCTGTGTAATCATAGCCGGTTGAGCTAGACAACATCGTTTGGAAAGCTGGGACAGGAATGTCACTAACGCCCTTGTTCGTCAAAGTAAACTTAGCAAAAGCTACTTTGCTGCCTTGATCTTTGTTGTCCGTAACATGCAGTTCTACCAAGGCTACATCAAGATCCTGATTAATAACGTCATTCCATTTCTCAAATGTAATCGGCGTTCCGTACGTATAACTGCCCGTGGCACCGGCAGCGCCTGGCATCTCAACATTCAGCTTCCCGATTGTGAAGGCAGAAGTTTTTACATTGCCTGCTGCATCTGCTTGCGTAAAGCTTTCGGATGTCAGCACATTGATGCTCTCCAGCACGGTATCCATATCAGCATGAATCGCATAATGAACATATTTACTTTGACCTGCATCGAGCACAACAGGATCTGCTTCAACCTGTTTGCCCGCATACAGATTCGTTTTGGACTTGCCATCCAATTCAATAGCCGGCAATGTTTCGGCTTGATCGTTCGGATTAGTTACCAAAAGTTTTACCACATACACGACACCTTCATTGCTGTTGCTTTTAGTAATATCAACTGTTTTGTATTGCAATGGCGATGCTACAGTCGGGATGCTGAACGTTTCTCCCCATTTAATGGAAGCCGGAGCCTTTTTAAACTCTCCGCGATTTCCGTTCCATACCAACCCATCGATTGGAGCAGATAGAAGCAATGTTTCCTGTTTCGGATACACATCATAATTAACATCAATCAGTGATAGATTGCTTAAATCCACTTCCGTTTGACGGTTGATGACTTTCAAATACGTCAATTCGACTTCCGACTCCGGCTGCACCCCGTGTGCATTGCTGCTGCTTGGACGCAACGTATAGATGGTACCATCCGTCGTTTTCACTTTAAGCTCATAGTCTGGAATGCGAAGCGTCTGATTGCTGGTGTTCATGATTCTAATGACAGAACCGAGACGCACGCCGTTTGCTGTTTTCTCGCTAGTGACGCCTTCGATTGCAACTTGCAGGTTGTCGCTTATTTGATAGACCGGAGCTGCGACTGTTTGAGCAACAGCAGCATCTGTTCCTTCTGCAAGCGCCGGGAGTCCCGTCATCAGCAATGCTGATGACAGAACGAGCGTCATTGCTACTTGTTTAAATTGAATTTTCATTTTTCCCGTTCCTCCTAAGAGTGAGTTTTGCGATTACATTTCAATCATCACATGGTGCTGAGCATCAGAATCCTTGGCGGATTGCTGCTCGACAGCCTCACTTTTCTTTTTCTTCCGCATAAAAATGACCAAGACGATCGCAATGAAAGCCGGAACCGCAGATACCATTAAGGTGTCAGCAATTGCTCTTGTCAAAGCCTCTTTTTGTACGAGTCCGTATAAAACGCCGATAACACCACCGGAAGCTGAACTTGTATCCGTCCCAAGTTCTAAGTAACGATGAACGACATTTGTCTGAAAATCAGCATACGCAGGCGTATTTGTAGAAATAGATTCATTGAATCTTACTCCGAATTGCGTAGATTTGTTATTCATAATACTGGTCAGCAAGGCGATACCCAGCGATGCCATCACGTTACGCACAACGTTGGATACGGAGGAAGCCCTACCGATCAAATGATTGGGCAACGTATTCATCCCGGCTGAGGACAACGGCATCATACACAAACCGATACCAATACCACGGATAACGAGCAAACCGCTAATCCAATGTGTAGACGTTTGCTGCGAAAGAACATGCATTTCCAGCGTTGTAAAACCAATAATAGCCAAACCTACGATACTTAGAGGTACAACTCCGTATTTGGAAACAAGTTTCCCTGCAACAGGCATCATGAAAGCCATGGCGATCGATTGCGGCATCATGACCAACCCTGTCTGCATAGGCGTCAATCCCGTTACATTTTGCAGAAAAATTGGCATCATATAGATCCCGCCCTGCATGGAAATCATAACGAAACTTGAGGCTGCCAAGCTGATCGTAAAGACGGAGTTTTTAAACAAGCGAAAATCCATAATCGGATTATCTTTACCTAGCTCGATATAAACTAATAGAATAAAACATGAAATAGAGATGAAGAACAAACTCACGATATAGAAGGAAGTCCACCCATCCGCTTGACCGTCCGTTAATGCCAGAAGCAGCGTGCTGAAAACAATCATACATAAGATACTGCCAACGTAATCAAATTTCAGCCCTGCACGTTTAGGCGTCTCTTTCAAGATAATCAAACCAAGACCTACGGCTACAATCCCAATGGGAACGTTGATGTAAAATAAATAGCGCCAGCTAAAATTATCAATTAAATATCCGCTTAGAGTTGGCCCCATCGCAGGCGCAGCCATCGCCGAAATTCCCCAGATCCCCATCGCTACTTGAATTTTGCTGCGAGGCATGATCTGGTAAAGCATGGCCATACCTACCGGCATAATAAAGCCGCCGCCAAGTCCTTGAATAATTCGGAAAATAATAAGACTCGTGTCGCTCCAAGCGATCCCGCACAATACCGAGCCGACGATAAACGCACTCACCGTGGTCAGAAACGTTGTTTTGTAACCGAATCGGTCCGCCAGGAAGCCCCCCATCGGAACAACGACCGCTGAAGCAAGCATATACCCCGTAACAACCCACTCGATTTCCGTAGATGTCGAACCGAATACAGCCATCAGTTTGGGTATCGCAACGTTCATTAAACTATTGTCCAAAATGGCTAGAAATGTGCCTAGAATGAGTACTAACAGTGCTAACCACTGGTAGACTGTGATCTGCTCCTCTTTTTGCTCAACTGCCGGAGTAGCTGTATCTGCCGTTGTTGTTGACATTGTAGCAGCCTCCTTTACTCGGCATGAACCTTAGCTCCGTCTGCCAGCTTGTCACCCGGGTTCAAGACGATTTTATCTCCCGGTTTCAGAGCCGAGTCTCCTTTAAGGTATACCCAATCCTGGTTCTTATCTTCGGTTTGCAGCACAACGGATTGCACAGCGTCACCGTTAAGTTTGAAAGCTACGGATTTACCATCTTTTTGAACAAGCGCTACTTTGGGCACTTCAACGCGACTTTCACTGCTGCTGCCTCCGAAGTCAACACTCGCTACAGCACCTGCATGTAACGTTCCATCCGGATTGTTTACTGTCAACTTCACCGGGAACGTATTATTATTCGTGTCGGATACAGGGCTTACAAAGGAGACCGTTCCTTCAAATGTTTTACCTGGAACACTAGGAACAATAACGTTTCCTTTGGAACCTTCCTTGATCGAATTGATCATTCCTTCAGGTACGCTAACTTCAACCTTCACTTTATCTACATTAACAACGGTCAATAAAGCAGCGCCCGCTTGCGCCATTTCTCCTGCATTCACGTTCTTTTTAACAATAACACCATCGATGGGAGATACGACTCCCGCATTTTTCACTGCGATTTGAACCAGATTCAAAGCAGCTTGTTTAGCGGTGACATCAGCTTTTAATTGCTCTAATGTGTTTGCCGTTGCCCCTTCTCTGATCAAACCAAGCTTCGCTTCGGCCGCAGCCAATTGCGCATTCGCAGCTTGTTGTTGTGATAGGGCCGCATCATTCGCTGACTTAGCCTTTTCATAATCAAGCGTTACTTTATCCAATTCGTCGGATGTAACATCGCCTTGATCATAAAAATTCTTAGCATGATTGTATCCCTTGGTTACAAGATCATAAGCTGCTTGCGCTTGCGTTACCCCTGCTTTCGCTTGGTTAACCGCTGCTTTGGCTTGGTCAACACCCGACATTGCCGCCTGCACATCTTGCGAGCGGGCACCAGCTTCCGTATCCGCCAATTTGGCTTGCGAAGCCGTCAGTCCTGCTTGAGCTTGATCCAACTGTTGGAGCAAATCTTCCGTATCAAGCTGCACAAGCAGATCGCCCTTTTTCACTTTTGCGCCTTCTTCAACGGAAACTGCGGCAATTTTACCGCCAATTTTGGACACGACTTGAACGGTTTGATCCGATGCCAGTTTACCGCTTGCGCCAACGGCATTCGCGCTGTTGATCGTAATCACCTTGACGGAAGGTACGCTTGATTGCGCAGTGCTGGCCGACGAGGATGTACAGCCGCTCGCAAGTATCATGGAACCGGCAAGAACACTTAAAGATATAACGACGTTAAGATGTTTTTTCATGGGCAATCCTTACTCCCCTTTGATATGGATTTTGATCGAAGCATTCATTCCTGGCGCTAGATCCAATCCTTTATTATCGTCTATAGAAATTTTTACACTCATACGTTGTGTTACTTTGGTGAAATTCCCGCTTGAACTTGTTGTTGGAAGCAAAGAGAACGTAGAAGCTGTTGCTTGGCCGATCTCCATTATTTTCCCTTGGAATTCTGTTTTGCCATATGTATCGACATCAAATGTTACCACTTGACCCACATGGACTTTTTTGATCTTCGTCTCATCGATGTCTGCGGATACGTAGAGCGCATTTTTATCCACAATCATGGCTACAGATTGCCCAGGAGCCACGACTTCGCCGACTTTGGCAGAAGTTTGAATGACCGTTCCGCTAATCGGAGCACGCAGTGATGCTTGATCTAATAAGCTATTTGATAAGTTCGTAATATCCTGCTGCCCAACGATTTGGTCCGCCACAACCGTATCTCCCATCTTAATGCCCAGCGTATTGATTTTGCCGGAAATTCGAGGCATGACACGGTAGATATCCCCAGAGATACGGGCATTGTCCGTCGCTACGTAGTTAGCGCCTTGATACCAGTAATAACTGCCGATAAAGGCTCCGCTAAGTACAATAACAGCCAGAATAATAATTAAAATTAATTTACGTTTCATTCCGTTCCCTCCAGCTTTTTCTCCAAATGTTTAATCAGTGTACCCACTACTTCTTTGCAAGTCGCAATCTGCTCGGGTGTAAAGACATTTTCTAGACCTGCATAAAACTCATTATTCATCGTCTCGACCTTCGATTTCTTCATTTGTTGACAGAAATCTGTTGTGCCAATCCAGACCACCCTGCGATCTTGTTCATCTCTTTTGCGTTCAACCATCCCATCACGTTCAAGCCTGTCGACAATACCTGACACCGTGCTATTACTGAGCTGCACAGACTGGGCAAGATCGCCAAGCTTTCTTGGTTCTTTTAAAAACAATTCCCGCAAAATAAATAGCTGAGGTCCCGTAAGCTCTTCCCGCTGAAGTTCTCGATACAGTAAAGAAGCCCGTACTTTATGCAGCCTCGTGAGTTCAGCTACAAGTTCTTTAACCTCTTCCAAAACGCGCCCCCCTTACACACCAAAATCATTCGTATACGAAATATTGTGACATCACACATCATACCACGCTTTTATGAAACTGGATATATGTAGAATTGTAATTTGTAAAAATCCTTTCAAGGAGCTGAAACCTATGTTTTCCAGCTGCAGAAGAAGGTATTTAAATGGAGATTTAAAGTATTTAACATTAACTGCTTCAAAATAGCAAAGGATCAAATTGAAGTGTTTTTTGCTGAAACGCTTTCATTTTTGCTCTGCCAGTCCTGGCAATACAACGCGATTGGGATCGTTTAAAGTGGAAATTGCGATTGGATGGAACTGTGGAATACGAGACAGCCTATTGGGCTATCTCTGAAGGGAATGGAGGAGGTTGTGGCTACTTTAGCGGTGACAAACAATGTTGCGGCGTGTCGTGGGCTTGGAATGAGGTTCCACGCTGAACTTAAGCTTGTTTTACAACGCTAACGTGAGCTGTTTGCGCATAGCAGCTACGTTAGCGATGTAAAACAACGTTACAGCGTGTCGTGGGCGTGGTTTGGGGTCCCGCGCGGCATTTAAGCTTGTTTTACAACGCTAACGCGAACTGTTCGCGCGTGGCAGCTACATTAGCGATGTAAAACAACGTTACAGCGTGTCGAAAGCGTGGAATGGGCTCCCACGCTGAACTTAAGCTTGTTTTACAACGCTAACGCGAACTGTTCGCGCGTGGCAGCTACGTTAGCGATGTAAAACAACGTTACAGCGTGTCGAAAGCGTGGAATGGGCTCCCACGCAGAACTTAAGCTTGTTTTACAACGCTAACGCAAACTGTTTGCGCATATCAGCTACGTTAGCGGCGTAAAACAAAGTTACAGCGTGTCATGGGCGTGGAATGGGGTTCCACGCTGAACTTAAGCTTGTTTTACAACGCTACCGCGAACTGTTCGCGCGTGGCAGCTACGTTAGCGGTGTAAAACAACCCTACAGCGTGTCGCTCACACTACTCCTGTGAATCCCTCTCCTTCTCATAGAGTGCAAACAACGCCAATTTCGCATAAAAATCCTCCAAAATAAATCGGGAGTCCACACTCCGATAGACGCGGATTTTACGGTTGCCCGGCTTCGCGAAATATCGCATTTCGGCATCCACATTCGGCGCCTCGATCATCTCATAATCGAATCTCTGCTCCTCCAGCAGCAGGGAAACGGCCGGCGAATCGCCGAGCACCCAGGTCTCCCCTTTCGGCCACTGCGGGCGATGTCCGTTTTTCATATTGTGATGGACAAGGTAGTCATATAAATAGCTGCCGATGCGGCCATGAGGACGAACCTTTACAGCAAGCTCGGCAATGCCAACGCGCACCATTTCGTACACATTTTTAGGAACCTGCCATAGCGGGATCGGGGAATTGAAAACGACATTCACTGCCTCGACATCATTGGATAAATTAAATTCATCATGCCCCTCAGGATACGTACCTCCGCCGATCCAAACAGCGGTAAGACGATTCGCAATGCGCGGCTCCTGCAAATAAGCGCTAGCCAGATCAGTTAACGGTCCTTGAAAGGTGACGAATAAAGGCCTCGGATCGTCCTTCATCGCTTCGTCAATAATGAGTTGGCTGCCTTCCGAAGGCACAGGCGTATGGACATCCGGGAGTTTGTGCGGAGCCCCCCGATAGACGCCATATTGCTCTCTCATCCCCATGAGCTGCAGCACATGCTCCACTTCCTCATAAGATTCTTCCATCGGAGCAGCGCTTCTTGGACCGAAGTGGGCGCCTATGAAGCCTTTTATTTGTAAGCGTTGTGATAAAATCGCATGCACAATCGCGTATTGATCGTCCGCTTCGCATTTGGCGTCGGTATTGATAATGACACGAATCTGCTTTTGCTCTGGAACCTCATAGGGCATAAAATGGTGCGGCATTTATGATCTCTCCTTTTTGCATCTAAGCATTCCGAGTTAAGACGGAGGAAACGGCCTTTTTCCAGCCCGAACAATGGGCTTCGCGCAGTTCCGGCAGCATTTTCGGCTGGTACGATATAGATCCTTCTCGCGTTGTACCTATCGCTTCGAGTGACGGCCAAAAGCCGATTCCGACACCGCCCAAATAAGCCGAGCCTAGTGCGGACAATTCCGCAATTTCCGATTTCACGACCATTTTACCTAATAAATCAGCTTGGAATTGCATCAAATTCACATTATCAGACGCACCGCCGTCTGCCCGCAGTTCTTGCAGCGCAACAGCAGTTTCATTTTCCATCAATTTAACCGCGTCGTGTACCTGAAAAGCAATGCTTTCAATGGCAGCCCGAATGATATGTGCTTTCGTTGTCCCCCGATTCATACCTGTAATGGAGGCTCTGGCATAAGAGTCCCAGTAAGGCGCACCAAGCCCGACAAATGCCGGTACCAAATATACACCCTCACTATCTGGCGTGTGCTCAAGCATCTGCTCCATCTCCTCAAACGTACGAAACAAACACAAATTATCCCGAACCCAGGTCAAGCTGTCACCCGAAGTGCGGATAACGGCTTCAACGGCATACGTCACTTTGCCGCCTCTGCCCCAGGCAATAGCGCTCACAAGTCCGTTACCTGATGGAATCGGCCTCTCGCCTACATTCATCAGCACGGATGTGCCTGTGCCGTAGGTGGCTTTCGCCATACCGCTCTCAAAGCACTGGTTGCCGAATAAAGCTCCCTGCGAGTCGCCGATGACCCCCGTGATGGGAACCCGGCAATCGCCGAATAATTCGCTATCTTCCGTGTAGCCAAAAATTTCATCCGAGCTCTTGACCTCGGGAAGAAGCTGCAGCGGCACGCCAAAAAGGCCGCACAGTTCCTCATCCCACTGTAACGTGTGGATATTAAAAAGCGATGTGCGGCTGGCGTTCGTATAATCCGTTGCATGCGTCTTGCCCCTACTCAGCTTCCACAGCAGCCAGCTGTCGATTGTGCCAGCGAGCAGCTGGCCGTCGGCCAGCTTTTCTCGCACACCCTCTGCATGCTCCAGGATCCAGCCCCATTTCGCTGCGGTGAAATACGGATCGAGCATCAGCCCCGTCTTGCTGCGCACACTCTCCTCGTGCCCCGCCTTCTGATAGACGGCGCACTGGTCAGCTGTTCGCTGGCACTGCCATACGATCGCGGCATGCACGGGAAGCCCTGTCGTTCGATCCCACAACACGGCCGTCTCCCGTTGGTTCGTGATCGTTAAGGCAGCCAAAGATTGCGGCCCGACTCCGGCTATCGCCAAAGCTTCATGAGCTGAGCGAATGACATTTGCGTAAATTTCCATGGGATCGTGCTCGACCCACCCCGGGCGCGGATAGTACTGGCGATGCGGGATCGCGCTTTGAGCCATTATCTGCCCTGCGCGGTTAATAATAAGCGCTTTCGTCCCTGATGTGCTTTGATCAATCGCGAGCAGGTAGGACTTTTCCATCATCATTACTCCTGTCTGCCGAGCATGCCAAGCGCCACACGCTTAAGATTGCTGCTGCTAATGCCGTAATGGTCAAAAACCTCAGCCGTTTTCCCGGCAATCGCCGGTTCGTCTGGTATGCCGATAATCCGCATCGGTACGGGCTGATGTTGAACGACCACTTCCGACACAGCTGCGCCAAGCCCGCCATGCACGCTGTGCTCTTCCACCGTGATGATGTGTCCGGTTTCCTTTGCCGCCTGAATAATGGCATCCGCATCCAAAGGTTTTATCGTATGCATATTGATCACTCGGCAAGATACGCCCGCTTCCTTCAGCGCTTCATGTGCATCCAGTGCCACACGAACCGTTTCCCCTGCTGCAATGATCGTTACGTCGCTGCCTTCGCGCATTTGCACGGATTTGCCGATAATGAATTCGTAATCGTCCGAATCATAAACATCTTGAACAGCGTTACGGCCAATTCGAACATAAACGCCGCCTTCGTGCTGCACAAGCGCTTCCGTCATCCGCTTCGTTTCATGCCGATCAGCCGGCATCATCACAGCGATGCCCGGTATCGCCCGCATAACGGCCACATCCTGTACGGAATGGTGGGACATGCCAAGCGCGCCGTAGCTGACACCGCCACTAATTCCCACCAGCTTCACGTTGGTTGCCGAATAAGCGACGTCCACTTTGATCTGCTCAATGCTGCGCATGCTAAGGAAACAGGCCGGCGAGGTAACGAACGGCTTTTTACCGCTGTGGGCAAGCCCTGCGGAAATTCCGACGATATTTTGCTCTGCGATGCCCACCTCAACGAATTGCTCCGGAAACGCTTTGGCAAAAGGTCCCATCGCCGCCGAACCCCTCGAATCGCTGGCAAGCACCATAATAGAGCGGTCCTGCTGCGCCTTTTCGAGCAAAGTCTCACATATGACCTGACGATTTGGAATCGTGTTCATCTTAACGCACCTGTCCTTTCTGCTCGTAGTTGTCGAATGTTGCGGCGAGCTCGGCCAGAGCTTTCTCCAACTCAACTTGGTTAGGCACATGATGATGCCAGTGTGGAACATTTTCGGCAAAAGAAACACCTTTGCCCTTCACCGTATTCGCCATGACAAGCGTCGGTTTGCCATTCATTGCCGGTACGGCCTCAAAAGTCTCGATCAAAGCCTGCATGTCGTTGCCGTCAATCGACACAACATGCCAGCCAAAAGCCGCCCATTTGTCCTCAAGCGGATCCAAGCCCATAACGTCTTCCGTTGAGCCGCTGATCTGCAGCCGATTGCGGTCGATAATCCCGATTAAATTATCTAATTTATAGTGAGATCCCGCCATCGCGGCCTCCCATACCGAACCTTCCGCCTGCTCGCCGTCTCCCATGAGACAATAAGTTCGATAGGCGGCGCTGTCTTTTTTCGCGGCAAGCGCCATACCGACGGCAACCGCAAGTCCATGGCCAAGCGCACCTGTATTCATTTCGATGCCTGGCACCTTATTGTTTGGGTGTCCGATAAGTTTCGTGCCGAATTTGCTGAAGGTTGCCAGCTCCTCTTTCGGGAAAAACCCGCGGTCAGCAAGGATCGACCATAGCGATTCTACCGAATGCCCTTTACTCAAAATAAAGCGGTCACGATCTGCCGCCTTTGGGCTCGCAGGATCAATATTCATCACACGGTAATAAAGTGCTGTCAAAATATCTGTATTGCTTAGTGAACCGCCCGTGTGGCCGGTCTGAGCCTGTGCAATCATTTGCAATAAATCCATCCTGATTTGCGTTGCTTTCGCTTGAAGCGCTGAGATTTCCATAAATCCTCCTTATTTACAGGCCCTTGCCTCGCAGCCAAGCCTGAATTTCGCTTTCCGTCGGATCAACAGGATCAGGGGATAACCCCGGGATATACGAGCAAGCTTCATATAAAGCAGGAATGACATTGGCATGAATGCCTACAGAATGATGCACGTACGGCCCCTTCACAAGCTTCTCTTCCCATAGCGGCCAGTCGTTCACTTCAACCCATACATAAGATCCACGTGTATACGGGCCTTGAATTCCCTTGGCTTTCCCAAGGAATAATTGATAATCGCCATGATCGCCGTCAAAACGGGCCAGTGTCATGCCGCCTCCTTTAATCTCACCTTCGTGAGTGCCAGGCGCATGATCGTCGAACAAGAAATGCTTGCGCAGCTTAGGCTTATTTTCAACGGAGAGAGAAACAGGGAAGTTCCCGCAATGGAACAGTAATTCTCCGTTGGCGTTCTCCGGATGGCGTACCGTTAAATCGGCAAAAAAGGTCGGCGCTTCATTCATCGCAGCAGCTTGAACCATAACGGAAGTAATCGCGCCATGGATATCAGTCTCGCATGTTACCGGGATCTGTTCATCCGTCAAAATCGCGTTCGCCAGACAAGGCATAATTCCCATAGCTTCCTGCAGCGCTGACCAGCATTGGATGGCAATCGCCGTGCTGCCTGTTTGCTGCGCGTACTGCTTCATGGCTACTTTCAATGCGGCAATTCGCCTTACATCCTCTTCCGTCACTTCCGACCAGTCCAGCTTCTCCTTGATGTAATCCATCGCGTGCGCCAATTCCGAGGATTGGCCGTTTTCGATGCGCTTTGTAGCACGCTGGATGTCAACGAGCGTAATCGGGTGCAGCTCAATTCCGAAACGCTCCAGCAATTCCCCTTCATTGCACATCATCGTCCAAAACGACGACGGTCTCGGCCCGATTTGCAGGATGCGCAGCGAACGGAACTGGCGAACTACATTCGCCGCTGAGATGAAATTAGAGAAACCCCTTTCAAAAACAGGATCATTCACACGCGTGTTCGTCACATAAGAAAATGGTACATTAAAGCGTCTAAGCACCTTTCCCGTTGCAAATAGTCCGCACTGTGTATCTCGAAGCCGCATGCCATCCTCGAGCGGAGCTTCATCGCGCGGCCCCCACAACAGCACCGGCTTGCCTAGCGCTTTACCTACTCGCGCAACTGTGTCTTCCGTACCGAAGTTACAGTGCGGGAAAAATACCGCATCCACTTGCTCTTGTTTGAACCGATCGATGATGAGGTCTGCGTTAATGTTATCGTCATAGAGAAGGCCTTCTGAATTGATCCCCTCCAGATCGACAATATCGATGTCCAATCCGAAGCTTTGGATTTTTTCCCTAATGAGCACTTTGTACTTAAACGCATCTTCCGCGCTAAAAACGAATCGGCGAGTCGGTGCGTAGCCCAGCTTTAATTTTTTCATGGATGTGCCTCCTGATAAGTTTAGCTAAACAAATAAATTATTGAGATGCAATATAACTAAAATACATATGTTTTTCTTCGTCTTCGTTTAGCTAATTTTATGAATAAACTTAATCTAACATGCCAATATTGGGACGTCAATGCTGTTTTTAACTAAAGTTTAGTTATTTTTATATAAAAAGTTTAGTGAATTCAAAACGAATTATTGCATTTCAAAGCGGTTAGGGATAAACTAAACTCACTCAACTAATTTAGTAAATGGGGATTGTTTGATTTGAAAATGGAAGACATTGCGAAAATGGCCGGGGTTTCTAAATCGGCGGTATCACTGGCTCTAAACGGCAAAACGGGGATTAGCTCGGAGACACGCGACCGTGTACTTGAAATTGCCAGAGAAAGCGGTTATTCCCCGAAGCCTCGGGCATCCGCTGTCGAAAACGCCGTGAAATCACTCTCATTTCTCGTTTTCACCAACTCGGGTATCGTGCTTGAAGCCTATTACCAGCAGCCCTTTTTTAGAGAGCTGATTCATTATATTGAGGATCGCTGCCGATCTAAAGGCTATTCCTTGCTTTTCTCTTCGGTAGATATGGAGTATTTCGAACGCGAAATTCGGACGCTTGCGGAGGATAACCAAAGCGACGGCATTATTTTACTTGGGAATAACCTTAGTCCGGAGGAGATTCTGGATATTTCAAATCGCCTAGGACCTCACCTCGTTGTGCTCGATAATTGCTTTGATAAGCTGCCTGTTCATTTTGTGAGCATGAATAACTTCATGGGAGCCTATCAAGCGGGGGTTCATCTAAGCGGTATCGGACATACAGAAATTGGATATATTGCCTCCAATGTTCGGATTCAGAACTTTGAAGAGCGCAAAATTGGCTTTTATGAGGCATTGCATGAACAGGGACTCGAAATCCATCCCGATCATATCTTTGCTGTAGCGCCGACAATGTTATCGTCTCAGGAAGATCTTAAGAAACAAATAAAGGCGTATATGGAAACGGACCGACAACTGCCAACCGCTATCTTCTGCGAATGTGATTACATCGCGATTAGCGCTATGAAGACGTTATCGGAGCTAGGCATCCGTGTGCCCGAACAAGTATCTGTCGTTGGGTTTGACAATATTTCGGAGTCTCGCATCATTTCACCGGAGTTAACCACCGTTCACGTCGAGAAAAAACGCATGGCTCAATTAGCGGTTGATCTACTGATCGAATCCATCGAACATGGTGTCGAGGCCACCTCCAAAATCAGGGTGGACACCCGTTTTGTTGAGCGGCACTCCTCTCATCCGCCGCGCAGCAGCGCTAATTGATGCTAGAAGTTAGGTTCCACTTTACATATTGGCAATGGATTGATTGTGCCCCTTGTGATTTTGGGGAACTACAGGACACTATTTGATGTAAAATTAGCAATTTGTGAGTTGGGAGGCTGCCCTTCGGCACCTACCACAAAAAAGCTGCACCTCTTCGGCCATCAAACCGAAAGGTGCAGCTTATTTTCATTTTATGATCAAGACCGGGCAGTTCGCATGTTTGATCACACCATGACTTACACTGCCGAGGAGAATTTCCGACATGAGGCCGACACCCCGGCAGCCCATCACGATCAAGTCGTGGCCATCTGTATCTGCCTGATGGCAGATGGTCGTTGACGGGTCCCCAGTCAACGTCACACTTTTGAAAGCTATTCTGCTCTCCATCAATTTCGCGGAAGCAGGTTCAACAATCTTCCGCCCTTCATCGGCCAGTGTGTCACTAAGCGGAACGCTTATCGGTGGATCATTTAAGATGATCTGAGGACTCACATGAATAATCGTTATGCGAGCATTCGGATATCCGTGCTTGGAGAGCTTGATCGCATGATCCAAGGCCCGATCGGATTGCTGCGAACCATCGATAGGAACAAGAATATGGTTGTACATAGGTTTTTCCTCCTTTGATCGTTGCCTGTACGTTAACTAGTCACTTCCCAGCAGTAAACCATCCTAAGCATACATACCCAAATCCGTGTTCCTTGAAACCATCATGTTCACGCCACGCTTTTTTGCTCACACGCATACCTCAGGAAACTTAAGGAAAAGATACTAGCACAACATCCTAGAGCTTGGAGAAAATACCATATGTTCGCTCGTTGGCTGAGCTCCAAAAAACATCCGAGTCTTCCTAAACCAAACACCATTGTGGAACCAGCGGCTTCCATGCCTTTATTCGCAACCATCCAGGAAAATACGGATTATGTCAGGCAAGCTCTCGGAAACAGCACGGATATTGTGATTAGAGAGTTTACCTATAACTCGATAACAGAGGACGTCGCTATTTTATACACCGATGGCCTTGTGGATGGGAATGTCATTAACGATTTCGTTATGCGAGCTATGATGACAGATACCATGGACATTGATCCTGCTCAAAACCCTTTTGACGTCTTGGAATTACATACGTTGACGATTGGTGAAATTCAGAAAGTTTCCGATATGAAAAAATTGTTTCATCATATCTTATCGGGCGACTCGGTTATCTTGATGAACGGCTACACGACAGGTCTTGCAGCAAGTACGAAAGGCTGGAAAGACCGTGGTGTAACGGAGACCAATGTTGAAACTGTTGTCCGCGGACCGCGCGAATCATTCTCTGAATCGATTCGAACGAATACGGCACTCATCCGCCGGAAAATTAAAGATCCGAATTTATGGGTGGAAACTTTTCAAGTCGGCAATGTGACCCAAACTGACGTCGTGCTGATGTATCTGCACGGGATCGCCCAGGATTCTCTTATTATTGAAGCCCGCAATCGTCTGAATCAGATAGACATTGACGGGATCTTCGAAAGCAGCAATATCGAGGAGCTTATCCAGGATGAAGTCATCACGCCTTTCCCAACCGTTTATAACTCGGAACGTCCGGACGTCGTCGCACTTGAATTAATTCAAGGCAAAGTTGCCATTCTCGTCGACGGCACCCCTTTCGTGCTGATCGCTCCCGCCTTGTTTGAAACCTTCCTCAAAGCTTCCGAGGATTACTATCATCGCGTGGATATCAGCACGTTAGTCCGGATACTCCGTTATGCCGGGTTTCTCATCGCTTTATTAGCGCCATCCTTCTACGTGGCCATCACGACTTTTCATCAGGAAATGCTCCCAACGCAGCTGCTCATTTCCCTTGCTGCGCAGCGAGAAGGCATTCCCTTCCCGGCTTTCATCGAAGCTTTGCTGATGGAAATCACATTCGAAGTGCTGCGGGAAGCCGCACTGCGGATGCCGCGAAGCATCGGTTCGGCGCTGTCCTTCGTCGGGACATTGGTCATCGGGCAAGCAGCCGTTGAAGCCGGTATTGTATCGGCTGCGATGGTTATCGTGGTATCCATTACCGCGATTTCCAGCTTCGTCTTTCCTTCCTATGACTTATCGAACGCCATTCGCATCTTGCGGTTCCCATTGATGGCTTTAGCGGCTTCCTTCGGATTTTTCGGGATACTGGCAGGACTTCTTGGATTAATTTTACATCTGAACAGTTTACAATCGTTTGGCGTGCCTTATTTAAGCCCTTTTGCTCCTCTGGAATTAAACAAACAAAAGGATGCCTTGTTTCGATTGCCTTTTCAGTCGTTATTTTCCCGAGTTCGTACGATCCATACCAACAACGTTGTTAAGAAAGCAAAAAGAAAACCATTCCGACCTTAAGGGAGGCACGAGGTCATTTGATATCCCGGATGCGACTAACAGCCTGCTTATTCCTGATCATTTTCCTAGTAAGCGGCTGTTGGAGCCGCAGAGAACTGAACGATATCGCGATTGCAGAAGGTGTCGGCATCGATATCTCGGATGGCCAGTTTGAGTTAACCGTTCAAATTGTGAACCCGCGGAGTGTGACGAAGGAAAAAGGGAATGCCGAAGTTCCTATCATCGTCTATTCTTCCAAAGGCGTGACCCTGAATGAAGCAGTCAAAAGATTGACATCGTCGATCTCAAGGAACATCTATTTCGCCCATATACGAATCCTTGTCATTTCAGAGGATCTCGCCTCCAAAGGAATTGTCAATGCGATGGATTATCTCATGAGAGGAAGCGAATTCCGGACTGATTTTGACGTTGTCATTGCCAGAAACAACACAGCCAAGGACTTATTAAGCGTCATGACACCGCTAGAGAAAGTTCCGGCCAACTATATCTTTAATTCTCTAGAAGCTGCAAAAAAAGAGTGGACTTCTGCGGTCACAATTAAACTCGATCAATTATCGAGCGGTCTCGTTACCCCAGGAAAAAGTTCCGTTGTCTCCGGCATACAAATTGTAGGTGAACCTACAACGGGCAAGCGCAATAACAATATCGACTACACGTCCCCCCGGGTGAAGTTGCAATATTCGGGCAATGCGGTCTTTAAAAAAGATAAACTCGTCGGATGGTTGAACGAGAAAGAGTCCCGCGCTTACTCTGTCATTACCAATCAATCCATGCGCTCTTCGATTCACCTCGTCTGTCCCGATGGCGGAAACATTGGTATCGATATTGCCCGCGTCAAAAGCAAGATACACGCTGTTATCAAGAACGATAAACCTGAAATTTATATCAACACTCGGACAGAAGGGAATGTCTCTGATGTAGAGTGTAAAATCAATCTTTTCAAAACAGAAACGATCGCCTATTTGGATGCACAGTACGTTGATTTCATTAAATCCAATATGGAGAAAACGATTAAGAAGACGCAGCAGTTAGGCACGGATATTTATGATTTCGGTGAAGCTGTCCATCGGGCTGATCCGACCTACTGGAACAAAGTCAAGGATCATTGGGAACAGGTCTTTAAGCAGTTGGAGCCACACATGAATGTGGTTGCTAAAGTGAGAGGTACAGGTACCTTGGGAGATTCTGTAGTCAATGATGCAAAGGAGTAGCCGATATGTTAATTGGCCTCAGTATACTATTAATTTCCATCCTGATTTCGTGGTATGAACTTCCGCGTTTGTGGAAGCAAGGATGTAAGAAGACAGTTTGGTTGTACCTTATCCTCATGCTGATCGGCAATGTGCTTGCTACGTTCAAAGGGATGGGAAAAACACTGCCAAATCCAGGCGACGGCATTACGTTTCTTATGGCCCCGTTAAGCAAGCTGTTATTGCAGGTCGGGTTAATCAAATGAGTTGGGCTCGGCGTAGGGAGGCAGAGCATGAACAACGAGAGTACTTTAACAGCTCGGCAGCTTATGATCTTTATTTTCTTGATTTCGCTGGGGACAACGATCCTTGTCGTCCCCTCCATTTTGACTGCACAATCCAAACAGGATGCCTGGATCGCCGGCACAACGGCCGTATGCGCAGGGATGCTTTTCATTTGGATGTATGTCAAGTTAGTCCGGATGTATCCGGATATGACGCTTTTTGATATGAATGAATATGTGTTGGGCAAATGGTTTGGCAAAGCGGTAACGCTTCTCTACATCTACATCATGTTCATAATAAGCGCGCAGGTCCTCTTCTATATTGGCGCCTTCATGACAACCCAGATCATGCCTACGACACCTATCCAATCCATTCACATTCTCATGATCACGTTTACCGTCATTGGCGCAAAGCTGGGTGTGGTCATCTTAGCGAGAACCGGTGAAATCTTTTTTCCATGGATTGTCTTACTGTTTTTCTTATTGGTAGTCTTTGTGGCGCCGCAATCCAATATGAAGAATCTGCTTCCAATTGGCGAAGCAAGTTTCATCTCCATTGCACGTCCGGCTATGTTTATGATCGTATATAGCTTTTTTCCCATCGTTTTTATCCTCTGTTTAACCTCAAAGGAGGCCAGATTTCCTGCGAGGTTCGCCAAATCCTTCTTCTACGGAGGGATAACTAGCGGAGTCATGATGATTATTATCACATTACTAGGCATTCTGGTGATGGGGGCGGACCAATCGGCACGGCATGTTTATGCCACCTATGCGCTAGCCAAAAAAATTAGCGTAGGGAATTTTCTTCAACGGATTGAGGTTACGGTCGCTTTCTTATGGTTTATTTCCATTTATTTTAAGCTGACCCTCTATTTTCATGTAACACTCAAAGCCGTCGCCTCCCTTTTTCAACTCCAAAATTATAAATCTCTTGCAACGCCAACGGGTCTCATCGTGATCGTGCTTTCTTTAATGGTATACCCCAATGTAGCCTACATCCATGAATGGGATCAACATACCTGGGTGCCTCTGGGATTATTTTTCGGCTGTCTGCATCCCGGTCTGCTCATCATCATCGGCTACATGCGCAGAAAAAAAGTCAAAAACAGCTAAACAAGGATGTGCTTGTATGGGCAAAGAGTCCATCACACCGCGGCAACTCATGATCATCGTCATCCTTTATTCCATAGGTACAGCTATACTGGTCATTCCAGCGTCGATAGCCGCGGATGTCAAACAAGATGCATGGATACCACTTGCACTCAGCATAGGTCTGGGCATAATCCTGGCCCTCCTTTATACAGCAGTGGCGAAAAAATATGCGATCTCTTCACTTTTCGAAATCAACGACCTCGTTTTTGGCAAGTGGTTGGGCCGCATGATCACCTTGGGCATTACCTTTCTGACGCTTATTTTCGGCGCTCAGGACGTTTTTTACGTCGGCCATTTTATGAGCACTCAAATTATGCCTTCAACACCTATCCAGGCCATTAACATCCTATTCATGCTTGTAGTTATGATGGGAGCAAAATTGGGATTGGTTGTTTTTCTCAGAACGGCTGAAATTTTCTTTCCGTGGCTTATCCTCTTATTTACCTTATTTATGACCATGAATATCCCTAATATGGATACGAACAATCTCTTACCGATTGGAGAAGCCACCGCAATCCCGATCATTCGGTGTACGATAAGAATCCTCTGTTTTACCTATATCCCCTTATTTATTACGATTGGCCCTATTATTAATCAAGTTTCAAATGTAAAAAGGGCTAGTAAGGGATACCTTGTAGGCGTTGTGATAAGCGGTCTGACCTTGTTTTTACTCGTGGCCTCCAGTGTCCTCGTGCTTGGGCCTGATTCTGCGGCCATAGAGTCGTTTCCTAGTTATGCCTTGGCACAAAGAATTAACATTGGAAATTTCTTGCAGCGCATTGAAGTTGTCGTAGCCTTCTTATGGCTGGTCTCCATTTTCTTCAAAACATCCATGTACTTTCATACAACTCTTCGAGGTTTAGCGCACACCTTCCAATTACGCGATTACAAATCTCTTTGTACGCCCATCGGGCTAATTGTTACCGTCCTGGCTCTTGTCGTTTACCCCAATGGCGCATTTGAGCAAAAGTGGGATAACCACACTTACATTCCTCTCGCCATCCTATTGGGCATTGTTTATCCGCTAAGCGTTGTACTGATTGGTTGGATGAGAGGACGGTTGACCACAAAAAAAGCCTGACGGAGTTCAAGATTGCTCCGTCAGGCTTTACTTACTTCAACTCCGCAACAAGATTCGGCGGCACTTCCCCTTGAACACCCTTCACCAAATTCGTTGCGGCAAGCATCGCCATATCAAAACGTGTTTGATGGGTAGCCGATCCGATATGCGGCAAGGTGACGACATTCGGCATTTTCAATAACTTGTTCTCCGGATCTACCGGTTCTTGTTCGAAAACATCAAGACCCGCTCCGCGAATCTGTCCTTTTTCCAATGCGTCAATGAGCGCTTCTTCATCCACGGTTTGGCCGCGCGACGTATTAATAAAGATGGCGGTTTTCTTCATGAGCGCCAGCTCTTCGCGGCCGATTAAACGGGTCGTTTCAGCTGTTAACGGCGTCATTAACACGACAAAATCAGACTCTTGCAGCAGCTCTTGCAGCGACCTGTAAACAACACCCAGCTTCTGCTCAGCTTCTGCTTTCCGGCTGCGATTGTAGTACATGACCTCCATATTAAAACCAAACTTCGCTCGTCTGGCAATAGCCTCCCCGATGCGCCCCATGCCAATAATCCCGAGCTTCGCGTGATGAACATCGATGCCGAAAATGTGGTCATCGCTTCCTTTTTTCCACTTGCCTGCTTTCACGTAAGCGTCAAGTTCCGGTATTCGTCTTGCTGCGCCCAAAATAAGCCCGAACACCGTATCGGCCACCGTTTCATCCAATACACCCGGTGTATGCGTTCCCATAACGCCTCTGGCCTTCATGGCCGCCGTATCTAAATTGTTGTAACCTACCGACACATTGCTTACGATTTTGAGCTTTGGCGCATGATCCAACAATTCTTGATCAATGCTTCCGCCGGAGATTAAGAGTCCGTCCATATCGGACAACTCCTCCAATAGCTGTTGACGAGGAATTTCTTCTTCCCTGTCCCATTTACGATAATCGCAGTGCTGTGCGATGTACGCCTCTACTTCACTTGGAACTCGCTTTGCAAGAAAAACTTTCGGTCTCATCCTCAAAACTCCTCTCCATACTATGTAAGAATCGTACCACAAATTGCTAGATTCAGATAAGTTCTTTTTGCTTTTTTAAGATGAGGTATAAAATGAAACTGCACACGGCGCAGATCGCAGCGCACAACCCGATGAACCCATATCCGGTCTGCAGGCCGCGAATCAAACCGATTTGGGTGTCCGATCCAACCCAATTTTTGACCAATTCAATAACACCGCCAATGAGATAGTTGCCAATGACACTGCCGACGCCCATGAGCGTAACCGTGAAAGTAATGGCCGTATCGGTGCCGTTCGGGTATCTTTTGGCAATAAAGGCCATAACGGTCGGATAAATCATCGCGATACCGATTCCCGCCGCTGCGAATAGGAAGGCAAGTGGTTCCCCACCCACAATGGCGCCAAACGTGCACAGAGCAGAAAATCCGGAGAAAATAATCAGCGACAAAAGGAATCCTATTTTATCCGTAATCGGGCCCAAAATCAGCCTTGCAAGCGTAAAACAGAGGAAAAAGGCAGAAAGCATGCCGGAAGCCTTCACACCTTCCCACATGTACGCTTTCTCCAGGAAATTGACTAACCACCCGCCTACCGCGAGCTCCGATACAACGCCAAATGAAAGAATCAGGACCATGAACCACAGAACCCGATCACGCATTAGTGTTTTCAAAGGAACCCGGTCTTCATGGGCAACTTCGTCAGAGGGAAAAGAACTGCGCCATGCAAAAAGGATGGGAAGTATGGACAACGAAAGCATGACCACATACATGCCGCGCCAATCGAGCATATGCCCGAATACGCTTACAGACATAAGTCCTGTTGCAATCAACGGGGCAACGGTGGAACTAAGTCCATAGAAGCCGTGCGTGAGATTCATCATCGTTCCCGTATTTTTCACAAAGATTCTCGCCCCTAGAATCGCGAGTGCAATCTCAAGCATCCCGTTACCGATATACATGAGAAAATAGGAAGAGGAAAACATTGGAAAGCTATTGGATAAATAGATGCAAACACCTGAAAGGATCATCACGCCAAAGGCAGCGATACTGACGATTTTAATCCCCCATAGACGGGTTAAAAAAGCCGTGAAGGAGCAAGCGATGAGATAACCCAGCGCATTGAGAGACAGCAATGTCCCAAGCTGCGATTCATTCAGCATAAAATCGAATTGAATGCGAGGGATCGCAGGTCCCTTAATATTTTCTGAAAAGCCAAACACAATGAAGCCTACAAAAATCGTAGCCAGTTGCATGGCGTAAACCTTTTTGGACTGTTCCAAACGTTGTTCCACGTGGTCATTCCTCCATGCAGCTTCGTTCATTTGTAGTCGCCAATGTAATACGCAAAGATAGGTTCAATCGGTTTAAAGTACAGATAGCCGTCTTCTTCCCAAGGTTGAAAGTGCAAATCCATACGTGAATCCTGCCAGTTCTCGGGAGTCCCCTTCGTTTTCAAACGACCGGGCACAACCGGCTCTTCGATGACCTTTGGAAACTCTTGATAGCCAAACAGCAGGTTCTCGTGCATCGCAATGATTTCGTATTTGTCCCCTGTGAACGACCGCTCTTCCTGAAGCTGATAATGATAATAGATATAACTGCTGATCATCTCAGGTTTCAAATGCGCAACTCTTCCGACACGCTTCTCTACCCGCTCCTTGCGCAGCCAGTGTTCGGTATCCGCCGGCTCATTAAAGTGGAACACGTCAATCATTGGAATCCACTTGCGCGGTTCCGCATGACCAGGCCAGTCCTTCAGATAGGGGACAGCTGCGCCAGCAATCTCATCAGGACTTAACCGGCTGTCTATGCACTCATAATAGAGGAATAGACTATTTCTCCACACATAAGCAGCAGCGGTCATCAACTCACCTTGCATGATGCGTTGTTTGGCTTGCTCACTTCTTTTCAAAGCTTTTACACCCGCAGATACTTGCCCCTCTTGAAATTCCGCTCGATAGATCATTCTTGTAATCATTTAAACTCGGCCTCAACTTTCTATGAGATCATGATCAACAAAACTGATTATACCACTGTTCACCAAGGTGCGGCGCGACAAAAAAAGACCCGCAGCTCTGTGCTGAGGATCTTCTGTTTACTTCAAACTCTAAACATTCTGACCAAATCATTAAGCTCATGCCCCATCTTTTGCAATTCCTCGGTGGCTTGAAAGATATCTTCCATGGATGCCATCTGTTCAGGGGAGGAGGCAGCGAGGTTTCGAAAAAGTCGGTAATGCGTTTTATAAGCTTGTACGGATTTTTTCCCATTTTTTTATATCGATTGCCACAACTTTTTATATGAAGGTACTGCTCTGTCATGTACCCTACTCGTTCAAGAAGGTTGTTGCCTTGCTCTGGATCAGCTTTGCTACTTCCAGCGCGGACTTCTGCTCACCAAAGAAAGCTCTAGCCTCATCCCCTATCATGGCGATCACACTGCCGTCTACCATCGGATAATTATCCGCCGTACTGAGGAGCTGTTTGAATTTATTGAATTCTTCATCCGACACCTTGGGCACTTTCCCGTCCTTCAGCTTATACGTACCGCTTTTCACCTGTTCTTGAATGCTGTTTAATTTCTTCTCATTCACAGACTTAAGCAGTGAAAAGCCTTCTCTCTCTTGTAGAGACTGCCCCTCTTCCGATAACAAGAAGGCAATCACCTTCCAAGCCCCCTCTTTCACCGGAGATTTGGCTTGAATAGCAAGCTGGGTCGAGGTGACAATCCGAGTTCCACCTGTTTGCTCAGGTTTTTGCAGCAGCTTCGGATTGGCAAAAAACTGATGCAAACCATCTATAAAATCTACGGGTGATCGCAAAACGGTAGAATAGAACATTTGCTTACCTACATCCGCAGGTTCCGAGGTCATGACTTTGTCATTATACATTTTCTTAATTTGCTGCATCGCTTCAATGAACAAAGGGGAGTCGAATGTTGCCTTTTTCGCTGTAGGATCAACAAATTGTGCGTAATGATCGACCATCATTTCTTGCAGTAGAATTTCTGGCGGATCATTGGCTAACGCGTAACGTCGCTCCGTGCCGCTTTGCCCCATTTTCTTCGATGTCTCCGCAAACTGCTTCCAGGTCCAGTTCTTATCGTCAACCTTCATTTTTTCAAGAATATCTCCATCACCGACGAAAGCCCGCAGGGAGAAACCGGAAGGAATCGTATACAAACCTCCATTTAACTTTAAGGCATCCAACACATTTGTTTGCAAATCACTTTTATTCACTGTTTGGTCTTGTTGCATGAGGTCACTCATGTTCAGCAGAAGCTTTTTGTCCAAATAATCACCGATCGGCAGTGAACTGATTTCGAAGATATCAGGCCCTTTTCCTGATAGCAGAGCTGCATTCGTCGTCTTCTGGTATTTCTCATAATCATTCGTAAACTGAATTTGAAGGTCGATGTCAGGGTACTTCTCTTCAAACTTCTTCTCTAGTGTCTGGTAATAAGGATTTGCCGCTTGTAAAGACATCGTAACGACGGTTTTCCCCTTTGCCGACCCTGATCCTGTGACCTCCTTGCTTGCCGCTGAGTCATCATTGCTTCCGGAACTGCACGCGGTCGCTACCGCCATTAAAAAACTCATAATTATGATTGATTGACACTTCTTCATCGTATGAATCCTCCTATCATTCTCTCTCATCTGCATGCTTAATTACTCCAGACGTACTCGGTTTCCATCTTGTAAAGGCTCACTGCTCTCCAAGATCACCATGTCTTCCTCATAAAGGCTATCGGATTGAACCATCGTTTCTTTGCTATTTCTTTCGCTGTACTGCAACCTGACTTTACGGACTATGAATTCGTTGCCCAGCGCATTTCTCATCTCTTCCAATTTATAAACAAACATACCTTCTCGATCCTGATGAATCGCTTCATTCGATATCATCCATCCCTCTTTACGCGATCGCTTCTCCAGCTTGATTCGAACCTCCTCACCCCCCTTCAATTCAGCATCAACGACCTTCACGCGAAGAACCTTCTGAGGCACTGTTATCGTCTTGCCTGACTCTCCATCAGAGGAGCTTACGGTTCGAGATTCTGCATCCGCCATTTCATCAATTGTACCGTTGATGATACGTGTATAGGGTTCCTGACCAGCGTGTACTTCGACCTCTACCTTCTCTCCCGCCGACATCCCTAAGCTGGACAGAAGAGTTGAATCAACGGATAGATCGAAGCGGTAGCCAAGGCTACTGTTCGTGATAAGGATCTCCGGTTCTCCCGCCGAAACCAGCCCTTCCATAGCATTTACCTTCGTTATCAGGCCATCGAACGGAGCCGTCATTTCCTTATAGGCTGCCAGCTCATCTCTAAATTCGTTAATTTTGCGCTCCTGCGCAGCCAGATCGAGCTTTCTCGTCTCAAGATCGCGCCTTGCCGTTCGAATCTTGATGTCGTCCCCTTCCATGGTTGACTGGATGAACTGGTCTTGCACATTCTGAAGCTCGATGTTTTGCTTGTCCAAGTTGGTTATAGCGTCTTCCAGCTCATGTTCAGCCACTTTGCTGTCATAACGGATGAGCGGTTGCCCCTTTTTGACATGATCGCCTCCTTTAACGAGAATCTGCTGCACTTTCCACCCGGCCGTATTCGACAGTTTAGCCTCATAGAACGGTTGTAGGCTGCCGCTGCCTGCGATTGTAAATACAAGACTCCCTTTCACCGGCTTTTCCGTTCTCACTTTCGGTAATGCTAACGACTGCAAGGTATTGCTGAATAGCGTAAAAAACACAAGTAATCCCATAAAAACAAGGAATACGACTTGAATGCTTTTCTTTCGGCCTGATACAGCCGGCTCCTTTTCCAACCCCGTTCCCCCTTACTTCTCTCCTATAAACTTTTCGCAGTACTAACCCTTGAGGCCAGACAATTGAATACCTTCTATGAAGTACGATTCCGCGTACAGAAACAGCAGCACCATCGGAGCCATATAGAGCACTGATGCAGCAAAAGCAATCCCCGGCTCGCCGCTTATCCTGGATAAATATACGGACAAAGGCTGCTTGAACGGATCTTCCAGAAAAACAATCGGCTGCTCCACCATGTTCCAATAGTCAACGAATAGAAGAAGAATTAGGGCTGCCAAACCCGGCGTAATCATAGGAACAATGATGGTGTAGAAAATCCGCAAATGACCGGCTCCATCTATCTTGGCCGCTTCCATATAGGCATATGGAATTTCCAGCATGAACTGTCTAAGCATGAACACTCCGAAGGCTGCGAAAATACCTGGTAAAATGATCGCACTCGGACTATTCAAAAGCCCCAGCTTATCCGCCATCATATAATTAGGCACCAGAGTCACTTGAAACGGCATCAGCATCGTAAAGACATATACGAGAAACAAGGGCTCACGCCCTCGAAATCGCAGCTTGGAGAAGGCATAAGCGGCAAGCGATGCTACCAAGGTCTGGCCTGCGATAATCGGTACGACCATAAAAACCGAATTCCAGAACATTTCCAAATATCTAGGGCTGCCGACTAACACCTTGACATACTGTTCCAAGGTCACTTGATCCGGGAGTAATTTTATATTCACGAAACGAGCCGCTTTGTTCATCTGCCCAATAGGGCTGTAATTGATGCTGATTTCTTGTGTAGTCATTAATGAATTGGTAAAAGTAATAACAATAGGAAATAACAACACGAAGGCTATGACGCCCATAACAATCGTTAACGCAATTTTTCGCAGGATACCAGCAACAAGCACGACTCCTTCCCCCTACTCCATAAACTGCCGATACCGGCGCTCTAGTATAAACATGCCTATGACGATCAGAAGGATACATCCGGCCATCAAAACCGCCGATGCAGTCAGCTTCTGAATATCCAACGACGTGAACATGTTGTTCATATAATGTTGCAGCATATAAATACTTTCATGTGGATAATCACCCGCAATCAGGTACGTTTCCCGGAATACTTTAAACGAATTAATGATCGACATGATGACTACAAAAAATATGGTGGATGTTAGATAGACCATCGTAATACTGCCAAACCGCCGTAAGCACCCAGCGCCTTCGATTTTGGCGGTTTCGTAATAATCCTTCGGAATTTGCTGAAGCCCCGCCAAGAAAAGAATCACGTTATAACCGATGTTCTTCCATATATACACAACAATGATGACCGTTCGGGCATCATCAGTTTTCATCCAATCCACACGTGCGATCCCGTAGCTGCTTAACCAGGCATTTAAAGAGCCGTTCCAGTCCAATAAAATCTGCCAGACAAGCAGGATCGAAGCAACAGGAACGACAAGCGGCAGTACATATGCCATACGAAGCCAATTGCGAAAATAAATATTTTGGTTTAACAACAGCGCCAAGCTAAGCGAAAGCAAAAGCAAAAGCGGAACACTAACAACACTGAAGTAAAACGTATTGAGAGCTGCCTTTCGGAAGGAGTCGCTTGCAAGCAGCGCACGGTAATTATCCAATCCCACAAAGCGGCTATCTACCGTACCATCCATGAAGGAATTGTACAATCCCATGGCAAACGGGATCAGGTAGAATAGCGCAAATCCGATACCGCTCGGCGCAAGAAACATCCATGCCACTGAAGTATCCTTACGTAAACCTTTCATCTGTCCCCTCCTCTCTTACATGTAGATTAAGATGAACTTTTTAAAAAAAAGCAGGGTAAAACTTAAAGTTTTTCTAAAGTCTTGGCAGAAAAAAAACACCGCCTTGGTAGGCGATGTCAACGTTGGGGGATTCGGACTTCAAATAATGTACGAATTAAATTGCTTTGAACTGTGATGGTGCCATGATGCTGCTCTACGATATTCTTCACGATGAACAGGCCTAACCCGGAACCGCCTTTTTCATGTGTTCGGGCCATATCCCCTGTAAAAAACATATCAAAGAGATGCGGCAGCTCCTCCTGCGGAATACAATCTCCGTAATTAACCACTTGGATCACTGCCTCTCCAACATCCGAATGGCCAAGAATATCGATAAACTGCCCATCTGCGCCATAGCGAATGGCATTCGTCAGAAGATTTTCAAATACGCGTGCCAGCAGATCTCCGTCACCCCAAACGAGCAAATGCGGAGTAATATTCATTCTGACTGTTACGTTTTTTTTAGATACGACAGGGAATAATTCCTCCGATAATTGGAAGAGAAGCTCGTTGAGATCGATCGATCTTGTTTCGAGAGGAAGCGTGCCATAGTTCATTCGAGCGATTTCAAAAAGCTCGTCAATCAGCTTTTCCAATCGTTGTGCTTTCGTGTAAGCAATGCGCGTATAGTGATTCGTTTGATCCCCCGTTAGTCCATCCGATTGAAGGATGAAATCCAGATAACCAATCACTGAAGTCAGAGGCGTACGCAAATCATGAGCCAAATTCAGTACCAATTGTTCCTTGCTGCTTTCCGCAAAATCGCCCCTTTCCATCGCTTGCTGTAGCTTCTCGCTTGCCCGATTAATGTCTCTAGCCACATCTCCGAATTCATCCTTGGAGGACAGACGAATACGGCGGTTGAAATCACCTTTCGCCAGTTGGTTAATTCCATTGGATATAACATGAAAATAAGTCGCATATCGTTTCGTGGAAAGATAGAAAAAATAAAAGGAGAGAGGAAGGAAGATGACGAGAAAAAAATTGATATCCCCGATATCTCTTATGAAATAACGCACTTTCGTTAAGGGATTCTCAAACTTGGTCGTGTAGTAATAGGATTGAAGGGCTTTAAAAAGGATATAGGTAATCGCCGCTGATAGTGACATGCTTAAACCAAACCATAAAATCATTCTAAATCGAAAGCTGCGGAACATATTAGCCATGGAAGGAGTACCCCACCCCCCAGACGGTTTTAATCCGTTTGGTTTTATGCATGTCTTCCTCCAGCTTTTTCCGAAGAGAGCGAATATGCACCATGACTGTATTGCTTCCCTCATAGTAGGTCTCACGCCACACTTGTTCGAAGATATGCTCCGAACTGAAAACCTTCTTGGGATGCCGGGCTAGCAGATATAAGATATCAAACTCTTTCGGAGTTAATTCTATGGGTTGGCCATATAAAAAAACAGTACGTTCTTCGGGATAGATGAACAATCCTCCGGCCTCCAAAACGGGTCTAGCCATTTGCGTCGATAGAATGAATTGCTTTGATCGCCTCAACTGCGCGTTAACTCGCGCTACCAACTCCATCGGGTTGAATGGCTTGGTAACATAATCATCCGCTCCTCTTACCAATCCCGCAATCTTATCGAGGTCGGACGTTTTTGCGCTTAAAAAAATGATAGGGAAGTGATGCTTCTCTCGAATCTGCCTGGTTACTTCATAACCATCCCGTTTAGGCATCATAATATCCAAAATCGCCAAATCAATGACATGCGCGTCACAGGCAGCTATAGCCTCATGACCGTCAGTTGCTTTCAGGCATCCGTAGCCTTCTTTCTCTAAATGAAGCTCGATAAGATCGGCAATCTCCGTCTCATCATCAGCTATCAAAATGGTAATCGACATCCTACATCCCCACCCCTATAAATTTCATTTGTCCAATAGCAGCTATGACCTGCCGCTTAATCAAGGATAGGGAAATTTATTTAAAAAGATATGGGGCTAAAAATTAAATCTTTCTTAAATTCTTTAAAACAAAAGCAACAGGTTGACAAAAAGAATGCTTATAACTATCAATGTTACATGTAGAACAAGATCAGCAAAAGGAGTGAATATCTATGTAGCACAAATTAAAATTGCCGGCGCTGCCATGATCATGGAGAAGCTAGAAGCTAACTTATCTGCTATAATGGGGTAAACGTGTCGAATGGAAAGAAGCCACATCCTTTCATCAAGACACTTCCTTCGTGAGGTGACAGTCATGGTTAACACACGTCTTTCCGTTGCTATTCATATAATGGCTCTAGTTCATACGAACCCTAAGGCTTCTTCCGATATGATTGCAGGAAGCGTCTCAACGAATCCCGTTGTCATTCGAAGAATTACCAGCATGTTGAAAAAATCCGGCTTACTATCTTCAAGAGTAGGCGTTGCCGGGTTTGCATTGACCAAAAGTCCAAGCGAAATCACCTTATATGATATCTATAAATCTGTCCAATTAGAGACAGAGATTTTCAATATTCATGATAATCCGAATCCGAATTGTACGGTAGGCAGGGAAATCCAACAAACTTTGGATGTAACCTTTGAAAGTGTAAAAGCGGCTATGGAAAATGAGCTTAGAAATAAAACACTACAAGATGTTATCTATCATATCTTCAAGTAGTACGAGCTTTTTTTCGACCGTGTTGTAACAATAATTATTACAAAAATCCTTAACCATTTTAGGAGGAAAAACAATGAAAATCGCCATCATCGGAGCAACAGGAAAAGCTGGAAAACTCATTATGAAAGAAGCCCTTTCAAGAGGACATGAAGTAACGGCCTTGGTTAGAAGTGTATCCAA
This sequence comes from Paenibacillus violae, assembly GCF_032461945.1. NCBI lineage: Bacteria > Bacillati > Bacillota > Bacilli > Caryophanales > Paenibacillaceae > Paenibacillus > Paenibacillus violae. The sequence continues at coordinate 318,710 of NZ_JAWCUD010000004.1, forward strand.
AGTACAAGAACCCCATGTACACGCTGTAGAAAAGAATATTTTTGATCTAACAGCCGACGATTTGAAGCCTTATGATGTTGTTGTAAATGCCTTCAACTCCGCGCCGGGACTTGAGCATCAGCATGTTGAGGCCGGCAAAGTGCTGATTCAAGCTTATTAAAAGTGATTAAGCTGCCGATGTTTGTTGTCGGCAGCCTTTTTTTAATCATCAACATCTTGGGAAATGGTTAAGCTAACGCAGTAGGTCTAACCATAATTTCGCTGATCAGCGTATCATCCGGTTCGTTAATGGCAAATGCGATAGCTCTGGCAATGCTGTTAGGAGAAATCCCCAAGCCGCTTATTTGACCGGCTATCGCCTGCACTTCAGGACTCGTGATGCTGTCAAACAGTTCCGTCTTCGTCAGACCCGGAGCAATCACGGTCGATCGGATATTCGAAGTCGCCGATTCTTCAAGCCGCAGTCCTTCCGAGATGGCCCTTACTGCGAACTTGGTAGCCGCGTATACAGCCGATGTTGGTGACACCTGATAACCCGAAGTAGAAGACAGATTGATGATATGTCCAGATCGCTGCTCCCTCATGGCAGGCAGTACCGCGGCGATTCCATATAAAACGCCTTTGATGTTCACATCGATCATTTGATCCCACTCGGTTACTCTTAATTCATTCATCCTGGAACTCGGCATGACGCCTGCATTGTTCACCAGCACATCGATTCGGCCATATACAGCCAAGGCAAACTTAGCCAATTGCTGCATATCTTCAGCAGAAGCGACGTCGGCTTTTACAGAAGCAGCCTCGCCACCAGCCTGTTTGATTTCATCCACAATCGTGTGCAAGCGCTCCTCTCTTCTGGCTGCCAAAACCACCTTGGCTCCATGTTGCGCCAACATTATCGCTGCAGCTTCACCTATTCCACTGGATGCTCCCGTAATAATGATCACTTTACCTTGTATATTTTCCATCGCTAAACACTCCTTCACTGTTGAATATTATATTAAACACGTGTTGAATATTTAACGGCCGTTGATTAATATTATAGACAGAAGATGGGATTACTCAATGGTTGATTGATGCGGATTTGTTAGATATCCAACATCACCCTCCCTATTGTTGATTATCTGAAAAGGAGGTTACATAAAGTTGGAAAACGTCGCTAAAACCGACCGCCGCATTCTCAGAACGAAGCAAGCTATCACCAAGTCGTTTCTGGAGCTCTTTTCGGAAAAAGATTTTGAACAAATCACGATCAACGAGATCGCCGAGCGCGCCAATGTGAACCGCGGCACCATTTATCTGCATTACAGTGACAAATACGACCTTTTGGACAAATGCATTGAAGATCACATCAACGAATTGATTTCGCTCTGCACGAAGCGGGAGAATCCTTCGGTTTCGCAAGGCATGGTGCAGGACCCCAAACCGATTTTTGATTATTTTCACGATAACTTCCCCTTTTTCTCTGCCATGTTTTCCAATCAAAGGGTTTTTCTTTTCCGGGAACAACTGCTGAATTTTATCTCTGTCAATCTGATGGATAAAATGAAAAAGCCGGACAATCAGCCCGACATCGATCTAGAGCTGAAAGCGCAATTCATGGCCTCTGCTTTCATTGGCATAGTAGAGTGGTGGATACGCCATCAAATGCCGCATTCCACTCAGTTTATGGCCGACCAGGTTAGAAATTTATTTGAAAACAATCAAGTTTACCCAGCGAATAAATAAAAATGGTGCCCCTCACGCCAACATCTTGGCTTTAGGACACCTTCTTGTTTTAAACTTTAAACTGTCTAATTATGACATGCAGTTCTTCGGCAATCGTAGATAAATTTGCAGCTGAGGATGAAATACCTTCCATGGATGCTAGTTGCTCCTCGGCTGATGCTGATGCTTCTTGCGTTCCTGCAGCAATATTTCCAGAAGCTTCAGAAATGAACTGCATGGCGTGAACCAATTGTTCCGTGCCAGAAGCTACTTGAAGAACCGCTGAAGACACTTCTTGGATCTGAGTTGACACTTCAATAATAGCAGTCTCAATATGTTCGAACGACTCTCCAGCCGTATTAACTACTTCGATACCTATAGCTACTTCCTTCGTTGTAAATTCCACAGACTGAACAGCCTTTACTGCTTCCTCCTGAATCAACCCGATTAATTGTGAAATTCGCTCAGCGGAATTTGCCGATTGTTCTGCTAATTTACGAACCTCATTCGCGACAATCGCAAATCCGCGTCCTTGCTCTCCTGCTCTAGCTGCTTCAATCGCAGCATTCAGGGCCAGTAAATTCGTCTGCATGGAGATGCCAGCCATAACCTCAATAATCTGCCCAATTTCTTGAGAACGTTCGCCTAGACCTTTAATATTCGTCGATAAACCATTAACAGTCTGATGAATGGCATTCATCTGTTTACCAGCCGTCTGTATGGCACTCCCTCCTTGTGCTGCCTTCTCAGCCGCTTCCATAGCCACATCTGTAACAGAGTGCGCATTTCTCGCAATTTGCTGCACAGAATCGGATATTTTACTCACCGTTTCTAACGTTTCCTCCGCACTTTGAACTTCTTTTTCAGTACTCGACGCAATATCTTGCATCGTGATGGAGATCTGCTCAGTCGCATGACTCGTTTGTTCAGCACTTGTTGTTAACTCTTCCGCTGCTGCTGCAACTTGCTCAGAATTTATTCTCACTTGCACGATAATGTCACGCAAGCTTTCCATCATCTCATTCGAAGCGTGGACCAATTGCCCGACTTCGTCCTTCACATTCGTTATCATTTTATCCTCCGTTAAATTCCCTTCAGCAATGGACTTCATTCTGGCAACAATTTTAATAAGAGGAGCTACAATTTGATTGGCGATGAGAAGGGCCAGAATAATTCCTACGACTATGGCGATGATAGAAAGAGTTTCGATTTTCAATTGCAAACTATCCCCGCTAGATAACAACGCACTTCCCAGTTCCTGAATCTCCGATTCTCTAGTCAACGCTAATTTGTTAAAACCTTCGTCAATTTCACGTCCTGTAGAAGTAACTTCATTTTTTAAAATTTGTGTAGCCAAGTCCTTATTGCCACTATCGTAAGCAGGGAATAACTTTTGTTCAACAAGCTGCCTCCACTGAACGCTTTTCGCTATAAGATCTTTGGCTTCTTGCGAAGTCGTTATTGTCAAAAGTTTCTCCTGGTACTCCTTGCTCTCTTCCGTAGTTTCCAAGAACCTTTTTTTATAATCCGGGTCCCCAAATAAGACATAACCCCTTACCAAGGCTATACGTTTTTGTATATTTCCGCTTAGCTTTTCATCAATAACCAACTTCGTTACATCATTCGTTACGATTTGTTTGACACTCCCATTGAAAACGTTTACTTGTGTGTAGATAAAAACAGACATTACAACGAACAACACCAAAACAGCCGAGAAACCAAGTAAAATTTTAAGACGTAAACTCTTCAACTTCTTCATTGTCAGCTCTCCATCACTATTTTGTATTATATATACGACAAAATATATGATACATCTTTTACCTCTAAAGATAAACTACTTTTTCAATCTGTGGTAATAATGTGCAAGTAGCTTTTTCCCTCCTAACTAATCTTTTTACAATACGGCACTATACGACTTAACAAAGTTTCATTCAATACATTCAAAGGAACGGAAACATGTTGAATTTGTAAAAATGAACGACGAATTTTCAAATACACTTGTAACTCAATTATTCTTTTTTACGTAAAATCGACGGGATAAAACGCTTGCATTGATCAATTTTTCTCGATAAATTTTTTCAATATGCAGGCAATTATGCATTCTCATTTGTGACTTTTTGTTGAACACATAAAATTTTTGTAAACTATTTCAAAAACAAAAAAGGCTGCCCAGAAGGTAATTTACCTTGTGGGACAACCTCTGTTTATTTCGTCTTACTAACTCTGTGCCCCGCAACAGCGATCGCATTCTTCCCGCTCCTCTTCACCTCATACATGGCTTCGTCCGCCTTTTGCAACAAACCTGTAAGATCAGAGGCATGATCGGCGTATAGACTCACTCCAGCGCTAAAAGAAACGGGAATTAACTTTTGATGGATGCGAAAAGGGTTTACAGAGAGCGGGAATAAGCGCGAATTCGCTTCCTCGTACACTTGCATTTGGGCCGAATCGAAAGGCATCAGCAGGACAAATTCGTCCCCGCCGATTCTTCCTGCAAGATCTCCTGGCCTTGCATGCAGTTCCAACAATGCCGCGATATGTTTTAAATAGTCATCACCAATCAAGTGCCCATGCGTATCGTTCACGGTCTTGAAGTTATCCAAGTCTATTAATATCAGTGCGAATGGCTCGCCTGCAGCTATTTTAAGATTTGCATTCTCTTGCACGGCGGCCCGGTTCAAGAGACTCGTGAGTGGATCATGGTAAGCCAAATGACGATACTTCCTTTCGGACTCAACCAACCGGCGCTCCGTAGCTTTCAGGGAGGTGATATCCGTCAAATTCAGGATGACCAACCCTTCCTCCGCCCCTTCGATATTTTCCATGCTGACAATCATATCCAGCTGCGCTTGATCTTGAATGTTCAGTTTCATTTCCCACTGCCTATTATTCGTTTCTTTCATCTGAAGCTCGTTCCAGCAATCTTTGAAACTAGTATCATCGTAAAAAGATAGACTCGAGATGACATCGACCCGCTCCAAGTCATCTGTTTGTAAGCTAAACAAACCCTTCGCACGCGGATTCATCTCTTTGACAATCCCCGCTAGATCCAGAAGGAAGATTGCGGTCGGAGCGGATTGGAACAAGGTGTGAAACAGATCGCGGTAACTGGGCAAAAAGTCGTATTTCGTAATGAGCCTTCTAAGCGACACCACCCACAGAAGAGTTCCGGAAAAATAAAGAGCAATAGAAACTGAACTCGTAATAACTGCTAGAGACAGAAGAAAAGTCACAATAAGTATCCAGGCAAAAAGCGATAGTAATCCCGCCAAAAGTCTTATGAGCATCTTTTTACGTTTCACAAGTTGGGTAGTCAGCCAGGCAATTAACAAAATACCAACGGATAATAAAATATAACTTCCTACAAAAAAAACCGCTAAACCAAGCATAAGCGGACTTAAAGGACTAGGTCCATCTACCCTTGGCTGATAGAGATGTTGAGGACCAAAGATCAGCAGCATCAACGCCAAAGAAAGCAGTGGAGTTACATATATCCATAAGACAAATTGTCTTATTGTCGAACTCGTCTTACCCGCAACAAGCACACTAAGATGCACAAGGTTACTAATCGTTAATAGCAGCATAGGAGCATTCCAAAAAAGCACAATCAAACTCTCATACTTCGGAAAAAGCGCTGTCTTGATATATTCACCTAGAAAATAAAAGAGTAATGAAAGCATAAGCAGCGAGGCCACGCGGTTCACCAGGTTTTGTTTATTCCGGGCGTACATTGAAATAGCCATATAAAAAAACATATAGGACGGTAATAAAATCGTCAGAAAATCAAGCGATATTTCGTTCATCTGGAAGTCCTTTTCATGGAGATTAACCCTATCATTTATCGTTTAATGTTATTCCAAATCTTATAAAAATACAACAACCCGAACGCTGGAAAAGCGAACGGGCAGCATGTAATTTGACGCTATCGGTGTGGGTCATACCAGGCTAAAACCGTGCTCCAGTTACTCCATCCATAATAAGGAACGCCTATATCCAGCTGGGAAATAAAAATCTCCGCTTTGCTTCCATCCGGATTCGAGATCCATACTTCCGCATGGTTTCCATCTGACCGGATCCACGTCAGTTTATTACTCTTTCTGAGCATGTACGGCGCGAAGTCACCGTTTTTCTCCAGAGGATGCGTAAGTTGCTTCTGCTCTTTATTTGAAAGTCTCAGCTGATACAAAGCGGGAAGCGGCCATACAGCATCCTCTTTGGCTTCCTTCGACCTAGAAACAATAATCATGCGGTCGTTTTCCCATGTAAAATCACGATCCGCGAATCCTTGAGGCGTATAAGAAGCCGGCTTCATGGCGGGCAGATCCTTGAGCTTCAAATGCTTATTCTGCACCGCCACTCGGCCTTCCCCTGCAATATAGGCGAGCCTCGCCTTCGCAGGCGACCAGGCAAACCATTGCGGATAGTGAAGCATGTTATCCAATTGCTGGAACTGTTCGCCATCCGAAGACAACACGCATAAGGCATTCCCGTCCGCAGACAAAGATGCCGTTGGATGTGCGGTAAACGAGATCCACTTCTTATCACTGGACCATTTGAATATGCTTGTGCCAACAGCGAAAAAACCAGGCGACTCCGTAGGAAGCGTATAAAAATGCTTACTCTTATTAGGGTCCATTTTGGCATCGGCCGGAACCATGTACAATTCCACATTCGTCCAACCGGATGGCCGCAGCTGAGCAGGTGACGATACTAGAAATCCACTGCCATCAGGTACCCATGAGTAGTTATCCACACCCAGAGTTACATTTTTAAAGGGATCCACTTTATCGCGGCCAATCCTTGCGGTATTCAGAACGCCATCTATTTTAAAAGCAAGATCATTCCTGTTTGGAGACCACTGAAAATTGTCACCGCCTGGATACACACGGTTATGCTTTTTCGCCTCCAAGCTGTACACCCATATCTCGTGCTGCTGTTCTCCAAGGGCAAGTGAGTAAGCAATGAACTTCCCATCTGCTGACCATTTGGGCTCGCTTACCTTTTGATTTCGTGTAACTTGCAGCTCCTTATCGTCTTTTTGGACCCATAGATCGCCGCCGCGCACAAACACAGCTTGTACAGATTGCCTTGGTTCAGCGAATCCGACATTACCGCATAAGACTGAAATCACCAGGCTAATGAACATAATTTTAATTTTCATCGGTTGCCCCCTTTTCAAATCGTACAGAAATATTTTTTGCAGGTTGTTCCAAATTATTCCTGAATAAAGAGCAACAAAAAAACGCTTATCAACTCCCTCTGACCACTGGCCCGAAGAGCAATAAGCGTTTTTCATTTCCAATAGCCGTATCTTACCAAAAGCCTGTAATACAAATAAACCAGGCTATAAGCAAGTATATAAGATGCAAAGGTCCAACCTATATTCCAATGATTGCTGTATTCTACTTTCCCAAAAATAAACGCCATATATTCCAGCGCAGTCGTAGCCAAGCAAAAAAAGCCTATTTTCAGAAACGCATGCCGATTATTTTTTCGAATCCAATAAATCATATAACCGGCCATAACGGGATAAAGCCCAATATCAAGCGGAAGTGCTGAAAGTGTCTCATCATTCTCAATCAATGGGGTAAAATCCCAAAAATTCAGATGATACCCGGTATCATTGATCAAGCTAGATATTGTAACCGTAATAGGAAAGATTAGAAACACAATAATTCGAGATTTCCTGTACAGATAAATGCCAAATATCCAGGGGATTAAAAAGCCTGCAATAATGTTAAATAACATGATTTTCACCTCTTTACTCTAGATCCCCTAGTATGACCCGTTGTTGGTGAAAATATGATGTTTGCGAACTTGCAGGCTCGGACGCTCTATGCCTATCGCTTGTTTGCTATCTTTTCAGCCGCATCGACCGTATGTTTGAGCAAGGTCGCAATGGTCACTGGACCAACCCCGGCAGGAACCGGTGTAATGGCCGAAGCTACCTCACAACAAGCGTCATAATCAACATCGCCTACGTTTCCAGGATTGTAACCTGCATCTAAGACAATAGCGCCTGGTTTTAGCCAATCGCCTTGAACAAAGCGAGGTTTCCCCACGGCAGCTACGACAATATCTCCCAAGCGCACGATATCGGCCAAATTCGCTGTTTTTGAGTGGCAGGTCGTAACTGTTGCATTCTTATTTAGCAGCATCAGAGAAACCGGCTTGCCGAGTATTGGACTTCTTCCAATAACAACCGCATGTTTGCCCTCAACAGGAATTTCGTAATGGTCTAAAATGGCCATGATTGCCGCTGGTGTACAGGAAGGGAACTCAGCAAATCCAAAAGCATTTTGAGCAAATCCCAACGTCGTTACACCGTCGACATCTTTATCAATATGAATCTCCTCAAAAGCTGCCCTTTCATCGATATGCTTCGGGACTGGGTGCTGCAACAAGATCCCATGCACGCTGTTGTCATCATTAAGCTTGTGAATGGCTGCAATTAACTCCATCGTAGTCGTGTGTTCAGGAAGAGTAACACGAATAGATTGAATCCCCAGTAGCTTGCATGCGTTTCCTTTCATCCGTACATAAGTTGCTGAAGCAGGATCGTCGCCGACCAACACGGTCGCTAAACAAGGAACGACGCCTTGATTGGACAAGTTTTGAATTCTACTGTTCAGCGATGCCTTTATGGCGTCTGCGACCCGGTTACCATCCAAGATTAATGTTTCTTTCGACATTTTAATCATCCCTTTTGAGTAAATTTGAAACGCAAAGAGGTAAGGGGATATCCCCTTACCTCTGCCCAGGCGTACGGCTGATTATCTATGTGCTCCCTCATGGTTCCCCATGTTCCGCCAGTCACACACAGTTACTTGTATGAAAACATAATAACAACTATAGCGATAGTTTTCAATGCGTATGGAAAAAAGACTACCCAGACCTTACTCCCGTCGTTCCAATTCGCCTGCAATAAGCTTCCAACTCATCGAATGAAAACTTGTAGAAGGTTAAATTATTCACAACTGATGATTGGAATCCAGGCAAGCTACTCCACCTAGAAACAATTGGCTGTATCTCCTTATTGTCAGAAGAACTCCAGAACTGGAGCTGCTTCACGTCTGGGTTACCAGCTTTAATAAGGCTTAATAACGCTTCAAGACCACGTAGAAATAGCGGTGTACGCCGATATTGTTCCAAAATAAAGGCAATCTCGACCTGACAAATCTCTCGATCTTCATAATCATTTGCCCCTGTGCCGTACACGAAACCCGCCGCACCTACGATATCGTAAGTCTCATCGTTGAAAATCAGCATGGCTTGCCCGAACTGTAGTGGACTGCCCATGAAAGCGAGCTTCATCGCGAAAGGATATGGCAAGTTCAAAAAGGCTTGTTGCTGAATCAAAAAACGGATGTAAGCTTCAAAATCCATTTCGAACTTGCAAGTACGGAATTCGAAACCCATTATACCGGATTAGCTCGCAAATTCTCGTTGTCTTTGACGATTTTACCGAAACCGCCTTTGCTCGTACCTTTTTTAATGCTTGGTGGAATTACAATCATGCATAACGCCTCCTTATCAAGGATAGTTGTCTGTCATATGTATATTATACCTTTACGAATTTATCTAAGAAAGCTCTCAAATTGTTAATTTTGACACCAAATTTCATTTGTTTGCCAAGTATGCTATCCTCTTCATGGCTTATGTCGGCAAATTTCGCATACAATCTACATAAATATACATTATCTGCAAGTGCTGCAAATCTCACTTCCTGGACGTCCGGATTGTCAGACATAATCTCGCTTACCAAGAAGCGCAATCCTTTAATGAAGAGCCTTGATCCTCGATACGCACGGTCGGCTATGGCCATCTCTACAAAAGCGATGTGTTTATCTTCGTAATCGTGCTCTGGTGTTCCAAGGTAATAAGCACTTGCCGCAATAATACGCTGTACGTTTTGATCCACCACCTGAATCAACTGACCATACTTGATGAACGAATACAACATCGTTATCGTGTCGGTGGCCGAATACGAGGGATGCATATCCCGCCGGTTTTCCAGAATGAACAAACTCACTTTAGCCAAATCATCATCAGTGACGCACCGTTTGTAAATACTAGCCGTCATAACGTTTACCTTCACTCCTTCCGCAACGAAGCCTCTACATTCGGCTCAATAATGTCTGCTGCAATGTTTGTAAAATCTGTGGATACTCTGCCGTCAACTGGTGAAAAGCCTCTCGTCTGACCGATAGCAGTACCGCAGGACTCAGTGCCTTCACTGTTGCATTCCTTAATGTGTTGCGGAGCAGCGCAATTTCCCCGAAATGATCGCCATCCTGCAGAACGGCAACACGTATCTCGCCTTTGTCCGGAATATTTTTCACAATTTCAAATTTGCCTCGAACGATAATGTAGCATTTATTCCCCTCTTCGCCTTCACGAACGATTACTTCGCCTTCCTTACACGTATCTGTTGAGAACAAGGTAGCGATATCACTTAAAAGCGCTGTCTCAATGCCTTGGAAGAACGGCAGTTTAGCAAGCCGATTGACATCCACAGTCGCATGTAGACCATCGTGAGATAGATGAAACCCGATCTGTTTCTCCCAAAGATTCGCATACTCCCCCTTTTGATCCAGAAGCTCTTGATGGGTGCCGCTTTCGATGATCCGTCCGTCTTTAAATACATAAATGACATCGGCGTGCACGACTGAAGCTAGTCTATGTGTAACGGAAATAATCGTTTTGTCTTTCCGGCTTTGCGCTATCAACTCATTAATATCGGCCTCCGTCGCCGGGTCTAACGCCGATGTGACTTCATCGAGCAGCAGCAACTTCGGCTTCCGCAGAAGCGCTCTTGCAATGGACAGTCGCTGCCGCTCCCCACCCGACAGAGAGCCCCCTTCGTGGTGAATCTGTGTGTCGTATCCATCTGACCAGTTGACAATGGTATCGTGGATCCGCGCCTGCTTCGCCGCTTCTATCATTTCCGCTTCCGTCGCAGCTTCATTATTTATCAGCAAATTATCACGAATGGAAGCGTTAAACAGAAATGTATCCTGCGTAACAAGCGTAGACAGCTTTCTTAGCGACGCTTCACTTGCTTGACGCAGATCGCAATCATTGATTGAGATGGCCCCCTGGTTCGGATCGTAAAACCGTGATAGCAGCTGTAACGCCGTGCTTTTGCCAGATCCGCTAGGCCCTACGAAAGCCACATACATGCCTTCCGTAATACGCATGCTCACTTCCTTTAATTGATTCGCTTCATCGTTATATCCGAACGTCACCCGATCCATCTGAATTGAAGTAAAAGATGAAGATAAAGGTACAGGATTCTCCGCGTCAGGAACGTCCGGCTGCTGCTCCAATATCTCCTTCACCCGGCGGAAACTGATACTCGAATCAATGAGATTTGGAATAAGGACCGACAAATTTGTAACCGATTGACCTACGGATAAAAACAACGTAAAAAATGCCATAAAACCGCCAACCGTAATATCGTCATTAAATATTAAATACCCACCGAAACCGATCATGATACCGTTGAGAATGAGCAGCGCCGTGAGCGGCAACCGTTCGATCAAAGCCCCAGCCATATGCAGCTTGAAGCCGAAAGTTAACAATTCGTTTATCTGTTTGCGCGCACGATCTCGGATACTCCCCTGCAAGTGAAGGCCTTTAATCGTTTTGTGCCCTTTGACCATCTCGTCAATCGTATTGGCGAAATGCTCCTGCGCTTCCTTGTATCCTGTGTTGGCAGCCTCCGCACGCCCCTGCAGCAATTTCGGCCCGATAAACATGAGCGAAGACCCAGCCAGCATAGCAAGGGTTAGCTTCCAATTGATTGAAAAAAGCATGACAAGTCCGAGCGTCACACTTAACGTTTCCTTCATCAGGAATGGATACGTTATACGTACGACTTTCTCCATTGCACCCATATCGGCAGCAAACCGAGTAACCAAATCACCAACCTTGAACCGTTGATAAAACCGGAGCGATTGCTTTTGCATATGGTCAAACAGCTCACTGCGCATCTTTCGGATCATTTCCCCGCTAAGCTTGCCTAACGAGTAGTCGCCAAAAGCGCTTGCACAAATGTTCAATAACCCTCCGCTGAGCAGCACCGAAAGAATGAAAATGAATGCGTGGAGATCCTTAGGCATGAAAGCCTCATCTACCAAATATTTCAAACTTAAGGGTGAGGCAACGGAATACGCAATTTCGATGAAAATACTGCCTATGAATATAGCAGATAATAATTTATACTGTGCAAAATGACGCAGTATTGTCTTAATGAAAGGCAAAGAATATCGCCACCTCCTGCTATCCATAGATTACCTTAGATCTTTTAGGCTGTAAATCGTTCTAGCAATCCTTCAGATAAAAGAGTACAATCTCTGATAATAAACTAGAGTTCATAAATGCACTATTCAAAGGAGAATGCATCGATGTCCCTTATTCGAGAAATGACAATCGAAGATTATGAGCAAGCCTTTTTACTCTGGAATCAGATTGAAGGTCTTGTATTAAGCGAGGCGGATTCTAAACCAAATATCGAGAGTTATCTAGCTAGAAATAAAGGATTTTGTTTCGTTTGCGAAGCAGACAATCAGGTGGTTGGAACTATTCTGGCTGGGCACGATGGCAGAAGAGGGTTTATCTATCATCTAGCTGTGAATCCGGAATATCGCAAACAAAGGATCGGGCATCGGCTTGTAGAAGCGAGTCTTGCGCAGTTAAGAGAGATAGGGATTGAGAAATGTCACATTTTTGTACTCGAAAATAATGATCTGGGCCATTCTTTCTGGACGGCTGCGGGTTGGGAAAAAAGAAGCGGATTTTTCGTTTATTCAAAAACCCCTTGAACCGCGAAATAAAAAAGGCTGTCCAGACTTGTTGGTCCAGCAGCCTTTTTTTCTATAATTTCAATGTCATAAATGAACTAAGCGGGTCTTCCGTGTAATCAGCAAACGGCTCACAATACTCGAACCCGGATTTTTCATACAGTTTTCTTGCCGGTTCGAAAGCTTCCATGGAGCCTGTTTCCAGACTTAACCGCTGATAGCCACGTCGCTTGGCTTCCCCGATAATGTGCTCAAGCAGCTGTTTGGCAACCCCTTTTCTTAGATGGGCTGAAGAAGTTCGCATGGATTTTATCTCACCGTGTCCGGAGTCAAGTTCTTTCATTGCGCCACAGCCGGCTAATTGTCCTTGGTCCCAGGCACTCCAGAAGGTAACTTCCGGCTTTTTGAGCCCATCAATATTCAGGGCATGCATGCTTTCCGGTGGTGAAAGCTCTGACATTCCTTTTAGATGTTCCAGAATTAATGCTTTTACTTCTGTACCCGTTAAATCGTCAACCTTAATATCCAACACAGCCATAGTGAATCTCTCCTTATCATTACTCTCTATTTCTAAGTTATATTTTACATGAATTCGCCAAAGGTCAAAACCTTTTTTGAGCTCAACCTTAAAATCAGTGCTTGATGGCTAAGTCCCCCTGCGATGCCGATTATGGACAATTTCAAAGCCTATACCGAACAAAACTAATCATCGCGAAGAAGACGCCGGGGAGAGTGCCTGGCGTCTTCCCTTGTTAATCCAAGTATGAGTGCGCTCTCCGTTATCCTTAACCTTGAGCTGCATCCGTGTTCATGTAGTTGATTGCCCACATATGGCCGTCCAAGTCCTCGAAGGCCCAATGATACATGAATCCATAATCCTCAGGTTCTTCGTACGATTTCCCGCCCAAGGAGACCGCAGTATTCACGATTTCATCCACCTTTTCTCGGCTCTCGAAGGCCAATGCGATCGTCATTTGCGCATACTTTTGCGTATCAACGGTTTCCTTCTGCGTGAGCGACTTTAGAATTTCTTTGGTGAGCAGCATGACCTGCAGGTTGTCGCCGATCACGATAGCCACCGACTTCTCATTCTCGGGGAATTGCGGGTTGAGCTTGAATCCGAGTCCGGTGAAAAACGCCTTCGATTGTTCTACATTGTTTACAGGCAGATTGAAGCTCGTGAATGTGGACATTAATGCCATTTTTAAACACCTCATCTTCAAATTGGTTTGTTGTCATTAGCCTAAAGCCGATCCGGGAATTCATCAGCCTACTTGATTCCTGACACTCCTGTATTGTTGTAATTCCCCGACCACAACAAAAGGGATAAGCAGTTGCAAACCCAGTATATCAACGAATTTCTCAACATACCAGAGTTACACGTAAGCTAGATTCTGTTTGTCCATCACAATGACTCGTCGCACCATTCCATCAAACTATTCATCAGATCAGTCAACTTCCACCTCACCTACCAAAGACAAATTACACAATTCATGAACTGGAGCTGCTGCCGGTCGCCGTCCCCAACGGATGAGTAAGGCGGAGCTTGCGTGGCTAGCCTCGGCACCTGGGCCTGAAGCCGAGCAGCTCGGCCTTAGGGAACTAGAGGGCGCTATTTCTGCGAAATGAGCCCCTTTACTCACGGAAGGGGAACTATGGTCCCTTATTTCAACGGATTGGGCTGAAAGTCTGCCCCAGATGTTGAAATAAAGTCCTGTAGTTCCCCAAGAGTTTAAAATAGACCGATAGGGCAGAAATAGCGCCCTCAGGTTCCACTATGTGATGCAAACAGTCAAGTAAGGTGTGCAGCCTCGTCAATTTACCCGAAAATACTGCCGTTGCTCCGAGCGAATGATCCACTAAGTCGTCCCCGCTAAGGTAGATGGAAAAACAACCGTTAATCTTCGCTGCACAGTAGCAGACAAGGAAATAGCGGTAGAAGCTCCAGCAAAATCATCGGTAGGAGGCTAGAATTGGGTATAGTCGGCCTAATTAACACCAGAAAATCCAGCTACTTAGGAAAAAAGTGGAACAACCGCAGCAACTAGCAGGAGGAATCGGCGTTAAGCACTAGTAATCTGCCTCATCCTCGCAGTTGCTCGGTTTGTTCCGCCGAGCCTAACCCGCTCCGCTACTTAGCAATCGCCTGAACCTCGCCGGCAAGCGCCGCAAAAGAAGCAATCGACCTCGTTAAATCCGAGCGATCGGCCGTCATGCAAGCGAATCCCTCCTGGATTCGCCTCTCAAAATCAGCAGGAGCTGCTGCAAATTGGCTGCACTGGGCGACGGCTCCTTTCTCGTTCAGCAAATACTGCCCATTGCACGCGAACAATACTTGAACGAGGCAGCTTACCGTTCGAAAGAGATGCCCGGCTGCGTAAGAAACATCGTTACGCCCCAAAGCCTTTTTAGCGTTAGCGATGGAAAAATCCGCTTCCCACATAAATTTCGCGAGGGTCGCTTGCCGCAGCGCTTCCGGATACGGCCATGTCTTGGCCTTCATCTCAGCGACGAGACCCTCCGGATCCCAGAGCGGCCGGCAGCGCGCGACTTCTCCCATGTAGATCGATGTGCAGAAGCCATGCGGATGGCCAGGCTGATAATGAATATCGATCCGGCCTTGCCGGCAATCCTCGATAATGCCTGACACTTTGGCGGCATCCCGATACAGCACATCCAAGGGAAAGCCGCCGCTGCTAAGCCAGCCGCCGCCATTGATCCAAGGCCCCCATCCGCCGATTGGCGTGATAAGACCGCCGCGGTGCTGATCATCCAATGACTCCGCAGCTTTCTCCAAAGCTGCAACGTCAATCGGATGCTCAGGATCGTAGTATACGCCAATGTCAATATCCGACTCCTGTGTTTCGGTACCGCAGGCACGTGAGCCGCCTAATACAATAGCAGCGATTCCTTCTACTTTTTGCAGCTGCTCTACAGCTGATTGAATAACTTCATTGGCTTCCATCTACGAATCACCTACCTTGATACTAAAACTTAATGATAAGAGTAGATTGCGGATCAAGAGTGATCTTCTCTTTAAAAAATACTTTCCCCTCAGCATGGTCTACGGCTACTTCGATCCCTCCAAGCAAGACGCTCTGAATGTCGCGCCCCTTCAGCAATTCGCTGCCGAAGCTGGATAACGTCAGTGTCCCCATCTTAACCTCCAGCTCCAGCTGTCCATTCGTGCTGCGGAACTCGCCCCAACCGTCATTCAAGCTCCAGAAACTGCTGAATTCTTCTTGCTGCCACTTCGGACTAAAGCCAATATGCCCTTCGACCATATCATATTCAAATCCGCTAAGCGCCAGCAATAAACCGAAAGAAGCCATAGAGCGAGCATAATTGCTGCCGCATTCGAATTCATTCCACGGATTGCGGCGTTCCCCGTCATACCGGTCGCGAATCGCTTTCACCACACGCAGCCCTTCCGTAACGTATCCCTCATAGATCATATGGCAAGCAGCTTGATATTCAAAGCCATTCATACACTCTTCCGCGTAAGGAACAGGCACAATCGGAGAGTTCGCATCAGGCCATGAGCAGATCACAAGACCAGCCTCATCATTTAATCCGTAAATGCGGCAAGCATTCGGGTGATCGCCTAAATGTTCAATAAAGTTGTTCTCATAGATGGAATGAACCGCACGTTTTACTTTGTCCGAATCCAACACGTACCCTAAGCCAACCAGATGAGCAAACCCCTGTCCTAACACCTGATCAATGCCACAGCCTTCACCGATCTGATATTTATGCTCCCCAGCCTCTTCGTTCCAGTACACCGCTTCTGCACCATACTTTTCAAGCACGGAACGGTCTTTGAGATCAACCATTTGATGGAAATAACGCCCATTGAACAAATGCTCATTCGTCCATGCAGATCCTTTGAGCCTGATCGCATCGTACTCTGCCGCTGTCTCCGGCTCTCCTAGCGCATTCGCCATCTCGGCTGCAGCCTTCAGAGCCGCCAAGTACATACTTGTCAGCCAGGAATTTGGCCCGAACAGCTCCATATCAAGCGTATGGTGCTGCCGCCCTTCCATCACGCCGTCCTTGTCCGCATCCCATTGATCCTCATTGGTCGGCTCCCAGGCAAACTCGAGCGCTTTGCGAATATTAGGCCACAGAGAGCGCAGCCACGCTGTATCGCCGGACACTTTCCATTCGCGATATGACTTAATGATGCCGCCCATTTGACCATCGGCAGCGGCTCTGAACTTGTTATCGCGTGTTGTCCGCTCGGCAGGCAGCATGAGGCGGAACGCCATTTTCCCATTTTCAAATTGGGCATAGGTATAATCGATCTTCCGCATCGAACGTGCCAGTGCCGGGAACAGGAAAGCTGTCGCTTGCTCGTAATTCCATACGTGGGTGCAAGAGCCTTCGCACGAGCCTTCATTCGTATGCACACCCTCAAATCCGTACAAAGTCCCATCGGTTAAACGCAGTACAGTAGGCGATTTTAAAATAGAAATATTGCTGCTAATGGCATCAACGACGGTATCAGGCAGCGTAGACCCGAACAACGTATCCTTAAACAGTCGCGACTCCGCATAGAGCCGATCGTAATTCGTCATGACGTATTTAGCCGTAGCGGTGGAATCCTCGAATAGCGTTGAATAATAGTTTTTCCATGAAGGGTGTTGATCGCCGCCCGGATTCCAGAAGTTTACATAATTTGGAAAACTCCATGTAAGGATGAAACGAAATGTTGCTTTACCGCCCGCTGGTACCGTACGATGCCCGCTCAGCAAGCCGACATCCTGGTGCTTTTCATGCACTCTTCTCGGATCCAGTTCACTTGATGTTTCATAATTCCGCTCCTGAAAACGGCCTGGCCGGCGGAAATCTTTCCAGAACACGGTTAAGTTATCGAACCAGCTCCCACGGAACCAATAGGACTGATAACTGACATCATCATGATCAGCAAGCAGCGTCAAATCGCCAAAATCCGCTTCATCCTCCTTATACTGTACAGAGGACATCCGAATCGCTCTTCTCCCATCTACCTCCGTCGCTTCGTTTACAGCTCCTTTGCGTAGGGGGTTCGTTAAATTGCCTACTACACTGAGATCTAATTCATCCGTGGAGCGGTTCGTCACTTCATATTCAAAAATGGCACACGGGATCGATGAATCCCGATCGTTCAGCGGGATGAACGGATTGAAAGCTGTCAACTTGACATGAATAGGATCATCGTGATCATCGAACGTCATTTCTGCAAACGGAAATTCTCCGCGAAACGACGTGTTTTTAAAATGCGGAAATCCCGACATATTTTCCCGTCTAGGACCGTAGCCGTAGCCCTCAAATTTCCCTTTTCCTTCACCGGTATAAGGTGTCTGCAAATCCCCGTTCAAAACTTTGGTCAGGATCACCTCGCCTTGACGCTCCGCTTTTACAGCAAAAAAGGAGAATCCGTTAAAACTTAGCTTGTTCGGACGATTGAAAATCTCCCAATCGATCAGCCGACCATTCCCGGCCAGACCAATGCTGCCTGTCCCGATGCCACCAAGCGGAAACGAGATTTGATTCGTTTTGGCACCTGTATATTCAAAATTTTTCTCCATACCAAATTGCGCATTTGACTGATTCGTACTCATAGAACGGCCTCCTCAAACTCCTCATGATATTAAATAGTTCGTTGTGCTCACTTACATTTTAAGTCCACCCGCAGTGATGCCATCCAGCAAGTATTTTTGTCCGAATATGTAAAAAAGCAGCGGCACGATGAGCGACAATGTCACTCCTGCTAGAATGGCGGAAAGGTTCCCGGTACCAAAAGCTCCGGTTAATGCGGTCATCCCGATCGGCAGCGTCATTTTCTCAAATGAATTCAGGAAAATAAGCGGCCGGAAAAAATCGTTCCAA
Source organism: Paenibacillus violae (assembly GCF_032461945.1). Taxonomy (NCBI): domain Bacteria; kingdom Bacillati; phylum Bacillota; class Bacilli; order Caryophanales; family Paenibacillaceae; genus Paenibacillus; species Paenibacillus violae. Next base: position 337,093 of record NZ_JAWCUD010000004.1, read on the forward strand.
TGTCCGATGAAGCTAATAACCGAAGTGACGGCCACTGCTGGATAGGACATCGGGAGAATGACCTTCAGAAACACCCAAATCCGGCTGGCTCCGTCCATATAGGCGGCTTCATCATACGCGCTGGAGATCGACATCATCGTCTGCCGAATCATGAAAATGCCGAACGGATTAATGAGTCCCGGCAAAATAAGCGCCAGATGCGTGTCAACAAGCCCCAGCTTCGACATCAGAATAAACTGCGGGATGATTGTTACTTGCCCCGGAATCATAAGCCCGGAAAGAAAAATGAGAAATAACGCGTTGCGTCCCGGAAAAGCGATGCGTGAAAAGGCAAAAGCCGCCATGCTGGAGATAAAAATATGTCCCAGCACGATGATTAAGCAAATTTTTAAACTGTTGGAAATAAAATCGAAAAACGGTACCTTCGCAAACACCTCGGCGTAGTTGCCAATATGCCACGCTGTCGGAAAGATAGCAGGTGGCAGCGAGAACGAATCCTTTGGCAGCCGCAGCGAGGTGGAGAATATCCACAGGAACGGGGTCAGCATTAGAAAGGATAAGAGCAGCAGCACGCCGTCCAGCAGAAAGCGTCCCGGCCTTAATCCCCGCATGGCGCCCATTTTAGTCCCGGTTCCTGCTGCCTGAAGATTGGAAGCCTCCACTTGTATCAACTCCTCTTTTAATCCCTTTCATAGTTGACCCATTTCTTACTAATCGAAAATTGAAAGACCGTCACACATAATATGATTAAAAACAAGCTGAGCGAGAGTGTAGAGGCATATCCCATCTCATGATGCTGGAACGCCACTTCATAAATATACATATTCACTGAACGGGAAGCGTCTCCTGGTCCGCCCGACGTAATGAGGTAAGGCTCATCAAAGATTTGGGTCGCCCCAATCAGAGTCGTCACCAAGACAAAGAAAATTGTTGGCGAAAGCATCGGCAGCGTGATGGAAAAAAAGCGCTGTGTCTTATTCGCCCCGTCAATTTCGGCGGCTTCATACAGTGCAGCAGGTATGCTTTGAAGTCCGATTAAGTAATACAGGAACGCATTGCCGATAAATTTCCAGAAGCTATATATCGCTACAGCCACATAAACCCACTGCGGAGACTGCATCCACGCAATTGGGCTGACACCAAATTTGCTTAACAAGAAATTCAGAATGCCGAAGTCCTTGCTGAAGATGAACTGCCACGCGACCGCAACCGCTGCCGAAGTCGCGAGTACGGGGAAATAAAAAATCGTACGGTACAAATACTTCCACCCTTTGCCGATATTCCGATTGACCGCTAAAGCAATCAATAAACCGAGAATCGCATGCATAGGGGTTAAAATCAATACATACTTGAGCGTATTTCCATACGTTAGCCATAAGCGATCATCTGCGAACAAATGCTTGATATTGTCAAACCCGATCCATTTGGCCGGCGTGATCACGTTATATTTGGTAAAGCTTAAATAAAGAGTCGCTACAACCGGTTCGCCAATGAAGAGTACAAAAAATAGCAAGGCTGGCGCCAGAAATAACAAGCCGACAACAGTATTAGACATCTTGCGATAGGTTCCCACGCTAGACTCCTCCCATGAACCGTGGAGCCGGGCGATCCCTCCGGACCGCCGACGGACTGCCAACGATTCGGCGTCATTTTTTCAGGATAGCGTCGATTTCTTGTTTCGCCTTTTTCATAGCTGACGCCGCATCGGATTGATTAGATAGGATCTCCGATACGTGACGGTCGAATACGCCTTGAATTTCGCCATATTGCATAGGCGCTTCTACCGCTTTGGCGACATCGGCACTTTCTGCGTATACTTTCCAGTTTTGAGCCGGTGTTTTCGGCAGCACTTCATTCATGACGGATATGCGTGTCGGAATTGAAGTATTGGAAAGCGTAGTTTTCTGTGAGTAGACACCGCTCAAGAAAGCTGAAAGCTTATAGGCGGCTTCCGGATATTTGGTGGATTTAAGGACAGGGAACGCCCCGGAACCAAAGATCACTTTGTTCGTTTTGAACGTCGGCAAGAACTGCACATCGATATTCGTAAACTTATTTTTGTCATACGTGCCGAATGGCCATTTGCCGGCAGATATCATCCCTACCTGACCATTCATGAGCATCTGAATCTGATCATCCTTCGGTCCTGGAACCGGGGCCACTTTATATTTGTAAATGAGATCCTGGAAAAACTGCATCATTTCGATGGCGTTTGGATCGTCTAATTTACTGGTTGTCATGTCATCGTTCAGAACGCTTGCGTTATTGTTAAACAACCACGCAGAGGCGCCAAAATAATAATTCGGAATTGCAAATCCGTATTGTTTTTTGCCGTCTTTTTCTGTAGTCAGCTTCTGCGCGTATTGGAGAAAGTCGTCCTTCGTCCAGTCTTTATTGGGCAGAGACAAGCCAGCTTGCTTGAGCATATCGGTATTAAAATGCATGACGACATTGTTCCAATCCCAGACAAAACCGTACGTTTTTTTGTCGATGACAAACGGCGACTGAAGTTTCGGATGCAAATCATTGTAGTTGTCCAGTGCAGCCGGATCGGCTTTCATGTAGGTATCCAACGGGAGAAGCAAATCCTGCTTCGCAAACATTTGAATGCCTTCGATGGCTACGCGAATGACGTCAGGCGATTTGCCGCCGGCGATCATCGTCTGAATTTTGTTGAAATAGTCGGCCCAACCGCTGCTGACGACTTCCACTCTTTTGACCGTGATATCCGGGTTCTGTTTATTGAATTCGGCCAAAATATTCGTTAACTGCTCATCTGAGGCTTCATTTTTACTCCATACTAGCGTTAATTCGGCTTTAGTTGATTTCGATGAAGTTGGTGTAGAATTGGAGCTGCATGCAATTAGTGACCACCCGAGTGCAAAAATTAATAAAAAGACCCAAACCTTTCTCATACAGGACACCATCCTTAACAGAATGTGAAGCCGCGCTACCGAGCTGGCATAACCGGTGCGGCCTGATGCCTTTCTACGTTGCGATTCATGGTCCATGTTGATCCCGTGCACGTGCACGGCAAAGACTAAAAAAATTTGCAACAAGCAACTGTGCCATCCGGGGCGTCCCCCGCTTCGGCTAATCCTGCATTGGAGCTCCACTCACCTACATCGTGCACGTGAACGAACTCATCTTAACAAATTAGTTTCATTTTGTAAACGCTTTAAATGAAATTCGTTCCTAATGCCTATATGCACGCATTCCCTTTACGTTCACGAGCACGGGTCTTGACCTGCACGCCGAGTTAAGCTACGATTAGACCACTAGAGCCTTTCACGGAGGTCCATTCCTATGAACATTACCAGCAAACAAATCGCCGAATTGTGCGGCGTTACCCGAGGGACCGTAGATCGCGCATTGAACAACCGTCCAGGCATTCATCCGGACACACGCGATAAAATCATGCGCGTCGCTGAAGAGCTTGGCTACAGACCGCATTTCTTGGCTCAGAGCCTTGTCAAAGGACATACGAAAACACTTGGCATCGTATTATTCGATATCCATAACCAAATTTTCTCCCAGCTCTTCCATGCCTTCGAGGCTGAAGCTCGGAAACGAGGTTATATCGTTTATTTAGTGCTTTCCAATCGGGACAAGGAGCTCGAAATGGAATATATCAACAACTTGTTGGATCGCCGTGTCGATGGAATTGCCCTGCTGCCGGCGAATGACAATAAGAAATTCGAGTCATTTCTCCTTCGTTCACGCACACCGATTGTAACATTCGGCAACCGGCTAGCTAGTCCGTTTCCCTATATTTGGATTAACGATAAACAGGCGATTTGTGATTCTGTTGCCTTTCTTGCCGAACAAGGCTACCGCCATCTCATCTACTTAAGCCCTCCCCTGATGCGCAAAGGCAAAGAAAACATTTATGTGCCCGAGCAGCGATATCAAGGTTTCTTGCAAGCCTGTGCGGAGATTCCGGATATGAGGTTTAACGTCATTGCACAGAAGCAATATTTGATGGAACTAGAAACATTGATGGAAACAATCGACAGCAAATGCGCCATCCTCTGCTCCAGCGATGTGTACGCATTGGAGGTCTTGAAATGGCTGAAAGCGCGTAAAATCCGCGTACCCGATCAAGTCGGCCTTATGGGCTTCGATAATATTGAGTTTCTGAAATATATTAACCCCTCCCTGACGACGGTGGACTATAATGTGAACGAAATCGGTACCAAACTCGCTGATCTACTCATCCGCCGCATTAATGATGAGGAAGTGCCGGCCGAGACATTGATCGACCATCATGTCCTGCAAGGGGAGTCCGTATCATTGTCTCTTGACTAGCTGGTTGGTGAAATAAAAAAGGCTGTCCCAAAGTCATTTAATGACCGAGGGAACGCCTCTTTTTTAGAATGTATGGGACAGCCATAATTATTTCACTTCATCGGCTTCGGCACCAATCCTGTCTTGTAATTGCTGTAAATATAAGCTTCGTGGACTGACATGTGTACCAAAGCTATCCCAAAAAGCATCATTCTTTGGTCTAGGATCATAGGCATTAGGCAGCAGCGCTTTCCCCTTCATCCCCACATGTCCGAAAGCGTAATTTTGCGCAGTCGGCGGTTGTTGAGAAACTAGCTCATTGCGGGTATTCCAGGTGACGTAGTTAGCCCCCGCCCAGCCATGACCGCTGCCTAACCAAGCCCTATCTTGGATGTGAATGCGACCATTCACATTGTCATACAAACAGCCTACTGACCATCGATGATGCGGCTCGCTGGTGTTATAATCTTGTTTGGATTTGCAATCGAAGAACACATTCGGACCTGTAACACGGGAATCAACTGTAAAAGCATGTCTTGCCCCTCCCGAGTAAACACGTTGTACCAAAGCCAATTCGCCAACAAGATGAAATGAATAACGGCGCCCGCCGGTTATTATACTTATAAAATCGGATACGGCGCAATCTTGAACGGTCGTCCACTTGGTATCACGCTCAACTTGCACGAGAGCATGCTGCAGATGGAAGCCTGCCACATTGCGAACCCATGCATGCTTAACTCGGTCCATATACACACCCGTGATGGCGTGATTTTCATCAGCCAAGTACGTCGCACTTCCCTCATTTCCATCCACGCTCGTTTCCTTGACGCTCGGATCATAAGTCACATCAATCCGCAAATGTTCCACACCAATCCGTTCAATCCGGCCGGCATCTTCGTATTTGACGATCGCACCTGACCCCCACCGTTGTTCTATTGCATTGGCTATAGGTGCGTCGAGTGTTATACAATTGCCGTCAATATGCGTGATCACTCTGTCGAACGCTAGTTCAAATGGCGACCATTGCACGGTCCCTCCTGTTACAGGCCTTGTCCTAATTGAATCCATCCCAATGGCATGAATCCATCTTTCATTCCCAAATCGCAGCACCTTCACGGTATCACCCGGACGAAAGCCGGATGAATCTTCGACATGGAGGCTGCGTGAGCCTGACGGAACGTAGAGATCTGTTATAGACGCTGCGGTCTCTGTTAACAGTTCCGGAGCCGATGCTCCCTGGATATCGATCACACTGCGCTTCATCGTCCCTGTTGCATACAGCAGCGTGCCCTTTTCGTCTGCTCCTTCTCCACGCAATACGACTCCGCTCGCACGGATACGAAGCTGTCCGCTGACTGGGTATGTACCTTTCCTTAGAAGAACGGCCCCCCGGAAGCCGTCTGGAGAAAGGTGCATGGCTGAGATACGATCCAGCGCATGCTGAATATGTGCCGTATTATCGCCTTCAATAGGTTCAATGGTGAGGACTATCGGCACATCCGGTAATGGGACTCCCCCACCTCCATACCCTGCATTTGAAAAGTCGATGACACGATTCCCCTTATAATCCGGTACATAGACAAGCTTGCCGTTCTTGTTCAGATAAACGATTTGATTCTGACCTTCCTCAGAAGCCGTGGGATCTAGAATCGTAAAATAAAAAGCATCGTAACCTACAACATGGCCGTTCAGTAGAAGTTCGATACGCCATTGATAGTGCGCAGCTTGGGAAGCATAACCAGGTATTATAAATGTACAATCCGTGTTAGCCTCAACTTCACGTTCCGGTAAAAAGGTAATGACCTCACCGGTTAAATCGTTTATCAAAGTGTTCTTCACCGACATACGTTCACTAGCCAAAATATGCAGGACAGGAAATTCGCTGTCCGCTGCCAGTAGAGCAGGTTGCCCGATTTCCATAACAAGGGAAGGATGCGTTAGCCATAGATCTGCTATCCTTTCGGACGGATCATCAACGTCAACATAAAGGTTGATCTCTTGCGTGACCCCTTGTAAAGTAACATGGCTTTTGACTTGAGCAATACCTGATTTAAGCGCAGTCATGGCACCTATTTCATCCAATACGACTACCTCCGGATTCATGCAAGTTGTTACGATCTCTGCTCGTGTTAGATCAGCTGCCGTCCTATCCGTCATGACTCCTTTTATAGTAAGTCGCGCACTGCCCCCTTTTACAAGCGCTAATGTATCCCATTGTTCAAAGGTATCTCCCTCAGCATTGCTCGCATAAACACTTGCTAACAAAGGTCCGTTTGGAATCGACGGGATCTCGTAAATTCCCAAATCCACCAATTGAAAATCACGGTCTGGATCGAAAAGTTCCGCTTCCAGCTTGACATATCTGGCATTAACTCGTGGAAAAATGGTCTTATTGGTACGTCCGATGTCTTCTTTAGAAGCATCTTTGCGGTAAGCCTCCTGCCAAATGAGGTTGTCTTGCGAATAGGCGATCTGATAACCACTTATGAAGCCCGATGCAAATTTCAAAATGATCTGGTTAAACGAAACCGTACTTCCCAAATCAACCGTTATCCAAACGCGATTGTCATCCTTTCGATCCGTGCTTAGCGGCTGCCAAAAAGTGCCCGCTTCTCCATCCACAGCAAGGCTTCCTTCACCATTCATACGCTCCGAGCTGCAAATTACTGGTCGTTGTAAAGCTAAGTTGACATGCATACTATCTTATACCTCCTCACTTTTCGTCGAAATTACCATGATCTGTTGCAGTGTTCAAAATCCTATGACCTCTGTCTAAATTTTACTCTTTATAAGCTGCCTTTACATTGTATGAACTTACACTGCCCTGTCATTTTTTACGATCTCGCTGTACACCTTCACTCCAACCGTTCAAGCAGCCGTATAACACAAACGGCTGCTCTGTTTACACAGAGTCAGCCGTTTTTAAATCTCTTATTACTCTTTCACAGAACCAAGCGTAATCCCATGAATGAAAAAGCGCTGCAGGAACGGATAGATGACAAGTACCGGAATCATCGCAATAAAGATTTTCGCCGCATTCAACGTCTGATTGGAAAGCTCGCTCATCTTTTGAATTTGCTCCGCAGTCATCGTATTGGCATCCACAATGACCACCAGCTGTTGAATGTAGGTCTGCAGCGGATAATGATCCGCATTCGACATTAACACCAGACCGTTAAAGAACTCATTCCAGTGGTAAACGATACTGAACAAGGTCACAGTCGCGAGTACAGGCACAGCCAGCGGGATGAATATTTTCACAAGCATATACCAAGGACCTGCACCGTCGACGAGTGCCGCTTCCTCCAATTCCTTCGGCAAATTCCGGAAATAGTTAATGACCAGAATGACACTGAAGATCGGAACGCTATTCCCAAGGACTAACGCCCAAATATTATTAATCAGACCTAGAGATTTGACCGTTTGATACCAAGGGATCAAGCCACCGTTAAATAACATGGTGAATACCAAAATCCACATCAAGACATTACGAAACGGCAAATCTTTCGTATTTTTCGATAAAGGGTACCCCATCAACACAATAACAACAAAGTTCAGGGTCGATCCCAGAACAACACGCTGAATCGAGATCCAGAAGGAATTGAAAAATTTACTGTCGCCCATAATTTCATGATAGGAATTCAAGTTAAATCCCACCGGCCAGAAGCTGACCTGCCCCGAGGACGCTGCCGCATTGTCGCTTAGCGAAACAGCCAGCGTATACCAGAGAGGAAGCACACACAAAAGAGCGATGCCAACCAGCAGCACGATAAGGAAAAGATCGAACACTCTGGAGCCTATTGTTGTTTCTCTGACCATAATCCTGCTCCTTTATATTAAAAAATACGATAATTTGCAAACTTAGCGGCTAGCACATAGGAAGTCGTAATTAACGCAAAACTAATGATGGATTTCAAAAGCCCCATTGCCGTAGCCAATCCATACTGCAGATTCAATAGACCTGTCCGATAGACCCAAGTGTCAATAATATCCCCGCTTGAATACACAAGTGGATTGTACAAGTTAAAAATTTGGTCAAAACCAGCGTTTAAGACATTCCCTAAGCTAAGTACCGAAAGTAAAATGACTGTTGTCATCATGCCGGGTAGCGTGACGTGAAGCAATCGCTGCCAGCGCGTAGCGCCGTCAATTGCAGCCGCTTCGTAAAGCGCCGGGTTAATCCCCGTTAAAGCCGCCAAAAAGATAATGGTGTTAAAACCGAATTCCTTCCAAACATCACTTCCAACGATGATAAAAGGAAACAACTCCGCCTTGCCGAAAAACAGCGTAGGACTGATGCCGAAGAACCCCAGCAACCCGTTAACAGGTCCTTTAAAGGACAAGATATCAAGCAAAATACCGGAAAGAATAACCCAGGATAAAAAATGTGGTAAATAAACAATCGTCTGAACCCATTTCTTCAACACCGCGATGCGTAATTCATTCAGCAATAACGCGAAGACCAGCGGAACAATCATATTCGCAATAATTTTCATGACAGCAATGAACAAGGTATTGAAAAACACCGTTTTACTGTCGTTCAATGAAAACATGTACTTGAAGTTTTCCAAGCCGACCCATTCGGAATGAAGAATGCCTAAGCCTGGATTAAAATCCTGAAAAGCAATGACAATGCCGAACATAGGCACGATACTAAACAGCGTCAACCATATAAAGCCAGGAAGAAGCATGAGATAGTAATGTTTGGCAAAACCCTTCGTAACCATCCTATCAATCACTTCCATTCTTTGTTGTTAAGGGAAAGGCGCCAGAGTAGTCTGGCGCCTGGTGTGCCCTTGCGACTATTTCAAGTTCGCTTCGATTTCACTAATGATCTGATCTCCGCCCTGCTTTTTCCAATCCTCGACGAACTTGTCGAAGGATTCCAACGGCGCAGCGCCCATAATAATTTTGAGGAACGTTTCTTTTTCCAATTTATCCAGCGCAGACCATCGGCTTTCCATCGTTTTCGTCTGGGAGTACGTTACGCTGTAGGTTTTCTTATACGGCAGCTGGAGCGCAGATATCCCTACAAGTGTTGAATACATCCGTTTCCATGTTCCTAAATCCGCATTCGGATCCCAATACTGAATATCGTATTTGTCGTAAGGCTCCAGCTTCACTTTTTTCACTTTTTCCGCATCGGATTTCAGCAATTTGTACCCCGGGAGATCCATATCCTCCGGTTTTTTGGTACCAGCAAGCACTTCTTTCATCATTTTGTACGTAACGTCCATCTCATCCATTGGAGCATATACGATACGTAATGGATAGTTGCCAATGGCTACTTTCACATCGAATTTGGATTCGTCACGCAGCAACAAGTTTTCCATTTGAATAGCAGCTTCTGGGTGCTCATACCCTTTCCGAACAACGAGATACTGATTCGTCGGGTTCCCCATGTGTGGCGTAAATTCGCCATTTACATCCAGAGGCGCCGCATAAGCCTGCCAGTTTGCTTTCGGGTTATTTTTGATGGCATCCGCTAACGGACCATATCCGCCAGCCCACCACAGACCGAAGTAAATACCGGAAGTTCCATTTTTGATCAGCTCTTGCGCGTCTTTACGAATCGTCATTTCCTTGTCAATCAAGCCTTTGGAATATAGATCACGCAGCTTAGAGAGCGCTTGCTTTGTTTCTGGCTGAAGGGAACCGTACGTTGTTTTACCGTCAGCGCCTTTTAGCCAAAATCCTGGATAAGAATGGTAGGAAGCGAAAATCGGATCGAAACCATAGTTATTATTGTTAGGATTGATAAAATCTGCATTCAACAAGCCGCCCAATTGTGGCCCTGAAATCCCGATCGTATCCGCTTTGCCATTCCCGTCTGGATCTTGCTCGACAAAGGCTTTGGCTACTTTCTCCAGTTCATCCATCGTTTTCGGCGGTTGCAGGCCTAATTTATCCAGCCAATCCTTGCGAATCCACATCATATGAACCATATCTGATTCTGTTGTGACGTTCGGAAGGGCATACATTTTTCCATCTACGGTAACTGATTTAAGCGCAAGACCTTTTGTACTATCGACGATGCTTTTGAGTGCTGGTGAAGCATATTTGTTATATACTTCTGTCAGATCCGCGAGCTGACCGCTTTTCACCATTTGTCTGAACTGCGTGTCTTTCACAACAAGCGCGTCCGGCAAATCATTGCTGGCAATAGATAGGTTAACTTTTTGATCGTAATCCTTTCCGCTTGCCGCTTGCCAAACAATTTTGGTATCAATGTTCAAGTTGTCTTTAATATAGCGGGTATACTGATTGCTTTCCGGCGAATCTCCAGCAGGCAAGCTTTTGTCCGCTGCGTCGACATCTTTACCAATTTTAATCGTAATCGGTTTCTCTGATTTCGTGAAAGGGCCTGCGGCTGCTGTTTGTGCTCCCGCAGTTTGTGTAGCCGCTGTTGAAGCTTTAGGTGATTCCTTAGCCGTATTCGCTTCCGAACAGGCAGATAAGACAACTAGCATTCCTGCGAGTAAAAGCAGCATGCTTTTTTTAGGCTTGCTCATATAAATCCCCTTCTTTCGTTTATATAATTTGTCTACACGATAAAAATAACACGAATCCTCCCCCTGCAAGGAGGGAAAACGGTTACACCTTAGATGGGAAATTGACCGAGATTTTTCTGCCACTCGCATCCAACCTGCGGCATTTCCGGCATTTGACCCCCTAACTTTCGGACATTTCTCTACCTGCTGCATGCTTTAGCCGATACTCGCTTGGCAATAGTCCGGTTTGCTCCCGGAAGCTGCGGCTAAAATACTTCTCATCCATATAGCCTACATGCTCAGCAATCCATAAAATTGTCTTATTCGTATAAAGCAAATACTCCTTTGCCTTGTCGATTCGGTTATTGCGCAAAAACTCGCTAAAATTAATGCCGATAATTTCCTTGAAACACTGGCTGAAGTAGCTTCTGCTCATATTCACCCGCTTCGCAATGATTGCCGCAGTAATCTGCTCCTGCATTTCTTCGCTGACGATGTGAACGGCTTTCATCACGCATTCGACGACCTCTTGCGAGAAAGCCGGTTTGTCCATCGCTTTACGGATCATGTCACGCGTACTGGTTATCCACGCTTCAACCTCCAGCCAGTTCTCAAAAGCGTCCGGCAGCGCAATTTTCGCCATATGAACAGCGTGGAATAATAGATTCCATTTATCCGTTAACGTATACAAGAGCCCAATTAGCTTGGTTTGCGGCAAACGTAAATGCTTCAACTGTTTGACCTGAGCGGCGAATAACGGATCTTGATGAATCCATTCGTGCCCCGACCATTGTTCCTTCACTTGATCCAGATCCGGCACAGCTTTATCCACTTGAAAAATGGTTTCGTCTCGTGAGAAAGCCCCTTCATAGAAGACATCGGATGCTTGCGGAGCAGGCTTTTGTTCCTCCAGAATCCGTTTATGAATTCTCCCCAGCACTTCTTCAAAGCGCTCCTTCTCAAGCTGCACCTTGGCAATATAATCAATAGCGCCAAGCCTCAGCGCCTCTTGGATATACTCAAAATCCTGGTGGAAAGTGAGCACAACGGTATACATAGTCGGATATTGCTTGCGCACAATCTTCAATAGTTCAATCCCCGACATGACGGGCATCGCTAAATCCGTGAGCAGTAAATCGACGGCATGGTCGGCTATGAATTCCAACGCCTTCTCGCCGTTGCTCGCTTCTCCAACAACCTCCATATCAAACTCGCTCCAGGGCATGGCAGAAATAAGCCCTTTACGCACCAATTTATCGTCATCGACAATCATCACTTTAATCATGACGGCGGTTCCCCTCCATAATAGGTATCGTTACAAATATCGTTGTCCCTTTGCCGATCACACTTTGAATACGCAGCTCCGCCTTATCGCCATACTGCGATTCGAGCATCCGCTTCACATAATTCAACCCAATTCCCATGCCGACTTTTTTGTTCTCGATTTCCGGGTTATGCAGGAGGTTTTGAATCGTTTCTTCCGACATCCCTGAACCGTTATCCTGAATAGAGATCAGAATGGCATTCGTTAAATTCACATCTACGCGGATATACCCATCGTCGCTTAACCCATGATAAAGAGAGTTTTCCACCAGCGGCTGAAGAATAAACCGAGGCACCGGCATGCTCCAAACATCTTCATCGACGTGCATTTGGACATCAAACTTAAAATCATAACGGATTTGCTGCAGCGTCAAATATTGCTTCAAAGCCTCAATCTCTTCATTAATTGTGGATGCCGTTCCCAGCTTGCCCAGATTGTAATGCAGCAGCTTATTTAGGGAAGAAACAAGACGATCGATCTCATTTTGACCATTCATAAGGGCCAGCCAGTGCACCGTATCCAGCGTATTCATCAGAAAATGGGGATTTATTTGATACAGCAGCTTCTCAACTTCCAGATCCACCCGCCGCTTCTCCTTATGCTCAACCTCGGCGAACAACTCCCAAATCTGCTCCCTCATCTGTCTAAATTGGTTCAAAAGGAAATCAAACTCCGGTATTTTGGTTTTTACATTAACCACTTGCGCGCGATTTTGCGCCATCAGCTTGATTTCTCGATTAAATCCATTCAAAGGGACATAAACCATTTTCCATAAAAGCCATGCCATCAGCAAACTAATTCCTAGAAAAATAAGCGCAAACAATAAGATTTGCAGAAACCACCGATTCATTTCCTTATTGTAATCAGCTTTCGGAATGACGGATACGATACTCCACCCTTGATTGCTGGCCTGCCGAAACCATATAAATTCATTCAGCTTGCCGTGCGTACTGTCACTGGAGAAATTCGGGAAGAGCGTATCTTTCACGAACGAATTAGGCAGCTCCGTATAGGCGATTCGACCATTATTGTCCAGAAAAATGTGATAATTCCCGCCGCCGAATTGATCATTGTTCAGGATATTCTGCGTCAGATGGAACCCTGATTCAATGTAGACATACACGTCATCGCGCATGGGCAAATCCACTTTCCTCAGTGCCGAAAAAACAAAGTTGTTATCGAAACGGTTGTTGCTGATATGAGGCCCATAATACGAAATTCCTGAGTATTCTGCCAGCAACGGCAGCTTTTCAGGAGAGAAATTATCTTTGACCCCTACATTTTCGAGATCGTAAGTATTATCCTTTTGAAAATAGTACAAGGTTAGACCGATATTTGGATTCGTAAAGGTCACTAAGCTTAATTCATCTCTTAAATTGCTAATCATTTGAGATCGTTCATAGGTTTGGCTAGGTGGAAGCGATAACATCTGATCCAGCTTTTTCCCTACGCTACCGGGAAAAGCAAGCTGCTGAGAAACGTGATTTAAATTGCTGATCGTACTCTCTAAGGAGAGTTCAACTTGCTTTAAATTACTCTGTATCCCGTTCTGAATTTTATTCGTCAGGATCGAGTAAATCGTGTAATAAGAAATGAGAACGATACAAATAAACGGTATCAGCGTACTGCAAAGAAAGATGATAAATATTCGCTTTTTTAAAGTTAAATAATCGTACATCCATGGTTTTACAATGTCTCTTAGCTTAGCAAACAAATGACTTCACCCCTGATTCTGTTTCCATTCTTTATGCATGGGCTTTTCTTCGATATTCGGATGGTGTACAGCCAAAATGAGCTTTGAACACACCGATAAAATAACTTAGCGTATTAAATCCGACATCCAGCGAAATCTCTGTAATCTTCTTATCCGTGTCCTTCAACAAGTAAGCCGCCCGCTGTGCCCGTACTTGATTTAAGTACTCCAGCGGGCTTTTCCCGGTAAAATTTTTAAAATATCGACAGAAATAAGACTCGCTGAAGGAAACGAGCGCTGCTAACTCCTCCAATCGAATGGGCCCGCTGTAGTTCATTTGAATGTATTCGATAATGAGTTTTAGCCGGTCAATATGCGTCGGGCTCACCGTAGGGGGAAGCTCGCGAAAAGATGGCCCTCCCAACATCATCAGCTTCGAAATAATTAATTGCAGTAATCCTTTTGTCGTCAATTCGTATAACGGCAATTCATTAATGTTCAAATCGAACACTTGCAGCAGCAGTTCCAGCAGTTCAATTTCGCCTGCCGAATGGCGTGTGATATGGGCAGGAATGATATATTTCTGCTGGATAAGCGGTGTAATATATTTCTCGCCCACAAGATCAAACCGCCCGTTTCCTACAATATCCGGGTGAAACACCACGGCTGTGAAGCAGCATTCTTCTTCTGAGGTGATGTAACCCGAGTGAAGCTGACCGCCATTCACGAAAATCGCTTCACCCGCCTCCAGCTCATAGTCATCCATAGAAACGCGAAAAGTAGCCTTTCCCTTCGTCAGCATTAGAAACTCCAACTCGTCATGCCAATGAAGGTCCAGCAGTTCTTCCCCTGGCTGACAGCAGATTTCATATACACGAATCGGATATAGCGGGTCGCCGTGAACGCGGTCTTCTTTTAAATGCGCCTGCTGCATAGCTTTCGTTCCTCCTTCACAAAATCAAGCCTTATGTCAAAATACTGATATTTTCTAGCAATATAAAGAAAGGAAAGCGATTTATAAATCAATATACTTATATTAAATTACAACGAAGGGCTGATGGCAATGAAATTTTCGAATGGCTATTGGATGGCAAAAGAAGGATACACAGTTTTGAACCCTGTTGATGTCCGCGAAGTGGAGCAAAAGGGCAACAATCTTACGGTTTATGCCGCAGCGCGAAGGATTCAGCGAAAAGGCGATACCTTAAACGGCGCGTTGCTGACGTGTGAAATTAGCTCGCCAATCCCTGATGTCATCCGTGTACGTTGGACGCATCATGCAGGCAAGACAACAAAGGGACCGGCTTTTGAATTGTTCGAAAATCCGTTGACGCCTGTCACTATAGATGAAAGCGGTCATCAGGTGACGCTTAAATCCGGCAATCTAAGTGTCAAAATAAATAAACAAGAAACTTGGGGAACGGAGTTCTTTTACGAAGAAAAACGTTTGACTGGCTCCAATAGCAAAGGCGCGGGGCATATTACAACAGATAACAAAGATGTATACTTCCGCGAACAGCTGGACCTTGGCGTCGGCGAGCACATTTACGGACTTGGGGAACGCTTCACCCCCTTTGTGAAAAATGGGCAAGCGGTTGACATCTGGAACGAAGATGGCGGCACAAGCAGCGAGCAAGCGTACAAAAATGTTCCTTTTTATTTATCGAGTAAAGGTTACGGCGTGTTCGTCAATCATCCTGAGCATGTCTCGTTCGAAGTTGGCTCTGAGGTCGTTTCCAAAGTCCAATTCAGCGTACCTGGCGAAAATATCGAATATTTCATCGTCGGCGGCCAAACATTGAAAGACGTTCTGAACAATTACACCAAATTGACTGGAAAACCCGCCCTGCCACCAGCTTGGTCGTTCGGTTTGTGGTTAACCACTTCCTTCACAACGAATTACGACGAAGCTACCGTGAACAGCTTCATTGACGGTATGATCGAACGCGATCTTCCGCTGCATGTTTTCCATTTTGACTGCTTCTGGATGAAAGAATATCAATGGACCAACTTCGAGTGGGATGCCGATATGTTCCCCGATCCGGTAGGCATGCTGAAACGCCTTAAGGACAAAGGCCTCAAAATTTGTGTATGGATCAATTCGTATATTGGCCAGAAGTCTCCGCTGTTCAAAGAGGGCATGGAGCAAGGCTATTTGGTCAAAACCTTAGAGGATGACGTGTGGCAGTGGGATCTCTGGCAGGCAGGCATGGGGCTGGTCGATTTCACGAATCCGGCGGCAACCGAGTGGTACAAGGGGCATTTGAGACGGTTGATTGATATGGGAGTGGACTGCTTCAAAACGGACTTCGGCGAGCGCATCCCTACGGATGTTAAGTACCATGACGGATCTGATCCGCTGAAAATGCATAACTATTATACCTTCCTGTACAACAAAGCTGTCTTTGAGGTGCTGGAAGAGAAACTTGGCAAAAATGAAGCGATGCTTTTTGCCCGCTCGGCCACAGCAGGCGGCCAGCAATTCCCTGTGCACTGGGGCGGCGACTGCTCGGCCAATTATGACTCCATGGCGGAGTCGCTGCGCGGAGGCCTGTCGCTCGGCTTATCCGGCTTTGGCTTCTGGAGCCATGACATCAGCGGCTTTGAGAAAACAGCGCCGCCTGATATTTATAAGCGCTGGGTCGCCTTTGGTCTGCTGTCTTCCCACAGCCGACTGCACGGCAACGAGTCTTACCGCGTGCCGTGGCTGTTTGATGAAGAAGCCGTCGATGTTCTCCGACATTTTACGAAGCTCAAAAGCACGTTGATGCCTTATCTGTTTGAAAGTGCCATCCAGTCCACTGAGATGGGGATTCCGATGATGCGCGCGATGGTGCTCGATTATGCTGCGGACCCTTCCACGCATCATTTGGATACGCAGTACATGTTAGGCGACAATCTGCTCGTGGCTCCAATCTTTAATGATCGCGGGCAAGTGATGTATTATGTGCCGGAAGGCCGCTGGACCGACTTCTTTGGCGGGCAAATCGTTGAAGGCGGGAAATGGCACGAAGAAACCCATGGTTACATAACGCTGCCATTGTTAGTTAAACCGAATTCGTTGCTCGCCATCGGTGCGAACGATCAGAAGCCCGACTACGACTACGCGGATGGTGTATCCCTGCATTTGTTTGAACTGCAAGATGGCGCCAGCGCTGCAGCGAATTTGTACAGCTTGCAAGGCGAGCTGGAAGTGACCGTGAAGGCTGTTCGCCGTGATGAAGAAGTAAGCTTCTTCATTCAAGGGGCAACGAAGCCGTATACGATTGTGCTGCGAGGTATTCATGAAGTCGCCGGTGTAGAAGGGGCGGAGTGGATCGATTCCGCTAACGGCATCGTGCTTACGCCTGAAACGGGCAAAACGCATGTAGTCGTTAGCCTGTAAGAAAAGGCAGTTCCCAAGTAGAAGATTCTACTCTTGGGAACTGCCTTTTTTTGCCGCCCCCATTTCCACTGTTGATCCCATCGTTGGCATGCATCCGTGTGCGAAGGGGGAACTACAGGGCGCTATTTCAGCGAGTTAGGCTGATTTCTGGCTGCGAGCGGAACTACAGGGTCTTATATGCCCACTGGATGCTGCATTTGGGCTTCATATACTGAAATAGTGGACTATAGTTCTCCTAACAAGTAGAAACAGCTCGTTTTCCTCTAAATAGAAGACCATAGTTCCCTAATGGAAGCCTAGCTAGCGGATGCGATCTCTAAATCATATCAGAGCGGCGATAGCTCCAACTCCACCCTATCAGCCACTAACGTATAAAACTCAGGAAACCTAGCATCTGAAGGACTTGGTATCTCTTCCAATGCGCGTATCACGAGCCCGGAAGCCGCAATGGCTGTGATAATCTCGCCAAGTGTCCAACTTCGCAATAGAACCTTCTCCAATCCGGAGCGTTCCTCCTCAGGCAGCAGTTTAGCAAACGCTACCTCTCCTTCTTTAGTCCCCTTTTCAAAATAGTTGCCGCTTGGTTGATTCAGATTAACCGTGTTCAGCCAAGCTCGTGCAAAAGGATGAAAGTCGGTCAAAAGGAACCGACCCTTGTTCCCAAGCCTGCGACGGACCACCTCAAAGATAGCATTAAGATCAGTGAAATAATGCAAAACGCCAAACTCCATCAGCACGATGTCAAACTGGCCAAGCGACTCTTCGTTCGGGATTTGCAAGACGTCCGAGCAGATATAGTCGAGCTTCACACCTACGGCATCGGCAACTTGCTTGGCGTACAGGCGATTTTCTTCAGAGATGTCCACGACGGTTACATCCGCGCCTAACATCGCAAAAGAGATTGCTTTCCTCCCGTGCGAACCAAGAAGATTAATTATTCGCTTTCCACTTGGATCACCTATGTATTTTAACCAATAGCGCAGATGATGCTTGTGTTCCCTTTTCAACTCTACGGCAAGTTCATCGGGTGTCCCGAAACTGTGTACCCAAGCCTGATACGCTTTCGTTTCCCAAGCCTTCTTGTTTGCTCTTGAAAACTCCTCTTGCACATCCATCCCCCCAGGTTCTTCTGACTCCAAAAGCTCTTCCTTTGCCCATATCCTTAATTTACCACATATTTCAGAGCAACAAACAGTCCTTCTTCCGCGTCTAAACATTACTAAAGTCAGCTAAGGAGTGTAGGATATGAAGATAAAAAATGGCTTGCAAACAGGAGCAGCGTTGATGTTTCTGCTCATGGGCATGCTCCCAGCAGCAAATGCTCATGCAGATGCGGACACGTCGCTTCCCGTCTATCTCGATGGCCATCCGTTGAGCTTTGAGACGCCTCCCGTTATCGAAGATGGCTACAGTCTTGTTCCACTTCGTGCAATTTTTGAGGCTGAAGGCGCAAAAGTTTCTTGGGATGACAACACACGAACAGTTACTGCTACGAAAAATGATATCGTATTTACATACCGCATTGGTGACATGACGGCTTATAAAAATAAAGACCAGCTAGATATGCCGATCGCGGGTAAAATTATTGACGGCTCCACGATGATCCCGCTTCGGTTAATAAGCGAAACACTGGGCAATCTCGTGAAATGGCATGAATATTCGCGATCGATTACGATTTCCTCGGCGAATGAGTATGAAACCAAGATTGAATATGGCGTCAATCTGCGTGACGCTCCGAATACAAGTGGGCAAGTTCTTCGAATGATTCCGAAGAGCGAGAACATTCATGTCATCCGGGAAGTCGACGCCAACTGGTTGGAGGTGCAGACGAAGGACAAGACGATTGGTTTCCTTTCTGCAGCCTCCCAGTATACGGATTACGCCAACGTCGCTTCAGCAGATAAAAAAGCCGATGATTTGCTCGCTTTCGGAGCTAAATTTCTCGGAACGCCTTACGAATTCGGAGCAGATCCCGGTCAAACCAAGACATTCGACTGCTCCTCATTCGTCCAATATGTGTTCAAGCAAGCATTGTCAATCGATCTCCCGCGAGTCTCCTACAACCAAGCCTTGAAAGGAACTGAAGTCCCTCTAGATGAGCTGCGCAAAGGTGATGTGCTGTTCTTTGACGCACGCGGGCTCGATATCGGACATGTTGGCATCTATGCAGGAGACGGGCGGATTCTTCATACTTACTCCAAAGAGCAAGGCGTGCATTATGAGGACTTTACTGATAAATGGAAAAAACGTTTTGTTACGGCTAGAAGGATGTTCTAATTCCTTCATCAAAGTGGGATAATGGCTAGTCCAGAGGCAGCATTTCCTACTTTTATCGTGTCTATGATCTTATTATCCCGGACTCTTATAACAGAGACGGTATTTTCTCCAAAATTAGCCACATAGGCATATTTGCCGTTTTGCGTGATAGCGACTATGCCGGGTTTCTTTCCCACCGGAACGGTAGCTATCACTTTATTTTTTTTCAGCCTAATGACGGAAACGGTATTATCTCCTTCATTACCGACATAAGCAAATCGATCGTTTGGCGTTATCGCTACTCCCACAGGTGTTGAGCCGACTTTAATTTTGCTAAGGATCTTTCTGCTTCTCGTACCAATGACCAAAACGTTGTGATTCGTGGTCACTTAAGCCAATCTGCTGTTTTGGGTAAAAGCAATTTGATCCGGACCCACTCCAGCGGGAATGGTGTCTATGACTTTATTACATTTCGCATTAAAAATAGAAATCGTATTGCTGTCGTGATTGCTCACGTAGCCCACCATTCTTTGTCCTATTTTCTGAGGTGTGACAGTTACGCCTACCGGTCTCTTACCTACCTTTAGCGTTTGAATGACCTTTCTCTTTTTGATACATAGAACTGAAACGGTATTATCGGCTGAGTTCGTAACATACACATACCTTTGCGATGTTCCTACATCTGAAGGGCTTTTTCCGACTGGGATCGTGCTAATAATTTTATTCGTGCTTCGCTGGATGACTTGGGCGGTGTTATCGGTTTTATTGATGACAACCGCATGTTTCCCATCGGGGGTGACCGCGATCTCAAAGGGACCTTTTCCCGTCTTTATCGTTGCCTTGACCTTTCTGGTTCGGGTATCAATTACCGAGATGGTATTGTCGTTGAAATTCGTAACGTAGGCGAAATGAAACGAGGGTATACGTCTATTCATGGTCACAAGGGATCACTCTCCTAAGTAATCTTATGTTGGGAGATGTGCCCCAGGGAACGGCTGTTATCACGAGGAATTTGCAAACTCTGCAGGCAACACCCTCATATGGGATCAGCATGACGAAAAGATATGATATAGTATGAAACGTTGTCATGGAGGAGCTTCCTATGCGAACCAATACAGAACAAAGAAAAATCACAAATCAAGATATTGAACAAATGATTGTCGAAATAGATAAAGGCTGGACGGAACTGAATAACATCCATGTGTCGTGTCACCATATTTGGAGGGATCTCGTGCAAATTTCGCAAGATTTGGACGAGAAATTCGGTATTTCCTATTAATTTAGTGTTTTAAAAACAAAAACAGCAAGCCCCTAGTCATCTAGGAAGGCTTGCTATTTTTATTTACCTTTTATTTCGCTTGAATGTAACCTTCTGCTTTCAACAGTTCAGCGATCAGAACAGCGCCGCCAGCTGCTCCGCGCAATGTGTTATGCGACAATCCTACGAATTTGTAATCGTAGATGGAATCTTCACGCAAGCGACCTACGGAGACGCCCATACCGCGCTCGATGTCACGATCAAGTTTCGTCTGCGGTCTGTTCTCTTCTTCGAAATAAGTGATGAACTGCTTAGGTGCGCTAGGCAATTCAAGCTCTTGCGGACGGCCTTTGAACTGGAGCCAACGAGCAAGAATTTCTTCTTTGGATGGTTTTTTCTCAAACGATGCAAAAACAGTTGCCAAATGTCCATCTGTTACAGGAACGCGGATACATTGGGTTGTAATTAAAGGGGAGCTTGCTTTAACAATGGCATTATTTTCGATGCTGCCCCAGATGCGCAGCGGCTCTTGCTCGCTTTTTTCTTCCTCGCCGCCAATATAAGGAATGACATTGTCAAGCATTTCAGGCCAATCGGTGAAGTTTTTGCCCGCTCCGGAAATTGCTTGGTACGTCGATGCAACAACTTGGGTTGGTTTGAAGTCCAGCAAGGCATGAAGCGCCGGCACGTAACTCTGAATGGAGCAGTTAGGCTTAACGGCAATAAAGCCGGTTGAAGTTCCGAGACGTTTTCGTTGTGCCGCGATCACTTCAATATGCCCTGGATTTACTTCCGGGATAACCATCGGGATATCAGGTGTCCAGCGGTGAGCCGAGTTGTTGGAAATAACAGGCGTGCCCGTTTTGGCGTAAGCTTCTTCCAACGCTTGAATTTCATTCTTTTTCATATCGACGGCACAGAAGATAAAATCAACTTGAGAAGCTACTTCTTCCACTTTCGAGGCATCTTGAACAACAATTTGTTTCACGCCTTCAGGGATAGGTGTAGCCAGTTTCCATCTGCCTTGCACGGATTCTTCATATGTTTTACCCGCAGAGCTGCTGCTAGCTGCGATCGCTGTTACTTTAAACCAAGGATGTTGATCCAGCAATTCAACAAAACGCTGGCCAACCATTCCTGTTCCTCCGACAATACCCACTTTTAATTTTTCTGACATGTGATATTCAAATCCTTTCAAAATGGTATGATAAACTATTCAATAAGTCTGAAATGGTGTACCTAATCAGCACGTAACCTGTATTTCTTTTATAAAAGCAAAAAAATCCCACCCCCAAGACTAATACAGCCTCAGGGACGAGATTTGGATTCCTCGTGGTACCACCCCAGATTCGCCAATATGTCGCCATATTAGCCTCTTCAAGTACGGCATTACGGTGTAATGCGGATACTTTAGCTCTGTAACAGGAGCTCCTGGCACACCATCCCCTTCTTGCCCGGTTCCGATGCGCTGCTCTGAGCCTTTTTTCAATAAAGATTTCTTTACTCCTTTTCAGCTAACGGAGCTCTCTGTGAAAGATTTCATTTATCTACTCTTCTCTTCGTCGCATTTGAATGTTGCGATAATATTATCAGATATCGATTGTAACGTAAACAAATTTTTTGAAATTTCGAAAATAGGACAAATTATTCGCCTACGATGTCCGCCCTTAAATCGCTCGCAACTTCCATCATCCTTGGAATCACGGCTTCATTCGTGCCTGACACGTAAACATCCCCCTGATAATGCCGGAAGGGAATCTTGCTGTCGCCATAACTCCACATGAAGAAATCACCTTCGATGGACATCGTGGTTGTACCGGTTATCGTAAACACAGGTGTATAGGAAAAATCAGATTGGGATGCAAAATACTGTTTGCATTCTTCCAAAGAGATGACAGCTTCCGAGTTGTCATTAACTTGCAAGGCTCTTGTAATTCGATAACGTTGGCTCAAAACCATTCCTCCATTCGTTCACCAACATATTTTATTGCAAAATCACGCAAATTGCTAGCGCAATTTTATGCAAAAAAGCCAATCCAATGACTGGAGTGGCTGGGTCGGTATCCATTTGCTTGCCATCATGATTTGGTTAGCTGTCTGCGATCTTCAACTTGTGGCGGCTCTTCCATCCAACCATGCTCAATCATGATTTCCCCGCCTTCTTTGACAAAGGGGATAATTTTTTGAGCAAGTTTCGCGAGCGCAAGCGGTAGATCACTACGCAAACTGAAAGCTCCGCCAAGCGAGTGGCTGCCAATCGCAAACGAGCCCAATAAATTGGTGAGATACATCATTATCTTATCTGAAAATGGTGAAACGGTGGAGTTAGTCGCTTTCCCCGCGTGAGTAGCAGGAGGCTCAATGTAATCCTCACGAAGAAATTCACCCAGCGTTGTTTCAACTTCTTTGGACAATTTCATGCCTTTCACAAAATATTCTTTCACATTCTTATCATGAGCAACTTGAGCGAAGCCGATCATCAGCTGCATCCCTGTAAGATTCGTTTCAATCGAATGATGTAAAAGCGAAATCTCAATCGCATTTAGCGCTCTTTTATCTTTAAACAAATTGAATCCAGATAAATAATTATCATTCTTAATAAAGGTTACCTCAGTGGGCATGGACATATAGGGCGGCCGCGATAAAGCCCCTTTCTCCTGCAGGAATTGCACGCACTGATCGTACATCTCTTGTGAATCTGCTGTTAACTGCTTAAAGAGCTCTCTGATGTCTTTCCGATATGACATCGTAGAATGAAACGCGAAAAGAGGAACTTCAATCTTGCTTATCATAAGCAAAAACATCGGTTCGTACAGATAATCAAATAACTTGGGAACCCCTTTATTGACGTCATTTGCATTAAATCCTAGCGGAATGACTGCTCCTGCTTGCTCGAAAATGAGTTTGATCGTCGTTACTATTTGATCACTGGAATCGTACGTTGCTTTCAGAATTTGTTTAACCTCTTCATTTTCTGCGTTTTCAAGGAAATATTCCAAAAAGCGAAGCAACATGGTTTTTTCTTGATAGGTCATCCACAAGTTACCTATTTCAGACGATGTCAATGGGATATCGGTTGATGCCATATGGTTGACTCCTTTATGTAAATTCGCGTGATCTCTTCCTGATGTTTACTTTCATTTATCATTTCCTATCGGGGAAAGAATATCCAGAATCCTTTTACCTTATTGGCTGTGAAAATAGGGCTACCCCTCTGGTCATTAAGACCTTTGGAATAGCCCTCATCATTTTTGCTAAAGACAAGATTGATGAATTGAAGCCCGGTTAGCTTTTGAGTTGTCAATTACGACGAGCCGTTCGCTCTATGGCATCAACAGTTACTTTGTACAGTTGGTGCGGCAGATCGTGTCCCATTCCGTCAACCAACAGTAGCTCAGCGCCCGGGATGGCAGAAGCCGTATCCTCGCCACACGCCGGGACGAACAGGGGATCGTCCACCCCATGAATGACAAGTGCTGGTACTTTTATGGTCGCCAGCCGCGGACGACGGTCACCGGAGACAGCGATCGCAGCAATTTGTCGACCGACACTGCCTGGATCGTAGGCTCGCAGAACTTCCTCCAAAATGAGTGCCCGATAAGCGTCATCTTCAAACGGATAACCGGTGCCGGCGATGCGCTTGGCAAAAGCGAGGCTGTGCGCCAAAAATCCTGCTTCATCCTCAAAGGGGCTCGGCGCCGGTTTAGTCATCAATGCCATGACATCCGGAGATGCTTGAGGAAGAGTGGGATTTCCTGAACTGGACATAATGGAGGTGAGTGATAAAACTCGTTCAGGGTACTCACTGGCTGCAATCTGGGCAATCATTCCGCCCATCGACCTGCCAACGAGATGTGCCCGGTCAATTGAAAGGGCGTCGAGCAGTCCGATAACGTCGCCTGCCATGTCATCGAGCGTGTAAGGGATGTCCGGTCGCTGTCCTGACATGAGTGCAGTGGCCAGTGCTTCAAAATTCAGCGCCGGATAATGGCTAAAGTGTGTCGAGCAACCTACGTCGCGATTATCAAAGCGGATCACGCGGAAGCCCCGTGCTGCTAGTATCTCACAAAACGGAGCCGTCCATCGGATCATCTGGGTTCCAAGCCCGGCGATTAGGATAATAGCTTCGTCATTTTCGTTACCGAAACTGTCATAAGCCAAATCAACACCGTTGACTTTTAGAATGTTCATGCGTATGTTCTCCTTCAATTAATTTGGTATTGGAAGTTCTGTCATAGGCAGAAGGCGTAAATCTTCGATCGCTGCAGTCCGATGCCCGATACCGGTCAGGTAGTCTTGATGACTTGAAAAAGCAAGAAACGACTGCGCGCTGCTCTGGCGGATCAGCATAACAAGATCCCATCTTTCGTCTTCGGGTCCGATAAGGAACTCTCCACCATCGCCAAGAAACAAGATTTCTCCTCCGCATTCACGGAGATATGGAAGGGTGTGCTCAATATAGCTTTTAAAAGCTTCGGCACCGCTGATTGGGTCCTCCGGTGTTAGCTCAGGATTGGCTGTGTAATCGGCAACATCAGCAGGTTCAACATGACGATGCTGCCCTCAATGCCTCGTTGCATAAACTTCATGCCAGCGCGTAGCGATGGTTCGATGTAACGAATAGATTCAAACTCTGTCATAGCGGCTCCTTTCGTAGTCATAAGTTCCCTTCAGGGAATACATGAGCGGCTAATTTCTTGACATGGTTTCTGATATCAGGTGCCCAGTCATGGATGAAGTGGTAAAAACGGTCCATATCACTAGCATACAGTGCCCGGAGAGCTTCTTCGTATTGATGGAAATCTCCGGCCATAGCTGTCATAAAGTTATAAGCTGCTTCTTGCGACTCTCGGACATTGCTCTGTTTTTCTCCGGTACGGCGAGCCTCATCAATGAGTTTGCGTAATGTTACCGACGCCCCTCCAGGTTGACTCTTGAGCCATTCCCAATGCCGTGGCAATAACGTAACCTCACCGGATACAACCCCCAACTTGGGTCGACCGGCCCGCCGTGTAGGCTGATGATTCTCTTCCTTACTGGGTAAGTCACCAAACTGTTCTTCTAATCGTTTGAGCACATCATCTGTTTTCCCACGAAAATCAACATCTACTGGCTTCCCCGTGGAATCGTCAAATATAAGCAACTGTGTCAGGTCTCTATCATTCAGAGCATCCTTCACTGTAATAACAATGTGCTGTAACGAACCACTGGCGACGACTTTCACACCCAAAAATGCCGTGCAGTATAAGCTTGTTAGGGCATTACTCATGTTAACCTCCTCTCAGATTGCCAAGCTAATTATACCCGGATAAAAATAAAAGATCAATATTACCCGGGTAAAATGTATTTAATCGTTCATAAGCCAATTCCCCATCTCTACAGAAGTCTTTCCCGCCACCTCGCCAAACGCAAAAAAAGCTATCCCCCAGCCTTATCAAAACAGCTGAGGAATAGCTCATAAATACTTATTTAGCGAAAAGCTTTTCTGCCGCATCAAGCGCCATTTTGTTTCCAATGGCTGAGTAATCCAGCCAAGGCTGATCAGCAATCGGGTAAATATGACCCGCTTTGACCGCTTTAAGCCCTTTCCAAATCGGGTTAGATGACAGCTGTTCAAAAAAGCTTTTTTGCCCCATCTTCATTATTCACAATAACAAAAATCGCGTCGGCATCGTAGTCAGGAAGAGCTTCCTGCGAAATCGCTTCATACGCTTTATCGATTTTCTCAACACCTTTTGCCGGCTTCAATCCTAGATCTGTGAACAAAATCGGACCGAGCGGACGCTTCATGCCCATAACACGTAGCTCTTTCGCTGTTACACGTATCGCCATCACTTTCCCGTCAATTAGGGGGCTAAACAGAAATCGGCAAAATAGAGGATCGTCGTTCCTCTCGCCAATGAAAAATTTGCATTAGCGGAGAAATAGCGGACGCTAGTTCCCTGGAATCCCCCCACCACATAAAACAAAAAAAAAAAACCTAGCGAAAATCGCTAGGTCCTTGGTCAATGTGTTATTTCGTCATATTCTCATATTCACCCTTCGTCAAGCCAAACAGGCATTCATCAAAGTGCTGCCCCTTCGTGAAAATCATATTCCGCAGCCTGCCTTCTTGGACGAACCCAAGCCGTTCATGCAGCGCTACGGAACCCTCATTAAAGGCATACACATGCGCCGTAACTTTCTGATAGCGCAGCTCTTCGAAATAATACCGCAGCAGTATCTTTATCGCATCCGAGGCATATCCCTTACGCCAATGCTCGCGAAAGATGGCTACGCCGTATTTAAAAGTGCCATGCCGCCGATCGCAGCTGCTAGTGCTCATACTCCCAACGAGCTCACCATCCAACGTTTCAATGGCGAGCATGATGTTATCGCTGACCGGAACATTCCCTGCTTGATTCGCTGCCCAAGCTTTCGTTCCTTCTTCCGATCTAGGAAAATAGATGACGTCACAGTGCCTCGCACCTTCCGAATCCAAATCATTCAGATGGAATTTCTCCCAATCCGAAGCCAGAACGGGTCGTAACCGGACTTTTTTACCTGACCATATATAGTTTTGCATAAGCTACTCCGTCTTCCCTTAATATTTTCGTGTAGTAACATCCCGTTTAGCCGTTTCCTGAGAGAAAATACTTTCCGCTGTAATAATATTCACCGGAATTTCCTTGCCTGCGACGAGATCTTTAGCCGCTTTGATGATTTGTGGCCCCAGCAAGGGGTTGCACTCCACGGACATGTTCAGCTTCCCGGCAAGCATAGCTTGAAAGGCAAGCTTCGTTGCATCCACGGAAATGACAATGATGTCTTTACCTGGCTTTAAGCCCGTCTGTTCAATCGCTTTAATCGCGCCAAGCGCCATATCATCATTATGTGCAAAAACAACTTGCGGTATCTTCCCCTGTTGAAGCACTTTCCTCATTAACTGCTGACCGCTTTCCGTCGTGAAATCCCCGACTTCCGAAGCGATCACACGAAATCCGTCATGCTGAGTGAGCACCTCTTCAAAGCCTTGTCTACGCTCAATGGCAGGTGCGGACCCTGCAGTTCCTTGAAGTTCTACAATCTGGGTTTCCCCGGACACAGGCTTGTGCTCCACAAGCCACCTAGCCGCTCGCCGTCCCTCTTCAACAAAGTCCGAACCTATGAACGTCGTCCATAAGGAGTCATCCTCCAGCTTCACTTTTCGATCCGTCAAAATGACCGGTATGCCCGCAGCCTTGGCTTCCGCCAAGACATCGTCCCAGCCGGACTCCACAATCGGCGTGAAGGCAATAACGTCCACCCTCTGCTGAATAAAACTCCGAATAATCTCGATTTGCTTGTCTTGGCTGCCCTCGGCATTTTGCATAATAAGGTCGATGCCGAGATCTTGAGCCGCCGCATTCTTAATAGATTCGGTGTTGGCTGCCCGCCAGCTGCTTTCAGAACCTACAACCGCTACGCCTAACTTCATTTTTTTCGGGTTCACACTCATACGAGAAGCAACCTGTTTCAAGCTAGGGTCACTGGCTGCCCCCAGCTCTCTGGTATTTTTTTGCGTGATAACATGACTTGGTAAAATGATCTTCTTGGGAATGACCTTCTCACGGTTCAGAATATCGAGTGCGTATTGAATCGACTCTCTGCCCCCTGTCGGACTAGTAACCGTCCCGCTAAGAACGCCTTGTTTGACTAAATCAAATCCTCCATTTACCGTATCCAATCCATCAATACCGATGATTTGCACATTGCTCAAACCTAAGGCATCAATCGCGCGAGATGCGCCCAGCGCCATGGCATCACTATGCGCAAATACGAGCTTAATCCCGGGAGAACTTGGTAAAATACGCTTCAACTCGTCTTCTGTCCGATCCCGCTGCCAGTCCCCGACGATGACTTTATCCACCTGAATCGATGGTGATTGCGACAAGTAATCTCGAAACCCACGGCTCGTTTCTTCAACGGATCTGGAACTGACGGCTCCTTTGATCTCCACAACATCGGCTGAAGCGCCCCCCAGTAAGTCAGCAGCTAACTTACCCGATTTTTTGCCAATCGACAGATTATCCGACCCGATAAAAAGCGAATAATCATAGCCGGTAACGCCTCGCCCAAGGACAATGACAGGAATCTCCTTATAGACCTCCGTCACGATCGGCGTCAGTTTCTCGGAGTCATTCAGCGATATAATGAGCAGATCGATGCCATACTTCATCAGCTTCTGGACATCGTGAACCTGCTTCTCACTATTTTCAGCAGCATCGGTAAAAATAAGCTTAACGTTCTTGTGCTTTTCGGCTTCTTTCCGTATTTCATTGTTCATCAGCAGCTGCCGGGGTTCATTCAAGTTCGGTTGACTAATGCCAATTAAAAAATCAGGTTCATCTTTTACCGCTTTAAGGTGCAAGAGGCTTGCGACGAGCATGACCACAACCAGGCCAATCAAGCTAAAGATAAGCAGCCAAATGTAACCTTTTTTTGAGGGAACCTTCATCCTAGTAGTCTCCACGCTTTCTATATTCCAGTGGCGATACGCCTGTCATTTTTTTGAAGGTATGGCTGAAATAATGCTGCGATTGGTAGCCGACTTTTTTCGCAATTTCATACATTTTGGAAGTCGGATCATTCAAATATTGAATGGCTTTTTTGATCCGAATATCGGTAAGACAATCTACAAATGATTTGCCCAAATCTCTTTTTAACAATTTACTCAAGTACGTGGCATTGACATTCATCTGTTCGGCCACTTCGGATAAGGACAAATCTTCTTTATAATAATAGGTTTCCAAATATTTCTTCGTCATCATAACAATAGGAGTCAAAGCGCTTTCACGAATCAGTTCCTGATTCATCTCTTCATAATGTTTTGGCACTTGTTCAAGCTGTTCTACAACCGAATGCGTAAGCAGCATGCTGACTCCCAAATAGGTCATGACCACACGTTCAAACTCTTGATAGACAGCTCGTATACTGTTAAGATCTGAAATTTGTGTAAGGGCAGCAATTCGGCCTTTTTCAGCGCTAAACACCGTGGAGATCGGCAGCTGCGGAAGCATTTCGCTTAAAATATTTTTGATGGCAAACTCAAGCAATGACGGGTCCCAAATTTTGCTCGGGGCATTCGCTGTCACTTTGCCGAGCGGCTTCAGAAGCAGCATGCTGATTTTCCCATGGAACTGCGGTTGAAAAAACAGCCATTCTTCCTCAAACTGCTCCTTCGTTAATTTCCCGGTAATCCATTTGCTAAAAAACTCTTCCCGCATCGTCTCCGCATTGAACTCCAATTTATGGTTCATCCATTGCGTATGCTTTTGCTCCACTCTATCTTTCATCAGCACTTCGAGCGCCTTGTTTACGGCTGAGCTAAGCTCCGTTTTTTGCACAGGTTTTAGCAAATAATCAAAGGCATTGAGACGGACAGCTTGCTGGGCGTAAGCAAATTCATCATGACCAGAAATGACGATCACCAGGCAATTCGGATTTTGATCATGCAATTTTTCAATCAATTCAAGGCCATTCATGAAGGGCATATTAATATCCACAAACATCAGATCAGGACAAGCTGAAGCCGCGATTTCGAGCGCTTCTTTCCCATTTTCAGCTTCTGCAACAACCTCAATGCCCATATCTGCCCATGGAAGCGTTTTACATAAACCGTTTCGAATGCGTGGTTCATCGTCTGCAATCATAAGTTTCCACATATTCGTCACCTCATCCTGTCTTTTTCACTGCTTGCACCATTGGATGCTTGATTTCGACTGTTGTACCTTTGCCAAGGGCACTATAGATCTGAATCCCGTAAGCGGTACCATAAGTGAGCTGAATACGCTCATTCACATTGAACAAGCCGATTCCGTACTGATCTTCGCGCATTTTCTCCCCACGTAAAATTTGATTAATTTCCTCCAGTTTTTCCGGAGGTATGCCAGCTCCATCATCTGTGATTCGAAAACAAATCAGATCCGACTCCAGCTCAGCACAAATACTGATTTTCCCCTTGCCTGTTCTTGCCTTGATGCCATGATAAATCGCGTTTTCAATTAAAGGCTGCAAAATAAGTTTAAGGACCTGATAGCTGTACAAATGTTCCGGAATATCGAATTTAAAATCTAATTTATCCATATAGCGGGACATTTGAATAATCATATAGCTCTCGGCGTGCTTAACCTCATCCCGTACTGGAATCCACTCGTTTCCACGATTCAATCCGATTCGGAATAGATTCGTAAGCGCTCCGATTACTTCAATAATATCGTCGGCTTCATATTCTTGCGCCATCCACTGGATGGTATCCAGCGTGTTATATAGGAAATGCGGTTTGATCTGGGCTTGAAGAACCTGCAGCTCAGCTTCCCGCTTTTTTTTCTGCTCCACGTAGACCACATTAATTAAATTATTAATTTCTTCCAGCATATGATTAAAGCTGTTGCCCAGCTGTCCGATCTCATCATTGGTCTCGGAGACGAAACGTTGATTGAGCTCACCGTTCTTCACATGACTCATCAAACTCATCAGCTTACGGATGGGACGGATCAATGTACCGGTAAAGTAAGCGGACAACAAAGACGCCAAAACAATCGTTATGAAGGTAACGATGAGTGTATATAGCTGAATATCTGTGATAACTCTCTGGTAATCGTCATTCGGAATAACCCCAATGAATCTCCACTTATTCGTTGCGGAATCATTGAACAAAATGCGATAATCGTGCCCTTTAATCTGCTGCGTTAAACTTCCTTGCGAACCGTCCGGCAGCCATTTGCTTTGAATGCGGTATACGATATCGTTGGTTGGCGCATACACAATATTGCCTTTGTGATCCAAGATGTACATAAAACCGGATTTGCCGAGCTTCACATTTTCAAAGATGGATTTAATCATATCCATTCTTAAATCCATAAGAACGACCCCCAGCACTTCTTCCGTTTGGGGATCCACTACTGCATGTACGAGCGATAATACATCGTAGGAACTGTAATTTTGGGACGTCGAAACGTTACGCCCTATCGGATTACTAATGATCATCGTATCATTAGGTGCTTTTAGCGCATCCTGAAACCAGCTTTCCTCGACCAATGAATCGCGCGTAATGCGAAACATATCATGCGATGTAAATGCCCCGCTTTTATTAACTAACATAATGCCCATGATTTCTTTGTTGCGCTCTGTGTACATGGACAACGTCTTGTCAATCCGTGCAACCTCGTCTTTAGAAGGTTCTTGCCCTTTCATTTGCATAAACTTCTCGACTTCCGGATCCTGGCTTATGTAGTGTTGAACATCCTTCAGATGCTCGATATAATAATCCACATTGCTTTCAACCTGATGAATCATCTGCAGCGTACTTTGGTCCGCTTGATTCTCGGAGTAACTGCTGTATGTTCGAATGCCCCAAAAGCTGAGCGTAAGAATAGAAATAAGAATAATTAAGAGAAAGATGCAGTTTAGCTTAAAACGTATGCTGCGGTCGTGCCACCAACGAAGATATGCTCTCACTGCGATCCTCCTCTTAATTGATATGGTTCTTATAATATCACAACTGAACTACGTTTTGGACGGTACTTTTCGTTTTTTTCGGGTTATGCGGATTCCGCTTTCTTTCCCTTCTCGATACGATGGCCCGCTGCAGGGCGATGAAGGCAAACAAGAGAAAACCGATCACGATTTTCGTCCACCAGGAGCTTAAAGACCCTTGAAACATAATCATCGTTTGAATAACGCCAGCGCTCAAAACACCAAGCATTGGACCCACGAAATAACCAAATCCGCCCGTTAACAAGATGCCTCCAATGACACAAGCCGCAATTGCGTCCATCTCGCCTCCCATTAAATGAAGGCCATAACCGGACAGCATGTAGAAGGTAAACACGATTCCGCTTAATGCCGAGCAAAATCCGCTAAGCGTATACACCGCTAATTTGGTCACATACACAGGAAGACCCATTAATTCCGCAGATTTCTCATTCCCGCCAATTGCATAAACATTTCTGCCAAACGCCGTATATCTTGAAACGTAGACAGCTGCAGCGACGGTGACTAACGCGACAACAACCCCGATGGAGATGGACCCATCCCCTGGCAAAGGAATTCTGAAGTTGGAAATGGCGCTGTAAATGGGATTATCAATCACAATGCTCTCGGGACTGATCAAAAAGCACGTGCCACGTGCCAAGAACATGCCGCCGAGCGTGACAATCCACGGATGAATATGGAAGCGGCAAATCAGATAACCTTGCAATAATCCAAATATGGTGCCTAACAGCAATACGCTTGGCATAACAACGAATGGATGAATGCCCGCTCTTAGCATAACGGCGGAAAGTACACTGACCAAAGCAATCAATGACGCAACGGAAAGATCAATACCGCCTGTTACAATGACAAAAGCAAGGCCCGTCGCAACAATAATCAGAAACGCGTTATCAACGAACAAATTTAAAAAGACTTGCATGGAGAAAAAGCTGTCAAACATCGCGGAGCCTGTTCCATATAACGAAATGAACAATAGAATCGTGGCAAGAATGGTGATGTTGGAGGATGTAATTTTAAGCGGCATTTTCATGAACAAGCACCTTCTTTCCCGGTTTTCTGCTAAACGTACGACCGAACATACTTCTCAATACGTCAGATTGGACTAAGCTGACAAGAATAATAACGACGGCTTTGACAACCATAACCGACTCCGATGGGACGCCTAACGTGTAAATCGTCGTCGTTAAGGTTTGAATGAATAGTGCGCCTAACACGGTGCCGCCTAAGTAGAAACGCCCGCCTCGCATGGAGGTACCGCCGATAACAACGGCCAGGATCGCATCGAGCTCGAACCATAACCCGGCATTGTTAGAATCTGCACCTGTAATGTTGGAGCTGACGATGATGCCGGCAAGGGCTGCACAAAAGCCGCAAATTACATAGACAGACATCATAATACGTGTAGAATTAATGCCGGCAAATTCACTGGAAACGCGGTTGGACCCAACGGATTCCAGGAACAACCCAAACGCCGTTTTCCGTGTAATGACATGTAAAACAACAAAAACAACGACAGCCAAAATAACGGCAAAAGGTAAACCGAGCAAATAGCCTCCTCCTACAAAGCGGTAAGCTTTATCGGAGATCGTAATAATCTTTCCGCCGGAGATCAGCTGTGCGATGCCTCGACCTACGGTTAACAAGATCAGTGTGGCGATCATCGGTTGGATTTTCAACTTCGCTACGAGCAAGCCATTCCAGTACCCGCACAGTACGCCTATTCCCAAACCTGCCAATAAGGCT
Organism: Paenibacillus violae; assembly: GCF_032461945.1. Classification (NCBI taxonomy): domain Bacteria; kingdom Bacillati; phylum Bacillota; class Bacilli; order Caryophanales; family Paenibacillaceae; genus Paenibacillus; species Paenibacillus violae. The sequence continues at coordinate 371,044 of NZ_JAWCUD010000004.1, forward strand.
AAAGCGAACGGAACATGTTTCTGCAATAGAAATGCTGCCAAGGAAGCGGCAATCGCCAGCACGGAACCTACCGAGATATCGATTCCTTCTTTGGCAATAACCAGCGTCATGCCCAGCGCTATGATAAGGATTGGTGTTCCTCTGTTTAAAATATCAATCAAACTTCCAAATAAGTGCCCGTCTTGTATCCGAATGTTGAAAAAACCAGGAGTAAACAGGGCATTAAATAATAAAATTACCGCGATCCCTAGTGAGGGCCAAAACAATTTGGAGCGAATCGCATTATGAAACATGCTCTTTAGCGGCGTCATTTTTATACCCTCCCTCTGCAATCATCTGCATAATTCGTTGTTCACCGATTTCGTTCCCGCTCAACTCACCGATGATCTGGCGATCGCGCAATACCAGAATGCGGTCACAGCAGCCAACCATCTCTTCCCATTCCGATGTGATCATCAAAATGGTCATTCCCTCCGCTGCAAGCGATAAAATTAATTTGCGAATTTCCGCTTTGGAGCCTACGTCAATCCCGCGAGTTGGCTCATCTAAGATAAGGAGCTTCGGTTCTGTCGCTAACCATCTCGCTAATATCGCCTTCTGCTGATTCCCTCCGCTAAGCTGATCAATTCTTTGCTCCATGCTGGAAGCCTTGATGCTAAGCAGCTTCATATAATATTCTGCGATTTCTTGCTGCTTGCGAAGCGATAAATTATGCAAGATTCCGCGTTTGGCTTGCAGCGCAAGCACAATATTTTCCCGAACCGTCAATTCCCCAATAATGCCTTCAACCTTACGTTCTTCCGGACAAAATGCTAAACCGTATTCGATCGCTTTCTTAGGAAACATGGTGCGGATCTTATCATTATCGATTGTCATAGCACCTTCATCCGCCTTATCGATGCCAAAAATCAACTTTGCGATTTCCGTGCGCCCTGATCCAAGCAAACCTGCAAGTCCTAAAACCTCTCCTTTGCGAACCGTTATATCAAATGGCTCCATGGAACCTCGACGTCCTAATTGTTTGGCTGACACCCACACCTCGCCTTTTTTCATTCCGACAATCTTGCTTTGCTGTTCTTCATCCGTCCATTCACGGCCAATCATCTTGGAGATCAGGTTAATTCTCGGCAATTCCTCGGTTAAGTACTCGCCTACCAGCTCGCCGTTTCTCAGCACCGTAATGCGATCGGATACCTCATAGACTTGATCCATGAAGTGAGTAACGAAGACGATCGCCATCCCCTCGTCCTTCAGTTTCCTCATAATTCGGAAAAGTTCCTTGACTTCTTGCTGATCCAAACTGGACGTCGGTTCATCCAGAATAAGCAGCCCGGAAGAAATATCGACCGCTCGTGCAATCGCCACCATCTGCTGAATCGCTACGGAGAACTCGGAAAGCGGCTTCGTTACGTCGAGCTGGATGCTCAATCGCTCCAGAAGTTCCTCCGCCTTATGGTTCAAGGTGTGCCAATCGATGCTTCCTCCGCGCTTACGTGGTTGACGGCCGATGAACAAATTCTCCGAAACGGATAAATTCGGACAGAGATTCACTTCTTGGTAAACCGTACTGATGCCTAAAGCCTGCGCATCCTTTGGAGATTTGATGTGCACTACCTGGCCGTTCAAGGTAACGATGCCTTGGTCCATCTCATGCACACCTGTCAAAACTTTAATCAAGGTGGATTTCCCTGCGCCATTCTGTCCCATCAAAGCATGAATTTCTCCTCTTTTAAGCTGAAAATCCACATTCGTTAAAGCTTTGACACCAGGGAAAAATTTACTAACGCCAGTCATCGTTAATACGGGTTGCTGCTGCATTCCTCTCCACTCCTTTATTCATCTTGGATGAACGAAATCAAGAGCTCCGATTGACTCTTGATTTCGTTTAATTCTCTATTTATCTTAGTACTTACGGTTTGGCAGAGCGTCGATGGCTTTTTGGCCTGTGAACACATCTTCATTGGATTTAATCCATTTCGGAAGCTGTTTTCCTGCTTTCAGGTCTTTTGCCGCTTGGAACAATTGAGGTCCGAGAAGTGGGTTACACTCAACAACCGTATTCAGCTTGCCGGCTTTGACAGCTTCGAAAGCTTCTTTAATACCGTCAATGGATACGATTTTCACGTCTGAACCTGGTTTTTTACCAGCTTCTTCAATCGCTTGAATTGCACCTAGTGCCATGTCGTCGTTATGAGCGTATACGCCTTGAATATCTTTACCTTCAGGGGATTTCAAAATCGCTTCCATCACTTGTTTACCTGTTGCACGGTTGAAATCACCGCTTTGCGATTTCACGATTTTAATGTTCGGGTGTTTTTTCATTTCGTCGTCAAAGCCTTTTTTACGGTCGGTTGCTGCGCTCGCACCAACGGTTCCTTCCAGCTCAACGATATTCCCTTTGTCTCCAAGGTGCTCCGCCATTGCTTTGGCCGCGTTTTGGCCTTCTACGATAAAGTCGGAACCAATGAAGCTTGTGTATAGATCTTCGTTCTTTTTGTCGATGCCACGGTCAACGAGGATAACCGGAATTTTCGCATCCTTCGCTTCTTTCAGAACAGCTTCCCAGCCTGTTTCTACGACAGGAGCCATCGCGATGACATCAACCTTTTGGGCGATAAAAGAGCGAATGGCTTTAATTTGGTTTTCTTGCTTTTGCTGCGCATCAGAGAACTTCAAGTCGATCGTAGGATCAGCTTTCGCTGTGTCTTGGATGGATTGCGTTTCCGCACCGCGCCAGCCGCTCTCCGCACCGATTTGGGAGAAACCAACGGTAACTTTGCCATCTCCTGCTTTAGCTGCTTCTGCCGCCTTTGTAGCTTGAGGCGCTGTTGTAGCGGATGTCGTTTCTGTTGTTTTAGCCCCGCAGCCTGCGACCAATGACATTAATACCGTTGCTGTTACAAGTGCCCCCATGACTCTTTTTCTTTGTACCATTTGTGTTCCTCCTCGAAATAATTATTTACAACCTTAGTGTAATATTTAACCAGGTAAAGGTCTTTACACGTAAAAGTCATTTTTTGCTTTATTCCGTCATACCGGATGAAAACAGCGGAAAAAGGATTCAACTGCCAGGCAGCAGCGGAAGCTGGCGAATTGAACGGAGAGGTGAGGGGCAACAACGGAGCACCACAACGAGCGGACCACAGTTCCCAAGCACGTTGCCTGGCCTCCATCACCCGCTAAACGGAACTACAGGGCGCTATTCCGGCTAAAACAGGCAGATTTAGCGTTGGAGGGGAACTACAGGACCTTATTCGCTCGATGGAGGCAGTACTTCACTCAATAATGGCGAAATAACGGCCCGTAGTTCCCACTGCCGCATCAATTGGCTTTATTTCGCCAAATTAGCGGACCACAGTTCCCCAGCATGTTGCCCAGCCTCCCCTCACCAGCTAAACACAAAAAATCCGGCCAAATGAATGGCCGGACAGTTGTTTATTGCATGATCGCTCTTGCAACAATGACAAGATCTGCGATATCGACTTTGGTATCCATGTTGACGTCTGCTTTCTTCCCTACCGTGTCCCAATCCGCATCGCCTTGCTTCTTGCCATACGCTGCCGCAACGATCGCTAAATCGCCTACGCTAAAGCCTCCCGAATTAAGGTCGGCATTAATTTTCTTCGCTTCAAAAGCAGTAACTGCCTCTGCCAGCATGTTACTGGCCGCAATCAGCTGCTCCTCTGTTGAAGCACCATTGCCTGCAACAAGCGCTGCTTGATCGATGGCTGCTTGCAAGGCCGCTTTGGCGCCTGCCGCATAGTAGCCATCTTGCGCGTCTTCAACGGCTTGATCATGCTTCGTTTGGGCTGAAGCAATCGCTGCCAAGAGAGCTGCTCTATTCCCCGTTGGGTTTGCCGGCTCCTTAAGTTCGAGAATAAGCCTGTCGACCTCGGCAAAGTTCGTCTTTTTAGTCAACTTAATCGTGTTTAATCCTTGATTCAACGTTATCGTTATGGAAGACGGATTGTAACGTCCCCAGCCGAATTGTTTGTAATCAATCACTTGATTAGCGCCATTGTTGACAGAAACATCGTGCTGGGAAATGACAGTGCCTCCCGTTCCGTTAGAAGCCATAACCGTCATGGCATATGTACCCGCTTCTTCTACGTTGACGTTAAATAAGATATAGTCGGTGCCAGCCGTGTCCACATAACCGACCACTTTGCCGCCGGAAGCGTCGTCCGAACTGTTGACTCTTGCATTTCCGCCGAGATCAGCGTCCTCTGCCTCATAGCTGTACAGGGAGACAGACGGCGTGCCGGATGGTTCTTGAACCAATGCGCCATATGCCACCGGTGTTCCAAAGTTTGGCGTACCATCCTGGTTCCAAGTGAATTTTTGCGCGCGAACGGTGCGATTGCCCCAGCTTCCGCCGGATTTAAGATCAGCGTGGTACACGATCCAATCTTCCGTACCATCCGGGGACTTGGTGAAACTGTTATGTCCCGGTCCGAAGGCACCCGGAGCTTTGCTGAACACAGGACCGGACTTCGTCCAAGAAGCAGGATTCAGTACATCACCATCCGTATTCGTCAACATGCCCAGCGTATAATCATCCGTCCAACTGCCGCTTGCCGAATAGACGATAAAAATTTTATCATCTTTCATCAAAACTTCCGGAGCTTCATTAATGCTAGGCGGCGTGCCTTTCAGCTCCCAAGCTTGATCAGGCGTAGACACCCGAACTCTAGGTCCGCTAATTGTCCAAGGATTGCTCATTGGAGCGATATATAAATTTTGACTAACATTGGTGTCGCCTTCCCAAGCAGACCATACGAAATACATGGAGTTGTCGCTTTTCGTTAGGACCGTGCCGTCAATAGCCCATTTGTCTGTGGCATCTGCAATCTTTCCTTTCATCGTATAAGTTCCTTGCGCGTCTTGCGAATCGCCTTCAATCACATACATTCGGTGATTATTATTGTTCCCATCATCCGCTGCGAAATAGATGTACCATTTTCCACTCAAATACTGAATTTCAGGCGCCCATAGTTCCTTCGAATACATTTGTCCGGCAGGAGGTGTATAGACCGTTACGCGAGGCGCGATTCCAATATCTTGCAGGCGTTTGGTTTTCGCCACCTGAATTGAACCGTCATTCTCCGATTTTACATAATAATAGTAGCCATCCTTAAATACAACGCTCGGATCTGCCGAACCCGCACCGCTGGAGACAGGTACGATCGGGTTTTTGAACATGCCGCTATCCGTAACCGTCACCACGGCTGAAGCGCTAACGCCCCCCGCTGCCGTAACCGTAATGGTCGCTGTTCCTTTGTTAATCCCTTTCACGTATCCGTTGTTGTCAACTCTCACCGTACCTGTGTGGCTGGAGCTCCACGTCAACTGTTGGCTAGAAGCGTCTTCAGGCGCAATCGTAGCTGTCAGTTTTTTCGTTTCGTCCACTTTTACAGTCAATGTTGCTGCATCCAAAGTAACAGACTGCACACTTTTACCTGAATAAACAGGTGTTAAGGCTTGTTTGATTAAATTCGCGTGCGACCATTTCACATGTAAGCTTGCGTCGCCGGTTGCATGCACATACTCGACCTTAACCGGGTATTGTTGGCCGGCTGTTAAAGTAATCGTTCCGGTTTTTTCTTCTCTTGTACCGCTTGTTTTATTAACGACCAGTGTCTCACCAATCCACACTCTAGCAATGTTGTCGCTATCAACGTAGATCGTATGCGTTCCGGTATTCTCAGGCTGCACAGTCCCCATCCATCTAGTTGAGAAATGGTCTTCGCCAATGCCTACGGTTGGATCGGAAGATCCTGTGCCCTTCTCATCCCCAAGGTCAAAATCAATTTTGGGCGTGATAGAAGATTTGGCTAACGATGTGAATTGATCATCTTTGTAATAGTTCACGTTGAATAAGGGCAGCGTGTCGAAAGCAGCACCTGTCAGCGCCTTAATATCATTGACATCCCAAGGATGTCCATCCGGATACGCAATTCCATGGAAAGGCATCGTCGGCTCCGATGTCATCGGATTCGTATCGGATCCCCAAGGGAACCGTGTGTTATCCCGGCCAATACCGAACTCCCACATAACGTAGCCAATGCCTTTATTCCCATAGTGTTCCACGATGCCCGGAACGGTTTGTGTCGAACGGTTCATGGCTTCATCCGCAAGAATTCCCTTGCTGACCCCGTAAGGAGTTGGGTAATCCGCTTCATAGGGATGCCAAGTAATGAAGTCCGAAGTAGCTTCACCGCTAAATTGGCCGGCTGTTGAAGACACCGGGTGCACGGTATCAATTTCTTTGATCCAAATCCGCGCATCGTTCATAATCTGCTTCGTGATTTGGTCCATAAGACCGGTCTCGCCATTGCTTGGTTCATTATAAATGTTCCAGAAAGCAATTCTCGGATCGTTTTTATGCGCTGTTACGATACCTTGTACATACTCCTTCAAATCTTGCTTGTTAGCCTCATAGTTCGCTTTCACCGCATCACCCGGGCCTTCCACCCAACGGCTGTTATGAGCACCGTATCTAGGTGCCAACTGAGGCCCCATGACCGGATAGTCATCCCAACAATCGTCGAACAAGGCAAGCTCGACCTTGATGCCGTGTTTGTCGGCAAGTGCCAAGAAATCTTCCAGATTGGCAAGCAGCTTGGCGCTGTTATCTTTCCACAACAAGTTATGCACGAATACCCGTACAAAGTTGATACCATACATTTGCGCATATCCTAATTCACGATCATTGATATCATGATCGTACTCATTCCATTGTTGAATCTGGTTCACCACATTCGTTGGCACGAAAACCGCGCCTTTTACCCAAGACCAATCATAGGTCGGCAGTTGAACCTCGCCCAAGTCTTTGACAAATAGATTGTCATAGCTGGTCGCAACATAGTGCGCTCTGACACCGATAGCTCCCGTCGTATAGGAGGTATCTACCGCACTTACGATATGCTCACCATCGATATAAATATCGATATGGCTGCCTACTGCCGTCACCTTCATATGGTAGGCTCTATTTTGCTGGATCGGATACAAAATGGAGGCAAGCTCTTTCCAATTGTTGTTGAATTTGCCCAATTGAACGCGGCCATTCGAAGTGATTCCTGCATAATAGCCTTTCAAGTTATCTCCGCCATTGCTAGGGTCTGTAACGCGGAAGATTAAACCTGCATTGTCGTTATTAACGCCGTCTTTCATTGTGATATCAGCTTCGTATTCAAAGTTGCTGAACGAAGTGCCATCCGCTACGGATTTGTAGCCAGGACCTTTATCCGTTACTTGATAGGCCTTCCCGGATACATTCCACGTGCCTTGGTACGTCTTCCAGCCGTTCGCATTATCATCGTTGAAGTCATCCGAGAAAGTACGGCTGACTAGCGTAAATGTAGCGCTTTGCACCGCTGAATCGAGCATCCCGCTTTTGGTCGCATAAGCTTTCACCGTCGTAGTTGCCGTCAAAGTGATAGGTCCACTATAAACAGGCGATGATGCTGTAGGGAAACTGCCATCTAAAGTAAAGTGGATATCGGCACCTGCTGTCGAGCTCGTCAATGTGACGATTTGCGTATTAGGGAACGTGCCCGATGCCGGACTAATGACCGGCGCTGCAACCGGCAGCACAACCGCCGTCAAACGCTGCAAAGAGACATTGTCATAAGTAACCGCTTTATCATCGTTCCAAGCTCTAAGCCCAACGGTACCTGATGCGTACGTTGCATCTGTAAAATAAAATGCAAGTTTATCATTCACATAGATGTAAAAATGCGTCCCAATCCCAATCACTTTCAGATGATTATAGGCATTCGGGTTGACACCGCTCACAACCGTTGACGCGATTTCCGTCCAGGTGCCAGACGCACCCGCTGTGCTCATTTTGCCGACTTGAAGCTTTCCAGCAGCGTTCATACCAGCGTAATACGCATTAACTTTATCTACGCCGTCAGCTGGCTCCGTCGCTCGGAAAATGACTCCGCTATTATTAGCGATCGCATCCTGCGGATTCACATCCACTTCAAACACAAAATTTTGATAAACCGCATCCACGACTGACTTTGCACCTCTTGGATTCATAGCCTTATAGCTGTAAACGCCTTGCGTTACAGACCAGGATGTCGGAGTACCAACTGCCGCACCCATATAATTCGTCCAGCCGTCTGCAGCGCCATCACTGAAATCATCCGCGAAAACTTGCTCGCTCTGCGCAATGATATACGAGGCTGTCACTACATCCGAGACCATTTCCCCTGCTTTTTCAGCATAGGCTTTAAGAATCGTATCCGATGTTATCCCGATAGGCGACGTGTAGATGGGAGAAGTCGCATTCGGCAGCGTGCCATCAAGCGTGTACCGAATCGTCGCCCCGTCCGTCGCCGAGGTAATGGCAACGTGCTGCGCACTGTCGTAAACCCCGGACGTTACGCTGAACTCAGGCGCAAACGTCGCTGCAGTGCTATACGCTTTGGCTTCAAGATTATCGAAGATCGCCCCACCCCACCATGTTCGAAGGCCAATCGAACCGGAGGACGTAATCTGTTTGCCGTCGTTATCGATAAAATCAATCTTAGGGGTATTCATATCTTCAACGAAGATTTGAATGTGATTGCCTACCGCGACGACTTTCATATGACCGCTCGCATAAGGATACGGTACTTTCTGCAATTCCTTATATTCATTGCCACCCGCCCCGGTTACCCTGGAAAGCATAAGGGTCTTGTCCACACGCAGAGCTGCGAAGTAACCATTATACCCATCCGGTACGTTACCTGTTGGCGTTGTGACCCGGAACAAAAGCCCTGATTGATCATCGTTGATCCCGGACACTTGAAGATCCGCTTCATAAACCAGATCTTTAAAATTTGTGCTTTCATACACCGTCTTTAAGCCAGGTGCGCCAGTTGATTTATACTGCTTGGCTGCATTGACCGTCCAAGTCCCTCTGTTCCCGGCATCCGCCGACCCATAGGTTGTCCAACCATCTGCATTGCCATCGCTGAAATCCTCTCTAAATACCGGCAATGGATCTCCTGCTGCCGCCGAAACCGAGGCAACGGGCAAATACGTGACTGCCATGCATAAAAGCAGCATATACGCCCATACTTGTCGAATCTGTTTGTGTTGAAAAGCAAATACTCTGTTCAAACCAAATCCTCCCCCTTGAATCACCTATGTAACCATGCTGTGGTTATCTTCATCATGACGGATAAAGCACTTTTTGTATTTAGATTATTTGGTTTTCCTTTATACTTTTCAGACAAGAATCCGATTCGGCGCAAACCATCCATCCTATTAAAAGAAAGACGCTCCGCACAGATCCACCTCGTGATCCGTCCGGAACGTCCCCTCTTACACCTATTGCAGAATTTTTTGCGCCATGATCGCTAAATCTTTAATGTCAATTTGATTATCGTTAAACAAATCAAATTGTTTGTATTTCTCCCAGTCCGCATCCTTGGAAGACTTCCCGTAGGCGGCAGCCAATATGCCTAGATCCGCGATGGAATATTTGCCATCTCCATTCGTATCTCCAGGGCTGGCCGTTAGGACTGAATTCAAGAAGCTGTTCAAAGCTTCACGCAATGCCACAATCGCTTGCTCGACTTCACTTTGTGTCGATGCCGTATTGTCAGCGACGGCTTTGGCTTGACTAATCGCAGACCAGAGAGCAGCCTTCGAGCCAGCAGGATAGTTTCCTGGACTTGAGCCTTCGGTTGCGTTTTGATGCTTATCTTGTGCCTGAGCAATCAGATTGTTCAAGGCTGCTTTGTCAACGACAGTAACGATTTGCAAGCTGTGCGTAACACTGTCAAGTTGCGTTTCTACGCCGTTGGCATCAGCTATAACAGCTTTCGTTAACGTGATGTTTGTGCTGCTCGGTTGTGCAATGGATTTGGCTTTCCACTTCAGCTTCAACAAGTGATCATTGATAGTACCTGCTCCCAAATTGACCATAATGATACGTATCTTACCAGGAGTTTGTAATTGATCTACAACCTTAAATCCTTCCTTCAGCTCATCTACGCCTACATATTCCACTAGATTAGGGTCGTAGCTTATGTTCAAATCCTCGGCGTACACACGCTCAGTAACACTTGTGAATCCTAGCTCCACATCAAACGGTTCACTCGCCTGAACTTCGGCAGGTCCCGTCAAAGTCGCAGAAGCTGGAGTAGATGGTTCGGTTACAGTGGCTTGCAGCGGTCTAACGACAATGTAGTCCAGTTCATAGAAACCGGTGCCTTTCATGAATGTGACCGTGTTGGAGCCCTCGTTCAGCTCGACTTTCACAGGGATCGCCATGAACCTGCCCCAATTTTGAGTGCCTTGGAGCTTGAACGACTGTTCCTTACCGTTTACGAGCATTTTACCCGTCGCAGCCGTAAAATCACTGCCATTGGCAAACCAGACATCAACCGTATAAGTACCGGCTGTTGCGGCCTGGACATCACCAAACTTCACGTAACTATCCACGTAGTCAATTTCACCTACATAGCTTTTACCGGATGCATAGTTGTTGTTTGTATTCACTTTCGCTCTGAACAACTCGGCTTGTTCAGCCTCATATTTGATGGAGGCGACGGCATCCGGATTCTCGGTCACTTCAGGGAAGTAACTGACCCGCAAGTTCTCCGCCCCGTATGGAACCAGCGTAATATTCTCCGTCGGCTCTGTCGAAAGCAGCGGGCCGATTGGCGGTTCGGAGGCTTCTACGTTGTTGGCCGATTTGCCCCATGCAGGAACTTTCTTCGCTTTGGCAATCAGCTTGACTGGACTTGTCGCCTGGATGAAAGGATTCTCAGGCATTGGTCCCTGCACAACCTCAATAGATTCTTCCGGATGTTCACGGTCAATCAATAACCCGTAGTTCCATGGTGTTTTGGAAAGCACGCGGAACTGGCTGAACCCAAGCGCTGTGCTATTAAAACCTGGCACGGCCGCAATCGGATTCGATTGTACTTGCCAATCTTCTTCCACTTGAAGAGAGAATACGAGTGGACCGCGTTCGATCCCGACGGAGTTGTTAACCCACGTCGATGTTTTCAACTTCATCGGCACCGTCAGAACAACATGGTCCCCTGCCGCCCATGTTCTGTCGATCGTCAGGTATTCTCCTGCTTTCACAGTCGGCTGAGCTTGGCCGTTTACCGTAACCGTCGGTTGATCCGCCCATGCAGGGATTCTTAACTTGAGTGGAAAACTTACAGATTCAGATGTGTTCACTTCAAACCCGATTTGATCTTCAAACGGGTAGTTCGTTGTTTCTTCTACCGTTACATTGGCATTCTTAATCTTGGTCGAAACGCGGCTTGGCCCGTAAGCAATAACGCCAAGTCCACCATCCTTCGTAGCTGCCCACATATTTTTCACAAAATACGGCCAACCCATATGCATATTAAAACGGCAGCAAGGGAAACCGGAAGTTGGGGAAGGCATCATCCCGTTATCATAGTTTTGTTTGAAGCCATGATCCGCAATATTGCTCTCAACCTGATTAGGCAATGAATAATACTGATGAAGCTTCAAGTCCTTATCCATCGCACCTGGCAATGAATTGAAGGCAATTTTCTCAAGCGCATCACCAATGTGAGGATCCCCGAGAATCATGGCCGCCTCTTCATTACTTTGCATCCGCTCGGTAATCGCACAGAGCTCTACACCCTGCGTAGACGCAATACCGGCCAACATCTCTGTACCGGATGGCATTCCTGTAATTTGCGTATGCTTGGTCAAATTCTCAACGCCTGCCTGGAACGCATCACGATCCACATTGTCATGTGATCTTTGATAATAAATCGCCGGCATTTTAATCGCTTCATTCACGTTAACCGAATGAGTCGGTTGGAAGTCATTGCCGAAATTCTGGAAACCGTCATTCGTAAACGTATCCGTGATAGGATACCCTTGTCCGGCCAGTGTATCAGCCAACTGAAATAAGAAAGCGTCATCCGTCCGGTTGTACAACCAAAGCACAGTATCAATATTATCGCCTACACGCACCTTGCCCCAGTCTCTGAGTGGTCGAGCAGGTAATTGAGCGGCTTGGTAGTGGAAATAGTTCGTCATGAACGTAAGCACACGAGCATCATTCGTAGCTTCATAGTAGTCCTTCATGACATAGAGCGCGACCATGCGTGGCCACCAATCATCGCTGCTTTTGGGACCAAAGGAACCGTCCGCTTGCTGGCTCGCCAAGATGGCTTCAATCCATTTTTGCGATTTGGCAATTAAGTTCGGATCTTTCAACGTGTAAGCCAGAGGGACTAGTCCTTTCAAATAATACACGGGACGCTCCCAATCAGAATCTGGCGCTGTGCCCCCAAGCCATGCAGCGTTCGTACTGAGTTCTCCGTATAAATCCTCTGCATATCCGGTAGCCCCGTCACGTTGAAGTTCAAGCTGCTTCAGGAGCCAGCCTTTGGCTTCAACCGAACCAAGCGGCAGCGGGATAAATGGCGTTTGCACCAGCGGATCCTTATTCGCTACAGGTGAAGTGAATTCTTTGTCCGGCACCACATATTCACTTGCGATGACATTATCGTAGCTTGCCTGCGCACGGTAACTTCTTAAACCGATTCCGCCTTTCGTATATTTCTGCGCACTGTCGTCCGTATAGACGAGGACGGGCTTTTGGGAATCGTTGACATACACTTTAATGTCATTCTGATACGTGACGACCTTCATGTGATAGTAACGGTTCGAATCGATCGTGTCGAACACTTTAACTTGCTTCAACGGTGTCCAGTTATTGTTCATGCGGCCAAGTGTAACCTTGCCATCACCGCTTAAACCCGCGTAGTAGCCCTTCACATTATCTGCCCCGGGTGTTGCGCTTTGTGTCTTGAAGAGCAGCCCTGCATCTCCTGTACCTGTATCGCTCGGCAGTTTAATATCGCTTTCCAGCGTCATATCCTGGAATTCAGCGTCTTGAGCCAGCATTTTGTAACCGTCACCTTTATTAACCGTAATGGCTCCGGATTGCAACTTCCAGCTTCCATCCACCACATTCCAATGCTCAATCGTTTGTTCTGCCGGCGTATCGAAGTTGTCCGATAACAACGTATCGCCTCCCACAGATTTCACTACAATATTGTCGTACGAAGGCATTGAATTGTACATTCTAACGCCAACACTACCTTGTGTGTACGTGCTGTCCGTTTGCTGCAAAACTAACACATCATTGACATATACGTTGATTTGACTGCCTACTGCAGAAACTTTCAAACGATAATCCGTATTCGGATTAATGGTTACATTGGAACGCTTTAATTCCGTCCAATTGTTGCTCATGCGCCCAAGCATGACCGCTCCTGTTCCGGTCGCGCTAAGTCCAGCATAATAACCACGCACATTATCAGCGCCTGGTGTTGCGCTCACGGTTCGGAATAACAGGCCGGCGTCTCCGTTACGATCAGCCACACGAATGTCTGACTCTATCGTAAAGTCACTCATGTCATCCTTGTTGGAGATCGCTTTATAGCCTTGGCCTTTCGCTACCGACAGCCTGCCTGCATCAATGGACCATGGACCTTCAATGGCATTCCATGTATCGTTTATCTTCATTTTATCGAAATGATCAGCAAAATAGCCAGGTATTTTTTCCGCTTCCGCTGCTTGCACCGGATAGGGAGATAACATAGTCAAATATAAAGCAAAAATAAGCAATTGGACGATTACCGTTTTTCCTTTTAACACAGGACACCTCTTTTCCTAAAATAAATCAAACCTTACCCCTTGTGGATTTCTGCCACGTCGTTATGTAAATCGTCAGCCGTCAAGCTGTCTCCTCCTTTCCATAAAGTTGAAAGCTGTTAAGGCTCCACAAGATGCCTGATCTTTTCTTCCAATTCCAGCGGATCTACCATGTGAAACGTATCCATGACATAACCGTTTTTATCGATTAGAAAAACAGTCGGCAGCGCATGAAGCTGGTACAAATCAGCGGCATGTTTATGCTCATCCAGCAGAATGGGATACTTGAGATTGTTCTGTTTGATGAATTTCTCAATATTTTCCGGCTTTTCTTCGGTGGACACGTTGATGCCCAGAAAATCAACTTGATCCTTGTACTGTCCATACAGTTTACGCAGTGTGGCCAACTCAACCGAGCAGGCTTCACACCAGCTGGCCCAGAAATGAATGACAACCGGCTTCTCCCGTTTGCCCCCAATCGTATGATACGAACCGTCCAATGCTTTTAAGGTAAAAGAAGGCGCTTTGACATCATTGGTGCCTGCCTTTTCCCCTGAGCTTGCCAAATTCACGATGCTCTCCAGCTTGTGGACATCCAAACGCTGCCCGTCGCCGCCTGAATCAGGTTCCGTACTTTTGTGTGCGAAATGCAGATACAATGGCAAGCAGCTTAGCAGTAGAATGCCAACTAGCACACTGATCATCTTTTTCATGTGAACCTCTCCCTGAACGTTGTTTACCCTGATTATATCCATGTAAAAAAAGGGCGTCTTTACGCGATTAGGCGAAACTTTGCGCGATTCTGACAAAAGTTCAGGACAAGGCATCTGATGGCGCAAAAAAAAGTCGCCCAACCCCAATAAATCCTGAAGTTAGACGACTTTCCTATCCGTTTATTCCAAAATTCTCTGTGCCAACATGGCCAAGTCGACAAGGTCTACGCGACCATTGTTGTCCAGATCCGCTTGTTTGTACTTATCCCAATCTGCGTCTTTCGACGTTTTGCCATAAGCGGCTGCAACAATAGCCAGATCGCCGATTGAGTACTTACCGTCGCCATTTGTGTCACCGGAATTGCCAGTAACAACCGACTGGTTAAAGGCTTGCAACGCTCCATTCAGCTCAGTAACCGCTTGTGCAACCTGCGCATTCGTCGCATTCGCATCGTTAGCAACGAACACAGCTTTATCGATAGCTGCTTGCAATAGCGCTTTGGCTCCAGCAGGATACTGACCAACGGCTGTACCTTCCGTCGCACCGTCATGCTTGCTTTGCGCTGTAGCGATGAGAGAGTTCAACGCTGTTTTATCGACATTAGCAAGTATACGAATGCTTTGCGTGGTACCGTCAACAGCCGTTTCTACGCCTTCACCGTTCGCCAAAACAAGATTAGAAAGGGTAATTGTGCTGGTCATATCCTCACCAGTCGTCTTCGCTTTCCAATGCAGCTTCAGCAAATCGCCATTTATACTCGTACCGCTTACATTTACTGTAATAAGACGGACCGAACCAGGAACTACTTTCTTGTCGAGAAGTTCTAAACCGCTTTTCACGCTTTCAGCGGATACAAATTCGAGTTGATTCGCGTCATACGTAACGGTTACATCTCCAGCATACACACTTTGCGTGACACTGTTCATGCCAAGCGTCGAATCAAACGATTGTCCGCTTGTGACCGATGCAGGTCCAGTTAACGACGACGTAGGATCATTCACAATCGGGCCGACTGAGAAGTAATCGAACTTAGCCGGGATGGACGTCCCGTCGGTTGCGGAGAATGCATAGAATCCCACTTTGAGATTCGATAATTGAACGGTAACAGGGTCTGCAGCCTGCTTCCAGCTGGAACCATCCCAATAATAGGTCGTATAAACGTTACCCACCTTACGGATTTGCATATACGATGTATCGTAACCTGGATGAGTCGCCATATGCCCAGCTTTGGTGTATGTGGCATTTTTCTCGAAGGCGGATTCCAGGGATTTGCCCGTTGCGCCGTCTGTATCCCACACATGCCCAAACTTCACATAGTTATCTTCATCCTGCCAAACGAGCAGACCGGCTTGCTGGTAGTTCTTCCTTACCTGCGCATCAACCTTCGTTGTGATGACAAAATCACCGCTAGGCGCGTTTTGCAAGAAGGCATTTTTCAGCGCATTTGAATTGCCAAAGCTATCGCCTGTAAGCGTTTGAATCGTCAACTTGCCAGGATTGGTCGTCAGACTCCAATTCGCGTTATTTTGACGGTAAATACTCCAATTGCTGTTTAGCGTAGTGCTGTCGAAGTTATCCACCGTGGAGCCTTTTGGAAGCGGATCGTTTACACCAGCGAAAACTTTTTCCTTCTCAGCTGTTAAGTCATTAAGCGCTTGCTGGTAATTGCTTGCAGTGGCGTTGCTGTCGGCAAGTACCTGCTTAGCGGATTGAATGACACCTTGGAGATGATCCACCACAGCTTGCGGGTATTGGCCAGGCTTCGTACCTGCGGTGAGCTTACTGAAAAAGAGTTCAGCGTCTTGAATGCCGCCGGACAAATCGCCTGCCGTAACCGTGCCGATTAACTCGCGGTGAGCTTTGGCGATCCGGTCAAAATCGAGCTTTTCCACTTTGCGGTCATAGGACAGCAAGCCGTTAATCTCATATTCGACGTCGCTGATCTGCGTATAAATCGCTGCGCTCAAGCCAGGATTTCCTTTGAGATTTTTCAATTGGTTAATATAATCGATGTATTTGTCCGTAATCTCTTTTTTGCTTTTCATCTCTTGATACGAGAACACAAGCGGACTCCATTCATGTCCAGGTGTATGCAGACCGAGCCCTCCATACTCCCCGAGCACAGCAGCACGTGTGTCCGTTGGCTTCGGTGAATTCGGAGCTGGGTAAGCATGCATATCAACCAAGTCGCCTGCACCGGAATCCTGCCAGCCGCTCGCGTTATTAATTAAACGCGTCGGGTCAAGGCTTTTCACATAATTGGTCGCATCCTTCGTCTGCTGTCCGCCCCAATCGAATTCGCCCCAGCCTTCGTTAAAGACTGTCCATTCAATAATTGACGGTACACTGCGAAGCTGGTCGACCATTTCTTTGTATTCCTTCAGCCACTGCGTTTTGGCAGCTTGTGTGATATCCGCGCCATGGTTATTTTGGCGATCCTCCAAACTCGGCATATCCTGCCAAACGAGGACGCCTAACTTATCCGCCCAATAGTACCAGCGAGCCGGCTCTACTTTAATATGCTTACGGATCAAATTCATACCGACTCGTTTCACGGTTTGAATATCATATTTCAAAGCGTCTTCTGTCGGTGCCGTATAAATGCCGTCCGGATAAAAGCCTTGATCCAGCGGCCCCATTTGGAAGACGAATTTGCCGTTCAACAGCGGTCTTGTAATGCCGTCTACTTTCCCTAGCTTGATCTCCCTCATTCCGAAATAGCTGTTAACTTGATCGACTACTTGATCCCCGTTTTTCAAGCGAACTTGCAAATCGTACAAAAATGGATCATCCGGCGTCCATAACCTAGGATTCGGAACTGGAACTTTCAGCTCTGTACCGGCAGGACCGCTGATTCTTCCAACTTCCTGCCCGTCCTTCGTCGCAATAGCTTCAACGGTGAGATTGTTAGCTGCTCCCGCAGGAACGGTTAATTTTAACGTTTGATTCGTAAGATCCGGCGTCATATCCAGCTTTTCGATATGAGCCGGTGCGACAGGCTCCATCCAAACGGTTTGCCAAATCCCGGAGACGGACGTGTACCAGATGCCGCCGAGTTTTTTCACCGTTTGCTTACCGACAGCTTGATCTTCACCCATATCCGTATTATCCAGTACGTGAACGATCAGTTCATTATCGCCTGCTTTTAATTGATCGGTGACATCGAAGCTAAACGAAGTGTAACCACCTTTGTGCTCGCCAACCTGCACACCGTTGACATAAACCGTTGTCAAATAATCAGAAGCGCCGAAGTTCAGCATCACGCGCTGCCCGTTCCAATCGCTTGGAACCGTAAATGACCGCTTATACCACATGAGATTTTCTACGCGTTTAATCCCCGAAAGCACCGACTCGGCAGCAAAAGGAACAACGATTTTCTCCTTCAATGTTTGCCCGGTTGGAACCGCCTCCCCGACCTTAGCCGACTGGAATTGCCATTCCCCGTTCAAGTTCTGCCATTTATCGCGAACGAGCTGCGGCCTAGGGTATTCAGGAAGGACATGATCCTTATCTACTTGGCTCGCCCATGGCGTCGTGATTTGATACGTAGAATCGTTTTTCAACATTTTATCGAACGCCTGAACGACTCTGCCATCCTGATCCTCCAGGCCAGCCTGGCCGTCATAGCTCGCCTTAACTAACCATACATCCTTCGAATATACCGGATACTGGAAAGTAACCACGATGGTGCTGTTATCGCCTTGCTTGAGCGCTGCTGAAGCAATCGGCCAGTTGCTGCCCATGACACTGACGTTGAAATGATTAACGAACCCATCTGGAAGCGATTGCAAAGGTTTATCCAGTTTAACTTCCGCCGTCGCTCCATTGACGGCTACGCTGCCCCCGTAGGAGAAACCGCTTGGCGGAGTAAGCGCCTCCGTCGGTATCGCGGATTTTGGTGTGGATGGACTCGACCAGCGCATGTGAATGTTAGATCCGCCATTATTTTCAAAATACTCAACCTTAATCGCATATTTTTGCCCTGCAACCAGTGAAATCGGCGCTGCAACCTGCTCTTTATCCCAATCGTTGACCCAATGATCGATGACCAGTTTGTTGTCAATCCAGAGCCGGAAGCCATTGTCACCAATGATGGAGAACGTGTAGTCTTCGGAAAACTGCGGTTCAATGAACCCGCTCCAACGTACATTCACATTATCCTGCTGCCCGGTTAAAATCCCAAGCGCCGTCTCCAAGTTGCCGAAGTCCAAATTGGGATCAAGTACGGTTGATTTTAACGTGCCAAAGTTAAACTGCGGAGAACCCGAACTTGTGTAGTACTCCCCTTTTAAGCCGTGAACGACTGGCTCATTCGCCACTTCCGCTGCTTGTGCTTGAAGGGACATCAACGGAGCCGTTGAGATTGTTCCGAATGCACAAGCGGCAATAAGCAGCAGATTAAACGTCTTCTTTAACTTCATCCTATTCCAGCCTCCTGATCACATAAATGATGAATGGGCGAGAGCATTTCAATCAATTCGCCTCGCTTTTTATACATTAACTCCTTTCATCCTATTCATTGGAAGATTACAGATACATTATGTAACAATGGAGACAGGAAGTATTTAGGTTATTCCGCCTTTTTGTACGTTTTCTTGCCATTTCGCTTCAGATGTTTACAGCCATGTAAAAAAACAAACGCCAATACAAAAAGGAGGTTGCTCTTAGGCATTTTCCGCCACTCAAGCCCCTCCCTGATGTTATTTCACAGTCATTTTACCAATCATTATTTCGCAGTCAACAGTTTATAAATGAGCATGGCCGCTTGAGCGCGATTCGTAAATTCCTTAGGATGAATGCCCTCGCCATATCCATCTACCAAGCCCATCTCGACTAGATTTGTAACACTTTGTAGCGCATAATCCGAAATATCCGAAGTATCGTTAAACGAATCAGCTAAAGAGGTCCCTTTACTTGCCGGGAGCTTATTCAGCGTTTTTAACGTACGAGCCGTGAGGGTCATCATGTCCTCTCTCGTCACAGACTCTCTCGGATGGAAGTTATTATTCTCGTCACCCTCGACAATTCCTAAGCTTCTTGCAGCGGATAAGTGCTCATCGAAGTATTCACCCTGCTGCACATCGTCAAAACGCTCGCCTGAACCACCTTTTACCTCCAATGCTCTCATCAGAAGAACCACAAAATCAGCACGTGTAACAGGCTGGCCCGGACTGAAAGTACGCTCAGCGGTTCCATTCACAATCCCCTTCTCAGCTAGGAAGGCAATCGCTGTTTTGGCCCATGTGAAATCGCCCAGATCATCGAATGGGAACAAATCGTTAATATCGACGGCCACTTTGGCATTCGAATCCTGATCCGTGCTTGCTAGAATAGAATCGACCAATTTGACCTTGCCGATTGCCAGTTCCGCCTTCCCGTCATCAATCGCTTCAAATTTTAATTTGTACAAAATCTGTTCGCCATCGTCGCCCTTAGTTCGGCCTATGCGTGTGTGCGCGAGCTGAATATGGTTATCTTTCACAATGGGAGGAACTGAAAATCCAGGAATATCCGTCGTAGCTTCTTTTAATTTAAGCTGCTTCGGATTGAAATCCAAATTGATTTCGTACGCATAGACATCTTTTAGCTGATGCCCTTTTATGAGAACTTCCACATTTTCTCCTTTGGACGGCTTATCCGTAAGAACTGTCAGCGTATACGAGGGTGATTCCTCTGCTGAAACTGATGCTGAACCCCCTACTATCATCGTTGCAGCGAAAACGGTCATTAAACTTCCTGTCATTATTTTTTTTACTTTCACGTTGGAGTGCCCCTTTCCTTTCATTACCTCCAATATAAAAAAAACTAGCATTCATGTATTTAGACTATCAGGTGTAAATTTGCTATTTTCGGATATTTTGCTTAAAACGGCATTGTCTTGCCCGGCCCGCGCAAAATAAGGGTGTAGTTCCCCTACAGCATCGCGGTGCTCTGAAATCAAGCATTAACGTAAAAAAACCGAACACAGGAATTAAACTTCCCATGTCCGGTTGCAGCTGATAGCTGGCTTTTACCTCTATTTACATGTCGATTTAAGTAATTCTTCGTGCCTTGAAATGACGATATCGATGATACATCTATATATTTCCGAAGCATAAGCAGGGTTCAATCCATATTGAGCCGAAAGCTTAGCGATCTTCTGAAACTGTTGATTTTCACGGCTGACATCTTGCGAGTCCAAGTGATTCTCCGCTTTATAAATCCCGACTTCTTCCGTATATTGAAATCTTTGAGCCAGCAAAGCAATGATCTTTTGGTCAACTTCATCTATGCCATTTCTTAGTTCATCTAATTTTGTCATCTGCCATTCCTCCGCGTTTCATCCGATGTTTGCCAGTTATCCGTCATCGTAACGGGCATAATTGCGCCATCCTCAAAGTGCAATCTGTCTATACATAAAACCCTGCTTCCTGGATCAGTATCGCCTATCAGTCTACGATGATATACAATGATCCACATATCGGTTTCCGGCAAATACAAATAACCGTGATGGCCAGGTCCCTCGGCAATCGGTTCCTGTTTTTGAAGAATCGTGCCTTTATTCTCAAATGGCCCCAGCGGACTGTCGCTTGTGCCATAAGCCACCCGATAAGTGCCATTCACCCAACTTCCCATGGACCACATGAAATAATAAAGGTCCCCGTTCTTTATCATACAGGGGCCTTCAACATAGCCTTCCGGCGTGACAGAAAGGAAAGTATCCCCATTTTCAAAAGGAACAAAACCGGTCATATCCTCATTCATTTTCGCCACATTACAGTGCCCCCAACCTCCATAATAGAGATAAATGGTACCGTCATCATCTTTAAAGAGATGGGCGTCAATCGGTTGAGCCGAGTGAATGAAACGATCGATAAGCGGTTTCCCCAAATATCCTCTAAACGGCCCCGCCGAATTGTCCGATACGGCAATTTCCAAACCGCCTGTTTCATCATTGGACTGGATATCGTTTGATGCAAATACGAGGTAGTATTTCCCCTTATTTTCAATGATCGTCGGTGCCCAAACAGCCCTCCACACCCATGGGAAATCTGACATTTCCAGTATGGCTTCATGCTTATCCCAGTGAATCAAATCCGTAGAGCTAAATGCATCCAGATTCATCTGGTCCGTATACGCTGTAAAAGATCGCGTAGCGTAAATCCAGTGCTTACCCTCATAGGTTCTAGCTTCAGGGTCGGCATAAAATCCTGGCACAATAGGATTCGTTATTACAGGCATCTGCGTCAATCCCCTCGTATATATGCATATTTATGCAGGCATATGCGCCTAAAAAAGAGCCGCATAGCGCGACTCCCCCACTACCTCTTACTCGTATTTTTTCCGAATTCGCTCAGCCATCCAGTGATTTACTTGAAAAAGATCCGCCACAGGCTGGCGTGTAAAAGGTAAAGTCGGCATATAACCTGGCGGGCCGAATTCAGGTGTGAACGTTGCAAATGGCTGCGCTGGGATGATCGCGTTGTGGAACATTTCGTCCCACCACATCTCGAATTGCTGCAAATAATTGGCATACTCAGGAGCTGCTGGGTGCGGAACTTGCGGACCTTCCTCAAAGCCGACCCTTCCATGAACATGCAGAGCTCTGCTCTTAATCAGTTCAAGATCCTCTTGCTGATCAGCCAGCATGGATTCGCATACACATGTGAAATGGCTAAAATCTGCTGTGACTTTCAGATCCGGGAACAATTTCAGCACTCTGGCCGTAGCTTTCGGAGTGAACATAACCCGTCCTCTATGTGTTTCGTGCGCAACTTGAATGCCAGCCGCTTTCTCCACGCGCAACGCCTGTTCGAAAAAGCGATTTTGCTCATCTTCCGACATATAGTCTTTTCCACTATGAGAGTTGATTAGCACAGGAGAAAATTGCTTCGCCCGCTCGACTTGTTCTTGAAAGGACTCTTCATGATGATTGGATGTGAAAATCTGAGGGATGTATGCCAGTTGTAAGTCGCCTAACAACTCAATAAATTCATTTTGCTGCTCTTGACTTGGCATAGGTGCTTCGATTCCCTCGTAACCATGCTGCTTGGCGCGATGCAGCTGCTCGCTAAGCGAACCTGACATGCCCCACAGCGCGTGAAAAAGATGTAATTTCAACGTATTCCCTCCATTGATTATAAAAATGGCTGATCATCGATTAGTTCGCCCCTGACTAGCCAAATACCTTTAAAGGCGAAAAATTGAAGGGAATGAAATAGCGGTAAAGGGGATGAATTGCGGAGCGACCGTCTTTATCGACGCGGACCGTAGACGGTCAATAGCCATTATGGTTACTTTTAAAATGCGCCTTCATTCATAAATATAGTCATTAGCTTACTATATTTTGGGGATTGCACCTCTGATCACGATAAGACAAAGCTTCTTCTGTAATTCTTTTGATATCAACCGGTGAAGTAATTTCGTCATTCACCATATCCGGCAGGATGTT
Source organism: Paenibacillus violae (assembly GCF_032461945.1). Classification (NCBI taxonomy): domain Bacteria; kingdom Bacillati; phylum Bacillota; class Bacilli; order Caryophanales; family Paenibacillaceae; genus Paenibacillus; species Paenibacillus violae. Next base: position 393,851 of record NZ_JAWCUD010000004.1, read on the forward strand.
TTTCAAAAAATAATCAACGCAATGTAAAGGAATCGTATTAATTTTGATAAGTGCGTCACGGTACATTTTAATGAATTCTTTCTCCGTGTTTCCCCTTTTAAGTTCCGCAAATGCTTCATACACCTGATCCATTTTATCTGCCACTTCCAAAATTAATCCTTCAATCGAATGATCTTTGCCCTCACGAAGCTGATTATGAAAAATTTCTTTAAACTCCTCAGGAATCTGTTCTTCAATAAAGTTATAGACCATGCCTTCTTCAACCTTTTGAATCAATAAACGAAGTTCAGGGGATGCGTGTTTGACAGGCGTTTTGATATCCCCAATAAATATTTCACCATAATCATGGCTGCTTGTGATTTCGTAAAGCTTTTTCCAATCAATGCTGGCGCCGTTTTTCTCTTCAATGTCTGCGAGAGTTTTGGCGTACTGGACGACCTTCCATGAGTGAGCCGCGACACTGTGTTCCTCAAACTTGAACTTGCCTGGACAGCGAATAATTCTTTCTAAATCATTTAAAGACCTAAAATAAGCATGGATTCCCATACGTTCAGCCCCCCATTATGTTAGAATAGCTCGTCCATTTCATTCTTGGTCTTCACAATCATTAGTTTACAATCTGCCTGTAAAATCTAGATTAAATCTAATGCGTAATCAAGTTAAATGTCTGAAAATTTGCAAATGCTAAAAAGCCTGATTTCTCAGGCTTACAACATTAAATCAGCTAATTAGCATTCCGCCGATGGCTCCCGAGATTACGACAACCCATGGGGGCAGCTTCCAAAAGACAAGCATCACAAACAGCAGCGTGGCCAAAACAAAATCGACGGGAGCTAGGATAGCCGTGATCCAAAGCGGGTTATATAACGCAGCAAGCAAAATGCCAACAACGGCTGCATTAATGCCGACTAATGCTCCTTGGACTTTAACGCTCTTACGCAAAGTGTGCCAGAAAGGCAGAGCTCCTACGACTAAAAGATACGCCGGGAGAAAGATAGCTATTGTAGCGATAATCGCACCTTTCACTCCGCCAATCATCGTCCCCAAATACGCTGCGAAGGTGAATAACGGTCCAGGCACAGCTTGCGCGGCACCATATCCCGCTAGAAAGTCCGACTTGCTGACCCACCCTGTCGGGACGACTTCCCTTTCCAGCATGGGGAGAACAACGTGGCCCCCGCCAAAAACAAGCGATCCTGAGCGGTAAAAACTATCAAACATAGCAAGCCACTCGATATGAACAATTTGCCGAAGTGAGGGAAGCAGGATCAGAAGTCCAAAGAAAACACCCAAGGAGAGCATGCCAACGCTTCGGCTAATGGGAATGGAGAGATTTGTCGTATTCGGGATCTTCGTATTTTTATACAAAAACATCCCTGCAATTCCCGCAATTCCTATAAGTAAAACTTGGCTAATAGCCGTCTGCCACAGGAGGGTAACAGCTGCTACAAGTACGGCAATTGTTGCCCTATTGCGATCAGGAGCAAGCTTCTGCCCCATGCCCAAAACAGCTTGAACGACGATAGCTACTGCAACAACTTTGAGGCCATGAATCCAGCCGGCGCTACCAATATCAAACCCTTGCAGCAGTAAGGCAAACAGTACCAACGCAATGACCGATGGCAGTGTAAACCCCAGCCAGGCTGTCAACCCGCCCAGCATTCCAGCGCGAACGATCCCAACGGCTATGCCTACCTGGCTGCTGGCCGGGCCGGGCAAGAATTGGCATAGAGCAACGATATCCGCATAATCCTGCTCATTCAACCATTTGCGGCGACGTATGTACTCGTTATGAAAATAACCGAGATGCGCAATCGGCCCGCCAAATGAAGTTACGCCTAACTTCGCGGACACGGCCAATATTTCAAGATGAGCCCGTACTTTGCTAATAGGTATCTGTTCCTTTGCGATCGTATCCTTTTCCACGAATTGTGATACCTCCAACTAGATCGTTTAATTTCTTGAAATGAAACATTGATAAACATTGATAAATTACCACCGATTTCCTCGGCGGTCAATTACATAATCTTAATAAATGGATAAGGAAAAAAGCAAGCTAATTCCGTGAGCTCTTTCACTCAAAGAATTAGCTTGCTTCCTTCTCTTATTGCGCAAATTCACCGCGCAACCGATCTTCAAAATATTCATCCATATAGGATTTTATGAACTGGTTACGCACTTCAATATTTTCTTCTTTCTTGAATAAGCCAATTTTTCGAATCCGTTCATGTTCCGGCTTTCGACTCCAATGTTCGTAGGCTTCCTTCTCAAGTGCCAGATTGATTCTGCGAATGGTGAGATACTCATTGGTTCTTTCGCAGCGCTCTTTCTCGAGATCTGGTGCAGGAGGAATCAGTTTTTGAATTTCCTCATTCTGACGCTTCAGTTCTTCATAATGCTGCTGCTCTAGCTTCTTTTGTTTTTCATGAAGCACCTTCACCTCATCTACGAACTCTCGCTGTTGACGCTTCTCTTCCTCGATGTCCCGAGGAGCTGGTAGCATGGTTCTTAGCTCTTGATTTTGGCTTAGCAGCTGTTTATTTTGGTTGGTCAGGTCCGCTACAAGACCGCTTAGCTGAGTGACACCTTCGATGAGTGGCTTAATCGCGGTATGGATACGGTCTTCCAGCAGTACGGCAAAACCCTCCTCAAACTTCTGTTTGAAAGCGTCCGCAGAACGCTCGGTTACCGCTTGGGATGCTTGGGGAGCTGCCGGGGGAACCGCTGGCGCCACAGGAACGGGTAGCGTTCTTGGGACGTTCTTGCGAACATGATTCATCGTTGAGCTTGCCGCAGTCTTCATACTTTGACCAGCATCCAGCCGTTGTTTCAGGATTTCAAAAATATCGATGTCATGCTGCGTGAAAATCCGATTGCCATTATCTTCTTTACGAAACTTGTAGCCTCTCGCTTCAAGCGCCATCGCATATTTGCGCAAACTTGAATCGCTTACCCGGAGGTGCTCATGCACCTGTTTTGGACTGTATACCAACTCTAAATCTAAATTGACCATATCGCCATCTCCTCACTATTTCCAAGGATAAAATGCTTCTAATAGTATTCTAGATTCATAGAGTTGCATTTACAGTCGAAATAGGAGTGTCGAAATCTGTTTACCTTTGCGTACAAGAATTTATGAATTATTTCCCAAGAAATAAATCGTTATTTCATATTGGCTAAATTCCCGCCCCTATTTCCCGGGGCTGACGGCGTTTCATATTGGCTATCATAACACCAGCCAGAATCAGAATGCCCCCGCCTACTTGGGCCGCTCGAATCGGATCGCCCAGTAAGAAAAAGCTTACGATAATCGCGATAAATGGCGGGATATTCATAAACATTGCACTAGTAGAAGGGCCAACTACGGCGATGCCCTGGTTCCACCAAAAGCCGGCCAAGCCTTGGCCGATGACGGCTACGCTGATCAGCAATAACCAAGTCAGCAAGTGATGGCTCGCATGCAGATGGCCTTGAAGCGCTTCAACTCCAACGGCAGGTGACATTAGAATGGTCCCAATGACCGTTGAATATATGGTTACTTCGTAGGAGGTCATCCCACTAGTTAGTCTGCGAATAAACAACAAGCTGATTGACATGCCCAACATTGCAAGCAGCAAATACACATCGCCTTTAGAAATTCCAAGTGTCTTTCCTCCATACAGGACTATACACACGACGCCAACTAATGCTACGACAGATCCGGAAAGCTTCAACCAGGTGACTTCTTCTTTCAGAAACAGACGCGATAACATCAGCGTAGCAATAGGAGAAAGCGCAATAATGAGCGCTGCGTTACCTGCTGTTGAGTGCTGCAGCCCTGTAAAGTAAAACAATTGGTTGAATAAAGTCCCAAAAATACCGGCAAACAATAGAAGTCCCCACTCCCGCGAGGTTGGGCGTCTGATGGATTTGTTAATGACCGCTACAGAAATTAAGAACAGTGACATAACAACGAGTCGGGCGAATGATAAAAAAATAGGCGAGAAATCTCGCAGCAGATAGGCGCTTGCAACATAGTTAAAGCCCCATAACAGCGATACTCCCCAAAGCTTCCATAAAACATTACGTTCTGGCATCTCTCTGAAATCTCCTTAACCTCTAAATCAAATTTGATGATTGCCTGACAGTGACAGCAAACAGATCATTAAAAAGATATTCGCTCGGACTCCTGGAATTCCTCCCACAAACGAGAAGCCGGACATGGAAAATCCCATGTCCGGTTTCATCATTTTACAATACCTAATACAAAACCATCATATCCTTTACTGCCGACCGTCTGAATGGCCGTTGCCGAAATCCTCGGTTCATCCGCCAACAGATCATAGAATTTCCTTACTCCCTGAACGCGGGGATCTTGACTTTCCTCATTGATGACCTCGCCATCACGGATGACATTATCTCCAATAATCACCGTCCCAGGATGAGAAAAATGCAGCGCCCATTTTAAATAATGAGGATTATTGGGTTTATCGGCATCTATGAATATCAGATCAAAAGGCTCAACACCTTCACTGTCCAACTGAGCTAATTGTTCTAAAGCGTCTCCCACTCGAAGCTCGACAAGTTCACTTAACTGAGCATGGGATATGTTTTCACTCGCAACTTGAGCATGAATCGGATCCAGTTCCAATGTAACTAACTTTCCATCTGATGGTAATGCCCTCGCCATCCAAATGGTACTATATCCGCCTAATGTGCCGATTTCCAAAATCCGTTTAGCGCCGTTCATTTGAATCAACAAATTCAAAAACTTACCTTGCGTAGGTGAAACATCATAAGCTGGCAACCCTGCAAGCTGATTCGCGGCCAAGGCATTTTCCAGAACAGTGTCGTGTGGAATCAACCGTTCTTTAATATACTGATCTACTTTTTCCCATGTGTTTGTTGCATTCATTGTTATCACTCCTCTTTGCTATTTACCTTCTGACTTCATTATAAACCGAATCTAATCATATAAATAATATATCTTTATGTTAGAATCATATATATAATATATAAATCAGAAACAAAGGGAGCCTTCTAATGAATTTACATGCCTTACGCTTATTTCATACAGTTGCAACCAGCGGTAGTGTGACACGCGCTTCCGAATTGTTAAATATAAGCCAACCCGCCATTACTGCACAGATCAAAAAGTTCGAAAAGGAGCTGCAGCTTCTCCTGCTGAAACCTCTGGGAAGAGGGGTTGCGCTAACGGATGCCGGTGAAGAACTGTCTTTACTTGCAAAAAGGCTTTTTGCGGTTGAACAACAAATCGAACAATTCGCTCACAATTACCGCAGCGGCACAACCGGAAGTATTCGGCTAGCCGCTACCTACTTACCCGCTCATTTCCTCATCCCAACTTGGATCGCAAAGTTTAAGCAGCAATATGAACAAGTTGAAATGATGATCAACACGACCAATTCCAGCGGTGCCTTGAAACAGCTGCTCAATGTAGAAGTTGATATTGCCATTTATGGGGGCATAGCCGAAACTTATCCGGACACCATTCTGACAGAGGAATTGTTTCAGGACGAGTTATGGTTTGTCGTGGCGCCTAATCACAAATATGCCAATCAGCAGGTCTCTCTGTCCGAAATGATGAAAGAACCTTTTGTCATGCGTGAAGAAGGCAGTTCAACTCGCGAGAGACTGCTGTCTTTATGCCGCACCTATCATTCAGCCGTTCCCGCCATTTCTTTGCAATTTAACGGACTGCATGAAGCGATTACTGCCGTGATTGCCGGGTATGGCGCTAACTTCGTGTCTTCCCTCGTTGTACGGGAATATGTAAATCGTGGTGAGCTGTCCCGAGTTTATGTAGAAGGAATCCAACTTAAGAATACAATCGCCATTTGTACACGTAAAAATGAACCCTTATCTGCTTCAACAAACAATCTCATTCAGATGATCCGTCAAAACCCTTATAACAAGCCGTTCTTATAATCAGCGAGAACTTCATTGATTGTGCGCCGAGAAATCTCTGCGAGGACAAGATTTGTTTCTAGATAATAGGCTAGCGCGATTAACCCGAAGGAAAGCGCCCACCCGCTCCCGCGTAACCAAGCCGCATCATCGATTGGCAGGGCTGCGCGGAAGCGTTCGCGGCCTTGCGCGGCAAGGAATGTCCACGCGACCATAAGGTCGCATGCAGGATCTCCCACGCCCAAAGTTCCAAAGTCAATAACGGCGCTTAGCCGGCCCTCTTCCATCAGCAGGTTGCCTGGGTGGAGATCACCGTGAATCCAAACCGGTTTGCCTTGCCACACCGGGGCCTGCAGGGCTGCCTCCCATACAGCGGTTGCTGCGTGAGCCTCGACAATGCCTTGCAGGGTTACGATGGCAGCACGAACAGCGGCATCCCGCTTCGCCAGAGGTTCGCCACGGCCTGAGTTATGTGCGCCTGGCGGAGGACCTCCATCGGAATCAATCCGCTGCATGGCGGTTACGAACTGAGCCAGTGCGTTAGCTGCATGGTTGTGATCTTCCACTTGCCGGACCGTCGCGTTCTCCCCTTCCAGCCAGCGATACACAGACCAGTGCCGGGGGTAGCCTTCAGTCGGCGCCCCAAAAGCTATCGGAGCATGAATGGGAATCGGCAGCAGCGCAGCCAGTTTTGGCAGCCATTTCTGCTCCTTCTCCACCTGCCCGACCGCCCATTCCGCCCGCGGCAATCTTACGGCCATATTCGTGCCGAGCCGATAGATCACATTGTCCGTCCCGCCGGAAATGACCTGCTCCATCGGAAGATCTGCCCACTGTGGAAATTGCGTAGAAATTAAGCTTTTCACAAGTGCTGCATCAATTACAAGATCGTTTGCTTGGCTCATTTGGACATAACCTCCCTGACCCTACTTATTTGTACCTGAATAATCCGACCCTTCGCATTCTATGCCTAACTCTCCTCTTGCTCTGTCTGCCGCTCGAAAGCTTCTGTGCTCTTCCCTGAGAAATACGGAACCATGAGTGCACAGGCAAGCGCCAGCATGATTAAGAAGATAAACGCTCCTCCTCGAATATCTTTTACCGATAAAGCCAGTATGAGCAAAAGTATCCTCGATGCATTCAAAAAGCATTCCCGCCACAAGAAAATTCGCGCTTGCTGGATAGCCGATTGCTTGGCAATAATTCGGAACTGCCTCGTGTTCCACACCGTCCCGAAATAAAACATCCCGATGGTCGTTAAAATATTGGAAATGATGAGGATGGGTGCTTTGGGCAGCAACGGCAGAAGAATGCCGACTGACACAAATATCATCCCGATAGCCAGCCATACCCCTTCACGCGTCTTCAGTCTTCTGTATAACATCATAGCCCCAATGGCGAAGCAGGCATAAAGCACATTAAGCATGGCGATGACCAATTTGTCCTCTGATACTGAAAACGTAAACACCAACGCAAACAGCACCTGAAATTGCAAAAATATGCCTGCCGCCAGCAGAGACGGAACCATCCATCGCAGCGCACTGGTTGCAAATACGAGCCGAAATTGGATGCCGCGAAATAATGGCACGGATTCTCCGGCGAGGGTAATAGTAGGAATATAAAACGAAACAGTCAATAACAAGCCCACAAACACGAACATCAGTAAAAAGGACCCTGAATATCCAATCCATTTGATAATGAGCGCAAAAGCAATCGGATTAATAATCGATACGAGCTGGTTGATGATATTGGCAATTGAAAAATACTGCTCAAAATCCTTCCCTTTTCCGTACACACTCAGGGTAATGTTTTGCGCCGCGGCATAAAATCCCCACATGACGCCGATGGGAATGGCGATGATTGTGATCCATAAAAGCCTATTTTCCAGCTCCAGCACCGATAAAAGCAGAAAAACGACTCCGCCGCAGACCGCATTCGTGCGAATCAACACACGTGTCGTATAGCTGGTTAACAATCTGGAACCCACCGCAAACGCGAAAGTCCATGTGATAAACATAATGAGGTTGAACCATACCACCTCAGAGATGTTGTTGTTCTTCTCCCAAATAAATAAATTGACGAAAATACCAATGTAGTTAAATATGACTGTTGATGCTGCATTCATGAGCAGCAACCGTTTCATCTGACCGCTAATCTGCATCCCTTTCATCCGCCTTCTCGAGTGTTCATGGACATCCAATAAACATTCGATTAGGGCAAATTGATTTCCTGCATAACTAGAGTAACCGTTTCCACCAATCACCATGGCGCTCCTCTTGGGTATAGTGCATACTGGGCTGCTATCGGACTGAGGCGACCTTATTAGGTGAAAAAACGGCCATCCGAATTTCTAACGGACTCCAGCGCAATTATTGGCGTTATTTTCGTGAAAATCGGCTGATTTTTGTCCTATATCGACTCTGGAGTCCGTTAGATTTGGGATAGGCGCTATTTCCCTGAAATAACGGCTGTGGGGTCCGTTAGCGAAACAAGCGCGGTGGTTTGCATGTGCGGTTTGGCGGTATGCAATACACGATAGCGCGCCCTGTACGGAGAATGATAAACTAATGATCAAAGAGGTGAATATGGATGACAGATTTACTGGGTGCGGCACTACTGCTATTGAGCCTAGATAAAAAAGATATCACCGTTCTAGGCGAAGGATTTGAGAGTATCGTGATTGAACAGCGAGATGGAACTATTTTTAGGATTGCAAAAACGATTGAAACCGCTGGTCACTATACGAAAGAGTGTCAGTTATTGCCTCACATTCGATCTTCACTGGATGTTGAAATCCCGCTGCCTATTTCCAATCGCTATGATCCATCCATCGTCCCTCCAGGAATCATGAGCTATACAAAATTGAAGGGAACCCCGCTTCATCCAGACCGTCTTTCGCCCGGCAATCTACCTATTATTGCAAAGCAGCTCGCGGAATTCATTAGTAAGTTGCATGCAATACCTGTCCATTCTTTGCCTGCCAATTGTCCGCAAGAAGTAAACAACAAGAACCGCATGCGGGAATTGCGGGCAAATACACAAGACATTTTAACCAAAGTTTTAACAGTAAAAGAGCAGAGAATACTGTCTTCCTGGTGGGAGGAAACTTTGGAAGATGAAACATTTTATACTCATCCAAACGTTTTGTGCCACGGAGATTTATGGTATGCCAATATTTTAACCGATGAATTAGGTGAGCAGCTAACTGGGGTCATTGACTTTAGTGCGACGCACATTGGAGATCCTGCGCAAGATTTGGCAACGCAAAGCTACATGGGAGAAGCCTTTTATCGTCTGATGTGCAGAGAATACGCAAACAGTTTTCCTGCAGATACGACCATCGAACATCGGGTAAAAAGACATCAAGGTCTTCGAGAATTAGGCGGACTAGTACACGCTCTTCGCTATGATCCATCAGAAATCGAAGATGCTGTGTCAAAAATAAAACATGTAATCATCAAGTAAATGTCATTCATCGTCACCCACAAATGCAAAAAAGCAGCGCAAGGGATGCGCCGCTTAAGACTTAAACATTTATCATCGCTTGTTTTGAAGAACTTACGCCGCGGAACTTCACATAACTCGTAATGCGCCAAGTCGCGATGTACCCAAAGGTAAAGAGGTTGCACATAAAACTGAGTGTGCTTGGATCAATTGATTTTATAGTTGCTACGGCAAGGAAACGTAATGCAAAGATTACAACCAGCAGTACGAACACCGTTTTGTTACGTTTAATAAATGTGTTGCCATTGTCCCGCACTTCAAAGTTGGTCGTTAAGATAAGGGGTATGGAAACAACCATACCGATCAAAAGTGCAAGAATAACTTGCTCTTCACGAATATGCAGCGACGGATCGAACAACTGCGTGAATGAAGTTGAAATATATAAGATTGGCAGCAGCAGCGTTACTCCTGATTTTTTTAGCGGCTTATTCATTCCACTTAAATGTCCACGCAGGATAAAAAAGAATATTAACGCTGAAATCATCATCGATACTGTTGAATTCATAATTTGAACACTCCCTTAAAGGATTTATTAATATCATTATCACCTTTGAGGGAGTTTTTCAGAAGTGAATCAAGTCATCGGTTCGAGGTGACAATCGTCATATTCGAGAGGAGCTGCTAACCCGTCGCCTTCGAAGGGATACGAGTAACCATCTCACCCACCAGAAGCAGTAAAACAATCGAGAAATATATGCTAATCGTATAGCTTTCCGTATAGATAAGTCCAAAACCCTTTTGGAAGATTGTAGTCAGCAGATGAATGGAGAAATTGGTAAAAACGAATGCGTAACTTCTGATCATCCACTTCCGATGGCGGTCTATTTGTTTTTTTCTGATTTTTACAATCGCCATGATGATAAAGAACATCCATATGATATTTAACAAATTAAAAGCCATGCTGCTAATCTTCCCCCCCGTCGCAAAGGGAGCCATGTAACCGGACGTAAGATCAACGATCATAACGGATATCACATACAAATAACCGTTCAAGCGATGGAACTTCCTGTATTTTTTTAGGATTATAGATGAGAAATTAATTGCACCCGCGATCATCGCTAAGCAAGCAAATGCGACATGCACATGCATCACCTTCAGCCATACAGCGACTTGTAAAGCCCGTCTGAGATCGATCTTTTGACTTAGAAATGCGGTTGCTCGGGGATCATGAACAAAATTGGCGTAAATACTGTACACAATTAAAACAACTGTGACGAAAACCAACAATAGGTAAGCATTTTTTTTATTGAGCATCGTATAACCTTTCTCTAGTTCATCCATTCTTATATTTGGAGAATACTTTGAATAACTGGCTGAATATCCTCCGTATTCCTGATGACAAAAAGATGGTCAGCCTCACCCTCTATCGGATCTGTCATGCCGTTTTTATGAGATTCAGCCTGTTGCCGAATAAGCACTTCCTCAAATGATGAAGCGCTCCTAAATATAGCTTTGCTTCGCTGGCTATCCACAACTCGGGCCTGAAGAATATGATCCGGAATTTCAAAATGAACAAGGACACTTTCGAAGCCATTATTACGAAAATGGGCAAGCAGCTCCAATCTTCCTTGACGAGCGCGATTGGAGTTGCAAAGTATGAGATGAGCATCGGTCTGGTGAACCGCAAAATTGACTATTGTTTGAGTGATGGCGTACTTAATCGCATTAGGTCCTTTTTTCGGAAGTAAGGTTTGGTAATACGTATTGATGAACTCAGCATGATTATCTTGGTCTATCACTAGGGAGTTAGGCAACTGTTGTTCTAAGCTTTTGGCAAATGTCGTTTTGCCGCTATGGGTTTTGCCAACCGTTATAATCACTAATCTTTTCATAGGCAGCTCCATTCTTCAAGGTAATTTAATGTTCTTTTCCTTAAGGCTGTCAAACCTCGGTTAGTAGCAAGTATGTTGTACTTTTTACAACCATTTGGCTGTAATTGGGCCTCAGATCGCCTCTATGTTGTACTTTCTACAACGATTCATGCTCTATATCGCTTTCATCTCACCTTTTCGCATTAATTGGTTGTATATTGTGCAACGAATGACCGTATTCGCGATCAGACCACGCCATTATATTGTATATAATGCAACATACGCCTTCAATATTGCTGATCAGCCGTTTGATGTCACCTCAAGTTCATCCTTATGCCATTCCTTCACTCATGCGCCATTTTTAACGTTAGAAATGCCTGTTACTCCGCTCAGCGAACGAACATCAAAAAAAAAGACCTCCAGCAGCGAGCAGCGCTGGAAGTCTTTTTGAATAGCAGTTCTTATGGCAGCACATTGCCTGCCGCGCGAAAAATCTCATACCATTCCTGGCGTGTCAAATGAACATCAGCTGCTTTACAGCAATCCATTAAACGCTCAATCGTTGTCGTGCCAGTAACCGGCTGCATCCGCGCTGGGTGGCGTAATAGCCATGCGATTGCGATAGTGGTATTGCTCACTTCGTATTTGGCAGCAATCTCATCGATTTTCAGATTCAGCTCGGGGAATTTTTCGTTGCCAAGGAATACGCCTTCGAAGAATCCGTATTGGAATGGCGACCAAGGCTGAATTGTGATATCGTTCAGTCTGCAATAATCAAGCACGTTGCCGTCACGGTTCACAGCGGATTCATTCAGCATGTTCACGTTCATGCCGTTTGAAATCATCGTGGAGTTCGTGATACTTAGCTGCAATTGATTGGCAACAAGCGGCTGCTTGACCGCTTTCTTCAGTAGTTGAATTTGCATCGGAGTCTGGTTCGAAACACCGAAGTGTCTAACTTTTCCTGAGCTTTCAAGAAGATCAAAAGCCTCGGCGACCTCTTCCGGCTCTACTAATGCATCCGGACGGTGCAGAAGCAGAATGTCCAAATAATCGGTTTTGAGGCGCTTCAGGATGCCATCAACGGATTCCAAAATATGTTCTTTCGAGAAATCGAACATACCCTTCCGAATTCCGCATTTGGATTGCAGAATGATTTTCTCGCGAATATCATCGTTCATATGAATGGCATCGGCGAAGATTTCTTCACAAGTGCCCCCACCGTAAATATCAGCATGGTCAAAGAAGTTGGCCCCTGCATCCAGCGCTGACTGGACGAAGCGCTCAGCCTCATTTTTTTCCAATGAATTAATTCTCATACAACCTACTGCGATAACCGGAACTTCCAAGTTGCTTGTACCAAGTTTCATCGTTCTCATTGTGCTAAATATCCTCCTTCAAGGCTTCCAACTTGTTCACTCATTTTATGTAACACTCTCATTGTCACACATTAGGCTAGTAGTTTTCAAGAACTGCTGTTATTAAGTTTTTTTAAGTCTCAGACGGTTAACGGCGTTACCCTACTCATCATCTTCAATGAGCGGCACTCGTGCAATACGGGGATCTGTAAACAGATCATATTCGTCCCGACTTGTACTGGAAAATTCCGAAACGACCGCTCCGTCATCCCCAGCTTGAAACCAGTGCTTGATCCCAGGGTTTATCGTGTACTGCTCACCAGGATGCAATTCAATTTCGTGAAAAACCGAATAGTAAGCTTCGCTTCCTACAGGAATTGTCGCTTTCAAGCTTATGGCCGCTTCTCCTTCCACATACAGAAAAACTTTTCCGGAACGGCAGCGAAACGTTTCCATTTTGCCGGGATCCTCACCTACTGGTGGATGTAAGTGCTCTGGACAGGTTTGCCGAGGAAAAAGAACAAGTTCTTTCGCGCAATAACGATCGGTATTGACATAAGTCACTAATTCAAGTCCTTGTACGTCCAATTGGCCGAGTCCGAAACCAGCCACTTCAATATGCCGGATTTCCTCCTCTGTCAGCACAATACCGTTTGTTTCCAACATTTGCGCGGCCCGCTCCTGCGCCTGGCTTACTTCGCTTCTTTTCATCGATTACCGGCTCCCTTCGGCTATCTTACGATGCGGTCCAATCCAAATTTGCCGACCGTTTTCAATGTAATTTTATAACGCCAAATGTTCGTTAACAACATAGAAAACCAGAAAAACCGTCAGGGAAAACATCCTGACGGTTCATTCGACCAACTACACACCTTGAGGAACTAGAGTCCGCTATTCAAGTAAATCAGCCCGTTTCCGCGTTCAAGCGGAACTACAGGGCCTTATTTGACCGCCTAATCCCGTTTTCTTTAAGAAAACGGACAAATAGCGCCCCACAGTTCCCCTCCACACAAAAAGGGGCCTTTTCCGATGAAATAGCGCCCTATAGTTCCCCTGCAAGTGAGGAACCGCTCAAGCGATAGCAGCAATTTTCAAATTTCATGGGGTGGAGTATGCCTGCATCATTTCTCACAAGCAACGCCGTCATTATCTTTATCAAGTTTAGAACTATATCCAGGTTGACCTCTTTTGATATTATAAACGCCGGCAGCCTTGGCTTCCGCGCAAGAATTATAGATAACGTTCGACTCTGTCGTTGGCGCAGGCTTCACCGCAGGTGATGGCATTGGTGCCGTGGTTGTCGGCACAGCCGTCGCTGCCGCTGACGGACTTGGCTTGGCTTTCACAGCATTTTCGTGGAACCCGTCCTCTTGGGCGTAGTTCTCGACACTCCAGATGTTAACTCCTTTAAGCTGTGCTTCTTTTTGTATCTCACGAAACTTATCGACATATTTGACATTCGGCGGGTAGATATAGGCCACTCTGGCATACCCATTTTCGAGCAGCATTTCATTGAACATTTTATCCCCTATGTATAAATAGCAAAGCAGCCTTCCGTATTTATCCCGCTCGGATACGTCAAGTTCCAAACGCACATCTTTATCATTTAACGTATCTTTGGCGAATTTGGAAGCTTCTAAAGCAAACGGTTGAACAGGTTTATCGGGGGCTACGCTTTCTGGCGTATCCACAAGCAATAATCTTATTGTTTCTTCTTTTACTTTCCCCGATTCTTGAAATGACACTTTCATAGTATCCCCATCGACGACCCGTACGATCTTCGCCGGTATCATCTTGCTGTTGGCTAGTGCGGAGGCAGTCGTTGTTGACGCACTCGGTGATGGCGAGACTGCTGTGGGAACCGCTGTTTGTTGCGAACATCCTGTCACGATAAAAACGATCAAAACGATTGAACTGATAAGAACCTTTTTAAACTTTTCATGCAGCATGTGAAGACCTCCAAGTATGACTGATCTATACGACTTCGCCATTATAACAAATCGTGGGATTAGAAAATAGGAAAAGGTTGGTCATTCGCCTTAAAAGACAAATGGACCAACCTTATTCGTTCCAAACATGTTAAGCCGCAGGCTGTGCTTTTCTCCAAGTAGACCGAAGGTACGCAATCGCACAGACGATGGCTAGAATGACAATCAGCGTAAGTCCCCAGTAAATATTGCTGTAAGCATGCGCGAGCGGGAGATCTTTCTGCCAAACAAGGGCACTTGCCGTTGCTGCAACCCCGAACGCTCCGCTGAAAAATTGTAGCAGCTGAAATAATCCAAGGCCGGACGCAATCTGTGATGGAAGAAGCAGTCTCGACATTTCATTGGATATACTGCTCGTTAAGATCGTATAACTTACGCTCATTAACATATAGATGAACATGATTGAAAAGAAAGATATGCCCTCGAATAAGGCAAAAAGAATCACAGATGCCAGTAGAAGCAGTGGCGTATAACGAATGATCGAGCTGTTGCCGCGTAAGTCAATAATACGGCCAACTTGACGGGAAATGATCATCGCGAGAGCTGATCCTGGGAAAATCACCAAACCCGCTTGAATCGCACTTAGGTGATACTGTTTAACGAGAATCTGCGGCATGAGGAACAAGGTTGCGAAGCTGCACAAATACGCGGCCACGCCCACAGCGCCTAAAATAAGAAACGATCGGTTCGCAAATAATGACGGAAGTACGAAAGGATCTTTTGCTGACCGGATGCGCACAATAAAGAGAACGATCGAGACAAGCCCGGCAAGCAGTGCAATGAGAGAATGGTTCGTTAGGAATAAAAGAAGTCCAGTCGTACCTACGCCGATGAATAGTGCGCCTAGCGCATCGAAGGAACCTTTGCGTGGTTCTTCTTTTGGAATGAGCTTCATATACAGAGGAACTAGCACCAAAGTGATAGCCGTTACGACAAACAGCAGATGCCAGCCTAAAAACTCAACGATAAAACCACCGACAACAGGGCCGAAGCCAAGTCCAAATGCGACGGAAGACATGATCAACGCCATCGCTTTACCTCTGCGTTCCAATGGAATGTAACGGGACAATAGGACTAACGCCAGTGCTGGAATTGAACCCGCTCCGGAGGCTTGCAGAATGCGGACAATTAGCAGAACAGCGAAGCTGTTGCTGAATAATCCCATGATGGCTCCAATACTTAACGACAGGATTCCGATAACGAAAAGCCTTCTTATTGGAACGAAATCTGCAAGTCGACTATACGTAATGGATGAGATCGCGAATACAATGGAATATCCCGTTACGATCCATGACGTGGATGCGGCTGTGAGTTGGAACGCTTTGGCCACATCGGGCAATGCTAAGTTAAACATCATCGTGTTCATGATGACGAGTACAATCGTTAATCCGAGCAGAAAGAGAACGACTCCTTCTTTTTTGATGCCACTCTCTTGTGCTTTATTTGTATCTTTTTGCATGGCGTTTATTCGCCTCCTCATCCAATTTAATAATTCGATAATTATCGAACAATAGAATAATAACATGAGTTATGCTATAATACAATCGTTAACCCGAAATAAATGAGGGGGCTCTAGAATGAAACATTTACATCATCCAGATATTGCAGACATTCATTTGTCCACCGTCTTATATGCTCTGAGCGATCCTATCCGCTTGCATGTCGTCTCTGAACTCAGCACTTTGAACGAACGAGCTTGCGGCGATTTCCAAGTACCTGTTGTAAAATCAACCATGTCTCATCATGCTCGAACGTTAAGAGAAGCCGGCATTGTGAATATTCGCGTCCAAGGCACTCAACGGCTTATTTCCTTAAGAACAGAGGATTTAGAGCTACGTTTCCCTGGCTTGCTTTCCTCTATTCTAGCTGCTTATGACGCTTCCGATGAGAAAAAGCGGCTTTTATCAACTGAGCTAGGATGACAGGTCAACAGGAGGACGACTACCTGTAAATAACGCCGATTTCTGCTGCTATTTTCGGCATTTGATACACTTTTGCGAAGTTAACTGGAGTTACTACCGCTAATACGATCAATTTCTAGGAATCCCGCACTCTGAAGCGATTTAGATGGCATTTCTACCGCTATTTCATTCACCGGACCGACGTGGCGCGGGTTTAACGGTAGAATTTCCTGTTATTCTGTTGAGCGCTGTCGTCATGAACAGTCCTCTGCATGTATGAAAGCGCCCTCAGTTCTTCGCGCTGCAACTTTATCGCCATAAAAAAAGAGCTAAGCGCATAAGGCGCTCAGCTCTTTTTCATGATTCAACGGGAAACCCCAATCGTTACAATTTCACAACGGCCAACCGGCAGAGTCAAACGGCCTGATGCATCTGTATCCATACGCTCACCGTGCTCTTCCAAGATCGTACTCTTGTAGAAGTAGTAATACGGCGTATTCGAATGAAGCTTCAGTTCAGCCGCATGAGACCGCATGTTGTACCAACGCAGCAGCAGATCGCCCGTGCCTTCATTCATTTTCAGCGAAGAAAATGCCAAATCTCCGCCTTCCCACTCGAATGGTGCATACGTTGGCGCAATGCTGCCAGCGTGAACCCCCGTCTGACTTAACGTCCAAGGGATTTGGAATTGGTAAGCCTCCGCATACGCGGCGGACTGAATAGCTTGATCACTGTACGGAATGATCTCCATACGAACCGTATGCTCACCTAAACATTGCGCTTCCGGTGTAGGGAACAAGCCCCAATCGCCAAGCTCGCCAACGGCACGAAGCAAGGTCACAGCAATTGTATTGCGTCCGTCCTGCATGACCTCATATTCGTTCAAACCGAGGTTAGCAACAACAAGTCCTGCTCCCGCTTCACTGACATCAACAAAAGCCTGTTGGTGCTGGGTATTGCTTGGATTCTCCCATTCCGCTGCCGGCTTGTTGCTGCGCTGTGGGATTTCAAACATGGAGTCCACCTGGTGAACACTCGTGTCCAAATCCGTAGGGAAAAGCATCCGCAGACGGTGATCTTTCGCTTGATTGTTAAATGTCGCTTCAATCTCAACCCCTTTGCCGCCACGGCTCAAAGAAACAACCGTACGAATGGTCATAGGCACCATCCGTGTGGAACGCTGAGCTTTGCGATGCGGGAAGTAGATCAAATCGCGCTGCTCTTCATCCAGCTTGTCATCAGCCGATGCAGGGATCACCCATTCATGGATGATTTCGATCGCAGCTTGATAAGCCGTATCTTGCAGCACGCGAATCTGCGCGGCAATGCCCTTGGTCGTACGCGGCGTTTCGCCGTCCGGCTGTTTGTACATATATTCGTTCCCGATATCCCCGGTGTTCTCATATACACCCAAATCGCGGTACGTACGGCCACTCTTCTTGTCCAACAGGCTGAACGATCCGTCATCCGCAATGGCGATTTTCAGCGCTGCATTTTCCATTACACGGTCTGCCGTGATCAAGGAAGCCTGCTGAGAGACCGTCGACTCCTTTTTCACCCAAGCATACGTCTTCCAACCTAAAGCAGGCACTTTCTCCGCTTCAAAAGTTAGCTTCACCTTGCGGCTCATATACGGCTGGCGGAATTTATCATCCGGCAAATCGTAGCCGAACTGCAAACCTAGATCTTCCACGGTGCAGGAAAGCTCCGTTCCCTGCTCATCCACGAGCACACGCCCCGTGAGATCCGCTTCCTTAGCAAGACGGCTTGCCTCTTCAAGCTTATAACCGTCACGGAAGTACAGGCTAAGCGCATCAAGCTCAATACTGACAACGCCGGTACGTTCCCAACCCGAAGTGTTAAAAACGACAACCGGCAGGGCGTCCTTGCCTGCTCCCTCGAAGCTCGAAGTATCAACCGCGTCAGCAAGCGCGCGGGATTTCTCCTCCACAATCGCTTCCGCCACGTGACGACTCTTCTCGAAACGAGTGACCATTTCACGGTGCACTTCATCCACGCTGCATCCACAAATACTGTCATGCGGATGGTTCTGCATGAGTGTTTTCCAAGCATAAGTGAACAGATGGTGCGGGTATTTCTCCCCGACGCCAAGCGTATGTGCGAATGCAGCCAGTGGTTCCGCGACTTTCTCCAACATCGCTTGACCCAGCTGGTTCATCTGCTTCAAATAAACACGCGCCGAAGCCGTGTTCACCAGTGTGGACCAACCGTCCGTGCGTTGGCTGCGAAGCTCGCCTTTTACTGTAGAAAGCTCATGCTTCAATGAACGCTGAACAGACTGCAAGTAGTCATTGAAATTCGAATGGATAAATACCGTGTCCGGATGCAGTTCCCGTGCCGTTTCAATCGCCTCAGGCAGATCAAGCTGAATCGGCTGATGATCGCAGCCATTCATGAACAGCAGTTCGCTCGTCGAAGCGTATTTCTCGGCATCCGACAGTTTCCTCTCCCAATATGCCTTAGCTTCTTCGAGATCCACAGGGACTTCGTTACCGTTCGAGTACCAGTTCGCAAAAAGAATGCCGAGGACTTTGGAACCATCCGGCCCTTCCCACATCAGTTCAGAGAAAGAGGATTCATAATCACTATCAGAGACCGTATTGTTAAAACCAGTAGGCTTGACCCCACGGCCAAAAAAGGCGTTCGTAATGCCGGATTGCTGCATCAACTGCGGCGTTTGGCCAACAAGCCCGAACGTATCCGGGAAATAGCCGATTTTGGCTACGGAGCCATATTTGCTCGCATCTTGATGCCCAATCTGCATATTGCGTACATTCGCTTCACCGCTAGTCAGGAAAGCATCCTGCAGAATGTACCAAGGACCGATGATGATTCGGCCATCTTGGATATATTTTTCCAATTTCCCTTTTTGATCAGGTCGGACTTGCAAATAATCCTCGAGAATAATGGTTTGGCCATCCAAGTAAAAACTGCGATAATTCGGATCGTTATCTAATTTATCCAGCAAAGTGTCCACCAATTTCACAAGGCGTACATGATGCTTCTCATAAGGTAAATACCATTCCCGATCCCAGTGTGTATGGGAAATGATATGAGCTGTTCGTTTGGCGCTCATGGCTTAGCTCCTCTCAATTTGAACTTCATCCGGTCGGTAGACAGATAAGATTTCACCCTTCACATTAGCTGCAAAGAGCACAGAGCGCTCTTTCTCCAACGTAAAGGTATAGGTTGCTCCGCTATCCGTATCTTTCACTTCAATGTTCGCATCCCAAGCATATTCGGAAACAAATACGTACAGGAAACCTTCCTTGTAACGCAGCTTCCTTCCGTACACGCCAGCGATATCGCCGCCTTGCTTCCACTGCAAGCCGCTGTCGCAGCCTGCTGCTTCAATCGCGTAGCGATATAACGCAAGCATTGGTTCCGTCCGTTCGTTCAGTTCAACGGGCAGCGGACTCCAAATCAGCTTGCCGCGTCCAAGCGGAATCTCAGCGACCGCGTCGCCCCGGCTGCCCTCTCCAACGGATGAACCCGTGCGCACTTCCTTAACCACCTCGGCAATGCGTCGCTGGCCGAAGGATACCGGCAGCTTCTCGCCACACAGCAAGAGCATTTCTTCCCGGCGCACATTCTGAAGCTCCGCTTCGCCCAGCACATCGGTTAAGCGTGGCGTCTGCTTCCAGTAGGCGTCAAGACTTAGCGGGCCCGTTACAAGCAGTGTCGCCCCCGTCGTCTTAACAATCTCCAGCAGCTTCTCCCAAGCCTGCTCGTCGATATTATGAGCGCTCGGAAGCACAATCAGCTTCGGCGGTTGGTCCATAAGCACGTCCAGATGATACTCCGAAGCCGCTCGCACCGGCATGTTCATCTGATACGTTAGCACACGGATCATTCGTGTCGTAGCATCGAAGGCCAGCTTCCGATTCGAGAAATCGTTCGAATAAGGGAAAATCGCTGCGATGTCTTCCAGCGCCCGATCCTCGAATAAGTCTCTAATTTCAGCCATAAATCGTCCGAAATCATAGGAAACATCGGCTTCCGGCTTCTCCGTTCCGTCTGCGCGAAGCGCGCCAATATGCGATTCATTCGCATTATCCATATAGAAGTTTGTATTCCAAATCCAGTGAATAGCGCCAGCGCCGCCAGTAGCGAATGCGTAGGCATATTTGCGTTCCAGCATGCTCCGCAGTTCGTTCTCCGAGCGTTTGGCGCGTCCATCAGGCGTCTCTACGTACATGATGCCTGTTTCTTGAATAACGTTAGGTTTATTGTGTGTTTTGGCAAAAATACCGTCCCAAACGAGGTTGTCGTTCAGCCACCACGAATGAACAGTCGTATAGTCGACGGCTTCCTGATAAAAGAAAGGCGAAGGCCGCTGCGCGCCAAGCGCCTCGTCTTGCCCGACCACGACAAGGTGATTCGGACAAATTTCCTTGATTGTGTCGTAGAGTTCCTTCGCCCAACGATTATGCATATCCATCGAGAACAGGCAGTAATCGAGCCAACGAGTTCCCTTTTTGGCCCGGTGCATATCCTGCACGTCAAAGTTGATTTCATCTGCCTCTGGAATGATAGCCGCTTCAAAGGTTGGAAGCTGTTCCGGCGACATATTCCACCGCTCTTGAAGGAGCGCAATACTTTCGTGGCGCTGCTTCAGCCAAGCTGTGAAAGCGGCCTGCTCGAAAGTGTCCCGGCTGGAGCGAGGGCCATTCGCAAAAATCTGCGCCGGATCGAACATGGACGGCTCATTGATCAAGTCCCAGTCCACATGGGTAGACTCACGGTGGCGTGACACAATGGAGCGGATAAACCGCTTCTGCGCCTCTACGCTTTGCGGATCCAAGAACGGATTCACGCCTTCCCAAGTCTCCGGTGTAAAGGAGAAGAAGGTGAACGTTACTTGCAAATTGTGCTTTTTAGCCGTTAAGAAAAAGGCGTCGATAGCTCTCAGCACTTCTTCGGAAGCATGGCCATCCACCTGCATCACATTGCGGTACGCCGTCCAAATGCCCGTACGAATCCAGTTAATGCCCGCTTTCGCCATCTGGGCCATATCCCGGTCCCAAACGTCCGCGTTCGGCAGAAACAGAAATTTCCGAGCGACATCGGAAGTCATATACGTCATGCCGACAATTGGCAGTGGGCGTCCATCTTTGATGAAATAATCGCGATCGCACGTGATTGGACTGCCTTCAGCGAGCAGTTCCGAATCGTGACCCCAAAAGCCCTGGCGCAGCACCCGAATCTCCCCATCTTCAGCCTGAGCAACACACGTTACACGATACAAGCCGCGCTCAATGTCTATAGGTACTGGAATACGCACAAGATTAAATTCTTTGTTCACGGCTGCTGTTACTTGATGCGTCCAACTGGCCCCAGCGCCATCTTCGCGCTCCAAAGTCAGATCAAACTTCCATTTTCGAGAAGGGGTTTTGACTTCCGCCAAGTTCCTTCCCATCCATTGTGTTTGAATCGTCAGCACCGCATGCTCGCCAGTCTCGTAACTGGCATAATTCGGCTTGATCCACAGCTCCGTAACCCCTTTGGCGCAAAATGCCGCCCACGCGAGCAAGGCCTTTGCTCCGCCTTCTTGCCAGAACCCTGCGCTGAGCGGGACATTGACAAACAGCCAACGCGAACCCACAAATTCGCCGCGGGTGTTTTCCCATAGAACGACAGGTGCAGCAACCTCTCGGCCTTCGTTACTGACGCCCTTCATGAGAGGATAAATCTGCGTGCTCATCGTTCCAGCCGCACCCATTTGATGGGGCAAATCACTGTTGCGCGTCGTATGCGGCACCATGTTCCATGTGTCGGCAATCGCAAACAACGATTCTTGTCCCTTCAGCAGCGGTATGGTGTCTAAAGCCGCATAGCTAAGAATCGGGCTCGACTCGACGCGGAGCATCTCATGGATGAATAGCTGCTGGTGGTACGCGGTTTGTTCCGCTTCCACCTGCCAGCCGTCAGCCTGCCAGCGAACCGGCCGCTTGAAGGCTGCGCCTCCGACGCTTAGCAATCCGCCGCCGCGTTTCAAGAAAGCTAGAATTTCCTGCCATGCGGATTTAGGAAAATAGGGAGCATGCAGGTTGACGAAGCACCCTCCCTCCGTTTGCCGAAGCATTTCCGCAAGCGAGTCGGCGTCTGCAAGGATTCCACCTTGCGCTTTCAACTCAGCCGCAGGAACTTCAAGTGAAGCGCTGATCGGGAAAGCCGGATCATAGAAAATGACGACAGGATGGCTCGGACTCATAGCAAGCCTTCCTTCATCGCTTTATACACGAGCTGGGAGAACAGACTGTTTGACCAAGCGAACCATTTGCGCGTAAAAATGGTTGGATCATCCACATGAAAGCCTTCATGCATAAATCCGGTGTCCGCATCCGTCGCTTCGAGCATGGCGATCATCGCTAATTTCTCTTCGGCTGTTGAGGCCGTAATTCCTTGCATGGACAAAGCCATATGCCAAATATAATTGTCCGGTGTATGCGGACTGCCGATCCCCTTCGCCACTTTCCCTTCAAAATAGAACGGATTTTCTTTGCTCAGCGCAAATCGTCTTGTGTTCTGATAGATCGGATCGTCAGCAGAGACATATCCCAGATAAGGAATCGACATAAGGCCTGGCGTTCCTGCGTCATCCATCAAACAGTAATTGCCGAAACCATCGGTCTCGTACGCATAGATTGGTCCAAACTCCGGATGGCGATAAATGCCGTAAAGCTTAATCCCGTGATCGATATCCGCTTCCAGCGCTTTCAGATCATGCAAGAAATCCATATCCCGGAACACCCATTCCGCGAATTCTTGCATATGGCGCAGGGCTACAACCGCGAACATATTCGCAGGAATGTTGTAATGGAAATCGCAAGCATCATCGCTGGAACGGAAACCCGACCAAACCATACCGGTATAATTCACCGGCATCCCCAGTCCGTTGTTGCGCAGCGAATCCGTCGGAATTCCGTTATTGCGAGTGAACCGATAAGGAGATTGCTCGAAGTGATGCTGTTCCGTCTTGAAAAGCTCATAGATTTTGAACATTGCCGCTTTAAAGCCGGCATCGAAGATATCCGTTAGTTCGGTCTCCTTCCAATAGGCGTAAGCCAGACGCATCGAGAAACACAAGGAATCCAGTTCAAATTTCCGTTCCCACACCCATGGCGACATGTCCGTCTGATCCGCTTTGTTCCAATGCCAATCGTTTGCCGATTCGTTAAAAGCGTTCGCATAAGGGTCAATATGAATATATTGCACATGCCTTTTAATTAACCCGCTAAGAATTCGCCCAAGATCCGGATCGTTTTTGGCAAACGGCACATAGTGCATCACCTGTTCAACCGAATC
Organism: Paenibacillus violae; assembly: GCF_032461945.1. Lineage (NCBI taxonomy): Bacteria > Bacillati > Bacillota > Bacilli > Caryophanales > Paenibacillaceae > Paenibacillus > Paenibacillus violae. Next base: position 417,649 of record NZ_JAWCUD010000004.1, read on the forward strand.
ACGCAGCCAGGATGCCGGGATATCCCCCGTAATGACGAATGTCGTGCCGTCCTCCATCAATTTCGTTGTCGTCTCCAGCGTGTTTGGGAAACAATTTTTAAATAATTGCAAAAGCTTCGGACGGTGCGCCAACTTCTCTTCGGCTTCCGCTAATATCTCTTGAATCGCCTTTGGCATTTCCAGCTTCGGCATGGGAATTTTCGGCAGTCTGAATTGTTCCATGGTAAGTCCTCCAAAATAATTATGATTAACAATGATTGTATGAATTCGTCTGTCTTACTCTTTCACTGCGCCAATGGTCAAACCTTGAATAAAGTACCGTTGGAAAAACGGATAAGCGAAGATAATCGGTCCCGTTGCAAGCACAACCATCGCCATTCGCGACGTATCCTGCGGGAGTGACTGCAGTAAGCCCACGCCAATGGATGGATTGCTCGTATTTTGCAGCAAGAACTGCATACTGTTCTCGATCCGCATCAGCATGGATTGCAGCGGTACGAGATTAGGCGAATCGATATAGAGCAGCGCATTGAACCAATCGTTCCAGTAACCTAGCGTACTGAACAAGCCGATCGTTGCCAGTCCCGGAAGCGAAAGCGGCAGCACCAATTTGACGAAAATACCAAATTCACCCGCGCCGTCGATTTTCCCGGACTCAATTATCGCATCAGGCACCGACGTGCTGAAGAAAGTCCGCATAATCATCATGTAGAACGCATTACCGGCAAGCGGTAATACAAGAGCCCACAAGGAATCCTTAAGCCCCATTAATTGCGTAACAACGATATAGGTCGGCACGAGACCGCCATTGAACAACATCGTAAAAAAGGCGAAGAAACCGAAAAAATTCCGGAATTTAAAGCTTTTTCTTGAAATCGCATAAGCAAAAGTAGCTGTCAATATCAAGCTTACAATCGTGCCGACAACCGTTACTAGAATCGTGACCCCGTAAGACATGAGCAATTGATCGCCCGCTTTGAACAAATAGCGATAGGCTTCCAGACTCCACTTCTCTGGAAAGAGTCGATACCCGTTCGCGCTTAACGTCTTCTCATCTGTGAATGAAATAATCGTTACAAATAGAAATGGAAACACACATGCCAAAGCAAAGATCCCTGCAACGAGGTTAAACAGGACATTAAGCACTGGCGGTAATTTATGAAAATCACGACTTTTCATCGGTTTTGCTATCATTGTGAAGTTCCTCCTTTCCCTGCAATTCCCTTAGAACAATGCATTATCTTTATCAAATTTTCGAACAATATAGTTGGATGTCATAACGAGAATAAAGCCAATAACAGATTGATAGAGACCTGCAGCCGTACTCATCCCGATTTCACCGGTAGATTTGAGTCCGCGATAAACATACGTGTCGATAACATTCGTTACCGAATATAGCGTTCCTGAATCTCTTGGCACTTGCAAAAATAATCCGAAATCTGCATAGAAAATACGACCGATCGCGAGCAGCGTCAGAATGGTCATCAGAGGCTTCAGCATCGGGAACGTGATGTGCTTAATTTGCTGCCATTTGCTAGCACCGTCAATCATCGCAGCTTCATAAAGGGATTTATCAATCCCCATAATAGCGGCCAAATAAACAACACTGCTATAACCTACGGATTTCCATAGATAGACGAAAATAATAATAAGAGGCCAGTACGTTTTATCGTTATACCACCGGATCGGATCGACTCCGAATGCCGAAAGAATATGATTAAGCATCCCTTTATCAAAGCTAAGAAAACTAAATACGAAGTAACCTACAATGACCCAGGATAAAAAGTAAGGCAGAAACATTCCGGTTTGGTACAGTTTCGCCAGCTTCTTGTTGGCAATTTCCGATAAGACAATGGCTAACGCCACGGAAAGCACCAGCCCAGCAACAATAAATACGATATTGTACAGCAGCGTATTTCGCGTAATGATATAGGCATCATTCGTACTGAATAGAAACTTGAAATTTTGCAATCCGACCCATTTGCTTTCCATAATACTTGCCCAAAAACCGTCTCGGCTATAGCGATATTGTTTGAACGCAATCACCATGCCAGCCATCGGTAAATAAGAGAAGAACAGGAACCAAAGCGTCGCTGGCAATGCCATGAGCAGCAGCACTTTGCTTTGTTTAACATCTTTTAGAAATGCTCCTATTCTATTCATAAAACCACCCCTCACGTTTGCGATTAAAAAGATCAGGCGAATGTGTGACATTCGCCTAATCCGAATTCGAGCTTATTTTTTGTTTGCCGCTTTCCAAGCATCGATCTGACTTTGTGCTTCTGCGATGATTTTATCCAGACCAGCCGCTTTGAACTTCTCGTTAGCTTGAGGAATGAATTTATCAGGATCTACGGTACCTGTCATCAATGTCGCCCAGAATTCTTCTTTCACGTTCTGAACCGCAGCGATTTCAGCTGTTACTTTCGAAGGATCGAAGTTGAAACCAAGAAGCGGTGCAGGTACGCCGGTGTCATTAAACTTTTTAAACTCTTCCCACTTGTTCTCAGGATCTTTTGCATCTTTGTACGTCAGTAGAACATTTCCAAGAGAGAAAGTCGGCATATCGTAGTTTTTGGAATCCGGCAGGTTTTCCATTTTATCGTTATCGAGCTTTTTGTAGTGAACGCCCTCGATACCGGAGTCAACCATATTGCGTAGAACCGGATCTGTGTTCAGCAAGTTCAGGAACTCCATCGCTTTCTCAGGATATTTGGAATTTGCTGAGATCGCTTGCATGGAACCCATCACGGACCAGTTGTAAATCAAAGCAGGGCTTGCTTGCGTAGAAACAACAGGATAACCATAGCTCGCCGACCATAGGTTATCTGCGAAAGGTTGGTTGGTCGCTTTGTCCGCGAACCATTTGCCTGTCACTTGAACATCGTTCAAAGAGCTAAGCGTTGCCGCTTCTGTCGGGATGTATCCCGCTTTGTAGTATTTGTTCATGGCTTGAAGCGCTTGCTTCATTTCCGGTGTATCCAAAATGTTGACGACTTTGTAATCCGGGTTGTCGATTTTCACAGCCATCGGCATTTTTTCAATGACATAGTCATACGGAACATATGGCATGAAAGTTTTATCCACAGCTAAACCATAAACATTCGGCTCTTTTTCTTTAATCGTTTTCAGCAATGGCTCCAAGCTTTCGATTGATTTTACGTTATCGATTTTCAAGTTGTATTTATCAAGCAGGTTTTTGTTAAAACGCCATACGTCTTGTGCCGGAAGCTCTTTATTGGCTGGAACACCGTAGTTGTGGCCATCTACTTTAGATCCGTTCAAGAATGCAGGGTCCAACGCTTTGACAATGCCTTGTCCATTTTTTTGCAGAAGTTCATCAATAGGCTTGAAAGCGCCTTTACGCGCGTTTTGCACATAGTCAAATGCCCATGAAGACGTGAACATAATGTCCATAGGTGTACCGGAAGCGGTCATGACCTGCATCTTTTGCGGATAGTCGCCCCAATCGATCATGTTCATTTTCACCGTTACGCCAATTTTCTGAGCCGTGTATTTACTAACTTCCGTCATCACGCGGTCAACGTCTTTTTGCGGCGTTCCGATCGTGTACCAAATCAACTCTACCGGTTTATCTGGCGTTCCCGCCCCATTCGTATCGCTAGCATCTTTGCTTCCACATGCACTAAGTACCATTGAAGCTGCAAGTGTTAGTCCAATTGTCGCAGTCCATCGTTTTTTGATCTTGCTCATCTGTGTGTATCCTCCCTGTTCAGTGCTCTATTGTATAACGCCCGAGGGGCTATATTTACAGTAACCTATGAAAGCATTTACAAATAGACGATAAATTAAATGTAAGCATGTACAAATCAAAGAAAAAACAAAAAAAGGACTGCACTCCAGTTTACCCTAGAGCAGTCCTCTATAATCGGTCGGGGATATTCCCACGTACTTTTTGAACTGTTTATAAAAATAACCGACTTCCCAATAGCCCACATCTTTGGCAATAACATGCACCTTCAAATGCGTTGTTTTGAGCAGTTCCTTTGCTTTCTCGATCCGGTACCGATTGATATATTCCGTAAACGACTCGTTAATTTCTTTGTGAAACAGCTGTCCTAAATAAACCGGATGAATATGGTAGTGAGCGCCTAACATTTTGAGTGAAAGCTCATCCGCGTACGATTCATGAATATATTTCAATACTTGCTGCACGATCGGACTTCGAACGTCAGAGATTAATAATCCGACTGTCATCTCGGCAACTTCCAGAATCGCCTTTTCCAATTCGTCAAGTGTCACTGAGCTCCTGATTTGTTGAAAAGCTTGATTGTATACGTCTTGTTCTTCCGTGTGACGGATCGCCTTGAGTTCCATTTTGAAATGAATGACCATCTCGAAAGCAATATCCTGAAAATGCTGCGGGGTAATTCCCGGCAGCGCCTGAATCCGCTTGAAATCACTCTGAATTTGCAGCTTTAATTGTTCCAGATCTTTGCCCACGATCAGTTTGGCATAACAGGACCAGTCAATCATCGAGAAATCCACCTTGGGATGGCCTTCATGGAACGCTAAGTCGCTAACATCAATCAGATAAAGCTCCGGATAAACCCAGAAATACTCCTGTGCTTTCTTCGCGCTTGCATAACTTTCTCCTGTTTGTTCAGGAAGCTGCTCAACACTTCCTACCGTGATGCGGAGTAAACGGTCGTGCAGATCGACTTGGAATTGTCGAAGCAAATCCTTCAACGTTTTTCTGCCGCGATCTGCATCATTCATAACGGCAAGCAGTACGATATCGCCATCCATATCGTAGAAGGACGTCAAACCGTCATGAGCCTCCACTCGTTGTGAGAGTGTCTCAAAAACCTCCGCGGCATTAGATTCGGTCCGCAATACGGAGACTACCATATACGGAGAATCCAGGTTGAAACCCAGCAAATCCGCTCGTTCGTAGAATTCCGTCGGCGCAATCTGATGCGTCAGCCAGCGCTGCAACGTGTTATCCTTCAAAATTTGTTTGCTGTATGCTTGAACAAGTCTTGTCTCTTTCGTAGAATTCAGCTTCTCAACCGTATTGTGTAGAGTTGCTTTGAACTCTTTGATATTGATAGGTTTCAGCAAATAATTTTCAATGCCCAGCATCATGCCTTCTTTCAAATAACTAAATTCATCGAATCCGCTGAGCACGATGACTTTCAGATCCGGGTGGTGAATCCGGGCACCCCGAATTAAATCCAATCCGTTCATCACAGGCATGGAGATGTCCGTCAAGAGGATGTCCACGGTCGTTTCCTGTAAAGCCTCCAAGGCTTTTTGACCGTTGCCCGCATGTCCAACAATCTCCAGCCCCATTTCCGCCCAGTCGATAATGTCGTACAATCCTTCTACAATAAATGGTTCATCATCCACAATGAAAACCCTAAACATCGTAATCCTCCTTCCCGCCGTCTGCAGGCAGCCATACATCTACAGTCGTTCCATGCCCTGGCGTGCTTCTCAGCTCGATGCCATATTTACTTCCATAGAGAAGCTTTAGTCGTTGATGAATGCTCCGCAGACCAAAAGACTCATCTTCGGACTCTTCCGTTTGCAGGCGCTGCTCAATCTCTTTCAAACGTTCTGACGTTATCCCGTTACCGTTGTCAGTCACTTGAACGTGCAGGAATTCCTCCATTTGATGGACTCGAATGTGCAGCTGGTTGTCCGTACTTTCATTCCGCAATCCATGCACGATGTAGTTTTCAATAATAGGCTGCAGCGACATTTTCATGATACGAAGAGGAGCAAGCTTCCGATCCCATTCGATTGTGTACGTAAATTTATCTTTGTAGCGAATCTGAAACAGCTCCAAATACAAGCGGCAGGCTTCCAGCTCGTCCTTCAACGTGTACACTTTCTTCTGCTGGACAAAACTGCGAAATAATGCTGATAAGCTGTAGATCATTTCGCCAACGTCATGAGCGCCTTGGGATATCGCCCGCATGCGGATCACTTCCAGAGTATTGTATAGAAAGTGAGGATTAACACGGGCTTGCAGAGCGGTTAATTCCGTATGTTTCTGCTTAATATCCGCCTTATATACGCGGTCGATATATTGGTTCAATTCATCGATCATCTCGTTAAAGCTGCGGGAAATCTGGCCCAGTTCATCCTCGCGAGCGTCCTGAATCCGCGCTGTCAAATCGCCTTGTTTGACCTTCCGGGTGAAGCGGATGATCAGGTTCGTTCGCTTAGCGACATTCAGCACGACCAACGATGGCAGCAGGATCGCGATAGCAATACACACGGCACTAATTGAAAAAATCGTGCTCCCGATTCGCCACGAAGAAGCGGAAAGCTCCTCTTTGGGCATCAGGCCGACGACGATAAAATCTCCTTTGTTTTGCGTAAGCTTCGTCACATAATTGTTATTATTCATCTCGCTGTGCTCATACATCGCATTCACTTGATCCATGTATGGATAAGGCTTGCCATAATACTGATCCGAGGAGTCGAACAGGACGCCGCCCTCTGATGACAGGACGAGAATCGCCCCTTTCAGATCTTGCTGCTCATCGGATAACACTTTCCAAATGCTGTCCGAACTGAAATAGACAAGCTGTTGACCGATGTTTTTCAACGTTTGTTTATCATTTATCGGTGTGCGCACGGCATATAGATGGTTATCCCACTGATCCGCGGCTTCGCGCACCCAAATATTCGGAAGCGAGACACTTTTGCTGTCAAGCGCCATCACTTCCGGAATATAGGAGTGCGCCGCATTCGTGGATATCAGCCGCATCGGCCGATTGTGGCTCAGAACGTACAAAACCTGCTGATCCACGCTGTACAACATCACATTGCGAATATCCTCGTCATCTTCCAAATGGTTTTTGAAATATTCCAAGCCGTCATTCCATGTGCTGTTTCCGCCTAAATTATTCTGTTCAAGGCTATGCTGCACATATTCTTGAAAGGGGTGCTGCAGCATGAAGGATACGCCTGCGGCCAGCGAACTATCCCGATATAACCCAAATAAAATGGACTGCGCCGAGTCATATTTCTGCCCCAAATAATCATTAACGTTCATCATGGCCTTCTTTTGTATATCCAGCTCACGGTTGATCGCGGCTTGTGACATCGAGTGATACATGAAAAAAGAAAAGGAAATAATCGTAATAATCGTAATGAGTGAAAACAGGAGCAGCAATCTCATGAATAAATTATTTCTCAAGTAGGCTAAATAAACGTTCACGAACCCCATCTGACCATCATCTCCTGCTGTTAATCGGGTTCATTATATCATGTCGGAAGCCGCACAGGAAAACCGGCGGATGAGCCGGCACTCCCTACGCCTTTACCCAGACGGACATTTCGCCGCGCCCCCTGTTGGCCCACGCATAATACGGTATAAACTTCAAATTGACCTCATTCAGCTGGCAGTCAGCGCTGGCCATGTACAACTGGTCTCCCCATTCGCTGGTTGCTAACCGATAAGCAGGAACAGAAATGGTCTGAAGGCCTCCTACAACATCAGGCTCAAATTGAATCTCATAAGCAGGCTGCCGCTGCAAAAGAACTTGATGCAAGTTCGGTCCATTGTCCACCTCTTCGATGCAATACACCAGAGGTCCTCGTTGAAGCGCGACTTTGCCGATGGTTTCACGCACCTGCGGATGACCCGTCATCCGGTTGACCGGCATCGACAGATCCAGTTCTACGTGATCGCCAGGCTGCCATTTTCTATGGATGTAGGCATAGCCATCCACACAAACATCAGGAATTGAAACGAGTTCATTTTGAACAATGAGCTTCGCTTCCCGGCACCATTTCGGTATTCGCAGCGCTAAGGTGAACTCGGTCTCCCTCTCAACGTCAATGTGAAAGCGTACAAGCCCTTTCCAAGGAAATTGAGATTGCTGCTCAATCTTTACCGGCTGCCCTTCTATTTGCAAGGTAGCTTGATTGCCAATGTACAAGTTCGCGTAAATCGTTCTCCCCTGAATGTTATATACATAATGACCTAACGAAGCGAGCAAACGCGCAATATTCGGCGGGCAGCACGCACATCCGAACCATCCTTGCCGCTCCGCCTTCACATGGTTCACCGTGTGATTTTTACCGATGGCATCCGGCCATACCTCTAACGGGTTCACATAGAAAAACCGTTTGCCGTCGCGCGACATCCCACTGATCACGGTATTGTAGAGCGCTCGCTCCATGACATCCGCGTACTCGCTTTTGGCCTCCATTTGCAGCATGCGCTGCGCGAAGAATATCAAGCCGATCGAGGCGCAAGTCTCCGCATAAGCGGTGTCATTAGGCAAATCATAATCCAGCGAGAACGACTCCCCGTACTCCATAGAGCCAATTGCCCCTGTTATGTACATACGTTTGCTGACAATATTCCTCCATAATCGACGGCAAGCTTCAAGCAGTTCCGCATCCCCTGTCTGCGCCGCTACATCAGCCATCCCCGTGCACATATAAACGGCACGCACCGCATGCCCCTCTGCCGTGTGCTGCTCTCGAATCGGTCTATGGGCTTGACTATAAGCACGATCATGAACAATATCTAACGCTGGAAAATGAACCTTCCCATTGCGGCGATGATACTCCATTTCATAAAAGCTCGGCTCTTTCCCTCTTTCGTCCAGAAAAAACTGACTTAATCTCAAATATCTTTCATTCTGTGTGACATTGTACAGCTTAACCAGCGCTAATTCAATTTCTTGATGCCCGTCATATCCATTCAATTGATCCGGCCCAGGCCCAAATACCTTATCGATGCAATCGGCTAGACGGCAAGCTACTTCAAGCACCTTCTCTTTCCCTGTCGAGTTGTAATAAGCAACGGCTGCTTCAATAAAATGACCCGCACAGTAAAGTTCATGACACTCAGCAAGATTCGTCCATCTATTCTCCGGTTCTTTGAGCGTAAAGTAGGTGTTTAAGTACCCATCTTTCTGCTGCGCCAGGGCAATAATATCGATAACCTCGTCTGTCAATTGTTCCAGTTCCGGGTCCTTCCTTGTCTCCAATAAGTAACTCACGGCCTCAAGCCACTTCGAAACATCGCTGTCCTGAAAAACCATGCCATAGAACTCGCCGGTCTCCAAACCAGCCGCAATCTTGAAATTTTTCATCGCATGGCTTGGCTCCGCCCCCTCAATTCGATCATTCAACGCTTCCCACTGATAAGGAACAACAACGTCACGAACCAATCGAATATACTCGGACCAGAAATCATCCGTAATCTGGATTTGTTTCAATGGAACAGGTCTTGCGATCGATAAAGTCATGGAAAGGCTCCCCTTTGCTTTCATAGTATGATCCATAGAAATCACAGCGAGACCCGTCATCCAAGGATGACAGGTCTGCCTTGCTGCAATAAACTATTCTTCGTTTAACCAGTCATCCAGAATCATTTTTGCCACTGCCGCCAGTACATGAATATCAATAACGCCACTATGATAGATGTCGGCTTTCTCAACCAGAGGCCAGTTGGCATCTGTAGACGTCGTTCCGTAATACTTGGCAATCAACGACAAATCATTCAGCGTAATCCTTGTTTCACCTGGTATTAATGTAATGAATGTGGTGATGTAAGTTTGTACAGCAGCTTGCAAGCTGACGACCGCTGCATCCACTTGATTTTGCGAAGATGCGTTGTTCGCTGTTGCTTGTGCACTGTTAATCGCTGCCTGCAAGGCTGATCTCGCTGCTGCCGGATACGTACCGATGGTCGTGCCTTCTTTTGTCGTATCCAATTTGCTTTGAGCTTGCGAAATGGCCGTGTTCAGTGCCGATGTATCCACGTTTTGCGTGTCTACGGTGATTTCAAACGCATGAGCTGCGCCTTCTACCGCTCTGCCTACACCGTCTTTTGATATTTCAAAGTCGGAGATGTAGACGCTAGTTGTGACCGTATCGCTGACGGCTTGCGCACGAGCGTGTACGGTTAACAGCGGACCTGACTCGCTGACTTCATTGTTGCTTCCTTCACCGGCCATAAGAATCATAATTTGGCCTTTATCTGCTTTTACACCTGTATCCAGCACTCGGAAATTAGCTTTCACAGGACTCAGCACATTGTCTGCCAAGGAAAGCGTGCCGTTGCTATTCGTTTTAGTTTCGAATTGCACTTTGCTTGGGTCATAATTGAGCACCATATTCAATGTCGTGAAGCTGGTGCGCAGTTTATTCACCCCAATGCCCAAATCAAACGCCTGAGCACTGCCAACGGAAGAAGGCCCTGTTAATGTTGCTGCCGTGACGCCTGCTGAAACGACTGTAACATTCGCTTTAGCTTTGACAGCTGTTCCTTGAACCGCACCATTGACAATAAATGTGCCCTCTTGCGCATACTTGGATGGATCAATTGCATCCCATGTGACATTTACGGGCGATGTTGAGGAGTCGCTATACACCGCTGTTACAACAGTCGGTAACACTGGAGCTATTCCCGCTTCCGTCGTTACATTGATCTCGTTAATGCTTGCAATTTGCTTCCCTTGATAGATGGTCTGAACTTCTTGTGGACTCTTATCCAAATTATAGATTTGGAAATCATCCAACACTCCACCTTTTAACGGAGCGCCGTCCGAATAACCGCTAACGCCGATTAATTTGGGGTCGTTGGTTGGCGTAATACTATTCAAAGCTCCCTCAATAGCTACCTGCTGGGCTACTCCATTTTTGTAAATAGATCCTTGCTTGGTAACCGAATTAAACGTAAACGCGACATGCGTCCATTCATTTAATGGGAAGAAGGCATTTGGTGTTTGAGCAACCTTGAACAGGTTCGTACCGTCAATCATCATAATAATTGCGCCATTGAGTGTGATGAAGAAACCCTGTCCCGCATAATTGCCATTCGGCTTGAACCAAGCGACAACTTGCTCGCCGCTAATGCTGGCTGTACGCTTAAACCAGAAGGAAACGGTAATATCCGCCGGTTGCAAATCTTGGCTGGTCCCAGCGTCAATTTTGCCGCCGTTCAAGTTCAATCCTGCGCCGTCATGGCCTCCTGCTACCCATGCAGCTGATCCTCCCGCAGTTGTCTTCAGTGTGCCGGTATTCCCTTTATTTGACGAATCGGTAAGCGTCGTTCCACTGCCCTCGTCAAATTTGTACCAGAGCATTAAGTCTGTTCCTGCCGCAGGACCCGGTGTTACAGTCACATTCGCTACGGCTTTTATTGTCGTGCCCGCAACCGTTCCTTCCACGGTGAACGTTCCCGCTTGCGCATATTTCGCTGCATCCGGCTGTTCCCATGTGACGCCAACATAATCACTGCTCTGATCCGAATAGTTACCCTTCACAGTGGTTGGTAAGAAAGGTGCTACGCCCGCTCGAGTAGAGACAGCAACCGGATCAATGCTTGTTAACGACGGTGTTCCAATGACTGTGACGATCGCCATCGCCTTCTCAGATGTACTTGGGACTACGCCATTCACGATAAAGACATTGCCTATTGTAGAGAACTTCGAAACATCGACTGGATCCCAAGTAACCCCTACTTTCGTCATCGTGCCATTTTTAAGTATCGCTGTTACAGTCGTTGGTAATTTCGGTGCTTTGTTAACAACAGCATCCACGGTGATACAAGGAATACTAAGGATGTCCAACGGATTCTCGCCTGTCGTGTGCAAACGCAAAACCGTCACCGAATATTTAGGCAAGCTATAGTCGAATAGTGGACTTACGGCAGAGATAGCCTGTGTTTGCGGAGCAACTTTTGTTGGATTCACTAACGAATTCTCGTCGGTCAAAGCGTTAGCGGCAAGTACCGTTGCCGTTCCTTCCAGGGACAGGTTGGCTGCGTTGATCCCATCCAGATGGATGCGGGTGTTTTGCGCAGCACTAGAGTTGTTGACTAGTTTCACAACAATATCACCCGTTGAAAGGTCCTTACTGACTGCCGAGTATACACCTGCTAAGGCGCTAGCGTTAGGTTTGGATAGGGTGCTAGGCAGAACATAAGAGCTTTTGCTCGTATTGCTGCTAAATAACTTCTGAACCTGGTAGGACGTCGTCCCATAGACTTGTGAGTTATTAAAGAAAATGAGATCAGGCCACCACTGCGTATAGGTATTTCCGCCTGCGCTTCCGAGCTTGGCAAAGGTTGGCGCATACGAGGCAAACTTCACAATATCCCCATTACGCTCTAAACCGGTCATATAGGCTGCTTCGGCAAGTGCGCCTTTCATCGAGTTGCCTGTATTGCCATCGCCATTGTTGGCGGAGCCAGCATCATTTTTAACCGCATATTCGCCGACAAATACCTGCTTGGAATTACGGTCGTAACTATCGTACCTGTTCGTATTGTTCAGCATAAAGGAAGCGTTCGTGTAATAGTGCTCATCGATGACTTCCGCTCGCCCCTTTCCTTTACTTGGGTCGTTAATCCAATTCCAGCCTGCAGCAACGTCCGCACTGCCACCCGTTGAAAAAATGAGATTCATATACGGATATTTGGCTTTAATCGCCTCGTAGAACAAAGGATAACGATCATAATAATCCTGTCCCCAATGTTCGTTGCCAAGGCTCATATATTTCAGATTGAACGGAGCCGGATGTCCGGCAGCAGCACGCTTAGCGCCCCATTCCGTGGTAACATCGCCATTGGCATATTCTATGAGATCGAGCGCATCCTGGATATAGGGCTGAATCTCATTCAACGGCGTGTTGGGACCGCCTACCAGGAATTGCTCTACCATGCCTACGTTAACAACCGGCAGCGGCTCCGAGCCCAGATCCTCCGCCAATTGGAAATATTCATAGAAGCCCAAACCACCCGATTGATTTTGGGTTAGCGCAGCCCCTTTCTCGCCACGGTTTGCCGTTGACCAGAAATTAATGTTATTCGGGCGTTCCGCTACATCCCCAATTGTGTTTTTCCAGTTGTACGCATTGGCCATGTTTTTACCGCCGACAATGGCTCCGCCTGGAAATCTCAGAAATTTGGGATTCATATCCGCAAGCATCTGCACCAGATCGGCTCTAAGCCCCCCTGGACGATTTTTCCATGTTTTCTGAGGGAATAACGAGACCATATCGATATCGATTCGACCGGTATTTTTTGTTTTGATAAACAGCTTGGCATTGGTTGCAGATCCTGTAGCCTGAATCGTTGCTGTGAACTTATTCCATGTGCCCTTGATCCCTGAACCTGCAATTTGGGCTTCGCCATAGGATTGCGTCCCTGACGGGTCCATAACACTGACAGTGAGCGGTTCCGTTAACGCATCGTTGCTGCGTACGTACACGGAGAAATCATATTTGTCGCCATTTTTAATGGCCATGCCATCATAACCATCATTGGAAATCCCAACGCCATCACCCGGCGCAGTCACGGAAAGCTGCAAGTACGTTGGATTTTTCGCATTTAATGGACTTGTTTTCAGTGCGGTAATCGTGCCTACACCCGCTCCAGTTTGTATCAATTTCCAAGCAAAAAGTGGGGCCGGTGTCGAATTCGCCGTACTTCCTGTCGCGGAAAGAAATTCGAAGGAACGATTCTCAACCAGCTCGGCATACAGCCCTCCGTCACCGGCGTAGTTAATATCCTCCAGAAATATCCCGTTCAAGTTCGGGCTTATCGTTGCTCCCCGCTGCGCTGCGTTGATATCCAGTTGGTAATCGACAGGATCGGCAGCTAGAACAGTTCCAGTGGATGCAAGTAAAGGAGCCGCAATCACGAAAGACATGAATGCCGAACATACTTTAGTCAAAAGTTTCACGATCCATCACCTTTCTATTTCAACAATGATCATTTCATGTCCAGCATTCTAAGGATTAACGTTACTGCTTCTGCTCGCGTTGTAGGGTCATTAGGCGCGAAGGCATTGTCTTCTTTCCCTTGAACTAATCCAGCCTTAAGGGCTGCGGCAACAAATCCTTTGGCATACGCCGGAATCGACTCGTAATCTGCAAAGGACGTATTCTCGCTTGCCTCTTCATTCAATCCGAGCACACGAATAATAGCCGTTACCATTTCCGTACGGGTAATCTGGTTATCTCCACGGAATGTGTTATCTTCATAACCGTTAATGACATTTTGTTTCACCGCTGCCGATAAAGACTCTTTGGCCCATTGCGGGATCGCATCGATATCAGCAAAGGTTAGATCTTTACTATCACTTGCAGGAGGTTTTAATGCACGCATTAACATCGTGACAAACTCAGAGCGAGATACTGGACGCTCCGGACGGAACGTACCGTCATCATACCCCTTGACGATGCCGAGACTGATAGCTCTCCGAATGGCAGCTTCCGCCCAGTGCTGGTCAATGTCCGTCAGAAGGATCTGGCCGATCTGTATGGTTGCCAACGTTTCTGCTTTTTGCGAAGTCATCTTCAAATCGGAGTCGATTAATTTCACGTCTTTTATCTGAATGAGGGCGTCCCCCTCTTCAATAGCCTCAAAATTAAGCGTGAAGAACGTGAGATCTCCACTCTGTCCCGGTGAAAGTCCAACCTTCGTATGAGCAAAAGCTAGCAGGTCACCCTTTATTATCGGACTGACAGTAAAGCCGGATATTGCACTTTTACCGTCTTTAAATAACAGGCGCTTGGAATCAAATTGTAAATTAAATTCATAAGCGAACACATCCGTCAAATTTTTGCCCTTGACGGTAACTTGTACCTCTTTGCCTGCGTTTGTTTTGTCGCTCATCTCAAGGAAAAAAGAAGGAGAATCCGCCGCCAGTAAAGTTTGTGGCAGCAACCAGGTAGTGAATAGCAGAAGAGCTAAGCTAAATGAAAACAGTTTGCGAGTCATTAAGCCGATTCTTCCTTTCTATAAGGATCGGGGAGGGGCTATATGCCGCCGCCTCCCCGATTCTAGTAATTAGTTTTCCAGCATCCAATCGTCAATAATCATTCTGGCAACGGCTGCTAGGACTTGAATGTCAATTTCGCCATGGTTGTAGATATCTGCTTTTTCAATTTCGTTCCAATTTGTATCAGTAGATTTAGTGCCGTAGTACTTAGCAACGATGGACAAGTCATTAATCGTAATTTTCGTTGCACCAGGAACAAGTGTAATGAACTTAGTCGCGAATGTTGCTACGGCCTCATTCAATGCAGCAGTTGCTGCGTCCACTTGCGGCTGTCTCGAAGAGGACTTGTCAAGAACTGCTTGTGCACTTGCAATCGCCGCTTGCAGAACCGCTTTCGAACCCGTTTGGTACTTGCCGAGTTTGTCGCCTTCTACCGCTGAATCCAGCTTGCTTTGCGCTGCAGTAATAGCATCAGCTAATTGAGATTTATCAACTGTACCTGGTTCTGGATCTGTTTCAGTAATTACAGAGTTATTAAATGCCGTCACAGCAGCGTTCAGCTCATTCAGTGCAGCAGCTACTTCAGCTTGCGTGGATGAAGGGTTATTGCTTACTGCCGATGCTTGAGTAATAGCTGCCAGCAATGTGGCTTTGGAACCGCTCGGATATTGACCAACCTGAGTACCTTCAACTGCGCTGTCATATTTACTTTGAGCAGCAGCAATGGCTGTAATCAAATCAGCTTTATCCACAACGTTAATTTGGATATTGAGGGAAGCACCAGGGACTCCTGTTTCAGATCCTTCATAAGAAACTTTAAAGCCAGTCAACGATACCGTCGTGATGCCCGGTTCAACACTTGCTTTTGTTTTGGCATGAAGGGTCAATAAATCGCCCGGACTGCTAATGGCATTGTTTGCACCTTCGCTAGCCATGATAACCCGAATTTCACCTTTTTGGGCTTTGACGGCTGTACCCAGCACTTTAAATTTGTCTTTCAGGTTGCTAATTGCACTTTCAGCCAAGGATACGGCATTCCCGCTAGTAACCGTGTCAAATTCCAGCTTAGCAGGGTCGTATTTCACAATGACGTCCATCGTCGTAAAGCTTGATTGCAAGCTGCTTACTCCAACGGTCAAGTCAAACAATTGAGCCTGATTCACAGCTTCAGGGCCGATTAATGTAGACGATGTTACTTGAGGTGCAAGTACTGTCACATTGGCGACTGCCTTAATTGCTGTTCCGGCAATCGTTCCATTGACACTGAACGTGCCAGCTGCCGCATATTGCGCAGGGTCAATAGATGTCCAAACGACGTTTACTGTGGCCGTTGTTCCGTCGCTATACGTCGCCGTTACGACACTCGGCAGAACAGGAGCTGCTCCCGGAGTCGTCGTTACATTGACCGGAGCGATGCTCGTGATGGCTTTCGCAGTGACCGTAAGCGTCAAGTGAGCTACAATACTTGTGCCTTGGACAGTACCGTTAAGCGTAACTGTTCCAGGAGCTGCGTATTGTTCTGGTGTTATGCTCCAGACGACATTAACAGGTCCGGTTGTACCGTTATCGAATACAGCTGTTACCGTTTGCGGCAATACCGGCGCTACGCCAGCTGCCGTTGTAGCCGTTGCTGTTGTTAGAGACGTAATCGCCCGTGGATACACCGTCACATTGGCTTTGGCCTGTACCGAGCTGCCTGGTACGGTACCTAGAATCGTGAATGTTCCAGGTTGATTCAACAGATTCGGATCAAACGCATCCCATGTTACTTTAATGTTGATGTTATCAATCGAACCATCGTTATAAAAAGCTTCGATAACCGTTGGTAATACAAGAGGTTCTCCAACCGTGATGGATATATTCTCATCCGGTATGCTGTTAATCGTTACTTCATTCGTTACACGTACATAGACCGTAGCTTCAGCTTCAATATTTGTACCTTCAACTGTACCTTTTACCGTGAAGCTTCCTGGCGTTGCGACTTGACTTGGCGTCACAACATCCCAGATTACACTTGCAGCAGCCGTCGATCCATCTTCGAAAACTTTCGTAACGGTCGGCGGAAGGACAGGCAGCACATCATGAAGTGTGCTTACTTTAACAGGTTTCACGCTTGTTGTCGGCGTCGTGTAAACCTTCCACTCCAAAATTCCCGTCCATTGCGTGCCTCTTGTGACTGTCATACGCAGCTTCGTCGTCGTAATCGGAGAGAACGTCGTTGTATTGTATTTGTTAAGTGCAACGCCATTCCCCACGGCATTTGGAACATCCACATATTGCGTGCCGTTCCAGTATTGAAGCTTACTGTCCGTAGGTGCCAGAATACCACCGTTATCTGTCCACCAATAAACATCCGATTTCGAAATGTTCACCGGTGTTCCCCACGTGTATTCCACCCATTGTGTTTTAGGACTGCTGTTCCAGTTTCCGTAAGCACCGCCTGTTTTATCGGTTGAGCTAGTCGGATCATAACCGTCATTGATCGCATTCAGATTTTCCCAAGTTGAAACAAAGGAAGTTGATGGCGTAGCTGTTAAGGCTACATTCACCGCATTCGGAAGCGGATCTACTGTCACGGCGACATCCACATTGGTAGACAATTCACCATCTGTTGCCGTAAGTGTGATGACATAGCTACCTGGTCTGTTAAAAGTAGCAATCGTATTGCCAGCTGCATCTTTAGTAAAGATTGCCTGACCGCCTTGGACTCCGCTTTTCAGCGACCAGCTCGTAGTAAGCGTTCCGTTAGGCAGGCCGTCATCCGTCATATTGACCAGCAATTTGGCTTTTAACGGAATTTTCGCACTCGTATCTTGTTGGACCGTCACCACTGGCGGCGTATTCACAACCTCCGGAGCTTTTACGCCCGTACGAAAGATTTGAAGTTCTTTGACACCTACATTGGAACCCGGCTTAGGAGTCATCAGGACTCTTACCTTCTGTGCTGTAATTTCAGGGAATTGGATGTGATTATAGTTTGCCAGTGTTGGTGATTTGTACTGTTTAGGAATAGCTACCCATGCAGATGTGGCTTCGTCGTAGTATTGGACGGTATACATGGATGGCTCTCTGTAAAAGCTTTGCGGTTTGTCGTTATAATAATAAATTTTGATATCATCAAATGTCTTAGGCGAACCCAAATCAGATTCTAACCAATCTTGCGCATTGGTTGAGCCTCTCGACCCCCAAATTGGAGGATTAGCCGTGAAAGCACCGGAGGTAAAGAAGTTACCGCTGATCGTGAATCCTGTTTTGGCATTAGCTGCTGAGGTTTGCGGATGCGTATAAGAAGCTGACATGGTTGAATCCAAAGCCAGGTTAACCGCTTTGCCAGTTTCCGGCGTCAAATCCACACCGGCTTTCTGGAATAAGTCTGCCGCCCTGTCATACGTATTCAAATCAACATCCATAGCACTCTTCATTTGCGTATTCCTGTTCTGTACCGCTGCTACTGCTCCGCTGCCGTCTAAGATCGATACGACACCTGTCGCCGGATTCCATTCCAGATGAGCCAGTTTATCTGTTCTCATGACTAACGTACCGTTCACATACATCGAATATCCTTCTTGAACATTCGGATAGTACGTAGTTCCGTCACCTGGTTTATCCCAGACAATCGTTACGTCGTTGCCATGATATCGCAGGTTATTCACCGTAAAGTGATCCCAACCGATATCAATTGGCCATAGCTCGACCGTTGCGTCTGTACGAGGTACAAGGCCCATAATATCTTCAATGACTGAATAGTTGTAATTCCCAAGAATATTGTGGTGAATGCCGGATCTTCCGCCGATTTGTTTCGTTGTTGGATTCCAGTTATACCAATACTCATTGTTATCCAAGTAGTTGATATTCCCTTGATAAGCGGTTGACCATCCAAGCCAATACATCAGTTTCTTATACATATCAGCTGTTATGTAAGGCTGGTTCGGGTATTTGCGAAGCACTTCGGTAAAGAGTCGAATATTTCCTGATGCATTCAAATTGGCAAAGTTATTGGAACCGCCAACACCTGCCGCTACCGATAAAGCTTTGTCTTTCTGGTTAGCCGTATAGAATGGGAATACGGGGAATTCGGCGCTGTCTCCCCAATATCTAAGTGATTCTAGGTACTTAGGATCATCTTTAGGAACAAGTCCATCCATTTGGAACGCGTAGTAATTGTTCGCTTCTTTCCATGGGATAAATGTATTCGTCAACAAATCCTTTTGTAAAAACATTTTCGAACTATCATCCCACATGATGGACAAGAACGAGGTCTTCAACTTATCTGCAAAAGCGAACATTTCAGCTGCCTTTGCCGAATCACCGGCCAGTTGGTAAGCTTTGGCTGAAGCCATGGCATTTCCATACACGAAAGCGCTCTCAGTTCTATTCTGATCAA
Source organism: Paenibacillus violae (assembly GCF_032461945.1). Classification (NCBI taxonomy): domain Bacteria; kingdom Bacillati; phylum Bacillota; class Bacilli; order Caryophanales; family Paenibacillaceae; genus Paenibacillus; species Paenibacillus violae. Next base: position 436,762 of record NZ_JAWCUD010000004.1, read on the forward strand.
TATTGCCTCTTTTTTCATAATAGTGAAAAGCATTGCCATCGGCATCGTTCCCTGTTAGAGAGCCCCAATCATAATTGATGACGCCGTCTTTGTTTGTATCAAAACGATCCAGCTGGCCTTTCGCATCCTTTTCCGAATATCGCGCCAAATTTTTCAGGATTTTCGGTTGACCGCCATGGACTTCATATGTTTGAAAAGCGGAATCCCCAATGTACTGAGAGTAGCTGTTATTCCAGTTGGAAGGTTTACCTGGATTATCTGTAAATAGACTGTCCCTGGAAGTTTCTCCCGCTGACACCCAATCCCCATAGGAATAAATCGGACTTCTTAAATATTTCAGATCCTGCATATGCATCGGCTGGGTTAATACGATTGCGTTGTTGTAGCCTAAAGCTCCTTCAACGGAAATCGGGAACTGATAGTCATTCCCAGGAATGTTGGTATCAAGAAAATTAAATCGGCTTAACCACCATCTGTAGTAGATGATCTTTTTAATATTCTCGTCCGCAACATCGATATACGGGACGTTGTCTGCCCACCACTTGTTATATTCACGAAGTTGCGTTAGATAAGCGGTATTGGCATCATAATCTTTAAATCTGTTGTAATCGACAAGCGATTGCGGGATTTCATTCGTGATGAAACCCATTTGGAATTTAAGCGTTATTTTCTCATTAGGCGCCAAAGTGATAGATCTGGTTAAAATCCCATTGCTTGCCTTCATGCCCGTGCCGCTGAATCTTGGATACACTTTGGTCAAATTGTTCCTGACATCAAAGGTGCCAGAAAGCTCTGTGCCATCACTGGATGCCGTTTTGGCGAATGGTGAATCTGCGGTTAAATCAAAGGTTTTGGAAGTTGTACCTGTATTCGTAATCGTCACATTGTCGATAGCTACGTTATTATCTGTAATGAATTTGGTTTCTTCCAGCGTATATCCCGTCGCATTATAAAAGGCAGACCAATAACTTGGCGTTTGAACACGTTTGTTGGCATCCTGCGTGAAGGTTACGCCAGGGATCTGAATCGAGTACCCCTTTTGGTTCAGCAAATCAAAATAAGCGATATTATTGCCAAAACCTATGACGGTAGCACTATTCGTATACATGTACAAGGCTTTGCCCCGTGACATCAAATAGGTTCCTGTCGGATCATTCCCTTTCCGGGTGAGGATGCGATCCATCCAGTAGGAAGTGCCGCCTGCGGCAAGGTCCGCTTGATACATATCCATCATTCTGCTGCTGCTCGCATTGAACGGTGCAGGTTCTGCAGGTACAACGACATTGCCGGCTGCATTCGTAAACACAGGCATTCCGGGATCATTATTATTCACGAAATTAGGATCTGCAGCGAAAACGGATGCGCCGAAAATGGACACTAACGAGAACACTAACGATGTCGTCAAGATTTTTCTGCCAATTGATTTTTTGAACTTTCTCATTTGTTACCTCCTATTGAATTTTAGCCATGACATGCCCCTTAGTAGCTACTGTCTGCCATCTAAACAATGACTTAGCGGAATGAACAGCCTGCTGCAACACATTTGCTTATCTACGATGCTGATCATTCCGTTCATGAGGACCACCCCCTTAAGGTAGTTAACTTCGCAATCCGATTGTGCAACGTCTACCCCTTCACACCGGTCATCGCAATACCTTCTACCAAATGTTTTTGTGCAATGAGGAATAAGACTAAGGACGGCAGGACAACCACGCTGGTTGCCGCCATCATGTAATTCCACTGTGCGGAGTACGTTCCTTGGAACAAGGTCAATCCAAGCATCAACGTATAGTTTTTCTCGCTTGTGATAAACACGAGCGGCCCCAAGTAGTCGTTCCAACTGGCCAGAAACGTCAGCAGCCCAACAACAATCATCGATTGCTTGCCGATTGGCAATATAATTTTCCAATACGTCAGGAAATGGCTCGCGCCGTCGATTTTAGCCGCCTCATCCATCTCTTTCGGAATGGACATGAAGAACTGGCGAAGCAAGAAAATGTTAAACACCCCACCGCCAAACCAAGCTGGAGCAATTAACGGAACGAAAGAATCCGTCAGATTCAATAATTTCCAACCGATAAAATGTGGAATCATAACGACGAAGAACGGGAGCATTAATCCGGTCAGAATGACGCCAAATACTCGGTCTCTCCCAACCCAGTTAATCCTGGAAAAGCTGTATGCGCAAAGCGAGCTGCTTAATAATACGCCAACAATGGAAAGCCCGGTAACGATCGTGCTGTTGAGGAAATATCTATGGAATGGATGGCTGCTTAGTGCGGTCTTAAAGTTATCCCAATGGATGGTCGTTGGAAGGAAGATCGGGGGACTTTTAAAAATTTCACCCATATCTACAATCGCCGTTCGAACCATCCAATAAAAAGGGAATAAGCAAATGATGCTGCCGATCACTAAAATGACATACACAAGAAGCAGCTTGAATGAACTCCTATTTGTCATTTGTGGTCTTCCTGCCCTTCGTAATACACAAGAGATTTTGAGAATTTGAAGAACACCCAGGTGAACAATAAAATTATCAGGAATAGAAGAACGGCACTCGCGCTCGATGTACCAAAATTCGAGAATTGAAAACCTTCTCTGAACAGGTAGAGAACATATAAGTAACTCGCTTTATTAGGTCCCCCTTGCGTCATTACGTAAGGCTGAACAAACGTTTGAAAAGCATTGATAAACCCGATAACCGTATTGAAAAATATGATTGAAGAGCTCATTGGCACCGTAATATACACCAATTTTTGAAAGCTGTTCCCACCGTCTACTTCAAGTGCTTCGTACAGATGAGCCGGTATATTCTGAAGCCCTGCCAGAAAGATGACGATCATGTTACCGGTGGTCCACAAACTGATTAGAATTAAGGTCGGGATCACGGTTGCATCGGAGGACAACCACAAGGATGTTGGTAAATGAAACGTTTCAAGCAGGAAATTGACGACACCGAAATTCGGCTGCAACAGCCAAAGCCAGATCATCGAAGACGCTGCAAGCGGGATGATGACAGGCAGATAAAATATGGCACGAAAGACCGTTCTTCCTCTTATTTTCATATTCAGTAAAATGGCAATGAAAAACGAGAAAATGATTCCTGCTGGCACACTGATCATCACATAATAAAAGGTAGCCCTGACGGCTGGATAATAGAAAGCGTCTTTGCCCGAAAGCAGGTGTACATAATTATCAAGTCCAACAAATTGAGGAGCGGAGACAATATTATATTTCGTAAAACTTAGAAATACGGTATAAAACACGGGACCAACTACGAAAATGAGAAACCCCAAAAGTACGGGAGAAGCAAACAATAAACCGTTTAAAAGCTCGCGAGCGACTCTTTTTTTCAGCATTTTCTTGGATGTCGATACAACCAGCTTATTCTCAGTACTAATCTCCATCGCTATCTCTCCTGCTATCATTTGTTCGATTAGCCGGCACGAAGGCCGACTAATCAATAAATCCATTGCTGATGTCCCTATTCAATGATTAGTTAGAACCAAATCTGCCTTTAATCTCCTGCTGAACTTTCGGAGCTAAATCTTTCAGCGCTTTTTCCGCTGTTGATTTACCGAGCCAAACAGGGTCAAGGGCGGAGAAGGTCATATCCGTGACTTTACCGAAATTCATCAAATAGTAACCGGCGCTTGCCACCCCATTATTCAACAAGTTGTTCATAAAGGCGTCTTTGAAGCCTTCCGGATGCGCCGGATTATTTTCCGCCCATTGTGCAACCAATGCAGGATCGGTGTACCATTTCTTCATCGTCGGCATCCACAATCCGCCTTTGTACAAATCAATGGCGCCTGCAGGATCAGCCAGGAATTTGGTCAGCATCCATGTTTCTTCCAAATGTTTCGATGATTTGTAGATAACGCTCGCACCACTAATGCCCATTGCGATGCTTTGCTTCATCTTCGGTAGGGCACCAATGCCGTAGTTCACTTTTGCCGCTCCAAGATCAAGATTGATCCATTGTCCGTGCATACTCATCGCAACAATTTTGGATTGCAGCGCAACAGCTTGAGACGGAATCGACTTCATTTGAGTCGGGGATGGCGCTACATGATACTTATTGATGAGATCAGCGAGTCTTTGCACCGCTTCGACCGCTTCCGGTTGGTCAAGCGCGAACGTTTTGCCGTCTTTCGAGATGATATCGCCACCGTTATTCACGACTTGAGCCATAATCGGCCCCCACCAGCTTTCAAAAGATACACCGAACTGTTTGATATTATTAGGGTCAAAATTCGGATCAGCCGCATTTTTACCATTTTTGTCCAACGTTAACTTCTGGGCCGTAGCTACAAATTGATCCCACGTCCAGGCATTTTCAGCTTTCGCAGGAGGCGGTTCCACTTTTGCCTCTGCAAACAAATCTTTATTGTAAAAAATAGCAAATGATTCTGCAGCTGTACTTATCGCATACGTGTAATTAGGTTTTGTGCCGTTGAACCAAATGTAGTCTAAGAAATCCGATTTTTTAACTTCCTTGTCATTGGCGAACAAATCGTTGATGTTAACGAATTTCTCTTCATTTTGCCAAGCTTCCCCTAGCTCAGAGTGCATATAGCCGGCATCCGGCGATTCATTACCGGCCACCATCGCTGTAATTTTAGCGTCATAATCCGATTCAGGAATGAACACGGGATCTACCGTAATCCAAGGATATTTCTCCGTGAATTTTTTCGTTGCGTTCTCGATCGCTGTTTTTTCTTGCGGGCTCCCCCAATAGGTATACTTTAATTTAACGGGTTCTTTCTTCGCTTCTGGTGTTGCAGCAGCTTCTTTGCTTGGTTGAGGCACAGTCGTTCCCGCTGGTGTTACCGCCGCCTCTTTGGTACTCGTACCGGTCGTACATCCGGTGAGCGTTATCATGGATGCGAACAAAACCACAAGAGATCGTTTCATCATTCTTTTTTTCTGTAACAATTTGTTTTCCTCCCTTATCGCTCTAGGTTCTTCATAAGGTTTGACTTATGTAATACCACTATAACGAATGCGCTTACATCTTGGATATTCGAAAGATTTTGGTTTAGTGGACTATTCTTATATTTTCAATAAAATTGACGCCGTACTAAAAATTGTCCACACTGCTCTCGAATTTGCGAAATGGAAACACAATATGCACACTCGTTCCTACGCCGACTTGGGAGTCTATCGCGATTCCGTACTCCTGACCGAACAACAGCTTAATCCGTTTGTCTATATTGCTAATCCCAACATGCTCCGAATCGTTTTTCATGATATGTTTCCTTTGGGAGTCATCCATTCCCTTGCCGTTATCCTGCACAGTAAAATGCACCATCGATTCGTTATGCCATCCGATGATTTGAATCATACCGCCGTTCTCAAGCGATTCGAATCCGTGAATAATGGAGTTTTCTATGATGGGCTGAAGAAATAGTTTGGGTACCGTACAGCTGTCCAAGGAGGGGTCAATCTCGATTTGAACGCCAAAGATACCTTCATAGCGAGTGCTCATGATATGCAAGTAACCTTTCAGCCACCTCATATCCTCTCGAAGAGGGACGACTTCTTTTTTATTATGAACGGTATACTCAAGCATCGTGGATAAGCTGATAATCATGCGGCTAATGTCATCCTGATTTTTATCAATAGCCATCCAGTTTATAATATTTAACGTATTGTAGAGAAAGTGAGGATTCAGCTGCAGATTTAAAGCCATAATCTCCGCTTCTTTCTCCCTTAATTTCACCTCATAATTTTCGGTAATCAATTGTTGAATTTTCTCGTTCATCTGGTTGAATTTGGTAAAAAGAAAGCTGAACTCCTTGTCCGATACAACGGGAATCTTCGTAGTGAATTTACCAATCCCGATCAAGTGAGTCGCAACTAACAATTTCTTGATCGGATTCGTCAACCAGCCGGAGAGCAGATAGGCGATGATAACCGACAACACCATGAGAAATATGCTCAGATACAGCGTATACGTGCGGAGGTTCGATAAGTTGACAATCAGTTGATCATACGGCACGAACGCTGCTGTAATCCACCCCGTCGTTTGCATGCGGTCGAAGCAGACCAGCAGCTTTTTGCCGGCAATCGTCGTGATCGAGGATCCGCTTTTTTGCAGCATGGCGGCTTGAAACCAGTTTGAGTCTGCGTATGATTTGGTGTGATTGGATTGCGAGGGTGAGATCACTCTTCCGTCCTGGGATAGGACAAAAGTAAAGGCCCCCGTTACAGGCAGGCTATCGGCAAACACACTATTAAACATATCGATTTTTACATTAATTAACAGGACGGGCCGTTCGATGCCTTCACTCATGTAATGAATCGAGCCGTTTTGGAAATAGGTGCTGTTGATCGTACGGGCGGCCGCAAAGAAACTATTCACATTGTTATTCAGAATTTCTCCACTTTTCACGATTTCGGACACTTCGTAATTAGGAACCCACACAAGCCCCCCTTGTGCATCCTTCGCATCCTTATATACGCTGGAATCCAGCACCTTCTCCTGAGAAATGGATACATTATTGCTTCCAAAAGCATAGTAGCTCGTTAGCAGATTCGCTGAGAAAATATCACCATTTTCAATAAAATACTGATTTAATATTTCCTTGATCCGCTTGTCCATTTGAATTAATTGCATGTCATCATCGGTGCTCATCGCGTTTAACAGGGCATATAATTCGACATTGGAAATGGTAGATAAGGTGCTTTCTTGTAGTTTGTTCAGCCTGTTATCAATAATTTGGTTGTCTTTTTTGACAATTTCATAAATATGTTTACTGGCATTTTCCAGAATAATTTGAGAGCTTGTATTGTAATATTTAATGCCAATTACCACAGCTGGAACTGTAATAAGAAAAATATAAGAAATCGTTAATTTGTCTCTGAACCTCAGCTCACTCAGTAATTGACCTAGCCGTCTCAAATATTTCTTCATTGCCGCATCCACTCGCTTTTTATTTATTCGCGTTGAAAATGTTCACCGTAATTCTTCTGTACTCTTCAGGTGTGACACCAAACTCTTTTTTAAATACGCGATTGAAATATTTCGTATCCTTAAAGCCGATCAATTTGGATATCTCATAAATTTTTGAATCCGTCTCTTCCAACAGCTCTTTCCCTTTTCTGAGCCTTGTTCGAAGCAAGTATTGGCTGAACGAAATGCCGGTGTTTACTTTGAAATAATGACTGAAATAACTCGTATTAAAATAAAATTTGCTGGCCACTGACTCCAGAAATAAATCCTCGGCATAATGCTCCTCGATATATTGCAAACAAGTTTTAATAATCATTTCCTTTTTCCAATTTCTAGTCTTCAGAATCGTATCAATCATCTCACTTAACATTTCGATAACGGAAGTTTTCAGCATGGAATAAAAGGGGCTATGTTTTAACGTCTCCTCGGCCCTTCTCAATAAATCTTTATAATAATCCTCAAGCATAACCTCTTTAAACTGATGGATCAGGTGCAGCACAATACGCAGAATAAACTCTTTAAAGGATTCAGGCAGGGGTAGTCCCTCATTGATTTGCTTTTCGAAAATGGCCGTGATCAATCGAACGGTTTTCTCTTTATCCGACTCCCGAACAGCATCAAGCAGCTCCTCTTCTTCTCGATATTTGGTGAGCACCTTCCCGCTTGCTGCCGGCCTAATCTCATCCAACGATAGAATGATAGCGCTACCAAGAAAAAATTGATACGATAAAGCCCGTTTGGCATCTTCGAAGGCTTGTTTAGCTTGCCTGATGATATCCTCACATTGGCTTCCCAGCGCTATGGTGATCTCCAATCCGTTTTCCTTCATTTGTCGAATGCATGCGCGCAGCTTATCCTGCGTTTCAGTCGAGCAGATTTCGAATGAACGGGTGGAGATAACGGTAACAAGTATACTTCTTCTGTCCTCCAAGGAAAATGAAACAGAGCCTGCTGCAGGCCCTAAAGTTTGTTCTATTTGCCCCTTCAAAAATTGTTTGGCCTGGAAATCATCGATATAATCCGCTGATCTAAACGCATTGATCTCTGTGAGCAAAATTGTGCCCGCCTCGATCGGAGGAAGTAATTTTCGCAATTCAGACAGGCTTTTCCCCTCTATATGCCCAGCAACCCATTGATTCATCAAATGATCGTTGTAAATAGGAAGCGTTTGATTAAGTTTAATAAGCGCATTTTCATTTTCTTGCAGCTGTGTGTGATTGGAGGCTATTTCTCTTTCAATCTTCTCCAAGGTATTTTTCAGAGTCGCTGCATCAACAGGTTTAAGCAAGTATTCGCATACCCCTAAGCTTATCGCTTTTTGTGCGTATTCGAATTGTCGGTAACCGCTTAATACGACAAGAATAGGCGGTTTTTCGTAGGCATCCAGATGTTCAAGCAGCTGCAATCCATCCATTTGGGGCATACGGATATCGCTAAAAACAATATCAATGGGATTGTCAGCCATAACGCTAAGTGCTTCATTTCCATTTTTAGCCTTATATACATGGTATTCCGGCCTTAATTTCCCGATCAGATTCGCTAGCCCATCCCGGTGTCTTGGCTCATCATCGACAATTAATAGTCTATACATCGAACGACCCCCATCTCTATTTCATGCAAAAGGAACACAGCTTGTAAGCTACTAGCAACAATTTCACCAAAAACACGACATTCCCTGCTAATAAATTAGCATTCGACAAAGGTTCTATCTGTTTTTCAAAAAACAACATTTTCTTCAGCAAAAAGTCTAAGATCCGCGCCGCTGCTCGATACGTGGTGGCTTTATCATGCGTGCAGAGAAGATAAAAAATGAGATTCTCGTTGACAAACAGGCAGCTAGTATCTATATTTATTTAATGAGACCGATTATCATTATCAATAAATATGTGGTTTAGTTCCACCATTAAGGAGACTCCAAGATGAAAAACAAGCTTTTTATACCTATTCTCTTCGTGTTCATGTTCGCTATTACCGCTTGCGGCAACAATGCGACAAGCAATAGCCCTGCCGCTTCCCCACAAAGCTCGAACGCGCCAGCCGCTGCCAAAGAAGCTTCCGGCATGATGACTTATGCATCCGAGACAGGACCTGTTCAGGTTCCGTCGAGTCCTAAGCGTATCGTTGCCCTGACGAATGCGCCGAACGTGCTATCGCTAGGCGGCACACTGGTCGGAGTCGACGAATGGACGAATAAGAACCCTCTTTTCAAAGAAAAACTGAATGGCATCCATGTTGTTTCAGATAATGAACTTGAGAAAATTATCGAGCAGAAACCGGATCTCATTATCGCTGGCTCCGAATCGAAAAATATCGAAAAGTTAAAACAAATTGCGCCAACTGTCGTCTATACGTGGGGCAAACTGGACTATCTAGCCCAACAGCTTGAAATCGGTAAATTGCTGAATAAAAGAAAAAGAGACGCAAAATTGGATCGATGATTTCAAGAAACGTGCGGCAGATATCGGCAAGGAAATCAAAGCCAAAATCGGTGACCAGGCTACTGTATCCGTCATTGAAACAGATTCGAAGGACTTCTATGTATTCGGCAATAACTGGGCTCGCGGTACTGAAGTCCTCTACCAAGCAATGGGTTTAAACATGCCTGAGAAAGTTAAAAAGGATGCCCTGGGCCCAGGCTACTATGCGCTCTCACAAGAGGTTATCCCCAATTATGCCGGAGACTACCTTGTCCTTAGCAGAAGCTCGGCAGCCAACAATTCATTCATGAAAACCGAAACATGGAACAACATTCCGGCCGTCAAGAACAAGCACGTCATCGAGATCGATACGGAAGCTTCAACGTATAGCGATCCGACAACGCTCGAATATTTACTGAATATTTTCAAGGAAGGATTCCTTGGCAAAAAATAATGTCACTTTATTCCACAGGATTTATAAACAGTCCATAATCTAAAAAAGAGCCAATCCAAATGGATTCAGCTCTTTTTTCTAATTTCTTATGAATACTCTACTCCCACTGGTATTCCGCCCGTTCAAGCAGTTGCTTGAGTGCGCGGACCGCAGTGACAACACGTTTAGGATTACTCGCGTGCGGCATGTAATGCTGCAAATGCGGCTCTACAGACAGAAACCCGTCGTAGCCTCTCTCTTTTAGAGACAGCAGCAGTGCATCAACCTCTCCGTCACCCGCTCCGGCAGGAACAAATAGCTTCGGTTCGAACGTAGCATCCTTAATATGAATGTAATCCGTATAGGCTTGGAGTTTCGGATACGCGTCCTGCATCGGTTTAATATCATTCTTAACAAAGTTACCTGGGTCGAAAGCCATACGCAGGGAATCGGACGCGCAATGCTGTAAAATTTCCAAACAACGTTCATCCGTCGTTCCATACAAGTTATTATCATTCTCAAGAATAAGGACAACGTTATTCTGTTCTGCGATCTCTGCCAATTGCTTCATTCTGCGCAGTACTTCGTCTCTGCACGTATCGAGATCCGCATTCTCGGGCGGATGGTAGGAAAATATACGAATATACGGGGTTCCTAACACGTGTGCTGCATGAATTGCCTTCTGGACCGCTTGCACTTGCGGACCAAATTCTTCCGCAACCGGATATTTACCGATGGGAGAAGCAATGGAAGATACTTGAAAACCGTGTTCCTTCAATATTTGGTGGATGCTGGAGAGCTCCTCATCATTTAGCTCCAAGACATTTTTGCCCCAAACATTCCGCAGCTCAATATAGGAGATCCCCTCTTGCTGCAGCACGTCTAACTGTTCTTCCAAATCCTGCGATATTTCATCGGCGAAACAAGTAATTTTAGCTTTAAGCATGGCCATCTCTCCTTTATTATTTGCTGCTGCCGAAAGAAGCTGACATATCTTCTTGCGTTTTAGACTCTGTGACGACCTTTTTCACAAATGTAGAAGATTTGATCAGTTCGTCCAAGTGAGATTGGAATGCATCGCCGTCAATTGGTACCTCAACAGGGCGCTTCTGGAAGGAAGACAGTATAATGCCATTAGCCAGCGTCAAAGAGCCAAGACCTTCCGGTCCTTCGGCAATCAAATCTGTTTCCTTGCCTAGGAGGCGGTCAACCAAGCGGCCGGTTACGACATGATGGCCATTAGGAGCATCCTCATCCACTTCAACTTCCTCCGGTTCAATCTGCCAAGTGGCAAATTTCTGCTCAGTCTCTCTCGTGAACGTGAGCATGGATTCCTGATATTTATAGTGAAGCAGCTTATCGTTCTCCAGCACCAGTTTGCCGGTATCGCCGACAATTTCCAGGCGGTTCGTTCCCGGCAGCTCAGCTGTTGTCACAATCAAATGCCCGATCATCCCGTTTGAATGTTCAAAGTAAGCGGTTACCTCGTCCTCAACTTCAATGTCATGATATTTACCGATATGCGCATGACCGGAAATTAGCGAAGGCAGCCCGAACAACCATTGATACATATCGAGCGTGTGCGGACACTGATTCGTCAAGATGCCGCCGCCCTCGCCGGCCCATGTCGCACGCCATCCACCACTATTATAGTAAGACTGGGAGCGGAACCATTTGGTATGAATCCAAGTAGCGCGAGTGAGTTGGCCCAACTCTCCGCTTTCCACAATTTCTTTGAGCTTTGCATAGAAAGGCAGCGTTCTTTCTTGAAACATAATGGCAAACTGGAGGCCCGGGTATGTCTCTTTAGCGGATTCATAAGCTTCAATCATGCGGTTGGCATCATTGACATGAACGGCGATCGGTTTCTCGCACATGACATGAATCCCGCGTTTGAAAGCCTCAATGGCAATGTATGGATGATCGTAATGGGGAACGGCGATAATGATGACATCCAGCCCGGAGTTGTCCAATAAATCCAAGACATCGTAATAAGCCGTCGTCCCATACGTTTTAGCATTCAAATCAGCTTTTTCTTTATCTACATCACAAACGCCCACAAGCGCTACATTGTCCATCTCACTCAAATACTTCAAATGCGTATTTCCGATATTGCCAATGCCAACAAGTCCAAATTTGATTTTTTGCTCACTCATAGGTAGTTCCCTCCCAAATCTATTGAATATCACACTATCATCCTATATCATTACAATTACCACTTCCTTGATGAAATTGCCTCAAAAGTGGATAAACTTGCTCTCATCACAGGAGGTCATTATCTTGATTTCTGATTACTTGGAACAGTTTGATGAACATGTGAAATTCCGTCATGCCATTCGAACAGCCCCCTTTAATGTTCATTTTCATTTGCATCAGGGCTGTGAGATCTTCTTTTTAATCCGGGGTGATGTGAACTATTTCGTTGACAAGACGATGTATCCTCTGGAATTCGGTGATCTCATCATTACCAATGAGCATGAAATTCATAAGCCTGCGCTCACGACAGACGACTTATATGAACGTGTAACCATAGAATTTAATCCGGCTCTGATTGCTCTCTTTCAAACCGAAAACTTGAAACCGCTTCAATGCTTCTATGATCGTCCCGCCGGTGAAAAAAACAAAATCAAGCTTAGCGAACAACAATCCTCCGCCTTGCTTGATTTGTTTACGAAATATAATGAAATCATCAACCATCCATTTCCAGGCGATTCCCTCGTGAAACTTGGCTGTTTGATTGAAATTCTTGTTCTGGTTCATCGATTCTTTTATACCAACAAAGCAAACGAAAACGGCATGGATTTGCCGAAAAGATTGAGCCCTATCCTGGCCTATCTCGATCAACATCTCACGGAAGATTTGACCCTTGAACGGCTTGAGAAAATGTTTTTTATCAGCAAATATCATCTAAGCAGACTTTTCAAAAAACATACAGGCAGCACGATCCATGAGTACATCATCTACAAACGGATTGCGCTTGCCAAAAAAATGCTCGCAGATGGTTACAACGTTACCGAGGCCTGCATGGGGTCAGGTTTTAATGATTACACCGGCTTCCTGCGCATGTTTAAGAAAAAAGTAGGCGTGCTGCCCAAGTATTATGCAAGCAAACAAGCTCTCAAATGACCCCTCATGGAATGGGGCTTATTTCCTGGCTTATTTCCCGCCCGTTGGCTCGATCAAGCGGTGTTTATACCACTTGTCCCCATAGTAGCGCCAGAGGAAAACCGCCCCGCGCACGCCCCATTCCAATTGCATAGCCGCCCAAACCCCGATAACGCCGTAACCAAGGGTGATGCCGAACACATAGCCGAGCACAACCCGGAACAACCACATGGTCAGCATCGAAGAAATCGAGGTGAAACGTGAATCCCCCGCAGCTCGCAGTGCCCCTGGCAGCAGGAAACTGATCGACCATAGCGGAATTTGAGCTAAGAAATTGACCAGCATAATGAGATACAGATCGTCCATAATCTCTGCCGGAGGGCTGAACATTCTTACAAGCGGATTGAAAAACGGAAGTAACAGCAGCCCCATCAATAAGAGGGCACCCGATGACAGCCACATAAACGACCTCGTAAATTTGCGGGCATCCTGAATATTGCGCCTCCCGATACATTGCCCTACCACCGTGACTAACGCCGTCGACAAGGCGATTGAAGGGATTTGCAGCAGCATGGCGATGACCGAACTGATAGCGTTAGTTGCAATCGCATAGGTGCCCAGGCTGACGATATAGATTTGGGTTAACATTTTTCCCCCGTTAAAAAATAACTGCTCCGCTGCGAATGGCAGCCCAATGAACATGATTCTCTTAAACATGGAGAAATTCCATTCGAGTACATCCTGAAGTTGAATTCGCAGGCTGGCATCCATCCGCAGCAGGTAGAATAATGCGCAACAAGCCGCTACATACCGGGAAATATTCACAGCCACGCTCAACCCTAGAACGCCCATGTCCAGATAATGGACAAATACGACATTGAGCAGCACGTAGGTGAGGTTCATGATCAAAGACAGCACCAAGGTCACTCTCGTTCTGCCGATCCCTCTAAGCGCTCCGTTAACCGCTTCCTTGATCGCGATCCCCGTGTAGGAGATACAGCTGCCCACCAAATAGGTACCGGCATGGGAGAACACTTCCGGCTCCGCCGTGCCGAACAGCACCTTAAGAATAGGATGATAAAACAGCAAGACGAGCAGGCTGAGCGCTACCGCAACCAACGTGACCGCGGAAAGCGAGCTTGCCGCCGCTTTGGAAACCATTTTATCGTTCCCGCTGCCCTTATACTGCGCCACGACGACTGTACCGCCGGTCGCTATGGCGACAAAAACGTTAACCAAAAACATGTTGAGCGAATCGACCATACTTACGGCGCTGATCGCCGCCACGCCCGATGAACTAATCATCGCCGTGTTCACCAAACTTAAGCCGACAAGGAAGGCTTGGTCGATGAGAATCGGTAGAAATAATGAGATGACCTGACGGTAATCGATAGATTCCCCTGAAAGGTATTTGTTTAAAATAGCATGGCAATAAGCCTTAAATCGTACCATCATGCTAATGATTCACTTCCCATCCGTATTTGTCCGCAGTCCCCAGTATGCTGATTCGAATTTCCTGAGATGATTCGAGGTGCCGGGAGCAGGTGCGGCCGTTCAATGAACATTCAAACAACACTGCTTCAGGTACGAAGAGAAACTGGCAATATTCCTATGCATATGCCTGCTGTTACCTTCTAGCTTACTCAACATGATGCCTCCTTCCAATAAGGAAAGGGCAAACGTAGCCAATGCATCTACATCCAAATTCCCCTTAAATTCCCCCAATCGTATGCCTTCACGAATAATATTTTTCATCATATCCAGAGTACTAATAAGACCACGCTGCGCTCTATCACGCAATATCGGATGAGTGTCATCACTCTCTACCGCTGTGTTCTGCAAGGGACACCCGCCGATGAAAGGGGGATTATCCACAACATCTTCGTAGACGTGAAAAAAAGCGAGCAATCGCCCCGAGGCAGACTCCTCTTTCTCCATAGCTTCGGTGAATCTCCTGCCGACTGTACTAGCCGCATATTGATAGGCTTCGAGGGCAATTTCGTCTTTACTGCTAAAGTGGCGATAGATGCCTCCCTTTTTAATGCCGGTGGCGGCAATAATATCGTTTAACGATGAACCCGCATAGCCATGTTGATTAAAAAGTTCGGCAGATTTCATGATGATGTGTTCCCTGGTTCTATCTCCTTTTTTCATAAGCCCTCCGTACAAACCGTAGTCGATAATTCATTATAGCAAATTTTTCGAGGGATCCATTGCCATTTATTGGATGTATGGTACAATTAAAAGATACCATATGGTATCTTATGTTCAATGAGACCCAGAGTGAAGCGCCAAAATTCCATTCAAAAGGGAGCGTTGTCCCATGTCGATGAACGAACAATTGGAACAAACCAAAGCAGGTTTTATTGCAAAAGTGCCTGAAATGGCTCAAGTGAACATTTTCCGCCATATCCAGGAGCAGCAGCAATCCGGTATCGTTTTTGGTTTGAATGAGGGGGATCGTGCCCCCAACTTTACATTAACTAATCCGCTCGGAGAGCAAATCACCCTCTACGACCAGCTTGCCAATGGCCCGGTCATTCTCATTTTCTACCGGGGCGGATGGTGCC
Source organism: Paenibacillus violae (assembly GCF_032461945.1). NCBI lineage: Bacteria > Bacillati > Bacillota > Bacilli > Caryophanales > Paenibacillaceae > Paenibacillus > Paenibacillus violae. The sequence goes on from NZ_JAWCUD010000004.1 coordinate 452,245, forward strand.
CATTCTGCAATGTCCAGCTTAGAGCTTATCAGCAATTGCTGCCTGAAATTCAGAAGATCGGCGGCCAACTGATGGCCGTCTCTCCACAAAGCCCCGACAACTCGCTGTCTCAGATGGAGAAGGAGCAGCTTACGTTTCACGTGCTAAGCGATCCGAACGGCCAGGTCGCCGACAGTTACAAGCTTTTATTTGAATTACCTGCTTATCTTCAAAATACCTTTACTGGCATACTTGGGCGGGATCTCGCCAAGTTCAATGAAAGCGACCGCTGGCTGCTGCCGGTTCCGGCGACTTACCTCATTGACAGGCAGCTTATTATCCGTTATGCCCGCGTCGATCCTGATTTCATGAATCGAACGGAGCCACAAGAAATGATCAATCAATTGAAAAGGCTCGACTAAAGGGAACTGGAGTCCTCTATTTGGAGAAAGATAAAGTAACGAACTGTAGTTCCCTGAAGTCCCAAAAACATCAAAAAAAATGGAATCAGGCTAAAAAAGCCATGATTCCATTCTTCTATCATTCTTCCTATTGATTCAAAACCTTCTGTGCCATTTTCGCCAGATCTTCAACATCTACTTTGCCATCGCCATTCAAGTCTGCTGCTCTAGCAATATTCCAATCCGGGCTGCTGCTATTTTTCCCATAATGAGTAGCAAGGATTGCCAAATCACCAATCGAATATCTACTGTCATGGTTCAAGTCGCCATCCGAGACATAACCCTCAATGCTCACCGCAAGCTCAGCAGGTACGGCTTCGATCTCCACACCTTTCTCATCGGCCAAAATGGCTTTGAGCACCGAGATGTTGCCAGAGGAATTCGGAGAACCCTTCGCTTTAAATTGCAGTGTAACCAGCGGTGTTTCATGCTTGCTTCGATCATCTCCTCCGATGTTCGCGAGGACCATACGAACGCTGCCCTTGTGATCATCGACATAATGAACAACGGCAATAGCATCTGCAGCTGAGTCTACTTTCTGCAGTTCAAACAAATCTGCTGGATACTTCAACGTAACATCTGATCCGTAGACCGCATTTGTTACACTGGATACACCAAGCTTCACCGCGAACGTCGAACCTTCATTAACAAGACTTGCTCCGTCTAAAGTCATGTTCGGTTGTACCGCATCTTCCATTTCAGTCACACGAATGTTATCGAACGTTGCATTGGCCTTGTATGTGCGTACCCCAATAGCACCTTCTGTGTAGGTACCGTCAACCGCACTAGCCACGAGTGTATCATTCACATAAACATCAATGTTAGGCCCCTTGGCTACAACCTTTAACCGGTAGACCGTATCTACGGTGATCGAAGGGAGCGCTTTATTCGCCAGTTCTGTCCAATTGTTATTCAGCTTGCCCAGTTGAACACGACCAGCCAATGTAATGCCCGCATAATATCCTTGCAAGTTATCCGTTCCAACCGTTGGATTATTCACTCTGAATATGACGCCGGCATTAGCTAAATTAGGGCTGGCACTCATGGAGATATCCGTCTCATAAGTGAAGTCTTTGAATTTCGTATCGTTAGCCACAGCTTTGTAACCTTCACCGTTAATTACGGTGTAGTTGCCGTTAGCAGCACTCCACTCACCACCATACGTCGTCCAACCAGCTGCATTCCGATCATCAAATGTATCAACAAAAGGCAAAGGATTGTTGGCTTTATCGAGAAATTGCTTCGTGGCTGCATCCAGCGCAGTTATCGCTGTTTTAATGCCGTCCGCGGTAGTTTGCTCGTTGTCATACGCAGCTTGTGCGCTTACAATGGCCGCTGAGAAAAGATTCACGACTTGCTGCTTGTACTGCCCCGGTCCATCGCCTACAGCGGCGTTATCACGAAGCTGCTTCGCCGCTTGAATTCTGGTCAAAAGGTCGGACTTATTGCTATTGCCAATTAATTCCCTGTGTGCTGCGGCAACGCGAGCGAAATCTACCTTTTCCACTTTGCGGTCGTAGCTTAAAAGTCCATTGATTTCGTATTCGACATCCGAAATTTGGGTATATACGGCCGCACTAAGTCCAGGTTTATCTTTGAGTGTTTTGATCGTATTGATATAACGAATATATTGATCTGTTAACTCTTCTTTCGTGTTCATCGCCAGTCCGGCATACACGGTCAAAGGACTGAATTCATGCCCTGGCACGCGAAGTCCTACGCCCCCATATTCGCCAAGCGTGGCTGCCCGATATTCCGAAGGCGTCGGCGACTCGGGTGCAGGATATTTGTGCCAATCCAGGAAATGTCCTGCTTTGGACTCATTGGCCCCGCCTCCGGCATCATACCAACCGGTAACTCCATTAATGAGGCGAGTTGGATCTGCTTTTATCGCATGTGCAATTGCCTCTCGGGTATAATCACCGCCGTTGTCGAATTGCCCCCACCCTTCATTAAAAACAATATAAACGATGATGGAAGGTGAATTCTGCAATTGCTTAATCATTTCATCGAATTCTTTGTAATATTGCGGTTGAGCCGAGACATCTCTGCTGGTTCCACTTGGCATGTCCTGCCAAACGAGAAGTCCTAACTTGTCTGCCCAGTAATACCAACGGGCCGGTTCGATCTTAATATGTTTGCGGATCATATTCATATCCATCCGCTTCTCGGCTGCAATATCGAATTTCAATGCCTCATCGGTTGGCGCTGTATACAGGCCGTCCGGCCAATACCCTTGATCCAAGGTTCCCATTTGAAAAACGAACTTCCCATTCAGCAATGGACGCTGGATGCCATCGACTTTTCCCAGTTTCACTTCTCTCATTCCGAAGTAACTGTCAACATTATCGATGATCGTTCCGCCATCCTTCAAAGACACCTTGAGATCATAGAGGAACGGGTCGTCCGGTGTCCACCATCTCGCATTCGGTACCGGAAGTTGCAATTCAGTACCTGCGTTTCCGTTAATGCGACCGACTTCAACGCCATTTTTTAGTGCCACAGCCTCCACCGTTTTACCTGTACCATTTACCGCATCTACGGTCAGCTTCAACTGGCCATTCCAGATATCAGGCACCATATTCATCCGGTCAATACTTGCGCTCGCGACAGGCTCCAGCCAAACGGTTTGCCAGATCCCGGACACCGACGTATACCAGATGCCTCCTGGTTGTACAACGGTTTGTTTCCCTTTAATTTGATCCCCTTGGGTATCCGTATAATCGAGTACATGAACAATCAATTCATTTTCCCCGGGTTTCAACTGACTTGTTATATCGAAACTGAATGACGTGTAGCCGCCTTTATGGCTTCCTACCTTTGTTCCGTTCACATAGACGTCCGTTTCGTAATCCACTGCGCCAAAATTCAACTTCACATGTTGGCCATTCCAATTTTGCGGCACCGTGAAATTTCGCTTATACCACATAAGCTGCTCTTGGCGTTGGATGCCTGAAAGCCGGGATTCCACGGCAAACGGTACCGTGATGTTCTCTTTCAGCGTTTGACCTGTTGGAAGGGCGTCCTCTTGCTTGGCGGGTTGGAATTCCCACTTCCCATTCAGGTTTAGCCACTGATCGCGAACCATCTGCGGTCTCGGATAATCCGGCAACGGATTGCTCGGATCAACTTGGCTTGCCCACGGCGTTTCGATCTGATAAGTAGAGTAATTTTTGATTGCAAGATAAAAATCTTTGAGTGGCTTACCGCTAGCTGCATACACAAGAGCGCCGCCGCCTGTATATCCGATATTGGCCATCGGGGCATCTTGGTAATACATCGGATATTCAAACTCTATCTGAATCGTTTTAGGATCACCGGACTTTAAAACCGCCGATTTGATCGGCCAATCCTTCCCGAGCACATTAGCCGAAAGTTGCTTGTGCGCATCGCTGCCCAGCTCCGCTAATGCCTCCGCAAATGTGAATTCGGCATGCAATCCATCAGGCAGAACCGATCCGGCAACGGGTCCGCTATTCTCAAAATCGACAGGCAGCGTGAAGGCTGTTGCAGGTACGATTTGCTTCGGCACACTTGGGCTGCCCCACCGTAAAAACAAATTGGACCCGCCGTCATTCTCGAAATACTCCACTTTAATGTCGTATTTCTTGCCGGCTACCAAGGTAATCGGACTGCTTGTTTGTTCTTTATCCCAGTCATTGACCCAATGATCAATGATTAGTTTGTTGTCAATCCATAATCGGAAACCGTTGTCACCAATCATCCAGAACGTATAATTTTCGGAAAACTCAGGTGTAATCTGTCCTGTCCATCTCACATTCACGTGATTGTTCTGCCCTACCAGCGTTGTGAATGCTCCTTCCAATGAACTAAAATTAATGTACGGATCGACCACCGTCGTAACCAAGTCTTCAAACCTAAACTCATCGGGTCCCGAGTTCTTGTAATAGTCAGCTTTCAAGCCATAATTTGTTGCATTGGGATTGGAATCTGCCGCATGGCTTTTGGATAAACTAGACGGAAGAATGATACAGATCAGCATAGAAAAGATAAATAACTGCACAAGCCTTTTGGTCGTTTTCATTTGTACAATTCTCCTCTTTTGAATTACTGGATTCACGAGTTATGAAACGAATCTTCTTGAATATGCCTCCTCTCCTTCTCAACTTGGCATTACCCTCAAATCAAAAGTGAGCGCATATCAAGCATATATGTCCCTCTAGCTATTTGTATTTACAGATTTCAGGCATTTCTTGTAATTTTATGGCAATCTATTGTGTGGGTCGTATCGTCGCCTGGCTGACGTCCATTCAGACTGTTCACCAACAGCAACTCCTACCTCACCCTGCAATTTACATAAGAGTTGAACGAAAGTTTTACGATTGGAGGGAACTAGGGTACTCTATTTGGGGGAAAATGAGTTGTTTTCCTTTCCTAGCAGAACTACAGGGTCTTCTTTAGCCTCCATGACATGTTATTCATGTAAAATCGGCAAAATAGTAGACTGTAGTTCCCTTTGAAATGGAAAATAGTAAGTTTACAGGAAAATAGAGGACTGTAGTTCCCTTCCAAAAACTACGAGCCATTTGCACGGCGCAGGCGCGTTGTGGATGAGTGTGACATTGGATGAAATCCAATGTCAGTCGCAAACAATGGCCACCGCCATCAGTATATTGCATTTTGTGCAATATTAAGGCCCCAGGTCGGCCGCTGCCTCCTTCAACGTTGTACAAAGTACAACGATTTGGTGAGGATAGCGCAGTTTTTACGCTATTTGCGTTGAATTCATTGTAGTTTGTGCAATGAAGAGTGGGGTGTTGGGGTTTAAAGCAGTTCTATGTTGTATAAAGTGCAGTATAGACATGGGCGCGAGGCGGTCATACCGAGCAGTTTGGTCACTTCACGCAAGACGACACAAAACAGCCCAAGACAAATGTCTCGGGCTGTTTCCATTTACATATATAACTAGTTTCCTGCACTAGCAATAACGAACTCAAACGAGATTTCCTGGTCAGCCGGAATCTGATATTCCTCATGCACAGGCGCTCCCCAGCTATCGTCGCCACCGACACCCATTTGTTTGCCGGCAACTGTTACAACCGTATAATGAACATCCGGCAGCTCCCAAGCATGGTCAGCATGCTCAAGCTCAAATGCCGTATATGGAGACAAATTGCATTCTACTGGAGCGTGTGGGTCAGCCTTAATCATAAGACCGTTCCCTTTCACATCCGTCACACTCACACGACGAACACCAGTTCGATTACCCGATTCCTGTGGCACGAGGTACGGTGTTGGCAACTGATCAACCTGACGGCTGAAGATTCCCAAACGAGCTCCGAAGCTGCGATCGCTATAGTTTTCTTCCGGTCCCATTGCGTACCATTCTGACTGGTTATAATCAGCCGACATCTTAAAGGAAACGGCAAGGATCGGAAGATTCGGCAGACCCGCTGCTCCTTTGTAATTCGTGTGTACCCGAATGGTTCCATCCGCATGCACCGTATAAGCAATACGAACGCTGACTTCAGAGCTAATGCTGAATCTGTATTCAAAGGCAACCGTTGCCGAGCTTTTCTCTTGCTTCAACTCTGTGCTGACACATTTGCGCGCCAGACTCGAGGCATACCAAGCGCCGGCCGTATAGCCCATTGCGGTACCTTTATCATTGTCTGTGGTAGCCCGCCAAAATAACGGAGCCGGAGGTATCGCAATCATCTCACGACCATGGTATCTAAGCGAAACAAGTGATCCTACCTGCTTCGAGAAAATGACGGCGAATCCTTTCCCAGTGACGCTGATATTGACGTCTCCCTCTACCACGTTGACTTCACCGGCAGGTTGTTCATTTTGACTATTTGCTTCTATGATGAAAGTGGATTGGCCAAATGCCGTCTCAAACCCGGCGTCGGCCCATATCGCAGACTCTTTGAGCACCAATGAAGCCTGGATGCAGTATTCACCTGATTGCCCATTCACGTCTGGCAGCTCGATCGGAACGATGCTTTCGCTCTGCGCTTCAACGGCAACATCCCTAAATCCATGACCGATTTCCGTTCCTTCATGATAAAGGCGATATTCAAGGACATACTGATCTGTGTTCACAAATAAATTTTCGTTAATTACTTTAATATGGTTTCTAGTAGGTTCCAACTTGATATTCTGATAAAGAAATTTAACTTCCTGCATCTTAGGAGTCAGCTGGCGATCAGCGAATACCAGTCCGTTGCCGCAAAAGCTGTAATCCGTAGGACGGTCTTGGAAATCCCCGCCATACGCCAAGAATTCACGGCCATTCCGATCTTTTTTCATAATCGCCTGATCGATATAATCCCAAATAAAGCCGCCTTGATACATTGGATATTTGTTTTCCAGCTCCGTATACTTGTGAAGCCCTCCGACGGAATTGCCCATTGCGTGCATATATTCGCAGCTGATATACGGTTTGGCCGGTTGGCTGTTGAGATATGCTTCAATGTCCGCAGGTTTGGCATACATTCTGCTTTCCATGTCGCTAGTAGCGTCATAATCACGATTGTGGAACACGCCCTCGTAGTGAACGAGTCGGCCTGGGTCCGTCTCACGGAAATAGTCGGCTACATTCAAAATAACTTGGCCGGCATAGGATTCGTTTCCGCAGGACCAGATGAGAATCGAAGGATGATTCTTATCGCGTTCAACCATCGAAATCGCACGGTCAAGTACGATATCCTGCCACTGCATATCGTTGCCCGGAATGTTCCACGAAGGCTCGACAGCCCCCATTTTCTGCCACGAGCCGTGCGTCTCCAAATTCATCTCGTCGATGACGTAGACGCCATACTCATCACATAACTCATACCATAAGGTCTGGTTCGGGTAATGGGAAGTACGGACTGCATTGATATTGCTGCGTTTCAGCGTTTGAATGTCCCATAACATATCCTGCTTCGTGATGGCTCGTCCGCTGCGGCTGTTGAATTCATGGCGGTTTACACCTTTGAATACGATCCGTTTGCCATTTAAGCACATCAGCTTGTCTTTCATCTCAAATCGGCGGAAGCCGGTCTTTTGCACGATGGCCTCGACCAAACTTCCGTTCTCATCGTAGATCGAAATACATGCCGCATATAAATATGGATTTTCTGCACTCCATGGCTGAACAATGCCCGCAGCGAGGTTGAAAGACAGCTTGCCGTTTCGGAATTCGCCCTTTTCTGTAAGAATCGCCTGTCCCTTAGCATCTTTCAATTCAAGCTTGGCACTAGCCGTTTCTGCATGAGCGTCTCGGAGATCAAGATCAATTTCGAGCAATCCTTCCACATACGCATCATCCAAATCTGCTTTTACACGCAAATCCCACACATGCACCTTAGGAACCGTATATAAGTATACATCCCGGAAAATGCCCGATAACCGCCAGAAATCCTGATCCTCCAGCCAGCTTCCTGTACTTCTTTGATAAACCTCAACGGCCAACTTATTCTCACCTTCACGAATATAAGGCGTGAGATCAAATTCCGAAGGTGTGAAGCTGTCTTCGCTGTAACCGACGAATTCGCCGTTAAGCCACACGTAGAAAGCTGATTCAACACCTTGGAAGGAGATATAAACCGGCTTTCCTTTCATCGTGTCTGGAAGTTGGAAATTTTTCACATAGCTGCCGACAGGATTATGTTCTTGCGAAATGTGTGGAGGACGCAGCGCTTCTACGCCATCCCAAGGATACATCGTATTCACATACTGCGGCTGTCCCCAGCCCTGCAGCTGAATATGTCCCGGAACTTGGATATGCTCCCAGCTGCTGCAGTTATAGTCCAATTGAAAAAACGATTGCACACGGCTCGCTGCGTTTGGCGCATAGCTGAACTGCCAGCTGCCATTCAAGCTATGCCTCATGTCCATGGATGCGCCTGCTTCAGCAGCAGCTATCGAGTGATAATAGCGGTGGTCGGAATGTGCGTCCAACCTGTTAACTCGAAATACACGCACATCTTGCAGCCAATCAAGGCTTGGAACCGAATGTTTCATGAATAATGCCTCCTGAGAAATAAAACTGAAATAACACCTATGTTTTGACTGCCATCAGCTCCTATTTTACTGAACCAACCATACCTGCAACAAATTGTTTTTGCATAAGGAAAAACACGAGCGCTGTCGGAATCGTCGAAATGACAATAGCGGTCATAATGACCCCGAAATCCGGTGCATAACTAGAGCCTAAATTTGAAATCAATAAAGGAATTGTGCGTTTCTCCGGCGTTTGCAGCACGATAAGCGGCCACAAGTAATTGTTCCAACTGGACATGAACGTAATAATAGCTGCAGCTGAATAGGTCGTTTTCATGGTTGGCATATAAATTCGGAAAAACAATCCTAATTCCGTTAACCCATCCATGCGTCCTGCTTCCAAAAGCTCTCTCGGAAACATTTTTGTGCTTTGGCGAAAGAAGAAAATGAGAAACGCCGTTGTAAATGTTGGAAGAACGACAGCAGTCATCGTGTTGATTCCGAGAAAAGGAACCGTCTTCGACAAGCTGGAGAACATTTGGTAAAGCGGAACCATCAACGCTGCGAACGGAATCATCATGGAGACAAGCAGCAAGTTGAACACGACATCCTTCGCTTTACTCCGATAAACTTCGAAAGCATACCCCGCGAGCGAAGCAACGAGCAAAGCCAATATCGTAGTCGATAAAGAAATTTTAAGGGAATTCCAGAGTGCAGGAATGAGATTGATGGAATCAACCAGTTTATTGAAGTTAGCGACAAAATGGGTACCCGGCAGCATTCTTCCCTGCGTTACATCCACAGAAAGATTCGTTGAACTAACGACCATCCATAGGAATGGGAAAATCGATATGACAGCTACGGCAAAAAGGAAAACATATACAATTGTTCGATTCAGTACTCTCATTATTTATCACCTGCCAATTTGATTTGAAGGACAGATAACACAATGATCATAGCTACAACCGAATAGGAGACTGTCGCCGCATAGCCAAAATCAGGTGTGTACTTGAAGGAAAGATTGTAAATATACTGCGATATGGAGAGGGTTGCGTTACCTGGGCCACCCTTCGTAATATTCATGATCTCGTCAAACAATTGCAGGGTTCCGATCGTTGATGTAATCGACGTAAAAAGAACGATTGGTTTTAGCATTGGGAACGTAATAAAGAAAAACTGTTTGAACGGAGAGGCTCCGTCGATGCGCGCTGCTTCATAAATCGAATTGTCGATATTTTGCAAAGAGGAAAGGAAGAAAATCATGTTGTATCCTGTCCAGCGCCATGTAATGGCAATAATAATCGTAATTTTCGCCCAGAAAGGATCGGAAATCCATTGAATCGGTTGTGCAATCAAGTGCATTTTCACTAAAGCCAAGTTGATAAGTCCATCATTGCCAAATAAATATTTGAATACGACGGAGTAGGCAACAAGCGAGGTGACACAAGGCAAGAAAATCGCTGTACGGAAAAATCCTTTGAAGCGAAGTTTGCTGTCATTCAATAAGACAGAGATCATCATCGCCAGAACGATCATAATCGGAACTTGAATGATTAGAAATAGAAACGTATTCTTTACGGCTGTGAAGAACGTTTTATCGCTCAAAAGCCGCTTATAGTTGCTGACCCCATTGAAATGCAGATTAGCCCCTGCGCCGGTTTTAAACGACAACAGCAGCGCCTGAATCATGGGATAGAAGTAAAACAAACAAATCATCAATACCGCTATACCGATAAACAGCCAACCTGTCAGTCTTACACGGTTACTCATTGAGTAGTTCAATTTATCCAGATCCTTCCTATATTGCATTTAAAAATCGAAACGCTGTCCCCCGCTTGCACGATCATGCAATTCGGGGGTCAGCGCCCTTTAGGTTAATTGGAAAAACTTACTTAATTTGAGACTCCGCTTGAGACTGAGCATCACTTAATACTTTATTGATATCCGTGCCTTTCAGGTAGTTCTGCATTTCTACTTTCAAAATATCTTCAATCGCATACGTATGCATGCCGTAGTTTACTTTAGGAATTTGCGTCGTCCACGTTGCGAAATCGGAAATGACTTTTTGACCTCCGAAGAAATCATCCGCTTTCGTGTAAGCTTCGCCTTGTGCTGCCGGTTTGTACGTACCGATAACACCAACGTCTGTTACTAACTTCTGGTACAGATTCACGTCGGAACCAAGTGTTTTGCCAAGGAATTCAGCTGCCGCTTCTTTACCAGGATTGTTCAATACATACCAGGAGCTGCCTCCAAGGTTTGATGCGTGAACAGAACTTGCTGTATTTTTCAACTTAGGAAAAGGTACAACCGCCCATTTTCCGGATTGGTCAGCTTGCGACTTAATCGAAGGCGTAATCCAGTTACCTGTCGGTACAGCTGCTACACTGCCGCTGTTGAAACCTGCCAGGAAGGAATTCCAATCTGACGTGATTTTAACGATGTTAGCGGACATCAATTCTTTGTATGTAGCAAAAGCATCTTTCAAAGCTGCGTTATCTTTCAGATCCGGTGTAGATCCGTCGCTTTTCAGATACCAAGCACCTGCGGACTGAATCATCATACGGATTAATCCAAGGTCATTCGGATCTTGCGTTAACAAATCTTTACCTGTTTTAGCTTTAACCGCTTTACCGATTTCAATCAGTTGCTGCCAGTTAATATCCTTCAAATCATCCAGTTTATAGCCTGCTTGTTGTAAATAATCCGAGCGAACATATAAACCTGTTACTCCGGAATCAAATGGAAGGCCATATTGTTTGCCATTCAAGCTTGTTGGACCGATTTTGTAATCAGCGAAATCGGATGCTTTGATGGATGCCGACAAATCTTGAAAAGAATCAGGATACGTTTTCAAAAAGCTTTGTGCACGATAATCTTCAATCAGTACAACATTCGGTAGACCCGTCGTTGTCCCGGAGTTCAAGCCCGTGTTCAACTTTTGAATAATATCATCTTGCGCATATTCAACAATGTTTATTTTCACGTCAGGATGATCTTTCGCATAAGCCTCTTGTGCCAGCTTCATCGCTGCAATGTTGAAGTTCTTATCCCAGGCCCAGACCGTAATTTCCTTCGCAGCTCCTGTTCCAGTTGGAGTCCCTGTCGCTGTTCCAGTTGTGTCAGGTGCTTTGCTTGAGCATGCAGATAGCAGCAAAAAACTAGCCAATAAAATGGTTGAAACTTTCTTTTTCATGTGCGCCCCCCGTGTAGTTTTGATTTTTTGAAAATGCTTTCTTTTAAAAGAATAGCATCTCGGAAATCCCTTCTGTTAGAAAAAAATTTGTCATAATTAGCGAAAATCTTGTGTATTGTATCCGCTATCATAATGACCATTTTGGTACTTTATTTATAATTTGTACTTTCTTTAGATTTCTATACATGGGGGGACTTGCTAAGTTCTCCAAGGAAGACTAATGGCAATTTTTGTTCCTTGCCCAAGCGTGCTCGTAATGGAAACTCCATATTTTTCTCCGTATAGGAGCAGAATGCGATCATGCACATTGCGAATGCCAATCCCTGTAAAAAGTTGTCTGGCACTCGTTGAGGTACGCTGCTCGCTTTTTGCTTCCGCAAGGTCCATGCCATCGCCGTTATCAACGATTTCACAGTGCAGCGTATCGCCTTCCTTCGTGATTATGACATAAATATATCCCGTCGTTTTTTTATTAAAAGCATGAAAAAACGCATTTTCAATAAATGGCTGGAGCATCAATTTAGGCACTTGCGACTTCAAACAATCCGGCGAAACGAAGTAATCCACCTTGATGCCGTTTCCATAACGCACTTGATTGATGAATACATAATGTTTTAAATTCAAAAGTTCCTGCTCAACAGATATCGTATCTTTCACATTGCTAATCGTATTTTGCAGGAGAGAAATCAGCGCATGAATCGTGTCAGTTGCCTTTTCTTTACTTCCTTGTTGAACCAGAATATTAACGGAAGTCAGCGTATTATAGAGAAAATGAGGGTTAATCTGCTGCTGCAGCGCAGCTAACTCAGCCTTTCGCTGCTCCTGCTGTGTCTCCACCAACTGAATAATATAATCGTTGAGCTCATCAAGCATATAGTTGTAAGCATTGCTAAGCTCTCTTGTCTCATACGAACCTGTCACCGCCATGTAGTTTAGAAAATTCTTTTTGGTGATGTTCGACATCTTCATGACAAGCGTCCTTAAAGATCGCGTTACTCTACGAGTGATAAAATATACAACAAGCACGGCCGTCAATACGATACCGGCGCCAATCATAAATAAGGCCTTCCTATTGAGCATCTGGCCTAGTGTCATTTGTTTATCAATCACATTGACGAGATAGAAATCATACATAGGTAAATAATCTGCCAAGACGATGACATCATGATTAAACAAAGTCATTTCTTGACTTGTCGCTTGGGATTGCTGGGCTAGCTTGGCGCTTGACAAGAGTTCCTCCGAAATGGTTCCGATCAGATCCTCCCTGTTGCTGGAAACAATCAAACCATTTTGATTCAAAATCATGACATCATTGCCTTGACTCGTGAAGCTCGCATAAATTTTCTTAAAATCACTCTCTCTAATCATCATGTAGAGCGATCCGTAACCTTCTTTGCTTTCTGAAGAAAGCAGCGCTTTGGTGGCAACAAGCCGATCTTCATTGGAGCCCCATGTTCCCGCCCTCATGAAGCTGTACATGATCCTGCCAGGCTGTTTCCATGTCTCTTGTGTTATTGGGCTGTTCTGGAGTTCCTTCGAAGAACCGGACCAGTAGGTGACATCGCTTACGTAGCTCCTGCCATTCATACCCAGAACGCTGATGCCAATATTTTTGGCCCCAATCCCGGACTGAATTCGCTTCATCTGATCACTCATACTGAAATTCGTTTTGAAATTCGTTAACGAATCCGTATCCCCCTCCGTTAGGAAGCTTCTAATCGCGCCGCTTTGCGCGACACTAATGGCAATATTTATATTGGAATAATGAATGGCGTCTAATCCCGTTTTAATCTGATTGATAATTTTCGAATTGGTAATACTGAACGTCTGGACGAAAAGCTTCTGCGACATTTGAACCGTGACCCAAGAGGTCAGAATCGTAACGGAAATAATGCTTACGACCATCACAATAAACATTTTAGTAAACAGACTTTGATCGGTTATTTTCTTTACCCATGCTCCCATTATGGATCCTAGTCCCTTCGTGCTTATTTTTTGCGATAGTGACTTGGGGAAATTCCCATCAGCTTTCGGAACACCTTCGTAAAGTAGCTGTGATCGGAGTATCCGACGAGGTTGCTTATTTCTGAAATGGAGAGATTAGGATTTTCGCGCAGCAACGTACAGGCTTTATCGATCCGGATCCGGTTCAAATATTCATTAAAACCTTCTTTATTATGAACCGTGAAGTAATTGGACAAGTAGGAAGGATTGAAGTGGAAGTGTTTGGCGACCTCAGTTAACGTCAGTGGCTGCGAAAAATGTTTGTCCATATACAATAAAATTTTCTGTATACCCGGAGATCCCGTCCGATTATCGCTGACGCACGATTCAGCCTCATTCAAAAACTTTTCTAACAAAAGAATAACTTCCCCAATATGCTCAGCCTCATGAATCGCACGAAAATACTCGTATTTGCCTTCATCCAACGAGCTTGCCTCATAGTGAAAATGCTTTAGCGTAACAATAATATTAAACAGACTGTGGTCCAAAAAAGATTTAAATTCAAACATGTCGGTATCCAGTCTGCCATTCATTGAGTGAGCATAAGTGCTAAGACGCCCAAAAGCCAAGTCAAACTCTTGATGATTCAGTTCTGCGGTGAACGCCTCCATGTCAAAAGGAGCTCCTTTCTCCGCCTGTTTCTCCAATTCATTGATAATGAGAAGTCTGCGATCCGGTAAAAAGAAGCGGTGGTCCAACACTTTCAACATGTCATTGGTATAAATATCGTGCAGCTCAGATAGATGTTCAAAAACATGGCTGAGCGCCACTACGATGGACATATGACCTTTATCGCTAGCTTCAAGCAGCTGCTGGGCTATCTGTACGGCATCCTCTTGTGCGGAGTTGTCTAGATTCAGCAGGTAGCGAATATAGCCGTCTTGATGCGAAAGGCGGCGTGTAGCGACGGGTCTATCCCTTTTTTGAATGATCGCTTTCAGTGCCGCTTCTAACCATTCCTCATTTCGGGTCAAGGACACGGATTTATCCTGTACCACCGAGAGTAAAACAAAACTGGAATACGGAACCATCGTACTTATTTCATTTCTGTCATAGTCAATGGAATAACCCGATATCAGCTTGTCCAGGATGTAATCAACCGACTGCTTTTTTTCACTTTTCCATTCCGAATGTTGAAAAGCGGGAATTCGTTCTGCCGTTTTCTTCAGAACAGCTAACATAGATACCGCGTCCAGCTTGGGCTTTAACATGTAGTCGGCGACACCGCTTTGAAACGTAGAGCGAACATACTCGAATTCTCCGAAGCTGCTGAGCACGACGATTTCCATCTCCGGGTACATGCCCTTTACGATTCTGGTCAATTCCTCGCCATCCATCACCGGCATGACGATATCAGTCAGCACAATGTTCGGTTGGTACAAATGAACCATCTCTAACGCTTCTTTGCCATTGGAGGCTTCACCCACAATTTGAAATCCTTCGCTTTCCCAATCCAAAAGATGCCGGATGCCTTGGCGCACCAACATCTCATCATCAACAATCAGAACCTTGCAATAAATCGTCATAACAGACTCCTTATCCAGATTTACATCATCTACCACTAGTACGACGTATTTTGTGCGATATCTTGCACGATTATAAATGAAATTATGGCTCTTGACGAGCGCTACGCTTACCGCATGAAATAATAGGATACCAACCTTTATTGTAAAATGGAATACAAAAAAGAGCTGCCGTGGCAGCTCCTAGATGTATAACAGAATGATGATAGCTTCATTTTGGACAGGGGCAGCAGGAATTGAACCCACACCAAAGGTTTTGGAGACCTTTGTTCTACCTTTAAACTATGCCCCTATAACATGGTGGCTCGGGACGGAATCGAACCGCCGACACGAGGATTTTCAGTCCTCTGCTCTACCGACTGAGCTACCGAGCCTTAGATGAAATGGAGGCTGACGGGATCGAACCGCCGACCCTCTGCTTGTAAGGCAGATGCTCTCCCAGCTGAGCTAAGCCTCCATGGGATAAAGAAGAAAGTGGCTCCCCGAACAGGACTCGAACCTGTGACAACTCGATTAACAGTCGAGTGCTCTACCAACTGAGCTATCAGGGAATATGGTAGGCCCTAGTGGACTCGAACCACCGACCTCACCCTTATCAGGGGTGCGCTCTAACCAGCTGAGCTAAGGGCCTGCAAAAAAATCCCCCATAGGGGTACTGCTTGGCAACGTTCTACTCTCCCAGAACCCTGCGGTTCAAGTACCATCGACGCTGGAGGGCTTAACGGTCGTGTTCGAGATGGGAACGCGTGGGTCCCCTCCGCCATCATCACCA
>NZ_JAWCUD010000005.1:0-414559 GCF_032461945.1 Paenibacillus violae
TTTAAGTACCGAAGGTCATGATTTCACACTGCCAAGAAAAGCTTCTAGCCAGGCGAAGGTGCCCGTACCGCAAACCGACACAGGTGGGTGAGAAGAGAATTCTAAGGCGCGCGGAAGAACTCTCGTTAAGGAACTCGGCAAAATGACCCCGTAACTTCGGGAGAAGGGGTGCCTCGGTAGGGTGAATAGCCCGAGGGGGCCGCAGTGAAAAGGCCCAAGCGACTGTTTAGCAAAAACACAGGTCTGTGCGAAGCCGCAAGGCGAAGTATACGGGCTGACGCCTGCCCGGTGCTGGAAGGTTAAGAGGAGTGGTTAGGGGGTAACCCCGAAGCTATGAATTGAAGCCCCAGTAAACGGCGGCCGTAACTATAACGGTCCTAAGGTAGCGAAATTCCTTGTCAGGTAAATTCTGACCCGCACGAATGGCGTAACGACTTGGGCGCTGTCTCAACGAGAGATCCGGTGAAATTTTAATACCTGTGAAGATGCAGGTTACCCGCGACAAGACGGAAAGACCCCATGGAGCTTTACTGCAGCTTGATATTGGACTTTGGTACGATCTGTACAGGATAGGTGGGAGCCTTTGAAGCCTGAGCGCCAGCTTGGGTGGAGGCGCCGTTGGGATACCACCCTGATCGTATCGGAGTTCTAACCTGGTACCGTGATCCGGTATGGGGACAGTGTCAGGTGGGCAGTTTGACTGGGGCGGTCGCCTCCTAAAATGTAACGGAGGCGTTTAAAGGTTCCCTCAGAATGGTTGGAAATCATTCGCAGAGTGCAAAGGCATAAGGGAGCTTGACTGCGAGACCTACAAGTCGAGCAGGGACGAAAGTCGGACTTAGTGATCCGGTGGTACCGAATGGAAGGGCCATCGCTCAACGGATAAAAGCTACCCTGGGGATAACAGGCTTATCTCCCCCAAGAGTCCACATCGACGGGGAGGTTTGGCACCTCGATGTCGGCTCATCGCATCCTGGGGCTGAAGTAGGTCCCAAGGGTTGGGCTGTTCGCCCATTAAAGCGGTACGCGAGCTGGGTTCAGAACGTCGTGAGACAGTTCGGTCCCTATCTGTCGCGGGCGTAGGAAATTTGAGAGGAGCTGTCCTTAGTACGAGAGGACCGGGATGGACGTACCGCTGGTGTACCAGTTGTCTCGCCAGAGGCACCGCTGGGTAGCTATGTACGGAGGGGATAAGCGCTGAAAGCATCTAAGCGCGAAGCCCCCCTCAAGATGAGATTTCCCAGTATGTAAGACCCCTTGTAGACGACGAGGTTGATAGGTTCGAGGTGGAAGTGCGGCAACGTATGCAGCTGACGAATACTAATCGGTCGAGGGCTTAACCAATAAACCTAAGAATCAAACCTTTACGCAAGTTTCGTATCTAGTTTTCAAGGCGCAAACACGCTTTGACTGTTTGGTGATGATGGCGGAGGGGATCCACGCGTTCCCATCTCGAACACGACCGTTAAGCCCTCCAGCGTCGATGGTACTTGAACCGCAGGGTTCTGGGAGAGTAGAACGTTGCCAAGCAGTATTCCCTGATAGCTCAGTTGGTAGAGCACTCGACTGTTAATCGAGTTGTCACAGGTTCGAGTCCTGTTCGGGGAGCCATTGCTTCCATAGCTCAGTCGGTAGAGTGCATCCATGGTAAGGATGAGGTCACCGGTTCGATTCCGGTTGGAAGCTCCAGTAGTTTTTTGTAAGGCCCGTTGGTCAAGTGGTTAAGACACCTCCCTTTCACGGAGGTAACAGGGGTTCGAGTCCCCTACGGGTCACCATTACGTATTTCCCATGGAGGCTTAGCTCAGCTGGGAGAGCATCTGCCTTACAAGCAGAGGGTCGGCGGTTCGATCCCGTCAGCCTCCACCATTAACTGTATATGCCGTTGTAGCTCAACTGGTAGAGCAACTGACTTGTAATCAGTAGGTTGGGGGTTCAAGTCCTCTCGACGGCATGTTATTATTGGGGATTAGCCAAGCGGTAAGGCAACGGACTTTGACTCCGTCATGCCAAGGTTCAAATCCTTGATCCCCAGTTTCTTTTATGAGTCATTAGCTCAGTTGGTAGAGCACCTGACTTTTAATCAGGGTGTCGTAGGTTCGAATCCTACATGACTCACCATTTGCCTTATTTAGAACATGCGCGTATGGCGGAATTGGCAGACGCACTAGACTTAGGATCTAGCGGGCGACCGTGGGGGTTCAAGTCCCTCTACGCGCATTAAATCCTCAGCAGTATTTATACTCCTGAGGTACCCTGCGGAAGTGGCTCAGCGGTAGAGCATCGCCTTGCCAAGGCGAGGGTCGCGGGTTCGATCCCCGTCTTCCGCTCCATATTTTAAGCGCCCTTAGCTCAGCTGGATAGAGTATTTGACTACGAATCAAAAGGTCGGGAGTTCGAATCTCTCAGGGCGCGCCATTTTTTATTAGTTATACCGTATCGGGATGTAGCTCAGCTTGGTAGAGCACCTGCTTTGGGAGCAGGGGGTCGCATGTTCAAATCGTGTCATCCCGATATACGCGCGGGTGTAGTTCAATGGTAGAACTTCAGCCTTCCAAGCTGGTAGCGTGGGTTCGATTCCCATCACCCGCTTCACAAAAAGAGAAAGCCACCTTCGGGTGGCTTTTTTTTTTGCGCCTGGTAAGGAGAAGTATGATTGATGAGGATTTAATGCAGTTAGGAGAGGAGAAAGGGAACTGGAGTCCGCTATTTCAAGCAAATCAGCGTAATTCCCAATTAGGGGGAACTATAGGGCTTTATTTGCCCCAAGAGCAAGTATATTAACTGAAATTGACGAAATAGCGTTCCATAGTTCCCTACGAGGGACGGATGTAAGGTTCTCTAGCTAAATAGAGGCCTGTAGTTCCGTTAACAAATGCATAGCTTAGGTTCTTCTGAGAAAGCATGTTTATAGAGAGCGAGAGATATAAGAAAGGGTCGCCTAGGGCGGCTTCTTTTTATTTCCAAGAAGGGAAAAGACATGTAAAGTACTTCGCACATACATTAATTACCACAGCCTAATTAGGTCTTTTTTTATTTTACTACTATGTGCAAAGAGCGGATTGTGGTAAAATATTCTGAAATGAGTTTTTATAACGTTTAGCTTTTATAGAGAGAAGCATTAATGCAACATAGTGAATAGATGAGGTGGAGAGTTATGTTAGAGAATGTAATCGGCCTACAAAAGCAAGGAACGAATAATCTGCTTCGCAGGGACGTACGCTTCTTGGGGCACATACTAGGTGAAGTTCTGGTACATCAGGGCGGCAATGATCTCCTCGATGTTGTCGAGAAAATTCGTGAGATGAGTAAGTCTTTAAGAGCACACTATGTCATTGAAATCTATGATGAGTTCAAAGAAACGATTTCTTCGCTTGATCCGGAAATTCGCCATCAAGTGATCCGAGCATTTGCTATTTACTTCCAACTAGTTAACATTGCTGAGCAGAATCATCGGATTCGCCGTAAAAGAGACTACGAGCGTTCCTCGGGTGAGTCCGTGCAGCCTGGTTCCATAGAGAGCATTGTTCAGGAACTAAGAAACAATCATATCCCTTTTGAAGAAGTACAAGAAATTCTTAAATCTATCTCTTTAGAACTTGTCATGACTGCTCATCCTACGGAAGCAATGCGTAGAGCCGTACTTGATATTAATCTGCGTATTTCGGAAGATATGATGAAGCTGGATAATCCGATGCTAACTTCCCGTGAGCGTGAACAACTGCGTGAGAAGCTGCTTGGAGAAGTTCTGAATCTATGGCAAACGGACGAGCTGCGTGATCGTAAACCGACGGTCATCGATGAGGTTCGCAATGGGTTGTACTATTTTGACGAAACTTTGTTCGATGTGCTGCCGGAGGTTTATCATGAGCTTGAACGCTGCTTAAATAAATATTACCCGCAGGATACATGGCACGTGCCATCTTTCTTGAAATTCGGTTCATGGATTGGTGGCGACCGTGATGGTAATCCATCTGTGAGAGCGAATGTAACATGGGAAACGCTAGGATTGCACCGTCAACTGGCTTTGCAAAAGTATGAAGAGGTTCTTAAGGAAACTCTAGAGCACATGAGCTTCAGCAAAAATATTGTGACGGTTAGCGATGCCTTATTGGAGTCCATTCAATGCGACCGCGTAGCACTTGGTAATGTGCAGGATGTATGGCGCAATGAGAAAGAGCCTTACCGTATCAAAACAACATATATGATCGAAAAGGTGCATAACACGGGCAACTCTAATGTGCCGACAAGCCAGAAATATAACAGCCCTGACGAATTTATTAGTGATCTGCAAATTATTGATGCTAGCTTGAGATCGCATTTTGCGGATTACGTAGCTGACAAATATATTAAAAAGCTGATCCGCCAAGTTGAACTGTTCGGCTTCCACTTAGCTGCTCTAGATATCAGACAGCACAGTAAAGAGCATGAATCGGCGATGACAGAGATTTTAGCGAAAATGGGCATTACGAGTGACTACAGTAAGCTCTCTGAAGAAGAGAAAATCTCGCTTCTGACAGATGTATTGAATGATCCAAGACCAATCACTTCAACTTACCTGGATTACTCCGAAGGTACGAAGGAGTGTTTAGATGTTTACCGTACGGTAGGCGAAGCGCAGAAGGAGTTTGGACGCAATTGTATCAATAGCTACCTAATTAGTATGACACAGGGTGCTAGTGATCTTTTGGAAGTTGTAGTGTTTGCGAAAGAAGCAGGCCTATATCGCAAAGAGAACGATGGCAGAGTAACAAGTACGCTTCAATCGGTACCTTTATTTGAGACGATTGACGACTTGCATGCGGCACCAGGCATTATGAGCACACTGTTAGCAATTCCTGCTTACCGAGACAGCCTTGATCCGGATACTCAGCTTCACGAAATCATGCTTGGGTACTCCGACAGCAATAAAGACGGCGGAGTAATTACAGCAAACTGGGAGCTTCGTATGGCGCTTCAGGATATCACTGAAGCAGCGAAAAAATTTGGCGTGAAGCTGAAGTTCTTCCATGGCCGTGGGGGCGCACTGGGGCGCGGCGGAATGCCGCTTAACCGCAGTATTCTTGCACAGCCGGTAGAAACGCTTGGCGGCGGTATCAAGATCACAGAGCAAGGGGAAGTATTATCTTCTCGCTATTCCTTGCAAGGGATTGCTTATCGCAGCTTAGAGCAGGCGACTTTTGCTTTAATTACAGCGTCCAAACTATCGCTTTCCCCACAAAGACTTCCACAAGAAGACAAGTGGGAGACGATTATGCGAGGTATTTCGGAGCAAGCACAGACGAAATATCAGGATCTCATTTTCCGGGACGAAGACTTCTTAACGTTCTTCAAAGAATCCACACCGCTGCCTGAGATTGGCGAGCTGAATATCGGTTCACGTCCATCCAAGCGTAAAAATAGCGACAGATTCGAAGATTTGCGTGCGATTCCGTGGGTATTCTCATGGACGCAAACTCGTTATTTGCTTCCTGCATGGTATGCGGCAGGCACAGGTCTGCAAAGCTTTTATCAAGGAAATGCAGCGAATCTAGAGACTTTAAAAGAAATGTATGAAGATTGGTCTTTCTTCCGTACAATGATTGATAATCTGCAAATGGCGCTTGCCAAAGCGGATCTGCAAATTGCGAAAGAATACGGGAATTTAGTGAAGGAATCGGCGATTGCAGAGCGTATTTTCAACCTCATTAGGGAAGAATATGAATTAACTTCTTCGATCATTTTGCAGATTACAGGGCAGCAAGAAATTTTGGATAATGTACCTGTTATTCAAGAGTCAATTCGCCTTCGTAACCCTTACGTTGATCCACTGAGCTATATGCAGGTTGAACTGCTTACAGAGCTTCGTGCCCTGCGTGAAAATAATGAAGACGATGCAATTCTGCTGCGTGAAGTGCTGCTTACAATTAACGGCATTGCAGCTGGGCTGAGAAACACTGGCTGATACTATAGAGTGCATAAGTGTATAAACAGGATGATAAAGTCGGGGGCCTCGTATATCGAGCGCAGCTCGACTTTTCTTGTTCTATACAAGATCTGTTTTCCGCGAATCGGCAGCACACATGTGGGGATGTTAGGTTCGGTTGAGCTTCCTGTGGCGATTATCGCTGCGTTTTTCATTATTGTGGAGCCGGCAAATGGGTTATAATGGATAGGGATGGGTTTAATTTTGGTTGGAATCTTAATTTCTGAAAACAAGACGTAATTTTTGCGTATGTATTAGAAAAGAGTCGAATTGCCTAAGAAGCCGGAGGAAAACGAATTGAATTTTGTTGAAGCACGTCTGGCTAAACTGGCCAGAAATGGGGATCGAAATGCTTTTGCGGAGCTTGTAGAGCTCTATAAGGATAAGATCTTTCACTTGGCTTACCGTATGCTGAATAACAAACAAGAGGCCGAGGATGCGGTGCAGGAAACGTTCTTGCGCGTATATACGAATTTGCACCGATATGATGAGAATCAGAAGTTTTCAACTTGGATTTTTCGAATTGGGACGAATCTGTGTATCGATAAACTGCGTAGAAGAAAGAATACGTATTCATTAGACGCGGAAATGCCGGACGGAGAAGGCAATGATTATTATACGATGCTGCCAAGTCTTGAAGACACGCCTGAGAAACAAATAATCGTGTCCGAGACGCAGGAGCAGATTCGTAGAGCGATTGATACCTTACCGGAAAAATATAAATCAATCGTCATTTTGCGCTATTTGCAGGATATGTCTCTTCAGGAGATCTCTGAGGTACTTGATATGCCCGTAACAACGATCAAAACACGAGTACACCGTGGCCGAGAGTATTTACGCAAACGGTTAGAACAGGAGGAACAAGATGCCAATACAAATCCTGTTCCAAGGTGAAACATATTTAAATTCGAAACGTATGGTATATCACAACATGCAAAAGTCTAAGAAAGGGGTGGCTGCCCGGTGAACTGCAAAGAAGCCCTCCCGCTCATACATGAATATCTAGACGGTGATTTGCAAGGATCGGATTCTCGGCTATTAAAAGAACATCTGATTGCTTGTCAGGCCTGTCATGCGTTATTCAAACAATTAGAGAAAACAGATGCGCTAGTTAGAATGCTGCCACCACTAAGAGCTTCTGATACGCTGACAGATCAGATTATGAGCGGACTGCCTCCAATGAAGCAAAGAAACGGCTGGATGGACTTCATTCGCAGGCATCCTGCTGGATCTGTGGCTGTCGTTTTCGGCGCCGTTATGTTCGGTAGCTTCATGTCCATGTGGAATGATGATACGAATTTGATGGTCAAAGGAAGCAACCTGCAGGATGTAGTTATCCAAGGGGATACGGTCATTGTACCGCAGGGTCATACTGTGCAAGGAGATCTCGTTGTGCAGCGGGGAACCTTGAAGGTGGAAGGCGATGTAACAGGTAATTTAACTGTTATCGATGGCACACTGAATTTGGCGTCAACCGCGCATATATCGGGTCAGGTTACACAGGTGAATGAAGCAATTGGTTGGGTTTGGTATAAATTAGGCGAGTTCGTAGGGATGCTCTCGAATTAGCTTGAAACGTCTGCCGTTGGCTTTGAGCCGAAGGGGGCGTTTTTTTTTTAGGTACATTGAACCAAATCAACTGGGAAACACTCAGATAAAGAGAGAAAAATAGAAGTATACTTAGGATTATGTTATGATTCTAGGTATAGAGAGATCACTGTGTTCAGTCGCCTGGGGGAGAATAATAAATGGACTTACTCACGAGCATCTCGGCTAAGGATATCGTTGATATTCTGATCGTTAGCTATGTGATTTATAAATTAATCCTGTTAGTTCGTGGGACAAGGGCCATTCAGCTCATGAAGGGTATTCTTGTTGTCGTCATTACATGGGTATTTAGTATTTGGTTTAAACTCAGTACGCTGCAGTGGATGATGAATCAAACCTTTACGTTTGGGGTATTGGGCGTTATTATTATTTTTCAACCCGAGCTTAGACGAGCCTTGGAACAATTAGGCCGCGGGAAGCTGTTTAGTCGCTCCTCAAGCGAAGAGGATCAGGACGTAAACAAACGGATTAGTGAAGTCATACGGGCTGCGAATTATTTGGCCAAAAGAAAGATAGGGGCCTTGATTGTGTTCGAGAAAGAAACCGGTTTGACGGATTACGTGGAGTCCGGTATTGCCATAGAGAGTAAAATCAGCGCAGAGCTGTTGATCAATATTTTTATTCCGAATACGCCGTTACATGACGGAGCGGTTATTATACGTCAAGGGCAATTAATGGCCGCGGGCTGCTACTTGCCGTTGTCTGAAAATCCATTCATCTCCAAGGAGCTTGGCACGCGTCATCGGGCCGCTATTGGGATGAGTGAGGTCTCAGATGCGATGTGTATCATTGTATCGGAGGAGACCGGCCAGATCTCATTGACGATGAACGGTCACATTGTACGGGATATTAAAGAGGAATCCCTGATCGCGAAACTGTTCGAAGAGCTTAAGCCGAAGGCAAAAACAAATGAGAAGAACCCTTTCTTGAAATGGAGGGGGCGTTCGAATGGATAAATGGTTGCGTAATACGAATGTGGTGCGCATCGTTGCGCTTGTAATTAGTATTTTGCTATGGGTTGTCGTGCATATGGAGGAGACGAATATATCGGGAAGTTCACCTCTCCGGCAACGGGAAGAAACGATTAATAATGTGGCCATCACAACGAAATATGATGAAACTCATTATCATATCTCGTCGATGTCGCCGGCGAATGTGCAGATCATCCTTAGCGGGAAAGAGTCTGCCGTGAAGAAAGTAACAGCTAGCAATACGTATCAAATTGAGCTTGATCTAACTCAAGTAGGCAAAGGGGATCATCAGCTTGCGCTGAAGCCAGTAGGGTTTCCAACGGATGTCGAAGTGCAAATCATTCCTAGAACGGTCCACGTGATCATTGAAGAGCTGCAAATGAAAGAAGTGCCTGTTGTGATTAACGTCAAGGGCACACCATCAGCAGGGCTGAAAGCCGGCCAACCGATTGTGAAGCCTAACAAAGTGTACATTACTGCGCAAACAAGCAAGCTTGAGCAGATCGAGAATGTGCGCGGCGAGGTTTCCGTGGATAAGGCGCAGTCTGCCGTAACAAAGCAAGTGAAGCTGCAGGCTTTTGATAAGGAAGGCAAAGAAGTCACTGTGAATATGAATCCGCCTGTCGTGGATGTTGAGGTGCCGATAACAAGTCCGTTCCAGACGATACCTCTGCAATTGAAGATAAGCGGAGAGCCGCCGAAAGGATTTGCTATTTCGATGGTGACGCAAAGTCCAGACAAAGTTACGGTATATGGCACTCAGGATGTTGTGGATCGGATGGAATTTTATCAGGGTCCGCAGCTGAATATTCAAGATCAGAAGGAAACAAAAGAATATTCACTGGACATTCCTTTGAGGAATAAAGTAACACAACTGGATCCCGCCAAAGTTACTGTGAAAGTAGAGATTGTTCCTTCTATTACCAGAGCTTTGGAGAATGTCCCGATTACTATCATCGGTGCAAATGAAAACTATGTAACGAAGGTGACGACGCCGGAATCGGCGCAGCTGAACATAACGGTTGAAGGAGCTCCTACCATCATTGATCAATTAAAGGTGCAGGACGTTCAAGCTATTCTGGATGTAAGTAATTTGCCGCCTGGGAAGCACGAACTGAAGGTTACTCTGAACCTTCCAACGTATGTCAAGCTTGGATCACCGCAAGATGTGAAAGCAACTGTAGAAATCAGCGAGAAAGCAGCAGCAAATACAACAGCAAATGGAGCACCTAGTGCATCACCAAGTGCTTCACCAAAAGCAGCAAATCCATAATGGGATGAGACAAGAGGAGAAAAGAGACATGGGGAAATATTTTGGTACAGATGGTGTGCGTGGCGTCGCCAATGGCGAGTTGACACCAGAATTAGCTTATAAGGTAGGCCGCTGTGGCGGGTATGTATTAACAAGACAGGCCAAGCATCCGAAAGTCGTGATCGGGAGAGATACACGGATTTCGGGTCCGATGTTGGAAGCATCCCTCGTAGCAGGGTTGCTATCTATTGGTGTTGAGGTTATTCGCATTGGTGTTGTAAGCACACCAGCGGTGGCTTATTTAACGAAAAAGCTCGGAGCGGATGCAGGCGTTATGATCTCCGCTTCCCATAATCCGGTTGAGGATAATGGGATCAAGTTTTTTGGGGGCGACGGCTTCAAACTTCTGGACGAGACGGAGCTTGAGATTGAACAGCTGCTTGACGCAGCTGTAGACGAGTTACCTCGCCCGGTTGGCGGCGAGATCGGGACGGTTTCAGACGACCCGGATGCGAAGCTAGCCTATCTGGCGTTCTTGAAAGAGACGGTATCCGAGTCTTTCACCGGATACAAAGTTGTTCTTGACTGCGCGAACGGCTCAGCCTTCGAGCTGGCTCCTGCGATCTTCCGCGAGCTCGGAGCGGAAGTCATCACCATCGGCGCTGAGCCGAACGGCCGCAATATCAACGATCATTGCGGCTCCACGCATCCTGAGAAGCTTCGCGAAGAAGTGGTGAAACATGGCGCAGCCATTGGTCTTGCTTTTGACGGGGACGCGGATCGCTTGATCGCGATTGATGAGAAAGGCGAGGAAGTCGACGGAGACTTCATCTTAAGCATTCTAGGAGATGCGCTGAACCGCGCAGGCAAGCTCAACCACGGCACAATTGTGACGACGGTGATGGCGAATATCGGCTTTTTTAAAGGGATTGAAAAAGCGGGTCTTAAAGCATTGCAAACGGCGGTAGGCGACCGCTACGTGATGGAAGAGATGCGTAAAGGCGGCTATAACTTAGGCGGAGAGCAGTCCGGACATGTTATTTTCCTTGATTACATCTCGACGGGAGATGGCATTTTAACAGCCTTACAGTTGGTGAACACGATCGTTGCGTCAGGGCATAAACTGAGTGAGCTAAAAGGAATTATGCGTAAATTCCCGCAGCTGCTCGTTAATGTTCGTGTAGCGGATAAGAGCAAGCTCAAGAATAATACGGTCGTCGAAGAAGCTATTCGCAAGGTGGAGGCAGAGCTTGGGGATAACGGACGGGTTCTTGTACGCCCTTCGGGAACAGAGTCTTTAATCCGTGTTATGGCGGAAGGACCGGATAAAGAGCAAGTTGAGGCTTATGTACATGATATTGCGAAGGTTATCCAAGAGCAATTGGTATAACGATTCGGTAAGATGAAGTTTATTGAGGTTCCCCTTTCGCGCTTTTTAGCATTTATGTGTGCTTTTCTGGGCGAATAGGGGGATTTTGATAGAAAAAATAAGTTGCACGATGACTGAAAAATGAATATGATGTATTTACTCAAGAAGGAAAGGCAGGGTAGAGGTTAATCATTTACAAATAGCGCCAGAACTCGCAGGCGGAACGGGAATGTAGTCTAAACTACTACTACGCAGGTGAGTTGACGAGGTGAAGGTGTTCGAAACATTCGGCGGGGACCTTCCGGCATTAGGAATGCCGTTAAGTTGGAGAGCAAAAACGCTTGGGCGACCGGGCTGACAAGTATCCAACGTCCGTTTCTTTTTCATGCGAACTTATAGGTAATCGTTAAATATATGGATTTGGATCTTTGAAAAATAGCCTTGTTGAATAGGCTCATAAAACTATGGAGGTACTATACTATGTGCGGAATCGTTGGTTATATTGGAAAGCGTAATTCTCAGGAAATTTTGCTGGAAGGGCTGAAAAAGCTTGAATATCGGGGCTATGACTCTGCAGGTGTAGCCGTGTATACAGCAAATGGTCTGGAAATTAAGAAGGCAAAAGGCCGCATCGCGAATCTTGAATCCAAGCTTGAGGAAACCCCTCTGAACGGAAGCGTTGGGATCGGACATACGCGTTGGGCGACGCACGGTAAGCCGTCAGATGTGAATTCACATCCTCATACGGATAATTCGATGAAGTTCTCCGTCGTGCATAACGGGATCATCGAAAATTACATTGCTCTGAAAGAGGAGCTAACCGCGAAAGGCCACCAGTTCGTCTCCGAAACAGACACAGAAGTGATCTCACACCTCATTGCTGATCTATACGAAGGAGATATCCTTAAAGCTGTTCAAAAAGCCGTAAAACAAATGACAGGCGCATTTGCATTGGGCGTCTTAACAGAGTATGAACCGGATCGTCTAGTTGCCGTACGTCAAGCAAGTCCTTTGATTATCGGTATCGGTGAAGGAGAGAACTTCATTGGCTCCGATATCCCGGCTATCCTCGAATATACGCGTAATGTGTTTATTCTAAATGATGGCGAAATGGCGCTGTTGACGCGAGATGGTGTCGAATTAATGACCTTGGAAGGGAATTTTATTTCCAGGGAAATGTTTCATGTCGATTGGGATATTGTTACGGCGGAAAAAGCCGGATTCGATCACTTTATGTTGAAAGAAATCTACGATCAGCCTAAAGCTTATCGCGACACAATGGGAAGCCGTATTGCAACGGATGGGCGTACAGTAACGTTAAATGAGCTGTCGATCACAGCGGAAGCAATACGCAACATCAGTAGAGTGCATATTGTGGCCTGTGGAACGGCGTATCATGCAGGGATGGTTGGGAAATATGTAATTGAGAAAATGGCACGAATTCCGGTTGAAACGGATGTTGCGTCCGAATACCGTTATCGTTCCCCAATTATCACGAAGGATACGCTTGTGATTGTTGTTAGCCAATCCGGTGAAACAGCGGATACGCTCGCAGCA
The DNA here is from genome assembly GCF_032461945.1 of Paenibacillus violae. Lineage (NCBI taxonomy): Bacteria > Bacillati > Bacillota > Bacilli > Caryophanales > Paenibacillaceae > Paenibacillus > Paenibacillus violae. The sequence continues at coordinate 12,723 of NZ_JAWCUD010000005.1, forward strand.
CTTCGTGAAGCAAAGCGTTGTGGTGCGCACGTAATGGCGATTACCAACGTAGTCGGCAGTTCGGTTGCTCGTGAAGCGGATGATATTATCACAACTTGGGCGGGACCAGAGATTGCCGTAGCATCGACAAAAGCTTACACATCCCAGTTGATTGCTTTCTATCTGCTTGGTATTCATTTGGCACAAACAATTGGTACACAAACGGAGTCGGAAATTGCTGAGATGATATCAGCTTTGAAACAGTTGCCGGAACAAGTTGAAGAAATTCTTGCACAAGCGGAAGATCTGAAAGCTGTAGCAGAAGAGATGGCGAAACATGATAACCTCTTCTTCATTGGTAGAGGTTTGGATTATGCAGTAGCGTTAGAAGGTTCTCTGAAGCTGAAAGAGATCTCTTATATTCACTCTGAAGCTTATGCGGCAGGTGAATTGAAACACGGTACGCTAGCGCTGATTGAGGATGGCGTTCCTGTCATCGCGCTAGGTACTCAGCTTGAACTGCTGGAGAAAACGGTTAGCAATATTAAAGAAGTAAAAGCGCGCGGTGCGAATGTGCTTGGGATCGCTGTTGAAGGCGAGCATGAGCTGCTGAAGTCAGTAGACAGCACGTTTGTGATTCCGAAAACGCTGGATGTTCTTTCTCCGGCATTGTCGGTTATTCCGCTGCAATTACTTTCGTACTATGCGTCCTTGGCGCGTGGGAATGATGTTGATAAGCCGCGGAATTTGGCGAAGAGTGTGACAGTGGAGTAAATCTTCTATGTTTATATCAAAAAAAAGAAACCATTACCTATGAAAAGGTGATGGTTTCTTTTTGTTTTCAGGTATAATCGATAGCTTAATTGACAAATTAAAATAGAGTCCAACAACGCCCCTTTCTCAGAGTCTATCGAACAACACAGAATGAATAGTTCCTCAGTCATGATTATCAATCATCTAGAGCTCGATGAGCAGAAAGCAGGGATCCATGTCAGCTCCTACGCAAGAAAAACCAACGACGGCCGGAGGGAACGACTTCTCGCTAAAAGCCATTCTGCCGCCGCTCATGGCGATTATTGTCGGTATGATCATGGTTATTCTAGACAGTACAGTGGTCAATAATGCAATTCCAAAACTTGTTGAATACTTTAACACCGATCTGAAGACGATTCAGTGGACCGTCACCGGCTATACGCTGGCCTTATCTGCTGTTATCCCTCTTGCAGGCTGGATGACCGATAAATTCGGCTCCAAGCAAATTTTTATGGTTACTATTGCCTTGTTCACGATCGGATCTGTGCTGTGCGGCATCGCGCAAACGCCGGAACAACTAATCATATACCGTGTCATTCAAGGCTTAGGAGGCGGCATGGTATCCCCAATCGGGATGGCGATGGTGTTCAAGCTGGCGCCTCCAGAGCGCCGCGGATCCATCATGGGTGTGCTCGGTATTCCCATGCTGATGGCTCCGGCTTTTGGCCCGGTGTTATCCGGTTGGTTGGTCGATTCCGTCAGTTGGCATTGGATATTTATCATCAATCTGCCGATCGGTATTATCGCCTTCATTCTCGGATATAAATATTTGCCGAAGTCCGTCCGTCATAAGGCGCCACATCTCGACGTTCTTGGTATGTGCCTCGCTCCGATTGCCTTCTCCATGTTGGCATACGGCGTAAGCGAAGGAGGCACTAGCTGGACCTCAGCTTCAACGATTACGGGCTTGGCGGTCGGAGGTATAGCGCTGATTATCTTTATCTTCGTAGAACTGTCACAGAAGGAGCCGCTGCTAGAGTTGAAAGTATTCAGGTCGTCCGACTTTACACGGAGTATTATCTTGACATGGATCGTACAGCTCGCGTTGTTTGGCGCAATGTTGATTGTGCCTCTTTATTTGCAAAGCGTCATGCACTACACGGCTCTTGAGACGGGTTGGATTCTGATGCCTCAGGCGATATTCGCAGGAATCGGAATGCCAATCAGCGGCCGGCTGTTCGATAAAATCGGTGCGCGTCCCCTGGCCTTCGGCGGTCTTGCTGCCGTATCTGTTGCTCTATTCATATTGTCGGGCATCTCAGTGAATACCTCACTGTGGGTTATCATCCTCTGCATCTGCATCATGGGTCTGGGCATGGGTTTCTCCATGATGCCGTTAAATACTCATGTCCTGAACTCTGCGCCTCGAAACCTAGTGAGCCGTGTCACACCGCTGACAACAGCCGCTCAGCAGGTCGTGGTCTCGTTTGCGGTCGCAGGCTTGACCGGTTACCTGACATCGCAGATCACATCGTACGCGGCAAGTGCTGGAGCGGGAGCGAACCCGCTGAACGCGGTTGTGCAGGGTTACGGCGACACGTTCTTCTTGTCTGCGTGCATTGCGACTGCGGGTGTGGTGCTGACGCTCATTTTACGAAAACCGAAAAAACTCAAAGAAGAAGGAACCGCTGGCGGAGAAAATCCCGATCCCGCGATGATGATGGGGCACTAACCGTGAGTCAACTTTTTCGATTCACTTCTATGGAAATAGCCTTGGCCGGTAGTTGGCTAAGGCTTTTTTAAAGATCGGAAGAGGATTAAACTGCGGAGAGATTTGAGTAGGTAAACATGATCATTCAGACGACTGTACATAATACCCATTGACATGGTACAGATCTGTCTGTATTATTTGTTATTGAATATGGTACAGACCTGTCTCTATCATATATGAGATTTTGGAGATGTGGGTGGATAATAATACGATATTCAACTATTACTAGTCATGGAGAGGAGAAAGACGAAATATGAAAAAAATGCTCTGGATCATTCTTATGATGTCATGCGGAGCTACCTTTATATCATCCTTGTTCCCTGTATATGGGAAGTATTATCACTTGAGCAGTCTGGAAATCACCATTTTGTTCGCGGTATATGCCGTTATTTTGCTGCCTACCTTGCTTATTGTGGGAGCCAAAGCGAACTCATGGGGATTGAAAAGGGTACTTCGCATAAGTATATGGATATCTATTATATCGACGCTGCTCTTTATAGTAAGCCAGAACGTCTGGATGCTCTATACGGCAAGGATTCTCGAAGGGATCGCGTATGGGGCTTTTACAGGTACCGCCACTGCTTTTCTATTAAAACAGACCTCTTCCAAGAAAATAAGTACAGCAATCAAGTTCTCGGGCGTAATTGTTAATCTGGGCTTTGGTATGGGGCCGGCTATTTCAGGTTTAGTTGTGCAATATATACACATTCAGCCGCTGCGTATGCCATTTTGGTTTTTACTTGTCATGTTAGTAATTTCTTTAGTACTCCTAGAACTGTTACCGAAAGCTGAAGATTCCGAGAAGCCGGCAAAAACGAAGATTTCACTGGGTATTCCCAACAATATTCGTTCGCACTTCTATTCAATAATCGGACTTCCTGCCTTTATTTTTTTCATGTTAGGTGGAATTGTACTATCTCTCATTCCTTCTTTCGTCAAAAGCGTAATCCATACTTCTAACCTTTCTATAGCGGGATTGTTAATGCTCATGCTTCTTGGTGTGGGCGGCTTGATGCAATTCTTCCCATGGTTGCAAAATCCGGTTACACGGATGCGTATTGGTATCGTCTTCCTAGCCGTCGGACCTTGGATAACTGTTTTTTCCGGGCAGAAAGAAAATTTATTTTTACTAGGGACTGGCATGCTCATTCAAGGGATTGGCGCTGGATGGTCGTTTCAAGCCGCTTTAAGGTTTGCCGGCCAACTGCCTAAGCCAGAAGAACGGCCACGAGTCATTTCAGCCTTTTATTTGTGCGCCTATGCGGGGTTCATCATTCCTCCTATAGGAGTTGGTGTGCTGACTCAATTTTTCAGTTTGAACTTCTCATTGGTTGTTCTAAATTCGGTCGCCGCTCTACTCGTTGTGTATGTATTGATTTACTCCGTCAAATTTAAACGGTATTATTCAACAATTACATCCCATTAAACATTAATGGTGAAAACTATTTCTGTCTCAACTCATATTTATACGCATTTGATAGCACACTACGGTTAAGAGATTTATTCTATGAGGAGGTAATCACGTTGGAAAAATTATTATTAAGGATGCTGTTTCTGTCTTGTGTGGCAGCTGTACCCTTTGTTTTGAAGCGTAAAAACTTGCTTATGCTCTTAATCGTGTTCTTTGCCAAAGGTGTGCTCGCGGTTACATTAGATTCCTACTTTATTAAAAAGAAGAGCATTGCTTATCCAGCACGTCCGTTCCCCAAAATTTTTGATACAAATATTCTTTACGACTTTTTATTCTACCCGCTATTAAGCGTAATTTGGGTAAGAGTGACTTATAACAGCAAACCGGCGGAGCTAATGCTCAGAAGCCTGTTCTTTAGTGTCCCTATGTCTCTGTTGCAGTGGGCTTTAGAAAAGAAAACGAAATTATTCAAATGGAATTCATGGACAGTCTTGCATACTTTTGCATCGCTCAATTTCACTTTATTTACGATACGAGGATTTGTAGGGTTAGTTAGAAGATTACTGCCGAGGGATGGATTATTACAAGTAGAAGAAAGCAAATATGACAGTGCGGAACTAACCGCTAAGGCAGCAGGTTGACCCATAAAACATCCTGATGAAGAAGCCATTCGTCGGGATGTTTTTTTCATTGACAATATTGAAACCTGTAGTGTAAGATACAGATTATATTTTGAGAATGGACATTCTCAATAATCAGAAGGGGTGAAAGAGATGTTGAAGGAAAATAAACTCTCCAAGTTTTATTATGGCTGGGTTGTTATAGGTATTGTGTTTCTATCATTGCTCGTCTCGGCAGGCATAAGTTCCTTTCCGAGTGTATTAATTCAGTCGCTTGAAACAGAATTTGGCTGGACGCGAGCATCTATATCAGGCGTTATCTCCATTCGTATTTTATTATATGGGCTAATTGGTCCGTTCTCGGCCGCTATGCTGGCTAAATTCGGAGTTCGTCGAACCATGGTTTTCGCCATTATATTGATGCTGATTTCATTAGGGCTTACACCATTCATCACGGCAGTTTGGCAGCTTATCCTGTTGTGGGGGGTACTCGGCGGTATTAGTACGGGAGCTTTGGCTAATGTCTTGGGAATAACAGTTGCAAATCGTTGGTTTGTGAAGCACAAAGGGTTGGTAATCGGCATGCTTACAGCGAGTGCCGCAACCGGTCAATTGCTTTTCCTTCCTTTGTTAGCCAAGATTACGAGTGACAGTGGTTGGCGTAATGCTGTTTATGTCATAATGGCGGCTCTTCTTATCCTGCTGCCAGTCGTTGCGATCTGGATGAGAAACCATCCTTATGATAAAGGCTTAGCTCCATTTGGTACTACGGAAATAGTGAAGCCAGCGCCTTTCCAAGGGAACTTGCTGCTTACCCCGATCCGCACACTATTCTCCGTGATGAAGAATCTGACATTCTGGATGCTGGCGGGGACCTTCTTCTTTTGCGGATTCTCAACAAATGGACTGATTGGTACACACCTAATCGCAGCCTGCGGAGACAGTAATATTCCCATTGTCACAGCTGCAAGCTTACTCGCGTTGATGGGAATATTTGATCTTGTAGGTACTACGTTTTCCGGTTGGTTATCTGACCGTTTCGATAGCAGATGGCTGCTATTCTGGTATTATGGACTGCGCGGCTTATCACTAATCTTCCTGCCTTATGCACTTGGTACAGGTTATACGCAGCTTACGGTATTCGCAGTGTTCTACGGACTGGACTGGATCGCAACGGTTCCACCGACAGTGAAATTGACCTCTGATGCATTTGGTAAAGAGAAGGCAGGCATGGTTTTTGGCTGGATTCTGGTTGCTCACCAAGCGGGCGCTTCTACGGCAGCTTATGGCGCAGGTTTCCTGCGTGAACTTCTCGGCAGCTACACGGTGCCGTTTGTTGCCGCTGGTTTCGTCTGTCTGCTTGCAGCGATTGTAGCGCTGAGAATTCGCAGCAGAAAAGCGGCGGCTGTAGCAGCAGCTTAACAAATAATTAAGCTAAACGAAGGAAAAGGTAACAGTGACGATCGTGATGAAACACGACAGATGGAGGGATCCCATGAGTATTGGCCAAAAGCAATCCATTCAACCGTTATTTCAACCTTTCACACTTAACCAACTTACCTTAACTAATCGTATTGTTATGGCTCCTATGACAAGAAGCTTTTCTCCGAATGGCGTACCAGGGGCCGATGTGGCTGCTTATTACCGTAGACGCGCAGAGAACGGAGTCGGTCTAATAGTGACAGAGGGAGCTGTCATCGACCATCCTGCTGCGACAGGCGACCCGAACATCCCGCACATGCATGGGGAAGATGCGCTAAACGGCTGGACTCATGTTGTGAAAGAAGTGCATGCAGCAGGCGGGAAAATTATTTCCCAACTTTGGCATGTGGGGATTACCAGGAGGACTCGCTCAGAGCCGAATCTGGAGGCTGCTTCCATCTCCCCCTCAGGCATTGACTTAATGGGGGAAAAAGCAGGTGAGCCCATGACGGAATCAGAGATTGCCGACGTCATTAAGGCTTATGCGAATGGCGCTGCCAATGCCAAGCGGATTGGTTTTGATGGTATTGAGCTGCACGGGGGCCACGGCTATTTGATTGATCAGTTTTTCTGGGAAAAAACGAATCAAAGAACGGATCGCTATGGCGGCAGTCTCGTGGCACGGACGCGTTTTGCAGTTGAGATTATCGAAGCATGCCGACAGGCGGTCGGACCTGACTTTCTCATCATTCTGCGGATCTCGCAGTGGAAAATAGGTTCATATGGCGCCAAACTGGCAAAATCACCGGAGGAGTTGGCTCAGTTTCTGGCACCGCTCGTGGAAGCGGGTGTGGACGTATTCGACTGCTCGAGCCGGCATTTCTGGGAGCCGGAGTTCCCTGGCTCAGATCTGAATTTTGCAGGCTGGACCAAGAAATTGACCGGCAAGCCGACCATCACCGTCGGTTCGGTGGGGCTTGAATCCGAGCCGTTTGACCACAAAGATGAGCACGAAATGATCGACGAGTTGGTGGAGCGGCTTGACCGTAAGGAATTTGATCTGGCTGCAATCGGCCGCGCCATGTTGGCAGACCCGGCCTGGGCGGCAAAGATTCGCGAAGGTCGCGACAATGAGCTGATTCCGTACACAGCGGATCGTCTGAAAGACCTGATGTAGGTGTCAGCCGGATCAAAATGCTATACTAATCTCTGTATGAAGGAGGTAGCGTATGGCTAGGAGCAGAGAGTTTGAAGTGAATACCGTACTGGGCAAAGCGATGGGCGTTTTCTGGGAAAAAGGATATGAAAAAACATCCATGCAGGATCTGGTTACGGAAATGGGCGTCCATCGTAGAAGCATCTATGATACCTTTGGAGACAAGCATGATCTCTTTATGAAAGTGATTGACCGTTACGAAGAAGTGGTCGGTACTCGTATCTACCATGCTGATGGGCATACATCACCGAAAAAGGCGATTAGAGAAATTTTTGAACGAGTGATTGGTAAAAAAGAAGATAACCCCCGCGGATGTTTAATGGTCAACACCGCTGTGGAGCTCGCTATACATGATGAGGAAGCTGCGGCTAAGGTCAATGAGAGCTTTTCCAAGACGGAGGCACGCTTGCAAGAACTTGTTGAACTCGGTATACAATCGGGAGAAATAGCCGCGGGGCAGGATGCTCGAAAGCTTGCGCAGTTTTTAAATAATACGTTGCTTGGGCTGCGGGTTCTGGTCAAAACGACGGAAGATGCAGAGAAACTGCAAGGCATTGTAGATACAACGTTATCTATGCTTGATTGACGGATTCATTGAGACAAATGACAGAAAACCATAGTTGATACTTTAAGTTTGTTTATTCCTTGTGCTATGATGAGAATCATACTTAGGGAGAAGACCGATATGGCGAATGATCAACCCTTAACAAAGGAAGCAATTCTAGAAGCCGCGGAACAGGTTCTGCGACGCTATGGCCCAGAGAAAACATCTGTCGTAGATGTTGCCAAAGCACTGCAAGTCAGTCACGGGACCTTGTATCGACACTTCCCGAGCAAAGCTGCTTTGCGCGAAGCCGTGACTGAGCGTTGGCTGCACAGGATTGCGGAACCTCTGCAGGAGATTGCGGATCGATTGGATGGCAGTGCTGCAGAGCGGCTGCGGACATGGCTTCAGGCGCTGATCCAAAGTAAACGGAAGCATGTTGTCGAGGATCCGGAGATGTTCGGCATGTACTCGGCGGTGACTTTGGATGCCGTTGAAATGATTGCGGAGCATGTCCAACATCTAATCGGTCAGATGACGGCTATTATCGCAGATGGAGTGAATGCGAAGGAGTTTCGTTCTGGCGAACCTGAGGCTATGGCAAGAGCTATTTTTTTCGCAACAACGAGATTTCATCATCCCGCTCATGCCTATGAGTGGTCCACTTCAACGATTGAGCAAGAGTTTGATCTGGTGTGGGAATTAATCCTTTCGGGGATTCGCAAGTGATAGAAAGACCTGGCGGAGTAATTATCCGCTGGGTCTTTTTTTCATACAGCGGCGGATAAGCCGTCGAAAGTATAATGACAGATATATAATTTTGTCAGTTGTAATTTGTTATCGTTATACATATAATAGACTCATAAGCCAAACAATGAAGGTAACGAGGAGGAATCATCGCATGTCTAACTTATCCGGGAAAGTAGCCATCATAACAGGAGCATCCAGAGGGATCGGAAGAGAGATAGCCGAGCTTCTCGCCAAGCATGGCGCGAAGGTCGTCATTAATTTCGCCAGCAATCCTACTAAAGCCGAAGAAGTGGTTGCGAGCATTAAGCAAAACGGCGGAGAAGCTTTGCCTGTCCAGGCGGATATTAGCCGAGTATCCGATATCGAGCAGCTTTTTCAGACAACATTAGCCGCGTACGGTCAAATCGATATTCTTGTCAATAACGCAGGCATTATGATCACAAAGCCGCTGGCTGTCATGACGGAAGAAGACTTCGACAAGCAGTATGCCATCAATGTAAAAGGCACTTATTTTGCGATCCAGCAGGCGCTTAAGTATATGAATAAAGGCGGCCGCATTATTAATTTCTCAACATCCGTTGCCGGGATGATGTTTCCTACCTATAGCGCTTATGCAGGCACGAAGGGAGCCGTTGAGCAGATTACGCGCCAGCTCACCAAAGAGTTAGGACCGGCGGGGATCACGATTAACGCGGTAGCACCAGGCCCTGTAAATACCGAACTATTCACCATCGGTAAGTCAGAGCAGCAGATTCAAGGGATCGCGAATTTAAACGCCTTTGGCCGTTTGGGAGAACCGGAAGATATCGCAGGCGCCGTGCTTTTCTTGGCCGGCGAAGAGTCGCGTTGGATCACCGGCCAAACCATCCGAATTAACGGCGGCATGGTGTAAAAGCGGCAAGTTAGAGTTGCAATCTACAACTTTGTGGTATATACTAGGTCCGATTAGTGATTGACCAATCACTAATCGGACTTTTTAATAGATGAGGAGGTCGCGGCCAATGGTGAAAGGTGTAACGTCTACCGATCGACGCAATGATATTATTCATTCCGCTGTCGAAGTATTTGCCGAATTCGGTTATTATCGTGCGACTACTGCGCAAGTTGCAGAACGCGCTGCTATTTCGCAGCCTTATGTGTATCGATTCTTTACCAAGGAGTCGCTCCTGGAAGCTGCACTGGAACTCTCATGGCAACGCATCCTTCAAGCTTTCCAGCGCGTGAAGGAAACTACATCGCCAGAGCAGCTGGAACTTGGCTTCATCCGCGCTTACGAAGAGATTACGGAATCGCACAGAAATGAGATTTTGCTGCAGATGCAGGCACAGACGATCCAGGAAGCACCCATCCGTGCTGTCATGAAGAGGGGGATGAATGAGGTGAAGCAGTTCGTGATGCAGGCTTTTGAGGAGGCAGGACTCCAAGAAGCTGAAGAGCGGACGACGATGTTTTTGGCGCGGGGGATGCTTTGCAACGTTTCCCTGGCACTGGATATGCCCGATTTGATGATAAAGAGATAAAATAAATTTTTTTCACTATTAGTAATTGATTGAACAATCACAACATAGGAGGGCCAGCGCATTCAGCGGCCTTCTTCTTTGTCGTTTATCGGAAAAGTCCAACATGTTTTCTCCTTTAGGCAAATATCAGGGCAAATGGATTTGTTACAATGCATATGAAAGCTTGTAAAGCTTGTAATGGCGCTTACTTCTCTATTATGGAAAGTGAAAGGACAGGTTGCGGAATGATCATTACCAATGTGGAGACATTCATCGTCGGGAACTCATGGAAAAATTGGCTTTTCGTCAAACTGCATACGAAGGAAGGCATTTATGGCATCGGTGAGGGAACCCTCAATGGGTTCGCCAAAACGGTGGAAGCGGCTATTCATGAGCTGAAGCATCTGTATATCGGGATGGACGTTCATGATGTAGAAACCATCGCACTCAAAATGACACGCGACGTTTATTCGGATGGCGGTCAAATCCAGGGCTCGGCCTTGGCTGCAATTGAAACCGCTTGCTGGGATATTATCGGCAAAGAGGCTGGACTCCCGCTGTATAAGCTATTGGGCGGCAAATGCCACGAAAAGCTGCGCTGCTACGCGAACGGGTGGTACCGGGGACCGCGTGATCCGCAAAGCTTTCATGAGAAGGCAAAGGACGTTGTCGCAAGAGGCTATACGGCGCTAAAATTTGATCCTTTTGGTAACGCTTGGCGTACCGTGGATAGGAAGGATTTTCGCATTGGACTAGACATTATCGCGGCGGTTCGTGAGGCGGTAGGTCCAGATGTTGACCTTCTCATTGAAGGCCATAACCGCTTCAGTGTACATACAGCGCTTCAATTTGCAGAAGCAATGCTGCCGTATGAGCCTACCTGGTTCGAAGCGCCGGTGCCTCCGCAGCGGATCTCCTCCATGGTCGAGGTAGCGAAGCGCAGTCCCGTGCCGATTGCCTGCGGCGAGGACTATTACAATCGCGAACAGTTCGCCGAGCTGCTGCAGCATGATGCGGTCCATATCGTGCAACTGGAGCCGCAATATCTCGGCATCTCCGCTTCCAAGCAAATATGCGGCATGGTTCATGCGCATGGCGGTGTTACAGCTCCGCATAGCGCTCAGGGGCCGATCTGCTCGGTAGTTTGCGCGCATTTGAATATGGCGACGCCGAATTTCTTCATCCATGAAATTTTTGACGAATTTAATGAGCCGTGGGAAGAACACCTGCTTACACCTCCGCTGAAGGTTGACCGCGGCTATCTGCTGCCACCTGAGGGTCCTGGTCTAGGCATTGACCTTAACCTGGAAGAGATTGCGAAACATCCGTATGATCCCGGTCACTGGCTCCCCCTGTTCAAGCAAGGGTGGGAAAAACGCGAGAAGCATTGACTAAGCGAGGCGAAGCATGTTGCCAAAAAGGAGGATAGTGCATGAAAGCTTTGGTGTATGAAGGGCCTAGTACCATGAACATAAGGGAAGTGGCAAAGCCGATCCCTGGGCCGAATGAGGTGCTGATTCGCGTGGAGCGGGTGGGCATTTGCGGCTCGGAATTGAGCGGCTTCTTGGGTCATAATTCGCTGCGCAAGCCGCCGCTCGTTATGGGTCACGAGTTCTCCGGTATCGTGGAACAGGTTGGAAGTGGTGAAGGGGAGGCTAGATTCCGCCAAGGGGATCGCGTGACGGCCAACCCGCTCGTATCCTGCGGTCGCTGCCGTGCCTGCACGACAGGGGCAGCCCAGCTGTGCCCGGAGCGCCAATTAATTGGCGCGCACCGCCCTGGAGCATTCGCTGAATATGTCGCGATTGCGGAGAAGAACGTGTACCGGCTGGACGACCACGTTTCTTTTGATGAAGGCGCTTTCGCGGAGCCGTTTGCCTGTGCCGTGCATATTTGCAAGCTGCTCAGACCGCTGCCAACCGACCGCCTTTTGATTATGGGAGCGGGGCCAATCGGTCTTCTGGCGCTACAGGCAGCCAAGGTGTATGGCTTGCAGCAGGTCGTAGTCGTTGATATCAATGAACAGCGACTCGAAATTGCCAAGGAACTTGGAGCCGTAACCGTAACTCGCGTAAGCAGCCTTGTGGAGGGGCATACCTTCGATGCGGCCATTGATGCCGTCGGTATGGAGCTGACCCGCCAAACTTGCGTGGAGTCGGTGCGCCCGGGGGGCCGGGTCATTTTCACCGGTCTGCACGAGGACACAAGCCGCCTGCCGATTAATCAAATAATCCGCAGCGAGATTCAGATGACGGGGGCTTTCGCGTACCATTCGGACGATTTCGAGACAGCGCTTCAGTGGATTAGCGAGGGGCGTGTCAGCTTGTCGCCGTGGACAAAACTGGCTCCGCTTGAAAGTGGAAGTGCTTGTTTTGACATGCTCATCAAGAATCCGGGGAAGATCGCGAAGATACTTTTGACACTGGATGAGAAAGGGGAATCTGTCCAATGAGTTTGGAACTCTTCAAATTAGATGGCCGTGTTGCTTTAATTACAGGCGGGACGCGGGGGCTTGGCTATGTCATGGCTCAGGCTTTGGCAGAAGCTGGGGCTGATGTGATCGTGACAAGCCGCGAGAAGGAGAAGGCGGAAGCGGCTGCACGCGAGATTGCCGAGTCAACCGACAGACGGGCGCTTGGGTTAGCGGTGGATGTTACGATAGCCGAGCAGGTTGAGGCGATGGTTGCGGATTCCGTCCAGGCGTTCGGACGGATTGATATTTTGATCAACAATGCAGGGATTAATGTGCGGAAGCCGATCGAAGATTTTGATGAAGCGAGCTGGGATCTCGTTCAGAATACGAACTTAAAAGCGCCGTATCTATGTGCCCGCGCAGTCGCCAAAACGATGAAAAGCCAGCGTTACGGCAGAGTTATCAACCTGTCCTCTATGCTGGGGAGCATCGCACTGCCGGAAAGAGGAGCCTATTGTTCCAGTAAAGGCGGCCTTATTCAGCTAACGAAGGTGCTGGCCTTGGAATGGGCGCCTTATAACATTACGGTGAATGCGCTTTGCCCGGGGCCGATTGCGACGGAGCTGAATACGGTTGTGATGAATAATCCGGAAGCCAATCGCTTTTTTATCGAAAATATTGCTTTGGGACGTTGGGGCAGGCCTGAGGAGATCATAGGGGCTATTATTTATATGGCATCGGAAGCGTCCAGCTTTATGACAGGGGCTTCCATGGTTGTTGATGGCGGTTGGACGGCGAGATAGAAGGGAAAGGTGAATTCGGATGAAACTCGGACTTGCTGTATATGGCACTACCTTTATGATGGGCATCCATCCTCGCTCGACGCGTCCGCGTATCACGGCGTCTCAATTGCTTGAGCAGGCGACCGGGTATGGGCTCCAAGGCATTGAGCTTCCGTTGTCGCTGCTTGAGGGCGAAGACGCAGCCGCGTTAACTCGTCAAGCTAAAGCTAGAGGGCAGTATCTCGTAGTAGCCTCAGGTGGCTACGATCCGAAACCGCTTAAGGAAGCTATAGAAGCGGCTGCGAGACTAGGCGCGCCAACCGTCCGCACGGTCGTGGGCGGTGCGGATTTTGGCGGTGACCGGCGTAGAATGGCCGGGCGGTGGCCGTCATTTTTACAGGAAGTGTTATCCGGGTTGGGAGAGGCGGCAAGAGCGGCGGAGCAGGCAGGTGTCGTACTGGCGGTGGAGAATCATCAAGATCTGGCTTCCGAGGAACTGTTATGGCTCTGTCAGGAGATCGGTTCACCTTACTTCGGTATTACGCTGGATACCGGCAATCCGCTGGCGACGGCAGAGGAGCCGGTCGATTTTGCAAGGAGGCTCGGGCCGCACCTTAAGCATGTGCACATGAAGGATTATTGGATCTACATGAGCGATGACGGCTATCGCCTCGTACGTTCTCCGTTAGGCCAAGGCGTCGTGGATTTCGCTGCGCTGCTTCAGGTGTTTGATGAATATTGTCCGAAGGTCAATATGTCGATGGAGCTGGGAGCGCTTGAAGCGCGTCATACAAGAGTGCTTTGTGAGGATTACTGGCAGGACTACCCGCAGCGGTCAGCAGCGCAGCTTGCCAACCTGTTGCGTTTCGCACAGGCCAATGCCAGACCGACTGGAGATTGGCGAACCCCTTTTGAGAAGAGTGCACCGGAAGAAGACATTATCGCCTATGAACAAAGGCAGTTCCTAACGAGCTTATCTTATTTGCAAAATTTGATGCAAACGCACAACACCGCTTCGCAGACGATGTAAAGGGAAGGGGAGGACGCAGGATGCATATTGACCTATCTGGAAAAGTGGCAATCGTTACCGGCGCCGGCCGGGGGATCGGGAAAGTGATTGCTCTAGCGCTTGCCAAGGAAGGCGTGACGACCGTTGTCACCGATATTAATGAGTCGAATTTGGGGGACATTCAGAAAGAATTAGACCAAAGTGGTTGCAAAGGCAGTACGTTCTTGTGTGATGTGCGCAACTATACGCAGATTCAAGAAGTCGTTCAACATGTCGTGGATCAGTATGGTGGTATTGATATTTTAGTGAATAATGCCGGGGTCGCCGGAGGAGCACCTGTGGATATCCTTTCCGAAAAGGTTTGGGACTTGAACCTTGATATTAATTTGAAAGGGACTTTTCTCATGTGTAAGGCTGTTGCGCCGGTAATGAAAAAGCAAAGATCGGGCCGGATCATGAACGCCGCCTCGTTCGCCGCCATCGTGCCGAGCTATGGCAGTGCAGCCTATGCGTCCTCCAAAGCCGGTGTGGAGCAATTCACCCGTGTGCTGGCCGGGGAGCTGGGTCCGTGGAACATTACGGTGAACTGTTACGCCCCCGGGATGATTCCGACGGACATGAACCATTTCGCGGAGCTTCAGGAGCCTCAGCAGCAGCGCTTGCTTGACACCTTGACGCTGCGCCGCTGGGGAGAGAAGACAGATGTTGCTAACCTGATTTGCTTCCTCGCTTCTGACTATGCCGGCTATATCACCGGCACGATGATTGATATCAGCGGCGGGAAGCTGGCCACACAAATCCCGCGGATGGCTTATGAGAAAGCGGCAGCCGAGGGTACTTACGAATTTTAGAGCGTGTTCAGGTTCTAGCGACGAAGGAGGAGTACGATGAAAGATACAGCTGGCTTTCAATATGATGGCAAAACCGTGCTCGTCACCGGAGCAGCCAAAGGGATCGGCGCTGCCATTGCCGAGCAGTTCCTGCTGTCCGGAGCGAACGTTGTGATCGCTGACGTAGATGAGCATGGGGAAGACGTCGCTGCTGCATGGCGGAAGGAAGGCCGCTCAGCGCAATTTTTCCGGTGCGATGTATCCAAGGGCGCAGAGGTGGAGCGGATGGTGTCCTTCGCAGAGACATCGTTCGGGGGCTTGGACATCGTGGTGAACAATGCCGGCATCTTCCCCAGAGCTGACTTATTTCAGACGGATGAAGCGTTCTGGGATCTTGTCATGGGGGTTAACCTCAAGGGAGCCTATTTGACCTGCCAAGCGGCTGTGCCTGGCATGATCCGCAGAGGGGGAGGCAATATCGTCAATATTGGCTCCCTTCACGCAAGGAAGGGATCGCCGGATACATTGGCCTATTCGATTTCAAAAGGCGGTATCGTCACGCTGACGCTGAATTTGGCAGGCTCTTTAGCCAAACATCGTATTCGTGTGAACTGCATACATCCTGGCTGGGTCGCTTCCGAAGGGGAGATGGCTCGGCTTGCTTCGACGGGGGAAGACGAGAAGTCTTTGGAGAAAGCAACCCAACGCATGCCTATGGGCCGGATGCAAAATGGCCAAGATATTGCATCCGCTGTTCTTTTTATCACATCTGATCAGGCAGGACAAATTACGGGCCAGCAGCTTACGGTTGATGGTGGACTTGGTTTGTAAGTCAGATAAATGAGCGAGGAGTGATCGTGAGGATGACGAAGATTGCTTTTATCGGCGCAGGCAGTTTGGTGTTTACGAAAAATTTGGTTCGAGATTTACTAACGTTTCCCGCCTTTGAGGCTTGCACCATCGCTTTGATGGATATTTCGGAGGAGCGGCTGGCTTACGCCAAGACAGCGGTTGATAACATCATCGCCGCAGGAGGATACAGGGCGAAGGTAGAGGCAACGACGGACCGGGCGCAGGCGCTAACCGGGGCGGATGGCGTGGTCTGTACCATTCTGGTCGGCGATTTGGAGATCTGGCGTACAGATATCGAGATTCCCAAAGCTTACGGCGTCGATATCAATATAGGCGATACCCGAGGTCCATCGGGTATTTTCCGTTTTTTGCGCACGATTCCCGTGATGCTGGAGATATGCAGGGATATTGAGCGTTACTGTCCCGAAGCGATCTTCCTGAACTATTCGAATCCGATGGCGATGCTGATCAGAGCGATGCAAGGCCAAAGCAACGTGCAAGTCACAGGTTTGTGCCATAGCGTGCAAGGGACGGCAGCGATGCTGGCCGGTTGGATTGGGGCGCCGATGGAGGAGATTACTTACCGGTGTGCGGGGATCAATCATCAAGCCTTCTATTTGGATTACAAATGGAAAGGCAAGGACGCTTACCCGCTCATTCGCGAAGCTGTGATGAAGCGGCCTGAAATCTACAATGAGGAACAGGTCCGCAACGAAATGTTTCTCCATCTGGATTACTATGTGACGGAATCGAGTGGTCATAATTCGGAGTATAATGCTTGGTTCCGCAAACGTCCGGATTTGATCGAGAAATACTGCACCCATGGTACAGGCTGGAATCCCGGGCATTATGCAGAGATCATCAACTATGCGGAGAAGCTGCGCGGAGGTTGGCATAAGCAGATGGAAGAGTGGCGGGACAGTCCTATCGATTTGAAGCGCGGCGAGGAATATGCGTCCTATATCTTCAACGCGACAATCGGTGACGGCACTCTCTTTGAATTTAACGGCAATGTACGGAACCTGGGATACATCGATAATTTGCCGCAAGGCTGCTGCGTGGAGGTCCCTGTTCTGGCGTTCAAAGGACGGCTAAGCCCGATTCACGTCGGGGCACTGCCGGATCATTTGGCTATCCTGGTCAATACAAGCGCTCGCTGCGAGGAATTGGCGGTGCAAGGGGCGCTCACGGGGGACCCGCGAATGATTTATCACGCCATTTGCTTCGATCCCTTAACGTCCGCCGTTCTCAGCCTGGCCGAGATTCAGGAAATGGTTGATCGCATGTTCGCAGCGAATAAAGAGTGGCTGCCTCAATTTAAACATCTCTCTTAAAGCAAGCTAATCCAATCCGAATTCCTCCCATGGAAAATAGCGCTTCCACTGTAGATTTAGCACACTTGTAAGCGCAACCAAAATTGGTATGATTAAGGTGTGAAACATTTCCGTATTCACAGAGGGCAAGTCATCACTTCAATCATGCAAAGGGAGGATTCGTAAAAATGAAAAAAACATTTTTAAGCGTTGCTGCCATGATGCTAACGATTTCCGTAGTTTTCATGGGCTGTTCCAGCCGACCAAGCTCGGGAACATCTACGACGGAAAGTCCGGCGGCGGCGGCGACTACGAAACCGACAACGACGACGGCGGCAAGTACCCCGGATGCCAAACCGAGTGGGGATAAGATCAAGCTTACGGTGTACAGTACGATCTCCGAACTGCCGAATCAAGAAATGATGAAGGGCATTGCGGCTGATTTTACCAAGGAAAATCCGAACGTGGCCGTTGAATTCCAATTCCCCGGCGCAGAATACGAGAACATTCTGAAGGTTAAAATGGCGGCAAACGATTTGCCGGACGTCTTCGATACGCATGGTTGGGCGATTATCCGTTATGGCAAGTATCTAGCGGATCTACGCAATGAGCCATGGGCAAAAGATATGACGGACACAATCAAACCTGTCGTCACGGATAAAGACGGCAAAGTAGAAGCGCTTGTCATGAGCGAAGCCAAAGACGGGATTTCCTATAACGCTGAAATTCTTGAAAAATACAGCATCACCCCGCCAAAAACGTTTGATGAGCTGATGGCGGCAGCTGAGAAAATCAAATCATCCAGCAACGGAGCGGTGACACCGTTCTTCATGTCCGGTGTGGATAACGGGATGATCGGCGGTTTCTCCGATCTGTACGCCACATCGATGTTTATCTCTCCGGCGACGAACGATGCCAAGACGCTGCTCGATGGGACATTTGACTGGAACAAATGGACACCGCTTGCGCAAAAGCTGCAGGACATGAGCAAGAAGGGGTACATCAACAAAGATGTGCTGACGGCCAAATACAGTGACATGCCGCAACTGTTTGCACAGGGCAAAGTAGCTTTCGTATTCGGTGCACCTTCTTTCGCGGACGAAGTGTACAAATACAATAAAGCTGCCAAAATCGGTATTGCCCCGCTGACCTCGATGGTCGAGGGAGACAGCCAATCCTTCTCGGGCGGTGAGCGGTATACGATGGGTGCCTGGAAAGATGGTAAGCACTTGGCAGAGTCCAAGAAGCTGATCGCCTTCTTTGCCAAACCAGAGAATATGTCCAAAATCGCCAATGCGACCAAGCTGCCTGCAGGTCTGAAAAACATTGCGTCCAAGCATGAATTCTCCGAATACTACAAGCAATTTGAAAACATTCGTGTTTTCCCTTACTTCGACCGTGTGTATCTGCCAAACGGCATGTGGGACGTGATGTGTAAAACAGGCGTTGCCTTGCTTGCGGGAACGGTATCTCCTCAACAATTCTCTGACAAAATGAAATCCGAATATTTACGTCTGCGCAATCAGTAGTCGTGGAATGGGGAGGGTGACAGCCACCCTCCTTTTTTCTCTATGATCATGAAGGAGGAAGGTGAATTTATGGCTGAATCAAGGACAGTGCTTGCGCAGACCCGTTCCGGTAAAAAAACGGAAACAACCTTTGGCCGCCTCGTGCGCAGCGGGGCTTTGCTAAATTTGCTCTATATTCCGGCGCTTCTTTTATTTTTCATTTTTATTTTTTATCCGTTTTTTAAAGGGATCAAAATTTCATTTACGAATTGGGACGGCTACAATCAAGACTACAAATGGATCGGTTTCAGCAATTATAGCCGGATGTTCACGGATCCTGAGATCCTTAAGGTTATCCGCAATACGGCCATTTATGGTATCGGCAGCGCTGTTTTTCAAAATGTGATCGGCTTGTTATACGCTTTATTCTTAAATCTGAATATCCGAACCCGAGGACTTGTCCGTACGGTCATTTATTTGCCGGTCATTATCTCCTCCTTGATTATGGGGTACATCTGGTATTTCTTCTTCCAGTATCAAGGCGGTGCCATCAATGACATTATTTTATTGTTCCATGATCAGCCTTCGAATTTGCTGGGAGATCCGAATCTGAACGTGTGGATTATTACCTTCGTCAACACGTATCAGTACTTGGGGATCGCGATGGTGCTCTATTTGGCCGGATTGCAATCCATTCCAAGGGATTACTACGAGGCGGCGACAATTGATGGAGCGGGTCCCATGCAGCGTTTCGCTCATGTGACATGGCCGCTTATTGCACCGGCCTTTACGGTCAGCATGGTGCTCAATCTGATTGGCGGTCTGAAATTGTTCGACGTCATCGTCGCATTGACCAACAGCGGTCCAGGTTATGCCTCCGCGTCGTTGTCTTCGATTATGTACTTGCTCTATTTTGGACGGGAAGATGCCGGATATGCCGCTACGATCGGTATTCTGATGTTCATCATGATCTCCATCGTGAGTATTACAGCCTTGCTGTTTCTTAGAAAGAGGGAGGTTAACGCATGAAGAACAAACGAAAAAGTCTGTTAACGCTGCTCTCTCTTGTCATTTGCCTGGCTCATATTTTGCCCTTCTATATTTTGATTACGACTTCACTCAAAGCCTTCGACGATCTAAGCTCCAAATGGATGTTTCCAGGGTATCTGTTCTTCGATAACTTCCGTGATGCTTGGAAGGAAGCGCATCTGGCGGATGCATTCCGGAGCAACTTCATCGTGACGGTCATTTCGGTCGTCCTGATTGTCGTGATCGGCTCCCTTGCCGCTTATCCGCTTGCCCGGCGCCAAACGAGCTGGAATAAGTTCATTTATGCGCTTTTCGTATCCGCTTTGATCGTTCCCCCATTGACTATTCTGGTTCCGTTGTATAAATTTATGGTAGATATTGGTGGGATGAATCAGTATTGGGGTATCATTTTATTGTTCATTACCTTCAATCTGCCAATGACGATTTTCTTGTACACCGGCTTTATCTCCACGATTCCCAAGGATTTGGATGAAGCGGCGATGATTGATGGCGCAGGTCGGTTCCAGCTGTTTTTCACGGTGATCTTGCCGCTTCTGAAGCCTGTGACGGCGACTGTCATTATTTTGTCTGGTGTTGCTGTATGGAACGACTATCAATTCTCGATCTTTTTCTTGCAAAAACCAGAGATGCGGACCATCACGGTAGCGCTTTCATCATTCTTTGGCCAGTACACGAGCAATGTAGGTTGGGTGGCTGCCGGGTCCTTCATGGGCGCGATTCCGATGACGATTGTATACTTATTTTTGCAGCGCTACTTTGTCTCGGGACTTGCTTCCGGCGCGATCAAAGGTTAATCGCCAGGAGGTTGATACAATCAGACAATCGATTCGATTCCGGTTATCTCTGCTATTTTTCATTACTATTGTCATCCCGATTGTCGGTATTGTTGTGAAGTTACCTTCCTATTATCTCGATTTAATAAAAGAACAGGAGTCCTCTCTGCTAGAGGGGACTTTAACTGCGCTCACGTTCGATATTCAAACGTATTTGGACGATTTGGAACGAATGACGGTCACCCCTTATTTGAATAATGAAGTGATGCTTGCTTTGAAATTGAAATCGACTTCGCAGTGGAAGCTCCTTACTCCGTATGAGCAATACGAGGCTGAAGAAGTCCTGAATAAGACCCTCCCCAGCTATTTGAAAAATATGCGAAAGGACATACTCGGAACCATTCTGCTGCCGATGGATGGTTCTGTTTACATTACACCGCCCCTCAGTTTCTCGGATCAAGCGGTGAAAGGTTTCCCTTTTAAAGAGCAGGATTGGTATATCAAGGCGGTGAAGGCGGACGGGAACGTAGCGTTCACTGGTGTTCATAAGCAGGATTATCTGAATAATGTCGATAGTGAGGTTTTTTCCGTTACACGTCTGATCAAGGACCCGGACTCCAGCAGGCCGCTGGGCATTATTATGGCGGATGCCGACACGGTGCTTTTGGATCAAATGATGAAAGGCATTCGGCTGAGCAAGGGGGCTAAGGTGGTCATCCTTGACGATAATCAGCAATTGATCTATGCGAATCAGCCCATTTCGGGCGACATGCAGCGCCAAATTGCCTCAGGAAGCCGAACGGTCATGGACGTGAAGGATTCCTATACGGTCGTTCGTGAAACGATCTCCCGCTCGAATTGGGTGATTGCGATCCTGTCGCCGGAGGCTTTTATTCAAGCCCATTTGAAGCGGGTATATTGGATTGGCACAGCTTTTGCGGCTAGCGGCTTGCTGATCGCGTTGATTTTGTATTTCACAGTATCCCACTGGATTGTCACGCCTTTCAAACAAATGATTCAAGTGATGAAGCGCGTCCAGCGCGGGGATATGAATACGTTGTATCGTGTGAAGGGCAACGATGAAATTTCCCAGTTAGGCAGCAATTTGAATACGATGATCTACAAGCTTGATGAGCTGATCGACCGGGAATACAAGGCTGTGCTGGGGAAGCGGAACGCGGAGTACCGGGCTTTGCAATCGCAAATCCAGCCGCATTTTCTGTACAACACATTAAATGGCTTCATTGGCCTTAATCGAACGGGCCAGAGCATGCAGCTGGAGCGGGCTATTTTATCGTTAAGCGGGATGCTGCGCTACACCCTGGAACATAACGATTGGGCGCAGCTGCAGGAGGAAATCGATTTTATCAACAAGTATTGCGGGCTCCAACTGGTTCGTTTCGCCGAGAAAATTCAGGTGCACATTAGCTGCGATCCGGATGCTCTGTCGCTCTTAATTCCGAAGCTGCTGCTGCAGCCGATCATTGAGAATGCTATCATTCATGGCATTGAGCCCTGCGATCATAGCTGTGAGCTGAGGATGGACATCCATATGCAGTCGATCCCTGGCGAGAAGGAAGAAGTATTAGCGATACATATTAGCGATAACGGGGTGGGATTTGAGTCCAGCAAGGTGCAGGAGGGTTTAGGCATTCGGAATGTTAGGGAACGGTTGCAGCTGTCTTTCGAAGGAGCATCGATGAGTATTCATAGTGCTAAGGATCAAGGAACCAGTGTTCAAATCCTAATACCTTTAAAGGATGTGAGGCGAGGATGAAGTTGATCATTGCTGATGACGAGAATCTGATTCGGGCGAGCATTCGCAGTATGGTTCAGGATGTAGAATCCTCCTGGCACATTGTTGGCGAGGGAGCCAATGGCGAGGAACTCCTTGAGCTGGTCAGCGAACATAAGCCGAATGTTGCGATTATTGATATCCGGATGCCCCGAATGAATGGGCTGGAGGCGATGCGTCTGGGCAAAGCGATCTCGCCGCGCACCAAGTGGATCATTTTGAGCGGATTTTCAGATTTTGCTTATGTGCAGGAGGCACTGCAGCTCGGGGCGTCTGATTATTTGCTGAAGCCGGTGAATCCGCTGGATTTGGAGAGGGCGCTGACGAATACTGCCAAGCACAACAAAGAATTCATCCAAATGCTTAACCAGCAGTTCGAAAATAGTTTATTTGCCCTTTGCAATGGGCTCACGACGTTGAAGTTTGAGGAGTTGGACAGTGTCTATGTGCAAGGCTGGTTCATCGGAGCCGTTTGTATCTTTGACACGACCAAAACCGGGAAAGACTTATCAGACATGACCTGCGCTTTCTATGATGACTTGCGTGAGCGTATGACAAGTTTGCTCGTATATGGCATGAATTTCGCCATGGTGTCGCTGCCTGATGGGGAGTGTGCAGTGATCGGTTCCTGGGATCCGGCGAAAGGGTTCGACTGCAGGGAGCAGGTGCAGCAATTTTTTGACGAACTGGCAGGTGTTGCTGAACCGTATCGCCAAGATGGCTTGGCTATAACGATTCTGCAGACCGGAGAATGCCGCGGCTTCGATCAATTGAATGCCCAACTCGCTCAGCTTGGGGAATGGAGCCATCTGCGTGTGGTTCGCGGCATCGGCCAGCGCATCAGGTACATGGAGCTGGAGGCGGAAGCTCGGGTGCCTGAAAGCTCTAAAACCAGTCAACTCTTTTGCGCTATTAAGCAGCATATGTATTTCAGGGCGTATTTGAATTACCAAACGGCGGTGGGTGAGCTGGAGGGATTGCTTTTAGCAGGCAAACGAAGTTCGAACGAGCAAACACGGCGGGCTATTCAGCTGTACATGGTGCAGGCATTGGGTGTTGGAGAGACAGATGATGCCGTGCGCTCAGAGGCTGAAGTGATCAGGGAGCTTAGGAAGATCGGGGAAAGCAAACTGCGGGAGATCAAACCCCGGGAGCCGGTCACGGCGGATCTGGTCGAACAGGTCGTTCAATATCTCGAGCAGCATTACATGGACGATATCGGCATAGGTTCAATTGCCCAGCAGCTCAATGTGTCTGCCAATTATTTAAGCATGCTGTTTAATAAAAAAACCGGAACACCGTTCGTTAAATACTTAACGAATATTCGCATGCTGAAGGCCAAAGAGCTGCTGCTGAATACCAATTTGCAAGTGAAGCAAATCGCGGAGAAGGTCGGCTACTACAGCACGCGGCACTTTACCAAACTGTTCGTCGAGAACTGTTCCAGCTATCCGTCGGATTACCGCAAGAGTCACGCGTAGTCAAATGAACTGAGAGAACTTGCGGTACTGCTGTGCCGACATGCCTTCCCACTTTTTAAATATACGGCTGAAATAATGAAAGTCATCATAGCCGACTTCGAGCGAGATTCGCTCGATTTTATCATCTGTTTCGCGCAATAGCCGCTTAGCCTGCTGATGCCGCACGGATTGCAGGTATTTATTAGGGCTCATGCCTAACATATCTTTAAAAAGCTTACTCATATAGTCTTCATGAACGTTGATGAAAGCGGCCATTTCGACATTGGTCCACTTTTTTCGGTAACTCGTTTTGAGTTCATGAGCTAAATGCAGTAAGCTTTCTTGATATTTCGGGTGAAGGGTGCGGTCAGTCTCCGCTTGATGACGGATCAGCAGCGTGAGCATTTGGAGCATCAGCCCCTTGGAGACCATTTCGAAGCCTTGTTTCTGCTCGGTCATTTCATGAATGGTCGCTTCCATCAGCGAAACGACAGCTGGCGGTAGCGAGATGGAGTAACCGTACGGAAACAGAGGTGCCCCGTCGATATAAGGCATCGCGCAAAAACAATCCATGAGAGGATGGCTTTCATCCACGACAATATCCCCTTGCTTCACGCGCAGGTCGCTAAAGAAATCAAAGTGAATCCCCAATAGATGAACATGCGGCGCTGTTAATACTTCAATGGTGTGATACACATTGGCAGGTATAAGCAGCAGCCTCCCCGCAGGAATCAACATCGACTTTCCTGATAAAGTGGCCTGCAGCTCGCCTTGTATGACATAGAGAAACTGAAAGTCGTAAATGCGCCGCGCCCATTTGAATTGAGGCGTTCTTTGGTGCAATTGAGCCCAATGGACGCTGGGCGCCAAATCACGATAGGTGGTATGCCGAATCGGGGAGATGCCTGTCAATGTCATCACCATCCAATGGATAGACTGGGTAGTCACTCGGTACCATTTTATCACATCGCTTGTTCGACTTTTGTAGAAACTTGGCAGTATGATTTGTGGTTCTTATTCTAACTTAGGGGGTAATTTAAGGGAGGATGAACTCAAAACATTTGGCGGTGGTATGATGTTTTCTGCATTGAAAAGGTTACTCATTGGTCAGCCTTTGAAATCAGCCGAGTTAGGGGAGCAAAAGCTGAACAAAACAAAGGCGCTAGCGATCCTGTCGTCTGACGCGCTATCATCAGTCGCATACGGACCTGAACAGATACTGATTGTGCTTATCACCATAAGCACCGCGGCTCTTTGGTACTCGATACCGATCGGCGTGGGTGTGCTCATTCTATTATTGGCTCTCATTTTGTCTTATCGGCAAATTATTTTCGCCTATCCCCATGGGGGCGGGGCCTATGTCGTTTCGAAGGAAAATTTGGGTGTAAACGCCGGCCTTCTCGCAGGAGGCTCCTTGCTGGTGGATTACATCCTAACCGTAGCGGTCAGCATCTCAGCGGGGACAGACGCAATTACTTCTGCCTTCCCGTCGCTCCACCCCTACAATGTGAATATTGCTATTCTGCTCGTTGTCGCCATCACGATTCTGAATCTCAGAGGGATCACTGAATCTGCCTCCATCTTGGCCTATCCCGTCTACTTATTTATTTTGGCGCTGATTATATTAATCTGTGTAGGCTTGTATAAAGGGGTGACTGGCACAGTTACACCTGAGATGCATGCTCCTATAGGAACGCCGGTTGCCGGGATTACTTTGTTCTTGTTATTGAAAGCTTTCGCATCGGGCAGCTCGGCCTTAACAGGTGTGGAAGCAATCTCCAATGCCATTCCGAACTTCAAAGACCCGGGACCGAAGAATGCCTCCAAAACCTTAGCGGCCATGGGATTGCTGCTTGCCATTCTGTTCTCCGGCATCGTGTATTTGGCTTATGCCTATGGCATTGCGCCTAAAGCGGAGGAAACCGTCGTCTCGCAGATCGCCTCTCAAACCTTTGGGAGAAATTACATGTACTACTTCATTCAAGGCACGACAGCGCTGATCCTTGTGCTTGCCGCGAATACCGGGTATTCGGCCTTTCCTTTGCTCGCCGTTAATTTGGCCAGGGACAAATATATCGCTAGAATGTTCACGATCCGAGGGGATCGATTAGGGTATTCGAACGGGATTATATTTCTGGCGATTATGTCGATCATTCTGATTATTGCGTTTAAAGGCAGAACGGAGCATCTTATTCCGCTGTATGCTGTGGGTGTGTTTATTCCCTTTACACTTGCGCAAACAGGGATGCTCGTCAAATGGGTGCGCGAAAAGCCCAAAGGCTGGATCGTTAAACTAACGATCAATTTGATTGGCGCTTTGATTAGCTTTACCGTCATGCTGATCTTTTTTATCACGAAGCTGGGGCAGGTATGGCCGGTGTTTATCTTCCTCCCCTTGATTGTTTATACGTTCCATAAAATCAAAAAGCACTACGAGGCCGTGAGTGAGCAGCTGCGGATCACGACGTGTGAGCCTTCTATCCCGATCAAGGGGAATGTGATGATCGTGCCTGTCGCAGGAATTACCCATGTCGTGGAAAATTCCATGAATTACGCGAAATCGTTAGCGCCAGATCAGATTATTGCGGTGTATGTGGCCTTTGATCGGGAGGCAGAGAAGCAGTTCCAAGAAAAATGGGAGTGTTGGCAGCCGGATGTGCGGTTAGTCACCCTGCACTCCCACTATCGGAGCATTATTCAACCGTTGACGAAGTTCATCGATACTGTGGAGCATAAGGCGAACGAGTCGAATTTCCGGGTAACCGTCTTAATTCCGCAGTTTATTCCCAAACGAAACTGGCAGCACATTCTCCATAATCAGTCCAGCTTACTGATCCGCGCGTTTCTGCTGTACAGGCGGGATCTCATCGTGACGACGGTGCCGTATCATTTGAAAAAGTAGCTGACCATAAACGTACAGAAATCGGCAGTAAAACGCCATTTCTGTACGTTTTTTGTATGTCAGGCTTTCCTACATCGTAGGACTCCCCGTTTTGATTCTTTTCCCAAGGTGGTGCTCTCTTTGCACCCTTCGAATGAACGCTTGAAGTTCCTGCTCGGTTTCACACACGGCCGCGTGCTCTAACCAAAGGAAAAACCTTTTTTTCGATATGGCTGAAGCATGCAGAGGAAAGGTATTTCTTGATTTGACAACATACAAGCCAGAGGGAACATTCTTCCAAGGTGCTGTGAAATTCATGCGAATTGACAGCCTTGATCGCTTCTCCCAGTCTTGCTCCTTTTGTTTATTTCGTATGGATCTGTACATGTTCATGATCACGTAATGCTCCGAGATTTCGGTCAAATTGGCATATCCGGCTCGTTGCGCTTTTTGAATAATGTCTGATTTCTCCTTAGAGAACCAGTACCCGACAATAACAGGGAAACGGTTAGCCTCTTCTAACCATAAGACGCCGAACCACTCGTAAGTTAAGGGGATCGGATTTAACATTTCGGGGATTAACCCTAAATAATAACGGGGAGCGGAAGCCATCGTTATTTCTCCTTTGCACGTAAGACCTGACAGCAATAATGTGTGTGTTCTGCTCCTCAATTGTAAGGCTGAGAGGAATAAAAATGGGGTAAAGAAAAGCGGGGTAACCCATAAAAAAACGATAAAAATGGCGTAAATGGAAGAAAAACGAAGCTTGAATAACGAGAATTCATGCTTTAATTGTTTGAAAGCGCATCCACTCGTCTATATGGCAAAAAGAAGGTCGCGGTACGTTTTACAAGGCGGATCTCCGAGGCGTAAGATTCAGAGCATCAACTTCACAACAAGTTGATAACGCTGAGTCCCCACAAGGGGAACGGGGGAACCAATAGAGGACGGATACAGATCAACGTCTTCGCGGGGTGAATCCAAGGCAAGCTCCGGCTTGCCAAGGTAGGGCGCTTCCAAGCCCGAATCCGACAGCTAACCTCGTAAGCGAATTGGGAGAGAGCCAACGTTCTATGTGCTAATTACAGCTTGCTTGTTATACCAAGCTGCCAAGAAGCCCGAGAGCAGGGAGTCTCTGCTCGCAGGCTTCTTTTTGTTGTCCAAAAAATGAGGAGAGTGAATCTACACATGGTTCCCGAATGCAAGATTACCCGAATTGAATGCTATCGCTTTGATGATGAATTATCCGATAAACTGCTGCCCGGACATGGCCGCGACTGCCATTGCGGCATCCTTTCCATCTCAACAAGCTTGGGAACAAGCGGTTTAGGAGATTATGAAATTCCTTGCGGCAATCTAAAGGGAGATTTCGTTCAATGGGCTGTTGTCTTTCAGAAACTCAAAGGGCTTTCCCTTGAGGACGGTTTGCAGTATGTCCGTCAGAAGAAAGAGGCATGGGGAGAAGTAAGGACTCATGTGATCGAGTCGGCATTAACTGACTTGTCAGATAAGCTTCAACATAAATCTATAGGCAACAAAGAGTTGGATGTTCTATCGAATCGTTCATATATCTTTGACCATTCAGAGGCCTATGTCTCTTTCTAAGCATGCGCATTTTTATGTTTTTTTTATATGCACGCTAAGGATTCTTTACCTCATTTTTATACAGTTCGGCGTTACAATGAGTCAGGAAAGGAAGCGATGAAAGTCATGCAAAGCGATTTGCTGCTAATAGCTGCGCCAACCAAGGCAGGCGAGGACTTTATGAAACAAATCAGGTTGGCTGGGTTTCCTTATGTTGCATTAACGAACAACAAGATGGAAAAACTCAAGCTAGAAGGGCAGGGAGTAAAAAAGATCATCCAGGTGGATACATCATTACCGGGTTCACCCCATATCCCCGATTATCCGATCGGGAGCATTATTCTGTTCGAAGAAAGCTTGACGTTATGCTGCCGCTATATTCAGATATGCCGCAGTTGGACTTCAGGGCCGATGTATGTGATTACCCAAAGTGTAAATCCCCGATTGATTTATAAAGGGTTAGGCGCTGACTACGTTATTTATTCTAAAAATGGTGATGTGAAGTTTCTTCTATCATCTCTATTACAAACAAATAAATTAGGTTCTGTCTGATCTGGAGGAGGTGCGCGATGTACAACGATGTAACAATGGTCTTATTAATGGCATTAACCTTTCTGGGATTTTGGGGATTTATGAAATTTTGCGAAAAAGCGTAAGCTGATGCTTTCGATGCGAGTTTTTGAATGAAAACTTATAGGAGGCAACCAAATGATTGTGATTGGACTAATTGCGCTAGCGATCATGGTGTATCTCGGTTTTGTTTTAGTGAAGCCGGAGAAATTTTAATGGATAAATTAGAACTTATGTAAAGCAGGGGGAGAACCTACTATGGGTATGGGATTGTTGCAAGTAGTCATCACACTGGTGATTATCATGCTTTTGGTGAAGCCGGTGGGCAGCTACTTGGTGAAAGTTTTCGGTTATGAAAAGAGTGGTCTGGATCGTGTGTTCGGCCCCTTCGAGCGTATGTCCTATCGCCTAATGGGTGTTAAAGAAGACGAAGCGATGGGATGGAAGAAGTACTTAGGAGCTGTATTAATCGTCAACTTTGTCATGATGATCCTCATGTACGCCGTATTTCGGCTTCAAAGTTTTCTGCCGTTTAATCCCGATGGGATTGGCAACGTATCTCCAACAATCGCTTTTAATACTACGATTTCCTTTATTACAAATACGAACTGGCAAGCTTACAGTGGTGAAAACACGCTTTCCTATTTCTCTCAGATGGTAGCCATTACGTTCCCGATGTTTACATCGGCGGCAACCGGATTCGCCGTAGCGGTAGCTTTTATCCGCGGATTAGTGGGTCGTCAAGATAACCTCGGAAACTTCTACGTGGATATGACTAGGGCGATTACTCGCGTCTTTCTGCCGCTTAGCTTCATTGTCGCTTTAATTTTAGTTTTTCAAGGCGTCCCGCAAACCTTGCTGGGAGCTGTTCAAGCGACAACGATTGAAGGGGCTGAACAAACGATTACTCGCGGTTTAGTGGCTTCCTTGGAATCGATTAAGCATATCGGTACCAACGGTGGCGGATGGTTCGGAACGAATGCTGCGCATCCTTTTGAAAATCCAACGCCGTTTACCAACATGATCCATATTATTTGTATGATGCTTCTGCCGACTTCGCTCGTATACGCATTCGGATTAATGATTAAGAACAAGAAACAAGGTTGGACCGTCTTCGCGGCCATGGGAATCATCTTCCTGGTCATGCTGGCGACGGTGTTCTACGCAGAGTATAAAGGCATATCTGCTGTGGATGCGATGGGCGTTCATGGGAATATGGAAGGCAAGGAAGTTCGATTCGGATTATCTGAAACAGCGCTTTTCACAACTGTTACGACAGCAGCTACAACAGGCTCTGTTAATGCGATGCATGAATCGCTTACACCGCTAGGAAGCATTGTTCCTTTTGCGGAGATGATGTTAAATAACGTATTTGGAGGCAAAGGGGTCGGCTTATTAAACGGACTGCTTTATCTCATCTTGTCTGTATTCATTTGTGGACTGATGGTTGGACGTACGCCAGAATTTATGGGCAAAAAGATTGAAGGCAAAGAAGTGAAACTGGCTGCGATCGCGATTCTGACGCATCCTCTCATCATTTTAGCACCGACGGCTTGGGCGTTGATTCGTCCTGAATCGGTCACGTCCATAGCGAATCAAGGGATGCATGGCCTTTCTGAAGTTCTGTATGCTTTCACCTCCGGTGCAGCCAATAACGGATCTGCCTTTGGCGGTTTGAGCGCTGGAACGAACTTTTATGCGATGAGCATTGGTCTTGTCATGCTGGTTGGACGATATATTTCCATTATCGCCATGTTAGCAATAGCAGGCTCACTTGCTACTAAGCGTGTTGTGCCCGTTACAACAGGTACACTTCGGACGAATACGCCTTTATTTATGGGGATTTTGATCATGATTATTTTAGTTATCGGTGCTCTAACGTTCTTCCCGGCGCTTGCATTGGGACCGATTGCTGAACATTTGGCAGCGCGTTAAGGATAGACGTAATAGAGAGGGAGGATTTACATGGCAGTGGAACGTAAAAAAACATTAACAAAAGA
Organism: Paenibacillus violae; assembly: GCF_032461945.1. Lineage (NCBI taxonomy): Bacteria > Bacillati > Bacillota > Bacilli > Caryophanales > Paenibacillaceae > Paenibacillus > Paenibacillus violae. The sequence goes on from NZ_JAWCUD010000005.1 coordinate 43,508, forward strand.
AATTGTCAATCAAGCTATTGTGGATTCATTTAAGAAATTAAATCCATGGGTAATGATTAAAAATCCGGTCATGTTCGTCGTAGAAGTAGGTACCGTCATTACCTTTCTATTATCACTTGCACCTGACCTATTTGGCTCGACGGAAGTAGGCAGGGCTTATAATATCGCGGTCTTTCTGATTCTGCTCTTTACTCTGCTTTTCGCGAACTTTGCGGAAGCACTGGCAGAAGGGCGCGGCAAGGCGCAGGCTGACTCTCTACGGAAAACGAAGTCCGATACGAAAGCTCGTCTGGTTCAAAAGGATGGCTCCTACAAGGAAGTGTCTTCTACTACACTCCGTAAAGGCGATATCGTTCGTATTGAAATCGGTGAGATCATCCCATCCGATGGCGAAATCATTGAGGGCTTGGCTTCCATTGATGAATCCGCCATTACAGGTGAATCTGCTCCTGTTATTAAAGAAGCGGGAGGCGACTTCTCTTCCGTAACCGGCGGTACACGGGTAGCGTCCGACTATATCGTTGTCAAAGTGACGACCGATCCGGGTGAATCTTTCTTAGACCGTATGATTGCTCTTGTGGAAGGCGCGAAACGGCAAAAAACGCCGAATGAAATTGCTTTAACAACACTGCTTGCCGTATTGACGCTGATCTTCTTGATCGTCATTATGACCATGGTGCCAATGGCCCAGTATTTGAATGTGAAACTGGAGATTTCCACGCTGATCGCGCTGCTGGTCTGTCTGATTCCGACAACCATCGGCGGTCTCTTATCTGCGATCGGTATCGCCGGTATGGACCGTGTAACGCAGTTTAATGTGCTTGCGATGTCCGGTAAAGCGGTTGAAGCCGCAGGCGACATCGATACGATGATTTTAGATAAAACGGGAACCATCACCTTCGGGAATCGCATGGCGTCCGAATTCGTTCCTGTAAGTGGCGTGACAGCCAAAGACATTACGTTTGCTTCTCTTCAAGCTTCTGTTAAAGATGAAACACCGGAAGGGCGCTCCATTGTTGAGCTTGCCAATAAACTTGGCGAATCCTGGCAAACAAATGCTTACGAAGGTGCGGAAGTTGTCGAGTTCACGGCTGAGACGCGTATGTCGGGGCTTAATCTCGCAGGAGGCTCCAAAGTACGTAAGGGCGCTGTTGACGCGATCAAAAAATATGTAACAGCTTTAGGCGGTAAAATTCCTAATGATCTGGAGACGATTACGAACCGGATTGCTAAGGCCGGAGGCACTCCTCTTGCTGTAGCAATTAATGATCGAATCTACGGTGTAATTTACCTCAAAGATACTGTAAAACCGGGCTTGAAGGAGCGTTTTGCCGAGCTGCGCTCGATGGGGATCAAAACTGTCATGTGTACAGGGGATAACCCGCTGACAGCTGCAACAATTGCTCTTGAAGCAGGCGTAGATGAGTTTATTGCAGAGGCGAAACCGGAAGATAAAATCGCTGCGATTAAAAAGGAACAGCAAGAAGGCAAGCTTGTAGCGATGACAGGCGACGGAACGAATGATGCTCCTGCTCTGGCGCAAGCGGACGTAGGTTTGGCGATGAATTCAGGCACCATGGCGGCGAAGGAAGCCGCTAACATGATCGATCTGGACTCCGATCCAACCAAACTGCTTTCCGTTATTTCCATTGGGAAGCAGCTGCTGATCACGCGCGGAGCTTTAACAACCTTCTCCATCGCCAATGATATCGCCAAGTATTTCGCGATCATTCCTGCGATGTTTATCCTGGCGATGCCGCAGCTGCAGGCCTTGAATATTATGAATCTGGCATCGCCGGAATCGGCTATTCTATCCGCTTTAATTTTCAATGCCATCATCATTCCGCTGCTGATTCCAATTGCGATGAAGGGCGTTAAGTATCGCGCAATGTCAGCGGATCGATTGTTGTCCCGTAATGTTCTGCTATATGGGATTGGCGGGGTCATCGTACCGTTCATCGGGATTAAAATTATCGATATGATACTTCACGGATTAAATATCGTTTAAAGAGAAAGAGAAACGAGGAGATAGCGTCATGAAATCGGTTTTTATAGCAGTTCGTGTATCTATATTGTTCATGATCGTTTGCGGGCTTATTTATCCGCTGGTTACGACGGGCGTGGCTCAAGTCTTATTTCCGAAGCAAGCGGATGGAAGTCTGATTGAATCCGGCGGAACGGTCATCGGCTCGGAATTGCTGGCTCAGAGCTTCGAGTCCCCTAAGTTGTTTCACCCAAGGGAATCTACGGCGAAGTATGATCCCAAAGCTTCTTCCGGCTCCAATATGGCGGTAGCTTCAAGCGATTATGCAGCGTCTTTGGCAGAAAAGATTGATGCCTTGAAGAAGGAAAATCCTAGCCTGACCGATATTCCAGCTGATTTAGTCACGATGTCCGGCTCCGGCTTTGATCCGGATTTGTCACCGGAAGGGGCCAAAGCCCAGGTGCCTAGGATCAGTAAAGAAACAGGAATCGCAGAGAACGTGCTTAACGGTCTCGTTGATCAGTTTACAAAAACCAGACAGCTCGGTTTTCTCGGTGAGCCAAGGGTGAATGTAACAGAACTGAATATAGAGCTGCTGAAACAAGTGAAGTTGTAAGCAGCTGACAACCACTCTCGATAGGTCGAGAGTGGTTTCTGCGTCATTATGAGGAGAAAGGAGAGGACGCTGGATTGGATGGTTTCAAAAGGAAAACACCGGAAGAAATTCTATTATCTATCTCCAAATTGCATCGCGGGAGTCTGAAAATCTATATAGGTGCGGTCAGCGGCTCAGGAAAGACGTACCATATGCTGCGGGAAGGGCATAATCTCAGGCAGCAGGGGATTGATGTGGTCATCTGCGCGGTATCTACGCTGCAAAGGCCGGAGACCGTGGAACAATTAGGAGATTTGGAAAGAGTACCGAGCATTCATTGGATGAAAGACGGCACGGAGCAAAAGGATTTAAATCTGGATGCATTAATGCAGAGAAATCCGGAAGTTGTCCTGGTTGACGGGCTGGCCCATCTTAATAGACCAGATGCCCGTTTTCCCACGCGCTTAGATGATATCAAGTTTCTACTGGCTAACAATATTAGTGTGATTACGACTGTTAACGTGTATGAGCTGGCAGAGGCGATGGAAGTTGCACATAAGTTGACGGGGATCGAAGTGGGGCATTGTGTGCCTTCAGATACGCTGGAGTTGGCCGATGAGGTTCGCTTAATTGATGCAACGCCGGAAATGATTCTGAATCGACTGGAAGAGGGGCATCTCAAGGGCAATAAAGACTCCGCTCTATTCAAGCGCGGCAACTTAGGCGTACTAAGAGAATTGGCGTTGCGTCTTGTTGCAGAGGACGTTAACGATTCGCTGGAAGCGCATCGTGAGCAGATGGGGATTCTGGGGCCTTCAGGCGCCACAGAACGCATACTGGTAACCGCCCAATATCATTGGAACGGTTCAATTTATGTGCGGAGAGGCCAACAGATCGCGAAGCGGTTGAACGGTGATCTTCATGTGGTGACGCTGCGTAAATTCAATAAACCGCTTTCGAAGGAAGCCTCTGCTTTTCGCAGATCGATTATGAAGCTTGTCGAAAAAGTGGGCGGCAAGTTCGATGAGCTTCCGCTACGATTCCGCCGTTGTATTCCCAAAGCTTTAGTTAATTATGCGATCCATCATAAAGTAACCCGAATTGTCTTGGGGCATTCCAAACAAACCAAGTGGCAAACCTTATGGCAAGGATCTGTGATCAATGGCATTTTAAAAAGAGTCAAAAATATCGATGTGTTCCTGGTCGCTGATCGTGCCGCTCGGGATGGGGAACGCATACTTCCTGCTCACATGCAGGTGTCGAAGGAGCCGTATAAATATAAGCGTCTGAGCAAGCAAGAGGTTCAAGCGAAAATTGAGAAAATCAAACGAGGCAGGTTCAAAGTCTATATTGGAGCCGCCCCGGGCGTAGGGAAAACATACACCATGCTGCGGGAAGGCAACGATTTGCTTAAGAAAGGCATCGATGTGAAGATCGGGCTGCTCGAAACGCATGGAAGAAAAGGAACCATCGAACAGATTGGCGAGCTGGCCGTTATACCGCGGGCAGAAATAACCTATCAAGGCGTCAGGCTTGAGGAGATGGATACGGAAGCCATTATTAAGGCGCGGCCTGAAGTCATTTTAGTGGATGAACTAGCCCATTCGAATGTACCCGGCAGCAAATACAAAAAAAGATACGAAGATGTGCTGGAAATCCTGGAAGCAGGCATATCCGTCATTGCAACCGTCAACGTTCAGCATTTGGAAAGCTTAAACGATGCCGTCGAGCAAATTACCGGAATCCGGGTTCGCGAAACGGTTCCTGACAGCATTCTTCGGGCGGCGGATGAAGTGCAATTAATTGACGTGGCTCCTGAAGCTTTACAGCTTCGCATGAGGGAAGGCAAGATTTATGCGATGATCAAAGTGGATCAAGCGTTGAACAACTTTTTTAAAACCGGTAATCTGATTGCTCTACGGGAACTAGCTTTACGTGAAATTGCTGATGATGTAGATGAACGTCTGGAATCTATGGAGCGCAAGAACTCCCTGCGAGGCCCCTGGCGGAGAAAAGAGGTTATTTACGTCTGCATCACGGAGATATCACAAGCGGACCGCCTCATTCGCCGGGGATTTCGAATCGCACACCGGCTGAAAGCGGCTTGGTACGTAAGCTTTATCGCAGTGGGGAGTGGCGAGCAATGGAAGCCTAAGCTGGAAACGCTGGAGAAGCTGACGGTTAGGCTCGGTGGCGAGTTTGTATATCAAGAAGTGATGAGCCGTAAAGCTGTCCCAGCTGTGTTTGCCTCTCAAGCAAGTATGGCAGGGGCCACGCAAATGATCGTATGGAAAGACGCTACAGTTAAAAAACTGCTGCCGCTTGCTTCCCAAATGGATGTGCTCATTGTCGCCGATTACGATCTATGGCAATCCGCAGGAAATAAGGTAAAATGAGAGCATGATGAATAAAACAAATGGTTGGAACCGATGGAAGTCTTATGTGATTACAGCTCTTTTTATTGCTGTGGTGACCTTATTTTTAAAAGCTTTTGGCGATTTTTTAGGCCTGGTGAATGTCTCTCTTTTCTATCTGCTTCCTGTTCTTTTTAGTGCGGTGCGCTGGGGGAGGGGGCCTTCCTTTTTTGCAGCGGCAATGGGCGTATTATCCCTAGATTTCTTATTTGTCCCTCCTGTATTTAGTCTCACAGTTGCGGATTTGCGTTATTTGATCTCATTTTTTGTCTTTTTATCCGTTGCCGCTCTCACGGCAAGCTTGGCTTCGAAGCTTCGCAATCAGATCCATCAAGCACAGCAGAGTGAAGCCAGTACGGCTGCCCTGTATGCGTTAAGCCGTAAAATTACGGCTATTTCCGATTTAGAAGGACTTCTTAATCAGATTGTACAGCATGTTTCTGAAGCATTAAGCGCAAAAGCTGCAATTCTACTACCAAACCCATTGGGTGAACAGCAAGTAGGAGCCTATTCCAAGGACGGGATCGAGTGGGCGGAAGATGAATCCCACTTGTCTATCGCGGCATGGGTTTACAATCATCATGCGAGCGCGGGGCGCGGCACACATTCGCTGAGAGAGTCCTCAACGCTTTACGTCCCGCTTGAGACAGATCGTCAAGTACACGGCGTATTAGCTGTGTATGTCGGTGAGCGGCCGTTAACGGAGATGCCGGAGCTGATTCGCTTCATCGAAGCACTCTCGGATCTGGTGGCTGTTGCGATTTCCCGCGTTAAGCTGGCTAATGAAGCCAAAGTGGCTCAATTGACCGCCGAGTCTGAGAAGCTGCGAACGGCGCTGCTGGACTCGCTCTCTCATGAGCTGCGAACACCGCTAGCTACCATCATAGGCTCTGTGACGGGGCTGTTAGAAAGTGAAGCTGTATTTAGTCCTGAAGACCGACGTGAGCTGCTGCTAACGATTCGTGAAGGGTCAACAAGGATGAATAGGCTAGTAGGGAATTTGCTCGGCATGGTTCGAATTGAAAGCGGCATGCTGCGGTTGAATAAACAGTGGTGCGGGATCGAGGACATTGTCGGAGTCGCGCTCGCCCAACTGAAGGATGCTTTGCAGCATAGGAAGGTGAGCATTCGGCTTGCTCCGGAGCTACCTTCCGTCCCGCTGGATGACGTGCTGATCGAACAGGTGCTGATTAATGTGATCAGCAATGCCATCAAGTATTCGCTGGAGGGCAGCGAAATTGTGATCGAAGCGGCGCAGCGCCGGGAAATGCTTGAACTGACCATCAGGGATGAGGGAGCGGGCATTGCGGCAGAGGACTTGGATCGGATTTTTGAAAAGTTTTATAGGGGACAATTAACCAAACATATCCCCGGTACCGGACTCGGGCTTGCGATCTGTAAAAGCATCGTGGAAGCCCATGGCGGGCAGATCGTTGCCCAAAGAAATGAGCCCAAAGGAACGGCTATTCATATCAGTTTGCCGTTACAATTCGCTGAGAAACAGGGGGATGGAGCATGACAGCAACTGGGGCGAAAATTTTAATAATTGATGATGAGGCGCAAATTCGCAAGCTGTTGCGAGTAACATTGAATGCGCATGGCTTCGATGTGACAGAAGCTGCAACGGGCCAAGAGGGCTTATTGCAAGCCACAATGGTTCGGCCGGATCTCATCGTGTTGGACCTCGGATTACCGGATATGACAGGGATGGATGTGCTGCAGCATATTCGTGAATGGTCGCAGGTACCGATCATTATTCTTACTGCCCAAGACCAGGAGCAGGATAAAGTGGCTGCCTTAGACCGGGGGGCTGATGATTATGTGACAAAGCCCTTTGGCATGGGAGAGTTTATGGCACGCATGCGGGTGGCGTTACGCCATATCGCTAAGACGCAAGATGAACCTGTGTTGAAATTAGGGGATCTGGTGATTGATTTATCCCAACGGGTCGTGGAACTCCACGGAGAGAAGCTCAAATTGACACCTACGGAGTACGATTTGCTAAAAGTGTTAGCCCTTAACAACGGTCGCGTAATGACACATCGCCAATTGCTCAAACAAGTATGGGGCGGCTCGCAGTATGAATCCGACAGCCAATATCTTCGGGTATACGTCGGCCATTTGAGGAAGAAAATCGAAGAAGATTCGACAAGACCCCGTTATATTCTGACGGAGCCGGGAATTGGTTACCGCTTTGCTTGGCAAGAATAGCTCCTTTTTGTATAGCCTTACATCACTTGTGGGAAATTAACGCAAATGAAAGCGACACAGGGGGTAAGTAAGGTGACCAAGCTTGATCAGCAATTATCGGTCTTCTCCTTAGGCGGTATTAATGAAATCGGTAAAAATATGTACGTCGTCCAATATGCCAATGACATTATCGTGATCGACTGCGGCTCTAAATTCCCGGATGAAACTTTACTGGGCGTTGATCTCATTGTTCCTGATATTACTTATTTGCTTGAAAATAGCGATAAAGTCCGTGCTCTGGTTATTACGCATGGGCATGAGGATCACATAGGGGGCATTCCCTACATCCGCAAACAAATCAATGTGCCGATCTATGCAACACGCTTAACGATTGGGCTCATTGAAGTGAAGCTGAGAGAGGCCGGCTTGCTAGCAGGTACCAAGCTGATTGAAATCACCTCCGATTCCACGGTTGACCTTGGCAGCATCACGTCCACTTTCTTCAAAACCAATCACAGCATCCCCGATTGTCTTGGGGTTGTTTTTCATACGCCCGAGGGAGCGGTTGTCCATACGGGAGATTTCAAATTTGACCTTACACCGGTCAATAATCAATATCCGGATATTCATAAAATGGCGGACATTGGCTCGAAAGGGGTCATGCTGCTTTTATCCGAGAGTACGAATGCGGAGCGTCCGGGTTATACGCCCTCGGAAAGCCATGTCGGGAAGCATATCGAGGAGGCTTTCCATAAAGCGAAGCAAAAAGTGTTCATCGCCACCTTTGCTTCCAATGTCCACAGGCTCCAGCAAGTGATCGATGCCGCGCAAGCGACGAACCGCCATTTAGCCTTGCTGGGCCGGAGTATGGTCAACGTCGTGAAAATTGCTTCCGAGATGGGCTATTTGAGGGTTCCTGACGGGATGCTGGTGGAGGCGGGAGAGATCGGCAGCCTGGCTTCCGAGCGGATTGCCATTCTCTGCACGGGCAGTCAGGGAGAGCCGATGGCCGCGTTATCCCGGCTGTCTCGCTCGAACTACAGGAATGTAGAAATCCATCGGGGGGACACCGTCATCCTGTCCTCATCGCCGATTCCTGGAAATGAGCGCAATGTTTCCAAGACGGTAGACAATTTGTTTAGCCTTGGCGCGGAGGTCATCTACGGCTCAAGCTCAGTGACGGGCATGCATGTTTCCGGCCATGGCAGCCAGGAAGAGCTCAAGTTAATGCTGACGCTCATGAAACCTAAGTATTTTATTCCGATTCACGGCGAATATCGAATGCTTCATCAGCACCGCATTTTGGCGGAGTCAGTTGGTGTCGAGCCTGCTAACATTTTCATCTTGAACAATGGGGATGTTGTAGATATCAAGGATGAAGTGGCGACGCAAAGCCGCAAGGTCACGGCGGGCAACACCTTGGTCGATGGTTTGGGCGATGTGGGGAATATTGTTTTACGTGACCGGAAACAGCTTTCAGAGGATGGGATCCTTATCGTGGTTCTTCTTCTCAGCAAAACGGATGGCAAAATTTTATCCGGACCCGATATTATTTCGCGAGGGTTCGTCTATGTGCGCGAGTCTGAGGATCTCATAGATCGAGCGAGCATTCTGGCCGCAGATACAGTGAACAGACTGCAAACAGGGCAGGAGCCGTTGAACCAATGGAATGTGCTGAAAATTAATGTGAAAGAAGTGCTCGGACGTTTCTTTTATGAGAAAACCGGCCGTAGACCTGTGATTCTCACGATCATTACGGAGTTCTAGCCGGAGGGGCGTAACTGGTGGCGGCCGCTAACCCCCTGCCGCGAATGGGAACAAAAGGGCGCTATTTCTACGAAATGCGCCCTTTTTGTTCGTGGAGAAATAACACCCTGTAGTTCCCCTACAGGCCACCACCTCCCGCTATTCGCAGAAATAGCGGATTGTAGTTCCTCTAATTTGGCTTGGCAGCCAAATTAGCTCATAGGCTACGCGAATAGCCGTGCGGCACCTCACTCAACGAAAAAGACTGTCCATCAAGTAGATCACTCTACTCTAAGGACAGTCTTTCTTTCTATACAGGCCGCAGCAGCACTTTGCCTGAGGTCATGTTAGCCGCATACTGTTGAATGGCATCTACCGTCTGGCAGAGCGAGAACGTCTGGCTAATCTCGGTCTGGATCTGCGATCCGACCGACTTCTTCATAGAGCCCTGCAGGGAGAGCAGCTCAAAGATCGATTGGGTCTTCACCCAGTCAGACGCCCAGAAGCCTGTGATCCGCTTGCGGCGGAATACCAGATCATCTGCGTTGATTGTTGTTGTGCTTCCTCCCAGGAGGCCGTATTGAAACAACGTGGATCCGTCCGGCAGCGCCGAGAGCACGGTGCCTGTCAGGTCTCCGCCTATGGCATCGAAGCATACGGCAGCTCCAAGGTCATGAGACTTCCGTTTGAGTTCGTCTTCGAAGGTTGGGGAGCTGCTGTTCACGATATGCTGTCCGCCTATCTCTCTAAGGAGCTGCGCATGCTCATCTTTGCGGACAACACTGATGACGGCAAGGCCGTTCTCTCTGCCGAGCTTCACTAGGATTCTGCCGAGTGCGCTGGCTCCGGCCGTTTGCACGATAGCTTTGGACTTGTGCTGCTTGGCAATCTTCACCATAGCCATGGCGCTTGCCGGATTGACGAAGAAGACAGCGCCCTGCTCGTCCGATACGTGGTCGGGTAGAACCATGCAGGTCATGGCGCTTGCCTTTGTATACTCCGACCAGGAGCCGTAGACTTCGGATACGAAGGCTACGCGTTTTCCTTTCAGCATGCGGGCTACGAGGCTATTGCCCGTTGCGATGACCGTGCCGCACCCTTCCATTCCGCCAACCGACGGCAATGCGCGTTTAATGCCATAATTGCCGGAAAGAAATAATAAGTCAGCGGGGTTAATAGATGCCGCATGCACCTTGATGAGTACTTCGTTACTGTCTATTTGGGGAATTAACGTTTCGCCGAATTCAATGCCTGAAACCCCGCTGTATGTCTTAATCAGCGCTGCTTTCATCGTTTGTGCCATATGGAAGTACCCGCCTATCAGTAGATGTAATTATAACTAATGAATGTACACTGTATTATATAATACGCAGTGAACGGGTAGGTTTTAATAACATTAAATTTACACAAAGATTTGGTCAAAAAGGGGCCTCAGTCACCTTTGTCTAATGTGCAGCGCGATTATAATTGATTCATGAAGCCATGGGCGATATTCAGGTCGGAGGGCATGAATTTGCTGGCGCCGGATTTAATGAGCCCGGCAAGGACGACACAATTCGAGGCGATGGCGCCGCGCATCCATTTCGGATCGAAAGGGGAGTTGTTTTCTAAAGCTGAAAGCTCGAGAAGAGCCAGATGTCTGGTAAGTTGAGTAAAGTCGCTCCTTGAGCAGTAGAGATCCTGTTCAAGCTCGATCTGGAAATGGCGCAGATACGTTTTCTCGCCGCCGGTGTATGCGAACGGCCCCAGTGATGCGGGTAAGCGAGAGGAGAGCCATTTGATGCAGGTCGTTATCTGCCTTTGATGGGGCGCCCCAAGCAACTGGAATTCTTGATTAAGATCCGAAATGCCGAAAGGAATGAGATAGGGCGCTTCGCACTCCTTGGTAATAATCTGGATGCTGCCGCCTCCGACATTGATGACGTCAAGATGGCTGGGGATATCTGATTCGCTTATCGCTTTGCGCAACAGTTCCGCTTCTTCTTTCTGACTGATCGTCCGATAGGCAATGCGCAGATTTCTGCAGATCTCCTCCATATGCTCAGAGAGGTGCGGCGACCTTCGCATGGCTTCCGTCCCGAAGGCCTCAATGTTTCCGGGGGAGGCACCTTCTAAGAAGGGGCCTTGTGTGGACAACAAGGACTTAAGCTTATCTTCAATGGATGGAAGGCAGACCTCGCTCTCCAAAAGCTCCCAAGTGAGGACATCCACTTGTTCGATACCAATATCTGATTTCTTGAAAACTTTCGCGCTATGACTGCCCAAATCCAAAATTAATTTATCACTATTCATAAGAGTTCACCTGTTACTCCCTTTAGTAATGGTTATCGCACTGTGAATCCCTGTTTAGTTAGTTGCCATTCGGTGTATATCTGACTATTCCTAGCAAATAAAGGCCTCAGAAGTCCAATAATAAATGATTAATGTTTTCTATGTCAACCAATTTATGTTAAAAATATGGAAAAAGTTTCATTGCAATCATATTTCAACAGATTGCATGGTTATCCGACAAATTGGGCTCTCCGGGAATATGGAGAAAATCAAATAAGAGGCTATCTCCCGGGTCATTTACGGACCTTGGAGACAGCCTCTTCCCTTATAAAACAAATTTGTAGCCAACCCCCCAGACTGTTTTTATGTATTTGGGTTCTTTGGGGTTGACTTCAATTTTCCTGCGTAAATTTGTAATATGTACGTCGATAGCACGATCGTTGACATAGGAATCGAAGCCACGCAAAGCGTTAATCAGATCCTCCCGGCGATACACGCGTTCGGGGTGCTCATACAGCAGCCGAATGAGTTCGAATTCGGAGAATGTCATGTCGATGGGTTCGCCTCGCACATAAAGCGTTCTTTTTTCCAAGTTAATGTCCATATCAACAGACGGTACGGGAACAACTTGCTGGACAGGCTGCTCTTCGGGTGGATGAGCCTGTTTGAACCGACGCAGAAGGGCTTGTATACGGGCCTTCATCTCATGCATGCTGAAGGGCTTGCATAAGTAATCATCAGCTCCTACTGTAAACGCTTCAACTTTCTCGCTGACTTTGGAATTGGAAGAGATGATGATGATGGGAACGGGCGTTAAGCTTCGCAAGGAGTTGCATAAGTCCGTGCCTTCAAAGTCAGGAAGCATGAGGTCCAAAAGAATAAGATCTGGTTCGAATTCGCGAAGAGCGGCAAGGCCTTCCTGACCATTATGGGCTCTTAGCACTAAGAAGTTCTCTTCTGTCAGATACATACAGACCATTTCACCTATAATATCGTCGTCCTCAATTAAAAGCACTCTGTCCAAGCATAAACTCCCCCAAACTAAGTTTATTTTCTAATTTCTTTCCTGAATGAACAGAGGGATCAAAAGTCCTAACAATTTACTTGCTCAACCTATTATAAGGTGTCGAAAATTAAGTGTAAATCGCTCTTATACACTTTTTATCGGGAAATTGTTAGTAAATTGTTAGCGAAAAGGGGCGAGAAAACATACCATTTAGGTAAGTTACCTAATAAGTGGAAAGTACAATAGGAGATAATACGGTTTATTGTGGAAATTGCTTGTAGGAGGTGTAAATGAAGTGGGTCTTTTAAATAGGTATGGAGTCCTGATTGTAAGTGATTCTAATGATTTGAGAGAGAGGTTGCTGCCCATCTTTCAGCAAGATGAACAGTTCATCTTGACAGGTACGGCAAAACACGGAAATGCCGCATTGGATTGTATGCTTGCTGGAAGACCTGATTTGGTGGTCATTGATTTAGCGATGGCGAACATGGCAGGCATTCATGCGCTTCAACTCATTATGAATCATCGTCCAATTCCTATTGTAGTGCTTAGTACACATACATCCGAAGGTGCCATGCAGACCATTCAGGCTATGCGGATAGGCGCTGCGGATTATTTTCATATAGAAATGCTTACTGGGTCAATGTCCCATGAAACGATGATCATTTATTTCCTGGAACGCTGTAAAATGGCTATACGAAACGGCATTCAAAGCGTGCATGAGTCTCCGGTCAAATCCTTAGGAATCTTGGAAGCTGCGCTCTCCGGCTCGCTGCAGGCGAAGCACGACCAGTTTCAAAGACGAATGGATATCGAATTTCATTTGCGTAAAGCGATTGAGAATGAGGAATTTCATCTCGTATATCAACCCGTTGTTGATGTATACACGAACCGGATCGTCGGTTTAGAGAGCTTAATTCGCTGGCACAGTGCGTCTTTGGGGCAAGTGCCGCCTTGCGATTTCATCCCAGTAGCGGAAGAAAGCGGCCTGATTCATGAGATCGGAGAATGGGTGCTGAGAGAGGCTTGCACACAGAGCGTGAAATGGCAGCAAGCAGGTCTTCCCCGTTTGTTCATGGCCGTCAACCTATCCAGACGACAGTTCAATGATGGCGGACTCAGCGCGATGATTCAGAAGATTTTGGAGGAGACAGGCTTACAACCGAAGTACTTGGAACTCGAGATTACGGAGAGCATGAGCATGGATGTCAATCTGGCGGCAGATGCACTTAGTCAGCTGAAAAGGCTGGGTGTGCGCGTAGCGATGGATGATTTTGGCACCGGATATAGTTCGCTTGGCTATTTAAAGGATTTCCCGATCGATAAGTTGAAGATAGATCAGTCGTTTATTAAGGGATTGAAACATCGGGAAGTGAATGCGGCTATCGTGAATACCGTCATTACAATGGCCAAAAACTTAAACTTGCTCGTAGTGGCCGAAGGACTGGAGACCGAAGAGGAGCTTCAAGTGCTGAGGGACTGCGGCTGTCGTTTCGTGCAGGGCTACTATTTCAGCAAGCCGGTTCTAGCGGAAAGCATTGAGCACATGCTGAACACCGATGCGCGAAACAAACCAAATAGGATTGTTATTTAACTATAGGCTGGTGATTGTTCTGCTGCGCGATTTGATTACCAATTTTGCGATTATTACCGTGTTTGTCTTATTCGTCGAACAGTTTTTCATTATAACGAAATTGGATCAGAAGCCGACGTGGTACTACAAAGTTTATGTGGGTCTTACCCATGGCATCCTTGTTGTGATTCTGGTTAGTTTTGGTATTACATTCGATGCTCAAATAGGCCTTAATTTTCGTGGCGTAGGCTTTCTGCTTGCCGCCTATTTGGGAGGGTACCCCTCTATCCTCATTACCTTCGCTGTCTTAAGTATATGGCGAATCATAATGGACGGTTCTATCCAAATTCCGCTGCTGTTAATTGGATTTGCTGCGATTATAGGGACCGGTTTTGTGTTCTCGAAAGTACGCTCCTACTGGTTCAAATGGTTATTAGGAGGAACATTCTTTTATGTGTTCTACTATGGAATGATCTGGACTGTGTACCGTTCATCGCTTCAAGTCATAGGAATATACCTCACCTACCAAATGGTGTGTGTGGTGGTTGTGGCATGTTTTCTTGGGTATCTGCTTCGTGCCCGGGAGTACAAGCTGCAGATTCGGCAGGTGGAGCAGGAACTCATTGATATGCTGCGCTTACAGCCGGGGTTTACGTTTAAATTCCATAAGCACCGGGGCCATTTTGTCTATATATTGATTGAGGGTCAATTACTTTATCAGCTGGGTTTGCGGCCGAGTCAATTTATTGGGAAAAAGGCTCATGAAATCAGCATATTAGGGACTAAGTTTCTGGAGTTTCTGCAGCCCTATTATGAGCAGGCTTGGGAGGGCGAAAGAGTCATCTATGAATATGACTGTCAAGGCTTCACGATCCTCGTTACTTTGCAGCCTATCTTTAAGTTTGGCGCGGTTAGTGAGGTCATCGGGTCAGCGGTGGATGTGTCGGAGCATCGTGCAGTGCAGATGAAAGTTAGGGTTAGAGACGAGCAATTCCGGACTTTAGTGGAAAACTCAGAGGACTTTATTCTCCGATTTCGACTGGATGGAAGCGTTGCCTCTGCTAACTCTAAAATGTATCAAACCTACCAACTTACGCCTGAACAGGTAAAAGGAAAGCAATTGACGGAAGTCATTGACATGGATAATCCTTCGAAATGGGAGCGCTCCTTCACCCAATCGATCATCAACGGCAAGACGCAGCAATTCGCCATTAATTTTCTGCTGCCGGACGGTACTGAGCATACCTATAATGTCACGTTATCCCCCCTTTTCAATGAAACAAGGACGGAAATTATTGCGGTCACCGGGACCGTTCACGATATTACGGATCTCAAGAAGCGCGAAGAGGCGGATGAATCCAACCGGGCCAAAAGCCAGTTCCTGGCGAGGATGAGTCACGAAATTCGTACGCCGCTTAACGGTATTCTGGGGCTATCCCTTCTGCTGCAGCGAACCGAGTTAACACCGCTGCAGAAAGATTATTTGAGTAAAATGGACGCCTCTTCCAGTGTTCTGCTGGCGACGATTAACGATATTCTGGATTTTTCGAAAATTGAAGCGGGGAAATTAATTTTGGAGAAAGTCGACTTCTCCTTGGAAGAGTCACTCCAAAAGGTCGCCGACCTGGTGAGCGTTTCCCTCGGCAACAAGCGAATCGAGATTTTGCTGGATACGTCGGAGGATTTGCCGGATATCGTCAGCGGGGACTCTTTTCGATTAGAGCAAGTACTTATCAATTTATCGAATAATGCCATTAAATTTACGGAGCAAGGACATATTCGGCTTCAAGTGCAGCTTGAGGAATATGCGGAGGAAGGCATCATTATATCTTTTGCCGTAGAGGACACGGGGATAGGGATCTCTAAGGAGCAGCTGTCACAGTTATTCTTGCCTTTCTCGCAAGCGGATACATCGACTAGCCGGAGATACGGAGGCACAGGGCTTGGGCTTGTGATCTGCCAGCATTTGGTGCAGTCGATGGGAGGCGTGCTCCGGGTTGAGACTACGTTAGGGGCAGGCAGCCGCTTCTACTTCAGTCTGTTGTTCGGACGAAATCAGCAGACGGAGGATGACATGTACTCTGCTTACAGGCAGCATCTTCTGCCACAAGAAAACAAGCATGTGCTCGTTGCCGAGGATCATCCCATTGCTGCTCGGCACGTATCCGAGTTGCTGGGCTCCTTCCACCTGGAGGCAAAGACGGTGCTGTCGGTATCCGACTTATTAGCGGCGTTGGAACAAGGCGAGGGAGGAGCAGGCCAAGCTGCGTTCCGCTATATTTTCTTGGATATGCAAATGGACCCCATGCAGCATCAGGCGATCTGGCAGCGAGTACTGAATGCGGTAGATCGCTCCCAAACTCATGTGATCGCGCTCACGACACTGGAAGGCAGAGAAGAAATGTGCGAGCTGCCTGAAGCGTTGAAGGCGGATGCCGTTCTGGTAAAACCGGTAAGCAGGTTGTCACTGCGCAAGGTTTTGCAGGTTCTGAGCGGGCAGAAGCCATCCCCTAAGAGGTGTGATCGCGATAAGGAGCAGGCTATGGCAGAAGGAGCACTTTTCCAGTCCAAGGGGCACATTTTGGTAGCGGAGGACAATGAAATCAATCAACTGGTCATTACGCAGCTTCTGCAGCAATTGGGCTATGAGGTGGTAATTGCACAAAATGGCTATGAGGTTCTGGAACGGGTGGGTCAGCAAGCCTGGAAGCTTATCCTTATGGATATTCATATGCCGGAGATGGATGGCTATGAGGCAACGCAAAAGCTGAGACAGCTGAAGCCGATGCAGCGGATTCCGATCATTGCGCTTACTGCAAACGGATTCGTGAAAGACACGATGCAAATGCTGAAGCTGGGACTCAATGGCATTTTAGTGAAACCCGTCAATGAGAAGCAGTTGGCCGATATGCTCGATAAGTGGCAGGATTTGCAGTGGTTATTGCGTATTAAGGGGATTGATGCGGAGCGTGTGCTGCGGAATATCGATCAGAAAGTCCATATTTTTCAATACATGATTGAGAAGTTTAAACAAGATTATACTTGTTTCACGGAAAATTTGCTGCCGCCTATCATCCACCAAGAAGATGCTGTTGCTCGCCGCATGGTGCATACGCTGAAAGGAGTGGCCGCAAATTTCTATGCCGAATCCTTGTTGGCGGCTGTCTTGGTGCTCGAGAAAGAGATAGAGCAAGAGATCAACTTGGAGACATGTAAAGAAGAGATTGTGCGCGTGCAGCTGGAGATTGATCAAATTATCGCAACGATTTAGAGCATACAATGAAAAGAACCAGGCAGAAGTGATTGCCGGGTTCTTTTCGCTGCCGCTAGCTGGTTGCAAGGTATGTGAGTCCATAGGATAACCAGACGAAGTGATACACATTGACGACTCCGTAGATGATCACCGTGAGGGATAGGCAGGGCTTGACCCAGGCGCGTTTCCGGATATAAGGGTAAAAGGCCATGAGCAGCAAGGGAAGTATGAGTTTAAGGAAATAATACCCGGCGACATGCCATTCATATACACTTCGTATCAGAGGGTTCAGTTCTTCAATAAAGGACAGATGCAAGCCGATGTCCGTGAATACGGCATCACTCAAGCATAAGAATAACAGCCAAAGGAGTAGCTTGCTCTGGAAGAAATGGCGGATGACAGGCATAGGCTGGACGTCCTCGCTTTCGTCGCATGAATGGATAAGTTCGATAAGTAAGATCATTTTAATGATACACTTTGTATCTAACGAAAGCAACTAAACCCACGACTTTGACTAGGACGGTGCGAGCAAAATCAAGCCGAGAACGTAGACGGAATTCCGTCTGAGGACTGATTATCCAGCGACGGATCTCTTTTACAATGAATGCGGGATATGGTGAACGGTAACGGAGAGAGGGTGAGGATGCTGCGAAATGGGTTGATTAGGCGGGGGCGCCCGTTCTTCCTGCGTTGGACTTATTCGATACATCTTGCACTGATCCTTAGGTTGAGCTGTTTCCTTCGCTGCATACTTATTCACCTGAGTTATATGCAAACGCGGATGTTAAGCGGAGTTTGGCGGGTTCGGAAGCGGCAATGGCAGATTCGGAAGCGAAATGGTAAAAAAGAGGCCCTCCTCAAGTAGAATAATCTACTCGAAGACGGCCTCTTGCTCGATTAGAACACTTTCGTTGTCCAAGACTCGCAATTCCAAGTTTCCGTCACAACATCACGGTAAAATTCCGGTTCGTGGGAAATCAGAAGAATGCTGCCCTTGTAGGCTTGCAGCGCGCGTTTGAGCTCATCCTTGGCATCTACGTCCAAATGGTTGGTCGGCTCATCGAGCACCAGTAAGTTCGTTTCGCGGTTGATCAGCTTGCAGAGACGGACTTTCGCCTTCTCGCCGCCGCTCAGGACGACAACTTTACTCTCAATATGCTTCGTGGTGAGACCGCATTTCGCTAGCGCAGCGCGCACCTCAAATTGCGTGAAAGAGGGGAACTCGTTCCATACTTCCTCGATACAAGTGTTGTTGTTGGAATCTTTGATTTCTTGTTGGAAGTAACCGATTTGCTGGTTATCGCCTTTTTGAACGGAGCCGGATACCGGCTGGATTTCACCCAAAATACTCCGCAGCAAAGTCGTTTTCCCGATACCGTTGGCACCGACCAGCGCAATCTTCTGACCACGTTCCATTCGCAGGTTAAGCGGTCTGGATAGCGGTTGATCGTAGCCGATCACGAGATCTGTCGTTTCAAAAATGAGCTTGCCTGACGTGCGTCCTTCTTTGAAATTAAACTGCGGCTTCGGTTTCTCCTTTGCAATTTCAATAACTTCCATCTTGTCGAGTTTCTTTTGTCTGGACATCGCCATATTCCGCGTCGCCACGCTCGCTTTGTTACGGGCTACGAAATCCTTCAACTCGGAAATTTCTTGTTGTTGGCGTTTGTAAGCTGACTCAAGCTGCTGTTTCTTCATTTCGTGTACTTGTTGGAAGTGATTGTAATCTCCCACATAGCGGTTTAAAGCTTGATTTTCCATGTGGTAGATCAAGTTGATTACGCTGTTCAGGAACGGAATATCGTGAGAGATAAGAATGAAGGCATTCTCATATTCTTGCAAATAACGTTTCAACCATTCGATGTGCTGCTCATCCAAATAGTTGGTAGGCTCATCGAGGAGCAGAATGTCCGGTTTCTCCAGCAAAAGCTTCGCCAGAAGCACCTTCGTCCGTTGACCACCGCTCAAATCGTTCACATCTTTGTCTAAACCAATATCGGTGAGGCCCAGCCCGCGAGCGGTCTCTTCGATTTTGGCATCGATCATGTAAAAGTCTTGATTCGTCAATGTATCCTGAATTGTACCGACATCCTCCAGCATCTGTTCAAGCTCTTCCGGCGTCACATCGCCCATCCGACCGTACATGTCATTCATTTCTTGTTCCATGTCGAACAGATATTGAAAAGCTCCCTTCAGGACATCGCGGATGCTCATGCCTTTGCTCAGAACAGCATGTTGATCAAGGTAGCCAACGCGCATGCGCTTGGACCATTCAACCTTGCCATCATCCGGCTGAAGCTTGCCTGTAATGATGTTCATGAAAGTAGATTTACCTTCCCCGTTAGCACCGATGAGTCCGATATGCTCCCCTTTGAGCAGGCGGAACGAGACGTCGTTGAAGATGGCGCGGTCTCCAAAGCCGTGACTTAATCTTTCTACATTTAATATGCTCATGAAACGACACCTTTTCTTTTAAACTTTTTCTCGTTTTATTATAAGCGTTATGGGATGGAAAACTCAATGAATCAGCGAGCAAAAATGTGACTTGATGGGATACATAATACATCCAAAATAAGGGAACGGTACAAATAGCTAAACCAAAAACAGGGTGATCCTATGTCTACGACTGCCGCTCCATCGCTAACCCCTCATCTGCCTGAAAATATAGCGCAGCTTGTCGAGATTCTGGGGGAAAGCAGCGACATTATAATTAGAGAGCTCGGCATCGGACGATCGGGCGAGCTGCCGATTGCCATTGTTTTCACGGACGGATTGGCCGACCATACTTCGATTCATGAATTATTAGAATCTCTTATGCTGTTCACAGGGGACTTTCGGAACGCGGATGGAAGCTTGATAACAGATCTTCCAGGTGCCCTGGAACGATATATTATTTCGTTAGGCGGCGTGAGGAAAACCGAGCTGATGGAGGATCTTTACGATGCGATCCTATCCGGTGATACCGCTATCATGCTGGATAACTGCCGCCTAGGGCTCATCGTCAGCACAAGAGGATGGGAGTCACGCGGAATTACAGAATCCAATGTGGAAGCTGTCGTTCGGGGGCCTCGCGAAAGCTTCACAGAAACGCTGCGTACCAATACGTCACTCATCCGCCGGAGAATCAAGCATCCTTCGCTTCGAATGGAGAACCTCCGCGTCGGGCGGATATCCAAAACAGATGTTGCCTTCATGTATATCAAAGGGATTGCGGATGACAAAGTTGTGGACGAAGTCAGGAACCGCATTCAGCGGATTGACATCGATGCCATTATGGATACGGGTCAAATTGAAGAACTAATACAGGACGAAACGTTCAGTCCTTTTCCAACGATCTATAACTCTGAACGGCCGGATACGATTGCTGCAGGCATGTTAGAGGGGCGTGTTGCAATTCTGGTGGACGGCTCACCGTTTGTTCTGTTAGTCCCCGTTATTTTCACTCAATTTCTGCAGTCCGCAGAAGATTACTACCAACGATCGGACTTTGGCGTCATACGGATGCTGCGTTATGTGGCGATGCTGATCTCTCTCTTGACACCATCAGTTTATATTGCCGTGACCACCTATCATCAAGAGATGCTTCCAACTACACTGCTGCTCAGTCTGGCAACACAGCGGGAAGGGGTTCCGTTCCCGGCTTTTATTGAAGCGCTGTTGATGGAAACAGCGTTTGAAATTTTGCGTGAAGCCGGAATTCGCATGCCGAGGATGGTCGGCTCCGCCATTTCCATTGTGGGGGCCTTGGTGCTTGGACAAGCCGCCGTTCAAGCGGGTCTGGTATCTGCGGCGATGGTCATCGTTGTTTCGATCACAGCTATAGCAAGCTTCGTCATGCCCGCCTACTCTATCAGTTTTCCGCTTCGCCTGCTGCGGTATCTGTTAATGTTTATTGCGGCTTCCTTTGGCATCTATGGCATCTTCTTAGGTTGTATGTGCATCTTGTTTCATTTGTGCAGCCTTCGCTCATTCGGAGTTCCCTACATGTCCCCCTTTGGTCCCTTTCATGCAGCAGACCAGAAGGATGCGATCTTTCGCTTGCCGCTCTGGGCTATGCACCGCCGGCCATCTTTAATCGGTAAAGAGACTAATCGGACTCGCATTAAAGATAGTAAGCCTAGGAAGCCAATCGATTAGTTCGAAATAAGAAGGGAGGGTTTTCCTGATGTGCAAGAAGATAAGGGTTACTCTCCTGATCATCCTTCTATTAAGCATAACGACGGGGTGTTGGAACCGACAGGAATTAAATCAGCTCTCCTTTGTGATGGCACTTGGCATAGATAAACATGATAACCAAATTGAATTAAGCGCCCAAGTGGCGAATGTCGGCGAAATCGGGATGGACTCATCTTCGGAGCGCGGGACATCCGTTACGAATTTCCATGTCGTATCTCCCACTTTATACGAAGCTCTTCGCAAGATGACGAGCCATGCCCCCAGGGAGCTATACCTTTCCCATTTGCGAATGCTAGTGATTGGTGAGGAGCTGGCAAGGGAAGGGGTGAGGGACGTGTTAGATTTCTTTATGCGTAATGAGCAAATGCGTCCTGATTATTTCGTTGCGATTGCCAAGGACGTACAGGCTAAAGAGATATTAAGCACATTGACTCCAACGGAGAAAATTCCGGCGAATAAGCTGTATTCCTCCTTAAAAACCTCCCAGAACCTTTGGGCGCCTACGATTGCCGTGCATGTAGATGAATTTGTGGCCAATCTGGTTGCTCTAGGTAAAGAACCTGTCTTGACAGGGCTTAAATCCAATGGGGAATTAGCCGTCCTCAACAAAAATAATAAGCTGAAGATGACGGATGCTCCTGTCGGATTGGTCTTTACCCAGTTGGGTGTTTTTCGCGGGGACCGATTAGTTGGTTGGCTGAATGAGCAAGAGAGCAAAGGCTATAATTACATAAGCGGAAATGTGAAAAGCACCGTTGGAAATGTGCTGTTGCCTGATGGCGGAGAAGCGGCTATCCATATTTTAAGAACAAAATCCAAAGTAACGGCAAGCATGAAAGAAGGCAAACCGGTATTTACCGTCAAATTACAGCTGGAAGGGGATATCGGTGAGGTCGAGGGAAGCATTGATTTAACAAAATCAGAGTCGATTTATCTGTTGGAACAGGTCATGGAGAAAAAGTTGAAGGAAAGCTTGCAGGTCGCGGTTTCCAAAGCGCAAAAGCTTGAAGCGGACATTTTCGGCTTCGGTGAAATTCTGCACAGATCAGACCCTGGTTCTTGGAAACAGATGAAATCGGACTGGCCGAGTTATTTTGTAAAATCAGAGGTGATCGTACAAGTGGATGCCAAACTGCGTCGAACAGGGAAAGTAAGCAGCTCTTTCATTGAAGAATTAAAGAAAAAGACAAAGGAGTAGTTGACCCATGGCACTTCTTCCTTTCATCTTCCTTGCGGTTGCTGCCATCGTGCTCATTGAGGTCCCTAGAATGAGGCGAAAGCATCTGAAGAAGGAGCTGTGGTCGTTTTCTGTGCTGCTTGCGCTTGGCACGTCGCTTTGCGCAGCGAAAGCTTTGGGCGCGCATCTGCGAAGCCCATTAGCGTACATTACGTATGTGTTTAAGCCTATGGGCGAACTTCTGCAGAAGATGATGAGTTGATGCAAGAGCTGGAGACGGGATTATGTCTACGGCTTTTTAGTTTGTTTCGGCAGGTGGCGCAGCTTGGCAATCAGCAGCATGAGCAGCGGAAGCAGCAGGGTGACGGTGAGTGCGTAAGCGGGCCAAATTTTGTTCGTGAAAGTGAAGGAGTAAGGGATATTGGGGATTAAAACATTAGCTAAAGGGACTGAAATAACGCCAATCGGGAGCACAAGCGGGCGGTATTCTTTTAAACCTAGTATTTGGGCTAGAATGAGTGTCGTAATATAAAAGTTAATGACCGTATAAAAATATTGCGTGACAAACCAGATAATCGCAATAATGGCTTCGGCGCGCTGTAGAAAATCGCCAATATTGATTTTTTGCGCCATATCATAAGTCGGATAGATGCTTCCCAAAGCTAAAGAAACACCTAAAACGGCAATATTCGTCATCGTCACGATCCATATCACGGTACCGCCGATAACTGTTCCTAGATAATAAGCTTTCTTCGCTTTACTGACATTATTGACATAAGGCAGCAGCATGAGAAAGTTGAAAACGGCTGTGAGCGGAAAACTGAGAAATTGGACGCTGCCTCGAATGGTCGGCTTAATTCCTTCTTCCAGAACTGGGAGAAAATTGGTGGGCTTCATCTGTGGAATCAGCATCAAAATGACAAGAAATAAAAACAACAAGGTCCATGGAAACAGAATTTCACTAACACGGCTAATGGTTTCGAGCCCCAGAATGACGCTGAAGGCTATCATGATGACCGTAATGGAGATGATGACTTCAATAGGCGTTTTGGACAGCATTCTTGTTGCGAGAAAATCGCTAATCCCCCACAAAGGGTACAAGGTGCTGATATAGACAAAAGATAATGCGGCCAAGGCCGCCAACTTTCCGAAGAAGCGGCCTAAAATCTGCTCGCTGTATTGAGCGAAATTCAGGTTAGGAAATTTTCCGCCGAGCGTGCAGTAGAAAACGATGAGGAGCATGCTGGCGAGTAATCCAACGATGATCGATAGCCAGGCATCCTGTTTGGCCAAGAAAATGAGTTGGGGTGGCGAGTAAATAATCGCGTTTCCAATCGTATAAAGGCATAAAAGTACCCCGAATTGTCTGCTTGATATTTGGCCTTTTTCCAACATTCGAAAGTTCCCCCGATTTTGTAGCATCTCAGTGATCTTTCCTATTTTTGCCTGATTGAGAAGGGTTAAACGTGGTGAGGACGGAAAAGACCTGAGGGTTGTTTGCCCTCAGGTCTTAAGATGATTATAGTGCCATCATTATGGCAGGCGAACGGATGCCCTGTATAAGCTGCTGTTCCAGTCCACTTTGCTATTCAGTGACTCCGCAACGAGACGGAGTGGGACGTACATGCGGCTGTCCCCCATAATCTGGAG
The DNA here is from genome assembly GCF_032461945.1 of Paenibacillus violae. Classification (NCBI taxonomy): domain Bacteria; kingdom Bacillati; phylum Bacillota; class Bacilli; order Caryophanales; family Paenibacillaceae; genus Paenibacillus; species Paenibacillus violae. The sequence goes on from NZ_JAWCUD010000005.1 coordinate 67,543, forward strand.
CGGGACCGGCACGGAGACCGACTTGCCGTTCACCGTCGCTGAGGAGCTCCCGTCCTTCAGCTTCATCGTCACGCCTCCGCTCGTAATAGTAGCCGTTCGGGTTGCGGCATCCCACTGAAAACCGGCATTCATTGCGGTGATGAAGGGGCGGATCGGAACAACGGTCGTCTCATTGACGATGAAGCCGCTATAGTCATACTCAGGCTGACCGTTGATGTCGATTTGCACCTTCGGCTTGTCCATCTTACGCACGACGAGCGCGTTGCTCAGCTCGCGGCCGGGATAGGTCAGCATGGTGCCGTTGGCGTACAGACCGGAGCTGGACCCGCCGTCCATATTCATGGCATCCTTCAGTCCAAGCTGAAGGGTGATGGCGGCGAGCTGGGATAGCGTTGCGCTCGGCACGGTGCCCATCACGAGACGATCAGACCCGTCGATGCCGATGAAGCTGCGCGCAGCAAGGGATTGCGTCACCTTCGGATCGGAGAAGCCATCTCGCGTGACGTCGAGATCGACAGCGCCGCCGGTGACTAGCTTCGGCCCGACCCCGATCGCCGCGAGCCACGACTTGGCGTTCAGAGAGCTTCCGCCTTCGCCTTTGGCCAGCAGCTCTTTCGTGACGCGATCGCCGACGTCTAGATTCGGCAGGATGTGCTGCCGGTTGTTGGCGCTGTTGCCGACAAACAGGACGTAACCGCCGGCAGGAACCTGCACGGAATCGTTCGTGATGCGAGTGATGAGCCCATCTTCGATGACGACCTTGGTCCCGTTCGGGAAGTTGATCCAGCTGCCAAAGTCCGGGGTATACCAGATCACTTGATCGGTGCTGCTTTCACCGTAATACTTGTTAACCCCCCAAGGGTTAATGGTGTAAGTCCCGTTGCCTTCACTGACACGTACGGCGATGTCGAGGTCCACGAACTGAATATCCGGCACTTTATCCCGATTCAGAATAAAGGTCTGATTTTCCCCGGAGTGAAGAGCTTCACCGGCTTCTACCATCGTCCCGTTCGGGTAGCGAATGTAGGGGTTGGACTCATAGGCGTTGAAAAATGTGCCGTTAATCGCGGCAACGGCCCCTTCGCGCTCGGCGATTGCTTGTAATGGAGCGTCATGTCCAATTCCTCCGTCAGCCAAGGCGGGAGCGAGTTCCAAGGTCGGGTCGGTCAAGTCGACCGTAACGACATTTACGTTATAGGTTTTGCCTTGAGCGGTTACTTGCTTGGTAACGGCGTTCACCGAAGGGGAGTATAGTGCGGACGCGGGCGAAGCGCCGGCAAAAAGTGCAGCTGTCAGCAGAAGCGCCGCACCGGGTTTCATGATTTTATAACGAAACATGAGGTAGTCTCCTTTGGGTTCAGTCGAATGCTGCCGAAAATACGCGGCTTACTTATATTATTCGGTTGAGATGAGCTTTTTTGTGACGTCTGGCGGACATTCCAGGAGGAGGGGATGGTTGGTAAAAGGGCAGGCGGCGGTGTAGGTAAAAGAAAACACCGGCTCAGGTGAGCCGGTGCATGGGGAATTAAGCAAGTTTCGCCAAGTACTCGTCGAGTTGATTGAAGGTACCGCCAAAGCCTTGTTCCATGTTCTCAATCATAGACGTGTAGAAAGCAGCTTCTTCTTCGGTTGGGTTAACAGGGCCACCGCTAATTGTGACAACGGTTTTACCATCTTGCTCTTCGAAGGTTACGATATTCAAAATTTCAAGTGGGAAAACCGGGCTGAACGGAGCACGGATCGTGTTCGCGTCCGCATCGGAGAACGAGTTCGTGTAGACGAGTTTATCCGAAGGGGAAACCTCGCTATATACAAATTTGCCCCACATTTGAAAGCCGTCAGGGGATTTCATGCTGAAATGGAACATGCCGCCGGGGCGAACATCACACGTGGATACTTCCAGTTGCATCCCTGTCGGTCCCCACCAGTGACTTAGATGTTCGGGCTTCGTCCAACATTGGAAGACGAGCTCGCGAGGAGCGTTGAACGTGCGTGTAATAACTAACGAGCGGGCGTTTGTCGTTTCGGACATGAGTGAGTACCTCCATAAGTTTAAAATAGTATCGATCTGTAAGAGTGGCAGAAAAGCGGGTCGGGTCTCCCTTCTACTTCGAAGCGGGACCCACGGCAGTCTTGCTGCGACAGCCTAAGGCTTGTCCTCCGAATTTCTTTCTTTGTTTTGCAGTTCTTGCAAATAAGCGTCCAAGCGGTCGAAGCTCAATAGTCGACTTCATGTTTTAAATATACTTTGTTAGGAATATTCCTGTCAAGGAATATATAAATAGCATAGGTGACTGGAGTAGTATGGCCTGATGCGTGGCGGTTTATTTCGGAGAGGATCTTGTGGGTGGTGGATGAGTAACGTTCGAACGTGTGTGAGGGAGGGAACTACAGGGCGTTATTTCAGCCGGATGAACCGGGTTTCACAGTTTAGGGGAACTGGAGGATCTTATTTCAGCTGATAAACAGCCAACTGGCCTGATTATTGAGAAATAGAGGATCACAGTTCCCTTTGATCGGAAAAGAAGCTAATTCGACGGAAATAGAGGCCCATAGTTCCCATTCGCCCCTCTCGCGCCAAATTCAAAAGGCCGCCAAGGAAAGGTATACATACCTTCCATGGCGGCCTTATTATTTTAGGCACCGGGTTGTTTCCCCGTGAGCGCCACTTCAAAAGCATCAATGATGAACAAAAACCTCTCGGCCTCCCGAAACACATGGTCCGCGAGCAGCGGATGGATGATGCTTTTGATTTTACAGGCCTCGATCAAATCTCTGGCCGTCTTCTTGAAGTCGCGGAGCGAGACGACGGAAACGCGGTTCTGATCCAGGAATTGGTCCAGAAGCGGCTCTGTCTGTGATTGCGGCTTCAAGCCGCTCAAGTCGATAGCTTGAAACAACAGCTGATCGAAATCATGGCTGAAATTGCGCGCTTGCTCGACTAATTGACGCTCTGACGGGTCGAGCAGATGCCCGATGAATTTGGCATGATCCGCCATAATGCGCAGGAAGAAAACATTTTCATGAATAACCGCATCGGGCAGCGGATCCAGTCTTCCAGTGTTTAATTCCTCCAGCCGATTCCTGAAATAGTTGGCTTCTCGGCTTGTATGATCAACGAGTAAGGGAAAGTTATTGCCTCCTGGCAGTTTACATTGAATGATTAGTCCAAGAACTTTTCTTTTAAAAGCCCAAATGTGCGTTGCTGCTGCGTGTGCTTCCAAGTTAAAACGCTGGATTTGCGAGGGATCAGTCGCTTCGGTATACGAATGGGCTTTAGCTTCAATTTGCTCAAAAATACTGTAAAATTGATTCGCTTCCTGAATGAGTTGCGTATCTTCGCAGCGGAAACCCAGCTTCAGAAAAAGGGAATGTTCCTTCATAATTCGGGACCAGAATCGCACTTCTTCCAAAGAACGTGCTACAAACGCATTGGACAAGATCAGCACTCTCCTCGCACTTCAAATATACTATGTTAAGTATAATCGCTTGGAGGAGAAGATAGACCATTTTCGGCCTAACTGGGACAGCTCCCTATCCGTTAGCTCACGTTACCCGGCGATGATGCTCCGCCTTGCGATAATCTTTGGGCACGATGCCTTTGCTTTCCCGGAAAATGCGGGAGAACGTTTTGTACGAGCCGTAACCAACCTCGTGCGCAATTTCCGTTACGCTCATCTCTGTGGACACGAGCAGGCTGCAAGCATGACGCAAGCGCAGGTCGTGGAGGAAGTGGACGAACGTTTGGCCAGTCGTCTGCTTGATCACCTCAGAGATCCGCGAGGCGCTCATCGCGAACTTCGCAGCGAGGAACGATAAGGCCAGCTCCTCCTGATAGTTACGATGAATATAATGAATGATAGGCCAAACGGAGTGATGCGTCTTCGCACCGTGAAGTGGGATTGCTGCTGCCTCCGCCAAGGGAGCTTGCTTCCAACGATGGCGGTCGAAGCGGATGAGAATTTCTTTTAGCTTGCCTTTTAAAAGTGTCTGTCTGTATCGTTCGGTGCCGTTATATTCCTGATACATCTCCTCAAGGAGAGCGAGCATCTGCTGCTGATCTTGTCCATGCAGCTGGACATAGGCAGGCAAGGCCGTCATCTCACCCAAAAGCCCCGACAGACCGGGATCGCTCCCTGATTCCATCAACAAATCCATGCTGAACATGCAGTTATACAATACCAGCTTTTGTCCGGGGTCCGTAAAAATTTCATGCACCTGATAAGGCAGCACGAACGTGAAAGTGCCCGTCCTCATCTCATGATTGACATCATTAATGCTTTCCGACCCGGTGCCCTCAATGACATAGGATAACTCGAGGAAATCGTGACGATGTGCGCGAAAGCCGTGCCCCAGCGTATTTTTGCTGATATGAAAAGGGAAGGATGAGTGCATGTTTGGGTACGTTTTCAAATAGTCGGGAAAATACGTCATACTCAGCTAATCTCCTTCGAAGAAATGGGACGTTTTCCGAAATATAGGTACGTTTTTCTACTGCCTTTATTTTATCATAAAAGCAGGTCGTACAGGATGTACTTATGAGGAGGAACAGAACGTGGGAAGCAATAAAATTAGAATTGGTATTATTGGTGCCGGTAACATCGGCGGCGTGCATATACGCGAGTTTTCGAAATTGGCGGATTCCTGTGAAATTACGGAGATTACAGACGCCTATTTGCCTCTAGCACAAGCAAAAGCTCAAGAATACGGCATTGCTCACGTAGCGGCTAGCCCGGAAGAGCTTATTCAAAGCAGTAATGTAGACGCTGTCATTATTGGTGTGCCTAACCAGCATCATGCTTCCCTTGCTGTACAAGCTATTGAAGCCGGCAAGCACGTGCTGATTGAAAAGCCGATGGGCATTAATGCCGCAGCAGCTAAGCAGATTCTGAAAGCCAGCGAGGCTTCGGATAAAGTGGTCATGATCGGCCACCAAATGCGCTGGGAAGCTGTCCCGCAGCTGATCAAAGAGCAGGTTGAAGCAGGTGAGCTTGGTAAAATTTACACAGCCAAAACAGGCTGGTTCCGCCGCAAAGGGATTCCGGGCTGGGGCACATGGTTTACGAAAATGAACGAATCGGGCGGCGGCCCGTTGATTGATATTGGGGTTCACATGTTGGATCTTGCGCTCTACCTGATGGGCAATCCGAAACCTGTCTCCGTCTTTGGCGCTACTTATGCCGAATTCGGTCCTCGCAAGAAGGGGATTGGTACGTGGGGGACGCCAAACTGGAACGGCACGTATGATGTGGAAGATTTGGCCACGGCCCTTATCCGCATGGAAGACGGCAGCACATTGACGTTGGAAGTGAGCTGGGCGGTTCATATGGATACGGATAACACGCCGTTCATTCATCTGATGGGCTCTGACGGCGGTGCAAGTTATAAAGGAGCATCCGGCAAACTGCTGACAGAGAAGTTCAATCGGGCTATCGAGACCGATTTGAAAAAGCCTGAAAATGACGAAGGGGAGCGCCTGCGTCTAAGCAGACATTTCCTAACGTGCATTCGGGAAGGCAAACAACCGATTACATCCGTTTTATCCGGCTACACGAACAATTTAATTCTTGATGCAATCTATGAATCTTCCCGCACAGGGAATGAAGTTAAACTAAACTGGGACATCTAATTCGGGAGGGAAACACGATGCTTAGAGGGTTAACGGGAGCAGGACTTGGCAAGCTGGAGAGCAATGAGCAGTTCATCGAGCTAGCGGCAAAATACGGCTTTGCAGCCGTCGATATCGACGCGCTCGCCTTAGTAGAGAGCCACAGCACGGACGGAGCGCGCGAGCTGCTGAACAAGCATGGCCTCGTTATTGGCTCCATCGGTCTACCGGTGGAATGGCGCGGGTCTGAGGAGCGCTTCCGCGCGGACCTGCCGAAGCTGACTCAAGCAGCTGCAGCGGCTGCAGCGCTTGGCTGTACGAGCTGCTGCACGTACGTTCTGCCATCGACGGATCTGAATGCTGCGCATTTCATGGCGCTGGCCACGCGCAGATTGCGCACTTGCGCGCAAATCCTAGGCGCATACGGCATCCGTCTTGGCCTAGAGTTCGTGGGGCCGCATCACCTGCGCACACGCTGGAAACATCCGTTCATCTGGACGCTCGAAGAGACGCTGGATTGGATTGATGCGATCGGCGAGAGCAACGTCGGTTTGCTGTTCGATGCGTACCACTGGTACACGAACGGGTTAACGGTAGCCGACATCGAGAAGCTGCGCCCTGAGCAGATCGTCCACGTCCACATCAACGACGCGCCGGACGTTCCGGTGGAGGAAGTGCTGGATAACGGACGTGTGTATCCAGGCGAAGGTGTGATCGACTTGGCAGGCTTCCTGCAAGGTTTGGCGAAAATCGGCTATAAAGGCGCTGTTTCGCAGGAGATTTTGACGGCCACGCCTCCGACGGATTCCCCGGAGAGTTTGGTGCAGCGTTCCAAAGCGGGCTTTGATAAGGTTTATGCGGCGGCGGGGCTGTAGGCTTTTGTGTGGTTAGCCCCAAGCGGAGCTGGGCAATACAAGAATGATGAGCCAGAGGACGTAATGTCCTCGGCTTTTTTACTTTTTCAGGGCCGGCATTCTCACGAAATGCCAGAAAGTTTGCCATTCGACAAAGGTTCCCATGAGCCATCCACACAGTCCGACAACATTTTCATGCATTCTCGTTTACTATGTTCCTGTTCTACTAAATATGCCTAAATCAAAATGAAAAGGAGATAAGATCATGCAAATTAAAAAGAAGGATGACATTGGCTTGATTTTGGACAACTTTTCGTCGTATGCGAAGTGGGATCCTTCGGGCCAGAAACTATACCTTGTGTTCGCTGATAACAAGCGTGGGGGGCAGTGGACGCTGATGAACTACAACGATGATCGTTTCAGCGTACATGGTCGCGGTAAAGACTACTTGGATGAAAAAGAAGCGTTCTTTGAGGAACGCAACAGCGTTGTTTCGTTCTTATGGAACAACCGTGCCGCGCTAAAGGCAGCTGTAGATCCAAGCGAGTAGAAAGCTGGACAGCCAGCTAGCTCACCTAGTTTAACGAAGAGGCAAAAGCCTCCGAAACCACCAACGATGCTTGGTGGCTCCGGAGGCTTTTGGCGTTGGGTGCTGCTCGGGTTAAAGAGCAGCGCCCTCTTTTTGCTTATCGCGGTATTGCCCCGGGGTAATACCCTCTTGCTTGCGGAAGGACCGGATGAAGTTTTGCGAATTGTTATAACGCAGCTTGGATGAGATATCCTTGATAGGCATATCCGTCTCCGACAGCCATTTCTTCGCCATGTTGAACCGGTAGGCGGACAAATAATCGCTGAAGGAGCAATTCGTCTCTTTGCGGAAAATGCTGCTTAAATAATTCGCATTGTAATGCAGTCTGGATGCACAGTCCTCCAGCGTGAGGTCGGTATCGTAATATTTTTGCACAAGATCGATAATTTTCTCTGAAATATTGTGATACTGCGCATCCTGTCGGTCACGGTAGATGCGAATCAGCGGGTGGATGACCTCTGTCCAGAACCAGTCTTCGATTTCCGCCGTCATATGCAAATTCAATAGCTCTTCGAAAAGCGAGCCCTTGTTCGGATGAATCTGATTCAAGGAAATGCCGGATTCCTGCATCACCATCAGCAGGTTGTTAAGCAGCCTAGCCAGCGGAATCTGATATTCCTGTGGTGAAAGCGGAGCGGCGAATACAGCTTGCAGGAGCTGTCGCAGCAGCTCTTTGGACTTATCCTTTTCAGCAACCTTGATGGCGTCCATCAATTCATTTTCGAGCGGCTTCGGATAGTTCAGATTCAAGAAATGTTTGCCCGAATTTATATTCTCGTACTGAATGATGATCCCTTCGCCGAGCTTGATCCGATGCTTCAGAGCTTCAAGTCCTTCTTTGTAGGCGATCGACATTTGCGAAAAAGCATGGATGGGAAGGCTCATCCCGATGCTGACATGCAGATTCAGGTAGCTGAAAATGTGCTGCTGCATCTGCTCCGTCAAAGCGTAAACTTTATTGCGGAAAGCGGCAGCTTCGCTGTCTGGACTTCCAATCAAGGTCACCACCGTCTGATCGATAATGACCGGAGCGAGCCGCTGGTCGGAAGGAATAAGCTCCTCAATCATATTGTGCGCGGCGAAAAGCAGCAGCTCCATGTCCCTTTTTTCATAACGGGTATTGTCGATGGAGTCGATCTGCAGGGTAATAACGGACATCGTTTTCCATTCGTCCATATGTTTCGTATAGCCAAATTGGGCTAATTTATCGGGCAGTTCGCTCGTTTTGATATGCCCCTGGAAAGCTTTGATCAAGAAGAAGGTCCGCACCTGGCCAATATGCTGGTGAACCTCACGTTCCAGCTGGGACTTGGATTGGAACAACGTATGGACGTGCTCGCTGATCATCTGGAACTCGTTAGCCTTTCGCTTCTGATTCACGGTAACGAGGCCCCCGATTTGATTGAGCAGGAGCTGGATGGGCGAATACATTTTGCGTGAACCGAGCCAAGCGAGCAGCATGGACAGAAGCAGCATCAGAATACAGACGTAGATGGTGTAGACACCGATTTTACGCGATTCCTTGGTCAAACTGTCGATGGAAGTTAGGGACAAATAAGTCCAGTTATTCAAGTTCGAGTGCAGATAGCTCACGGAATAGCTCTTGTCGTTGATATCCGCCGTGAACTGACCTGTAGGCGCCGTTAGATGGCTTAGATCCTTCAGGCCGGCCTCGGCAATAGGTTTACCAATCAGACTGGCATCCGGATGCATGAGAATTTGATTGTGCTCGTCCATAATCAGAATATCTTCCAGATGTTTGGTATCGCTTTGAATCAAATCCTGCAGGGAACAGGCTGGAATGTTGGCCATCGCCAAGCCGTACTTCTCCAGACCGGTGGTTGGCAGCTTTTTGACCAGTGAGATGCTGTAATCGCAGGTTACACTCCGAGCATTTTCCTCCGTAAAAAACCACTTCGACGGGTTCAAAATCCAGGTGCTGTTCTCCTGCGTGTTCATCAGATTCAGCAATTTATCGTAAAAGGGGTAGCCGTCAAAACGGTACAACCCCGAGTTCTTAATCATCCAGTTCTCGCGGGCATTGATCAAGATGACATCTTCCAGCTTCGTGTCAAAAGATTGCATATACCGGATTTCGCTGCGCAAATCGTCATACATCATGAAATCGTTTACAGTTAGAGGCATATCCATCGCCTTCTTGAGCACGGTGGAGTTGACGACCTGATTAAGTGTATGGTTGACAGTCGTTAATTTCTGCTCTACATTGGAGTTGATTTGGGTGATTAACTGCATTTTTCCTTCGTTGACATTTTTTTGGATCTCATTCGACGAGGTCATGAAGGCAAAAGCGCCGATAAAAATAACCGGGAGCGTGCTGAGCAAGAACCCGAACATGGTCATTTTGCTGAGAAAACTTAAATTGGGCATCGCAGCCAACACCTTATCTTAGGATGATCAATTCTGTATCTAAGTTCTGTATCTATGTATTGTAGTCAAGTCTGTCGTTAAGAGCAATAATCATCTGTCTGGCGGATAATCATTTTCTCTGATTATGACCGCAAAACGCTGCTGCATCAAGGGGGAAGGATCATGAACACACAGGTAAACATGAAAGGTTTTAAGCGCGGTCGTCTCTTTATCTTTGGTCTGCTGATGGTTGTTTTGATCAGTGGTTGCACGAAAGGAAGCACTACGGGAGCCAATGAGGCGAGCAGTGATCGCCCTGTCATTTCGATTATGGCACCGCTTCATTTTCCACATCCGCCTATCCCCGAACTTGTTCAGGAGATCGAAAAGCTTACGAATACGAAGCTGGAATTGAATTGGGTTCCGGATGGCATATACACCGATAAAATGAACACAGCCCTCACCACGAACTCGCTAAAAAAAGCAACCTATGTGAAATATACGGACTACATGTTGATGAAAAATTCGATTCGCTCCGGCGCCTTTTGGGATATCGGACCGTATTTGTCGGCTTATCCGAATTTGAAGCAGTTGAATAAGGAGATTTTGGGACAGGCGGCTGTCGATGGAAAGATCTATGGCTTGTATACCGAGCGGCCGTCCTCCCGGCAAGGGATTATTATTCGCGAGGACTGGCTGAACAATGTGAAGCTGGCTAAGCCTACTACGGTTGATGAGCTGTATCAAGTGTTAAAAGCTTTCACGTATGGCGATCCCGATCGCAACGGCAAGGATGATACCATCGGGCTGACGGACCGAAATGACTTGGTTTTTGGCGCTTTCAAAACGCTGAGCTCCTACTTCGGCACTCCGAATAACTGGGGCGTTGCGAATGGAAAGCTGGTGCCGGAGTTTGAAACGCAGGCTTATGTGGATACGATGAATTTCATGAAAAAGCTGTACGACGAAAAGCTCATTAACTCGGATTTTGCGGTCACTAGTAAAGAAGTGCAGCGTGATAAGCTGATTCGTGGCATTGCGGGCGTCTATATTGGGAGCATGCAGGATGTGCAGCGCCTTTCGGACGAAGTGCAGCTTGTGAATCCTTCGGCCAAATTCACTCTCGTGAATCATATCGAAGGCCCTACGGGATTCAAGATCTGGTCGATTCCGAACTACAGCGCGCTGTACCTGTTCTCCAAAAAAGCGATTCGCACGGAGGCGGAATTGAAGCAGGTGCTGCAATTTTTTGACCGGTCGATGGATAAAGATGTCGCCAACCTGATGAAGTATGGATTGGAGGGACGTCACTACACCACCATTGGGGACAAAGTCCAGCTGCTGGAGGAGACATCCAAGATTCGCGTGAACGAAGTGAATGCGCTGTATGCGCTCATGATCGCGGACTTGAACAACCCGCAGGTGAAGCAGGTCGCGGAGAGCGAGTCCCTGTCACAACTGGCGGATAAGCTCAGCTTGGATAACGAGAAATATATCGTTAAGGACCCGACGCTAGGGTTAGAGTCGAAAACCTACGACGAGCGTGGCGTCGAGTTGTACAAAATCATCTCCGACGCGACGTACAATTATATGCTGGGGAAACTCGATAAAGCTGCTTTCTTGCAGGAGATTGAGCGCTGGAAGCGTAGCGGCGGCGACCAGATTATTGGCGAATATAATGAGGCATATGTGAAGAAGTGAGCTGGCGGGAGTGCCGAGGGCGTCTCGTGGGGGAAATCCGGCGAAAGTGAGCCGAACCTCCTGCGAGAGTGCCGAAAGGGCCGTCTCACGGCGGTGGAACCCGTGGACTCCGGCTGAGCGAGCCTTAAAGGCAGTCTCGTGGGGGAAATTCGGTGTAAATGCACCGAATCTCCTGCGAGAGTGCCGAAAGGGCCGTCTCATGGCGGTGGAACCCGCGGACTCCGGCTGAGCGAGCCTTAGAGGCCGTCTCGTGCCGGAAATTCACCCCAATCCCACTAACCCCAGCTAGCAACCGAAAAATCCTCTCCGCGCCACTATTTCTGTAACGTTGGTTTTCGACGCTAAAGTGTGGGGAATGAGCCGCTAGTTGCAGTTAACGTCTTAAAACAAGCGTAACACTGGCAGAGGATTGCCGCCCCTAGCCCAACCTCATCTGTAACGTTGGTTTTCGACGCTAAAGTGTGGGGAATGAGCCGCTAGTTGCAGTTAACATCGTAAAACAAGCTTAACTTGGTAGGGCCCCCCTTGCCTCTAATCAAATCCCACCTGTAACGTTGTTTTTCGACGCTATAGTGTGGGGAATGAGCTGCTAGTTGCAGTTAACGTCTTAAAACACGCGTAACACCAGAAGGGGAGCCTCGCTCACGCTCAAGGGCGTCTCGACCAACCCCACAAACTGCAAAAAGTGCAGCAATTTGCCTCGTCTTGCCCGTTTCTAGAGATGAACATGCAAAAAGTACATGTAATTCATTGTCTTTTACCCGAAATAGGTGGAAAACGCCAATTTAGCTGCACTTTTTGCATGATTGGAGGGAAAATCAATGATTTCCGCCGATTTAGCTGCACTTTTTGCAGGATGTGTTTTGCCACCGCGTCCCCCACTCGTTCCTGCACCCACACCCACCTTAATCTGCTGTATTCAGCCCCATCAATTCCCCCATCTAGCTACTTAACACCCAAACCGCATCCCCCACTCGCGCCTACATCCACATTCACTTTGACCTCCTGCATCCATCCCCACCATATTCACTCCATCCAACCACCGCAACTCCGTGCCCGCACCCACATCCTACTACTCCAGTGGGAAGCTGTACCTGAGGGCCAATAATCATCTCCCTCCCCAATAATCATCATCTCACATCCTAGAAGAACCAGGTCGAAATGAGTAAATGATTATTTCGGTACCTACATAAGACCTTGTAACGTGGAATTTGTAGCAAACAAACAATTCACGGAGGTCTAAAAAATATGAAGAGAAATTTCGTCTCGATACCGCTCGGCATTCTGCTCGTATCTAGCTTTGCACTTGCAGCCTGCTCAGACGGAGGCAAGGCCACTCCTGCAGCTACGACGGCAGCAGCCGGTACAACAGCAGCACCAAAAGCAACGGCCGATACAACGCCAGCCTCGATCACCATTATGGCGCCACTGAACACAGCACAAACGCCACCAGATACAATCATCAAAGAACTCGAAAAATTAACAAACACGAAGCTGACCTATCAATTTTTCCCTGCTGATACGTACGAGGAGAAGCTAAACACAACGTTCGCGACCGGTGCACTGCCGCAAGTGACGTACTTGAAAAACCAAGCGACTTTCATTCAAATGAAATCCGCCATCCGCGACGGCCAATTCTGGGAAATCGGACCGCTGCTCAAAGACTTCCCGAACTTGAGCAAGCTGAAGTCCACAACGAATGACAATACAAAAGTAGACGGCAAGCTATACACGCTTTATCGTGGCGTAGACATCGCCCGCCAAGGTCTTATCTACCGCAAAGACTGGGCCGATAAGCTGGGCTTGAAGCCACCGTCTAACATGGATGAGCTGTACGCGATGGCAAAAGCCTTCACAGAGCAAGACCCTGATGGCAATGGCAAAAAGGACACCATCGGCCTAACAGACCGTAACGATCTCATCTACGGTGCTTTCAAAACAGCAGCAACTTGGCTAGGCGTTCCGAACAACTGGGGCGTGAAAGACGGCAAGCTGCAACCGGAGTTCATGTTCCCTGAATATGTGAAGTCGATGGATTACTTCAAAAAGCTGCGCGACGAAGGCTTGATGAATAAAGACTTCGCAGCAACAAGTAAAACCGACCAACAAAAGCTGTTCACGAACGGTACGGCAGGGATGTACATCGGAGCTATGACAGACGTTTCTTCCCTGAATAAGGATCTGGTCAAAAACGTGCCAACAGCCGTGGTAGACGTACACAGCATGGTAGCAGGACCTGACGGCAAATTCGCTGCATGGGCGCTCCCAGGTTACGCGAACGTTGTGCTATTCCCGAAATCTGCAATCAAAAACGAAGCTGAGCTGAGAAAAGTCCTCGCCTTCTTCGACAAAATGATGACGCCTGAAGTAGCGAACCTAGCAAACTGGGGTATCAAAGATGTTAACTACAGTGTAATCGACGGCAAAGCGAAAAAGCTGGATGAAGAGAAATGGACACGTGAAGTGAAGCCGTTCACTGACGCAGCCATCGGTGATGAAGATACATCAGGAAGACTGCTCGGTATTCCAACGATCCCTGCTCAAGGCAAAGCGGATGAGCAGAAAATTGCGAATCTGAAATTCGCTGTACAAGACCCTGTGGCAGCGCTTGACTCCAAAACAAACTTGGAAAAAGGCGTTCAACTCCAAGACGTTATCAAAGATGCAACGAACAAATACATCTACGGCAGCATTGATAAGGCTGGATTCGATAAGGCCATCGAGGACTGGAAAAACCGCGGAGGCAACAAAATCATCGAAGAGTACAACGCTTTATACAAAAAATAAGCCGTGGACTGGAAACAAGGAAATCATACTGGTTTCTAATCGGGGAGGCTGCTGATCATCAGGGGCAGTCTTCTCGTTTTTAGGAAACATCGGGAAAGGAAGAGAATTATGCAGGACGTACATGCTGTGCAAAGTGTGGTGGAAAGGAAACATCAGAGCAGTGAGTTAGGCAGGCGGCTATGGAGGAACAAATGGATTTATGTCATGCTGCTGCCGGGTATTTTATATTTTATCGTGTTTAAATATGTCCCGATGTATGGATTGATCATCTCGTTCCAGAACTATAAGCCGTTCAAAGGGGTTAGCGGGAGCGAATGGGTAGGTTTTGAACATTTTCAGCGGTTGTTTACAGAGCCTGATTTCTTAAATATTTTGAGCAATACGTTAATTTTATTTGTGATGAACATCCTGTTTTACTTCCCGATCCCGATTATCATGGCCTTGATGCTCAATGAGGTGAGAGGGGAATTTTTTAAGAAAACGTTTCAAACGATCGTCTATTTGCCGCACTTTATGTCTTGGGTCATCATCGTTTCGATCTCTTTCGTTATGTTGACGATGGACGGCGGGATTATTAACGACATTATTGAATATTTCGGTTTTGAGAAAATCAATTTCCTTTTGGCACCGGAATGGTTTAGACCGATGTACATTCTTCAAGTCATCTGGCGGGAAGCCGGCTGGGGGACGATCATTTATCTGGCGGCGATTGCCTCTATTGATCCTGGATTGTATGAGGCGGCACGTATGGACGGTGCAGGACGTTTGCGCCAAATGTGGCACATTACGCTTCCGGCATTGCGCAGTGTCATTATTGTTTTGTTAATTTTGAAAATTGGTGCGGTTCTCGAACTCGGTTTTGAACATGTGTACTTGCTGCTTAACTCTATGAACCGAAATGTTGCGGAGATCATTGATACTTATGTATATACAGCGGGTTTAAAACAAGGCCAATTCAGCTACAGCGCAGCGATCGGATTATTCAAATCGTTTATCGGACTTGTACTGGTGATGATTGTCAACCGCATTGCGAAGAAAATGGGCGAAGAAGGCGTGTACTAAGCAAGGCAAAGAAAGGCAAAGAAAGGCAGGAGGGCTGCACCATGGTAGAGGATAGAACATTAGCCGGGCGAATGTTTAGCATCATTAACTATTTGCTCTTAACGATTATTGGTTTGATTACCGTGATTCCTTTTGTGCATGTCGTGGCGGGATCCTTTACGACCAGCGCGGAGATGGCGGCGAAGAAGTTCGTCATTATTCCAACGGAATGGAGCATTGAGGCTTACCGGTTTATTTTTTCGACGAATACGATTTTTAAAGCGATGGGCGTTTCCATCTGGACGACGCTGCTCGGAACGATCATTTCGATGTTCATCACAGCACTCATGGCGTACGGCTTGTCCCGCAGAGATGTGGATGGCCGCAAAGTGATCATGTTCATGGTTGTGTTCACAATGTTGTTCCACGGCGGTTTAGTGCCAACGTTCCTGGTTGTAAAAGAATTAGGGATGATCGACTCTTATATGGCTTTAATTTTACCATCGGCTGTTTCAGCGTTTAACTTGATTATTTTGAAAAACTTTTTCCAAAACATCCCGGAAGGTCTGGAAGAGTCGGCGAAAATCGATGGCTGCAGCGACTTCGGCATTTTGTTCCGCATTGTCTTGCCTTTGTCGATGCCGGCGATTGCTACGATTTCCCTCTTCTATGCCGTAACGTACTGGAATACCTACCTGAGCGCAATTCTTTATCTGAATGAGAGCGCGATGTGGCCGATTCAGGTACTACTAAGACAAATTGTCGTTCTCGCAAGCGGAATGGATCATAGCGTGGATCTCGACAGCGTGACGCCGCCTCCGGCTCAGTCCATCAAGATGGCGGTTATCGTTGTAGCGACATTACCAATCCTTGTTGTTTATCCATTTTTGCAAAAGCATTTTGCGAAAGGCGCGATGATCGGTTCCATTAAAGGGTAAAAGAAAGGATTCCAACATGCAGATGTCTAAGCATATCGAAGAGATCCGTGAGCTTCTTGCGGACATGGACGGTTTGTTTGCCGGGTTTCACGACTGGCTATGGGGACAGTACGACGCGGAAAGCGGCGGTTTCTATTATGCAAATAGTTCTAAACAGCTGCCCGCCAGCAGTGGTGTCCCAGACATTGAATCAACGGCGCAAGCGCTCAATATTATGGAGCGCTTCGGCTTACTAAGCAGCCTGCCGGCGGAGATGAAGCGGGGGCTTACACGCTTTTTTCAGAAAAGGCAGGACCCTGTATCTGGGTATTTCTATGATGCGAATCCGCTTATGCGCGAAGATGAAGTGATGGTGGCGCGGGCCATCTCCTACAGCCGTAACGCGCTAAGGAAACTCGGCGGGCAGCCGCTGTATCCGCTGCCCTATGAGGCACAGCAAGCGCCGGCTTATATGGACTCACCGCAAAGCTATCTGGCATGGCTGCAGTCGGTGCCGCTCGTGAACAGCTGGCGTGGCTGCGACCGTCTGTCTACCTCCAGCGTGTACGTGCGGCAGGTAGAACCGGAGGAGCGCAGGGGGGCTTACGCGAAGACGGCGTTTGACTTCTTTGCCGAAAAGCAGGACCCGCATACCGGACTATGGGGCGAAGGTTCCTACTATGTGCGGATATCGGGGACGTTCAAGCTGCACATTTTTTATGATCACTTCGGGATTCCACTGCCGCGCGAAGATCTGATTTACCAAAGCATCCTTATAGCGCTAAGGCAGGAGGAAGCAGCGGATATGTGTTATATCCGCAATCCGATTCACTTGCTTTCGTATATGAAGCTGTCGATCCCAGAGGAAGAGCTGCGCGAAATCATCCAGATTACACTCACGAATATGCGAAGACTGCTGCGCGCTGACGGTGGCTTTTCCCGTGAGCTTGCTCATTCTCCGACAGCGCCTAACGTCGCTCAGGTCAAGCCAGGCGAGTACTATCCCGGCATGCCGAAGGCCGTACACATTGGCGGCGGCAAGGTCGAAGGCGATATGAACGCTGGGACGCAAGCGCTGCTAATTCGCTCCGTTTGCCATCAGTTGGCTGGAAATCCATAAATCTATATAGGAATAGAGAGGGAAACTTACTATGACGGATATTTATGCAAAATCACCTATGGAATGGGCGCGAGCTGCCTGTGATTCCATTATGAGCCAGTATACACCGATGGAACTGCCGCCCGCCGGGCGTTGGCATTATCATCAAGGTGTGTTTTTATGCGGGATGGAAATGCTTTGGGCAGCTGAAAAGGATGATCGCTACGACGCCTACATTCAGGCTTATGTAGATGGCCTGATTGACGATAACGGCAATCTTTACTTTGCTCGCGATGAGCTTGATGCCGTGCAGGCCGGACTTTTGTTGTTCCGTTTGGAGAAGAAGACGGGACGCACGAAATACCGGATCGCTGCCGACAAGCTGAGAAATTTGCTTAACACGATCAACCTGACGTCAGAAGGCGGGTACTGGCATAAAGACAAATACGCCTACAACATGTGGCTCGACGGTTTGTATATGGCGGGTGTCTTCTCGCTGAAATATGCGAATGCTTACGGTGATCTCGCTCTGCGCGATACTGTGCTGCATCAAGAAGGACTGATGCGCAAGTACATGAAAGACGACGCAACAGGGTTGCTCTACCACGCATGGGACGAGAGCCGCAAAATGCCTTGGGCCAATGCCGAAACCGGCTGTTCACCCGAGTTCTGGGGCCGTTCGCTTGGCTGGTACGGTCTTGCCCTCGCGCAGTTCCTGGATGAGCTGCCTGCGGATGAGCCGGGGCGCGAGGTTTTGGTCGACTCCCTGCGGGAGTTCGTTCATGCCTTGATTCGTTACCAGGATGCCGAGAGCGGACTGTGGTATCAAGTCGTAGACAAAGGCGATCAACCGGATAATTGGTTGGAGTCCTCCTGTACAAGTCTGTTCGTTTACACGATCGCCAAGGCGGTTAAACACGGTGTTGTCGGCGGGGAGTGTGCGGCTGCAGCAGTGAAGGGGTATGAAGGCTTGATCCGCACGCTAAAATTCGATGAGCAGGAACGGGTCATCCTGCCTTTGATCTGCATCGGTACGTCAGCCGGCGATTACGAAAACTACGTAACACGCCCAACTAGCGAAAATGACCTGCATGGCGTAGGGGCTTTTGTTATGGCTTGTGTGGAAGTCGAGTCACTCGTTAAACAGACCGTATAGGCATCTAAGAGAAACAGACGTAAGAGCAGAGCATCACCTGTTATTCGTCTGTTTCTTTCTTATGATTATGTAAACGCATACATTTTAATTATCAGATAAAAGGAGAGATACAGCTTTGAATAAACGGCGTATGATTTCGGTATTCATGTCTGTGATTTTGATGTTTTCGATGCTTCCGGTGGCGTTAGCTGCGGATGTGATTCCATGGGAATTCAGTGCCTTCGGCGCAGGGACTAGTAGTATAAATACACCAGTGCCAACCATGAATGCAGACGGTTCCGTTACCCTGTTAGCCAAAGACGGGAAACTGGCTAGCACAGAAGAAGGGATATCTTATTATTTTAAAAAGTTAGAGAAAGATGCCAACCTTGAGATTCGTGCAACAGCGACTGTAGGCAATTTTAATAGTAAAAATCCGCCATCCACACCCAATCAGAAATCGTTCGGGCTGATGCTGCGCGGAAGTTTTGCGCAAGGTAGCGCCAAACAATCATCGAACTATATAGCCATTGGAGGCATGGGGGATAAAGACAATACGCCGAATGTGGTACAAGCTATTTATAAACAAGGCGTTACCGGGACTACTTCCGATGCTGCAAATACGAACAAGAAATTACTATTTAGCGGAGTGAGGGCTCCTGCACCTAAAGAGGTATATAATTTTAAAATCAAAAAATCCGGTGACGCTTTCGAGTTAACTGTCAATGGAGTCACACAAATCTTAACAGTTAATGACCTGTTTGATGGCAATGATCAGCTGTATGCCGGGTTATATGTCGCCAGAGATGCAGAGATCACTTTCAGCAATTATGACATTAAAGTGGATGAGAGAGTACCAAAACAGCTGAAATTAAATACAACTTTTATGAAAAAGGACTACTTTATCAAAGATAACCTCGACCTTACTGGCTTAAAAGTAACAGCCGTGTATGCGGATAATCACGAAGAGGAGCTTTCATTAGGAGATTATCTTGTGACGGGGTTTGATAACAGTGTGGTGGGAACGAATCTCATTACAATCTATTTCAACGGTCAAACAGCCACCATTCCTTTAAACATGAAGAACTTAGTCGTCACCGCCATGGACATCCGCTACAAGCCGGCCAAAACCGACTACTACCCGGAGGAATTCTTCGATCCGCAAGGCCTGACAGTGCTGGGACAATTCAACGGAGGCGACGTTTGGTCCGAAATGTCCGATTCGCAATATACATTTTCCCTTCCGCCAGCGGCTGCAACCGTATCGAACGCAACCTATACACTCAAGACACCGGGAACCCATACCGTTACGGTTAGGTCCACAGTGACCACAACCACCTATGCGACATTCGATGTCACCGTGAAAAACGCCCAGCTAACGGGCTTGGACATCAAACAGCTGCCGCAGAAAACCCAATTTTTCGTTGGCAAAAATTTCGATCCGGCCGGCTTGGTTGTAGAGGCGAAGTACAGCGATGCTTCAACCGTTAGATTATTGCGAAGCGACTACACGCTTTCAGCGCCGGATATGTCGACGGCAGGTACGAAGGAGATTACGGTTACTTATAAAAATGTGCCCCAAACTGATAAGACGGTTAAATTTCCTATTATAGTAAAACAGCGAACGGTTATCGGAAGCCAAGTTACCGGATATCCGAAAACAACCTATGCCATTGGGGAGTCTTTTGACCCGGCAGGTTTAGAGGTGAAGGCGGTTTATGACAGCGGGGATCAGGAACTGTTGGCCGATGCCCAGTTCACGCTAGATACTTCAGCTTTTGACAGCACAAATGCAGGTGTATATTCCATTACGATTACGCCTGTAAATGCAGCCATTCCACCAACCGTACTGCAAGTATCCGTCGTTGAACCTAGAGAGCACGAGTGGAAAGTCATCCGCTTTGGGCAATCCACCTCAAACACGAACAACACGGTTACGGTCGTTGAGCCAGGTAAATCAGCTACACTTGTCGCCTTAGAAGGCGGCGGTAAAGTGACTGGCGACCACGATGGGATTAGCTTTTACTATACGGAGCTGGATGCGGTCAAAGACAACTTTGAATTATCTGCGGATATCAAAGTTGTTGCGTATGCCAAAGATCCGCATGACGGCCAAGAATCGTTCGGCATCATGGCCAGAGACGCGATCGGAACGGCCGGAGACTCCGCCGTATTTGCTTCCAACATAGCTGCCGTTGGCGGATACAGCGGCGGCACAACGAAGCAGAACGGTACGCAGTTGTTCGTCAGAACCGGCGTTACAGCTCCGAATGGCACTGGCAGCCAAGGTGTTCAAAGCAAGATGTTGAGTGCGGTGAAACCAGCCCTCGCGAATACCTATCCAGCGGCTAATTATAAGCTAACGCTGACGAAAACCAATAGCGGTTTCACGGGTCGATTAAACACCGATAAGGCCGAAGAGATTTTTGCGCCGGATATTATGACGGTGCAGGATGGCGACAAGATGTATGTCGGCTTCTTCACCGCTCGTCTGGCAACGATTGAAGTGAGCGGCATAGACCTGAAGGTGACCGCTGCTCAAACGGATGCGCCCAAGAAGGAGCCTGCTCCGGCAGCCATCGATCCGGATATGAGCCTGACCGGGCTGACGAGAACTTCAACGACCGCGTATTCCTTTGGGCTGAAATCCAATGTCAGCGGTGTGGTGACGATCAAGCAAGGATCGAGCTTCCTTGCCCAAAATGCTCAAATTCATGCGGGACAGCCGCTTGTGCTTAACACAACGGTTACGGCTAACACGTATACCAACTTTAGCGCGGCTTTCGTGCCCGACGATACACAATATTTGGCGAACTACGGCAAAATCATGAAAAACTTCACCGTCGATATGAAAACCTATGTGGATAACGGTGACATCTACGTATCGCCGGCAGGAACTGCGAGTGGGGACGGTACAATCAACAACCCTCTCGATCTGGATACGGCCATTGATTATGTGAAATCAGGCCAGACCATCATCCTGCTGGACGGCAGATATGTACGCAGCGCCAAGCTGGAGATCAAAAAAGGCAATGACGGCACGGCCGATGCCATGAAATCTTTGGTCGCGGCGCCAGGGGCGAAGCCAGTGATCGATTTTGACAAAAAGACGGAAGGTGTCGTGCTTAGCGGGAATTACTGGCATGTGAAAGGCATTGATTTCACTAGGTCTGCGGGCAATACCAAGGGCTTCACGGTAGGTGGAAACCATAACATTGTGGAACTTAGCCGATTTTACGATAATGGCGATACAGGTTTGCAAATTAGCCGTACCGATGAGTCCGATTCGGATAAAACGCTATGGCCGTCCTACAATCTCATTCTGAATTGTGAATCTTTTGATAATGTGGACCCATCGAATAACAATGCCGACGGTTTTGCTGCAAAGTTGACTTCTGGTGTGGGCAACGTTTTTCGGGGAGATATTTCCCATAACAATATCGATGATGGATGGGATTTATACACCAAATCAGGGACGGGGGCGATTGGTCCTGTTGTCATCGAGAATAGCATCGCGTATCACAATGGAACTTTAACGAACGGTACGGTAGGTGCAGGGGATAAAAATGGCTTCAAACTCGGCGGCGAAGGCATCCATGTACCGCATGTCATCCGAAACAGCATCGCTTTTGGCAATGGTGCTTATGGCTTTGCGAGCAACAGTAATCCGGGAGTGCGCGCGGAAAGCGGAAATATATCTTATAACAATACCAAAGGCAATCTGAACTTTACGACGTACACGGGTATTCAGACCGACTTTCGTATCGATGGTTTTACTTCCTATCAAAAGGATTTCACGGCCAAAGATAATTATCCGGCAGCCTTAAATTCTGACACCAACTATCTATTTGATGGCTCCAAAAGTGTGAACAAATCCGGCACACAGCTGACGGATGCGAATTTTGCGAGTCTGGTTCCTGCACTTCCGTATCAAAGAGATGCGGAGGGCAATATCATCAGGGGCAACTTCCTGAAGTTGGTTAGTCCTAGCCATCCATCCCGGTCGGATTCAGGGGGCGGTTCATTTTCTAGTAGCGCAGCTCCTAGCAGCACGGTGAAAGAGGTAACGGGTGGTGTTGAACTACTAGGAGTACCTACTGGAGCTACGGTAGATGGGAAAAAAGTATCAACATTTTCAATTACAGCTGATCAATTCAATAAAGCGATCGACCTTCTGAAGAAGGCGAATGGAAATACGATTATTGCTGAAGTAAAAGGCGATGGAACTGTAGCTGCTGTGGAAGTGCCTGCAAGCTCAATAAGCGCAGGAGCGGCAGCCATGCCAAATTTGGAACTTTCGATTAGAGCAGGCGGCATGACTTACAACCTGCCTCTCAAAGCGCTGGATGTAGATGGGCTAGCGGCGAGTTTAGGGACAGATGCGGCAAATGTGAAAATTAGCATTTCCCTTGAGCAGGTAACTGGAGCAGCTGCTGATCCTATAACAGCAAAAATGAAAGAAGCAGGCGTCACGCCGCTAGCCGCACCGGTAGAGTTCAGCATCGTTGCTGAGGGCAACGGCAAGAAGGTGGCTGTCACCGATTTCGGGAGTACCTATGTCACCCGAGTGCTGATCTTGCCATCCGCGGTTGATGCTGAGCAAGCCTCAGCTGTATGGTTGAATCCGGCGACAGGGGAACTGAGCTTTGTTCCGGCGATTTTTAACGTCGTTAACGGTCAAACCGAAGTTACGATGAAACGTACGGGGAACAGTGTTTACGCTGTCGTTTCTTCGGATCAGACCTTTGAGGATCTGACCGGGCATTGGGCCAAAGCGGATGTGGAGCTGCTGGCTTCTAAATTTGTTATCAAAGGCGTTGCAGCTGGCACCTTTGCGCCAAACGCGTCCATTACGCGCGCTGAATTTGCAGCGCTGCTAGTACGCGCATTGGGATTGAATGAAGCGGGCGCCAGCACTTTCTCGGACGTACCTGCGAACAGTTGGTTTGCAGGGGCGGTTGGCGCTTCAGCAAAGGCCGGACTGATTGAGGGATTTGAAGATGGCTCGTTCGGGCCTGGTGAGCAAATCACGAGGGAGCAGATGGCGGTCATGATCACACGTGCCATGAAGTTTGCCGGGCAGCAACCTGTGGTGATGGATGTAGCGCAGCTGGATAAGTTTGGCGACAATGCCGCCATTCATGAATGGGCGAAAGCAGCTGTCGCCGAAGCGGTTAGCGTTGGCATTGTAAATGGCGTAATGGATACGACGTTTGCGCCTGGTGCAGCTGCAACCCGCGGGGAAGCAGCGGTTATGCTAAAAAGATTGCTGCAGAAGCTGCAATTTATGAACTGATCTGAAAAGGCGCCCGCGAGGGCGTCTTTTTTTGCGGGTTGAGGCAGGTGTTAGATGCTTACAGCACTGCAGTTGCTTCTTTCATTGGATGAATTCCAATAGAAAAGTCATTTGGAGGGCGGAATGGTCCGATCCTTTGGACAAATTCCAATGAGACGGGTGAATTCGGTGCCAAATTACCTGGTTTCACCGAGTGCTGTTGGATTTTATCCAAGGAGGAGTGGAAAATACGCCCTCAAAAGGGTAGTTTCATTGGAATTCATCCAATGAGTCGTACGGACGCGGCGCTTACGCATACTCCCGTGACAAGCTCTTTTTGACATCTTCACCGCCTTAAACAGGTAATTACTATGATAAAATAGAATACTAGAGAGACTCATAGGGAAATGAAGCCTGACATCAGGGGGTACAGTAGATGAAAAGAACATTAGTCGTAAGCGATATCCATGGTTGTTTGGAGGAATTCAAGCAATTACTAGTTAAAGTCAATTTCAATGCTGAGGAAGACCAACTTGTCCTGCTGGGAGACTATGTGGACCGCGGTCCGGACAGTCGGGGAACGGTAGAATACGTCATGCGCTTAGTGCGTGAAGAGGGCGCGATTGCGCTCAAAGGCAATCATGATCAGCGGTTCGTAGAAGTGCTGAGCGAGGTAGATCCATTGACGGAGATGAAATTTTTCGAACATGGCGGTATCCAAACGTTCAGAAGCTTCTGCGGTCAGGACAATCTGGATATTAAGCAATCCAAAGAGCGGATTTTGGGGAAGTGTTTGGATCACATCACCTTTCTAAACAACCTTCCGCTTTATTATGAGGATGAGGATCATATTTATGTGCATGCCGGGCTGAATCCCGCATTCGTTGACTGGAAAACGCAGCCAGAACGGGACTTTTTATGGATTCGTGCACCTTTCGTTCAGCAGCCGACAGTTGTGAAAAAGACGGTCATTTTCGGCCACACCCCAGCCAAGGATATTCATGGCAAAGCGGATGTGTGGTTTGACCGCGATAAAATCGCAATTGACGGCGCATGCCCGTACGGCTTTCAACTCAATTGTTTGGAAATCAGGGGGAAAAACGAGTACACGACGTATTCCGTAGCCTCAAGAGGCAGCTGGAAATAGTCGCTGCTTAATATGGCTATTCAGATCGCTGCGCGGAATGATCGGAGTCGTCGCCGGAGTCCTTTTTAGCAAGAAAGATCAAGAAGCAAGACGTTCAATCACGTACACTGTGGATAGCAGCAGGAGGGGGCAATAGACGATGGGCACCGAGTACGATGTGCAAATCCAGGCGACATTGGATTATATTGAAGACCACCTTGCGGAGCCTTTGTCCGTGGAGGGGCTTGCTCGTGTAGCCTGTTTCTCTGAATTCCATTTTCATAGGGTTTTTCAGAGCATGGTTGGAGAAGCGGTAATGGAGTATGTTCGGAAAAGAAGATTGGCGAGAGCCGCCTACCGAATCGCGCATACGGATCAAAGGCTGATCGATATTGCCCTCGACCACGGGTTCCAATCCCATGAGAATTTCACTCGAGCATTTAAAAAGGTGTTTGAGCGAACACCGCTCACCTATCGGAAGCAAGGTATTGTGACACCGTTATATGCCAAAGCGAATGTGCTGCAAAGGAAATTAAATCTAAGTCCCTATTTAGGAGGCATACGCATGGAATATCAATTGAGAACGAAACCGGCTTTTAAGCTAATTGGGTACGAACTGAGGACGACTTGCAAGGATGGGCAAAATCACCGGGACATTCCTGTTTTTTGGAACACGTATCTGCAAGAGAATAAGGGAAGCCGCATAGGCAATCGCGTTCACACGGATTCACCGGTGGAGCTTGGCCTTTGCACGGATTTTAATATGGAGACTGGGGAGTTAACCTATCTGATCGGGATGGAAGCTACAAGCTTCGATGGTGTGCCTGCTGACTTGGTGTGCCGTGAGTTCCCTGAGGCCAGATATGCTGTTTTTACGACGCCCAAAGTGACCCCGGATCAATTCGTCGCCTCGATTCAGAGCACGTGGAAGTCTATCTTCGAGGAATGGTTCCCTCATTCGGGCTTGGAGCACGCAGGCGGCGTGGAGTTTGAGTGGTATGATGAGCGCTGTCATGCTGACAAGCATGATCAGATCCAGATTGACATCTACATTCCGGTAAAAGATAAATAACAGCTTGTAAACAAAATAACCATCATTTGTAATCGAAATGCAATCTTGTTTTCATCTGGGATTAAGGTTCGGGACCTATAATGAAATTCGACCCCCTTTTAATATATATATACTTAAGACCCGCAGCCCGTTGCTGTGGGTCTCTTTTTGTCTACTCCGGTTAAAAGGATACGGACAGATAGCTCAGCGAGCCGACTTCATAGCTGCGGTGGATGACTTGAGGCGTACGAGCCGGGTCGCCGCTGCCCATTGCGATATAGAGCGGGATGAAGTGCTCTGGCCGAGGAACAGCCATGCGCGCATGAGGGGCTTCGGCAGCGTAGTTGAACAACGCGTTCAGGTTCTGAGCGCTCATGTTCTCCACGAGCCAATCGTCAAAAGCGACGGCCCAAGCATCCGGCTCCGTGGCTTCCCAGTTGAGCGCGCGCAGATTGTGCACGGTGGCGCCGCTTCCGATAATCAGGATATCTTCCTGATCGAGGCCGCGCAGCGCTTCCCCAATGCGATACTGCTCAGCAGGTGGCAGGTAGGGGTTCACGGACACCTGGATCACGGGGCAGACAGGTGTAGGGAACATGCGCAGCAGAGGCACCCAAGAGCCGTGATCCAGTCCACGCTGGGCGTCCAAGTTCACTTGGATGCCTTTGGCTTGGAAGCGCTCGGCAAGCTGAGCGGCGAGCGCTTTGCTGCCTTTTGCCGGGTACTTGATTTGGAATAGCTCCTTCGGAAAGCCGCCGAAATCATAGATGGTATCATAGACATCGTCGGTGGAGGAGATGGTAAGGACTTCTGTTTCCCAGTGAGCCGTAAAAATTACGATGGCTTTGGGTGAAACCTTTTTGCCATAGTCCAAAAGGAATTCGGTGCACGCTGTATCTTGAATAGCCATCATGGGGGACCCATGCCCAACAAATATAGGTGATATCATCGTTATCGCTCCTCGTATAGTTACATTTAATAACCTAGTTACTTTATGTAACTTATATTACGCGCAAGTGTCTATCTGGTCAAGTAAGTTATTTACTTTTTGTAAGTTTAGTGGGAGGGAAGGGAGTCATCTCAGGGATAGTATGGCCTTCTTAGCTGAGAACCTTTCAAGAAATGCCTTCGTACCCTACAACGTTGCGCACGGTAGCCTTTCCAGCTACCTCAGCTGAACCTTCTACATGGAGAGTCAAGCTGTAACTGGGCACAGGAGTAGATAGATTACTTTGAGTTAGCGCCCCTGCCCCTATAGATCCACTTTTGCCTTCATTGCACAAACTGCAACCTAGAGAGGTGATCTGGGCAAGTTAAGGCATTTACATTGCACAAAGTACATTCAGTTTCATCCCAAAAGGGCTGAAACTGGGGATTTTTCTTCCCTGCGTTGTACAAAGTGCAATGTAAAGTAGTGATTGGGGCAAATACCAGCGGCTACAATGTACAAAGTACAACGAAGACTAGAGAAGACTAAGACGCAACTCGCCGTGCGCGAATCCTTGGCGCAACCCGCGCCTAAACGCAAAAAAACCTGGCCTAAAGCAGCCAGGTTTTCCTCTAATCGGTCGGGTCGACCAATTCCAACGCGGCAAAGGAGTTGCCGCCATCCTCGTCGTCGGACTCGACGAATCTTTTGAGTGCGTTTAATTTGTTTTCCCAATAACGCTCATAATAGGAAAGCCAGCGCTTGAGCTCCATTAGCGGCTCCGCTTCCAGCCTGTAGCGGGTTTCGCGGCCGACTTTCCGCTCTTTCACCAGCCCCGCATCGGCCAGGATGCGCAAATGCTTGGACACCGCGGTGCGGCTCATCGGAAAATGACCGGAAATCACGGTCACAGGGAGCTCCTGCTCACGAAGCAGCTTTAGCACCTGCCGGCGCGTGGGATCGGCTATCGCTTGAAACACATCATGTTTCTGCGAGGGGGAGGGGGCTGACATCTTAAGCCTCGATGTAGGCCGTAAGTTTCTTCGCGATACCAGTCCAGCCGTTCGCCATCATCTCGCGTACAACGGAATGAGGTTGGTTGAATTCCGTAACTTTGTCCGCATCCCAACCAGAGTGGATGAGAGTGAATTCTGTTTTGCCATCCACATCTTTCAATTCAAATGTAAGCGACCAGTCTTTACCCCATGCAAAAGAAAGGCGGTTAGGCGGTGTAACGTCCGTAACTTTGCAAGGGGAGTTGCCGAAAGGTCCGGCTTCCAAGTGAAATTCATACCCGGCCTCCGGTTTGAAATTATTCGGCATGAACCAAGCCGCGATGCCCTCGGAAGTCGCAACGGCATCCCATACTTTTTGAATCGGCGCGTTAAAAACGACAGTTTGTACAATGTCCGGTAGTGTGTTTGTTTGATTGCTCATTTTAAAATTCCTCCAATGAAATGATGTGTTGTTAGTTCGAATTTATTGCTGATTTTGCACTTCACTTGAATCATGTGTTGTTAACCCTTGCTCTTCACCTTATCCAGATGACGGAAGCGGAGTGCGGACCATGTCTCATCCACAGCCACATTACTAACCGCACGATACTCAGAGATGCTTGAAACCAAGGTAAACAGGCTGTCACGGTTAATATTCGTCTTGACCTTCGAGCTTTGCTTCGGATAAGTGATCCAGAACAAAGCGTCGTCTTTCAGATACTGCATCGCTTTAGGCGTCCATTCTTCAACTTCAGCTGCGTCCTTGACAAATAGCTGGACGAAATCGTAAGACCCATTCGGCTCCCCAGGCTCTTCAATACCGAGCGCATAACCTTCGGGCGCATGGAGTACGAGAGCTCGTCCTTGCTTGTAGTGCAGCTTTTTAAGTAATGCTTCTTGCATCGCTTGCGCCTGCCTTTCCTTTCCATGCCTAGCTTACTTGTAGGTTGTCCTAAAAGACATTCGCTCATGAAATACGAAACCAAATGGTTACATGTTGGATTATACGAAACCTTTTGGTTTCACGTCAAGAGGAAAAAAAGCAGCTGCTCTCTATGAGAGCAGCCGCTTTTATTTACCAAGCGTAAGCTTCCGGAGCCGCTTTACCGGGACCAGGGAAGATTTCATCCAACTTTTTCAAAGTCTCTTCACTTAGTGAAACCTCAGGTACGCGTAATGAGTCCTGAAGCTGCTCGATAGTTCTTGGTCCGATAATCGGTGAAGTAACAGCCGAATGCGATAGAACCCAAGCCAAAGCAACAACGTCTTCTTTTTCGCCGATTTCTTTGCAGAGTGCGGAGAATTGCTCCAATTGGCTCCGATGCTTCTCAACCCGTTCGGCAGAGCGTGTGCTGCGAGCACCAGTACCTGCCAAGGCGTTACGGCCGAGCAAGCCTCCGGCAAGCGGACTCCACGGAATGACGCCTAGACCGAGCTTCTCAGCAGCAGGAAGCACTTCCAACTCTGGCAATCTGGCAAGCAGGTTGTACAGATGCTGCTCGGAGACTAAGCCCAAGAAGTGGCGGGCTTTCGCTTCGGCTTGGGCACAGGCTATGTGCCAGCCTGCAAAGTTGCTGGAGCCAATATAGTCGACTGTGCCTTGGTTAACCGCGGATTCGAACACACCCCACAGCTCATCCCAACTCACGTTACGGTCAATATGATGCATTTGGTAAAGCTCAATGTGGTCGGTCTGCAGTCTTTTGAGGGAAGCGTCCAAATGACGTCTGATTTTGTAAGCAGACAATCCACGTTCTGAGTTAGGTCCATCATGAGGATCATTCATATCGCCATAGGCTTTGGTCGCAAGAATAACTTTCTCTCTGCGCCCACCGCCTTGCTTAAACCAACGGCCGATAATTTCTTCCGTCCAGCCCCTTCTTTCAACGCCACCGTACACATTAGCTGTATCGAAAAAATTAATTCCCGCATCCAATGCGGCATCCATAATTTTAAAAGCTTCTTTTTCCTCAGTTTCCGGTCCAAAGTTCATGGTTCCTAGACATAATTGACTGACCTTTAAGCCGGATTTCCCTAAATACGAATACTTCATGATTCATCCTCCCACATTCCTCTTGATATTAGTAAGCACTAATTGTTGAAGACTTGTACGTCGTGATGATAGTTTCTATTTTATAGAAGTTTCTACATCAGTGAAAGTAGTGAAATTCTTTACAGTTGGTGACTTGAAAGTAACTTTCTATAGAAGAAGTTACTAACTAACTCGATCAATTGGAATTGTATACCAAATACATTTTTATCCTTTCCCTCTCTTTAAAAATCTGTTAAAATGACATTGAAATCGCTTACAATTTTCGTTGGGAATGACGTAGAAACTTAAAAAATTGAGGTGATAGCCACATAAGAAGAGATCCTTCACGTGATTAATGAAATGTTTTAGGCTGAAAATTACCATTCTTAGGTTGCGCTGCAGTACCGGAAACAACATGCGTCATGTTTTATAACACTATATCCGCGAAATTCATTATTTTTAGACCTGTTTTTAGAATTTTTTTGTATACAATGCACCAAATATCTATTCACATAGAAGAAAATGCGGTATAATTTTCTTCGAAGGTCAAAAAATGATGAATACGGGGGATGCGGATGATTACTTCATCACATGTTGTGTATGCTTTAGTGACATTAAGCGTTATCGTCGTCATGTTGTTAAAACGAGGAGTCGTTATTCCCACCTTAATTGGTACCTTCTTAATCGGATGGATTTATAAGGGGGATGTGATCAGCGGGTTCAAAGCAGTCTACAACGCTAATCTGACTGCAGCCAAAGAATTATTTACGATTTTCTTGATTATTACGTTTATGGTCGCTTTGCTGGCTTCTTTGAGGGATATCGGCGCTGACAAGCGTATGATCACGCCTATTCAGAAGCTAATGGTCAATGGTCACATTGCCTACATTGTTCTAGCTGTTGTTACATATGTTATTTCACTTTTTTTCTGGCCGACGCCGGCCGTTCCGTTGATCGGAGCGCTGCTGATTCCAGCAGCCATTCGCGCAGGATTACCAGCAATGGGAGCCGGTATGGCGATTGCCATTGCTGGACAAGGCATGGCATTATCCTCTGACTATGTCATGCAAGTAGCGCCGATGCTTAGCGCAAAGGGCGCAGGCATTGATACGGCTTCCGTAGCGGACAAGGCGATGATCTTGTCTCTCATCACGGGGGGAGTAGCGCTAACCGGAGCTTATCTCATGAACAGGAAAGCGATCCGCAAGCCGGAAAGCACAACTGCTGAAACTTCAAATCAGGTACAAGCTATCCGTGTTGTACAGACAGCTTCCGAGTTTCCTGAAGCAGCTGCAGCCGTAGAAACGCTTAGTCCGGCCGTTATTCGATGGTCCAAAGTGTTCGCGGTGCTTGTTCCACTTTCCATGCTTGCCGTTATGGTGGTTATGATTCTAAGCAAGCTGGGACATAAAGGCATGAGCGGATTTGAAGGAGGAGATGGCGCCGCGTTTATCGGCGGTGTGGCGGTTATCCTACTCATTTTATCCTGTACATTGTTCTCCAAAGTTCAAGCCTTGGATAAGATCAGCGATCATCTGACAGAAGGCTTCGTTTTTGCATTCAAAGCCATGGGGCCGGTCATTCCGATCGCAGGATTCTTTTTCCTGGGGAATGCAGATTTCTCCAAAAGCATTCTCTCCTTAGGCGAAGGTGATAAAGCGCCGGCGATTCTCTACGATTTGGTGATGTCTGTTCAACATTTGATCCCGTCGAGCGGCATCCTGACTTCGTTTGGATTGTTAGTCATGGGGATTATCGCGGGATTAGAAGGCTCGGGTTTCTCCGGTCTTCCTCTCACAGGCTCGTTGTCCGGTGCTTTGGCGCCGGCAGTAGGTATGGATCCCTCCACGTTGGCGGCTATCGGCCAGATGGGGTCGGTATGGTCGGGCGGAGGGACGCTCATTGCGTGGTCATCGCTCGTAGCGGTTGCCGGATTCGCCGGTGTCTCGGCGATTGATTTGGCGCGGAAGAACTTCTTGCCGGTTATAATCGGCTTAAGTGTTTCTACGATTTTAGCTGTTTTAATATGGTAGGTTAAAAAAAGCGCCAAGCCATTTACGTCGCAGACGATAGATGGTTAGGCGCTTCATTCCCTAATTGAGGAGCAGGCATTAGCTGTGGGATGATGTCTTGACATGATTTCACCAAAAGACGCGAGATCACCGCTGACATTTCATCAATAAACGTAAGGCTTGTGTGCTCCATGACTTTATGGTTGAGCAAGCTGTGGTTGTTAATAATCCCTTTGAGATGAATATGTCCGATAGGCGGAAGCTCTTTATTTAAGCTGACACCGGGCTGAAGCGGTTCTTCCACTAGTTGGAGCGTTCCGATTTTGTAGAACTGGCCAAGAGCGGCATCAACAGCAATCGTGTAAGCTTTATTATGTGATTTGGCAATGTGAGCGATGGTCTTCTGTAAATTGAGTGCATGCACGGGTTTCTCCAGCGTTCCATAAAGATGAACATGACGGTGGCCTTCGAACCGCTCGGATAACCGACTCCCGACCATCGGGCCAAGGGAATCCCACGTGTAACGATTGGTGCCGACGCATATAATGACAATTTCCGTATAGGCCGGTTTTGATAAATAATGATTCGTTAAAGCTTCAGACAAATAGGCAACAGATTTCTTATCAAGGTAATGGATATGGCGCATCATGGGGTAAAATCACCTCTCTTCCGTAAGTAATATACGCCGAGCAGCTGTACAGTATGAGTATACATCCTGAAAGGAAAGAAAATCATAAATGATACTATATCCTAATATAATCTTGGTATACAATATACACAAGTAGAAAAAGGAGAGTGAATGCGATGTCGAATGCTTATATTTTAACACAAATGACATGGCCAGAGGTAGAAGTGGCCCTCAAAACGGTCAAAATTGCCATTATTCCACTAGGCGCACATGAACAGCACGGCCCTCATATGGTTGAAAGCTGCGATGCTGTTCTTGCTGAAGAAATGGGAAAAAGGCTAACGGCAAGGTTATACCCGGAGGCACTTTTAACGCCTACCATTAATATGGGCGTCTCCCCGCATCATCTTCATTTTCCAGGCACAATTTCCTTGGAGCCTACAACCGTTATTGCGATTCTGCGCGATATGATCAAATCATTAAAAAGCCAAGGGATCGAGAAATTCCTGGTCATCAATTCGCATGGCGGTAACCAAGCGACATTAGGCGTCGCGGCGGATATACTGACAGCAGAACTGGGAGTATCCCTCTTTTATGCCAAAACGACGGCATCTGCGAAAGATGTGATGGACAGGCGCATCGCATCCAAGCTGTACGGTCACAGCTGCGATCGCGAGGTGTCCGAAGCGATGTATTTGGCGCCTCATCTGGTCCGTGAGGATAAACTGGAGAAAGGCGACATTCAAGAGGGGCGCTGGAAAAAGCTTCGCCCGGGCAGTCCCCTTCAAGGCTTCTATTACTATGAAGAAATGACGCGCAACGGCTGCATCGGCGATGCGACGAAAGCCAGCCGGGACATCGGAGAGGAGATTGTTGAGACGGCCCTTGAGCGGTTGACTCAAGCCGTTAGAGACATGATATAAACTTATGAAGCAAGCACTGTTTATTGCAGCGATCGCCGCCTATCTTGTCTCTGAAATCTATCCAAGCGAGTGGCTAACTTGGCTCCAATCCGGGCTTAGTCTTGTCATTATTGTCGTCGCATTCCGCTCGATCAAGCCATTCGTGCAGCTATTAGGCACAATTTTCCTAAGCACAGGCGCCATTCTTCTAGCGGTGAACGGAGCTTCATGGACGGATTACTTCCTTAGCTTCGGCAGTATGCTGAACGTATTAAGCTTATTTGTGCTGATTCCGATGATTGCCTTGCCCATCGAGCTCGGACACTACGCGGTGAGAGTACAGGCGATTCTCTACAGCAAGGTGCAGCACTCCGGTATGCTCTATTGTATTACTTCATTATTATCCTATATTTTGAGTTCGTTTATGAACCTGGCCACACTGCCGATGATGTACCACAGTATTCAGCCTTCCCTGCAATATTATCCGATTCAGCAAAAAGACAGATTTATTAGCCGGGCGATTACACATGGCTACAGCATGCCAATTCTGTGGACACCGGTAGCCCCGATTGTAGGGATTATTGTGGAAATGACAGGCGTAAGCTGGAGTGCGATTTTACCCATCGTCATACCGTTCAGCTTATTAGGTCTGGCTTTGGATTGGTTGATGGGGACGTGGGTCGCTAATCGCCGCCTTAAAAAAATCAGTCTGACTACGCTTGAAGAGATTTCTGCTGCCAGGGAAAGTGCGGTCGTTCATCAGCCGAATGCGTCTAATGAGGTCAAAGGGAGCCATCCGTGGCAAATCCTTATCGCGATCGTTGTACTTAATGTGCTGGTTTTTGTATTAGAGCGATTTACGCATATGGGATTCTTGCTGTTAGTCTCGATCATCGTTATTCCATTTGCTTACGTATGGTCTTTGATGTTAGGGAAGGGCATGGCGTTTATTACAAGCAGCCAAACCTTGCTATCGTCTCATGTGCTGAAAATGAAGGATCAATTCTTCATTTTCTTAAGCGCCGGTTTTATGATATCAGCTATTAAATCTACGGGCAGCAACCATGCGATCAACGAAGGGATCATGGCTATTCAACATGCCATCGGGTCTGATCTCTTTCTGCTCATGATCCCGCTAATTCCGTTAGCGCTTGCATTTATCGGGCTGCATCCTGCAGTTGGATTGGCTCTGGCAGCGGAGTCATTGCATCCGCAGGCGCTAGGTATTTCCGTGCAGCTGATGGCGATCGCTATGCTTACGGGGGCGGCCACGGCATTCTTAATGGGGCCTTACAACGCTACCGCCGGGATGATGTCTAATTTGATAGGGAAGAGTTCGTATAAGGTATCAAACTGGAATGCACCTTTTACAATTGCGTATTTAATGATGTCGATGATCTTGCTGTTAATCTTAAAAAAAGTGGGTTGACAGGGTAGCCCAATCTAAGTAATAATAAGTCCATGAAATCATTTTGGTATACCATATACCAAATACCAGAACAATCGACGAGTTGATCTACTACGACACTTTACATTTTGAGAGGAGAGTTTTATATGACAACAGCAGCAACTGAATCCCGTTTGATGAACAAAGAGGAATTCCGCTATGCACTTGAGCAAGCCATTGAAGGCAATGCCGTTTCAAAAGCTCCTTTTACAACAATGTGGGCAAATGGTGAATTGAAGAAAGAGCATTTTGCCAGATGGGTAGAACAGCATTACGCGTATGTAGGTCCATTCGCAGAGTACTTGGCTTATATCTATGCCAACTGTCCGCATGAGGACGCAAGAGACTTCATCCTGCAAAACATGTGGGAAGAGGAACTCGGCGGCGACCGTCACACCGATTTGTTAATTCGTTTTGGTGAAGCTTGCGGAACGACGCGCGAACGCGTGGAATCCATGCAGCACCTGCTCCCTGAAACCATCGGCTTGCAATCCTGGTGTTACCGGATGGCTTTCAAAGAAAATTTCTTATTCGCAACAGCAGCGTTAGTTGTAGGACTTGAATCTCAAGTGCCTGCCATCTACCGCAGACAAACGCCAACGCTTCGCAATCACTACGGTTTTACAGATGAAGAAGTGGAATTCTTCGATTTACATATCGTATCCGATGAGATCCACGGAGAGCGTGGCTACCAAATCGTACTTGAATACGCTAGAACACCTGAAGATCAACAACGCTGTATCAAAATTGTAGAAGAAGCTACGAAAATGCGCAGAATGTACATCGCAGCAATCTCCCGTGAATTTTGCTTAGAATAGTCCTTATCTTTTATAAATGTTCATAGAAAATAGAAGTTAAACCGTTCCCGGGAAGTTGTATTCTCGGGAATTGGTCTAACTGGCATACAGACCCTGCTTTTGAGCCGAAATTGGTCGTTAAAGAGAAAGGGGATTGACATGGCAGCAACAGAAACAGCCGTACAGACTTTCAAAAACCTGATTAACGGGGAATGGGTAGAGGCCGCAAGCGGTGAAACCTTCTTGACCATTAACCCGGCTAATGTGAAAGATAGCGTAGGAAGATTTCAAGCTTCGACAGAAGAGGATGTCATCCAGGCTATGGAGGCTGCTGAGCAAGCTTTCAAAACTTGGCGTCACGTTCCCCCTACCAAGCGAGCGGAAATCTTGTACAAAGCAGCGGACTTGCTGGAAGCAGGTTTGGAGCAATATGCGGAAGAACTGACTCGCGAGGAAGGAAAAACGATGGCGAGCAGCCGGATGGAAGTGAAACGTTCCGCCCAAACGCTCAGGTATTACGCTTCTGAAGGATTAAACGTTTCTGGCGAAACGCTTCCATCAGATGATGCAACTACTTTTGTATACACACGCAAAGAACCATTAGGTGTTATTTCCGTCATTACACCTTGGAATTTCCCGATTTCCATTCCAGTACGCAAGATCGCTCCTGCCTTAGTTACTGGCAACACCGTGGTCTTCAAACCGGCATCGAACACGCCGTTGATTGCTTATCGGTTAGTGGAGGCGCTTCATCAGGCTGGACTTCCAGCGGGCGTGATCAACTTCGTGACAGGCTCCGCATCCAAAACAGGCGTGCCGCTAGTCACACATTCCGCCGTCAAAGCGGTTACTTTCACGGGTTCCACGGGTGCAGGTGAGAAGATCAATCGTCAGGTACGATTATCCACTCGTGTGCAGCTGGAGCTAGGCGGTAAGAATCCGTTGATCGTGATGGATGACGCGAATATCGATCATGCGGTGGAGCTCGCCGTGAAAGGCGGCTTCGAATTAACGGGCCAAGCTTGCACGGGCACGAGCCGGGTCATCATCATGGATGCGGTGCATGATGAATTTGTTGAGAAGCTTGTAGAGAAAACCAAGCAGCTCAAAGTTGGCAACGGGTTAAGCAAAGGTGTTGAAGTCGGTCCTCTCGCGAATGAAAGCCAACTTCGCAATGTGCTCGATTACGTCGCCATCGGAAAAGCGGAAGGTGCTGAACTGGTCGTAGGCGGCGAGCAGCTAACCGACGGCGATTACGCCAATGGTTACTACGTAACGCCAGCCGTATTCGTAGGTGTTGCACCTGACATGCGCATCGCGCAGGAAGAGATTTTTGGACCGGTCATCTCCGTGATCCGTGTTAGCAGCTTCCAAGAAGCGATGGACATCGCCAATGATGTGGAGTTCGGACTTTCCGCAGCGATTTGTACATCCGAGTCCGGCCGGATTCAACATTTCATCCAGAACATCGAGACTGGCATGGTGAAAATTAACCGACCCACGACGGGGAATGCCTACAACGCGCCATTTGGCGGCGTGAAGATGTCCAGTACAGCAACGTATCGCGAGTCCGGTCGTGCGGCACTTGATTTTTACACGCAAATCAAAACGGTCTACCACGGCATCTAAACGATAGATTCATAACGGAGGATCTGACATGAAATCGGTCTTAAAGCTGGAACTGGAAGAAGCAAAAGTGATGATAGAGGCAGCTAAAATAGCGGCGGAAGAAGTTAAAGCTTTGGAATCCATCTGTATCGTGGATGACGGCGGTTATATCATTGCACTGGAGCGCATGAACGGCGGGCGAATTACAGGTCCTGAGATCGCAACGTCCAAAGCTTTTACAGCAAGTGGCCACAAGCGTTCCACGCATCTGTTCAACCAACCGGGAGGACCTGCGACAACAACCGGAGAAGCGTTCGGTATTCACGTGATGATGCCAGGTAAGTTCGCGATCTTCGTTGGCGGATTCCCGATTGTCGTGAATGGCGAAGTCATTGGAGGCGTCGGCGTTAGCGGAGGGAACGGGGAGCAGGACACAGCGGTCGGCACCGCGGCGTTAAAGGCTTTGCAGCAGCATTTGGGCAGCGAATATGAAGTAATGACCCAAGCGGATATTAAAAAATAATCGCGGTTCGTTCCTTGTGAAACTAGCTGCACATGGAGAGGGAAGAGGGAAGATGGTGTACTGGAATCTGTTCCTCGGTTTTTTTCGAATCGGTCTCCTGGGGTACGGCGGAGGGCCAACCATGATTCCATTGGTTCATGCGGAAGCTGTTCAGAAGTACCAGTGGATGACGGACGATGAATTTACAGATGTACTTGCTATGGGAAATGCATTGCCTGGGCCAATCGCTACGAAAATGGCGGGGTATATCGGCTACAAGGTGAAAGGCTACTTAGGCGCATTTATTGCGATAGCAGCTATGGTCATTCCCGTGCTTGTAGGTATGATTTTACTTCTTGGTCTCATCTATAAGTTAAAAGATTCCGGTATTGTAGGCGGCATGACACACGGAATTCAGCCTGTTATCGGTGTAATGATGGCGGTTATGGCTTATGACTTTTTCAAAAAAGCTTGGCAAAGTTGGGTGAAGAGCAAAACGCTGGCGTGGACACTCATCTCGATTATTGCGCTGGTTCTGCTTAACTTGAATCCGGGCTTGCTGATTGGCATCGCGCTTGCTTACGCGTTCACGGAGTCAACTTACTTGGCTAACAAAAAGAAGCGCAACCAGCAGCAACGCGATGCAGACAGGGGTTTTTCAGCATGAAGCTTTTAGAAATATTTTGGGCTTTTTTTGTTCCAAACATATTAGGCTACGGTGGCGGGCCGCCGATTATCCCGCTGCTGCAGGCTGAGGTAGTTGATCATTACGGATGGATGAACGTGGAAGAGTTCGGTAACGTGCTGGCGCTCGGCAATGCACTGCCCAGTCCGATCGCCACTAAACTTGCCGGGTATATCGGGTATCAGGTTGGCGGTATCCTTGGCGCGATTGTTGCGCTAATCGCTACCATTCTTCCCACGGCGCTTGCGATGGTCCTGTTGTTCAAGTTTATCAACTTCTTCAAAGGAGCTCCGCAAGTTATGGCGATGACGCTGATCGTGCGCCCGATCGTTGCTGTTCTTCTCGGTACGTTGGCTTTGCAGTTTTTCAACAGTGCGTATCAATCGGCGGGGATTTGGCAGACGGCATTCCTGGCAGCGGCTAGCTTTATTGCTTTGGAAAAATGGAAAGTACATCCCGCAGCTGTTGTAGGATTAGGTTTAGTGTATGGGGCTTTTGTACTGGGCTGATTCGGCGGTAGACCTCCGTATTTTAAAAAGTTGATTGGTTATGGTGTATCGATTACACTGTAAGAAAACGCATTCGCGGAGGTATACCATATGCCGGACAATCCAGTTGTTTGGAAAGATGAGGAATTAAGCCCTATTCGGGATAAAGTGTTTCAATATATTAAACAAGCTATTGTACAAGGTGTATACAAATCCGGTGACCGGATTATCGAGAGAGAGTTGGCCGATCAATTAAACGTCAGCCGAACGCCCATCCGGGAAGCCTTATTCCGGCTTGAATCACAGGGTTTTGTCAAGACGCTTCCCCGTAAGGGCGTGGTGGTCTCCAGACTTTCACCGGAAGAAATCATTGAAATATTCACGATTCTTTCTTCGTTGGAGAGTTTGGCGGTTAAGCTCGCTGTGAAGAAGTTGGAACAGCAGCAACGGGACGAACTCAACCAAATCGTTGTCGAGATTGACACGGCGTTAGCGAAACCGACGTTTGAGCAGTCGGACTGGAAATACCATTTTGAAGCGAATGAAATTATATTCCGTGCTGCTAAGAGTCCGAGACTAACGCAAATGTTGGATGGTTTATCCGACTATATTCGCGCCTTCGTTCATGTAGGCTATGAGCTCCCTGGACGCCAACGCAAAGCGATGGAGGAGCATAGGGAAATTGTCAAAGCCGTACTGAACGGTGAAGCGGAGTTTGCAGAAAATTTAACGAAAATTCACGTTGAAAACTCGAAGAAAGCTTACATGGAAGCTTTGGAAAGAGAATAATTGCCGTATTTGCCTACGCTCATGCTGCTGTATGGAGGTTGTGAAATGCCGAATGTGACATTGCACCAAAATGGCCAAGTTTATCAGCAAGAGGTTACTGAGAATAGTAACTTGGTGGTTTTAGCGGGGGTTAAGAAATTCCCTCATCTGAAGTATGGCTGTGGTATGGGGAAATGCACGAAATGTATGGTGAAAGTGGTTACCGGTGGCGATAAGCTTCAAGAACCCAATTGGAAAGAAAATAAGATGCTGGGCGATAAAATTAACGAAGGCTTCCGCTTAGCATGCCAGTTATATATTTCGGAAGATATTGAGCTTTGTCAGGAATAGATCGGCGAGACAGCAGTAAATATGGGGTAGGGGATGACTTATTGTGCAAATTTATGGACAAGTTGAAGCCAAACTCGAAGAACTGAACATTCTGCTGGACTCTCCGCCTAAACCAAGTGGCAATTATCTACCCTACACCATGGTGCCGCCTTTGATTTATTTGAGTGGTGTAACTCCGAAGGTGGGTGGAGTGCTTCAATATAAAGGCAAAGTAGGACAAGAGCTTTCGAAAGAAGAAGGATATCAGGCAGCCAGGCAATGTGTGATTAATCAATTAAGCACATTAAAGGCTATTTTGGGAGACCTGAATCGGGTTACCAGTATTATTAAAATGGAAGGCTTCATCAATGCGGAAGCTGGGTTTCAGGATCTGCCTTTTGTATTGAATGGCGCTTCTGATTTGCTAGTTGAAGCATTTGGGGATAAGGGCTTGCATGCCCGTTCTGCTATAGGTGTTGCTGCATTGCCCGGAGGGGCGGCAGTGGAAGTAGAACTAATTGTGGCTTATAAATAAAAAAAATGAGCGGAGGGCTTCATATGAGCGAATATATTCTAGTATCCACAACGGATCGTTACCGTACCGTAACAAATAACCCGAATTTAGAGTTAGTGGCCGCATATGAGTATTACTTCTTCGGCAAGAAAAAAACACTTTTTGAAGTATGCAAAATCGTTGGTGACGATGCGAGAATCATCATTCAAGGGGTTTCCGAGAAATTCGCAGATAACAGCATTCCGCTCAAAGTATTTCCCAAATTCGATTCCACCGCTCAAATAGAGAAAGAGATCTATGAATTGGATATCGACAAGGACAGTAAAATTGTTAAAACGGCATAAGGTAAAGGCGCAGGCTCTTGGAGCTTGCGCTTTTTTTATGGGCAGGGAGCGGCGGATGTGCGATTTGAGCTGTAACGGACTCAGATGACGTTATTTATTGAATTTGCTGCTATTTGAGGTAGTTTCTTGGCCAATAGCGGCTCTGGAGTCCGTTAGCTGCAATTTTTATCCAAAAAGCAGCAAATAAGGTCATCTCAGTCCGTTAGCCAATCAACCCAGCCTACCTAACAAACACATAAAAAAAGCAGCCCCCAAGGACTGCTGCCATCGTTCCTGCTATTGAGCTGCGTTAATTCTTCGCTGAGCGATTTTGCCGAGGCGATTGAGATCTTCTTCGCCCCAGGAGATAGTCACATCACCGGTGACGAAGGTTTGGCAGGCAAGGCGGAAGCCTTGATCGAGCTTTTCCTGGCCGAGTCTGTCGACTTCCTTTTTCATAATTTTGCTGAGGTGTTCATGTCCGTCCACGATTTGTACACGGCAAGTTCCGCAAAGGCCACCGCCGCATTTGTAAGGTACAGACCCTTCATAACGGATCGATGTTCTTAAGAGATTAGCGTCTTGTTCGACTTCTATCGTTTTTCCAGATGTTTGATAAGTCACTGATGGCACTTGGCATCCCTCCATGTCTTAGTAGAGTCAGTATATCATATTTAATTGGTTTATGGTATACCAAATACAATATTTTTGATATGATAGAGGGACAAGGCGAGATCATTTGAACCCACATTAGGAGGATCCCTTACATATGTTAAACGTTGGCATTATCGGATATGGAACCATAGGCCAGGATGTAGCCCAAGCTATTTTGCAGGGAAACGCCGGGCAGGTGCAATTAAAAGCGATACTAGTTCGTGACGAAACGAAGTATCCGGATACAAGTTCCCATGGATATGTGATGACATCAAATGAGGAGGTGTTTTTCCGTCAGGGGCTGGACGTTGTGGTGGAGAGCGCTGGACACGAGGCGGTAAGGCATTATGGCGAAAAAGCCTTAGACAATAGAGCGGACCTCATCTTGGTCAGCATTGGTGCGTTAGCGGACGAGCCGCTGCACCTTAAAATTCTCGAGAAAGCACGGCAAACAGGCAGAAAAGTGATGGTTCCTTCAGCTGCAATTGGAGGTTTAGATCGCATCGCAGCAGGAAGTGTAGGCCCGATGGACGAAGTTACATTAGTGACAAGAAAACCTCCTAAGGCTTGGATTGGTACAGTTATCGAGCAGCAGGTGAATTTGGCTGAATTAACGGAGCCGTTTTGCGCATTCGACGGAGTGGCTCG
The DNA here is from genome assembly GCF_032461945.1 of Paenibacillus violae. Lineage (NCBI taxonomy): Bacteria > Bacillati > Bacillota > Bacilli > Caryophanales > Paenibacillaceae > Paenibacillus > Paenibacillus violae. Next base: position 109,354 of record NZ_JAWCUD010000005.1, read on the forward strand.
TGATTCCGCTCGCTTGTTTCCGGAGAGTGTCAATGTTTCCGCTGCACTAAGCTTAGCCGGTGTAGGATTTGACCGGACCAAAGTGAAAGTGTTCGTAGATCCTCACATCAGCCACAATACGCATGAAATCGAAGCGAGGGGGAAATTCGGTCAAATCCATTTGCAAATCAGAAATACCCCTTCCGCCGGCAATCCCAAAACCGGCTATATTGTGGCGATGAGTGTTATCAAAACGCTGCGAGATTTAACATCACCTTTTGTCATCGGCATATAAAAAATGTAGAAACGGGGATCTGAATATGGCCTATAACAGTATCATTCTGCGTCTGGAATTAACTCTCAACCAAGTGAGTTTTGGCGATGTTGCTTCAGCCATTAGTAAAGCAGGGGGAGATATTACATCTATTGATATTATTCGCCCAGGGCAGGAAGTAACAGTTCGCGATGTTACGGTTCAAGTAGCTGATACGGCTGAGACCGCCGTTGTTGAAGCGATTAAATCGCTAGAAGGCATCCGTCTTGTCAATGTATCGGACCGCACGTTCCTTGCGCATCTTGGGGGCAAAATTTCTGTACAGCCAACACTGCCGATCAAAAACCGGGATGATTTGTCCATCGTGTATACACCGGGAGTGGCCCGCGTGTGCACAGCCATTCATGAAGATCCTCAGAAAGCGTACTCTCTAACGATCAAAAGAAATACCGTAGCTGTCGTAACGGATGGTACCGCTGTACTAGGCTTAGGCGACATTGGCCCTCATGCAGCTGCACCTGTTATGGAAGGTAAAGCTATGCTTTTTAAACAATTAGCAGGGGTTGACGCTTTCCCGATCTGCTTGGACACGCAGGATACGGAAGAGATCATTCGCACGATTAAAGCGATTAGTCCTATTTTTGGCGGTATTAATTTGGAGGATATTAGCTCCCCACGTTGTTTCGAGATTGAGACAAGGCTTAATGAAGAGTTGGATATTCCTATCTTCCACGACGACCAGCATGGAACGGCTATTGTTGTCATCGCGGGACTTCTGAATGCGCTCAAGGTTGTTGGCAAACGAATGGACCAGGTTCGTGTTGTCGTTAATGGCATTGGTGCAGCAGGCGTCTCTATCTGTAAAATGCTGCTTGCCGCCGGAGTAAAGCGGCTCGTCCCCGTTGATCGGGAAGGGGCGATCATTCGCGGAGGCGAATATGCGCACCACCCGATGTGGGCATGGCTTGCCGAGCAGCCGCAAGTTGAAGCTAACCCTGGCAGCTTGCGCGATATCATTAGAGGCGCTGACGTATTCATCGGCGTGTCGAGAGGCGGATTGCTGAACGGAAGCGATGTGCAAAAGATGGCTCCGAACAGCATCGTCTTCGCCATGGCGAATCCGGTGCCGGAGATTGATCCGAAAGAAGCGCTCCCTCATGTGCGAGTATTTGCTACGGGGCGGAGCGATTATCCGAACCAAATCAATAATGTGCTTGTGTTTCCGGGGATCTTCCGAGGGGCGCTGGACTGCCGAGCACGCGAAATCAACGAACCGATGAAACTTGCGGCAGCACGCGCCATTGCTTCTGTCGTTTCCGAGAATGAGTTGAATGACCAGTACATCATCCCGAGTATTTTTAATGAGCAAGTTGTCACCAAAGTCAGGAATGCCGTAGTTGAAGCAGCTATTTTGACCGGTGTTTCACGCCGTATTCCGCCTGATTTCAGATAAGTGGTACCATGAAATAGGACAAAGAGGCTTGGGGGCTAGATACCCGAGGCACCCCAAGCACCTCAAGCAAAAAGTACCCAACAAAGGGTGCTTTTTTTGCATTCAATTTGCGCGTACCTTTATCAACCATCCCAAATCAGGTATAGTAAAAAGAACAAATTGATGGAACCTGCCACATCACCAACATGTGGAACTACAGTCCGCTATTTCAGCGATATGCAAAAATATAGCCCTCCAAGCGGAACTACAGGGCCTTATTTGCCAACATTGGCCTCCGATTCCACCGAATGCGCCAAAATAGAGGACTGTATTTCTCGCTAACTCGTCAAAGTGACATTTTCTGAGCAAATAGAGGACCACAGTTCCCTCCGACCAGCCAAGCTAACGCCAAAACCTAATCACAAAGGAGACACTATGATACGTTTTGCAGTAATAGGAACAAATTGGATCACAGAAGAGTTCATTCACGCAGCCCGCGAGACGGGAGAATTTGCTCTAACAGCCGTGTACTCACGCACGGAGGACAAGGCGGCGGAATTCGCCAATAAATTCGAAGTCGCACACCGCTTTACGGACTTGGATGCTTTTGCTCAAAGCGATACATACGATGCGGTCTATATCGCTAGCCCGAACTCGCTTCACGCTGAGTACGCCGTTCACTGCATGAATCACGGGAAGCATGTCCTTTGCGAGAAGCCCGCAGCATCCAACTCGGCCGAGTTGTCCGCCATGATTGAGGCAGCGCGCAGCAACAAGGTTGTGTTCATGGAGGCGCTCAAATCCACGTTGATGCCGAATTTCAAAGCCATTCAAGAGAATCTGCACAAGCTTGGACCTATCCGCCGTTATTTTGCGGGTTACTGCCAATATTCCTCGCGGTATGATGCCTATAAGCAGGGTACGGTGCTCAATGCGTTCAATCCTATTTTCTCCAATGGTTCCTTGATGGACCTTGGTGTATACTGCATTTATCCGCTGGCTGTGCTGTTCGGAACCCCTGATCGTGTGCAGGCATGCGGCATGCTGCTGGAATCCGGAGTCGATGGGGAAGGCAGCCTTCTGCTGAGTTATAAAGACATGGATGCGGTAATTATGCACTCCAAAATCGCAAGCTCCTATTTGCCGGCAGAAATCCAAGGCGAGCACGCAACGATGATTATTGATAAAATCAACCAGCCAGAGAAAGTTGAAATCCGTTACCGTGACGGTTCCGTAGAGAATCTTACGCGCGAGCAGAGCGCTAGAACAATGCGATACGAGGCAGAAGAATTCATCCGCCTCATCCAAAGCGGAGCGTCGGAGTCCGAAACGAACTCCCATGCCAATTCCAGCATCGCGATGGCCATTATGGACGAAGCTAGAAAACAAATGGGACTTGTATTCCCGGCAGACCGGAAATAAACGGCAAATAAAAAACCGAGCGATGATCAGGAAAAGGTCCTGAGTTCGCTCGGTTTTTTTTATTTGATAGAACCAGTGGTACGCATAGGTTTGTTTGATATGGCCATGGGAGCGAGGACGGTCCCAGCCCTCTCGGAGCTAACTTTTTTCCGGATCAGATGATACACAATCCCGATCATGAGCCAGACACCGCCCATCCATAAGGCGTCTCGGTCTAGCAGCGATAGCAGATAACCAATGAAGCCGGCTCCGACTAAGGGAAGCGCAAGATACATGATGGTTTGCTTTACGGAGCGTTGGTTTTCTTTGATGTATTTTTGCGCGATGACAGAGATGTTCACGAAGAAGAAGGCCGTTAATGCCCCGAAATTTACGAATTTGACGGCATTGTCCAGGGAGATCACGAGGGCCAGCAGGGAGACACAGCTCACGATCACGATGTTGATGACCGGTGTATTGAACTTCGGATGAAGGAAGGCAAACACACGTTTAGGCAGGATGGAATCGCGCCCCATGACATAGAGCAGGCGGGAAACGCTCGTTACGGACGATAAGCCTTGTGTAAAAATAGCGAGTATGAGCACAGTGATGAACACAGAGCTGAGTGCGGCCCCACCAACAAGTTTAACGATTTCGAAGCCTGCAGAATCTACATTTACGAAGGTTAGGTGTGGATAAATCAGCTGAGTCAAAATAGATGGCACCAAATACAGAATGCTCGCTGTAAGGATGATGATCATGATAGCCCTAGGGATCGTTTTCTCGGCATTCACCGTTTCTTCGGACATGGTTGTGACCGTATCAAAGCCTAGAAAGGAAAAGCAAATAATGGAGGCGCCGGCTAGAATTGTGGAGAACGGCACGTCCGTTTGAAGAAATAATCCCATCGGATGAACATCCCCCGTTAAATTACGGATAAGGAAGAAACAGAACACACCAATAAACAAAATCTGAATCCAAACGAACAATTTGCTAATATTCGCTGAGAATTTAATACCGATAATATTCACGATACCAAGAACGATATTCAGTCCGATGATCCAGACATAAGCCGGGATGGACGGAAACTGTGCATGCAGATAAATGCCGAAGGTAAGACAAGCAATGATAGGAGAGAAGAAATAGTCCAGCAGCAATGCCCAACCAACGAGGAAGCCCAGGTAGGGATGGATACTTTTTTTCGTATACGTGTAGGCGGAGCCTGATGTGGGGAACGACTTGGACATGACGCCGTAGCTGTAAGCTGTGAAGAAGATCGCGATAAAAGCAAGCAGGTACGCCTGTGTCAGCATGCCATGAGCATTCTCGTAAGCTATCCCATAGATGGAGAAATAAATCATAGGTGTCATCCAGGCAAGCCCCATGTAGACGACTTGATACAAGCTTAAGGATTTCCGTAGTTTGACTTCGTTGGTCATGATGGAACACTCCCTTATCGTTGGTGCTGTGGTCGCTGTCAGGGGCTGGTATGCAAAAAAGCCAAGGAGGATATCTAATAAACAGATATCTCCCGGGCTTTTGTCCCTCCGTGAACACAGGGTGAGCTGCGCGTTTTCTCTCGGACCAGACCGAGGCTTATGCCATCGCGGAACCCTAGAAAACTTTGTATGTCATAAATCATTACTTATAAGTTGAAAAGTAACCGTGATGATTCTTCAATGTTAACTATACGTCTTTTATGTAAGTTAATATAACACATTGTAAAGGATATGAGAAGTATTTTGCATGAAAAAGGTAAAATGCATAGAAGTTATTGACACATCCACTGGTCGATGTTATGTTTAATAACACAAACGAATACGATTGTTTACTAGGGTTCCGCCGGCGCAGCGTCGGGCTGGTCCGAGAGTAAACCGTTCCTAACGCAAGGAGCGACACGGAAGGATAAAAACCTGGGAGATATCACCAAGACGATTTACGTCTTGTGATGTCTCCCTTTTTGTTTAAGCAAACTCAGGAGGAGATGGATACGATGGCAAACGTGTGGAACAAGACAATAGGGCCGGGAGGCAAGTGGTCAGGCGTGATTGGTAAAGGGAAGTTGATCCGGTTTACGGCTCTGGAGGCGGGAGCGAATGTGTCCATCCAATTGTTTCACGCGCGGGATTTGACGGAGCGCTATAATATGCCGGATACGCTTAAGGCGCAGTATACCGCCCATCTGACGCGAGGGCATGTGCTGATGAGTGACAATGGGAGAGTGCTCGCAAGCATCGTGGAAGATAGCATAGGCTGGCATGATCCGCTTAGCGGATACACGAGCCGAGCGGTGACGGACGCCAAATATGGCGCCACCAATTATCAAGAGCTGCGAAATGAGTGGCTGCGGAGCGGGCAGGAGAACTTCGCTGTAGAACTTGTTCGCAACGGGTTGAGCATGAGAGATATGATGCCGGTCCTCAACTTATTCTCGAAGGTGATCTGTGATGAGCAGGGCGATATGCATTTCAGTCTAACGCATTGCCCGGCGGGTGCCACTGTCACGCTTCGTACAGAGCTAGATACGCTGCTCGTTCTTTCCAACACACCCAATCCACTTGATCCAAGAACCACTTATCCATCGGTGCCTGTTCACATCGAGGTCCTGCAGGCTAATCCTGTAGGCATGGACGACTTTTGCGTCAATTATCGTTCGGAGAATCGCCGAGCTTTTGAAAATACATGGGAATATCACGCACTGCTTACTTAAAAAAACGGAGGAGGAACGGATATGGCGGTATTTAATCGTGTGGAAAGCCCTCGCAAAGTCGAGGAGGCGATATATAGCGAGATCATTCAAGCGGGGGATGGTTGGATGCATGCGCTGAAGCCGGGTCAAGTGCTGCGTATTGTTGATCTGGAGGGGAATCAAGCGGCGGATACGTTGTTTTACGACGCTGAGAACCCAGAGGATCATTACAGCGCTGTTGCGACAATTGCAGGCCAAAGCAACATTTATTTAAGCACAGGCTCGGTGCTGCGTGCGGAGTCCGGCAAAGAATTGCTCCGAATCGTAGCGGATACGTGCGGACGGCATGACACCGTAGGTGGCTCCTGTTCTGCTCAAAGCAACACAGTGCGCTACTCGCACGACAAGTTGTCGATGCATAATTGCCGGGATACCTTTATGCTGCAGCTTGCACAGCACGATGGGGCATATACGAAGCGCGATTTAGCACCGAATATTAACTTTTTCATGAATGTACCGGTTACAGCGGAGGGAGGATTGAAGTTCGATGATGGCGTCTCTGGACCTGGCTGCTACGTTGAAGTTCAGTCGCTGGGAAGCTCCATGGTGCTAATCAGTAACTGTCCGCAGCTTAACAATCCTTGCAATGCCTACAATCCAACGCCGATTCAGGTGCTAATTTGGGATAAATAGAAATTTAAAGGGGTGTGGATACGATGTTTAAAAAAGTACTAATCGCTAATCGCGGTGCCATCGCTGTACGCATAGAGCGCACACTGCGCAAGCTCGGAGTGGCATCGGTTGCTGTTTATACGGGAGCAGACCAAGATAGCCTGCATGTGGATGGAGCGGATGAAGCTGTTCTAATCGGCGAAGGGCCGGCGAAGGAAAGCTATTTGAATACAGAGTTGATTCTGAAAACAGCGCTGGAAACCGGTGCTGAAGCGATTCATCCCGGTTATGGTTTTCTTAGTGAGAACGCGGATTTTGCCCGTGCATGTCGCGATCAGGGGATTGTGTTCATCGGACCTACACCGGAACAAATGGAGATGTTCGGGCTTAAACACTCGGCGCGCGAAATCGCGGAAAAGGCTGGTGTCCCAATGCTGCCGGGAACACCACTCATCACAGAGCTTGAAACTGCGCTTTCAGAAGCTGCGCGGATTGGTTATCCGGTTATTCTCAAAAGCACAGCAGGAGGCGGCGGCATTGGCATGCGCGTCTGTGCGGATGAGGCGGCATTGAGAGCCGCTTACGATGGCGTGCGCCATTTGGCCGAGACGAATTTCAAAAACGGCGGCATGTTCCTTGAAAAATATATCGCCAGAGCACGCCATGTCGAGGTGCAAATTTTCGGCAACAACTTCGGAGAAGTCGTTACGCTTGGCGAGCGCGATTGTTCCATCCAACGCCGCAACCAGAAGGTTATTGAGGAGAGCCCGGCTCCGAATTTATCGGACGATGTGCGTGAGGCGATGTTTGCTTCGGCTAAGCGTCTGGCGGCTGAAGTCGGCTACCGCAGCGCAGGTACGGTGGAATATTTGTATGACCCGGAAACGTGCGAGTTTTACTTCTTGGAAGTAAACACGCGACTTCAGGTCGAGCACGGTGTAACGGAAGAAGTGCTGGGAGTTGATCTTGTCGAGTGGATGGTGCGTGAAGCGGCAAATGAGCTGACCGACATCCAATCGCTCATTCGCATGCCGATCGGTCACAGCATGCAAGCGCGGATATACGCGGAGGATTGCTTGCAGCAGTTCCGGCCGAGTGCGGGGCAGTTGGATCAGGCGGTATTTTCGGCTGGGGCGCGGAATGAAACATGGGTGAGGGACGGCTTAACGGTTACCACCTTATACGATCCGATGCTGGCTAAAATCATTGTCCACGGTACAGATCGTATGGACGCGATTCGGAAGCTGATCGAGGCATTGTCCGAGACGCGTATGTATGGAATTACAACGAATTTGCAATATTTGCAGGCGCTTCTGCAAGAGCAAGATTGCGTAGACGGCAACGTCTTCACGCAGCTATTAAATACATTTGCGCCTGTTGAAAAGGCATTGGAAGTCGTAGATGGCGGCATCCAAACTACGGTGCAGGACTTCCCTGGGCGCATCAGCCACTGGGATGTAGGCGTGCCGCCGTGCGGGCCGATGGACCCGTTCTCGTTCCGAATCGGCAACAAGCTGCTCGGCAACGCGGATGACGCTGCCGGACTTGAAATGACGCTGCGCGGAGGTTCTTACAAGTTCCGCAGCGATTTGTGGTTCTGCGTCACCGGCGCGGATATGCAGGCGGAGCTGGATGGGGAAGCCGTCGCGCTCTATAAGCCGGTATTCGCAGCTCGGGGGCAAGTGCTGAGTTTCGGTGAGGCCAAAGAAGGGATGCGGGCTTATCTATTGGTCAGCGGGGGCTTCGATATGCCGAAAATTCTCGGCAGCTCCTCGACCTTCACGCTGGGCGGCTTCGGTGGACACGGCGGTCGCGCGCTGCGCACAGGCGATGTGCTTGGTGTGAACGCGGGCGGCAGCCCTGTACAAGAAGCGGCTGAACTTGCTGTACAGCATCGTCCGCAAATGACACGGGAATGGACGATTGGCGTCATTCCTGGACCGCATTGCACAGGAGAATTCCTGCGCGCAGAGTACTTGGAGCAGTTGACGGAAACAAACTGGGAAGTGCATTTCAACTCTTCAAGAACAGGTGTTCGTTTGAAAGGGCCGGCTCCGCTTTGGACGCGTGAAGATGGGGGCGAAGCGGGACTTCATCCGTCCAATATTCACGATAATGCCTATGCGATCGGCACATTGGATTTGACGGGGGATATGCCAATCTTGCTGGGTCCGGATGGGCCGAGTCTCGGCGGTTTCGTTTGTCCGGTAACGACGGCTTCGGCTGAATTCTGGAAGCTTGGGCAACTGCACCCGGGTGATTCGATCCGGTTCCACCTGCTGACGCTTCAAGAAGCGGAGGCTTTGCGTGAGGGGCAGGAGGGGAATTTGCGAGCTATTGGCGAGGGGAATTTTGAGGAGCTAACCAGTGCGGCATTGCCTGCTGTTAATAAGGAGATTACGCCGGAGTATCCGCGACTTTTCCATGAAACAGCTCTTCGCAGATTCCCGATCACGATCCGCTGCTGCGGCGATCAAAATTTGCTCGTGGAATACGGAGAGCTTGAACTGGATTTGCTGCTGCGCTTCCAAGTACAGGCTTTGATGCAAGCGATTGTGGAGAGTGGCTCGATTCCGGTGCTGGATCTAACGCCAGGCATTCGCTCCTTGCAAATTCATATTGACCCGACCCGAATCACCGTGAGTGAAGCATGTGCAAAAGTTGTAGAAATAGACGCTGCTCTGCCTCCTCTTGAAGAATTCCGTGTGCCGTCACGCATAGTGCGCTTGCCGCTTTCATGGGACGATCCGGCGACTCAGCTGGCCATTCAACGTTACCAACAAGGAGTTCGGCCCGATGCTCCGTGGTGTCCGAGCAACCTTGAATTCATCCAGCGTATTAATGGATTAGATTCGATTGATGATGTGAAAAAGATTGTTTTTGATGCCAATTACTTGGTACTTGGCTTAGGGGATGTCTACCTGGGTGCTCCTGTAGCCACACCGGTTGACCCGCGTCACCGCCTAGTAACGACGAAATATAATCCGGCACGCACGTGGACGCCTGAAAATGCGGTTGGTATTGGTGGAGCCTACATGTGTGTGTATGGAATGGAAGGCCCTGGCGGCTATCAATTCGTCGGACGTACGATTCAAATGTGGAATCGCCTGCGTTCGACGGAGAGCTTTAAGGCTGGTAAGCCTTGGCTGCTGAGATTTTTTGACCAAATTCAGTTTTATGAAGTGAGTGCTGAGGAACTTCTCCAGCTTCGTGAAGATTTCCCGCGTGGCCGTTATGAAGCGGATATTCAGGAGACGACTTTTGATTTAGGCGAATATTTGCAATTCCTGAGTTCTATTGAAGAAAGTGCAGCAACGTTCCGGGAGCAGCAGCAAATCGCGTTCAACGAAGAGCGGGAGAGTTGGAAGGCGAAAGGCTTGGCGGAGTACGTATCTGAGCAGGAAACGGCAAGTGAACAACCCGAGGATGAACTGCCGGCAGGCACAGTCGCTGTTCGTGGAATTATGCCTGGATCGGTGTGGAAAGTGCTTGTTTCACCAGGTGAGCAAGTGAAGAAGGGGGATCAATTAGCCATTCTCGAGAGTATGAAAATGGAATTCCCGCAGCACGCTCCTTGCGACGGTTATGTCTCGATGATTCAAGTGAAGCCGGGCGATCAAGTTCATGCCGGTCAGCTTATTCTTGGAATTGCCCAATCTGCTTAAGGAGAGGTGTTTGTAGATGACAAAGATTAGGGAGAATGACGTTGATACGGAGCTTCCTCTAGAACTTACAATTTCTTGGCTTCGGGATAAATATGGTAAAGGGGAATTGACTCCGCATGAAGTCATGGCGGCTATTGTACAGCGCGCAGCGGACGACGCGGGCATGAATCTTTGGATTACGCCGCCTTCTGTGGCGCTCATTCAACCCTATTTGGATGCGCTGGCTGAGCGGAATCCAGCGGATGCGCCGCTGTGGGGGATTCCTTTTGCGATCAAGGATAACATTGATCTAGCGGGGGTGCCGACGACGGCGGGCTGCGAGGAGTATGCTTATACGCCCTCGGAGCACGCAGGCGTCGTGGAAAGACTGATTGCCGCGGGAGCAATTCCAGTCGGCAAAACGAATTTGGATCAGTTCGCGACAGGGCTTGTCGGCGCACGAAGCCCTTACGGCGACGCGCACAATGCGCTGCGTCCCGAATTGATCAGCGGCGGCTCGAGCTCAGGCTCCGCCGTCGCTGTAGCCCGCGGCCAAGCGGCTTTCTCGCTTGGCACGGACACCGCAGGCTCAGGCCGCGTGCCGGCTGCGCTGAACAGGCTGGTTGGCTATAAGCCGAGTCTCGGCGCTTGGCCAACCAAAGGGGTCGTACCTGCCTGTGCGAGTTTAGACTGTGTAACCGTCTTTGCGCACAGTTTGGATGACGCACTCGCTGTAGACAGCGTTGCGCGTGGCCTTCACGCGGAAGATCCGTGGTCGCGCAGCGTGAGGCGAGATGAGACTGAACTTCCGCAGACGCTGCTGCTTCCGGATGGTCCGCTCGGGTTCTACGGTCCATATGCCGCGGAGTATGAAGCGGCATGGGGAAGAGCCGTGGAACAATTACAAGAGCTGAATCTCCCTATTGCGTACGTAGATGTAACGATGTTCGCCCAAGCGGCGGCGATTCTATACGAAGGGCCTTGGGTAGCTGAGCGTTGGGCGGCTTTAGGCGGTTTTATTGAGGCCAACCCGGGGATCGCTTACCCTGTGACGGAGAAGATCCTTCGCTCCGGCTCAGCAGCGGAGTATGACGCAGCTTCAGTGTTTCAAGCGATGCATAAGCTGCAGCGCTTCAAGTTGGAAGCCCGCAAGCTGCTGCAGGGTGCGGTGCTTGTTATGCCTACCTGCGGGGGCACATGGACCCGCGAGCAGGTGCTCGCTGACCCGATTCAGACGAATCGGGAGATGGGCCGCTACACCAATCATTGCAATCTGCTGGATTGGTGTGCGGTTGCAGTGCCGGCGGGCGATGCGGCTCCGCTGACGCCTTTTGGCATTACCCTCTTCGGGGTGGCCGAAGAGGAGCACTTGATCTGCGGCGCAGCCGAGCTGATCTTGGCAGGGGCGAGCGCGGTAAGCGAGGCTGCTAGCGCGAGCGAAGGCGCATCGTTGTTTGCCGATGCGGGAGCAAATGCAGCGGTAGCGCAGGCGACGACGCTCGTCGCGGTCTGCGGCTTACACATGCGCGGCTACCCGCTGGAGAAGCAGATGCGAGGCTGTGGAGCGCGGTTCATCCGTGAGGATGAAACCGCGGCGAAGTACAGCCTCGTGAAGCTGCCGACCACGCCGGCGAAGCCGGGGCTCGTGAAGCGGGAGCAGGGCGGCGCAGCGATCGCCCTGGAGGTTTGGGAAATGCCGCTGGAGGCGTTCGGCGGCTTTGTGGCGGCGATCCCGGCTCCGCTCGGGATCGGTAAGGTTGAGCTCCGGGACGGCACGGAGGTCCCGGGCTTTGTTTGTGAGGCTTACGCGGCCGCGGGCGCGGAAGATGTGACGGCGCTTGGCGGGTGGCGCCAAGTAGTGCCGCTGCAAAGCTGATAACGATGTTTTATATCGTTACAGCATAACGTCATCTCAGCAACTGTTGGCTAACGGACTGAGTGGGCTTTATTTGCTGCTTTTGGGTAAGGTTCAGGCATCTAACGGACTCGGGTGACGTTATTGGCTGTGAAGTTGCCTAAAACAGCAGTAAAATGTATAAATAACGTCATCTCAGTCCGATAGCCCCTCAATTATCGCTGAAATGAGCAGAATAACGGCTGCTGAGTCCGTTACGAACGGTGGCTACTTGGATGTTGGTGGTTGAGCGGCTATTGGTGGGTTTATGGATCTTTAACTAGCTTGCTACTATAGATGGAGTCAGTCCGTGCTACTGCGGCGGTTGGTTTATCTTGTGTGATCAGCAACTGTTGGCTAACAGATTAAGTGGGCTTTATTTGCTACGTTTGGGTAAGGTTGGCGCGATAGATAACGATGTTTTACATCGTTACGGCGTGCACTTGGCGCGCTCCGCGTGCGATAGTGATGAAAAACAACGTTACAGAAGCAAAAAAACCCCTTCATGCGAGGGGGTTTTTTGTCGTAGCGGCAGGTCTTATCTACCTTAATCGTGATCGCTTTCTTTATTGCTTGGAGAGTTCATATATTCATTAGGGTTAGTTATTAATTAAGTTGACACTTAATTAAGTGTGTGCTAAATTATTGGTATGATTGATAAAGCCATCCAAGCGATAACGGAACCAAGGCGCCGAGATATTTTACATCTTGTCCGTGATGAGGAGCTGACCTCTAGCGCCATTGCTTCGCATTTTGACATTTCAGCACCGGCAATTTCACAGCATCTTAAGGTTCTTGAAGAGGCTGGACTCGTCGTTGTTCGACGGGCAGGCACCAAACGATTCTATGGCATTAGGAGGGAAGGATTCGCCGAGTTGATGCAATACATTGAGAGCTTCTGGGACGATAGTTTATTGCGCCTGAAAGAAGCTGCAGAAGAGGAGGAAAGAAGAAAACATGGAAACAACGAGCAGTAGTGAGATGATTAAGAAGGAAATTTTTATTGCATGCCGCCCGGAGACCTTGTTCTCGTTTTTTACGGATCCGGATAAATTAGTTCGTTGGATGGGACGCAACGTACTGCTTGATCCGAGCATTGGGGGCAAATTTAGAATCGATTTGAACGGTACTGATATTGCAATAGGTGAGTACAAAGAGATTACCCCCAACGAAAAAGTCGTCATGACATGGGGGTGGGAACGCTCCAAGGCAGTCCCTCCGGGTTCAAGCACTGTCGAATTTAAGTTAACACCTAAAGATAATGGCACTCTGTTAGAGTTCATTCACTACGATCTGCCTGCAACGGAAATTGCAGATCATGTAAAAGGTTGGTCGCATTTTCTGCTACGTATTCAGATGGTGGCCGAGGGCGATGAAGCGGGGGAAGTCCCGTCATCTGAACACGCTTAATGATAGGTGCATTAGAGGCGCGCATGACTATGCGCGCTTTTCGTATTTAATGAGGGGAGATAACCTAGCTCAGGTGACCCTCCCTCTTTTTCATAGTCAAATCGCTCATTCTATCTAGTGGTTATTTCAGCGAATCGCGTGTGCTTATCCCACGCTTCACCCAGCAATTCGTTAAGCTCCCCTCATACCTTTCTTCCCGCGCTGCGTCCATTATTCCTTCTGTTATTCCTCCTGTCATTCCTTCCTCATTTAGTCTCGCCCTTGACCACTCATTCCATCCTCCCGCGCCCCTATGCCATGCCGCCTTCCATCACGCTCCACACCCATCCGCTTTTTCCTCCCTCTTTTTCAAGCGCTATTCACACCTAATACCCACTTATCCACAAAATTACCCACAGTATCAACATGTCCACAAATCATACTGTGCATAAGGCTTCGTGCATTCTGTGCACATATCCACAGGACAAGTTATCCACATGGGAGTATGTACTCAGATCCTATATATATGATACTATTTGGTATGCGTAAGGGGCTGTCAGGTTACATTAATAACCAAATGTGAAGGGATAGGTGGGGCGTCAATGAAGAAGATTTTCAGCATCTATCGGACGGATCTAATTAACTTATGGAGGGTGCCTACAGGCCTGCTCCTTATGGTGGCGCTTGCCATATTGCCGTCTGTGTATGCCTGGATTAACCTAGAGGCGATGTGGGACCCTTATTCCAATACATCGGGGATCAAAATCGCAGTGACAAGCAACGATCAAGGAGCGAAAATTGAGGATAAAACCATTAACATCGGAAACGAGGTTGTGGATAATCTGAAAGAAAATCATACGCTGGGCTGGACCTTTGTGGATGAAGCAACGGCGTTGAATGGTGTAGAACGCGGGGATTATTATGCGAGCTTAATTATTCCCAAGGACTTCTCACAGAAAATTACGAGTATTGTGGATGGCACGATGGAAAAGCCCGAAATCGTCTATACCGTGAATGAGAAAATCAATGCGGTTGCGCCCAAAATTACAAGCAAAGGCGCGTCCAGTGTCTCTCAGCAGATCAGTGAGAATTTTATCAAAACGGTGAGTAACTCGATTTTGACCCGGATGAAGGAGATCGGCATCGATTTTGAGAAGGAGCTGCCGACGATTCGCAATATGGAAGCGAAGATTTTGGAACTGGAAAATCGGCTGCCTGAAATCGAGACGATGGGTGGAAAGGCGCTGGAGTTAGAGCAGAAGCTGCCCGAACTAAAAGAGAAGGGGCGGAAAATCGTCCAACTCGAAGAGAAAATTCCGGACATTAACCGCGCGGCGGATACTGTTTTGAAGATTGAAGAGCGCTGGCCGAAGATTCAGGCGGTTGCGCAGGAAGTGCTGCTTATTCAGCAGAAGCTGCCCGAGATTCAGAAAGCTGCCAGCCGGGTAGCGGAGCTGGACCAGAATTTCGGCAAAGTGGAAGAGGTGCTGAATACAGCCATTGATAAATCTCGCAAAGCCGATGAGATCGTTAGCGCTGCGCTGGACACGCTGCCGAAAATCGACTCGATTGCGACACAGGGAGCGGCTTTCGCTGATGCGCTCACGAATTTTTTACAAAAAAATGAGGCGGCATTCCAGACATTAATCCCTGTGGTAAAGCAGAACCTGACCCTGCTGCAACAAACGGCGGACGCTGTCACGCAGCTTACGGGAATGCTGCAGGACGTCAATATCGACCCGCAAAAAGCGCTGGCGGCTATAGGCTTTTTGTCAGAACGCCTCACGTCCGGCGCGGCAGTGCTGGATAACACAATCGATGTGTTCACGCGTTTGAATGCGAATTTGCCGAACAACCCGTTTGCGGATACCATCTCGCGGTTAACGGCTCTTCGAACGAATATGGCTAACCAAATTCAAGCCTTGAATAAGCTGCAAACGGCCATCGGACGCGGTGAAAAGCCGGCAAAAGACATCGTGAATAATTTGAACACGTTGTCCAAAGAGGCAAGTAGCGCGCTGGGCAGTATTCTCGCCAGATACGATTCGGAGATCGTGCCGAATATGACGAAAGCCTTTGGGCAAATACTGTCCGTCGCCCAGAATGCAGGAAGTGCGCTTCAAACATTGAAGACTCAGCTGCCTAATATCAAAGGGATTTTGACGGATGCGCAAAACGGCATCCATTTTGCCCAGACGCAGCTGGATACCCTGCAAAAGGAACTTCCGGATATCCGGGCGAAGGTGCACGAAGCGTCATCGACGCTTCAAAGCAAACTGGATGCGTTCACCACTGGCATCAATGAGGCGGCTCCGTTCATTCGCAACGACCTGCCGCGCGTAGAGCAAAAGCTGCACACGGCAGCGGATTTTATACGCAACGACTTGCCTGCGGCGGAGGAAGAAATCCGCAAAGTGGCGGATCTGTACCAGACGAAGCTGCCCGAAGTGGAAGATGCCGTCCATCTGGCAGCTAATCTTGTGCGCAGCGATCTGCCGGCATTCGAAGAGGCTGTCCACAAGGCAGCGGACCAGATTCGCAAAGTTCAAGGAAGCGGCAGCGTCGATGAGGTTCTCCGTTTGCTTCAGAATGACATTCAGAAGCAAAGCGATTTTCTCTCTAATCCGGTGCTGATCAAAGAGGATAAGAGATTTCCCATTCCGAACTATGGATCGGCGATGTCACCTTTTTACACAACGCTTTCGTTGTGGGTAGGCGCTATGCTGCTTGTGTCTCTGATGAGAGTAGATGTGGATAACTTGGATGGTTCCTACAAGACGCATCATATCTATTTTGGACGGATGATGATCTTCTTGACCGTCGGATTATTTCAAGCGCTGATTGTCACCCTTGGGGATATTTTTATATTGGGTACATATGTTGTGGATAAGATTTGGTTTGTTATTTTTGCGTTGTTAATAAGCGTTGTGTTTATAACCATCACGTACACTTTGGTCTCTGTTTTTGGCAACATCGGCAAAGGCATCGCTATTATTTTTCTGGTGCTGCAATTCTCCAGCTCGGGAGGGACGTTCCCGGTGAGCACGGCTTCGCCTTTTTTTCAAAAGCTGAATCCGTTCGTACCGTTTACTTATGCGGTTGGGGTGATGCGCGAGGCTGTGGGGGGGATGCTGTTATGGGTGGTGCTGAAGGATGTCATCTGTCTGTGCGTATTCATCGTGGTTTGTTATGTGGTGGCATTAGCTCTGAAAAAACCGCTTAGCGGGTATACGAAACGTGTAGCTGAAAAGGCGAAGATGACGAAATTGATCTCTTAAAAATATTTCCTTGATCCGTGAAGGTGCTCCCTGTTATTCTGATGCGTGTGTTAAGCGCTGTGATATATGGTGGAGTACGGTTTACAAAGTGGAGAAACGGAAAGAATGGATAGCAAGAGACACGAGAACCTGAGGCGATGCCTTGGGTTTTTGTTATGTCAAAATGGAACGAGTATTGCGAAGGATCTCTTTCATAGGAACGGAATCGACAGGGAGAACGGGAAGGGAATACAGTCACGTAGAACTTAGCCTTTAGTCTAGGTTTTATCAAGACTTTTGGCTAACAAAAGACAGTACCTTAGAGCGTTTAGATAAAAAAGCTTCTCCTTTATCATTGAGATAACGTTAAGGAGAGCGAGGAATTGGAGTGAGATTAACATCGTGGTGGTCCTATTGCTTGGCCTGCAGCGCATTGTTGCTGATCCCGTTGGTGGGTCTTATCTATGTTCAGCTGAATCAAGCTGGTGGAATGGCTTACAACCTGGTGACCGATTTGGATCGGCAAATCCCCTTCGTGAAAGCTTTTGTCGTACCTTATCTATCGTGGTATGGCTTTCTGCTTGTCGGATTTCTGTACTTGGCTTTCAAAGATCGTCGTAATTATTATAGAACGCTAATGGAATTTCTGATAGGATTGCTGATTTGTTATGGCATATATGCCATTTATCAAACGACGGTTCCTCGGCCGGAGCTAACTGGCAGCGACCCTCTGCTGCGGCTGGTGGCGTGGGTGTACCGATCGGATCAACCTTTTAACTGCTTCCCAAGCACTCATGTACTGACTTCTTATCTCATGATGAGAGCCTACCTGCGTACGACTCGAGTCGCGACGCGCTACAAAATCATCGTAACCGCTGTATCGCTGCTCATCATCGTCTCCACACAGTTCGTGAAACAGCATGTCCTGCTCGATATTGTAGGAGCTGTTCTTGTGGCGGAAGGTGT
The DNA here is from genome assembly GCF_032461945.1 of Paenibacillus violae. Classification (NCBI taxonomy): domain Bacteria; kingdom Bacillati; phylum Bacillota; class Bacilli; order Caryophanales; family Paenibacillaceae; genus Paenibacillus; species Paenibacillus violae. Next base: position 126,951 of record NZ_JAWCUD010000005.1, read on the forward strand.
TGTTTATGCCATGGATCGCGTGCGAAGAAGCTGGTTGGCGGAGTCGCGCATCAAAGTCAAAGTACGGACACAGCAAAGCAATCTCGAAGGAGGATTAAGGCGATGAAACGCAGAGAGAAATTATTGATTTTGACAGGCAGTTTAGGGGATGGACATAATAAAGCGGCTCAGGCGATCCTTGAGGCTACGAGATTGCATAGGCCTAATGTAGATGTGAAGGTGGTCGACTTTTTGGAGTGGACGCATCCTTACTTGCATGGGGTGGGCAAATACTGCTATATGCAGTGGGTGAAAAGCCTGCCGTCCGTTTATGGCTTCTTGTACCGTAAGACGCGTGATGATAATACTTTTTCCCATATGTTTAAAAAGATGAAATCATTCAGCACGGATCGGATGCTGTCGCTGCTGGATGAGGAGGAGCCGACAGAGGTCGTGTGCACGTTCCCTGGGGCTGCGGCGGCGATGTCGTACTTAAAATGCAATGGATTCACAACGGTGCCAACCGTTACGGTCATGACCGATTATACGGATCATAGCTATTGGATTCATCCGGGAACGGATCGTTATCTGGTCGGCGCTGACCATGTGAAGCAAGCGCTGCTTCGATACGGTGTTCCGGAAGAGCATGTTATGGTTACGGGGATTCCGATTCGGAAGCCATTCACACAGGTGTATGATCGGGCGGAGCTGCGAGATCGGCATGGTTTGGATCGCGAGATGCCGACCGTGCTAGTCATGGGCGGCGGGCATGGCTTGATCGGCAAGCAGTTCAAGTCCGTGCTGCAGTCGGATGAGCTGGCGGAGCCGGTGCAGTTCGTTTTTGTCTGCGGGCGCAATGAGAAGCTCAAACAGCTCCTCGAAGAGGAGCTTGGAGGCGAGAAAACGCGGCATCGCGTGAAGGTGACAGGTTTCGTGGACCATGTCCATGAGCTGATGGCTTTATCGGACCTGATCATCACGAAGCCGGGAGGTCTCACCATCTCGGAAGCGATGGCGTTGGAGCTTCCCATGATGTTGTATAAGCCGATTCCTGGCCAAGAGCAGGAGAACGCCGCGTACTTGGTCAGCTTGGGGGCTGCGATCGAAGTGAAAAATGCACTGGAGCTGAAAAGCCAGCTGCTGGAAGTGATCGCGAATCAATCGCTCTTATCGAAGCTGAAAGAAAACGTGAAGCAGAGTCAACAGCATCAGGATGCTCAGCATATGCTTCGCGCTATTTTTGAGACCCGCCATCATTTCGTCCCGATGGCTGACGACATGCGATTGGCCTATGCCAACGGCTAAAATGGCGGGTGCCTCCCTCTTTTTACCCTTCAAAAACGCCTCTTTTTCGCTAAAAAATGCACGATTTCATAACTTGTCAAGCTTGGTGTCAATAAGTGCTTAATGTACTTGAAAATCTACTTCTGGATGATTTGTTCAGATGCTTTGCTTGACAATTTATCTTTTGTAAAGGTGTTTGGCTTGCAGCTTCTATTTGTCCTCATGCATGGTGACGATGATGTCCTGTGCGTAGTTGCCGAAGCTTTTGCCGAATAAGGTGATGCCTCCGCAGTTGGATGAGCTCTCTAAGGATGCGATGCGGAACTGAATATCCTTGCCGAAGGCGACGGATAGGTCTTGAATCGCGGTATCGGATATTTTGGTTCCGTCCAGGTAGGAGCCGGTAGGACTGACCGTGATGACTTTGAGCAGGCCGTGCTGCGTGTTGCTGCTGCTCCACCAATCAGGCGTCAAGACGCCGCGTTGGGAGCCGAAATCGCCCGGGCTCGTCCAGTTTCCGAGAGGGACGTCGTTGATGTAGAACGAGATATCGGAAGGCCAGTTCTCGTTGAATCCCGGCGCTTCGGAGCAAATTTCAAAAGAAATTTCCAGTGTGCGCAGCTTCTGATTGCTATGAAGGAAGTTTGGAATGCGGTATTCCACATGGCCGCTGGCAAACCATAGAATCCCTGCATGAACATGACCTGGATCTGCAAAATAACGCGGATCATCCAAGACGCCGATCAGCTGGGTCGGAGACGCAAGCCCGCAGGTTGGCTTCACCTCGAAGGAGGTGTATTGGCCGATCGGGATGGCAATTGTATTCGTCGGAAGGTCGAACGGCTTCTTCGGTTTGAACTGTAGGACGGCTTGATCGATTTTCAAGTGGCATATTTTCTGAGTGCCGCGAACACCAGTTGTGTTCTCGGAGGTGATGATGCCGGCTAGCTCAAGCTTCTGAATATGTTTGGTTACAATCGCGGAAGAAATATCAAGTTTCTGTGAGAGTTGTTTGATGTTGAGTGGCTCCTGCCCGAGCAGCTCGATCATTTTCACGCGCGTTTCGGAGGAGAAGCATTCGAGAAAAGCCATATTTTTGGTAGAGACTTCAATTTGCATAAAAGGAACCTCAATCTTTAATGTTTTAGTCAATTGTATAACTTGTAGGTTAATTTAACAAGTTGACATGGGATTATTTCGGAAGTTTGTTATGAACGACGTGGTGAGGCAAGCGGGAAGTGGGGCGCAGGAGGGCGAGTAACGCGTTGCTGCTCTATATTGCACAATGTGCAACATAGAGCGAGCATATTGCGGTAAGAGCAGGCTTTCATTGTATAAAGTGCAATGAAGAAGCTGGAAAAGCGCTGAAAAGTGGCATTTTGGGGTTAAATGGTTGCACAAAGTGCAACGTAGACAGTAGCTGTAGCGGGTAGAGCCCCAAATGGTTGTACTAAGTGCAGCATAGACAGCCGCGCAACCAGTACAGCCCGAAATGGTTGCATAATGTGCAACGTAGGCTGTATTACTCCAAGCAGCTGGCGTTGGGAGAAGCGAGCAGCAGTAGGTGCAAGTTGAAGCTTTTCTTCAACTGCCGAACTACGCAATGCAGCTCTATATTGCACAATGTGCAACATAGAGCGAGCATATTGCGGTAAGAGCAGGACTACATTGTATAAAGTGCAATGAAGAAGCTGGAAATGCGCGGAAAAGTGGCGTTTTGGGGTTATATGGTTGCACAAAGTGCAACATAGCTAACCGCGGCAGAGGGTGCTGCAAGAAATGGTTGCATAAAGTGCATCGTAGGCTGTATTACTCGAGGCAGCTGGCGTTGGGAGAAGCGAGCAGCAGTAGGTGTAAGTTGAAGCTTCTCCTCAACTGCCGAACTACGTAATGCAGCTCTATATTGCACAATGTGCAGTATAGAGCGAGCATATTGCGGAAAGAGCTAACTTTCATTGTACAAAGTGCAATGAAGAAGCTGGAAATGCGCTGAAAAGTGGCATTTTGGGGTTGAATGGTTGCACAAAGTGCAACGTAGCTAACCGCGGCAATGGGTACAGCCCGAAATGTTTGTACTAAGTGCAACATAGACAGCCGCAGCAATGGGTACAGCCCGAAATGATTGCAGTCCCCTAAAGCAAATGTTGCCAAGCTTCCGGCTGCAGCTCATACTGCCGAACGACAGTTCCACGTCCGATTGGGCGGAGTATGTCCTTGGCAGCTAGGCTATGGAGCTGCTTGCGCGCAGTGCGGAAATTGAGCCCGCACTGCGCAATGAGATCCTTAGGTCGGATGGGTCTACCTAGTCGAATAGCCAGCTGAATCACCTCTTTTTCATCCGGAGAAAGAGAAGGGGGCGGGGCACTACGAAGCAGATGAGGACCCACCACCAGCTGGAGCAGCATTCGACAAACTTCCGGGCGGTGCTGGACATCATCTAAAGAAAAATGGATCATTTTCCACCCCATCCCGGTCAAGAAAGTATCCCGATTAAGCGAATAGCTGAATCCCTCACGGTCCATGTCCTTAATGTGACTTTGAAAACCGTCGCACTCAACCCCGAAGCGGCCGTGCGGCGGGAGAAAAGCAAAGTCGAGGAACTGTGACTTACGGTTCCAATCGTAAATTTCGTATTCCGGATGCAGGTCGTCAAAGTTGCCGAATAAGGGCCACCATACGTTTTGGAGCAGTAGCTTCTCCGCGTATTTGTGTCCTCTAAGTAGACGTCCTTTTCGCTCGCCGATCCGATGTGTAAGATGGTCATCCAAGAATCTCTGATGCGCTTGTTCAAATTCCGACATAATAACAGCCTCCTCCTACCTCCTTAAAATAAAAAAACGCCCCGGAGCCTGGCGGCTCAAGGACGTTCTTCGTCATTTCATACTATAGCATCTTCAGCGAAGATGAGGTACTCCAACTTCAGTCAGCCTATTTTCAAACTCCTACTTCGACTTTGACACAAGACTCCCGTTCAATCAATTCGCCGTAAATGGAAATTTTGGATGGCACGCCGCCTTTTTCGATTCTGCGGAGCAGCAAATCAACGGCCTCAAAGGCAAGCTGCTCCCGCTGCACATGAATGGTCGTGAGGCGGGGCCGGACCATCTGCGCGGCTTCAATATCGTCAAAGCCGACGACAGACATCGCGTCCGGCACGTGAAAGCCTCTGGCGGTCAGATGCTGAATCAGCGAAATGGCAAGCCGGTCGTTGGCGCAAAACCATGCGGTTGGCCAAGGGGATTGGCCGCTCATTGCCTCCAGGAACGAAGCTAATTCATCATCAGGAGAAGCGGCCTTATTAGGTCCAATGAGACAGAAGCTCCTATCGATCGCTAGTCCCGCATCGGACATGGCATTTGTGAATCCGAACCAGCGCTCACGGAAGCTTTTGGACATGCTGCCCGCCCCAATGAAACCGATTTGCCGGTGACCTTTTTGGATCAGATGGCTGACGATGCTGCAGGCGCCTTCCGCATTCGCTGTCACAACGGAATCCAGCTGCAATCCGTCGTAGCAATGATCCACGGTGACCAGCGGAGTCTCCAATTCCCTGAGTTTGCTGACATACGCTGGGGTGAAGACGCCAATGAGGAGGATGCCGGAAAACGCAAACTCATGATAGAGATCGGGGAGAATCAACAGTCGCTCCATATCTTTCGTTACCCCGCTAATGATAGCGGTATAGCCGTTTTCCTTGGCTCTTTTTTCAATGGACCAGAACACTTCGTAGTAGAAATTTTTATCGTTCTGGACAGATTCAGGGAATAAGACGAGCAGGTGATTCTGCTTCTTCCTCGCCTTGGATTCCGTCCGGTACTTAAGCTGCTGGGCGGCTTCAAATACACGGGAACGTAGCTCTTCGCTAACGCCGGGCTTGTGATTAAGGGCTAAGGAGACAGCGTTTTTGGAAATGCCGAGCAGATTGGCAATGTCTTGCATGGAGTTTTTGGCGTTCATTTAGCTCAATACTCCTTTAAGCAAAAGTGAATAATTTATAAATTGTAAAGCTTTATAGGTGTGGTTGTAAAGGTTTTATAACTTATTTTGTAACTTTACAAAAATTCGTCGTCAATTCTCTCTGTCAATGAACTTTTCGAGCATTTCCAACTTCTCAGAAGTAAATGGTCCAGAATTGTCGAGATAGAGAATGGAGGCTGGATCAACCGGCCATCGGATCTCACTACGACTTAGGGAGGGGCTGAATTGTTCCCAGTTATCCAATTTCCAAACGTCTAAAGCCGAGCCTCTCCCGCTAATGCGTGAGTGATAGGCTTCCTCAGATGGAAGGTAGACGTAAACAGCCTTAACTGCGACATTCTCCGTGCTTGCGTTGATTGTGGAAAGTTCTTGGTCCAGCCACAACGGATCGTTGATCTCGCGGGTAAATGGTCCGATGACGATGGCGTCCAAGCCTAAGGTCAAATTCTCCAGCGCGGCGTTCATGGTGATGCGGTATCCGAGATCTCGGCAGTGCTGTTTATAAAAAGGGGAGTCCCGATCCTCGGGATCTTTCCCAGCTAGTGACATCAGCGCTACCGCAGCGGGCCGAAGCAAAGTGTCCATGTCTAGAAAGGCGCCCCCGCGCTTACTGGCATATGCTTTGGCTAGCGTTGTTTTGCCTGCTCCAGCAGGACCTATGAAAAAGATGAGTTTACGCATGTTAACCTCCAATATGAAACCTGTGACAGCGAAATAGTTACGATTATTGTAACATAACAGGGATATTCCTTTACTTTTTCATCCAATTTTCAGGTTTTATTAAGGTTTTATTAAGGTTTACGTCATATTTGCTTCATAATTGAGTAGTAACCTATATAGAAAGAGAGAGGGTTAATACCATACTGGAAGGATAGATAGAGATGTCCGGAACCCAAGAAAAGACGTTACATTCGGGTAACAATACCATATCGCCATTCCAATCGAATGACAAAGAATCTACCGCGTATTGGCCAACGACAGGCTGGAGAACGAGCACGCCGGAAGCGCAAGGGATGTTCTCAGGTACGCTAGCTAAGACAGTTGAAATGTTCAGCAGTCAACAGGTATGCAGCATCGCAGTCGTTCGAAACGGCCATTTAGTTGCAGAAGCTTATAATAGTTGTACGCAAGATGATATACCTCAAGATGTGAAGTCCGTCACCAAAAGTGTAACATCAGCACTAGTTGGTATTGCTTTAGCTGAACGGAAGCTGATCAGTTTGGATCAAAAGGTTCGCGATTTTTTCCCTGAACTTGCCAATGACCCTTTGAAGTCCAAAATGACAATTAGACATTTGCTGAGCATGACATCCGGCCTGAATTGGGATAATACGAATGAAATCTCCTCAACCGAGATGATGTATTCATCCGATTGGGTACAGTACATTCTGGATCGTCCTGGATATGCAGAGCCAGGTACCCTGTTTAATTATAGCAATGGTGACGCGCATTTGTTGTCGGCTATAATGCACAAAGCAACGGGGCAATCGTTGTTCGATTATGCCCAGTCACGTTTATTCGATCCTCTTGGCATTACAAACGTGAGCTGGAATTCTGATGGAAAAGATCGCTCCATTGGCGCATGGGCAATGGCTTTAACGCTGAGAGATATGGCTAAGTTTGGCTACCTGTATTTGAAACAAGGCCAATGGGAAGATCAAACGATTATCCCACCAAACTGGATTCGCGATTCCCTGCAAAAGCGAGTAACGCTGAATTACAGCAATGGTACGCAGGGAGGCTACGGACTGCTATGGTGGTCCAAGACGCTGCCCAAAGGAATCGTCAAAGGAAGTAAAAAACAATACGACATGTTCTATGCCTCAGGTTCAAGTGGAAGACGCATTTTTGTTGTCCCTGAGCTGCAGCTGATCGTGGCATTAACCGCTAACTCCCCTGATCCGAATATGCCCGAAAATCTGCTGACTCATGTGCTGCAAGCCATTCGTTCTGATAAGGCTCTTCCGGATAATCAGGAGAACTTTGCCAAGCTGGAGCAAGCTGTGCAAGCTTTTAAAGAAGTAACTGAATAGAACAGGGAATAAGGAAGAAGCTGCCGCGGCGGCTTCTTTTTCTTTGTCCGAGGGTTGAGGTTGGGTTAAAAAACCATCCGTTTTGGCATCCGCTGCCGCTCTTGATGGTTTTTTTGGCACGTTTATGAGATAGTTGGAGGAAAGTGAACGGAAAGGGAGTTATTTAGTGGCATTAAGAAGTTTTACGGATTATCAATTAAGTGAGGATATCGTCCGGGCGTTGCAGAGCTTAGGTTATGAGCAGCCGACGGACGTACAGCACGAAGTGATTCCCATCGCGCTTCAGGAGAAGGATCTCACGGTGAAGTCGCGTACGGGAAGCGGGAAGACGGCGGCTTTCGGGATCCCGATTTGTGAGCTCGTAGAATGGGAGGAGAATCGGCCGCAGGCGCTAATTCTAACACCGACGCGAGAACTCGCGGACCAGGTGAAGCAGGATATTACGAACATTGGGCGGTTCAAACGGATTAAAGCGGTAGCACTATACGGCAAACAGCCCTTTGCCAAACAGAAGCTGGAGCTTCACCAGAAGTGCCATGTCGTTGTAGGTACACCGGGACGTGTGCTGGATCATATTCAGAAGGGCACACTGGATTTGGAGAAGGTCAAGATGCTCGTCATCGATGAAGCGGATGAGATGCTGCGGATGGGCTTCATTGAGCAGGTGGGAGCGATCATCGATGAGGTTCCGACGGACCGAATGACGATGCTGTTCTCAGCGACACTCCCTCAAGACGTGGAACAATTATGTCATCAATATATGCAGAGCCCGATAGATATTGAAATTCAAACTCCGGAAGCGGCGAAGGTTCAGATTGAACACGCGCTGATTACGATGAAAGAAACAGAGAAATTTAATGTGCTTAAGGATGTCTTCGTGACGGAAAATCCTGAGAATTGCATCATTTTCTGCAGGACGCAAGAACATGTGGATGATGTCTTCCGAGAGTTGGATCTTCTTGAATATCCGTGTGACAAAATTCATGGAGGCATGGTGCAGGATGACCGCTTCTTGGTTATGAACGCATTCAAAAGAGGCGAGTTCCGTTTCCTGGTGGCAACGGATGTTGCGGCGCGGGGGATTGATGTGGAGGATATTACTCACGTCATTAACTATGACCTGCCGCTAGAGAAGGAAAGTTATGTCCATCGGATCGGAAGAACCGGACGAGCAGGCAAAACGGGCAAAGCCATCACATTCGTGACTCCGAACGAGATGAAATTTATCCCCGAGATCGAAGATTACCTTGGATTCGAGATCCCGCGCAGAGATGCTCCCACGGAGGAAGAAGTTGCCCAGGGATTGCCGGCCTTTGAGCGGAAAATGCAAGCGACGCCGGTTATCAAGCGAGATAGAAGCGACCAATTGAACAAAGGGATCATGAAGCTCTATTTTAACGGCGGGAAAAAGAAAAAGATTAGAGCGGTGGACTTCGTCGGGACGTTAGCCAAAATTGAAGGCGTGAGTGCAGAAGATATCGGCATCATTACGATTCAAGACAACGTTTCGTATGTGGATATTCTGAACGGCAAAGGTCCGATGGTGCTCAAGGTCATGAAGAACACAACGATCAAGGGGAAACTCCTGAAAGTGCATGAAGCAAATAAGTAAGGGGAGAATATCCGGTAAGCCAACATCACGGCTTAGCGGATTTTTTTTGTCCATCAGAGGGGAACCAGTGTTTAGTGAAGGTTAAAATTTTACTCAAACGAGTAAATTATTTGACTTACCCGACCTGTCCTCCGCAAGGTAGACTATAGGAAACACAACACATGGGGTGAATAATCATATGGCCAACAATACACATACACATTCGAGCACCCTTTCCAATGCGAAAGTGAAACGGAGAAGTTCGACTGCGCAAATACGTGAGGACCTGATCGGATATGCCTTCGTTGCACCAATGGTACTCGGACTATTTGTCTTTACTTTATTTCCAATTATTGCATCCTTCTTCCTCAGCTTCACGGATTGGAACTTTGTTGCCGGTTTTTCGAAAGTGAAATTTCTCGGCTTAGATAACTTTATCAAGCTTGTGCACGATTCCGTTTTCTTACTATCCCTGAAGAACAACATGATTTTGATGATTGTCGTTCCCTTAACACTCATCATTTCTCTTCTTCTAGCGGTTGTTATCGATAAAAAAATCTATTTGAAAGATTTCTTCAAAGTTATTTATTTTATCCCTTATATTTCGAGCGTTGTTGCTGTAGCTATCGTTTTTCAGGTGTTATTTCACCCGACGTATGGTCCAATCAATCAAATCTTGATGGATCTAGGCTTTGCGAATCCGCCGAAATGGCTTGCTGACCCGGATGTTGCCTTGTATTGTGTAATGGGGCTTATGATTTGGATCAGTATCGGATATAACATGATTATTTTCATGGCTGGATTGCAGTCCATTCCTAAAGATCTATATGAAGCAGCGGATATTGACGGGGCTTCCAAGTTTAGACAGCTGATGAGCATCACTGTGCCTCTTTTATCGCCAACAACTTTCTTCCTGCTAGTAACGGGGATTATCGGTACCTTTAAAGCGTTTGACGTTATTTCCGTCCTCACAGGCGGCGGACCTGCAAACTCCACGACCGTAGTGGTTTATCGTCTATACGAAACAGCCTTTGTTAACCTGCAATCCGGTTATGCCTCCGCTATGGCAATTGTACTTCTGTTGCTTGTGCTTCTGATTACACTTGTACAATGGCTAGGACAACGTAGATGGGTGAACTACTAAGAGAAGGAGGAATACCACGATGGACAAGAATCAAAAGTTGAAAAAAATAGTTCTTACATTACTAATGCTTGTCGTTGGCATACTATTTATGTCGCCGTTCCTATGGATGATCTCCGCTTCCATGAAGCCGGAAGCCGACGTGTTCGCTTATCCGATTCAGTGGATCCCTCAGCATTGGAATGTCATTGAAAATTATAAAACGGTTTGGGAAACAAAATTTTCGTTGTACTATTGGAACTCCATTAAGGTTTCAGTATTAACAACAGCGTTATCCGTCTTACTTTCTTCTATGGCTGCCTATGCCTTCTCGAAGATCAAATTTCGCGGTCGCAACGCGCTCTTCGTGCTCATTTTAGCGATCTATATGATCCCGAGCCAAGCCATTCTCGTTCCGCAATTCTTGCTTTTCCGTTGGATCGGGTTGTTCGACAGTCACTTTGGTTTGATTCTATTAGGTTCATTCTCTGTTCTCGGAACCTTCATGCTTCGTCAGTTCTATCTCGGTATTCACGATGAGTATATGGAGTCAGCGCGGATTGACGGTGCGGGACACCTCAGAATTTTCTGGTCGATTTGTACACCGCTTGTGCGCCCGGCTATTGCTACGTATGCGATTCTGCGTTTCATCTGGACTTGGAACGACTATCAGAATCCGTTGATTTTCCTAAGAACAAAAGACCTGTTCACGCTTCCGTTAGGTATCCGGTCTTTCGCAGACTTGAACGGTGAGTTCTACTCGCTAATCATGGCTGCATCGGTATCGGCCATCGTTCCACTGCTGATCATCTTCATCATTGGACAAAAGCAGGTTATCGAAGGAATTTCGATGGGCGGCGTGAAGGGTTAATCCAAAAAGTCAAAATAAGAGTGCATGAGGTTAAAATAGTGCCTCGTGCGCTCCACTGAAGTTTGTTACGATCGGTCATGTAAAGGTTTTCACACAAAACAAAGCTCACTTGGAGGGGTTCCTATGAAAAAGAGTTTACTAGTATTAAGCGGTGTGCTTGCTATCAGTGCTGCACTTGCAGGCTGCGGTAATAAAGCAGAAAAACCTGCTGCAGATAGCGGTGCTGCGGGTGGAACGAAAGCTCCTGTTACGATTAAAGTGCAAGGTTGGTACACAGAAGCGCAAGGGAACTGGAATGCAACGGTTGATGCTTACAATAAGACACACCCGAACGTAAAAGTTGTCTATGAAAGCATGTCCGAGAAAGGCGATTCCCAAGAAGGGATGAAAAAACTTGACCTTCTAGCTGCTTCAGGCGAGCAAATGGACGTTGTGATGTATTCCAGCGCATCCGATTTCGCTCAACGTGTAGGCGCAGGAATCTTGGAGCCGCTTGATGATTATTTGAAAAAAGATAACATTGTTGTAAAAGATGAGTACAAGCTTGATCCGATTGTAAATGGTAAATATTATGCACTGCCAGGTAAAATGATTGAATGGTTCGTCCTCTTGAACAAGGACAAATTGGATGAAGCTAAGCTTCCTGTTCCAACAGAATGGACATGGGATCAATATGCGGAATACGCTAAGAAGCTGACCAAAGGTGAAGGTGCTTCAAAAGCTTACGGTTCCTACTTCCATAACTGGAAAGATTACGCGCTGCTTGGTTTGAACAATGACATGGAGAACCCGTACTTGGTGAAATCCGATGGTACGCAAAACATCGACAACCCGAAAGTTCGCTACTCCCTTGACCTCAGAAATAAAATGGAGAACGTAGATAAAACGTCCGTACCATACTTCGAAGTTGTATCGCAAAAAATGGCTTACCGTGATGTGTTCTACGGCGGTAAAACAGCTATGCTGGCAACTGGTAACTGGATGGTTGGCGAGCTTTCCCTGAATGCGAAATTCAAAACGGTTTTTGCTCCATATCCAAAGTTTGACGCTAAAGATCCAAACGGTTTGACAGAAGTAGGCGCTGACTTCATGGGTGTTGCTGCGAACTCCAAAAACAAACAAGCGGCTTATGATTTCGTGAAATGGTACACAACAGAAGGTATTCAAACACAAGGTCTCTTCTTCTCCGCATGGAAAAAAGCCGATGTTGAGAAAAACGTTGACGCGATTCTGAAAAGCGGTAAACCAGAACAAGTCGCTATGATCGATAAACAATCCTTGCTTGCTACGTTGAAAGTTAACAAAGCTACCAAACTGGTTGTTCCTCCAACTTACGCGCTGCAACAAGAAAAAGAATACCTAACGCAAGTTGAGTTGTTCTTGACAGGCAAACAAGATTTGGAGAAAACCATCCAAACAGCAAAAACAAAAATTGAAGATATCCGTAAGAGCAACGCGAAGTAAGAAGTAACGAATCGCGCAAGATTATTGCTATAATGAAAAGAGGAGGCCTTAGGCTCCTCTTTTTCCCATTTCCAAGGTGCATTCGAAAGGCAGGAGAACGCAGTGCCAGGTTGGCTTCGCAGGTTATCTTTACGCAATAAATTGGTGCTGACGATTCTGATTTGTCTCGTTCTGCCATCGGTTGTTTCCATGAATGTCTCCAGCCTGTTTACAAGAGATGCGGTAAGAACGCAGGTGACAGACTCTTCGCGCGAATCGATGCGGATTGTGAGTCAAATTGTGAATGCCCAGATCAAAAATATGATTTATGTGATGAATTTCATCCAATTTGATGAGGAATTGCAGCCGTCTATCCGGGAATTAGGCAGAGCGAATGAGACAACGGATAAGGGGGATGTGCTGCAATACAAGCAGACGATAGCGAAAAGAATGTCAACGGTGATTGATTCCTTCGGTAATCTGAGCGTGACGGTGTTGCTGCCCAATAAGGAGTACGTTGCCTCCTATACGACTTTTGCTTTTAATCCGACGGATTTTATGAAAAAAAGCTGGTTTAGCGCCGTTGAACAAGTTTCCGGCTACAATGTATTGTGGATCGGGGCTGAGCCCAATTACAGTGAATCCACGAATCAGCCTTATTTGCTGTCGGCAGCCAAACCGCTCCGCAAGAACGATATCACCTATGGGTACGTGATTGTTGGTCTGGAGCTTCGCTTGCTGCAGGACCTTTTCAATCAATATCAAAATAATGAATCTATGGTAATCATTGATGAACAAGGACGCATTCTGGTCGATAAAGATTCCACGACGATCGGTACGAAATTCCCTTATTATGATCAGCTGCCCAAGGAGGATGGCTCTTCTTTTGTGAAGGTGGCGGGAGAAGATTATATTCTGCTCAGCAGTCATGTAACGCCGGAGTGGCAGCTTGTGAATATGAGTCCCTATAAAACAGCGGCACAGAAGATTGAGTCATTTCGAAAAACAGATTTTCTTATTCAACTATTTTTTCTGGTCTTATTTGCCGTTACTTTACTATATATGGTGCGCACGCTCACAAAACCGATTGCGCGGCTTGTCCAAACGGTTGTCCGGATTGAATCTGGTCAACTCGGCGAACGCTCCAACATTACCGGTGTGGATGAAGTGGGCCGGCTGGGGTATGTGTTCGACCGCATGATTGACCGTATTGAGCTGATGCTCGAGGAAAACCGCCGCGAGCAGGAACTTAAGCGCATGGCGGAGCTGGCGATGCTGCAGGCGCAAATTAATCCGCATTTTCTGTTTAATGTGCTGAACTCCATCCGTTTGAAAATCATGATGAAAGGGGATTCCGAGAACGCGGAATTGATCTCCTCCCTATCGTCGCTCCTGCGGATGACCATTAATCGAAATAACGAGTATATTCCGCTGCATGAAGAAATTGAGATCATCGAACATTACGTTCGTCTGTTGAATTCCAGGCACGGAGATCGAGTGAACCTTCGTATTTCGGCGGCTTCCGATACGCTGCTCATTGAGATCCCTCGGTTTCTGCTGCAACCACTCATCGAGAATGCCTACATTCACGGGCTAAAAAGCAAACCTGGAGAAATCACGATTGCCTCCAGAATCTGTGAGGATGGACGGCTTCAGCTCGAAGTCAGAGATTCGGGCGTCGGCATGACAACGGAACGTTTGGAAGAGCTTCGCACACATCTTGTGACACGGCCGACGAAGCATCACCATGCTTCGCGAAGCCCGTCCTTATCCGGTATCGGTTTACAAAATGTATTAGAGCGCCTTCGCATCATCTACGGTCATCGTTTCGATTATGAAATCGCAAGCGGGCCAGATCAGGGAACGCAGATTGTTCTGCGCTTTCCGCAGCAGGCAGGAAAGGAGGGCTAAGCATGTATACAGTCATGATTGTCGATGATGATTTACCTGTGCTTGAATTTTTGAGTTCAGCGATCAAATGGGAGGAATTGGGGTTTCGATTGACAGGAGCCTTTGAAAATCCTCTGGACGCCCTGGAAGCGGGACGGCGGGCCAAAACCGATGTACTGATCAGCGATATCGGCATGCCGGAAATGAATGGACTGGATTTAATCCGCTCTCTCCGTGAGGTGGATCCTCATGTGAAGGCGGTCATTCTCTCCTGCCATGATGATTTTCACTATGCGCAAAAAGCGATGAAGCTTTCGGTGAGCGAATATATCCTGAAAGAAACGATGAATATAAGCAATATTTCGGAGGTGCTTGGCAGACTGAAGGAGCAGCTGGATGCCGAGGATCACGTGCTGTCCAAAAGCCGCAAGCTCGAGAAGGAGGCCGCGCTGCACCGCAGCTCGTCCAAGCGTCATTTTATCCGAAGTACGGTCAATGAGCCGTTGTTTGATTCGGAGGAGTGGAGCCAGCAAGCGGAAGGTTTCGGCCTGCGTCTTGGGCAGCACGGGGTGCTGCCGGTTTTCGGGTATGCCAACCGGGCGAAGGAGGCGAATCAGCGCTTCCAATCCAGGGATTTATTCGACTATACCATTCAAAACATCATAGAAGAGCTGCTCGTCGATCAGAAAGAAATCACGTTGTTCACGTATGATACGGGCGAAATTGTATTGCTGTTCCCGCAATATGGCAGCATGCATGTCAATAACGGCCAGAAGGTCGAGCAGACGCTGCGGCATTTGCAGAGCTGTTTGCAGCAATACGCGAAAGTAGCGTTCTCTTTCATTACGGGAAGTCCAGCCAAGGATGTGCGCTCGTTGAAGGAGCAGCTGAAGCGGATGGTAGAAGGGCGGAGCTCGCGGTTCTACTTGCCGGAAAGCTCCGTCATGAAACTGGAGCATATTCGGGAAGGCTTCGGTGACGGGGGATTGCTGCTGGCCGAGTATGCCCAGACGCTGGATGAGTTTCGAAGCGTAGTGTTCGATGAGCGATCCGATTTGATCGATATGTATGTCTCGAAGTGGATCGATTTCATCCAGTACCATCGGTTTCGTCCCATGGAAGTGAAAGAATGGCTTCTCAAGATGATTCTTGATGTGCGTATGCGGCTTAAATCGCTGCAGCATTACCAGTCGACGTTTTCATCCGAGCTCTTGCATCATGATGTGCATGAACTGTCGTCTGTACGTGAGCTGGAATTGTGGCTGAAGGATTATCTGCAGCAGGCGATTCAATGGGCAGGGCAGGTGTACCGTGAGTCGCACAACCGCGAGATTATCGAGTGTCAGCGGTTCGTCTATAATCATTTGCATATGAAAATATCGCTCGAGGACGCGGCGGCGCATCTGCACCTTCATCCGAGTTATTTGAGCCGACTTTTCAAGAAGGAAACCGGGGAGAACTTCGTGGAGTATGTGACGCGGATGAAGATGGAGAAAGCGAAAGAGCTTTTGGAAATCACGGATAAAACCGTGGAACAAATCGCCGACATGCTCGGCTACGAGAACAAAAACTATTTCGGGAAGCTGTTCAAGGCGCATACGGGGACTGTGCCGAATGCATTCCGTGGGCAGACCAAGGGAGCTCAGCCTTAACCAGCTAACATACAAAACCTGACGGATTAGACGCCGTTAGGTTTTTTTGTTATATAGCCAACCCCCACCTCACACAACGCACCGTATAGCCAATCACCACCTCTCCGGCCAAAAACAAATTTAAAAAACTAGCGAGAATCTCGCTAAGCCTTCACTGAGGGAACTGGAGTCCGCTATTTGGAGGAAAACGAGATGTTTCCTTTCCGAGGGGAACTGTGGGGTCTTATCCGGCCTCCATGGCACGTTTTTTGGTTGAAATCGCCAAAATAAAGGACCGTAGTTCCCCCAGCAGGTGGGGAAGGTGTTTTTTCGGTGAAATAGCGGCCTGTAGTAGTTCCCAATTAAGCAGGCGGGAGAACGATCCAGTGCTGGCAAGACTACCATTTGGCAGAAAACAAACAAGCATAGAGAACGTTAAAGTATTTGTCATCTTACACAAATTTCCTTAACTTTACAAAAAAAATGCACTATCCCTTTTTGAACCATGGTAAAATTAGGGGCGGTACAAGGCTTGTCACATAGATGATAAGGGAGGAATTTGTAATGGGTAAGAGAGCGGGATGGAAAGCAAAAGCGGTAAAAGCGGCGCTGGCTTTAACAGTAGCGCTACCTCTACAAGTGCTGGCTACAAGCAGCTGGCAGGCAGTAATGGCGGAAGGGCCAAGTGATCCGGCACCATTCATTGAAGCGAAAGTAGTCAACGAAAATGCAGGAAAGAAAGTCCTGTTCGACAACACGCATGAACAAACGGCTGGTGCGGCGGACTGGGTCATCGACGGCGCTTTTTCAGATTTTGGAAACGCGTTAGCGAATAATGGCTACTACGTCAAAGAATTGCGTAAAACAACACCCATCACACTTAGCGATTTGAGCGGTTATGACGTTTTTGTCGTAGCAGAGTCTAATGTACCTTATAAAACGAGTGAGCAGGCGGCTCTGGCGCAGTATGTGCAGGGCGGCGGAAGTATCTTCTTCATCGGCGATCACTACAATGCGGACCGCAACAAGAACCGTTGGGACGGTTCGGAAGTATTCAACGGCTATCGTCGTGGCGCGTGGACGAATCCAGTCAGCGGCATGAGCGCTGAAGAAAGCGCCTCATCAGCTATGCAGGATGTAGCTAGCTCAGACTGGTTAGCTACGCAATTCGGCTTGCGTTTCCGTTACAACGCTTTAGGTGATATAAATGCGAACCAAATCGTGTCGCCACAGCAGTCGTTCGGTATAACCACAGGTGTATCGAGCGTAGCGATGCATGCGGGTTCAACGCTGGCGATCATCGACCCGACTAGGGCCAAAGGAATCGCGTACTTGCCGCAAACGAATGAGGCTTGGGCAAGTGCAGTCGATCAAGGTGTTTATAACGGTGGGGGCGTGGCGGAAGGCCCTTTTGTCGCAATAGCCAAGTCAGGTGCAGGCAAAGCCGGATTCATCGGCGATTCTTCACCGGTGGAGGATGCGACGCCGAAGTATTTGCGTGAAGATACAGGCGCGAAGAAGACGACGTATGACGGATTCAAAGAAGTGGACGACGGCGTCCTGCTTGTGAATATGGTGAATTGGCTGGCGAAAAAAGAAAGCTACACAAGCTTCTCGGAAGTAAGCGGCTTGCAGTTGGATCAGCCGACGGCGCTGCTGCCTTTTGAGACGCCGGCTAATTCTACAGAGCCGCAGCCGGAGCCTTGGGCGGCGCCGAACGCCGGCTACAAATGGTATGACCGCAGCACGTTCAAAGCGGGCTCCTATGGTGGTCCTGCTGCGACAGCAAGCGCAGCTTACAGCTTCGTGCATCAAGCAACGCTGCCGAATGCCGTGGACTTCCCTCTGCGAGTTGTCGTAGACAACCTGCCACCGTCTACAACGGTTACGGGGTTCAACGTTGGGATTTATTTGGTTAGCGGCGGCACGCAAATTGCAATGGTTCAAAATGCCGACGGCACATGGCCTACCGCATATGGATATAGTACACAGTTCAGCGTGACCTCGGATATCAACGGTCATGCGACGAAGGATTTGATGGTTCGCGTGAAGCCGGGTACGACGGCTGCGGCGAATTTACGCCTGCGTCAAGCTTCTACGAACCTGAAAACCGAGAGCGTTACCCTGGGCAATGTACCTGCGGAGTCTTTGCCCGAAGAGGAAAACCCGATCCCGGCGAAGATCAATATCTCCGATGCTCGGAGCGAAGCAGCCGGCACATTGGTAACGGTGGAGGGTGTTGTAACGACGGAGCCGGGCGCTTTTGGCGGTCAGGCATTCTACCTGCAGGATGAAACAGGCGGAATCTACGTGTTCCAGAGTCTGAGCGGCTTTCATCAGGGAGATAAAGTGAAGGTTACAGCATCTACGGCTCTATTCAATACTGAGCTGGAGTTAGCGGATCCAGTTGCTATCGAAAAAACAGGTGTAGCGGCATTACCGACGCCAATAGCTGCAGCAGCAGTAACCAATGACAATCAAGGACAATTGCTCGAGCTTAGTGATGTTACCGTGAGCAATATCATCAGCGCTACGCCGGCAGGTTCTTTTGAATTTGATGCTGTAAAAGGTCCCGTGAGCAATCACATTCGTGTTGATGTAAGAACTGGTTTGACCCTGAGTTCATTCCCTTACCAATCGGGACAAACGGTGAACATCAAGGGTGTTGCGGCCATTTTTAAAGGCGTATTCCAATTGAAACCAAGAGGTTTAGGCGACTTCACGGTTGCAGCGGATACAACAGCGCCTGTTACGACTGCATCCTTGTCAGGCTCAGCGAATAGTGAAGGCTGGTATAAAGAAGATGTGACCGTATCTTTGTCGGCGGTAGATGATACGGCTGGTGCTTTGACAACGAAGATCAGCTTGAATGGCAGTGCTGCGGTTCCTTATGAGGCGCCAGTCGTGATTCAAACAGAAGGTACGAATACAATTGCTTACTCCTCGACAGATGCGGCTGGGAATGAGGAAGCTGTAAAATCCTTGCAGGTGAAGCTGGATAAAACGGCTCCGACGGCCGTATTAACGCAGTCAGGTCATGCGGTTGGGGACGTAACGACTGCTGATACGTTAACATTTGTGTTAGCTGGTACAGATACACTTTCAGGTGTAGTTGAGCAGGCGTTGACATTGGATGGCGCTGCAATCAGCAGCGGTCAATCCATTGCAGCAGGCAGTTTAACGCAAGGTACGCACACAGTAGGTTACCGCGTTGTCGATGCAGCGGGTAATGTAACACAAGCGACTGTACCGTTTAATGTGAGCGCGAAAGTAACGTTTAGCCAAGCGACGCTTTCGGCGAATGTGACTTCGCTCAAACCGGGCGAAACAACAGCTACGCAAGTAGCGGGTGTGTTAAGCAACGGTGCGGCTGCTGATCTTAGTGGTGCTGCGATTGTATATAGCACAAGCAATGGAGCTGTAGCGACTATTGATGCGCAAGGTAAAGTTAGCGCGGTGGCAGAAGGTACGGCACAGGTAACAGCCGCTGTTACGTTAAATGGAACAACGGTGCATACAGGCGCTGTAACTATCACGGTTGTGAAGCCATTGTCCTTAGGTGCGCCAGGGAAGCCTGTGTTGTCGGACAATAGCGGCCAAGCAACCGGCTTGAAAGACGGTAACTACACGGTGACAATGAACATGTGGTGGGGCAATAACGGCTCCGTGTTCAAATTGTACGAAAATGGCGTGCTCATTCAGACGCAATCGCTGACAGATGCATCTCCGGCCGCTCAAACGGCTAAAGTAGAAGTAAAAGGCAAAGCTAATGGCACTTATACGTATACAAGTGAACTTATTAATTCTTTTGGAACAACATCAAGCGCTCCGTTGGTTGTGAAGATTACGGATGCAGCACCCGGCAAGCCGGTCCTTTCCCAAGATAACTGGGATGGAGACGGCAATTACAAGGTATCGATGAACATGTGGTGGGGAACGAATGCCACGGAGTATCGTTTGTACGAAAATGGTGTATTAATCGAAACGAAGGCGTTAAACGCAGCTTCGCCTAGCGCTCAAAGCGCGGTGAGCACGATCACGGGTCGCGCTGTCGGCGTGTACGAATATCGTTGCGAATTGGTTAACGCGGGTGGCGTTACTTCCAGCGATAAGCTAATTGTGAACGTGACGAAGTAAGGAGTTACCCAGATAGAGCCTTTAACACCTCAGGGTGTTGGGGGCTCTTTTGTTCTTTTACTGCGTGCGGAGAACCTAACTGCAAAAAGTACATTAAATTTGCCCGTTTTGGCTAAAGAGGTGGAAGAATAGCGAAATTAGATGCATTTTTTACACGTTTTCTTCTAAAAAATCTAGAACTCGCCGAATTACTTGTACGTTTTACATGATTTTAGCATCATCAGCTAGTCCAGATAATCCAAAATCCCGCGAACAAGGGCATATTGAACGATTTTGCCATTGGGGGTGCGGCTGATCGGCTGCAGCCAACCTTTTTGGCATAGCGATTGGAGCAGTCTGATGGCCGTTCGATGATTGATCTCGAAATGCAATTCAACATCTTTGGGGCGAAGAGGTCGTGCTAACTGATGGAGTAGGCGGAGGACCTCTTTTTCAGCCAGATGGGCTCGATGAACAGGAGAGGGGGCCGACTGGTAACGGCTGAGCAGCATGCGAAGTAAGGTCATGCATAACTCGGGCCGATGAGCCACGTCATCGTAAGCGAACGAGATGACACGGAAGCCAAGTGCGTGGAGAAAGGTTTCGCGGTTCAGTTCTTCGCAGTAGCGCTTGCGATCCATATCTTGCACATGGGGGCCGTAGCCTTTGATTTCCCACATGAATTTGAGCTCGCCGGGTAAATAAACGAAGTCGCCAAAGTAAGAGCGTCCTCTCCAATCTAGCACTTCATACTCCGGGTGCAAATGATCGAAATGTCCGTGCATCGGGAACCACACGTTTTGCAGGAACAAAGTTTCCGCATGCAGATGCCCGCGCTCGAGTCTCCCCTTGCGTTCTAATGACCTTCGAGCGGCGTGGGAGGCAAGAAATGACTGATGTTTTTCATGAAAAAGGAAAGAATTTATATTGCGGTCTCCTGTTCGTAATCATAAAAAAACGCCCCTGATTCACCATAAAGATGAATAGGGACGTTCTTCGTCGCATTAGCTCTTATTATAGCGGAAGGGCAGTGCTCTGGCTATTGCTTTTCACACTAGACAAAATTAAGACGCAATGTTAGCTTAATTGAACTACTAAATGAAAGTTGTGATCAAAATGTCCAACCAACTGGCTTCCCAAGCTGGCATGTCCACAGGCCGCTACAGCCGATTATGGATCGTGCTCGTGCTCGGATCCCTAGCGTCCTTCGGGCCGCTCTCGCTGGATATGTACCTGCCGGCACTGCCGAATCTGGCCGGCGATCTCCATACCAGCACCTCACTCGCGCAAATGAGCCTCACCGCCTGCATGCTGGGTCTGTCTATCGGCCAGCTCATCGCAGGATCTGTCAGCGATGTGCGCGGTAGACGCACGCCGCTGCTGATCGGATTGATCCTCTATGCGATCTCTTCGATTCTGTGCATGTTTGCGCCGTCCATCGGCGTGTTCCTAGGCTTGCGATTCGTGCAAGGCTTGGCGGGCGCCGCCGGGATCGTCATTTCCCGCGCAATCGTGCGCGACATGTACGAAGGCGTGGAGCTGACGAAGTTTATTGCGCTGCTGATGCTGGTGAATGGGGCTGCGCCCATCCTTGCGCCGATTGCAGGCGGGCAGATTCTGCAGTTCACTTCATGGCGCGGCGTGTTCCTCGTTCTAGGTGCGATTGGCGTGCTGATGCTGCTAGCTGCAACATGGGGGCTGAAGGAAACGCATCCGCCGGATCGCCGTTCCAAGGGCGGCCTCGCCAACACGCTGCGAACGTTCCGAGGGCTCCTCACAAACCGCATGTTCATGGGCTATGCGCTGACACAAGGGCTCGTCTTTGCCGGCATGTTCGCCTATATTTCCGGCTCGCCGTTCGTGCTGCAGGAGATTTACGGCGTTTCTCCGCAAATATTCAGCGTTTGCTTCGCCGTGAACGGGCTTGGCGTCATCCTTGCCGGTCAAGTGACGGGCAAGCTCGCAGGCAAAGTAAGCGATCACCGCTTGCTGGCAGGTGGGCTGGCCATGGCTGCTTTTGGCGGCCTGCTGCTTCTCGTTGCCGTTCTCATCGGGACGGGGCTTCCGGCCATCCTTGTCGCCTTTTTCTTCATCGTTTCCAGCGTAGGGCCTGTCTCCGTAGCCACTTCCTCGCTTGCTCTGCAAAGTCAAGGGAAAACGGCGGGGAGTGCAGCGGCGCTGCTGGGACTGCTTTCTTTTATCATCGGGGGGCTGGTTGCTCCGCTTGTTGGTCTTGGCGGCAGCCAGACTGCAGTACCGCTAGGCATCATCATTGCTTGCATGGAGATAGGGGCAATTCTTTGTTTCATAGGAATGACAAGGGGCGGAAAGACAGCGTAAACTTTTTGACGGAATGAGATGTGACTTCAAATTTTTTTCACAATTGTCCTGTATACTGAAGCAAATTAGACCAATTCATGAAAAAGGTGGAGTTACAGGATGAAGCTTATTCACAAGAAAGTGCTGGTCAGTACGCTCGCAGCAGGACTACTCATTGGCGGTGGCCTCGCGCTTCAGCATAACCAGGTATTCGCAGATGAGACGAGTACGGTAACGCCTGCACCTCAGAAGGACAAATTCAAGGATAACCATCATAAAGATTTTCGTGGAGGTTCAAATAACCAAGGTCATGGGCCGGCCAAAGGCGGTTTTGAATTCGGTAAAGGAGGAGCTTTCGATTTTGCTGCCATTCTTGGGATTGATCAGACTGTGTTGAAGGATGAGATCAAACAAGGGAAAACACTGGTACAAATCGCTCAAGAGAAAGCGAATCTGACGGAAGAAGCACTTCTGGCCAAATTGACGGAAGCTGAGACTAAGAAGATTGATGATGCAGTCACAGCCGGAAAATTGAAGCAAGAGCAGGCCGATAAAATGAAATCGGGTCTGGCGGATCGCTTGAAAAAAATGGTGGAGTCCAAACCGCATATCATGGATTTCAAAGGCGTACAACCGCGTGGAGGCATGATGCCAGGTGGGATGTTCGGAAATTCCGCAGAAATCGCAACGATCCTGGGGATCACGGAAGACGAGCTTGCTGCGCAGCGCAAAGCAGGGAAGTCTCTGGCTGAAATCGCCCAAGATAAAGGCATCACAGAGGATCAACTGATCGCGAAGCTGAAAGATAATTTAACAGATGAGCTCAAAAGCTTCGTTGAACGCAAAGGCGGAGTACCCCCGAAGAAACCGGGTACTGGTCATGAAGGCTTTAAATTCAAAGGAAAACCAGGTCATCCGGCAGCACCAGAACCATCAGCAACACCAGAGCCACCAGCAACACCACAATAAATGCAAGAAAGGTTGCCTCTATCGATCTCTGTGACCGATGGGGCAACCTTTTTATACGTTTAAATCCCCGTCTTCAAACGGTTTCGCCATTTAACTAACAGGATTCCCGCCAGCACAGCGCACACACCAATTATCGCATAAATCAAAAATTTCTCTACCCACATGAATATCGCCTGCCACTGTTCACCGAACAGGTATCCGATTCCAAAGAAAACAACGACCCATAAGGCAGAACCTGTGAAAGCATACATTGCAAAAACCCGGAATGGAATGCGAATGATGCCTACAAAGTAGAAAATAAACTGCCTGATCCCGGGTAAAAAGAAGCTGAAAAGCAGCACTTTATTGCCAAACTTTTCGTAGTAGCTCCGTGTCTTGTCCAAATGGCTGGGCTTCAGGAACAGCAGTTTGCCAAAACGCTCGATAATCGGCATCCCCAGCTTGTACCCAATCCAATAGGTAATCGACATACCGATGATCGAACCGACCCAGGCGGAGATCATCGCCGGCGCCCATCTCAGCACCCCTTTATAAGATAAATACCCTGTATAGGTCATGGTTGTATTGCCGGGAGGGATCGGAAGCGCGATGACGTCAAGCGGCAGCCCGAGCAGCAGGACCAAGTAACCGTATTGGGCAAATAGTTGTTCGATTAACCCTAGAAATTTCACTGTGAGTTCGCTCCTTCATTCTCATGCTCTAATAGAGGACACGCCATAGATAAAAGGTAGCATAAGCCTCCCAGCCTTTCCAGTTTTCAGCAAGCTGGCGAATTTGGGGGAGTGTCGGCTTCTCGTCTAAGCCAAGCACATGCTTCAGCGCGTTATGCAAACCGACATCCGCAATCGGGAAAGCGGCGGCGTTGCGCAAACAGCGCATAAGGACATAATTGGCCGTCCAAGGGCCGATGCCACGAATGCTCAGCAGTTCTTTCTCGATAGCCGCAAAATCGTTCATCTCCAGCAGCTGTTCCTTGGCCAGCCGGCCTTCGGCCATCATCTGGGCAACGCCGATTAAGTACTCGGCCTTTTTACCCGTGAATTGCAGTGCAGTCAAGGCTTCCGGTGCAAGCCCGGCAATCCGCTCAGGCGCAGGGAACGCCCAATACGTTCGTCCTTGCCAGTCCAGCCGGGTACCGAAGGCTTCCACGAGGCGTCTTTTGAGTGTATAGGCAAAAGTAAGGTTGATTTGCTGTCCCATAATCCCCCAGCTCATCGCTTCGAACAGATCCGGAATTCCCAGCAGGCGAAGCCCGCAAAAATCCTTAGTGACTTGGCCGAGTAGAGGATCGTGTCCAGCCAGCTCATAGAACGGAGCAAGGTCTGTGCTGAGATCAAACCACTCCCACACATAACGGGCGACATTTTCAAGAAGAGCTGGAGTTACAGAGGTATCGGCGCTGGATAGAATACGAATGCGAAGCTGTAAGTTATCCTCACTGTGTACAGCGATCAGCACACGGTTATCCCCAACGAGAAGCAGCTTATAAATATCTGAGTTATCCACATGGAATAAGCATTCATTGGTGGAGCGGGTCAAATAGCCAAGATTTTGCTCATATTGAAAAGGTTCAGGCAGTGGCAGTGTGAAAGAGCTTGTCTGCTCGCTCCATGTAAGAAGGGAAGGGTCAAAAGACGGCATAAGTCATTTCTCCTATAATCGGTTAGTTGGACTAGCTCTATTATCGCTGAAGGCGGCTTTCGTAATCTTGCTTTCTCATCTCGCGTCCCTTACAAGAGAGGACCCGTTTGGGTATACTGAGCTAGTAGAGGGAAGGCACGGGAGGAGCGAAGCCATGCAAGACAGGTATTGGCAAGCTATTATTGGAAATGATGCGAGTTACGATGGCACATTTTATTATGCGGTCACGACAACAGGTATCTTCTGCAGGCCATCCTGCAAATCGAGGGTGCCGAAGCGGGAAAATGTCCGGGTATTTCCTGATCGTCAGACAGCGGTTGCGGAACATTTCCGCCCTTGTAAAAGATGCCGGCCTGATGGCATTCGGCTGCCGGATGAAGAGTGGGTCGACCTAATAGCCGACTATATCAAGGAAAGTTATACCGAGCCGATTACGCTTTCGGTATTAGCCGAGCAATTCTATGCCAGCGTTTATCATTTGCAAAGGACATTCAAACGCTTGAAGGGCGTTACGCCTCTCACTTATCTTCAACAACAACGAATTGAAGCAGCTAAGAAGCTTTTAATAGAAACAGATAAGCCTGTGAATGCCATCGGTGCGCTGGTCGGCGTTGCGAATGCCGCTCATTTTGCCACTGTATTTCAGAAAAAGACGGGTGTCACGCCATCGGAATTTCGTCAGTCTGGCACTACCATCTAACCATAACCGAGGAGGGTTCTTGGATGCAAACAATAGAAGCGAAGACAGCGGCTAAATCCATATATTGGAGCGTAGTTCGTTTATTGGATAATCACTTTTTGATCGCGGCAACGGAAGACGGTTTAATTTATTTGCAATATCAAACGGGAGATGCGGAGCGAGGTATCGTTGATGCAGAAGCGTGGTCCGAATTAACCAAATGGGCTAAACATCGTTTCCCTGATTATGGCTGGATGGAGAATAAGGCCGCATTAGAGCCTTATGTGCAGCAGTTGGAGGAGTATCTGCGAGGCTCACGCAAAACGTTCACATTGCCGCTGGATCTGCGCGGGACTGATTTTCAACAATCCGTGTGGCGCGCATTAAAAGAAATACCGCATGGTGAAACGGTCAGTTATTCACAGATGGCTCAGAAGCTGGATAAAGCTAGTGCAGTAAGAGCTGTCGGTACCGCTATTGGCGCTAATCCGGTTCTCATCGTGGTGCCGTGCCATCGCGTGGTCGGGAAAGATGGCGCGTTAACCGGATATCGCGGTGGATTGGTGAATAAAGAGAAACTGTTGGTTCTGGAAAAGGTCGGGTTGTAAGCAGCAGAAAAAGGAGGAGGAGTACGTATGCAGACTGAGGTGAACCACAAGTCAGCGAAGACGCTGCTCACGAAAGCCAGCGGCTTTCTCGAGGGATATTCGCATACGCTGAACCCTTATACGGGCTGCGCTTTTGCGTGCTCTTACTGTTACGTGAGACAGATGCCGGTGGCTCTGTTCCGCACGGAGGCTTGGGGCACCTGGGTCGATGTGAAGGCCAATGCCGCGGCTCTTCTGGAGAACGAGCTGGCCAAAGCGAAGCGAAAAGGCCCGGTCACGATCTTCATGTCGTCGGCGACGGACCCGTACCAGCCGAGCGAGTATAAGGAGCGGATCACCCGCTCGCTCCTGGAGGTGATGTCCGTGCAGCCGCCGGACTTCTTGTTCGTTCAGACCCGCAGCCCGCTGGTGAAGCGGGACGCGGATTTGTTAGCGCTGCTCGGCGACCGTGTCCGAGTCAGCATGACGGTTGAGACGGACCGCGAGGATGTCCGCCGAGCGTTCACCCCGTCCGCGCCGCCGATACCGGCGCGGCTGGGGGCACTGCGCGAGCTCGCGGCTCGCGGCATTCCCGTGCAGGCCACGATAGCGCCGGTGCTGCCGAGCTCGGAGCAGTTCGCCGAGCGGCTCGCGGGCATCGTGGAGCGGGTGTGCATCGACGATTACTTCATGGGCGATGGCAGTGGGGGCAAGCGCACGGCACGCATCGGCGTGCGCGCGATCTATGACGCGCAGGGGCTTTCGGACTGGTACAGTCCGGATGCGTACAAGCGCGTGCACGAACAGCTCCTGCGGCATTTTCCGCAGGAGCGTGTGTTGGTCAGCCAGCAGGGTTTCCTGCCTGGCTGACGTTAATCCGCTTGCGCCAGCAGGGGGGCGACCCCCGTTTGACTGCGCATGCGTTGTTTGAATTCTTTGGGCGAGCATTGATTATGCCGCTTGAACAGCTTGTAGAACTGCGCCATATTGAGGATGCCAACCTCAAAACTGACTTCCATCATGCTGAGGTCTCCTGTTAGCAGGAGACGCTCGGCTTTTTTAATGCGCTTGTAATTCACGTAATCCACGAAGGATATCCCCATCACTTTTTTGAAATACTTAATAAAGTAATGATAGCTTAAATTGAGCAAGGAGCAGACGTCTTCAACCGTAATTCGCTCGCCAAGATGATTGTCGATATAATCTAGCGCCGGGCGCAAGCGAGCGATGCCTGAATCCTCCGCAAGTGCGGACAGATCACGGTTGTCATTGCGTAACATAAGCAGCAGCAGGTTCTTGATCGCCGCGCTGATGGCAAGCTCGTAACCAATTTTGCGGGACTGTGACTCTTCGAAAATCTGAAGAATAAGGTCATAAGCGGCTTGCTTCACGGCCGGATTGCTCCGGAAAAGCTCGTTGAACTGCTCAAGCGGATGCGTCAGCTCCGAGAAACAATGCAGGTAAGGCATTGTACTCAGGTCAAAATGCTGCTTGAGATCAATTTGGAAAACGATCTGCCGCAAGGGGCCGGCGGAGTATTTGTACGTCCGATGGGGCTGGGAGGAGCCCAACACGATCACATCTCCTGCGGATAACACCGTAAGTTCATGTTTGGTTTGAATAGCCAGGAGGCCTTCCATGACGACCAGGAACTCAACCTGCTTATGCGAATGCCAAAGCCAAGGCGTTGGGACACCGAAGTGAGCGGAGTCGGAGCCTAGCTCCCATATTTTTAGGAAAAGCAGCGGGTTCTGATAAATAACTTCTTCATTGACAATTTCGGAGAAAGCACTATGTGCGGATTCCATGTTTTCGTATACCTCGCTA
Organism: Paenibacillus violae; assembly: GCF_032461945.1. NCBI lineage: Bacteria > Bacillati > Bacillota > Bacilli > Caryophanales > Paenibacillaceae > Paenibacillus > Paenibacillus violae. Next base: position 154,909 of record NZ_JAWCUD010000005.1, read on the forward strand.
TAGGGTAGGACATTTTTGAATATGTAAAACGACGTTACAGGTAAGGTTTATCAAGAGAAAGTATAACATTGTTTACTTGCCGAGGACACTATTGAATAATAAATAGGCACAATCTTGCCTTTCATTCCGGGAAGGGACGGACTATACTCACATTATGAATGAATACGTTATCTTGGAGGGAATAAGAAGATGAGTCAAAAGCTGAAAGTAACGGTTTGGAACGAGTACCGTCATGAAAAAGAAAGTGAAATTGTACGCGCCGCCTATCCGGACGGCATTCATACAGCAATTGGCGAAGGCATTAGCGGGAATGTAGATGTCACTTATGCGACTCTAGACGATGCTGAGCACGGTTTGACCGAAGAGGTTTTGAATAACACCGATGTTCTTATCTGGTGGGGACATAAAGCGCATGACCAAGTGCAAGACGAGATCGTAGAGCGCGTTCAAAAACGTGTATGGCAAGGTATGGGGCTAATCGTGCTTCACTCCGGACACTTCTCCAAAGTGTTCAAGAAGCTGATGGGCACATCCTGTGACCTCAAATGGCGTGAAGCAGACGAAAAAGAGCGTATTTGGGTTGTTGCGCCAGGCCATCCAATCGTGGAAGGCATTGGGGAGTACATCGATCTTGAAGCTGAGGAAATGTACGGAGAACACTTTGATATCCCGCAGCCGGATGAGTTAATCATGGTTTCGTGGTTCGAAGGTGGAGAAGTATTCCGCAGCGGTTGTACGTTTAATCGTGGAAACGGGAAAATTTTCTACTTCCGTCCAGGTCATGAGACTTACCGTACTTACTACAATGAGCAAATCCGCCGCGTAATCTCCAATGCGGTTCAGTGGGCTGCTCCGTCCACACGTGAGTATCCGAAATACGGCAATCATAAGCCGCTTGAAGAAATTAAAGCGAAGGTTAAAGCTTAAATATGAATCGGGGTGCCCACGAGGTCTTTTTGCAGACTCGCAGGGCACCTTTTTTTATTTCCAGAGTGGGATGTGAAAATAGATGATCAAGAATGTGACCGTTACAACAGAAAAAAGCAGCCCGGCCGCTCGATTCGTATGAAGCAGTCTCATAGCCGCGAACATGAAGAAGTAAAAGGCAATCGACCATATAAAGTTCCACCCATGATGGTAAGTGATTCGGTCGTAAGAATACCACAGATATTCAAGCGCCGAAAAACCGATTACCCACAGGAAATAGTAAATCACTTGGCGGCGTTTGGCCGCAGGAAAGAAAGTGAGATACAGCAGCGTTGTACTTGGGAGCAGCAGGAAAGTGTTAACAAGGTCGGCCGTTTTGTGGTTCAGCAACAAATCAGGGTGAAACGACCAGGTCAAGTACTCTCGACACAGGAAATTGTAAAGCAAATTGCAGAAAGAGACAAAAAGCATAACGTCGTAGTATTTATCCCACTGCTTATAGGCTCGTGAAACAATTGCAGCTATAACGAAAAGTAGATTCGTAATTAAAATCACGTACAAGGCCCCTAGTAATGAGTCGTTGATGTAGGGTTAGTTTCTGCAAGAGTGTAAATTTTTACACGTGCTGGGGGAAGCAGAACTAGAGGGCGTTATTTTGGCTGTAGCCATCCGTTTTCCTATTTTGAAGGAACTGGAGGGTCTTATTTCCCATCACCAAGCTGCTTTAATGCCATTATTGGTGAAATAAAGGCTCATAGTTCCTCTAGATGTGCCAAATAGCGGTTTCTGGAACAAATAGGGGCTCGTAGTTCCTCTGAGTTCTAAAATTCCCGCTATTTCAGCTGAGGGACGCTTCCTAAAGACAGCAACTTTTGAATAGGGCTATAGAGCACACTGAGCGGAGATTGATTATTGGTAAGTAACGCCGAATACTCCTGTTATTTTTACGAATTATATCATTTTTGTGTTATTAACTGGAATTACTACCGCTAATCCGGTTGAATCAGGTGGTTTTCGCTTGCTGCTGAAGAAATAGAGGTAGTTCTTCCAACTATTTCAATCCCCAGACAGGCGAGGCACGAAGTAACGGTAGATTTTCCAGTTATCTCAGCTGAGACACGTTGTTATGCTCATGCCCAGCTTATGTTCCAGCTCCTGCGCCTCCTTGTGCTCAAGCTTCCGCATCTCCTCGTGCTCAAGCTCCCATTCCCACTCCTGCTAACCTCATACTAGCATTCGCCATCGCTCGCATAACGCCCAGCAATAGCGATAAGCCGTCTAACACCATCCCGTAAATGCTCCTCATTCACGAAGGAATAGCTTAAACGGATCCAGGAGCTCATCTCCCTGAGCGGATCGCAGATCACGCCAGGTACGAAGGAGACCGATTGCCGGAGGCACTCCTTCAGCAGCTGCTCAACCGGGATATGGTCCGGAAGCTGGATCCATAGGTTGAAGCCACCCTGTGGGCTAACCCAGCGCCATCCGGTGGAGATTAGCTCCTGCTCTACAATTTCTTTTCGGATCTGCAGAGCAATGCGCAGTTTCTCCAAATGCTGCTGCATTCGAGGAGATTCGAAATAATGCAGGAACATTTTCTGATTGACGAGCGGTGTGCCGTTGTCAGCTAATGATTTGGCGGTGATGAGCGATTGGATGACATGCAGGCCTCCCATGACGGCGCAAATTCGCAGCCCAGGCGCGATATATTTGCTAAAACTGCGGAGATACACGACCCAACCTTCCGTGTCATAGGTCAGCATAGGCTGAGGAGGAGGTTGGTCCATGTACATCTCGTGAATAGCGTCATCTTCAATCAGCAGACAGCGATAGCGTTCAGCTAGTTCAACGAGCTGCTTGCGCTGTGCGGACGGAACCGTATACCCGGTAGGATTATGAAAGGTAGGATTCATATAAAACAGCCGTGGTTTATGCTTCTCCATAAGCTTCTCGAGTTTCACCAGATCATAGCCGTCCGGGTTGATCTCGACAGGAATAAACCGCGCCCCCTGCTGGCGGAAAATATCAAGCGCTGCACTATACGTCGGCCGCTCAACCAAGATCGGATCCATGGGGCGGATATAGATCCGGGAGATGAGGTCGATGGCCTGCTGACCGCCTGTGGTAATCAAAAGATCGCTTGCGGCGAGCTGGAGGTTATGATGCCGAACCATGTAACGGCAGAGATACTCACGAAGCTCCTCATCCCCTTGTGCGTTGGAGTAGGTGCCCATGAGCTTAGGATAAATGTCGAAAACCTTTTTCACATGTTCGGACAAAAAAAGATTCGGCAGCAAGTTGGGATCGATCAAAGCTTGCGAGAATTGGTATGTGACAGGGATTTGCTGGATTTCTGACAGCGAGTTTTTTAAAGCGCTGGACGTTGTGAATGAACGGCCTTTTTCCGCATGCTCCGTCGGGGATTGCTCCTCCGTCTTGCAAGGACTTACGTAATAACCGGATTTCTCTTTGACGTAAACTTTCTGATGCTGCTTCAGCAGCTGATAAGCACGAAAAACGGTCAGCCTATGCACCTGCAGCTCTTCGGCAAGACGCCGGATGGAGGGGAGCTTGTCATGGGCTTGCCACTCGCCGCGATCCATGCGGGTAACCATATACTCATAAGCTTGCCTGAAAAGCAGATTAGCTTCTTTTCCAGATGTTCCTGGCGTCTTCATCCGATTTTCCCCCTCTGTTTACTCTATGATACAACAATCATTAGAAAACTGTTCTAGTGTTACACATCTGATCTGTTGCTTACCTAGTATGATACATACCAAGAGGGGGAACAGTCATGATTATTTTTAATTATTTGCTTATCTGTCTAATTTTTGGCACGACATTTCTGGCGATTAAGGTCGGGGTGGATGCGTCAGCGCCGCCATTTTTTTCAGCAGGCTTGAGGTTTTTTATTGCAGGGATGCTTTTGTTCGGTTGGTTATTGTGGCGGAAAAAAGCGACCCTAGCTCTTTTATTTCGCAAAGAAATGCTGCTAACAGGCATCGGTCTTACATTTGGCACATTCTCAACTTTGTATTGGGCGGAGCAATATGTTTCTTCCGGGATTGCGGCCGTTTTATCGGCTACTGGACCGATTATGATTCTCATGCTCCAAACCTTCGTGTTGCGTCTGAAGACGACAATGCTCTCTGTATTTGGCTGCATACTCGGCTTTGCAGGTATTATCATCCTCTTGCTGCCACAACTTGCGGTATCCGCCAACATCATTTGGGTGATCGGGAGCGTGGCGATTCTGGTCGGAGAACTGTTCTATTGTATGGGAGCTCTATATTCCAAAAAGGTCATTCAGCAATTTCCTGAGGCATCGCCGATTGCGCTGAACGCGGCGCAGATGATATGCGGAGGGTTGCTGCTGCTGATTCTTTCATTTTTTACAGAACCTGTGGACGTTCACAGCTTATTTTCTCCAAAAGCAGCCGGCTCTCTACTGTATTTAATCGTGATTGGCTCTATGGTAGGACATAGTCTGTTCTATTGGTTAGTGGCCAAAACGAATCCGGTTTTTCCAGCGACATGGCTGTACATTTCTCCATTGATTGCCCTGGCGGTGGGGGTCGTGTTTTATGGTGAGAGCATCACTTGGGTCACAGCTGTAGGCGTGGTAACTGTTATTGCCGGGACGATTTGTGCGAATCTGGATAGCTTGAAACCATTGATGCAACGGCGAAAAACGGCGTGAGTGCGAAGAATGGTAAGTCAATTGCGTTCTGTTTCATATGAAACAACATTTATAGAAATAATAACCACAGGAGCACAGGGTTGAACGGAGGCAGCACAAGTTTGATGGAATGGAGCTAAGTGATGGGTCACATAACAGCGTTGATCAGTTCATATTTGCCTGTAGTCATTGCCTTGTTATGCTTGATTGCAGCTTGGTTTTTAGGGGATTGGAGAAACTGGAAGACCTATTATCCAACTATTCTTTTTGCCATCTGCGTGGATTTTCTCATTAGCCTTCTAAGCTATAATTTCTCGCTATGGGAATTTCATAAATCCGCGGTAACGCCTAACCATACCATCGCAGATTTTATGATTGCTTTTACTAATCTACCGTGCATTGTAATGGTGTACTTACACAAATATCCACTTAAGTCGCGTCCGCTGAGACAAGTGGTCTATATTGCCATTTGGTCGGCTGTATTTACCTGCATTGAAGGACTATTTCTGTTAATAAAAATGCTTACTTATCATAACAACTGGAATTTTTGGTGGTCAATTGCGGTTTGGGTTTTCATGTTCATTGGGCTGCGGTTGCATTTTACGAGGCCGTTATGGGCGTGGTTGCTGTGTTTAGTAGGTGTGGTTTTCTTGATTCTATATTTCCATATTCCGATTGCTAAAATGAAATAATGGCAGCGTGGCAGATGTCACGATTATACAACATCAATAGCAAAAAAGAAGGAGAATTCTTCATTCTCCTTCTCCAAAGGGTAAAACTAGACACTAATATCTAGATTCCCACCCAAGTTTGGTTGAACACTTTGTTGCATCATTTGTACCATTTGCTGAGCTTGTTGCGTGGATTGATCTTTAGCCATGCTAAGAACCCGTATTTGTACAGCTTGAGCTAAGCTGCCCTGAGCTACGGACATGGAAAGCGCAGGAACGTCCATGAGTCTCCTCCTTTATGATTGATGGGCTAACAAGTTATATATCGGAAAATGAGTGGAAATATCTTAGCTTATAGCAAGGATGAAAAATCCTTGCTTTTTTTATTTTATGGTGCTAATATTCAGGAATAAATATCACTTATGTTTTGTAAGTGACCACAAACTGAATAATTGAACCTTCGGGGCAGGGTGCAATTCCCTACCGGCGGTGAGGATACGTGTATATGTATCTCAAGCCCGCGACTCCCGGCCTGTTAGGCTGGGACTGACTTGGTGAGATTCCAGGGCCGACGGTTATAGTCCGGATGGGAGAAGGTGAAAAACAGCTTGTCAAAAACTCAGGTATTTGACAGGTCTGTTTGTCAATGCCCCCGCTGATCATGAAGCGGGGGCATTGTCTCTTTTCAGAGGGTTCAATTCAAAAATTCCTTAGGAGGTTTTTGAATTGGAAAATGTATTTAAGCTAGGAACAAAGCACGCGAATGTGGTTTCAGCGCGCTCAGGGGGCATTAGCGGAGTTTGGTATGTGGCGCTAGGTGCTACGCTTTGGGGGCTCGACCCGCTCTTTCGGATCTTGCTGTTAAAAAGCTTTTCTTCCGCGCAAATCGTATTTATTGAGCACTTGCTCCTTGCCTGCTACGCGCTGCCAATACTCGTGAAGTACCGGAAAACCTTGATTGGTAAGCTGTCACTAGGAGTCATCGGCGCGTTGCTGTTCATCTCTTGGGGCGGGTCGGCGATAGCAACGATTTTGTTTACAGCCGCATTCTCGCATGGTAATGCGAACGCGATTTTACTTTTACAGAAATTACAGCCCTTATTTGCTATTATTTTAGCTCGCGTGATGCTCAAAGAGACGCTGCCTTCTAAATTTTTTGCTTATATCGCGGTGGCGCTGCTAGGCACGTATTTGCTGACATTCGGCTTTTCGTCGCCAGAGATGGGCCTCAAAGATTTGGGCACCCTAAGCTGCTTATTTTCAATTCTTGCAGCCAGCTTATGGGGCGGATCGACGGTCATGGGCAAGTTCTTGCTGCAGAAAAAACTGGATTTCCCCATTGTTACTTCGCTGCGTTTCCTGCTTGCCATCCCATTGCTGACAGTCGTACTTGTGGCTAGCGGCGATGCTTGGCACGTAACCGGAACTAGCGGCGGCTTGATACTTATTACCGTTAACATGTTATTCCAGGCGTTTTTCCCGGGCTTGCTCTCCATGCTCCTCTATTATAAGGGGCTGTCCTCGACCAAGGCGTTTTTCGCCACGTTGGCGGAGCTTGCGTTCCCCGCGGTTGGCGTCTGCGTGAACTGGCTTGTCTTCGGGCAAAAGCTAACCGTAGGACAGCTCGCTGGCTTCATCGTTATTTGGCTCACCTTGTGGGTCATGAGCCGCAATCAAAGCAAATCGGCGGCATAAAAACTCAAGAAAGAGGCTCTCCCTCGGTCACATGATGACCATGGGAAGCCTCTTTTGTTTGCCTCTCGACGTTTTCGCCGACATCTCACGAAACCTTCGGGACCTTGAGTTTACTATCCATTTGCGCTGTTTCCCCAGGCTCAAGGTAAAAGGCAACCCCGCCTCGCTCATTCGCGGCGCGGACCGTCATACCGTGATGGTCCATGATCTGCTTCACGATGGCAAGACCAAGTCCGAACTGGCCGTCTCCGCCAGAACGGAAGGGCTCAAAGAGGCTGTCCGCGATCGCTTGATCGAGCGGCGGACCATCGTTGCTGATCTGCAGCCGCGAGAATCCGGCTGCAGCTTCCTTGTTATCGCCATGGGATGACGGCGTGAGGAGAATCCGGATACCGCTTTTAGCATAGCGGAGCTGATTGTCGAGCATGTTCTCCAAGGCGATTTTCCACTGATCGGGATCGCCATGCAAGGTAGCAGGGGGGAGTTCCATCTCCCACTCGATTTCAGGACGGCGATAGCGCAGCCGTTCAACCACGTCTTCAATGACCTCGTGCAGCTCGAAAGGGCGGAACGGCTTCTCGCGAGCGGTGACATAGTTCAGCTTGTTGAGCAGCAGCAGGTCGCGAATCCGCTTCTCGAGGCGCTCGCCTTCCTTCAGAATGACGCCTAAGCTTTCGCCTAAGGTCCCTTTCGGGAAAACGCCGTCGAGAATGGACTGGGCATAACTGCGGATCACCATGACCGGGGTCTTCAGTTCGTGAGAAGTATGCTGAAGGAAAAATTGCTGCGCGCGGTCCTGGCGCACGAGACGCTGCCGCATCGCTTCAATCGCTTTGGCCAGACGTCCTACTTCATCTTTGCGCCCGGTTTCAATCGGGTCATGCCAATCTCGTTCAGCCATACGCCCAACGTGCTGCTCCATCAGAACGAGCGGACGAGTGAAATACCGCGCGATGATCAGACAGGGCAGCCATGAAATCACGATGAGACCAACCATCATCAGCATAAGTCTGCCGAACATGGTCATGACTAGGTCATTGCGATAATTGCCCCAGGCATAGGAAACGATAAAGTTGGGTTGGCCCTGAACAACTTCTTTGCGAATCACGTAAAAGATACTTTTCTTATCAATGATGGTCGTATACTTGGCAACGGGCTGTTTTTGGGCAAAAGCATCCTGTTCCATGGCTTGCATGAACGGCTCTCCACTCGTGAAAGATTTGCTAAGGGCCAGTGATTCTTGGGTTCCGCTAATCGTAAAGTGCCGAATCGCCGGAGCGCTCAAGGTTGCTGTAAAGGGAGACATCACCTTCGTTGCAATAGAGGCTTCCAAGGGGATAGTAGGTATAGCGCTGCCCGTTTGTATGCTAGTCGTCTCCGGCATTGTTTCCGTTTCTGAGGCATCAGCATCAGGGATAGCCTGATTGATAGGTGTCAACGTTTTTACGTTCGTTATGATATCCGTTATTTGCGCGGTTGTACCCTTAGTTGCCAGCGTTAGGGTCGGTGCCGTCAACGTCGTAGCTTCCATGCGAAGCCCACTCTGCGTATCCAGTAAAATATCATACAGCTGCTCTGTAAAAAAACCTTTCAACGTCCAAGGCAGCAGAACGGCAAGCAGCGTAAAAATAAGCAGCGTCAAAGCCGCGAATGCTCCCCAAAGCTTCATGGCCAGCGGCCATTGTCCTAATCGAAGCGTCATGCTTTCACCATCCTGTACCCGTATCCATATACGGTTTCTAAACGCAGTTCCGGCAGCTTGCGGCGAAGTCTTCGTACCAAATCATCCACGACCCGGTCTGTTCCGAAGTAGTCGATTCCCCAAACAGCTTGGAGCACTTGTTCACGCTCTAGCACTTGCCCATGATGGCTCACCAAATATAGCAGCAGCTCAAATTCCTTGGAGGTCAGCTCCAGTTTGGTGCCATCCTCTGCAGTTACTGTGCGTGCTTGCTCATCGATCAAATAAGGAGCCACATTCAGCTTCGTGCGGCGTTCCAGCTGTGCAGGCATCAGGCCGGCAGGGTGTCCGCCGTACACGCGCTCCAGCAGCTTGCGAGTGCGAATGACAAGCTCGCGAGGTAAAAAAGGCTTGGCCAAGTAGTCATCGCTACCCATCTCCAGGCCAACGATTCGATCGATATCCGCATCTCGCGCCGATATGAAAATAACGGGCTGCGCCGGCTGATCCGCCTTAATCTCGCGCATAAGCTGATATCCGTCTACGCCGGGGAGCATGATATCGAGGACCCACAAGTCCGGCCGCTCCGATATGGCGGATCTTGCCGAGGTCCCGTCAGCGAACGAACGCACTTGCCACCCCTCTTTCTCCAAATAGGCGGCCAGTACGCCCCTGAGATGCTCTTCGTCTTCTACTAAATGAATGCGATACATGCAGATTTCTCCTTTTTTTTACTCAGCGATGGGGAAAAGGTGGAGCCGTTCGCAATTTTGCGTTCGGTCCACCGGAAAAGTCAATTTGCTTTTTATCTATAAAAAGTTAGTTAGATTCTTCTGCCTCTGTTGATTTCTCATCTGCTTTGGCAGCTTGTTCTTTCAATGTTTTTGCGAAGTTGCGCAGCGATTCCGTTTCTTTTTTGTAATCCGTGAGCAGCTCAGGCAACAGGCTTTGGATCGTAGCTGCATCGTCAGCTTCGACAGCTTCCGCTAGCTTTTGTTGGCGCTTGAACGCTTCGGATGATTCTGCTTTAATTATATCACCAGAGATAGCTGTTCCCTCAAGTGGAAGTGCTTGGATGGTCGCGGTAGCGTCCGCGCCGTCTTTGATAACGGTGAACTTCATTGCTTCTTTACTTGGGAGCAATTGAGCCGCTTCGCCGTCAGGTAAAGTTGGAGCCGGTTGAGCAGGATCGAGTTTGAACATTTTAGTTTCCAACGTACCTGGCGTAGCTGGCTGAATTGTAGCTGCGCTTTTGATCACCATTGTTTTGGCAAAAGCAGGCTTCGGCATCTCGCTTTCAGCTTGTTTCCGATCCTCTAACGCTTGTTTCCATGCAGTCAAGCTCTCCGGAGCATAGTTGCTGACCAATAGCTTCAAATAGTTACGCTCATGAGCTGGTTGCAGCAACAGGCTGCCTGAGACCGAGTGCAGCTGAACCGCGCTGGTTGCCATTACCGGTGTTGCTGATGTGATTGCAGTGCTTGCTTTCGTATCTGTTGTAGTCGTGTCAGCCGCTGATGCGCTGCCTACTGCTCCGAAAGCCATTGTTACCATAAAAGCTAGCAGACTAGCTTGACTTGCGCGACGTTTCCATTGTGTTTTCATTGTAGAAAACTCCTCTCGATTTTGGGGTATGTAGGTGAGGTGCCTCTCCCTTACAACCTAAATGTACCGTAAGATTATGGACATCCTATCGTAACATTGTGGGAAATTATGTGTTGGCTTGAATCACCTGAACTAAAAAATGTAGTAAACTGTATGCTGAAACAGAATAAACAGGGGAGTGTCTACATGAAAGAAGTGCTGTTAGGGCCTGTCGAAAGTTTCACCAAGCTGCCCGCAGAAGTTGTGTTCGATAAGAACTTGTATTGGTTAATTCAAGCTGAGGATCAAGCAACGTACAGGCTCGTCTCCAGCCGATGCCCGCATGCGGGAGCTATTGTGGAGGCTGAAAAAGGGGAATTCGTATGTTCGATGCATGGCTGGACATTCGATCTTCACTCAGGCGCGTGCCTGAATGTGCCGACCAAAAGCCTTACGGCCTATGACGTTACAGTCAAAGAAGGCCAGCTTATTGCGCATGTGTAAAAACAAAAGGACCTGCCTTATCCGTTGAACGGTTAGGCGGGTCCTGATTTTTTTATAAATTCAAATGCAGCTTACGTGTGTTCAGCATACCGTCCAAACCGGTAGGGTCTTGGCTGACTTTATATTGTACAAAAGCTTCCGCCGCCTCTGAAGTGCGAATGCGCAGCGGTTTCGGATCCATTTCCATCAGCTTCACCATGACTTCGGCGACCGATTCCGACGTTTGGGGCACCGAGTTCCGTTTGGAGAAGGCGTCCAAATATTGCGTGATGATCGGTTTATATTCATCTTCCAGAATGCCGCCGGTTTGTTGGACATGCCCAAGGACCGTCTGGTTAAAATTAGTTGCAATCGCGCCGGGCTCAAGCAGCGTAACATCAATGTTGAAGGTTGGCTTGTAGTACGTAGCTAAACTTTCTAATAAACCTTCAACGGCAAATTTAGCCGAGCAGTAGATTTCATTGAAAGGTTGTCCCACTAGACCGCCAACGCTTGTTGTGGCTACCAAATGTCCGGCGTCTGATTTACGCAAAAGCGGAAGTCCAGCGCGGATCGTATGCATAACCCCATACACATTCGTATCATAAACCCGATGAATATCTTCCATCGTCGCTTGTCCTAATGCTCTTAAAAAACCAAAACCAGCGTTGCAGAACAGGACGTCCATGTAACCGTGATTCCGGTCGATCACAGCAAAAGCTTTCTCCAGCGACTCAGGGCTTGTTACTTCCATCTCTATAAAATGAAGATTCGCACGGTGCCCATGCTGCTCTTGATCACGCTCTACATGGCGTGTTCCAGCATAAACCGTCCAGCCTAATTCTGCAAATTTCAGGGCGGTCGCTAACCCAATGCCAGAGGAGGCGCCGGTAATCGCGATAACTTTGCTTTTGCTCATCATTCACCACTCCAAATGTTAATGTAATAAACTGTTTAATAACTATACAGTATGTTAATTCAACAGAATAGTCAAGTCATTTAAAAAATCCCAACATGAGTAAGGTCGGGATCTTCGTGCTATAGCGGCAGCTTCTCCAATAGCTTTTTGAGCTGCGCAAGCTCATCTTCGGTATATGGCGTGAAGAGCTGTTCAATTTTGTTATTATACGCTTCCAAGATATCGTTTATCAGCTTATTTCCTTTGTCCGTTACTTGCAGCAACAGGCTTCTGCGGCTAGTAGGGTGAGGCTTGCGAATCACTAGCTCCTGCTCTTCTAATTTATCCAGCAGCTGGGTAATCGCTCCCCGAGTTAGGCCAAATTCATTGGCCATATCAACGGCGATGCAATCCGGATGCTTGCGAAGAAACTCTAACGCATACATCATGATCGGTGAAATGTGAAAATGGGGAAGCACTTGCGTCAAATAGGAGGAGAGGGCATTTTTAATTTCGCGAAATTTGTACGTGATGAGGAGATCTTGGTTCATGGTTCAGCCGCCCTTTTTGTTTAGTATCTATACATTATAGCAAGGTCATACTTGGGATCCAAGCAGCTGGAAGGAAAAAAAGAGACCCACAGCAACGGGCTGCAGGTCTTAAGTATATATATTTTAAAGGGGGGTTGAGACTTATTATAGGCCCAGTTCATTAAAAGCAGATGAAAAACACATTTCATTTTCATTACATTTTTTCTAATGATAAAATAGAGAGATCAAGGAAGGGCGGGGAACGCTTTTGAAGCATTATTCCATGCGATCACATTTGACGGTAACGTTTGCTATCATGGCAATGATTCCGGTTCTGATTCTTGGCACCTTTCAGGTTTATCAAATAACGCATATTACGCAGGAGTCCAATAGGAACCAGCAGCTGACGACCTACCGTCTGGGGGACGCTGTGCAGGATTATATGTACTATCACCGCAATGCGGTTGAAACGCTGGCGGCCACGATTTCAGCCTCGGATGCGGCCTTTCGGACGCGCGAGAGCTTGACGTTAAAGCTGCAATCGCTGCAGCAGAACTTGGCTGGTTTCTCAGGTATTTATGTGGTTGATCAAAATGGTTTCATTAAGGCTACGCATACCACGGCCAATGATTCGCTGATCGGTACAGATGTGAAAGATCGGGACTACACCAAACGGGTGCAGACCGCCCATAACACCATCATCTCTTCGCTTTTCATCGGACCGGAAGGGCTGAACCAGCCGGCTGTCGCCATCGCAGTACCCATTTATAAAGGTAATAAACAGCCTGATGGCTTTGTGCTCGCTGTGCTGGAGCTTACGCCCATCAAAGAGCTTGTGACGAAGTACGATTACGGAAAAGAAGCATATCCCGTGGTACTGGATCATGCTGGCAAGCCCATTTATCATCCGAATGAGGCGTTGACCGCAACGTTGGCGGATTTATCGCAGGAGCCAGTCGTTGCAGACGCACGGAGTCAGAAGCAAGGCGAAGGAACCTATGCATTAAGCAATTCCAAGCAAAAAGAACTGATTACTTACAAAGCCATCCCCGATATCGATTGGATCGTTTGGGTGAGCAAATCCAAAGCTGCGGTTAATGCCGCTTTTACAGAGTCGCTAAGTATTACGATCTTCCTCTTGGTGGTTACGCTTATTTTGACGGTGCTGCTCGGCAGTCTTTTGGCGAAAAGGTTGAATGGCACCATCCATGCTTTGGTTGGATACACCCAACGCCTGGCAGGAGGAACATTCGTAGAGCCGGACAGCAAGGTCGTTCCGCAAGGGGCGCCTCTGGAGCTGCAATTGCTGGCAGATGATTTCTTCAAGATGGCGGAGCAGATCAAAGAGAATCAAGGCGCGCTGCTGCAGCTCAACAGTGAGTTGGAGGACCGTGTCGAAGAGAGGACCCAGCGGCTGCAGGATGAGCATGCGACTTTGAATGCGGTGCTGGAGAGCATGTCCGATGCCGTCGTATTGATCGATATGGCGCATCAAGTGGTATATGCCAATCATCGGATGGCTGAAATTTTCGCTATTCCGATGCCTGAGCTGGCGATTATGCAGGAATCGGCGTTGTTTGATCGTATTGCGCTGCTGCTGCCTGAACGTCAGGATGAACTGGAGAAGTTGACGGCGGGGCCGAGGGTACAAGGGACTTTTACGGTAAAAAGTGGTCAGGGTAAAAAACGTTTTATGATGGTATCGGCTTTTCAGGTGGCTAGAGAAGGACGGGTTTTTGGCCGAGGTTATGTGTGGCGCGATATGACGAAGGAACATGAAATCGATGCTTTGAAAAATGATCTGATCTCACTCGCCTCCCATGAGTTCAAAACGCCCATCACCAGCATACGCGGCAGTGTAGAAACGCTGCTACGAGTCGATGCGAAGTGGGAAGAAAGCTTTAAGCAAGAGCTGCTAGAAGGCATTCACGAGGATATCGGGCGTATTCAGGACCTGATTGACGACTGGCTGGATATTTCCAAAATCGATTCCGGCGCAATGCGAATCAACCCGCTGCCGCTACGTGTGGAGGCCGTTGTCGAAAGCGCGATGCGAAGACTTCCACAGCAGGCAAACGACATGCATACGCAATTTGAGGTGAACGTGGCGGAGGATACGCCGCTAATCTATGTAGATAAACTGCGAATGGAGCAGGTGCTCGTGAACTTGTTCACCAATGCCGTTCGGTATAATACGCAGCACCCGATTATCCGAATTTCGGCTCATGCGGATGAGCATTTTGTCTATTTAGATGTGCAGGACAATGGCATTGGTATCGCTGCGGAGCACGTGGACAAACTATTTGACCGGTTCTACCGGGTGGATGTTTCTTCGAGAAGTCAATCCGGAGGGACAGGGCTGGGGCTGGCGATCTGCAAAGGCATCATGGATGCGCACGGCGGAGAAGTCCATGTGGCAAGCAAGCTTGGTGAGGGAAGCACATTTACTCTCTCCATACCGAGGTTTCTAGGGGAGGAGAACGGACATGAACAAGAAGAAAATCATGATCGTCGATGATGAACCGAAAATTGTGCGTTTCATTGCGGCGAATCTCAAATCATTGGATTTTGAAACCTTGACCTGCCAAAGCGGGGCGGAGGCGCTGGAAAAAGCCGAGGAGTTCGATCCGGATTTAATTTTGCTTGATCTGATGATGCCGGGCATGGACGGATTCGATGTGTTAAAAAGGCTGCGCTCCTACTCCAGCGTTCCGGTCATCATGCTGACCGCGCGCAGCAATGGAGCGGACAAAGTGCAGGGGCTTAACCTCGGGGCGGATGACTATTTGACCAAGCCATTCTCCTTAGACGAGCTCTTCGCGCGAGTGAATGCCGTGCTGCGGCGCATGGATGGCCGCATGGCACCGCCGGTCACCACGAGCGAGATCACGCTCGGCCCTGTGACCGCGAACCTCGCCCAGCGCCGTATTTGGCTGGGCGACACCGAGGTGAAGTTCACGGAGACCGAGTACAACTTATTTGCGCTGCTTTTGCAGCATGCGGGGAAAGTCATGACCCATGAGCAGCTGCTCAGCGAGGTTTGGGGAAGCGAGTACCGCGACGAGGTCGAGTACCTGCGGGTCACCATCGCCCGCATCCGCCAGAAGATCAAAAGCGCAGCGGAAGGCGCTGCTGCCGAGCTGATTGTAACCTACCCGGGGGTAGGTTATATGGCGAAGCAGGAGTGAACGCAGAAGCCCCCTTGTCTGATTGTTATCAGATGAGGGGGCTTTTTGTTTGATGTTGGTGAGGGAGGGAACTACGGTCCTCTATTTTGACGATTATGGAGGGGGTGGAGCCGGGAAGGGAACTACAGGGCCTTATTTGCACGGAATTTCTGGGTTTCCCTTCGAAAGGGTGCAAATAGCGGATCGTAGTTCCCTCTCAGCTCGAAACTGGGTGCTTTTCGAAGAAATAGCGCCCTGTAGTTCCCATCCGGGAGGCAGTTTCGGTTGAAGATGAGTACAGACGTGCCAGAAAAGTTGGCCGAGAGCGCACAAAAGGCTGTCTCACCTCGAGAAAAGTAGCTAAATACAGTCGAGACAGCCGAATAGGCCGTCTCGGGGGAAGAAAGTGTGAATGGTGCAGCGAAAGTTGGCCGAGAGCGTACAAAAGGCTGTCTCACCTCAAGAAAAGTAGCTAGATACGGTCGAGACAACCGAATAGGCCGTCTCAGGGGAAGAAAGTGTGGATGGTGCAGCAAAAGTTGGCCGAGAGTCTCACTCCGAAAGCAGTTGCACATCAAGCGGATAATCCGGCACCACGAAGTCGCGGACAGCGCCAGAGACGAGGTCTACCACGGTCATCCCGTTCCAACCAGTATCTGCATAAGTGACACCGCCGGTGAGGTAGGCGTAACGCCTATCCGCGCTCGCGGCGACCATTTGGTGCATCCGCTCCAGCGGGATTATCTTCTCGGCGTACGTCTCGACGTCGAGCACCGTCAAGTTAGGCTTGCCGGTTACGCTTCCCGCAGCGCCAATGCCGACGATGAGCAGCTGCTTACCATCCGCTGTCAGGGCCACACCCTCTTGGTGCGTGTTGCCTGTCAGCGGCTTCGTCTCGTACTTGCCGCTAGTTGGGTCAAGCACGACCAGGCCTCGCCCCTGATACGGCAGGAGCAGGCGGCCATCGGCACGAACCGCGGCGTAGTGCGGCTTCTCGAAGCCGCCTTTGCCGAAGAGAGCTACTTCCAGCGTGCGAGCTTTGAGCTGCAAAGGATCGACAGCGGTCACGGAGTAGGAATCGTGATCGATGCTGTAGACCTCCCGGCCGTCAAGGCTGATCACCACATCGAACGGCCGAACTCCAACTGCGACACTGCCAGTCATGGCGAGTTTCTCTGCATCCATGATCTCCAGTTGGCTTTTCATCCCTCTGCCACCACCAGTCACGTACACACCGACATAGACGAATTTGCCGTCAGGGGATACAGCAATTCCCATACCGCCAGGACGGTATTCACCATATTGAGGCTTGCCGATGGCGTCAGCTGCCTTATATGGTACTAACGCAACACGTTTGCGCTGCTGCGTATCCACGACAGCAACACCTTCCGCGGTGGATATATAGGCGCGATGGTTAGGACCTTCAGCAATGGCAAAAGGGGCCTTGCCAACCGTCAGCTTTTCGAATTGACCCGTGGCTGGATCAAGGAAAGACATATAATCACTCTTGGAGTGAGTTACGAGTAGGCTTGATTTCCCTTTTGACACAGGCGGTTCAGGAGCAGGCATTGTTGTAGGTGTTGTTGATGGTGCTGGTGCTGGTTCTTGCGTTTGTGTAGGAGTTGGCGTTGGCGTTGCAGTTGTCATCGCAACAGGCGCAGGACGCGAACTGTAGCCAACCATGAAAAGAACTAACGTCAGCATCGAGAATAACGCACGATTTTTGAAAAGCATATATCAATCACCTCATTGGAATGAATGGTAGAACAAAAGGAGCACCTCATTCAAGGTACTCCTTCCCAATACGCTTCATAAAAATTTATTTCGCTACAGTCAAACTTACTCCCGCAGCCGTAGCCCACTTGCCTTCTGGAGCGACAGTATAAGTCATACCCGGCACAAGCTGGCCGTTATTTAGCAGAGCGAAAGTACCTACAGCACCTTTACGTGTGGTAATCGTGTATTCTGCTGTCAGTACAGTACCGTCTGTACCCGTCAAAGTAACACGGCGTGAAACGAAGATTTCATCCTTTGGATCCTGGGAAAGGGCCACATTAATCGTTTTCGCATCCACTGCGGAAGCGGATTGAATCGTTAGCGGCGCGATGTCTTTCGCTGTAAATGTAGCATTTTTCAAAGTAGCCCAGTCCGCAGAAACTGTGTAAGTCACGCCCGGCTTCAACGTTTCGCCGTTAGGCAGAAGGAATTTAGGCGCTTGACGACCATCCGTTGCCTGTGTGAAAGGCAAATAGGTGGCCGTCATCGGTGCACCGCCCTCAGGCGTAATTTGCACCACACGGTTCCGCATCGAAGAAAGAATTTGATAGGTCATGCCATTGTATTGGTTTTTCTCATCCACGATAAAGGCACCTGGACGACCTTTGGCATAGGCTGCAATGACATAACCGTAGTCCGCTACGCCATCAGTCAAATGGGACTCGACCTCAAAAACGTCATTGGCCACTTGCTGCGTGGAATCCAAAGCAATTTTCTCTGTGCTCGCTGTAAAAGTGCCTGCAAGCTCACCTTTATATGTTAGTGTGTAGGTCGTGCCGGCTTTTTGTGTTGGAACTGGAACGATGTACGTTGAAGTGGAACCTGTTTTTAAACGTGGAACGTTGTTAATAGCCAAACCATTGTCAAAAACAAAGTTTTTGGACGCAGGTTCAAGTTCTAATTCTGCCGTAGGAATCGGTGCAGAGAAGGTGACTTGCAAGGTAATTGCGTTCAAAACCTCCAGCTTGGTCACATGGATAGGAGCTAATTGCTGCGCTTCGAAAATGAGTAGAGCGGCCTGACCACGTGTCACGGAGTTACCTGTCAATGATGAATAGCTCGGTAATTGCTGTACTGCGGCAGCATCAATTTTTAACACCTTCGCAATAACGTCTGCCAACTGCTCGGAAGAGATTGTAGAGCTGCCTTGGAAATGACCGTTAGCAGCAGAGATAGCTCCTACAGATTCAAGGGCAGCAGCGTAAGTGTAGAACCAATCTCCTTTTGTTACATCGCTAAATGTAGTTATTGCTGCTGTGTCCACGTTGACGTGTAAAGCGAGTGCGGCCATTTTGGCGATTTCAGCGCGAGTTACAGCCTGATCAGGAAGAAAGCTGTGATCCTCATATCCGGAAAGCACTTGTTGTTGAGCCAATTGTTCAATAGCAGCTTGTACTTTGGAAGAATTCGCGGCATCAGCGAAAGGGCTCGCGGCCAAAGCATTGAAAGGTAGAATTGCGGACAAGCCTACAGTTGCTGTAATGGTCAAAGCGGCGATTGCTTTTTTGTTGTTTTTCATCTATAACACTCCTATTCAATATAATGGCGTTGCTAGGTTTACATAGTTGCTTTTTGCTTCATGTCCAAGCGTCTGCATGGTACTTCTTGCGTCGTGCCTGCTTACAAGATCAAGCTTACACGTCAGAGCATTACAATCGAATAAAAAATCAGACCTGCACATTACAAAAACGTAAAAATCACATCACTACATGCCAAGCAAGCATAAAAAAGCCTCACCGCTCAAAGAAATGAGCAGCAAGGCTGTAATTAACGATTTGCGATTTAGGGACCGCATTAGATGTTTACATTCTGACATCCGTACGCTGCACAACGCTGTGCGAGGAGGACCCGGTAAGCCGCTCTGGGGAAAACACTTGCCGAACCGGCACAATGATCAGCACAGCAACCGCAGCTTTGATCGCGTCCCCGATGAGGAAGGGGTAACAAGCCGCTGCCATCGCTTTTGCAAACGTATAAGTCGGCACTTTGTACATCAACCACGGAACTCCGGCAAGGTAAAGAAGCAGAGAACCGAAAATCTCAAGCACGAGGAAGGCAGCTAGGTAGCCCATAAAGCCTTTCACACGAACACGCGGCAGGATCATACCTATCAGCATAGCGGAGAACGGCCAGATCATAATAAAACCACCCGTAGGTCCGAGCACGATGCCTAAACCGCCATTTCCATGAAGCAGAGGAAACCCGATTGCCGTCAGGATCACAACGAGAGCCATACTGAAGAAGCCGTAACGTGCTCCGAGCAAGCCGCCGGCAAGCATGACCGCTAGCGTTTGCAGAGTAATAGGGACAGGTGTAAAAGGTAGTGAGATGCTTGCAAAGCTGAATAAGACAAGAATTGCTGCAAAAAGTGCACTGAAAACAACGCCGCGCAAAGTGAGTTTCATATTGTCCATCGCTCCTGTTTCTGTTATTGTTTATGTATTGTCAACTTCAATTTATATCAATGGTTAACAATAAATCATTCAGATCATAGCATATCTTTTATGAAAGTGGAAGGACATTTTATATATGGCAAATCGAGAAATTGTGGCTTCTTTGCGGAATGCCTCCGTCGTCTATCGAACACAATCGGAAGAAGGGAGGCGGGTATGGTCGGACGTCTCTTTAGATATTTATAAGGGTGAATGGATGGTCGTCATCGGGCCGAATGGCAGCGGCAAAAGCACCTTAGCGAGCAGTTTACTGGGCTTAAGTCCCCTCTCAAGCGGTGAATTGATCCGCAATGAGTCTGGGCAAATTAGAGGCGTGCTTCAATTGCCGGATGCTCAGTTCGTAGGAGAAACGATTCAAGAGGAATTCGATTATCTGCCTGGTAAACAGGATTTAACAATAGAAGAACGCAAAGCATGGTATCTCCAAAGCTTGTCAGCTGTGGGTTTGTCGCTCCCGCTCGAACGAGCGCTTTCCACTTTATCCGGGGGGCAAAAGCAGTTGGTTAATTTGGCGGCTGCCCTTGCGGTTCAGCCTGAAATCTTGGTACTGGACGAACCAACGGCGATGCTGGATCCAGCGGCAAGACAAGGAGTCCGACAGGCTGTGCGCGAAGCCCATCTGCTAGGCACGACCATTGTATGGATTACGCATCGGCTGGAAGAAGTGGCGGATGCGACGCGTGTCATCGGGTTTGGTGACGGACGGATCACGTTTGATGGGGGACCCCGGGCTTTCTTTTATGGAGAGAGTGAAGATAAGTCGTTAGAGAGGTCGCCATGTACCGAGTTAGGTCTCGACTCGCCCTATGTGGTGAAGACAGCTTTCGGTTTGCTAAAGTACGGCTGTGAGCTTCGCCTGCTTCCCTTGGATATGGATGAGCTGGCAGAGGCGGTGGCAAATTCATGTCTATAGCCCTGCAAAATATTCAAATCAACGCCCCGGACGATCCCGGTCAGCAGCTGTTGAAAGATATCCGTTTTGAGCTTGCAGACGGCTCCGTTACAGTATTAATCGGACATTCAGGCTCGGGAAAATCGACGCTCCTTCAGGTCATGGCAGGTATTTTGGAGCCAGCTTCAGGCATTATTACACTTGATGACCAGCCTTTGTGGCATAAAAGAAAGGTAGACCAAGTGCATCTTTTGCGGCTGGGTTTGATTTTTCAATTCCCGGAGCAGCAGCTGTTCGCCAGCAGCATTCGCGGGGAATTCGCCTACTCGCTGCGCCCTTACCGGCTTGCGGCGGACGAGCGCGAGCACCGCATCCGCGCCGCTTGCGCCGACCTCGACCCCCGCGGCGTCTTCGCCCTGGAGCGCTCGCCGTTTGGCCTAAGCGGCGGCGAGCAGCGCCGGCTCGCGCTGGCGACAACCTTCGCCACGGCGCCGGATTGGCTCCTCATGGATGAGCCAACCGCCGGCCTCGAGGCGGCGGCCGTTCGCGAATTGCTGCGCATGATTCGCGAAAGGAAGCGTGGCGGCTACGTCATCGCCACGCACGACCTGGACACGTTCCTGCCGTTGGCAGACCGTGTCCTCGTGTTAGACCGCGGCGAGCTCGTCTTCGACGGGTCGCCGGCAGAGCTGTGCCGCGCGCCGGAGCTGCTCACGCGCGCGGGTGTCGGCCTCCCGAGCTGCGTGGAGGCCGCTCAAGCCCTTGCGCGACGCGGCATCGCCATCGCGCCGGATTTGCTCGCGCCGGAGCTGGCTGCGCCGGCGATCTTGCAGGCGCTGCGCGAGCGCAGCAGCGCAAGCCCGGGGCCGGCGCCGCAAGCGGCAGCGCCGAAGCCCGCGCGCGTTGCGCCAGCGGCGCCGCCGCAGGCCGCGTGGCTAGCGCGGGATCCGCGCGCGAAGTGGCTGCTCTACCTGCTGCTTGTCATCGGAACGATGCAGCTGCAGGTGTGGAGCGGCCTCGCGGCTTCTGCGCTGCTCTTGGGCCTCTCGTCCCTCGGGCTTCCGCGCGCCGCGATTCGCGGCAGTTGGAAGATCGCCGTCCCGTTCGTGATCTTCATGTTCCTCTCCATTGTGCTGGCCGGCTTGGAGTGGAGGACGGCCGACGGGCCATTCCCGCTTGGCTTCGCGTCAGAGCGCGCGTGGAGCGCGGGCTTCGTCCTCACGCGCTTGTTCCTGATCCTGATGGCCGGCTACTGGCTGGCCGTGTCTACGCCGTATGGTCAGCTTGTGCAGGGACTGAATTGGGCGCTGTCTTTTTTTCGCAAAATGAAGCTGCCGGTGGAGTCATTTGCTTTGGCAGTCTCGCTCTTGTTTCGGTTCATCCCGCTTATTTTGCGGGAGTGGCAGCGATTTTCGGCGATAGTGAGGGCCAGAGGCAAAGCAGCGATCAGACCCGGCATGGTACGCATGCGAGATATCCCGGCGCTGGTTGTACCGCTGCTCCTCGCCATGTTTCACAAAGCTGAGCAAATGACCGTAGCGATGGAAATGAAAAAAATCGATGGCAAGCAGCAGCTGCTGAAAAAAAGCACACTGAGCTGGCAGCCCAAGGACACGTTGATCGTTATTTGGAGCGTAGTTGTTTTTGGCGTGCTGATCGTTATGCGTTACTAATAGGGAGAGAGCAGCTCATTCTGGAGGAGCTGCTCTTTTTGTGCTTGGCGGCTGTAGATCGAGGGGGAATCTTGAGGATGCAAGCCCCGTATACTATACTTTGACTAAGAAACTCGGACGGCGGTGACAAGCATGAAATTTTCTGATTACACCATCTATGAGCAGCAAATGCTGCGTAAAGTGAAGCTCTGGGAAATACGTCAACAGAAGACCCCAAATTTGCTTGAAAAAGCCTCGAAATCCGTCTCCACAAACATCAATAAGCTCATCCCGGAAAAGGTGCACAAAACGATCACGGCCACCGTCAGAGGGATGTTTCAGACGACATTGTTCGGGATGAACTATATCCCTCAGAATGACCCGCTTGTAGGCGCTTCTCTAGCTGAAAGTGATGCGAAAGCAGAGGAACTGCTGTCGCTTTATAAAAAGATTGCGGCTGCCGAGGGAGCAGGTACGGGAGCGGGAGGGATTCTGCTCGGCCTGGCAGACTTCCCGATTTTGATCGGGATCAAGTTGAAATTTCTGTTCGAGCTTGCGCACGCTTATGGCTACTCCACGAAGGACTATAGAGAGCGTTTGTTTATCCTGTATGTGTTTCAAATTGCGTTCTCTAGTCCAGCGAAAAAACCTGCTCTATTAGACACGATCAAGAATTGGCACGAGGTCGCAAGCGGCTTTCCGCCGTCTGATGCCTATATGGATCAAGTGGATTGGCAGCAGCTGCAGCAGGAATATCGGGACACTATTGATTTCCGTAAAATGCTGCAGCTTGTCCCTGGCATTGGAGCTGTCGTAGGCGCATGGGCGAATTTTGGCCTGCTGGAAGAGTTGGGCGTGGCGGGCATGAACAGCTTTCGCTTGCGCCGGTTAGAGGATAAAACCAGGTTGGAGGCTGAGGGTGAGCAGTGAACGGGTGGATTCCCGTTGGAGAAAATCCAATGAAAGTGCGAATTTCCTTGCTAAAATGCTGGTTTGGTTGGATGAAATCCAATAGGTAGGGGGAAATTGGCATCCTGTGGGCTGTTGCGGCGTGCTTCGTTGGATTTCATCCAACGGAACGCGGAAATCCGGCCTCAAAAAGGAGTTCTCATTGGAATTTATCCAATGAGAAGAGGCGAGGCATCGCCAGCCCGCGGTCCAACTCCTTAGCCCCGCCATGCGCTCGCCACGCCGTTCAATGTCTTGGTCCGCCACGTGCCCGCCACGCGCTCTCGCCCTACGTCCCGCATCCCCTCGCCCCGCGCACTTATGCCGCTGCACCCGCCCCCCATACCACACAGCCTTTTTTGACCAAGCTAGGCAATGTTCCAGTGATTTTTAGGAAAGAGGCACATATACTAATGATGAGCCAAACCATGTGTACGCCCTGAACGAGTATGTGATTTTTTTCACATGACAACCCTGGATGGTTTGGTCGATCTTTTTCACCAACGATGGTAGAGAAAAAAGATGATGTAATCGGAGGAGAGGATTCAGATGAGTAGACCGAAGGTGGTTATTCTGGGAGCTGGGTACGGTGGGCTTGTAACGGCAATAAGGCTGCAGAAGCTGATCAAAGCAGATGAAGTGGCGGTCACGCTGGTGAACAAACACGACTATCACTACATGACGACACATCTGCATATGCCGGCAGCCGGCACTGATCATCATGAGAATGCGCGTGTAGCAATTAAGGATCTGATCGATGAGCGGAAAATTCATTTTATCAAAGCAACGGTTCAGCAGATCGTACCTGAGGAAAAAAAGGTGGTTCTGACGGACGAAGTCCTCACCTACGACTACTTGGTCGTGGGGCTTGGGAGTGAGACGGAAACCTTCGGCATTCCGGGATTGCGCGAGTATGCGATGACAATTAACAGCATTAACAGTGTTCGCTTCATTCGTCAGCATACACAGTATATGTTCGCTAAATATAAATTGGATTCCAAGCATAAGGAATATTTGACAATCGTTGTTGGAGGCGCTGGTTTTACAGGCACGGAGTTTGTTGGGGAGCTGGCTGACCGAATTCCTGATCTTTGCCACATGTTTGACGTCGATCCTTCCCTTGTTCAGATCATCAATATCGAAGCATCGCCTACTGCTTTGCCGCCAGGATTGCCGAATGACCTCGTGGAATACGGCATGGACGTGATGCGCCGCAAAGGGGTTCAATATAAATTATCTACCGCCATCAAGGCATGCGAGCCCGGCGGCGTGCTGTTGGGAGACGGCCAATTCATACCTGCCGGCACGGTCATTTGGTCGGGAGGTGTTCGTGGGAATTCCTTGCTGCAAGATGCGGGCTTCCACGTCCAACGCGGCAGGGTCAAAGTGGATGACTACTTGCGTTCCTTGCAGTTTCCCGATGTTTTTATTACGGGTGATTGCTCGATTGTCATGAGCCCGGAAGGCACGCCATACCCCGCCAATGCCCAAATCGCCGTCCAACAAGGTTGTAATACGGCAAAAAATTTATACTATTCACTGAGTGGAAAGCCATTACGACCTTTTGCCTACGATTACAAAGGCACGGTCGCCTCGCTTGGTCGCGGAGAAGCAATTGGTATCCTGAAGGTCAAAAAAGTGAAAGGCAGGCTGGCCGCATTCCTCAAAAAGATAATCGATGCCCGCTATTTATTTCTCATTGGCGGTATCCCACTCATCTTCAAAAAGATGATTTTTAAGCAAAAACAAGCCACAAGGAAGCGTCATGTGAGAAATTAATTTTGCTGAAATACCCGAAAATCTAATGAATCAGACAATAAGCTAGTAAAACAGAGATACTGAAAGGATTACATCATTGTAAGCGGATTATCAAATGAATGCGGGGAGGGAATAATCTTTTTTAAGATTATTCTCTCCTTTACTATGAGCCAATAAGAGAGTAGTATCAACTCGTACGTTAACAGTTGAATATTTCGCTTAATTTTCTAATTAGAAAAGCGGGGGAACCATAGGTTTCAACGGGGTGAGTAAGGTGTGTCTTGTCGCATGCGGCAGCTACCTTTAGGGCAGATTTCTCGCAGCCCGAACCCGTCAGCTAACCTCGTAAGCGGTCGTGAGAAAGGAGAACATGTGGCTAAGCACAAGGTCTATCCTTGTGTTTTTTTGCGCCTAAAAAAGGAAATCAAGCTGAAAACTAGGTTATTTGGAGGAATTTCACAGCATGACAAGTGACTCATTGAAAAAGATTGTATTCGGCAAACCGCTGAAATCAGCGGAGCTGGAATCTGAGAAAATGCAGGTATGGAAGGCTCTGCCCATCCTGTCTTCAGATGCCCTGTCTTCGGTAGCCTATGGCACGGAGCAAATTTTGCTAGAGCTTGCAACTGTTGGGGTTGCTGCTTTTGCTTTCTCATTGCCGATTGCAATCTCGATTATTGCTTTAATCATGCTTCTTGTTTTAAGTTATCGCCAAGTGATTGAGGCCTATCCAATGGGCGGCGGAGCTTACATGGTGGCCAAGGAAAATTTGGGCATGATGTCGGGAAGGCTCACCGGAGTTTCACTGCTGATTGATTACACGTTAACCGTTGCGGTTTCGATTTCAGCAGGCGTGCAGGCGATAACGTCGGCATTCCCGGTTACAGTGCCTTATATTGTCCCCATAGCCTTAGTGCTTGTCTGGTTGATGGTTTGGCTGAATTTGCGGGGCACTTCTGAATCCGGAACGGTGTTCGCGATTCCAACGTACTTTTTTATCCTGTGTATTTTACTGCTGATCGGCAAAGGGATCTTCGATATGCTGACAGGATCCATGAATATGCATGAATTCCAAGTTGTTCCCAGCTCGATGACGAGCTCATTGACTTTGTTTGTTATTCTAAAAGCCTTTTCATCCGGCTGCTCGGCCGTGACAGGGATTGAGGCGATATCCGATGCGGTGCCGCATTTCCGTACGCCATCTGTCAAGAATGCCAAGAGAACCCTGGCTTCGCTTGGTACACTATTGGCGATTGTCTTCGGGGGCGTCACCTTGCTGAGCTTGGGTTATGGAATTGCACCTGACCCGCATGGACATACTTCGGTCTTGTCGATGGTTACGGAGCAAGCGTTTGGCCGTGGCGTCATGTATTATGCCACACAGATTGGCACCATGCTGATTCTAGTATTGGCTGCGAATACGAGCTTCAACGGATTTCCTATTTTGGCATCCATTATGGCTCAGGATAAAAACTTTCCGCGCATGTTCTCGTATCGGGGAGATCGGTTGTCGTTTCACTACGGGATCGTAACGTTAGGTGTTTTGGCAAGTATCTTGCTCGTCATTTTCAAAGGAAAAACCGATGCACTTATTCCACTTTATGCGATTGGCGTCTTTTTATCTTTTACCCTTGCCCAAAGCGGTTTGGTCCGCAAGTGGTTCAGAGAACGTCCGGCTGGCTGGATCGGCAAGTTCGTTATTAATGGGTTAGGGGGAATCGTCTCCCTTGCCGTTCTTATTATTTTCTGTATTACCAAATTTAGTGAAGGCGCTTGGATTGTTATTATTGTGACGCCGCTATTGCTTTGGGGAATAACCAAAATCAGCAATCACTATGATGATGTAGCCAAACAACTGCGCATTGATATCACACAAGAACGCGTATGCGTGAAGGAACCTGTAATCATTGTACCTGTTGCGGGCATTCACCGCGTTGTAGCGCAGTCTTTGAACTATGCCAAATCTTTATCTCCCAATGTCATTGCTTTCTACGTCTCGTTTTCGGATGAGGATGAAGAAGCGATGCAGGAGAAGTGGGATAAGTGGGATCCGGGCGTTCGGCTTGTCGTGTTCAAATCCCGTTATCGGACCATTTTGAAGCCGCTGGCTGAGTTTATTGAAAGAGTCGATACCCATGTTTCGGAAAAGCAATCGATCATGGTGATCCTGCCCCAGTTCATGCCGAAAAAATGGTGGCACCGCCTGCTCCACAACCAGTCTGCCGCACGTATTCGCTCGAAGCTGCAAGCCGATAAAGATATCGTCGTTGCGACGGTGCCCTATCATTTGCATGAGTAGAGGTGTACAATAAAGGGGTAAACCGGATGTAGAAATGGAACAGAGGTGAACCTTTTATGGCAAAAAAGAAATGGTCAAACACTACCGCTGAACCTAGCGCGCAAGATAAACCTGCGACACTCAAAGATTTGCTGCGCCCTGATATCGTAGCGGGGCTGAAGGCTCAGGCTGATGCGATGAAAGCTGAGGAGCAGGCTCGCAAAGAGGCTGCCAGAGCTGAAGCAGAGGCTGCGCGCAAGGCGGAGGAGAAACGGCTGGAGAATGATTTCGGCCACTTGCTCGAGAAGAGCAAGCTGGATTGGAGAAAACACAAATGAGGAAGCGCTTGGTGTGCTTCCTTTTTCTTTCGGGTGCGTTGATAGCGCTTACAGGTTGTGGGGTGGAGAGAGGGCCGATGAAGCTTGCGGACGAACCGGCTGTGTCGGGAAGGCCGGATTCTGTTGTATCTGCAGCGCCGGTTGTGCAAGGCGCCGTCACTCCGGTGCCCACTTCGAAAGTAATACCGACAGACATATCAGCGCCAACTGACGCACCACTCTTACCTGCAAAGTTGCCTTCGCTTGCCCAGACCTTAGTGGAACGCTATCATAAGGCAGTTCCGGCAAAATGGGGCGAGAACATCCCCGGCGTGCGGACACATCTGGTGACGCAGGATAAGGTGATCGCCCTGACCTTTGACGCTTGCGGCGGCAAAGAAGGCAGCGGTTACGATGAGAAGTTAATCGATTATTTGATCAAGGAGCAAATTCCGGCGACCTTGTTTGTTAATGCGAGATGGCTTGCCGCGAATCCGGACATTTTTGCCAAGCTGGCGGCGAACCCGCTGTTTGAAATCGAAAACCATGGGACCGAGCATCGGCCGCTCTCTGTGAATGGCAGAGCCGCATATGGCATCGCAGGAACCAAAGATGTAAGCAATGTGATTCGCGAAGTAACGGAGAACGCCGATGAAATCGAGAAGCGGACGGGTAGGCGGCCGCTATTTTTCCGCTCAGGCACGGCCTTCTACGACGATATCGCCGTTGACATTGCCCACGACCTGGGTTTTCAGTTGGCGGGCTATAACGTACTTGGCGACGCTGGAGCTACATTTAACACGGAGCAGGTCTACCATGCGCTTACTAAGGCCCGGAGCGGTTCCATCATTTTGGCGCATATGAACCATCCGGAGAAAGACACGGCTGAAGGTGTCATGAAGGCGATACCTGTTATGCAGAAGGCGGGCTTTCGATTTGTTCATCTGTCAGCCTATCCCGTAGAGTGAAATAGATGGACTTCCTATCGTTAATCTGCGCTGTTCATCACCTTTTTTTCATCTCAAAAAACTCGCACTCATTCCGATCATAGTAAGCTAAATCAGCAACACGCGATTGCAAAACCACGGTTGTTTCGCTGAAACGAAGGACGATCGCATTCGAATCGACAATATGATCGTCTTTGAAAACACGGACAAAAACGCCTTTTTCCACAGCTTCCTGAAAATCGGAATCCGTCACTAATCGTTGGTTACCGGCCATACTCAGCATTCTCCTTGCATGTATAAAATAGTTCTTCAATTGTACCACAACGCGCCAACAATCTCCCGTTCTCCACGAACGCCTACTCTTCGCCCGGCATAGAATGTAGCACCAAAGAGTCTATTCCTTGTCATTGACGAAATGGACTCCCAAATGCTGCATAGGCAGAGAGGATGCGTGATCCCGATGGACATTCAATTACTACCGATTCATTGGGTATATCTAGTATTTATTGGTTTTATTCTTACGTTTTTAATTAAACGCAGAGACACCACGATGATTTGTGTGGTTGGGATTTTTGCGCTGGGCTTGCTGGCAACGGAAACCCTAAGCGGTTCAGTATCCGGGGTGTTCAACAGCTTTATTTATGCAACCAAAGAGTTGATGGGAACGATTATGATTATCTCGATCATCGTAGCGATGAGCCGTGTGCTGATTCGCACGGGCATCAATGAAACGATGGTTGCTCCATTAACTCATTTTCTAAGGACGCCGGCGCTTGCTTTCTGGGGCATCGGGATTATCATGATGGTAACTTCCTGGTTCTTCTGGCCGTCTCCCGGTGTTGCACTCATAGGGGCGGTATTGCTGCCTGTGGCGGTACGTGTGGGTTTACCTGCATTAGGTGCAGCTATGGCGATGAACTTGTTCGGACACGGGATCGCGCTGTCAGGGGACTACATTATTCAAGGGGCGCCCAAATTAACAGCGGATGCCGCCGGGTTGCCGGTAACCGCGGTGATGGAGGCAAGTGTGCCGCTTGTTATTGTCATGGGGCTTGTGACAACGGTAACCGCGTTCTGGATGATGCGGCGGGATATCAAAAATGGGACATGGCGCGACGGTCTTGTGACGAGCGGTAACGGGGACAAGGATTCGCTGCTCTCCTCCGAGCAAGATGCCAAGTCCAGTATGTCTTCAAAAATGAGAAAAACACTCGCGGTTATCATCCCTGTACTCTTCGCTTTAGATGTGATTGCGATGTTCGTCCTTAATCTGCAAGGTGGGGACGCGACCGCGCTTGTCGGTGGAACCGCCGTGTTCATTCTCATCGGCGTTACGCTGCTGGCTCATCGCAGCAAAGGACTGGAGCAAACGACTTCCTACCTCATCGAAGGCTTCGTCTTCGGGTTCAAAGTCTTCGGTCCCGTGATTCCAATCGCCGCGTTCTTTTATCTCGGCGACGCTGCTTTCACGGAGCTGTTCGGTAAAATACTGCCGGCAGGCTCGCACGGCATTGTGAACGACCTCGGCGTCGCGCTCGCAGGTGTCGTTCCGTTGAACGGCGCGGTCGGCGCCGTGACGCTCACTGTCGTGGGCGCGATTACCGGCCTCGACGGTTCCGGCTTCTCCGGCATCTCCCTCGCGGGCTCGATTGCGCAGCTCTTCGCAACCGCCATCGGTTCCGGTGCGGCGGTGCTGACCGCGCTCGGGCAAGTTGCCGCCATCTGGGTCGGCGGAGGTACGTTGATTCCGTGGGCGCTTATTCCGGCAGCGGCCATCTGTGGGGTTAGTCCGTTCGAGCTGGCGCGACGGAACCTCCTGCCTGTGCTGATCGGCCTGGCTGTAACGACAGTTGTCGCTATGTTTTTGGTGTAGATTGCAGCAAGGGCCTCCATTTGGGAAATGTCTTTAAGAGCAGCTTAATGACATTGTCCAGTTGGGGCTCTTTTTCTGCCTTTTGACACTGCTGAATTAGCCCAATTGGGAGATATCACAAGACTAGCGCAGATAGTATCTCCTAAAGCGGTTACAATGAACGCAGAACGAACGGGATCGGATTTGCCTATCCCTCATCGGAAGCAGTAAGCTTACATACAGATGACTACATGAATTTGGAGATGAGACGAATGGAAGCAAAGTTTTGTATGACATGTGGAGCTCCAATGGAGACGCGCGATGTGGATGGTACGATTAGAAGAGCTTGTACGGCGTGCAGCTTTGTACACTGGGGCAACTACAGTATTGGTGTAGGTGCACTCGTTACCAAGGATGAGAAAATATTGCTTGTACGCAGAGCGCAAGAGCCCGGCAAGGGGAGATGGACGAATCCCGGCGGCTATATTGAGCAGCATGAGCTGATCCAAGATACCATTGAGCGGGAAGTGATGGAGGAGTGCGGCATTACAGCCAAGGTCACTCGACTGGTCGCTGTGCGGGATTTGCCTAGAAACATTCATAATGTGTACATAGCTTTTGAATTGGATTATGTCAGCGGAGAGCCTGTGCCTGATGGGGTAGAGGTGGATGCGGCAGGCTTTTACAGCCTTCAGGAGATGGAATCGATGCCGGTAGCGGATTTCACGCGCTGGTTGATCGATGTTGCGCTGCATTCTACGACCGTTGGTCTCGTTGAAGATAAAGAGCCTATTGTAAAAATGGACGGGTACGGTTTGTACCGCATCCCCAAGGTCCAAGTATGACGAAGCCGATCGGTCTCCGGGGGCATCATCTGCTTTGTTTGTTAGGGTACCGGGGAATGGGATATTCCAAGGATTTCTGTGAAAATATGACGCATGTATACGAAACTCTGCGAGAACAGCCGGAGACGATCATTCGTGTCGTCCTTGGTCCCGATGATCTATGCGCAGCCTATCCGACGGATGAGGTGCCGCATTGCGAGAACAGAACGGTCTATGATCGCGATGCAGAAATCGTAGCCAAGCTTGGCTTGCAAGTGGAGATGGAGCTAAGTTGGTCGGAGATTTGCTCAAAAGTAGCGGGTTATGTGATGCCGGAGGACATTGGCCACCTGTGCGCCACATGCCGTTGGGAGCCTTATGGCGTATGTGCCGAAGGCGTGCGTTTGATTGGGGAGGGTGGCGAGCTGCCGCCAGTTTCTAGGAAATAAGTGGGCCACCGCCACCTAGAGTTAGAGGAACTACAGTCCTCTATTTTCCCAAAAGCGCTCATTTGGCATGGCAATGGGAACTACGGTCCGTTATTTTGCAGATTTTAGGCCAAATTCAAGCTTTTGCGGGCAAATAAAGCCCTGTAGTTCCCCTCCAGCTCTAAAAGCAGCAAGTTTCGCTGAAATAGCGTCCCTTAGTTCCCCCCACTATGCCACACAGCTCCAGCAGCCATAACACACAAAAAAGCGATACAAGAATCATTCTTGTATCGCTTTTTCTTTTAGGCCAATACGCTGATGTCCGAGCCCGTCTCCAGCTTCTCTGCCGGAGAAGACAACACATTCGCCACCATAAGCAGATCATCAACGGGGCGAAGGAAAGAGCGGAGCAAACGACTGTCCTTCATGTCGGGATCCAACCATTTATCGGCCTGCTCTTGATCAAGAATGGCAGGCATGCTGCCATGGTAAGGGGAGACCAACGGGTTCGCTTCTGTCATCAGCATCATGCAGGTGCGAAGCTCCTCCTCGCCGCTCGGCGCCCGCCATACATCGTATAAGCCCGCGATGCCGAAAGTGCCGCTGCGCATTTTGAATTTCACCCATTGGGTCTCTTTGCCCTCCGTTACACGGATATAGAACCCGCTGCAGGGAAGGATGCAACGCTGTTTTTTGATAATGCGCTCGAAGGCTGTGTTCGTAAAGATTGAATCACGCTCCCCGCAAACAGCATCTTTGGCCCAAAATGGCATAAGCCCCCAACGGAATTCATCCAGAAGACGCTCGCCCTTTCGATTGATCATGACAGCGGAAACCGACTCCGTCGGCACGACCTCATACCGATTAGCGGTATAGGACAGCAGGCGGTCGATACGAAATTGTTTCATGACATCATTGACGTCAGCAAGAATAGATACGGAATGACACATCATTATTCACCTCATTTGATTTTGGTTATTATTTTCCTATTTCACCAAAATCATGTATGCGAATATAAAAAAACTGAGAGCTTTACGCCCTCAGTTACCCCGTGTATGGATCGGATAAATAGGTATGAATGCAATTTTTTCCATTTCTCTTAGCGATATATAAACACTCATCCACCTGTTGAAACCAGGCTTTCTTCATTGTGTTGCGGTTATAAGGCGCGAGTCCTATGCTCATCGTCAACGGCCGCCCTGGCATCTCCGGGATTTCGGTTTCACGGATGATCTGCATGAAGGATTCGCATACTGCAAGTACTTCCTCGTGGGTCTTGCCTACAAACAGCACGGCAAATTCCTCGCCACCGTACCTGAACGACATATCGTCTGGCCCCAGCATATCTTTGAGCAACCCGCCAATCGTTTTGAGTACAACGTCCCCGACCCAGTGTCCGTAAGTGTCATTGATTTTTTTGAAATTATCGATATCCATCAGGGCAAGCTCCAACGGCGTATCATAGGGCATATGCGAAATGAGATGGTCCGTATGCTCTTGAAAGGAGCGATGGTTGAACAACTCCGTTAGTGCATCTACCTTGGAAAGCCGGTCAATCATGACGTTGCGAATGAGCAGATCCTGCTCACGCAGAGTGGAAGCTCCAAGCTGTGCATGCAGCGTACGGCCTTTCCTCATAATGGCGAAGCAGACAAGTGCTGTAGCGGATAGAACGGTGAGTGTAACGATAAGTTCAGAAGGCGTAATGAGATAACCTTTGTACACCTGACTAAGTACTAAGGCGGTTAAACTTGCAAGACCTAAACTATAAGCGAAAATAATATACTTCTTTTGAAAATAAACAGAGGATAAAATAATCGGAATGCTAATTAATTCGTAAGAGCTCATCAGCTCAGGGATACACATAATATAGATACAAACCATGGTCATGGTCCATATAATCATGATAAAATCACTGTATCTTTTGAGCAAATGAATGGCCAGATAACCGGCGCCCATGAGGGCAAGCTGCAAGCCAGTCGGAATGACTTGAAATTGCAGGAAGCTATGAAGCCATTGGGTAGGCTGTCCATAGATATCAAAGAGAAAACCGATCATAGCTGCTACTTCATAGATGAGCAAGATCCACCATAGAAGATGGATGAGTTTTCGGTTCCAAATATGATCGTTTTCCGGAAGTTGTTCCATCAGAAAAAGGCCACTTTCCTTTCGTGCTAGCAAATAGTGGAAATATTTTTTGTGCCTTGTGAGACCATTGTAAAGAATAACCACCCGATTAGGCAAGCGATGAAAATTATTAATAGAAACACCAGGAGGGCTATGGCAGCTCAAGGTTATATACACGCATGGGAACATTATAAAGACGAGCTCGTTTTGCTGGATAAAAAGCTGGAGCTTCTCTATAAACGTCGGCAGAAGCTTACCCCCGATCCGCAGACGGATTCGTTTCGCGGGATGTTTGTGTCCGAAGATGAATTCATTCGTCTGATTGGCGAACAGGAGACAGACGAGGACCTCCTGGAGGAGGAACAGGTTCTCTTGGAGGACATTCATGAGATGGAAGCTTACATAGCCGGAAGGCTTGAAGAAAGCCGGAATACAGGCGTATTTCTGCCATTGTCGTATGCAGCCTCCGTGTTCGGGCTTTCCGCAATGGAGGAGCGCTTCGTCATGTTAGGGCTTGCGGTGGAATTAGACCGTAAATATGAACGTATCTTCGGTTTCTTGCAGGACGATCTGACCAGTAAGACGCCTAATATCTCTTTGGCGCTGCAAGTTGCATGCAGCAGTCCGGAGGACATGCGGGCTGCGCGAACAACTTTCATGGCTCCTGAAGGAAAGTTGGCGCGGTACATGCTGCAGCGCGAGGAGCAGGAAATCAGAGGCCAGTCGCTGCTCTCTAAGCCGCTGCTGCTGGACAAACGAATTATAGCCTTCCTGCTCGATTCCGGGGAGGTCGACCCGAAGCTAAAACCGGCGGTCGAGATGGTGTATCCGGACGACGAGCTGGCCCCCTTGCTCGTTCAAGAGGATTTTCAGCAGCGACTGCAGGGCTTCATTCGCGAGGAGCAGCAACTGCCGGCAGCTGAGCGCAAAAGGCTCGCATTCCACCTCTGGGGGAATGCGGGCGCAGGCAAGAAGCTGCAGGTCAAGCACTTCAGCAGCCATTTCAACAAGCCGCTGCTGATCGCTAGTCTTGCGGATGTGCTGCTGCACGCCGCAAGCTTTGAGGAGCAGGTGAGCGCCATCGTGCGCGAGGCGATCCTGCACCAAGCCGTGCTGTGCTTCACACGGCTGGAAGAGCTTTACCCCGAAGAGCCGGATCTTGCGGCGCAGCAGCGGCTCGGGCGGTTTCACGAGCTGCTCGACGGCTACGGCGGCATGATCTTTTTGTTAGCTGGCAAATACAGCCGGCTAAACTGGAAGCCCAAGGAGAGACTGCTCCTTGAGCATGAACTGCAAGTGCCGGACGAAGGCGGGCGCGAGCGCCTTTGGACGGTATTCGCGCGCGAGCTCGGAGTGAGCGCGGGGCTGGATGCCCGGGTGATGAGCGGAAAATTCCGCTTCACCCCGGGGCAAATTCATCGCGCGCTGACGCTTGCGCGTGGATACTCCGCCTGGCAGCGTGAGCCCCAGGCGGAAGCCAACCCGGCGGCGCTGCGCACCGATGCGCTCTATAAAGCGTGCTACCAGCAGGTGCAGCACAAGCTGGAGCGCAAGGCGACACGCATTGAGCCTCGCTATCAGTGGGCGGATATCATTCTCGCCCCTGAGCAGAAGGATCAGCTTCGCAATGCGTGCAATCAAGTCAAATACCGTGGCGTCGTGTACAACGACTGGGGATTCGAGAAGAAGCTGGCCTACGGCAAGGGGCTCAGCATGCTGTTCGCCGGGCCGCCGGGCACAGGGAAAACGATGTCTGCGCAAGTGGTGGCCGGCGACTTGCAGCTTGAGCTTTACAAAGTCGATCTGTCGCAAGTGATTAGCAAATATATCGGCGAGACGGAGAAAAATCTGCATGAGATTTTTGAAGAGGCGCAGCTTAGCAATGCCGTGCTGTTCTTCGATGAAACCGATGCCCTCTTCGGCAAACGGTCGGAAGTGAAAGATTCGCATGATAAATATGCCAACATTGAAACGGCCTACCTGTTGCAGAAGATGGAAGAGTATCAAGGCATCACGGTCCTCGCTACGAATCTATTAAATAATATTGATGAAGCGTTCCTGCGCCGGATCAACTACGTGATTAAATTTCCATTTCCCGATAGCGAGTATCGCGAGAAAATTTGGCAATCCATGTTCCCACCGGCGGCGCCTCTTAGCGATGATGTCGATTTCCGATATTTAGCGCAACGGTATGAAATTGCCGGAGGAAACATTAAGAATGTCGTCCTCTCGTCCGCCTTTCTTGCCGCAGAAGCGGGCGAACCGATTCGGATGCAGCATATTATTAAATCCATTCGCCATGAGCTTCAGAAGTCGGGTAAAATTTTGGCCAAACAGGAATGGGAAGATTATTAGAAATTAATATAACTTTCTATAGTCAGTCTAGCGATTTGCAATTATAATAGAAAAAGGTACACGATGTGACATATTCCCTACCATTTCAACACATTTCATAGGTATTTTGAGGCAGGAAGTGATTCCTATTGGTGATTATTCAGTCATTGCCGATGTAAGCGCATCTTTAGTAAAGCTGCTTAGAGAAAACATGACACCGGATCCCATTCCGCAACCGGAAATGATCGGGCTTGCTTCGCCTGTCGATAAAGGGGATTTCTACTTATCTCTTTATTTGTACAACGTTCGCGAGAGCGGGGATAACCGGCAGACCCACATGATTGCCCGTGGGACGACACAGATTCAATATCCTCCTATGGTGGTGGATCTCAGCTACTTGCTGACGGTGCATTCACCGGCTGAACTTCAATCCAGAGCGCTCGATGAGCATCGGATTTTGGGACGAGCCATGCAAGTGCTCTATGATCATTCTATTCTTAGAGGTTCAATGACCGTAGGAACGCTTGCTGAGAAAGACGAAGAAGTTCGCATCGTGATGGAGCCGCACAAAGGCGAAAGCATCCTGAATATGTGGAACTTTGCAGACACCCCGTACAGGCTTTCTGTCAGCTATACAGTGGGACCTGTCAATATTGATTCAACCCGCATCAAGACCACCAAAAGAGTTTCGGAAACCGATTTTCGCATACAAGGCTAGGGGGCAATGGTTGTGGAACATATTCGCGTATCACGATTGAAAACCCGTGTATCCTTAGTAGTCTGCGTAATCGATGGCATGACCTCACAAACTCCTCTTGGCAACAACACGACCACCGTATTTCTAGAAGGCACCCGTTCGAAAGCAATTAGTAAATCGAATGGTTCCTATATATTTAATGATTTACCGCCCGGTGAATACCGTCTTGTGGTAAGCAGCGAGCACTATTTTCAAGAACAGACTCTAATTACTATAGGAACCGACAATTTAATAGAGGTTGTTCAGTTAAAACCGCTGCCTTCCTATCCGTTTTCCCAAGGGGCTGGACTCATCCGTGCCATGCTTCAGGATGCGGATGGAGCTCCAGAGCGTAATGCCAGTTTGCAGGCCACGATTCTAACCGAAGAGTGCGCAAGGGCTCGCGTTATGGCAGAACAACTGGATAAGGGAGCGGAAGAGATAACACTAGGGGCATTTACAGGTGTTATTTCTGCAGGTGATACATACATACTTCGAGGACGAGGTGCTAAAGCCGCAGAGGAGATCATCCAGATTGCGGAAGTTGTCGAGCATCAGAAACGCTTTCGGTTGAAGAAAAAGCTGACTAAAGCGTTTGCTAGAGGCTCCCTTTTGCTGCCTGTCCAAGAAACACGAGTTACAGAACGCGGAGAGGCTGTGATTGCTTTTCGTGGCAATCGAGTTTCGGCTTTTCAGACAGCATTGGTCATTACATATGGTTCTAACAAGCATTTGACGAAGGAAGTTCTTGTAACGGAAGGAACGACCGCCAATCTTGGCGTTATTCGTCTGACCTAACCCTAATTAGTAGAATGGACACGTCCATCTTCTATACAAAAATGACAAGCAGAAAGGAGAGAACTGGTTTCACGTCTATGGCTGCGCAATTGATATGAATGCCATATTGACGGAACTGGGGAACAATGGCTGACTATTTATCACCTGGAGTCTATGTGGAAGAGTTTGACAGCGGTGCACAACCGCTTGAAGGTGCAAGCACAAGTACGGCCGGGTTTATAGGGCTTGCGCAAAGAGGGGAAATTGAAGGTGTCCCTCAATTGGTAACGAGCGTAGCTGATTTTCATCGTTTATTCGGCAGCTACTTGTCCGAGAACGAATTCGGTGAGTATCGCTTCCTTTCTTACGCTGTTGAGCATTTCTACTTAAACGGAGGTTCCCGCTGTTACGTTATGCGTGTAGCGCCAACCGATGCCAAAGTAGCAACGAACAAAGCGGAAAGCAACAAAGAATCCGCTGTTCTCCAAATTGCTTCCAAAAACCCTGGAACATGGGGCAACCAAGTTCGTATCGTTGTTGTGCCATCGAGCAAAGCCAAAACACAAATCTACGAAGTGCTCAGCGAAACGCAATACCGTGTGAAAAATAACGCTGGCTTTAACGTAGGCGACGTTGTTGCTTTCGAAGCGGCTGGCAAAAAGCAATACAGTAAAGTCATCGCATCCCAAGATAACATCATTGAGCTTGCTGTAGAACTGGAAGGCGATGTTGTAGACGCTGGTCTGCTTCCTGCTAAAGTTTTGACGACTTGCGAATTTACTTTGCATGTATTCTACGGCGATGAAGCTGAGACTTACGAGAAAGTATCCTTGAACATCTCAGCAGCTAATCATATTGAGAAAATCGTTTCCCGTTCCAACATCATTACGGTGAAGGATTTGACGGAGGGTAAAGATCTTGGCGCTGTCGCTCCTTTCGAGGTGCTTTCCGGCGAGGATGAATCCGTTGGGAAATTCCAAATCGCCCTGTCAGGCGGAAGCAACGGTTCCATCGCGCAAGTAACGCCTGATATCTTCATGGGTGTAGACCGTGGACCTGGTAAACGTACAGGAATCCAGTCTTTTATCGACAACGATGTTGTCAGCATCATGGCTATTCCTGGTGTAACGGAGCCTACCGTTCAGCTTTCTCTGGTTGCTCACTGTGAAAACCTAGGCAGCCGTTTCGCTGTTCTTGACATTCCGCGCGAGAAAACCAAAGTTGCCGACGTTATGACGCACCGCAACATTTTTGATAGTTCTTACGCAGCGATGTACAATCCATGGCTTCAAGTGTTCGATCCATTAGATAAAAGAAATATTTCCATCCCGCCATCAGGGTCTGTTATCGGTATTTACTCCCGTTCCGACCAAACGCGTGGCGTACAAAAAGCGCCTGCTAACGAAGTCGTTCGCGGTGCCGTTGGTCTGGACTGCCAATATAACAAAGGCGAGCAAGATATTTTGAACCCGCAAGGCGTTAACTTGATTCGTGCTTTTGCCGGACAAGGAATTCGCGTATGGGGTGCTCGTACAACGTCCTCTAACGGATTGTGGAAATATGTTAACGTTAGACGTTTGTTCATCTTTATTGAAGAGTCCATCAAGAATGGCACGAACTGGGTCGTTTTCGAACCGAATGATGAACAGCTTTGGGCTCGCGTACAACGTACCATCGATGCGTTCTTAACGCGTGTTTGGAGAGACGGCGCTTTAATGGGCGGAAGTCCGTCCGAGGCGTTCTACATTAACATTGGCCGCAGCACAATGACACAGGATGACATTGACAATGGCCGACTCATTTGTGTGATCGGGGTAGCACCGGTGAAACCTGCCGAGTTCGTGATCTTCCGTATTACTCAGAAAACAAGAGAAGAATAGTTGAAACGTTAGATATTTCTTACATTAGGAAAGGGGTATAACATGGCTGGCGAACGTAGGGATCCATACCGCAATTTTAGATTTAGAATTGAAGTAGAAGGAATTCAGCAAGCTGGATTCAGTGAAATCTCCGGATTTGACGCTTCCCTTTCGGTAATTGAATACCGTGAAGGCAATGAAACGATTACACCTCGGAAGCTTCCGGGGCTTGCAAAATACGGTAACATCTCACTGAAGTGGGGAGTTACTGACTCCATGGATATGTACAACTGGATGTCCGAGTCCATTC
Source organism: Paenibacillus violae (assembly GCF_032461945.1). Taxonomy (NCBI): domain Bacteria; kingdom Bacillati; phylum Bacillota; class Bacilli; order Caryophanales; family Paenibacillaceae; genus Paenibacillus; species Paenibacillus violae. The sequence goes on from NZ_JAWCUD010000005.1 coordinate 194,492, forward strand.
AAGGGAAAGTTTCCCGCAAAACGGTTACGATCATCGCGATCAACGAAGAAGGCGGCGACGTAGCCACTTGGCAGGTTATTGAAGCATGGCCGTCTAAGTACTCAGCACCAAGCTTCAAAGGTACAGGCAATGAAGTTGCCATTGAGAGCTTAGAGCTTGCTCATGAAGGTATGACACGTACGAAGTAACGATTGTTAGAGTAGGCGCCGGAGCAGCAGTCTCCGGTTCCTATCTCTTCTTTTTTTCAGCTTAAAGCATAAGGAGGAAACCATCATGGCTTTCAAAACAGAATACGAATTCGAACTGCCTAGAGGATATGTCGATGAGAATGGTAACCTGCACAAAAGAGGCGTTATGCGCTTAGCGACAGCTGCAGATGAAATCCTGCCTATGCGTGATCAACGCGTTCAGCAAAACCCCGGTTATCTGACTATTATCTTGTTAACGCGTGTCATTACGAACCTTGGCGATCTGCGTGCTATTGATACAAGAGTCGTTGAGAAATTTTTTACGGCTGATCTCGCATTTTTGCAAAATTTTTATCGTCAAATTAATGAAATGGAAGTGCCGAGAGTGCACACGAGTTGTCCGAAATGTGAGCATGAGTTCGATGTGGACGTGTCTTTTTTGGACGAGATGGCGGGGGCATAACCGGATATCCCATTGACAAGATCTATGAGGAAGCGGGCTTTATTGCTTACTATTTTCATTGGACGCATGATGAAATCATGTCAATGGAACACAAGGAGCGCCGAACGTGGTGTGAGGAAATTTCCCGCATCAACCGCAATTTGAATGACGAGGGTAAAAAGCAGCCTGACAATCCGTTTGATGTGTTCGGTAAGAGGTGAGTAACAAGTGAAAATATCCAAACCGCATAATGTTGGCAGCGCATTTCGATTTGTAGTAGAGCTTGACGGGCTGATCGTTGGAGGTTTCTCTGAAGTGACCGGCATGAAGTCGGAGACGGAGGTAAAGCCGTTATGGGAAGGTGGCGTCAATTCGCACCCCCACTACATGATCGAACATACGAAGTATCCGAACATTGTGCTCAAAAGAGGCATCACCAATTCCAGTGAACTGTGGGATTGGTACGATAGCGTTACTCAAGGCAAAATCAAACGAAAAAACGGCTCCATTATCCTGCATAATCAGGCGGGAACGGAGATGTGCCGTTGGAATTTCTTTGGGGCCTTTCCCGTGAAATGGAACGGACCGGATTTGAACGCCACCAGCGGAAGTGTAGCAATCGAGTCTATCGAGCTGGTACATGAAGGTTTGAAGACGATTTTTAAAAAGTAAAGAAGACGCAAGTTAACGCCACAACGCTTAGGGGGATTGTTTATGAAATCTCGACAATCAAATAAACCCCAGGTGAAGAGGAAAAAGGCCAAGAAAGCTATTTGGCAGACTTCGACGGCGAACAGCAGCTCCGCAGGTCGTACAGCAAGGGAATCCAATCAATTTGCGACAGGGATTGTTGGCAAATATGGTTTTTGGCGAAACAACTATTTAGGATTGCTAGCCCTTATTTTTAAACAAAATGGGAAACACACCCGCAAACAATTAGCGGCATTAACAGATCCGAGTGATCGAGCATGGGTTATCCAGTTGGAAATGCTTTTGCAAAGTTTGCAGCATCCGGAATCGGCACCGCTCATCACGAAGCAACAAACCATTCGTCAGATTGAGCAACTTATGACGAATGCCGGATATAAGGTTCCGGCAGCCCAAGCGTTATCGCACAGATCTTCAAGTCCATTGGATGCAACTACGGCTCATTTGCAAGATGAGCAGCCGACTGAGAAGCCGGTTAAGAAGAGAGGGCGCAAAAGCAAAAAGCAGCTCGAAACGAAGTCATCCGTTAACCATATAAATGATCCGCAAATGATCCCTGAATTTTCGCATGAGAAAAGGATCAAACCTGAATTAATTAATCACGTTAATAAAGGAAGCTTACCGTTAATCAACCGCTCGATTGGGCAGATTGCTGCTTCGATAGGGATGGTTGGCAGCAACCGGCGTCCGATGCCGGAACAGCAGTCGCAAGTGGTAAGCAGACATCAACATACAACTCAAAATATCAACATACAGCTTAAAAACATCCACCTTTCTCATAGAAATGTCTTCCATGAAAAAGGAGATCAGTCTGCAACTCGCACTGGTTTGAATAATGCAGCTAAGACCAGTCATATTAACGTGGCTAATCATGTAGAGGCTATTCAACAAACCTCGCGTTTACTCGAACAGTTTCAAGAGGGCAAGTCATCTGTGGGAGTTTTGGAAAAACAAGGTGCTGCTTCTTTTACTGTGCCGAGTGTAAGGGTAAGTTCGAGTGCAAATGGAAGTGTAAATGCAAGTAAAAATGCAAATACAAATGCAAATACAATTGCAAGTTCCGGTCAGCCTTCTGTTTTGCAGATAGCCAAACAATATTTAAATGGCGTAGTTCAGCCTCGGTTGGTCAGTAAGATGCAGCATCAGCAGGCATTTGAAGACGTGGCAACTACAAGCTTATCGGCATCGTTTCCAAAATCACTGCCAAAGCTTGGTGAAGGCCCCTTTTCGACAGGGACAGCACCGGCTACCGTACAATTTATCAATAGTTTGCTAGTAAGGAACGCTTCACAGGAGGCGGCAGCTGCGGCTTCAATAGATTCAATTCCGACATCTCGTGGAAGCGATGTGAGAGTGGAGCGCAAACCTGAGGCTTCAACATCCAAAGGTTTCCTGACAGCGAGTAAGGTTCCTGTTGCGATCAATGCGTCTCGCTTAACATCAACCATTCCCTTTGCTATGCACGCAACAGCTAATTTAACTGCAAGCGCTGAAGCTTGGGGAGGCGCGTCGAGTTCACAACGTGTGTGGCGAAAGCCACAAGGACAAGAGCAAGCACGGATGGATGCACAAGTTCAAGCGCAAGAGCAAACACGCATGCAGGAACGATTGGAGATGCAGGTGCTTGAACGCGAGAAAGTGCGGGTGCAGGAGCAAGAGCGGCAGGAACAGGAAAAACAACAACAGCTGCAACAACAAGAGCAAGATCAGGCTAAAGAACATGAGAGAGTGCTTGCCCAGCAGAGTGTAATTAATCAGCATGCCGCACAGCTTCAGGAGCAATTGCAGAGTTTGCAAGAGCAAATGAGTCAGGGGGATGAGGCTCAGAATCAGCAGAATCAGGCCGAAACCAATTGGCAAGTTAGCATAAGCGATCAAGAGCAGGGTGTTGTTCGGGATCATCGACTAGCGCAAGAGCAAGAGCGCGCGAGAGATCAACAGAGGTTGCAAGAGCAAGAGAGAACGCTAGATCAACAGAGGTTGCAAGAGCAAGAGAGAACACTAGAGCAGCAGAGAGTACAAGAGCAAGAGAGAACGCAAGAGCAGCAGGGAGTGCAAGAGCAAGAAAGAGCACAAGAGCAGCAGGGAGTGCAAGAGCAAGAAAGAGCACAAGAGCAGCAGAAAGCACAAGAGCAAGAAAAAGCTCAAGAGCAACAGAGAGCCGAAGAGTTAGAGAAAACACAAGAGCTACAAAGCGTGCAGGAGCAAGAGAAAGCTCGGAATTTAGTGCAAATTGATGTGCAAACGGAAGCTCTTCAGCAAGGAAACAGGCAGCGGTCTAAACAAGTGTTGAATCATGCAGATGATGATCCGACGGTTAGGCAGAGAAATAGTGAGTCAAGGAATGTCGGAGCAATTTTCAGGAATGGGAAGCTCACTGACGAAGTAAGCGCAGTTCACCAAATGGTACGCACAGCGGGCAAAATGGGACAGCGTTCCATAATGGAGCACCCCGAGCAGCCTATCGTTAATCATGAGATTGGACACAAGCTTATTCATAGAAAGCCCAGCGCCATGGAAAATGGTGCAGAAGCAGCTGTGAAAATCCAAAGCAATGAAAAAGTGCTGCAGCAGCTTCTCCATAAACAAAGACAGCAATCTTCTAATGATTCAATTGTTGGAAGTACATATACAAACCCTAATCTTTTGATTAGAGATAGATCAGATAGAATTGATTTTACCGCCATGACGACTCACAAACCGCGAATGTTGCGGGGGGAGAGCAATCAGCGGAAGCATGAGATGACTCATGTTGAGAACAGACAGCTGATTAGTCAACCAAGCCAAATGGGTAGGCCAATGGATTCGGTGAAACAAGTCGGGGGAAGTCGACCTAAAGCGGGGGATATTGTATCCTCAGGACAAGGTGTATACCAACCTTCAAACATAACTTCTGAGATATCTGCAAATATAGCTAAAAAGGCTGAAAACAGCGTAGCGAAATTGGGTTCAGCAAGTCCGCTTGACGGTTACCGTGCTAGTCTGCAAGCAAGTACGCGACTTCAGGAGGCAGAGCGCATTTTCCGCTCTCCAGCAAGTAATGAACGAAGCAGCGCCCATCTCGAACAGCATGTCGAAAACCAAGTGGCTGAGCGCGATGCTGATGTTGTGCAAAGCACCTTATCGCCTGTCAACTTAGCTTCTGAGATATCTGCAAAAATCGCAGAATCCAGTATCTCGAAAATAGGTTCCATGTTTACCGAGATGTCGGCAATCAATGATGGAAATAGATGGAATGGACGCATAGTCGATGAAAATCCTGAACGATCCGCTGAAGGTATTAGGTCAGGTCAGGCAAGAGGATCAAATACTTTCGGAAGGATTGTTGAAAGGATTTTCCGTAAACCGGCTGAGCAGCCAACCGATTCATCATTACCCCATGAACAAGCTGGACGCAGCCAATTAATAGTGGACTCAAGTGAAATAGGATCGAATGATTGGACTCAAAACGGCCGGTCTTCGGGAGATTTTGCAGCTGAGATTGCTTCCAAAATAACGGAGAACAGCTTGAAAAGCATGGGGCCAAGTCTTGCACCGGCAGCAGCGGCAATAGGGATACTGCGGAACAGGCAAGCAGATACAGTATTGGTACAGCAGTCACCGGTATCGGCTGTCCAAGCCATTTGGAGACAAAGAGAGGGACAGTCTTCTCTGGATAGAAAAATGGAACCGGAAAGCATTAGCCGTACAGTGTACGTTAAAGAATTTATAGAAACAGCAGCTACAGCTGCAAGCGACTCATCTCCTGGAATCGTTCGGAGAAGACCCTCCAGTGCCGCTAGAGAATTGGAAACTTCAGTTTCAATGGTAGGTAGAGCGACCAAAGGTTCACCGGATGAGCGAGCTTCAACTAGCCTAGGCCGAGTAGAGACGTTAGGCTCAAATCTGGTGGATGCAAGCAGATCAACCGAAGTGCATCGACTAATGGAAGCGGAGGCACGTGCGAAGCTTCAACTGCAGGCAGGGAGCGCAATGCAATCGCGGAAGCAGCCTGCCATGGGAGTTAGGCGCGGTGCGCAAGTGGAGCACATTCAGCGGCAAACCATAGCCGCTGAAAGCGAACGCGCGCTGCGCGCAAGATCTGGTTCGCTCAATCAGTCGGAAGCCGGCAGCTTCCTGTCTGATTCCGCAGAGCGAACCATCAGGGCCATGAGCGCGCTGGAAGAAGCGCGCGCTCAGGCGGAGCAGCCCGCTGCCGCTTCGCGGGCAGCGGCAAGAGCAGACGCGCGCACGCCCCGCGCGTCGATGGCTCGCCAGCCCGCCAGCATGACACCGCGTGTCATGCCGCTGCTGGCGAGCAGCGCAGGAGCGCGCATCGCTGCTCCTGCGGGAAACGCTGCGGCTTCGCCTGCCGCAGCGGTACACCTCCTGCCCGCCCACGGGACGGGCAGCTTCACACAGGCGGCTGCCCTAGGCAGAGCCGCCGCCAGCACCGGCGCCCCGCAAGCGGGCGGCGCGCCAAGCACCCTGCTGCCTAGCTTAGGCAGCATCGCATCTGCGAGGCAGGAGCACCTGGCCTCGCACCTGCCAACGCTGGAGCACAAGCAGGCTCCAGCGGCTCCTGTACCGAACAGCGCGTTGGCGGATGCCCCGCTGGAGATGGACTGGCTGCGCACCAAAGCGAGCGCAGACGAGGCCCAAACCCCGGCGGCGCCGGTTCCACAAGCGCCGCCGGAGCTGAGCAGCGAGCAGCTGCAGGAGCTCATAAAGCAGATTCCGCAGCTGGATGTCACGAAGATTGCGGATAAGGTATTCCGCGAAATCGAGAAAAGAATGAAGTTCGAACAGCAGCGGCGTGGACTTTAAATTTTAACCATAACAGTTTACATAGAAGAAGAGGAAAGGACTGACACCTGTGGCACTCAAGAAAGCAATGATTATCGTAGACAAGGGAAACAGCAAAGAGAATGTGCAAGTTTTGTTTAATCCGGGTGAGTATACACTTGATACGAGCAACAGCTATTCTTGGAATACGGTGCCGGGTCTGTCCATGCCTATCGGCCAATTCGTGAGCGGTGGGACGACCACGCTCTCCATGGATTTTTATTTTGACACCTACGAAAAAGGGACCGACGTCCGTGAATATACGAAGAAAATATCCGGTCTGTTAGATGTAGAGAAGGAACTGCATGCGCCTCCGATTTGCCGGTTTGTCTGGGGGTCTCTGGACTTCAAAGGCGTTGTCGAAAAGGTGAATCAACAATTCACCATGTTCCTCGATACGGGAGTGCCGGTTCGTGCCAAACTGAAGGTTACCTTTCGTTCTTGGCACACGAAGAAAGAGCAGCTGCAGACCATTCCCCGCCACTCGGCGGACCGAACGAAACAGAAGATGTTGAAGCAAGGGGAGCAGCTATGGATGATTGCCGCCCACGAATATGAAGATCCCAGCTTATGGCGGGAAATTGCCAAAGCCAATCAGATCGATAATCCGCTAAAAGTTGTAACGGGACGACGTATTGCAGTCCCAAGATTGGACTGATCCGATGGCGACTCTAAGCTTGGAATCCAGTACATTCACCTACGATGATTTAGCTAAGAAGTACAAAGAGTTTTTCGCGCCAGCTTATTTAATTACAGTTGATGGGGCGAAACTTTCTGATAATGTAGCCATATCCACGATACGCGTGGAAACTTCGATTGATGGAACGGCGGATTCTTTTTCATTCCGAATTACGAACGCTTATGATGTGACGAATAATGATTTTCAGTGGCTATCGGATTTTACATTAGGGAAAGCCATCGATATCAGTCTTGGTTATGTGGATAAATTCACACCGGTTTTTACTGGATTTATCACATCCGTCGTTGTTGATTTCCCAGAGGACGGCTCACCCGGTCTCATTGTACGAGGGATGGATTTCTCGTATTTGATGATGAAGGGGACGAAGTCCCGCTCGTGGAACAAAAAGAAATATAGCGATATTGTAGAGGAAATCGCCAAGACCTATGGTGCCAAAGTTCATGTTGATGCAACGACGACGGAATATCCGGTGATTGCGCAAAGCCAGATCAATGACTTTCATTTTATTCAAAATTTAGCTAATTTGGTCAACTATGATTTCTTCGTTGTAGGAAAGAACTTGTATTTCCGCAAGCCGTTAACCGAGATGTCGCCTGTAATGACGCTGGAAATGGGCAAAACGTTGAACAACTTAACCATCGACATGAATCTTGCCGAGCAGATCACCAGCGTGAAAGTACGGGCATGGGATAACAAAGAACTGAAAGTGATCGAAGGAGAGTCGGCCACCATTGCGAAGCTTGGCAGTAATTCCAAGACTGGCAAAGATATACTCGCAGCCAAAGGGGATTTCGTCGAGCATGTTTATACGAATGTTACCTCTGTGGAGGAGGCCAAAACGTATGCCAGTGCCTTGTTGAACAGACGAGCGATGAAGCTGATCAGTGGTTCAGGAGAATGTATCGGCATCCCGGAAATTAGGGCAGGACGGTATATCAAGCTTGGTGGTGTAGGCAAAAAGTTTGATCAGCCCTATTACGTGACCGGCGCTACGCACCTGATTAATGATGACGGTTATACGACGCGCTTTCAGATAGGAGGGAATGCAGTCTAATGTTTAAACTTCCCGATATCACCCTAGGCGGTGTTGCCAACTTCGCCTCCCAGAAAATCGGCGGTGTGATGGTCGCGGTTGTGACCAACAATAACGATCCCGATAAGCTTGGGCGGGTGAAGCTGAAGCTGCCCCTGCAAGAAACGGAAACCGAAACGGATTGGGTTCGCATTGCCACGATGATGGGCGGCAAGGAGATGGGCAGTCTTTTTATCCCGGAAGTGAATGACGAAGTGTTAGTCGCTTTCCATCTCGGGGAGCTGCGTCAGCCTTTCGTGATCGGCATGTTGTGGAATCCGAAGAACAAACCGCCGGCGCCGGCGGAGAAGAACGATCTGCGGATGATCAAATCGCGTTCAGGCCATGAACTATCTTTCAATGATAAAAGCGGTGACGAGAGCATCACGATCAAGACCAAAAAAGGCCAAATCATTGAGTTGAAGGATAAGGACGATAGCATTTCAATTGCCGATCAGAGCGGGAATAATAAGATTTTGATCAAAGGCGGATCGGCTAATGAGATTTCGGTTGTCAGCCAAACGTCCAAAATTACCCTTAACGCCAAAGGCGATGTAGCCATTGAAAGCTCAAAAGAAATCAAAATTAAATCAACGCAAATTAACATAGAAGCCTCCGCAACGATGGCTCTTAAAGCAGGGGCTACACTGGATTTGAAGTCAGACGGCATTATTAATATCAAAGGCAGTATGGTCAAAATCAACTAAACCAAGGAGCGTGGACGGATGTCGGAAGCATTTTTGGGGCGAGGCTGGAAATTCCCGATTCAAGTCGACCCTGCGACAGGGCGAATTCGGATGTCCGAATATGAGGAAGACATTGCTGAAGCGATCCGCGTTATTTTGGGCACCACCCAGGGAGAACGGGTGATGCGTCCGAGCTTTGGCTGCGGCGTGCAGGAGTTTATTTTTGGCTTAACGGACGATACCTCCCTGCATCTGCTGGAAAGCAATATCCAGGAGGCGATTCGCAATTGGGAGCCGAGGGTCCATGAGGTGGATGTGAAGGCTGTGCCGGAAGCGGATGATCCGGGTAAAGTCATGATTCGCATCTCGTATCTGGTGCGTACGACGAATAACTTGTTTAACCAAGTGTATCCTTTTTACTTATACGAAGGTTCGAAATAGAAAGAGGCAGCGGAAACGATGATCATACGTGCAAGAGAGGAGGTGGAGCTGAGCGATGCAACCTCCCAAAATTGACCCTAGAGATATACCGGATCTCATAGCGCAGATGAAGGAAATGGCGCCTTATTACACGCCGGAATGGCGCTTTACGCCTGAGAACCCGGACCCGGGTTCAGCGTTATTCCTTATGTTCGCGGACATGTTTCAAGACAACATCAAACGTTTGAACCGGGTGCCTACGAAAAACCTCATTGCGTTCCTCAACATGTTCGATGTCACACTGCTTCCGGCAAGACCAGCCAGCAGTTATTTAACTTTTGCGCTCAACGAGGGAACGAAAGAGTCTGTGTTTATATCGGCCGGAACGCAGGTTGCTGCTTCAGTAGAAGGCAGTAATATTTTGTATGAAACCGCCCGCAGCACACTGTTGACGCCTGCCCTGCTGACGGATGCTTACGTGACAAGCCGTAAACAGGATAAGATTATTCGCATAGCGGAGGAATTTTTGACCGCCTCCCGGCAAGGTTTGGCAGCCCCGACAAAGCTTTTCCGGCTGCAGGGCGACAACTTGCAGGAGCATGCCATCTTTTTGGAGCATAACGCTCTCTTCACCTTGTCCAGCACGGCGGAGATTGAAATTGAATTCCGCAACTCCAAACGGCGGTTCGAAGAGCTGGCGTTAGCCAGCCAACTGGCTGACCCACAATTCACCGAGTGGTTGTATGCCACAGCGGATGGATGGATGCCTTTTGACCAAGTAAAAGCCAAAGGCAATCGGGTCATCCTTTCGAAAGCGCACGAGGGAGAACTTGGCCTGAAGGAAGTAAACGGAAGAGAAGGCCGATGGATTCAATGTCGGTTGAAGCCTCTTCTGCCTGGCGGGAAAACATTGGCGGACAGCCAACTGTCCATGGACCATATTTCGTTCAAAACCGATTATGTCGATTCGCTTGAACAAGGCGGCATTCAGCCAGATCTCATGTTTTACAATGATATTGCTGCGGATCCGAGCGGTTTCTATCCATTTGGTGATCAGTTTGCGTTGTATGGCAGTTTTTACATCGGCAGCCAGGAAGTGTTCACGAAAAAAGACGGCGATATAAAGCTGAGCTTTGGACTGCAAGCCATTGAGAACCGATTTGGAGCGGAGCCGACGGAAAATATCGATTGGAAATTGGTAATGAAAAAGTCCAAATTCGATAAGCCGCCTGTCGTCCATATTACGCTGCTGCAGGTCGCTTGGGAGTATTGGAATGGTACCACTTGGGTGCGTCTTGAGGTGGGAAAAGAAGCGGAGAAGCTGTTTTATTACCCGAAGGAGCAGAAAGTGCGTAAAGACATTCGCTTCCGCTGTCCGCTTGACCTAGAAGCTACTTATGTGAACGGCAACGAGAACCATTGGATTAGAGCAAGGATTTTACATATCGAAAATGCGTACGTGGCGCAGGCGCTTTACTTATCCCCGTGGATCGATGAGGTCTCTATGACCTATGAATACGAGGATCGTCTTTATCCTGCTGAGCGTTGTTTGGCGCTGAATAATACGGTATTTGAAGATCGAACGCGGCACAGCAAGCAGCTCGAAGGGGGCTTTGAGCCATTTCAGCCGCTAGAGGGCAGCCATCCAGCTCTGCATCTATGTTTTGATTCGCCGCCTGTCAAAGGGCCGATTTCGCTGTATGTTTCGGTGAAACAGCAGCGGTTTGCTGAGCAGGATTTGCCATTGTTAGAGTGGGAATATTTGCGTGCTGGCTTAATGCCCGGACACGCTTCAGAGTGGGTCCCACTAAAGGTGATCGACGATACGAACGGTTTGACGCAGAGTGGTACGGTGCAGTTCGTAGGTCCATCTGATTTTGCTGGTGAATCTTTGTTCGGCCGAGAGGGATTCTGGATTCGTGCCGTGAATCGAGACGATAAATACGATGATCTAACAGGACGGATACAGATTCCAACGCTACATGGACTCTACATGAACACCGTTCAGGTGCTCCAACAGGAGACGATTATCGGAGAAGTTCCTGAAGCCAAAGGGTTGGAAGAATTGGAATACCAGCTGAGCCGTACCGGCATCGTTTCGGAAGAAGTCTGGGTCGATGAGACGGAATTTGTAACGGAAGAAGAGATTGCTGAGTACGAAAGAGCTGGCTTGCCACAGATGGAAATTAGCCGAGATTCGGAGGGCAATTTGCTGCAGTTGTGGGTTCGCTGGGTGGCCGTAAGTCAAATGGCCGATTCAGGAAATAAGGATCGCCACTACATGATCGATCGTACGTTTGGCCGGATTCGTGTCGGCGACGGTGTTCATGGCATGCACCCTCCAAAAGGCGGATTGGCGCAGCTCAAAGTGACGTATCAAGTGACTTCGGGGCAAATAGGCAACGTAGGAGCACGTGAAATTAATCAGATGCAGGATTCAATCGCATTTGTCGGCGAAGTGTATAATCCGGAGCCGGCCTCTGGCGGCTGCCAAGCCGAGAAGCTGGAGTCGGCCCTGCAGCGCGGTCCTGAGATGCTGAAGCATAGAAACCGTGCGGTCTCAGCCAAAGATTACGAGTGGCTTGCGCGCGAAGCGTATCCGAACATTGCCAAAGTGAGCTGTATCGCCAATCGAAATGCTTATATGCAAAAAGAGATCGGCGCGATGACACTTGTCATCTTGCCAAAAGAAGGCCAACAGGGAAGCCTTGCGTTTCCTGTGCTTAAGAAACAAGTTGAGCGTTACATTATCGAGCGAGCATCGAGTCTCGTTGCTTTCCCGGAGCGACTCCAAGTGATTGAGCCGGTGTATATGGAAATTTCCGTTTCGGCCATCGTGGCTGTTGAAGGCATGGATGCCGTCGTTACGACGGAAATACAGGCAATGGATAAGCTGAATCGCTTCTTGGACCCATTGACGGGGAACTTCGACGGCAAAGGTTGGGCCATCGGTCAGCAAATTCATCCATCTGTATTTTATGCGCTGCTGAAGACGATTCGAACGATCAGCCATGTAGAGAAGCTCTACATGACGGTTTATAAGCTGGAGGACGGCGAGCGCGTCGAGCTGGATGTGAACCGACTCCCGGCGCTCCCGCACGGCATTATTGTGAGCGGCAAGCATAAGGTGGTCGTGAACGCTTTGTAATAGGATGATTAAAGGAGGTGAGCACAAGTGCTGCCAATCCCTAATTTGGATGACCGAATGTTTGAACAGATGGTGATGGAAGCGCGGAAGTCGATTCCCAAGCTGTTTCCCGAGTGGACGGATGAGAATGAACATGACCCTGGGATTACGCTGCTGGAGTTGATGTCATGGATGACCGAGATGCAGCAGTATTACTTAAACCGCGTTACGGAGAAGAATGAGCGGAAGTTTCTGAAGCTGCTCGGCATTCGTCCGCGCGAAGCGGTGTCGGCTGTTTGTCATGTGGCATTTTCCAACGTGGATCAGCCGCTTGTGCTTCCGAAGGGAACGCCGCTGAAAGCGATGGATCAGCGCTTCGAGACGGCTCGCACGGTACAGCTTGTGCCTTCGACGCTGGAGAAGGTGCTGGTGCGCACAGAGACGGCGGCTGGCGATTTTACATCCAATAATCAGGCGAAGATTGCTTATTATGCCTTTGGATCAGATGCGATCAAAGGAGCACATCTGTATCTTGGGTTCGATCGGGCGCTGCCGGTGGAAACAGAGGTTTCCTTGGCTTTTCAGCTATACGACCGCTATCCGGTCCGTGTGAGTCATCGGGAAGATGAGGCGGCAGCACCCATCATATCATCCGCAAAGGTCGGATGGACGTTCGCTGGAGCAGGACAAATTGCGGGACAGGGTCAGCGTGGACAAAGCGAGAGCTGGCTGCCGGTGGAAGCGGTAAGCGATACGACGGTTCACCTGTCACAGAGCGGTGAAGTGCGTTTCCGCATCACTTCCGAGATGACGCCCATGGCGCTTTATCCAGCTGACGACCGCAGCCGCTACTGGATCTGCTGTACACTGGAGGAGGACGGTTATGAGCTTCCGCCCAAAATTGAGAAGATAAGCCTGAACAGCGTGCAGGCGGCAGAGCAGGAAACTTTCAGTGAAGTGACGGCATTTAGCAGTACGGGAGAACCTGATCAATGGTTCGAGGTCAGCTCTTACCTCGCCTTTGGCGGGCTGCACACGGTGCAAGTACAGAATGAGCAGGGCCGTTGGCGCGACTGGCATATCGTCGCTGAGCTTGCGGACTACGGACCGGAGGATCTCGTCTGTCAGCTGCTGCAGGATTCGGCCCGCCGTACAACCCGTCTGCGCTTCGGCGACGGGGTGAACGGCAGCATCCCGCCGCAAGGTGCGCAGCGGGTGCGGCTTATTGCCTACACGGCCGAGTTCGACTACGGCCGTTATATTGGAGGCAGCAAAGGTCTGCCGGGGCAGACCTTTGAGGTCGCTCGCGGCCGCACGTTCAAGCCCAGCAGCATGCTGCTGCAGGTAGGGTATTGGCCGCGTGGGGGAGGCAGCGTCGTGTGGGACGACTGGCAGTCCGTGGATGACTTCGATAATTCGAAGTCCACGGACCGCCATTACGTCTACGACGCTGAAGCCGGAACGATCCGCTTCGGTAATAACGAAGCGGGGCTTGTCCCGCCCAAGTCGGCGGAACCGAATATTCGGTTCCTGGCGCTGCAAGCGGGCGGGGGTGAGCGGGGCAACGTGAAGGACGGCCTCGTGACCGGCTTCACGGAAGAGCACGGCGTGAGCGTGACGAATCCGTTCCCGGCGCGGGGCGGCCTGGAAGCGGAGACGCTCACGCAGGCCAAGCTGCGCGTCCGGCGCGAGCTGGACACGCCGACAAGAGCGGTGACCGGCGAGGACTACGAGCGCATCGCCAAAGCGACGCCGGGTCTGCGCGTCGCGCGGGTGAAGGCGATCCCGCTGTACAAGCCGGGCATGCGGGATTATCCCAAAGTCAAAGCGCCGGCGCAGATGACCGTCGCGGTCGTGCCTTATAGCGAGAGCGATAAGCCGAAAGCGGGCAAGGGCTTTCTGCAAACGATCAAAGGGCATCTGGATCGACACCGGCTTCTGACGACGGAGCTTCACGTGATTCCGGCGGAATATATTAAAATCACCGTTCACGCCGTGGTTGTGATGGAGCCGAAGTACAAAAACGAGCAGCGCCGCATTACCCAAGAGCTGAGACAACTGCTTCAGCCGATGGATCACGGTCAGGGCTCGGAGGGCTGGCGTTTCGGCCGGACGGTGTACAAAGGCGATATATACGGCGTTATTTCCCGGATCAAAGGTGTCGTGTATGTGCAGGATCTTTGGCTGGATGCTGAAGGCACCGGTTTTCAAAAGGATGGCGCCGGCGATATTCACATCCCTCCTTATGCGTTGGTCTACTCCGGTAATCACGAGGTGGAGACGATTAGCCAGACGGATTTATAGCTGCTGCAAGGAGCGCTTTGTTGGTAACGCATGTTACATGAGATGAGCACGTATACGTGCATATGTATGTGTATGAGCAGTACGGGCGGACGCTGAGAGGGAACTATGATCCCTTATTTTTGCGATTTACTGCGAAATGTGCTGGTTAGCGGAACTACGGGGTCTTATTTGCACCCAAGGTGGGTTAAATACAGCAGCAGCGTACAAATAGCGGCCTGTAGTTCCCTTTGTTGGCGGAACGGGTCCTGAATGAGTGGAATAGCGTACCCTAGTTCCCTTTCACACCGTGTACGGAGGCTTAAGGTAGTGCATGGTTGAAGTAACACAGTGTACATGGTAACGGGGTTCAGGGATACGACAGAAAAGAGGTGACGGACGATGCAGGATGGTCAAACGTTTTTTTCATTGAACAAACCGCTCGATTGGGAGCAGGGCTATGAAGCCAACATCGACATGCAGGAGAAAGGCTTTTCGATTCGGCAAACAGAGAAGTACAGCATTCATCGCATCGTTCGCACAGACGAGTTGGAAGGCATACACCCGATTCATGAAATGACGGTTGGCGCTGGAAGGAAGCTAATTCTGCTGGACGAGGCCTCGAATGTGTGGATCTACGATGATCAAAGCCGCCATCTCGAGTCATTATTTCGGCACGGGCATGGGCTGTTCAGCCATCAGGCCAAGCTGGCTTCCATGGCGGACCTTCTGGTCATTGCAGACAGTGAGCAAGCAACGGAAAGAAGGATTGCTGTGTATTCCCTCTCCAATGGTCAGACCATGTGGGCTGTTGATGCGTGGCAGGGGCTAGAGCTTTATCCGCTCTCAGTCAATTCCAAATTAGCGACGAAACATACGTTTTATACGACAGTCCCTTTGGATATTGCGGTTGGTATGAATGGAAGTCCGGAAGTTCCTAAGGGCGGTAGGATTGGCATCCTTCAGTGGAGCTCGGCCGGCGAGGTTGTGCGCGTATATGAGCATGACATGCACCGCATGGAAGAGGCGGTTGAACTTACTGCACTGAAGGGGCGCTATTTCACTGCTGCGGCAGACGGCACTTTGGCTTTATTGGATGCGCACCTCAGAACCGTTACGGTATTCCATGAAGATGGCCGGGAGCCGCTGCATTTTAAACTGGAGCAGGAAGGGCGCTTTGCTGGCATTTCCATTGATACGAATCATAATCTCTATATAGGGGACAGCGGATACGCACAACTAGAGGGAGTTACCGAGCGGTTTATTCTCAAATATCGCGGAAACGGCGAGTTTTTCGATAAAGTTACGAACTTCCGTGGCCGAGTTGATACGTTAGTGCACGACAGCCGGAATCGGCTGTATGTGTTTGACCGAATTAGCGGTCAGATTAGCTTGCTTGATCTTCGGGCCCGGACGATGCTGCTTGAGGGGACTCAACTGCCGGAGGCGGTTTATTTCTCGGGAGACCTGGACACGACAGAAACCGAAACACAGTGGCACAAAATACGACTGGAAGCCGATATTCCGGAGGAGACGCAGGTTCGCTTTTCCTATTTTGCCTCAGATGAAAGTGAAGGGTTGGTAGATGGCGACTACGTAAATTATACAAGCTACTTGACGGATCCGGGGATTGGGGTGCGCGAAAAGCTCGCAGCTACCCGCGATTTGTGGTCAGAGCCGATTCTCAATCCGAAAGATGCGCTGCTGAATGCGAGGGGCCGTTATCTCTGGTTCAAAATGGAATTGATCGGCAGCGAGCAAAAGTCGCCGTACATTCGCAAGCTGCGCGTTTACTACCCAAGAACGTCGTTGATTGACTATCTGCCGCCGATCTATCAGCAGGATGAGGAGCATAGCCCGTTTCTGGAACGTTTTCTGGCGATGTTCAGCACGTTTTTTGATGATATGGAGGATAAAATCGACCATATTTCCGCTCATTTTGACCCGGATGCGGTAACGGGCACTTATCTCGAATGGCTGGGCCGATGGCTGGCGATCACCGATCATGAAGCATGGGGCGAGAAGAAGCTGAGGGAATTGATGAAGCAGGCGCCAGAATTGTATAAATTACGCGGCACTCGCGAGGGTTTGATTAACATGCTGAAGATTTATACGGGCACGGAACCCTTTTTGCTGGAATATTTTCAATTCAAGCAGATGCAGGAGACCTCGGAACTGCGGCAGCTTTTTGCCCAATTATACGGGGATAATCCTTACTGCTTCTGCATTATGCTGAAGCCTGAAGTGGTGCGCACCGACGCACAGCGGCTCACGATCGAGCAAATCATTGAAGATCAAAAGCCTGCCTATACCGAAGGCAAACTGATCGTGCTGCAACCGTGGATGTACGCGGATATGCATACGTATCTGGGAATTAACACTTACTTATCTGAGCCTACGTTATTAACGCTCGACCAGCGTTCCTCGATGCCTTACAACACGGTGCTGATCGATGTGGATCGCGATAAACGCATGGATATACATACCAGGTTGGAACTGGATTCCGAAATCGAATAAACGAAATGAGCCTTGGAAGGTGAGGGGATACTTATGAAAAAAACACGCTATTACCCGTTTGAGCGCAATCGGTATTTCTATGGAAAGCTGCTGACGGTCAGGGATTTTGAGTCCGAGCAAAAGTATTTCAATGACAAGCGAAGAATGATGAATCGTCTCCTTCATGGGTCTGGTGTGCTAACGGGCCTGCAAGTCGTCGCTGTGGATGAGAAGTCGGTTTCGGTTGAAATGGGAGCCGCTATTGATGCGCTAGGCCGGGAAATTGTCGTCCCTTCCCCCATGACATTGAAGCTTTCGATGATGGATGGGTTCAGCAACAACGAATACGCGAAGAACGTATACCTCTGCATAGCTTATGATGAAAAGGAAAAAGAGCCCGTTCACGCCGTAGCCAATTCCTCCGTTCGTTCGGATGAAATTAATGATTATAACCGCGTGCTTGAGAGCTACCGGCTATTTATTCGTGAGGATGCGCCGGAACCTTCGAAGCTGCCTTTGGCGAATTTGACGGACCAAACGATTGTGCTCTACCAGGACGCGCATGTGCGTGTACTTCAAACGACACCTCGCTACGTGAATCCGGGTCAGTTGTTTGAGATGAAGCTGCGTTTTGAGAAGACGTTGCGCGTAGGGCGGATTTCTTTCCAATATGAGCTGGCAGCTGATCGTGTTGAAGCGATTGACGGCAATTCGATCTTGTTTGAAGAGCCGCAGGATGTGCAAGAGAGTGAGTACGAAATGACCGTGCTTCTGCGGGCGGATAGCAGCGTAGGTGTGAAGGCGACGGTCGGTGTGCAGGCGAGCACGGCTGCCTTGAAGCTGGACGATAAGCAGCTTGAACTGCAGGCGCAATCCGTCGGCGAAATTCAAATTATCGGTGATGCCGTTCGTGAACGCTTGATGACGGATTTTGTGAAACAATCGTTGGAAGCCTCCTTGGAAGCTCCATCGGAGCCTTGTATTTATTTGGCCAAAATCTGCCTCATTCAAGTGGGACCGACTTATGTCATTGAGAGTGTGGAGCAAGTACCGTTTGGCGAGTATGTGTACAATTCATCGGTCATGTACCGACTTGCCAGAACAAGCGAATACCGCGATGAAACGACAGGCCAGTTTGTAACGAAGTCCAAAGTGAAAACATTGGCACCGGGGCAGCCGCCGGAATTTAAAGTTAATTTCAATAAAGCGATTAGTGAGCTTTCGTTTGATTTGGGGATTCCGGCTGGTGGCGGAAGCGGTATTGCCGGCATCGTGAGCGGTGTCGTGGACATTCCGGTGGAGCCGTTCACGAAGATTGCGGTGTCGCCGTTCGGGAAAGCGACGAAAAGCTTTTTCTCCGGCGAGATCGTGCACGGACTTGGTGAGGGCAACGTTTTGATCATCACGAGCTTGGAAGAGAGCAGTGCGGATGCCTTCTCCGACATCCTGTCCAGCGGGGAGCGCGTGTATGGTGGAGCATCCGATGTGTTCAAAGGCACGGAGTTTGAGCCGGACACGCCGGAAGTGAAGATCGGCACGATCGCCTATCCGCAGAAGGGCACCTTCCGGATCGGTGTGAAGGTGCAGCAAACGTCCGAGCCGTCAAATGTGCGCGTGCGCTGGTGGGCGTACAGCGCTGAGATGGCGGGTGCGGTATCCGCTTCAGCGGGGAGTGACTCGCTGGACCAGGCACTGTCCGCGATGCGGGAAGCGGCTTCGGCGGGGAGCGGTACGGAGTAATGGAATAATGAGACAAGGACCTCTTGGGGTCCTTGTTTTTTTTAGGAGTAACTGCAACTATGGCGCCTCAGTGGAAATAGATGGAAAGCCTACCGCTAATCCGTGCTGCAAAGTGGCTGTGAGCAAAATAACTGCAGAATCTCCATCTTAATCGCCAATTGCTACGTGAAACTTGCTAGATTTGGCGATATCAGCGGTAGAATTTCCAGTTAATTGGGTAAAAGTGGATTATTTGCAGAAATTAACAGGAGTAATCGGCGTTAAGCGCAAGTAATTCATCTACTCCTATGCCCGAGCAGCGCTCGTCTATGACACCTCAGCCGTAATTGATAACCTTGATCGATCTAAGCAGAAACAGACCTCGCAGTACCCTGAGCACCAGCCGCATGATTGGCTTTATCCCCTTCACGCACCCTACCAAACACAAAGTAAAACACAGCCCAAATCACAAACGACAAGCCGGCAAGCACTAGACTAATATTGCTAAAAATAAAGCCGGAGGAATAACGGTACAGCGGATTCCAGCTCGCAAAACTGCCAAGATCAACGGCTTTGCTGTAGACGCCAATTGCGATGCCTTGCGCAATGAAGTTGATCATGGCGAGCATGCCCATGCCGACGCCAACCTGCTCCGCCTGCAACGTTCTGGACACGGAGTTGGAAACGGCGATGACCAGGAAGGATTGCCCCACGTTGCCGAGAATCAGGAAACCGGCAATAAGCAGCGGAGAGCCGCCGGTGAAAGTGGAGAGCAGCAGGAAGCAGCCCACTAATAAAATAGCGGCCAAATAAGCGACAAAGGAGTTGCCTCTGGCATCCGCAAGTTTCCCGCCTTTGCGCCCGAATATAGCCGCTGCAGCGGCGGCCGGGATCATCATGCAGCCGATCCAAATGGAAGGCAGCTTGTGAACGTTGGCGAACAGCAGTGGGCTAAGCACGTAAAGGGAGCAGCAGGTGCCGTTCACAAGGAAGGAAATTGTAAGCCCGAGTGTGTACTTGGCATTCCTAAATAGCTTCGGAGCAATAAAAGGCTCAGCCGCCTTGTTGATCCGAACAAGGAATAAGGCCAAAGCGAGCAACGCGCCGAGAGCAAGCCATAATCCTTTGGATACGCTCATCAAAAGCAAAGCAATGGCAGCGGCGAGGATGATCCCGCCAAGCCAATCAAAAGAGCCGCCGCTCCCAGGCAGCTCCTCGCGCAAATAGCGGCGGTACAAAGGGAGTACCGCCAGAACCAGCAGCGGCACCGCGAACAGCCACCGCCAATGGACGGTGCTGATGATCAAAGCCGCTACCACAGGGCCCAGCGCGTTGCCGAAGGCGAGTCCAACGGCTGTCATGCCAAGCGCGGCGCCCCGGCGCTCGGGAGCGAAATACCGCAGCGGGATGATCATCGCAATGGCGGGAATGACGGCGGCTCCTGCAGCCTGCAGGCAGCGGCCGATGAGTGCCATCGCGAAGGTTTGCGACGCGAGCCCGATCAATGAGCCGGCAGCAAACAGGAGGAGCCCGAAGGTGACGATGCTCTTCAGCGTGTAGCGGTCGGCCAGCTTGCCGTAAGTGACAGCGCCGATCGCGTAGATGAGTATATAAGCGGAGGACAGCCAGCTTACTTGGGAGAGGCTGAGCGAGAATTGCTCGCTGATTTTCGGTAGGGCGATATTGAACATGATGCCGGTCATCATGGAAATCGTTAAAGTGAACATGAGAACACGCATTAATTTGTTGCTGTTTGGCTGTGTTCCGGCTGCAAGAACAGATGTTGTTGCTGGAGCTGCGCTAATCATAGGGAAGACCACGTCCTTTTCCTTTTAAAATGACTGTCAGTACTGACTGACATATAGGGGGTAAAAAAACTAGGGCTGCAATGCCCTAGTAAACACTCTTACACTCTCAAGTACGAATGGTTCTAACCTGATACTGGAGTAATTCGTCTGGCTGTCAAGATCATTCATGAACGCGCCGAACTGCATCATCATGAAGGAGAAGGCGTGAAGCTCCGGGTTATCGGGGATTATTTTGCCTTGTTCCGCCATCGTGGTGAAATAATCAGTTAGGAATTCCAGTAGTTGCTGTGGATGTTTTTGGGTGCGCTCACGGAATCCCGGCAGTTGTCCGTCTTCTTTGAGCGAGATCTGAATCATTTTCCGATTGCGGTTCATAATCTCGTGATAGGTCTTTGTAATGAGCAGCAGGTCGGTCTCAAGCTCCCATACCAGCTTTTCGGCGAACAACTTCTTCATTTCCTCCGCATAATGATAGCGGTCATAAGCCGCTTCAAGCAGCTTCTGCTTACTGCCGAAATGGCGGAATAACGTCTTCTCGCTGAGGCCTGCCGCGGTGGCAATCTCGAGCGTGGTTACCCCGTTATAGCCCTTTTCGGCAATCAAATTGAGCGCGGATAAAAGCAGTCGATCACTGCTGCCAATCTTGCTGCTGGTGCTGTTCATGGCAATCCCTCTTCCGAAACAATGTCAGTACTCACTGACATTTATCTTAAGGGACGTCGATGAGAAAGTCAACCAAAGAATCCAATGAGCAGAATACCCAGTGTGATGAGAATGGAGCAGGTGATTCGCTTCTTGCCTTGTTTTTCTTTGAGGACGACAATGCCTAAGATGGTGGCGAAAACCGTGCCGATCTCTCGAATCGGTGAGATATGGGCAACGGGTGCATATTTCATGGCGAATAAAAACAACAAATAGGACCCCGGATTCAATATGGCTCCAAGCAAAATAATGCGGGTGTTCAGCTTCCATTCAAGCCGCAGCTGCTTGGAAGCGATGACGATCGGCGTCAGCGCAGCAACGAATCCGATATTCGTCACTTCGAGCAAGGAAATGGCCGAAACATGCTGCAAATTTAGCTTATCGACGAAGACGTAGCAGGTCGTGCATAAGCCTACGCACAGAGCCATTAGGAAAGGCTTAATATTCCTGCAAGATGCAGTTCCCGACCTTTTACCCACGAAGATGCCACTGAGTGCAAGGAAGCCAGCAACCATAAAGAGCAGCCCGAGCCAGCCGTAGATGGATAATGACTCTCTAAGGAACAAAACCCCTACAATAGGGATTAATAAGGTGCTGGTACCGCGCATGATCGGGTAGATTTGAGACAAATCACCCATATTGTAGGTGCGTGCCAAGAGCAGCGCATAAACGCTCTGAAAAGCTGCTGACAAGAGCAGAAGCCCGTAAGAAGATAAGGATAAAGGATGAAGCCATAATTCTCTGATCAAAAAAGGAAGCAAAACCACGGTGGTCACCATAATGATTGACCAGAGGAAGACACTTTTATTGTTGCTGCTTTTGGTGAATAAGCTCCAAATGGCATGGGTTAAGCCGGAAGCTATGACAAGTAAGATTGATACGATAACCAAGCCATCATCTCCAAACAAAATCGGTAAAATTATTCGCCTGGCGTATGCTCAGCTTGCTCGCTCACAACCGTGCCATCGGCTAGTCGCAGCCAGGTTTCGAAATTGCGCTCCCCTTGGCGAAGCCGGATCATCCGCGCGCCGCGGGGAAATCCCTCTTTGCCGTACGTGTTATACCCGGTGGCACGGCCATAGCAAAGCTCAATGCCATGCAAATTGCCCCGATAATCATTGACATGGTCGTGGCCGCAGAAGGTGCCGATGACATCGCCCATTTCCACCATGGCTGCAAAGAGGCCGGAGTTAACAGGTGCGCAGCACACAGGTTCATGCTTGCTGCCATAACAGATTTCTGTGTCCCAGACTTGCTTATACTCCGGAAGCGGGATATGGAAGAAAGCCAGTGCAGGCAAGGCATGCTCAGCATTTTCTGCTTGCAGCTTTCTCGAAGTGTCTACGTACCAACCGATTTGGCTGCTGCGAATCCAATCGTATCCTTGAATATGCGGCACGGGGGATTGGTTGCCCGAGTCAAAAAAATACAGTGCAGCAGCATCTTCTCCGTCAGCACCTTGAATGGATAACGCGTAGTTGCCGGTTCCATGAATATCACGCGGGCCGCGCTGTGTCACGGTATGCGATTGTTCCAACACGGCTTGCATGAGGTCTTCACGCGTAATGATCGTTTCCGTATCGTGGTTGCCGAATACAACCGCCCAAGGGATTCCGCGTGTTTCTACGGCGTGGACGGCTTCCCGAAACGCATCCAGCGGCTGTTCGCATCCGGGTTCGCCGGGAGTCACGTATCCGGTGTAGATAACGTCGCCTGTAAATACAACCAGATCAGGCTTCTCTGCATCCAGCACATCTTCCATCAGTTTCCGTGTCTTCTGATCGAGGGGGCCGCCATCGATCCAATGTAAATCTGTAAATTGAGTAATCGTAAAGGTCTGATCTTCACGAAAGAGCAGTTGATGCTGCATAAGTGTATTCCTCCATATTTTTTTATGTGAGTGTTGTTTTCGTGTGGTTTTTTATTAAAATGTTGTTGTTTGTTGACAATTGTATAACCGGCGCTCTGGAACTGTCAATGAGAAATTTACAAATCATTTACTTTTCATTCCATCAATCGAATCCATTCAGATCAATCGTCTTCTGGCATCGCGTTGACAGGCTAACCTCCGGCTTATACACTAGATGAAAACAACATGAAACATCACGATATTGCTATCATCGGTCATAGGCAGGAGGTTATTTATGTCATTAACATTCGAGGATCGCAGGATGAAGATCCTGAATCATTTGGAGTTGGAAGGAAAAGTACAGGTTCTTCATTTGTCTGAGCTCCTCAGCGTTTCGACCGAAACAGTCCGGAGGGACTTGGATCGTTTGGAGAAGGAAGGCAAACTTCGCAAAGTGTACGGCGGCGCAGTCAAAATGCGCATGGAGCTTGTCGAGCCGCCTTTTCTGAGACGGACGCAAATGATGAAGAAAGAGAAAGCGGCGATTGGCAAGGCGGCTGCTTCCATCGTGCAGGACGGGGAAACGATCATGCTCGATAACAGTACGACAACGCTCGAGATTTTGCCTTACTTGAAGGATCATACGAATGTTACCTTGATCACGCACTCTGTCCCTGTCCTTAATTTGGCGATGGAGACTTTTGGCGGCCGAATTATTTTCTTGGGCGGAGAAGTCAGTCTGGAACTCAAAGCGGCCACGGGCTCCCTTACGGATCAGATGTTGGATCAATTTAAGGTGAACAAAGCGTTCATCTCGGTTGGCGGTATTTCACTTGCCGATGGGATTACCGACTTTCATTTGGCCGAAGCGGTCATTTCACGAAAAATGATGCAGCGGGCGGAGGAGGCGATTCTGGTGGCAGACCATTCCAAATTCGGCATGTCGACTTTCGCCCGAGTGGCCAAGCTGGATGAAATCTCGATGCTGATCACGGACTCAGGCTGTCCGAAAGAATGGATCGACACCATCGAAGCGTTGGGCATTGAAGTGTTGATTGGCGAATAACCCCGAGCCATTTCATAATCGCTACTGAACCGCTTGCATATAGCGGGGAGGTGGCGATTTTTCCTTTGTTTTTCAGGGAATTCTCATAAAATGAAGATGCTACAAAAAGAGGCGACGACCTTTCTTAAGAAAACAATATGACTGAAAAATAAGCGATATACGGCTTCCACCTTTACCATGTATGCTTCATTCACAGGCTAATCCGCATATGGCATTAGCGCCAAATGATCAATAATCATCCAGGGGAGTGTTTCTATGAAAAGAAATAAAGCATTCAAAGTGCTTCCTGTACTTGCCTCCGCGCTCGTACTATCCTTAGTAGCAGCTTGCGGCAATTCAGGTACAACCAAAGAAGCAAACGGAAGCGCATCGCCGGCTACAACGGCATCCGTTTCTAAAGATCCTGTGAAAGTAACGTTATGGACACCGATGAATCCCAACGCGAAAGCGGTTGTCAAAAGCTTGAACGAACTTCCTATGGTCCAGGAATGGGCGAAAAAGACGAATGTGTTGTTTGACTTCCAGCATTCCTCCGGAAACACGCCGCAGGATGACGTTCAGCAGTACGGCGTAATGGTTGCTTCTAATAATTTGCCGGATTCGATGCTTTGGAACTGGAATAGCGTGCAGGGTGGAACCGCTAAAATGTTCAAAGACGGCACGATCATTAAACTCAATGACTTAATTGAGAAAAATGCCCCGAATTTGAAAAAAATCTTGGATGCCAATCCGCAAATTGCCAAGCAAATTAAAGCGGACAACGGCGATATTTACGCGCTGCCCCACTTAAAGGTCGGCGAATACGGCCAATACAAGACGTTTAGCGGTATGGTGATTCGCCAAGATTGGCTTGAGGAGCTTGGTTTGCAAGCGCCGGAAACGGTCGACGAGTGGGAAGCGGTGCTAAGAGCTTTCAAAGAGAAGAAAGGCGTGATTCCTTTCACTCTGAACAAAAGCTATCCGCTTTCCTTCGCTGACTTCGCAGGTGCCTATGGTGTTGCGGGCATGTCGACGATTGCCAATGCAAGCTCTTTCTATATCGATGGAGGCAAAGTGAAATTCGGTCCTACCCAGCCGGAGTTTAAGCAATATTTAACGACGATGCAAAAATGGTACAAAGAAGGTCTGATCGATCCAGACTTCGCTTCGAATGATACGAAGACGATGGATGCCAAAATTACCTCCGGTAAGGCGGGCGCATTCTATGGCTTCATCGGCGGCAGCATCGGGACCTACACACCGGCGCTTCAGAAAACGGATCCGAAAGCGAAGCTGGCGGCTGTGCAGTATCCGGTTCTGAAAAAAGGCGACGAGCCGAAGTTCGTGCAAGCGTCATGGGAATATGACAATATCGGAACGGTCATTACAAGTTCCAATAAACATGCGGCAGAAACGGTCAAAGCCATCGACTATTTGTACAGCGACGAAGGGGCCATGCTCAAAAACTTTGGCATAGAAGGCCAAACGTATACAAAAGCTGATGGTCAGCCGAAGTATACAGACTTGATTTTGAAAAATCCGGACAACCTGCCGATTTCCCAAGCGATGGCCAAATATTTTATCGCCAACTACGGCTTCTCCGGTTTGGATGATGACCGTTACAACGATCAGTACTACCAATTGCAAGCACAGAAAGACGCAGTGAAGCTGTATGCCAAATATGCGAACAACGCGTATAAAGTCATGCTTCCGCCAGTTGTTCTCTCGACCGATGAAGCAAAAGAGTCTGCGAAGATTCTGAATGATGTCAGCACACTGCTGACTGAACAAATCACGAAAGTCGTGATGGGCACTGTGAAAGTAGAAGACTACGATAAAACGATGGAGCAAGTAAAAAAGATGAACATTGACCGTGCGGTTGAGATTTACCAAGCGGCGACGGATCGTTATAACAAACGTTAATATAAGGCTGGAGTACGGGGAGCTCAGCCTCCCCTTTTTAATACATCAATAAGGAAGTGAGAACATGGCGAATTCCATTCGGGGTCTACTCGACGACATTAGAAAAAATCGCGCAATCTACCTGATGGTATTGCCGGTTGCGCTGTACTTCTTCATTTTTAAATATTTCCCGATGTACGGAGCGGTCATCGCTTTCAAGGATTTTAGCCCGGCGAAAGGGATCTGGGGCAGTGATTGGGTCGGCTTTGCACATTTCAAAGATTTCTTTCAAAGCTATTATTTTGTTCGCGTGCTGCGCAATACGTTCTTAATCAGCTTCTATAATCTGATTTTCGGCTTCCCGGCACCGATTATTCTCGCCATTTTGCTCAATGAAATTCGCCAGAAGATGTTCAAGTCCATCGTACAGACGATTTCCTATTTGCCGCATTTTATTTCCATTGTCGTTATCTCTGGATTGATTATAGATTTTACAAACCGCGGCGGCATTGTGAATTCGATCATTATGTTCTTTGGCGGTCAGGATTCAGCACTCATGAATAATGCGGAGAACTTCCGTACCATTTTCGTTTCCACATCGATTTGGCAAGAACTGGGCTGGTCATCCATTATTTATTTGGCTGCGCTTAGCGGGATTAACCCCGAGCTGTACGAAGCTGTTCGTGTTGACGGGGCGGGAAGGTTCCGCCAAATCTGGAGCGTAACGCTGCCAGGGCTCATCCCGACGATCATGATCCTGCTCATTCTTCGGATCGGCGGCTTGATGGAGGTCGGCTTTGAGAAGATTGTCCTGCTTTATAATCCGAATACGTATGAAACGGCGGATGTGATCTCATCTTTTGTTTACAGAGAAGGGCTTGCCCAAGGGAATGATTACAGCTATACGACGGCTGTGGGGCTGTTCCAATCGATGATTAACTTTGCCTTGCTTATTAGCGCTAACAGCATATCCCGCCGATTCTCGGGCAGCCGGTTGTGGTAGCCTAATCTTACGACGCCGGCTTTTCTTACGAAAAGGTCTCAGGAGGTAACGAACGATGAAACTAAGCGCAACTGAGCGTCTATTCGATATCGGTAATGCGATTCTTATGATCTTATTAATTATTTGCACTGTGTACCCGTTCTACTATGTGTTCATGGCCTCTATCAGCGACTCAAACTTGCTAATTCAGCATACGGGGCTGCTTCTTAAGCCGTTAGGTTTTAACTTAAGCGCCTTCGAGAAGGTAATTGCGAATCCAAACATTTTGAGCGGGTATGGGAATACACTTTTAATTTTGATTCTAGGTACGGCGGTTAATCTATTTTTTACAACACTAGGCGCTTATGCCCTGTCCAGAAAGTTTGCTTTGCGTAAATTCCTGATGATCAGCATTGTGTTCACGATGTATTTCAGCGGGGGGTTGATCCCGACATATTTGCTAATCAACAATTACCTGCACATGGGCAACAGCTATCTGGCGCTGATCGTGCCAGTAGCCATATCCACGTGGAACTTAATTATTATGCGGACTTCGTTTGAAGCCATTCCGGAAGGGTTGATGGAATCGGCGAAGATTGATGGCGCAGGCGAGTGGCGCATTTTGTTCCAGATCGTGGTTCCTCTGTCCATGCCGGTTATTGCCGTCATGGTGCTCTACTACGGTGTTGCGCACTGGAATTCCTGGTTTAACGCCATGCTGTTCCTTCATGATCGGGAGAAATTCCCGCTGCAGTTGATTCTTCGCGAGATTCTCGTCCAGAACAGCACGGATTCGATGACCACAGGTACGGGGAACGCGAACGATACGCAAGCGATTGGAGAAAGCATTAAATATGCAACAATCATGGTTGCGACGTTACCGATCCTCATTGCTTATCCATTTTTACAAAAATATTTCGTAAAAGGTGTTATGGTCGGAGCGATTAAAGAATAATACAACCAGAACCTGTTCTCTTTTTGGATGTTCGAAAAGAGGGCGGGCTATTTGGGTTTTCGGCTTAAGGGCAGGAAAACAATAAAAAATGATGATGCTGCAAGAATCGTAGATGTACATTGGGGGAAGAAGATGGGATAATGCGCATACAGCATGAGTAGGGGAGGGGCTTCTTTCATGAAGCGGAGCGTATTTCTTTTTTGGCTTTATTCGAACTTAACCATACTTTGTATCCCCATTGTCATCACGATGTTGGTACTGTTTCAATCGCAGCATTTGTTGAACTCAGAGGTCATCCGCTCCAATAAAGCACTGTTGAACCAGGTGAAGCAATCTCTGGATAATCAATTTAAGGATATTAAACGGATGGGTCTGCAGCTCTCTCTGGACCCGAAAGTGATTAAATATGTGAATCAAACGGAATTCAACAGCTCGCAAGTGAAAATCGACACGCTCGACCTCATCACATCTCTTCGTTCCTATGCGGCGTCCAACGGGGATATCAACGATTTGTATGTGTATATGAAAAAGCAGCATTTCGGTGTGACCACCTCGACGATGAATCAAGACGATCTTCTGTTCCAATTGCTTCACGAGCCTAATAAAGGGATTACCTTTAAAAAGTGGAGCGACAGCATGGAAAAGATCTACTTCGGTAATTTTCTGCAATTAGCCGAAGATGACATGGTGTATATGCAGTCTCTGCCTATTCAGAATGCGGATGAAGCACCGGCGACGCTTGTGGTCATGCTCAATGCGGAGCGTCTGAAATCAGCCATCTCCAACATTCAGCTAGCCCAGGCCGGCATTGTGCTGATTCTGGACTCCAGCAACAAGCCGATTATGATCGCTGGTGAGCCGGGACATGTTTCCGATCTTGATTTGGCGCAGATTTCGTCCTCAGCAGAAGGTTCGTTTAGCCAGCAATGGGACAAGGAAGAAGTAACGGTTTCTTACGTTTCCTCCGTCGAAAATGAGTGGAAATATGTCTCGATCGTGCCTACAAAAATATACGCGGCGAAAGTCAGCCAATTGCGCAGCTGGATTTATGCAGGCTTATTCCTGTGTATTTTCGTCGGCGGTCCGATGTCCATTTGGTTGACGCGAAGGCACTATATGCCGATTCGCCGCATGGTGGACTTGGTGTCTCCCAAGGTTAAATCGAACATGCAAGACAGCAAAGACGAGTTTCTGCTGCTGCAATCTTTCATGTCGGAAAATGCCGCCTTCCAGGATACGGCGAATACGACCATTCGGAAGCAGCAAGACGTGCTGCGCAGTCACTTTCTGGCGCGGCTCCTCAAAGGTAGAGTTGAGAGCGGCTCAGCCCTCGCGCAATCAATGGCCTCGTTTGACCTGCGGTTTGAGACGAACCGTTTCGCGGTCTTGCTTTTTCATATCGGCGATTACTCCGCTTTGTTCAATGACAACAGCTCACGGGATGCGGAATCCAAGCTGCAATATGTGTACTACATTGTGACAAACATTACGGAGGAACTGCTTGGCCGCAAGCATACGGTGTTTACGACCGAAGTGGACGGCATGATTGCCTTCCTCGTTAATATCCAACATGAGGATGAAGCTCAGGCGAAGCAGGATTTAATCGACGCTGCACAAGTGGCGCAGGAAGTTATTCAGGGGAAATTTTACATCCAGCTGACGATTGGCATCAGTGACATTCATCCGACGCTGACTGGAATTCCGCACGGGTTTGATGAGGCGCTAGAGGCGCTAGAGTACAAATTCGTCATTGGCCCGAGCCAAATCATTCCGTTTGACCGGATTAAACGGCCGAAGAATGAGCTGTATTATCCGCTCGATATGGAGCGTCAGCTCATCAATCATATCCGCACGGGGCAATACGAGGAGGCCATGGAGGCGGTCAGCGAGCTGATTGTCACGAATGTGTCAGACGGTACGCTGTCGCTGCAGCTGGGCAAGCTTCTTATGTTCGAACTGATCGGTACGATTCTGAAAGCGATAGAGCATCTGGATCAGGGACCGAATGAGCTGGCCGTGGAGAAGCATGCGTTAATTAAACAATTGACCCAGTGTGAATCATTTGCGGAAATTGAAGATGAAATTTATAAATTTTTGAAAACCGTCTGCGATTATGTGGACTCCAAGAAGAAAAGCCATAATACGAATCTGAAGGATCATGTGCTGAGTTATATCGACGAGCATTTGGCAGATATGGATCTGAGTCTGACTTCGCTGTCGTTAAAATTCGAAGTGAATGCGCCCTACTTGTCACGCTTCATCAAAGAGCAGTCGGGTGAAACCTTCATTGATTACGTCAACAAGCAGCGCGTCCAATTGGCGAAGAAATTAATGATGGACACGGATGACACGATTACGGATATTACCCAGAAAGTCGGGTTCTCGAACAGCAATACTTTTATTCGCGTGTTCAAACGGTATGAGGGGATTACACCAGGGCAGTTTAGAAAAGGCGATCAGCTATGATCGTCTTGTTTCTATTGGATAAAATGAAGAAATTGGCAAATACTAACCGCATGGTAAACGGGCGGGAGGGAGAAGCATGGAATTGCCACAAGATTCATTCCAAATCTCTACAGAGATTAAGACGAATATGCGTAAGCTTTTCGATTGCTTCCATTCTTCCGACGATATTCGCACCAGGGAATTTCGCCTGCAGGGCGTTCAAGGTGCGATTCTTTATCTTAACGCTGCCACCAATCGGGACAAGCTGCAGTCGGATGTTTTGAGGCCTTTGCTCGAATCCAAAGAGGGGCTTCTGGAGGACATTCTTCCCATCCTTGATATCGAAATCGTCACCGATTTGGAAATGGCGGCTGCGGGAATGCTGCAGGGGAAATGCGCGATTCTGCTTGATCAGCGAGTGGACATCATTCTGGCTGATGTCAGCGCCAGTATTGAACGCAGCATCGCGGAATCGCAGAATGAACAAGTCATTCGCGGTTCCCATGAAGGCTTTGTCGATGACGCAGAAGTTAATGTGCAGTTGATTCACAGACGGCTCAAGAATCCGAATCTGATTGAGCGGGACTTCACCTTAGGTGCGCAAAGCCCGACGGTCGTTAAGCTGTTATATATGAGCGAGCTTGCAGATCTCCGTGTAGTTGACGAAGTGATTGCCAAACTTCTGATTAATGAAGATGAGTATATTAAATCACCAGGCCAGATTTTGAATCGTCTGGAGAACAGTTGGTGGTCACCTTTTCCGCAAATGTTGTACACCGAAAGACCCGACACCACCGTTTCCCATCTGATGGAGGGTAGAGTCATCCTGCTGGTAGATGGCAGTTCGTTTGCGGTCGTTCTTCCGGTAACGTTTTTTATGTTTTTTCAAATTGCAGACGATTTCAATGTCCGGTGGTGGAACGGGACTTTTTTTCGCTTTCTCCGGTTTATTAGCGTCATGATCGGTTTGGCCCTTCCTTCGGTTTATATTGCCATCGTCTCGAATCATTTCGAAGTGCTGCCGATTGATTTGCTTTTTTCCTTGAAGGCTTCTTTAGAAAATATTCCTTTCAATCCCCTCATTGAAGCACTGTTTATGATTACTGTGCTCGAACTGCTGCGAGAAGCGGCGATCCGGCTTCCGAAGTCTATTGCGTCTACCCTTTCCATTGTCGGCGGTTTGGTTATTGGCAGTGAAGTGGTCAACGCCGGATTAGTGTCCACAACGATGATCGTCGTTATTTCATTGACCGCCGTTGCTTCTTTCAGTCTTCCATCTCATGAAATGCGCCTCGCGGTTCGGTTGGTCAGCTTCCCGATCATGATCGCTTCTTTGCTGCTTGGCTTTGCCGGGATAGCCTTCAGCTTTTCACTGTTGTTCATGCATTTAAGTAAGCTTGAAACGTACGGGGTCCCTTACTTTTACCCATTTACGCCATTCCAACCGCGTAGAATCTTGACTACGCTCGTACAGCTCCCCAAGCGAATCTTTCGCAGGAAAGCTTCGGATAGGAGGGTGTCATGAGCAGAATGCAATTATTTGCTTTCATCCTGCAAACTCAGGTAGGCATCGGCGTGTTGTCTTTCCCTTATGTCTTGCATCAAGCTGCCGGTGAAGACGGCTGGATTTCCGTCATACTAGCAGGGGGATGCGTCAATGTGCTTCTAATCATTTATGCCGCTCTGTGCCAACGATTTCCAAAGAAAAACTTCTATGAGTTTATGCCGCTTATTCTAGGCAAATGGCTGGGGAATGTGGTCAACGCCTTTTACACCTTCCATTTTCTATTTCTTTCCTGTCTGATTTTGCTGATGGAAATGATGTTTGTCGAGCTCTGGATATTGCCGTTTACGAATCCATGGCTCGTTATTGCAGCCAACTTTGTCATATTGATCTATTTTGCTAAAGAACGATTGGCCATCATTGCGCGTTATCACACGATGGTTACCTTTCTGCTCATCTTAATGGTGGCGATGATGCTTACCAGCTTTTATACAATGGATTATCGCTATCTGCTGCCTATCGGACAGAAGGGCTGGACAGCCATCATGGCGGGAGTGAAAAGTTCCGTGATCACTTTCCTCGGTTTTGAGCTTTTCTTGGTGCTTTCCTCCGATGTGCAATCCAAAGAGAAGGGTATATTGGCCCCTGTACTGTGGGCGAACACGATGGCGACCTTGTTCTTTTTGGTTGTCGTTCTGCTGTGCTTCCTGAATTTCAGTCCCGAGTCGATTCCCTTCATCCCGCAGCCTGTTCCTTACTTTTTGAACGGGATTTCCTTGCCTTTTCTGGAACGGATGGATTTGATTTTCCTTTCCGTCTGGTTGGTCAAAGTGACCGCATCGCTCATTAGCTACATGTATGCCGCAGGCAAAGGGTTCGGATATTGGTTTCATAACAATGAACACAGAAAAGCTATTTATTATCTGGTTCCCTTAGTCTGTTTGGTCGGTTTCGCGTGGCGTTCGGAAAAAAGGATTGCCCTCTTACAGAAGGTTACGGAATTCGAGAGCTTCATCGCGATCGGCCTACCCGTTCTACTCTTGTTGTTTGTTTGGCTAAAAGGCAAAAAAGGGGGACAGCAGCTGTGATTCGCTTAGCTCTATTCTGGCTGATCGTTGGTTTGTTGTTGTCAGGGTGCAGTTATCATTCCGATTTGAAAAATTTGCAGCTTATTTATGCAACCTCTCTGGATACGAACGAGAAAAATGAAATCGTCACCACCGTCACGATCCAATCTCCCGGAGGCAAGGAAAGAACCGTGCCCATTCATGAGGTATTGACGGCAACAGGTCCGACGCTGCAAGAATCCTTGTATAAAAAAATCGGCCTGCAAATTGCAGGGCCCATCGGCACTTCCAAAAATCAAGTTATGCTCATCTGCGATAAATTGGCGAAATCGGATATTCTGAATCTTCTGGACGCCACATTCCGCAACTCTAACGATCCTATGCTAGCCAAAGTGGCTATCGTCCACGGTGAAGCGGCGAACTTGATTCGCTTGAACCGTATCGGGTCCGCGACATCCGGAGAGTACTTGCGCAAAATCATTAAAAGCGCCCAGTATGAAACGGTCATTCCGTTTGTAACTGTGCATTCCATTTACCCTCTTCTTCATGATCGGGGAAAAGATGGTGTCATTCCAATTCTAAGGAGAGAAAACGCCAAAGATGGCGAAACGGACAAAGATAAAGCTGTCATCGAAGGGGTAGGGCTTCTTAGTAAGAGAAAGTATACGGGATATCTGCTCACTCCTGAGCAATCTTCCTTGTTCCTTTTGATGAACGGCAAGAAAGCAGAAGTCTGTATCGTCACGAGAAAGGTGGAAGAAACGAAGGGCAAAAACGATGTGTCGCAGCACGTATCGCTGAACATCATCCAGTCGAGCCGCAGCAAAAAGGTTGCGGTTAGTTCATCCGGACAAGTTCAGGTTCAATTGCATCTGAAGTTGAAAGCGATCATCACCGAACATGCCAAAAACAATCGTATTGACAAGCAGCTTATTGAGCAGTTAAACAAACGATTTTCTGAGCTGCTCACACAAGAGGCGCAAGGGATCTGCAAGCAGCTCCAGAAGGCGCATTCCGATGCACTGGGCATCGGAAGGGATATGATCGCTTTCCATCCGAAGGAGTGGAAAGAGCTTGATTGGGATCAAACATACCCCGAAGTGGATTTCAAAGTTTCGGTCAGTATGGATATTGTTTCTCATGGCATTATTAACTAGTTCGTCGAATGATGTCTCGGCTTGAATTCGCTCGGTGACTGGCCGGTCCAACGTCGGAATTGGCGGGAGAAGTGACTGGCCGAGTGGAAACCCAGCTTCTCCGCTATGTCCGTCATCGGCAGATGGGTCGTAACGAGCAGTTCTTTGGCCAGCTTCAGCTTCTGCTGACTGACATACTGGCGGGGGGAAAGGCCGTACACCTTAGAGAACAGCTTGCTGCATTGGCTGCGGCTTAGGTTCATCTCCTTGGCGATCCCCGCTACTGTCGCTTCTTCGCATAGACCGAGCGCGAGCTTCTCTTCAATCATGTGTGCGATATCGGCGGTGAAAAGCGAAGGATCTTTCTCGGCAGCGGTTCCTTGTCCGCGAGAGGAGCCGTGTTCACGAAAAAGCTGGAGCACAACGTGTATGATGAGCAGCGTATACGACTGTAGGAGCAGCTTATCCTCGAAACGCAAAGATGAGGGCTCGGCATCAGTGTGGTTGCGCTGCATTACACCCTCCAGTTCGCCGACGTAGAAGCGGAGCTTGCTTTGTTCCGCTTCTTTGTGCCGGATGAGCCGATAGGGTGCCTGGGAGAGCAGGCTGCGAATCTCGGGGTCATCGAGATCGAAATGTACATTAAAGAAACCGTAATCCGCCTGAGTGGTGTTGGAGGATTGATGCCTGACGCCGGACTTGATCAGCAGCCAGTCTCCTGCTTGCATCGTCACCCTATCACGGTTAATTTCATGCGCGACTTCACCTTCCACGCAGTACAGCAGCTCGAACAAATGGTGATGATGTCTGGGGTAATGCCACCCTGGAGGCTTCAAGCCAAAATGGCAGCCGATCACCTGAAGCGTATTGATAATATTAGGGAATCGATACAAATCCTCCAACTGTTGTTCCATCCGCCATTCCTCCCATTAGTCCTCTTAGTTGTTCCATCATACCACGCCATTTGGCACATTTGGTATAGAAAATGATCCATTTGGCGATGGAGATTCACGATCCTTTCAGCGAAGATGAGAGTAGGTAAATTTATAAAAATATCCGACAGCACTCATCATCCGGAGGGATCATTGTGGCCATTTTACATGCCAGAGATAAACAATTTTTTTTAGATGGGGAACCCTTTCAAATTTTGTCCGGAGCCATCCATTATTTCCGTGTAGTCCCTGAGTATTGGGAAGATCGGCTCCTGAAGCTTAAAGCGTGCGGCTTTAATACTGTAGAGACTTATGTACCCTGGAATTTGCATGAGCCGCAGGAAAATGCCTATAACTTTGAAGGCATTGCGGACCTTGAGCGATTCATCACACTCGCAGGCGAGCTAGGACTTCACGTGATCGTTCGGCCAAGTCCTTACATCTGTGCGGAGTGGGAATTCGGCGGGTTGCCGGCTTGGCTGCTGCAATACACGTATATGAAGCTTCGCTGCATGGATGCTACATATTTGATGAAAGTAGATCGTTATTATGATGAATTAATTCCTAGGTTAACCCGGTTACAAAGCACCAATGGCGGACCGATCATTGCGATGCAAATCGAAAATGAGTATGGCAGCTACGGCAACGACACGGCATACCTTACGTATTTACGTGATGGTCTGATGAAGCGCGGCGTTGATGTTTTGTTATTTACATCGGATGGTCCGGAAGACGGGATGCTTCAAGGAGGGACGGTTCCCGGCACGCTTGCGACCGTTAACTTCGGCTCCAGACCAGAGGAAGCGTTCGAGAAGTTTCGTGAATACCGTGCGGATGAGCCGCTCATGTGCATGGAGTATTGGAACGGTTGGTTCGATCACTGGCTGAAGCCGCACCACACGCGAGATGCGGGTGAGGTCGCGGATGTCTTTGATCGCATGCTGCGCGCAGGGGCCTCTGTGAATTTCTACATGTTCCATGGCGGAACGAACTTTGGCTTCTACAACGGAGCGAACTTTGGGGAGAAGTACGAGGCGACGATTACCAGCTATGACTACGATTCACCTCTTTCAGAGTGCGGAGATGAAACGGAGAAATTTCGTGCCGTCCGCAGCGTGATTGCTCGCTATCTCGAGATGGATGAAAAAGAGTTCCCTGCATTCCCGGCGCCTATTCCGAAGAAAAGCTACGGCCGCGTAGCCTTAACAGAGAAAGCAGATCTGTTGGGGCAGCTAGCCCAGCTTTCCACACCTGTTAAACGTACGTGCCCGGAGCCGATGGAGATGTTGGGCCAAAGCTATGGCTTCATCGTTTATTCAACACAGGTATCCGGTCCGCGGACCGGAGAAAAGCTGCACCTGCAAGAGGTGCACGATCGCGCACAAGTTTTCCTGGACGGTGTCTACCAAGACACAATTGAGCGTTGGGACCCGCGTCCTCTCTCGCTGGACATTCCTGCCGAAGGCGCGAGGCTGGACATCGTGGTTGAGAACATGGGCCGCGTTAATTACGGACCGAAACTGAAGGACTACAAAGGGATTACAGAAGGCGTACGCTTCAACAATCAATTCTTGTTTGATTGGACGATTTATCCACTGCCACTGGACAAAGTAGATGCAATTCCATTTGTGAGTTCAGAGAAAAACGTAAAGCAGGATGACGCGCGGGATCAGGAGCGCCCGACTTTCTATCGTGGGGAATTTCACGTTGAAGAGGCTGGAGACACCTTCGTCCGTTTGGACGGATGGTCCAAAGGCGTTGTGTGGATCAACGGTTTTAATCTTGGACGTTACTGGGAAAAAGGTCCACAGCGTACGTTATATGTACCGGCGCCGTTACTGCGGAAGGGCAGCAATGAAATCATCATCTTCGAGCTGCATCGTACAGAAGAACCGATAGTTGCACTGACGGATTCACCTGATTTAGGGTAAAACGGGGAGCGTGAGAACGATGGTATCAAAAAAGGATATCAAACGTGTCATTATTCTAGGTATTGATGGTGCAGGAACATTCATCCGTGAAGCACAGACCCCTTATCTGGATATTTTGCTAGCTGGAGGCGTGCAAACACACCTGGCTCGCACCGTCTATCCTTCCAACAGCGGGGAGTGCTGGGGATCGCTTTTGCATGGTGTAGTGCCGAATCGGCATGAATCTCATGTACATATTCAAAAGAATCGAAGCTTTCCGGTGGATTCTATGGCGCCCTCTATTTTCCGGATATTGCGAAAAGCAAGACCTGACAGTACAATGGCCGCATTCGTTTCATGGAAACCCATTATTACCGGCGTAATTGAAGACATTGATGGCATGAATAAATATGCCGCTCCGGATGAAGAACTGGTTCCCGCCATCGGGGCGTACCTGCGTTCAAATCCGGGGGTAGAGCTCATGTTCGTTCAACTGGATGATGTGGATGCTGCCGGCCATCGCCATGGGTACGGGGAAGGTTCCACGGAATACCTGAAGGCCATTACGCGTGCTGACAAGCAGATCGGCGAGATCAGCAAAGCGCTGCTGGAGGCGGGGATGCTGGAAGACAGCTTGCTGATCATCACAACCGACCACGGTGGCGGTGGTTTGGATGCTTTCAATCATGGGAGTGACGCGCCGCGGGATATAACCATTTTCTGGGGATGCCGGGGTCCTGGTGTTAATCCCGAGGCCAATTTGCTGGGCTTGTCGATTATGGACACGGCGGCGGTCGCGATTCATGCGCTTGGCCTGCCGATTCCGAGAGATTGGGATGCCAAACTGCCGGCGGGATTGCTGAATTAGGGTTGGAATTGGGGACAGTTCGATGGGGAGCATCGGACTGTCTTTTTGCGCTTGTTGCTGTGCCGCCTATTTTACAAGCGTCATCTCCTTTTCTTGAATATTGTGCTCAAGAGAGGAGTGAGGGCGTTGATCCAAGTTAAGATTGCCGCTGTCGGAGATTTATTGATGAAAAGTGAAATTATTGCTGCGGCCAAAAGGCCGGAAGGGCATGTGTTTGACCCTATTTTCGAAGAGGTTGCCCCCATTTTGAAAGCGCATGATTTGGCATTAGGCAATTTGGAGACGACCTTCTCCGGCAAAAGACTGCTGGGCTCTCCCGGCGTCCGCCCCAAATGCAACTGTCCCAGAGAACGGAGAAATCCAAGAACAGGGCTTCCTGTTTTCAATTGTCCGGATGAGCTGGCAGGTTCGCTGAAAAAGGCGGGGTTCAATGTCCTGACGACAGCCAACAACCACTGCATGGACGGCGGGCGCAGCGGGGTGAAACGAACGTTGCAGGTTCTGGATGCGCACAAGCTTCAGCATACGGGAACTGCGCGTTCTGCGAAAGAAGCGAAAGGGCCGCTGATCGTGGATGTGAAAGGCGTGCGTATCGGCATAGTAGCCTATACCGAGAAAACCAATGCCATACCGGTACCGCAGAGGTGGCTAGTCAATCGGTTCAATGCGAATCAGATGAAGGCGGATATTCGGGCAATGAAGAATAAAGCAGACTTTATCATAGCTTGTCTTCATTTCGGCAAAGAGTATAGGAACTACCCGGACAGTGGTCAGAAAAAGTGGATGGACTTCCTGTTCAGGCAAGGTGTGAACGTCGTCTTAGGGGCACATCCGCATGTGCTTCATCCGGTCACTCAGGCCGTGATGAAAGATAAATACGGCGTAGAACGAACGCGCGTCGCTGCTTCATCTTTAGGGAATTTCGTATCTTCGAAATTGACGAAGGGGAAGAACACGGTTCGGGGCATGATTCTGTCGCTCACCCTGACGAAGCATGACAATGGTCGAACGGACATCAGCGGCGTTGAGCAAATCCCTACCCTTGTGGAGCGGAGAAAAGGGGAGACGACTGCGTACACCGTCGTTCCGGAGAGGTGACGCTGGATGCGTCTCGTGTCTGCGTTAACGTCGTAAAACAAGCTTAAACCAGCGGGGATGGGCAAAAAGTCCCCGCGCCAAGTCCGTGACGTTGTTTTTCGTCGCTAACGTTTGCTGAAAGCGTCTCGTGTCTGCGTTAACGTCGTAAAACAAGCTTAAACCAGCGGGGGTATGGCAAAATACCCCCGCGCCGAGTCGGTGACGTTGTTTTTCATCGCTAACGTATGCTGAATGCGTCTCGTGTCTGCGTTAGCGTCGCAAAACGAACTTAACCAGCGGGGAGGGGGCGAAAAGCCCCCCCGTCAAGTCTGTAACGTTGCTTTTCCTCTCTAACGTATGCTGAAAGCGTCTCGTGTCTGCGTTAACGTCGTAAAACAAGCTTAACGCAGCGGGGATGGGCAAAAAGTCCCCGCGCCAAGTCGGTAACGTTGTTTTTCGTCGCTAACGTTTGCTGAAAGCGTCTCGTGTCTGCGTTAACGTCGTAAAACAAGCTTAACGCAGCGGGGATGGGCAAAAAGTCCCCGCGCCAAGTCCGTAACGTTGTTTTTCGTCGCTAACGTTTGCTGAAAGCGTCTCGTGTCTGCGTTAACGTCGTAAAACAAGCTTAAACCAGCGGGGGTATGGCAAAATACCCCCGCGCCGAGTCAGTAACGCTGTTTTTCATAGCTAACGTATGCCGAGTGCGCCCCTTCACCCCTCTTACATTGCACTTTGTGCAACACAAGAGGTGCTCCGTGTCTTTAATCTCGCAGTTCATTGTACAAAGTACAACGAACTTACCCCAACTGGCTGAATTAATCGACATTTCAGCCCATAACATTGTACTTTGTACAATATAGAGGGGCGCCGGAGTCAAATTCAGCCCATATTGTTGTACTTTGTACAACATAGATAGACCGTCAGGCTGAATGCCTAACGGTCTTTTCTGCCTTTTGCTATAGCTCCCCAGCATAAGGGAACTAAAAGACGATATTTGTTCCAAATCGACTGTTTTTAGCATTTGAGCGGAACTACAGGGTCTTGTCCGCCGCCCCGTCGAATCGCCCGCCCGCGGTTGTCTCGCTCGCCACCCAAGCGGAGCCCCTCGCCCAGTGCCCGCTGCTGTCTCGTTCACCGCCTAGGCGAATTCCTCGCCTTCCGTGTCTCATTCGCCCTCACCCCAAACCCCATGGTTTCACCCGCAGGTGAGACGGTTAAGCATACTATAGGCCAGCACCCCGCCTTAACAAAAATTTCAAATCTTTTTTCTACCTCATGTCGGATTGTATAAGATTCCATAGTTTGACATTAAGATTTAAAGACATCAAGTGTAAGTTAACATGACAAATAGTTTACATGGTTAAGCTTTTAAGTGAAGGGGGGGTTCCATTGATCTCATTCCAGCAAGTAGAGAAGCATTACGGCGATTTTCATGTGCTCAAAGGAATTGATCTTCAGGTCCAGCAGGGGGAAGTTGTCGTTGTCGTCGGTCCGTCAGGTTCAGGCAAAAGTACGCTGCTCAGATGCATCAATCGACTGGAGACGATCACCAGCGGAGAACTAACCGTGAACGAGCGTAAATTCAGCGACAGAAAGACGGATATCAACAAGCTGCGCCGTGATATTGGGATGGTTTTCCAACATTTTAATCTGTATCCGCATAAAAAAGTCATCGATAACATCACGCTTGCGCCAATGAAAGTACTCGGCCTGCCGAAGAAGGAAGCGGAAGAAACGGCGATGTACTACCTTGAGAAGGTAGGCATTCAGGACAAAGCCGGAAGCTATCCCTCGCAATTATCAGGCGGTCAGCAGCAGCGGGTAGCGATAGCCAGAGGGCTGGCGATGAAGCCGAAAATTATGCTCTTCGACGAACCGACATCGGCGCTGGACCCAGAGATGGTGGGTGAGGTGCTGGACGTCATGAAGGCGCTGGCTCATGAGGGAATGACGATGGTTGTGGTCACGCACGAGATGGGCTTTGCCCGGGAAGTGGCGGATCGGGTTGTTTTTATGGATAAAGGGCAAATCGTCGAAGAATCGCCTCCGGAGGAATTTTTCGTCAATCCGAAAGAAGAGCGGGCACGACTGTTTCTAAACCGCGTTCTGAATCACTAATATTCGTTCTGCATCACTAATCCCGCGTTCTGAACCATTAAAAATGAGGAGATGAACTTATATGATAGCTAGAAAGTGGAATTTTATCGTCTTATTATCAGCCGTATTCGCATTGGCAGGGTGTGCCTCGACATCAACAACTGGAGGTGCGTCCAGTACGCCAGCAGGTTCGCCAGCAGCAAGCGCGAGCGCGCCAAGCACGGCCAAGCCGGCAGGCGGGGCATCGGTTCTCGACGAGATCAAGAGCAGAGGCAAGCTGGTCGTTGGCGTCAAATACGACACGAAGCTGTTCGGCTTGAAAAATCCGACAGGCGGCGAAGTCGAAGGCTTCGACGTGGACATCGCCAAAGCGTTGGCCAAGGAAATTCTCGGAGATGAGAAGAAAATTGAGCTGAAAGAAGTAACGTCCAAGACGCGCATCCCGATGCTCGACAACAAGGAGATCGACATGATTGTCGCCACGATGACGATCACGGACGAACGCAAGAAGCAGGTTGAATTCTCCGATGTTTATTTTAAAGCGGGACAGTCCCTGCTAGTGAAGAAAGGCAGTCCGATCAAATCGGTTGCCGATATTAAAAAAGGCACCAAAGTACTGGCGGTAAAAGGCGCTACGTCCGTTGGAAACATTAAAGCCAAAGCACCGGAGGCAACGGTACTGGAGTTCGATAACTACCAAGATGCCTTCAGTGCCCTAAAAGCGGGGCAAGGGGACACGCTGACCACGGATAATGCGATCCTCTACGGCATGGTGGCACAGGATCCGAACTTTGCCGTTGTCGGTGAACCATTCACGGATGAGCCTTACGGCATCGCGATGAAGAAAGGAGAAACAGCGCTTCAAACCGTGGTTAACGACAGTCTGAAGAAGCTGCAATCAAACGGCGAATACGACAAGCTTTATAAGAAGTGGATCGGCGAGGCGCCATCCAAATAACCAAGATCAGATGGGTGGCCGCAAGCTGCCCATCTTCTGTCTATGAGGGGGGCACAAGCCGATGCCGGATTTCTCAATTTTCACTGACCACATTGATATCTTTATGAAGGGCTTTGTTAACACCATCTGGGCTAGTCTCATTGCCTTAATCGGCAGCTTTATTCTGGGGACGTTAATCGCCATATGCCGGATCTCTTCGGTAAAACCCCTGCAGTGGGTAGGTACGGCTTACGTGGAGTTCATTCGGAACATTCCGCTATTGCTCGTCGTTTTTGTCTTCTTTTATGGTTTGCCTTCCCTTGGCGTTACCTTGAGCGGCTTCGTATGCGGAACCTTGGGGCTGACGGTGTACACGGCAGCTTTCATCGCCGAGGCGATCCGCGCCGGGATCATGTCAGTTCCGCTTGGCCAATCGGAAGCCGCAAGGTCCTCTGGGCTGACCTATGGGCAAGCGATGTGGCATGTCGTCCTTCCGCAAGCGATCAAAATTGTTATACCGCCACTGAGCAACCAGTTTATTAACCTGGTTAAGAATTCGTCGGTACTAGGGGTGTTTGCGGGACTTGATCTTATGTATTTTGGGGATATGATAGCAAGCGAGACGTACGCCACATTTGATACGTATATTTTCGTCGCTGTGCTTTATTTGCTCTTAACGCTGCCACTAAGCTACGGCGCTTTGTATCTAGAACGTAAGCTGGCGAGGGGGTGAATGAATGGATATTTTGCATGCTTTCTCTGTGGATAACATGAGGTTTATTCTCGAAGGATTTTATATGACGCTAAAAGTTGCCCTGATTTCCATCCTTCTAAGCTTTCTTGTAGGCTGCGTCGTGGGAACGGTCCGTTATACGAAAATACCCATCGTTTCACCTGTTTTAGGCGTAGCTGTAGAGTTGCTGCGTAACTTGCCTTTACTTTTGATCATTTTTTTCGCCCGTTTTGCCTTGCCGGATGTCGGCATTAAGCTGGGCCCGATGAATGCGACGATTGTGGCGCTAACGCTTTTTGAAGGGGCGATGATTGCAGAAATTGTGCGAAGCGGGCTCATTTCCATCGAAAAAGGGCAGATCGAAGCCGCCCGTTCTTCTGGGTTAAGCTATGTCCAAACCCTTTGGCATATCGTGATTCCACAGGGGCTTCGCCGTATGGTTCCTCCGCTGGTCAGCCAGTTTATCTCCTTGCTCAAAGATACATCTCTTGCCATTGTTATTTCCTTGCCTGAACTGATGCATCATGCGAAAATAGTAATTGGACAAAGTTATAGCTATACCTTACCAATTCTGTTTGTCGTGGCTGTGCTTTATTTTGCAGTCAATTATGCATTATCGTTAGCGGCGCGAAGATTTGAAGCGAGAATGGTGTAGAGAATTTGAGCGGAAAGAGGAGTTATTGACATCATGTTACACTTGAGTTGGGAAATGTTATTGTTCGTCATCATTGGAGGGTTTCTGGCCGCCTATGTCGATTCGGTCGTGGGAGGCGGGGGATTGATCGCCTTGCCTGTTCTTCTGGCAACAGGATTGCCACCGGCCATCGCGCTGGGAACGAATAAACTGGCTGGCACGATGTCGTCCCTGACGAGTACCATTTCCTTCATGCGTTCAGGCAATATCGATTTCAAAGCAGTAAAAGGCTTATTTCTTTTATCTTTAACAGGAGCCGTTTGCGGAACGATGGTACTTAGGCAAATTCCTTCGGATTTTCTTAAGCCGTTGGTCGTCGTCATGTTGATCCTGATCACTATCTACACACTTTTTCGGAAAAATTGGGGAAACAACTCGACATTCCGCCAGTACTCGACCAGGACAGCCCTTCTAATGGGAGGCGCCGCTTTCGGCTTAGGCTTCTATGACGGCTTTTTT
Source organism: Paenibacillus violae (assembly GCF_032461945.1). Lineage (NCBI taxonomy): Bacteria > Bacillati > Bacillota > Bacilli > Caryophanales > Paenibacillaceae > Paenibacillus > Paenibacillus violae. The sequence goes on from NZ_JAWCUD010000005.1 coordinate 238,256, forward strand.
GGACCGGGCACGGGTTCCTTTCTTATATTCGTTTTTCTTATGTTAGGTTTTGATTTTGTGAAAGCGGCCGGGAACGCCAAAATGCTCAATTTTGGAAGCAATATAGCTAGCTTGGCTACGTTCATGGTGCTGGGGTCCATTAACTACGGAATCGGGATTCCGATGGGGATCGCGATGATTTGCGGCTCCTTATTAGGGTCGCGTATGGCCATTCGCAAAGGTTCAGCGTATGTGCGCCCTTTATTTCTTACCGTATGTATACTTCTAATTAGCAAGCAGATATGGGATTTAATCTAGGGGGTGATCGGCTGGGACGCTTGAAAAATGAAGGGCTACAAATGATTCTCATCGCCATTGTGACGGCCATTGCCGGCGAGTTCAAAATAACGCCCTTCAGCGGCGAAGTGTTTCGGATCGGTCTGGGGAGCAGCACCTTTCTTCTGTGCCTGCTCTTGCTCAAACATTTGCCTTATATCTATACAGGTATTATTACCGGCATTACCGTTTTACTGTTTCGTTCCATCGAGGCGGGGATCATGACACACGGAGCTGTATCGCTTGGCTGGAGCGTGCAGACCCATTTGCCTGCGATGCTGTACTATATGGCTTTTGCGGTGGGCATGAGCTTGATGAAAGAGAAAATGGGGAGATTCCATCCCCTCGTGCTTGGTCTATTCTTATCGCTCATTGATCTCATGTCCAATGAGATTGAGCTGCTGGCGCGCAGCGTCATTTTCGATACCCCCTACAAGTTTTCACAGCAATTAGTGTATATTTCCGTAACTGCCCTTGTAAGAAGCTACTTTGTAGTAGGCATCTACAGCAGCGTGACCATTCATCAGATGAGGGTCCTCCACAGTGAGCAGCAGAAGCGGATGGAGCAAATGCTGAATACGAACAGCGGACTATATGGCGAGGTTTTCTACCTGCGTAAGTCCATGGAAACGATTGAGCAGTTGACGGCCAAAAGCCACAATTTATATGAAAGAGTGAATGGCTCGGGGCTAAAGAGTTATGCCCGCACGATTTTGGAAATCACGCAACAAATCCATGAGGTAAAAAAGGACTCGCAGCGCATCCTTGCCGGCTTATTAAAGCTGTTTGACCGGGAATTCGCCTCGAATATGAGGCTGGCGGAAATCATCGAGTTCGCGATAAAATCCAATCTAGGGTACAGCGCGATGATCGGCAAACGGATTCAATTCACCACTGATCTGCGCATCAATTATGATTCGGATCACTATCTTCCTCTGCTGACGGTTATGAATAATTTGTTGTCCAACAGTGTGGAGGCGATCGAAGATCAGGGGACGATTCACGTAAGTGCATACGGGCGTGGTGCTGAAACGATTTTGATGGTCTCGGATACGGGAACGGGGATTGCTGATCTGGAGAAAGAGATGATTTTCGAGCCTGGCTTCACGACGAAATTCAATCAGGAAGGCTTTGCTGCAACCGGCATCGGGCTTTCTCACGTACGGGATATTGTTCATTCCTTAGGCGGAGATATTCATTTGCGTTCTGATGAGCTTGGCTCTCAGACAACTTTTGTGATCACCTTATTGACCGATACGTTGAAAAAAGGAGCGTAGAGATCATGCTGTCTTTCGGAATTGTGGACGATGATGCGGTAAGCAGGCTGATGCTGCACAAGATTATTGAAAAAGGCGGATTAGGTGAAGTCGTAGGAACGGCAGGCAGCGGGAGCGAAGGGGAAAGAGTGCTGCTCGAAACGACTCCGGACGTCGTTGTCATCGATCTGCTGATGCCGGATCAGGATGGCATTGAGACCATTATTCGGCTCAAGGAGCAAGGTTTTCAGGGCAAGTACGTCATGATTTCGCAGATAGAAAATAAAGAGATGATCGGCAAGGCTTACCAGGCCGGCGTCGAATACTATATCCAAAAGCCGATTAACAAAATCGAAGTGGAAGCGGTCCTTTCCAAGGTTAACGAACAGTGGAAGATCAGCCGTTCCTTAAAGGAGATTCAGGACTCTTTGACGAAGCTGAGCCTCTTGAACCTCAGTCCGGAGAGCCCTCGTAAAAAGCGCAGCGTACGCGAAATCGTCCAGCCCATTCTCATGGACATGGGGATTGTCGGGGAGAGCGGAAGCAGGGACGTGACGGACATTATTGAGCATCTGACGAAGCATCATAGAGGTGACGGAATACCGCCACTGAAGGAGCTGTATGAGACGGCGGCACGTTGCCACAAACTGCAAGAAGCTGATGTGGAAAAGGAAGGGAAAGCCGTCGAGCAGCGAATTCGCCGCGCCGTTATGGCTGCTCTGGCCCATATAGCTAGCATAGGTTTGACGGATTACAGCAATCCGAAATTTGAACATTATGCGCCGCTCTATTTTGAGTTTCAGGATGTCCGTTTGAAGATGAAAGAAATCGATGAGAATTTGAAGTCGGAGAAAAGTAAAATTAACATCAAAAAGTTTCTCCAGGTCCTTTATTTAGAAGTCACGGACAAAATGCGAAGCGAGCATTAGGCCCGGAAGATGGGCGCTTTGCGGTTGCGAATTGACCGACGGTTATGATATGATTTTGTACATAGTGAAGAAAAGGAGGTGAAGGTAGGATGAATCGAGAGTTTGTGAACAACCGTGTGAGCCAGTTACCTATCGCGATGGCTGGCATCGTTCATGCATCTGCATACAACGGGAGAAGTCTGTCCAAATTTGCTCATACGGCATCACAACTCACGAGAAGACACCTACCTTAACCTCAATCGGATGATCCGCTGAAGGTCGTAGGAATTTTCCTGCGGCCTTTTTTGCTGCGTTCAGGATGTTCAGGATAGGGTCTTCCATAACCAAGGAGGATCCTTCACGATGTTAATTATAAATGGTCAAAATATAAAGAAATACCATGGCGCTCAGTTGGTGCTGGCGGACGTTACGTTTGAGATTCACGAAGGCGAACGAATCGGATTGGTCGGACGAAATGGGAGCGGTAAATCGACGCTGCTGCGCCTCATTTCCAAAATGGAAAAGCCGGACGAAGGGCTATTAACGGTGCGCAAAGATACACGAATCGGCTACTTAGCCCAGATTCCGACGGAATGGGAGAGCGGCACCGTGTACGATGTGCTCGCGGCTAGTTTTGCGGAGCTGCTGGAGTGCCGGACCGCGATGACGGAGCTGGAACAGCGCATGTCGGAGCCAGCTGCGGACGGTCAGCTCGATCAACTGCTGGGGCGGTATGCGCAGCTGCAGGAGCGTTTTGAGCGGGAAGGCGGCTATGAGCTGGATGCCAGAATCGACCAGGTGGCAAGCGGACTTCGCATTGCCCGTGAGGTATACGGACGAAGCTTCGCCTCGCTGTCCGGTGGGGAGAAGACGAAGATTGCACTCGCATCCCAACTGATCGGCAAGCCGGATGTACTGCTGCTCGATGAGCCGACGAATCATCTCGATTTATTTGGCGTTGAATGGCTGGAAGAATACTTGACCCATTATGAAGGCGCGTGCTTCATCGTGTCTCATGATCGCTACTTTTTGGATCGGGTCGTCACCAAAATTGTGGAGTTGGAGGACGGGGAGTCTTCGACGTATCTGACATCCTATACGGGTTACATGAAAGAGAAAGAAGTCCGACTGCTGCAGCAATTTGCGGATTATCAGGAACAGCAGAAGGTCATCAAGAAAATGAAAGAGACGATCAAGCAGCTCATGGAGTGGGGGCGTATCGGAGGAAATGATAAGTTTTTCCGCAGAGCGGCATCCATGCAGAAAGCGTTGGATCGTATGGAGAAGCTGAAGCGCCCTGTTCTTGATCCGAAGGCAGCTGAATTCGGGCTGAAGGTGGACGATCGCTCCGGCAAGCGGGTCATTGTGTTTGATGACGTAAGCAAGCAGTACGGGGATAAAGTGCTGCTGCGGAAGGCAAGCGGCTTGCTCGAGTATGGCGAGAAAGTGATGCTTCTGGGGCATAACGGTTCAGGGAAAACGACGCTGTTGAAAATGCTTTTGGGCGAGGTGAAGCCGGATGGCGGCGACCTGCAAATCGGCGCGCGCGTGGACATCGGTTACTTGGCGCAGCAGGAGTACCCCGAGGACCAAAAGAAGACGGTGCTGGCATACTTTTGCGAGGAAGCGAAGCTGGAAGAAGGGGAAGCTAGAAGCCGACTCGCCGCTTATCTGTTCTATGGCGCAGATGTTTTTAAACCGGTAAGCTCCCTCTCCGGTGGAGAGTGGACGCGGCTGCGGCTGGCGCTGCTCGTGCTGCGCAAGCCGAATCTGCTCATTTTGGATGAGCCGACGAATCATATGGACATAACCTCAAGGGAGGCGCTGGAGGAAGCGCTTGAGGAGTTTCCGGGCACAGTGCTTGCGGTGACGCACGACCGTTACTTCATAAACCGGCTGTCCCAGAAAATCTGGGAGCTGGATCAAGGGCGCATCACCGTTTATTTGGGCAGCTTTGATGACTACAAAGCGAAAAGCGCACAGCTGCGCGCGGCGCAGGCGCGCAAGGCGGATGCCGCTCCGGTGGCGAAGTCCGCCGGAGCAGGGTCCAAGGCAGCAGCGGCCAAGGCGGAGCCGCACGTGGCGTCTGCTCCGCGCGGGAAGTCACGCAGCACGGCTGCGTTCGCGCGCGAGCGGCTGGAGCGGGACATCGCGGAAGCGGAGGCGCGGCTCGGCGGGCTCGATCAGGTGCTGGAGAATCCGGCGCCTGAGGAGCTGAGCCGCCTCTGGGCAGAGCGCGAAGCGGCCCAGGGGGATCTGGATCAGCTGTATGCGGAGTGGATACAGCTTGAAGAATAGGAGGAGGGGAGCCTGCGGGCTCCTCTTTTTTTGGTGGCGGCGGAGAGACGGAACTACGATACGCTATTTTGATGTAAAGCGCCCCCTAGCCCTGTTAAAGGGAACCAGGGGGCGCTATTTCGCTTGTTTGGGCCGATTTGCAGGTGACTGCTCGCGGATAGGGCCATGTAGTTCCGCTAGGTCAGGGATATCGGCTGATTTAACCGAAATAGGTGATCACTGTTCCGCTAAAGCAAGCTCAAAGTCGCAGCATGGACCTGCAGCCCCACCCCTAAACCTGCACCCAACGCACAGGGATTTCCATGCGATGCGGCGTATACTGGCCGCTGCACTGCTCAAGCAGCAAGCTTACGGCAGAAAGCGCCATTTGCTCCTCATCCTGCAGCACGTGCGAGATTCCCGGGATTTCCGGATCATCGAAGGACACAAGCTCGGTATTAGGATTCAGTCCTTCTTCCTCATGGAGGGCATGATGCGCAAGCCTCGCCATCTCGGCTGTCAGAGCAAAGACAGCTGTAAGGTTGGGATGTTGATGCAGAAATTTAGTGACATAAGCTGAGGTGTCGCCTGTTCTCAGGATGTCGATGGGCACGTGGCACCATAAGTTTTTATCAATGGGAATGTTGCTGTCAATATAAGCCTTTTCGAAGCCGTGGGTGCGGTCCTCAATGCTCGTATTCGTATTATCCGGGGAGATGAGAGCAATTTGCCGATGCCCCACCTTGAGCAGACGGTCTACGGTTTCATAGGCGCCACCCCAATTATCGGATGTAATCCGGTACGTATCGATATTACGCAAGTAGCGGTCGATGAAGACAAAAGGGTACTTGTCTAAAGACAAACGCAGCAGTGATTCGTTATAGCTCTCATCTTCCGTAGGGAAAACAATGATGCCGCGAACGCCCTGCGTGTTCGTAAGCTGTTGGACGGCACGGGACTCTTCGTGGGAAGATTCCCGAGTGATATGCAGGACAAGCTGATAACCAGCTTCCTTAACATAAAACTCGACATAATCAACTAGTCGTTGAATGACCTTTGTTTTCATCGTAGGGATAATCAGACCAATGTAATTGTAATCGTGTGCAGTTGGCGAGATAGGGACAGACCGCGTCGCCGCCGTTTCCATGGTCACGGATACCGGATTTGTCGATACGAAGGTTCCCTTCCCTTGAATGCGCGTGACGAGCCCCTCGTCCACGAGGGCGGCCAGGGCATTTTTCACTGTAATTTTACTGACCCTAAATTCATCCATGAATTCCTGCTCGGAAGGTACGCGATCTTTGGGACGGAGCTCTCCTGAAATAATCTTGTCTTTGATGGATTGGTAAATTTGTCGATAGAGAGGAACTTTATTCATTCGAGCATCACCTGATTCTGTTTAATCTAGCTAGCCTCATTGTACTTAGTAAATCAATAAAAGGGAATATGTTTAATATAATAAATATGATTTTATACTGAATTGGTTATATAAATATGGGATTTTATGTACTATAATTCGATATGTAAAGCGCTTACACGTTGTTAATTCCAATCTAGGGGGAATCATTGTTATGAAAAGGAAGCTTCAAGTAACTTCAGCTGTGGTGCTGGCATCGATGCTTTTACTATCTGCTTGCACATCAAGCCCGAGCTCCACGCAAAGTGATAGCGCAACCAAGCCAGGCGAGCCAGTCAAGCTGAGCTTCTGGACGTTTAATGAACTGCATCAGAAATTTTTTGAAAGCATGGCCGAGTCATGGAATAAAAATCATCCTGATCAGTCAATCAAACTAGAAGCGACGACGTTCCCTTATGATGATAACCACAATAAACTGCTTGTTGCGCTGCAATCCGGTACAGGTGCTCCTGATATGGCTGACATTGAAATCAGCAAGATTGGGAATTTCCTGAAAGGTGATGTGCAACTTACCCCTCTAAACGATATTGTTGAGCCGGAAAAAGCAAATCTGGTCATGTCTCGACTCGATAATTATGCCAAAGACGGCAAATATTACGGCATAGACTACCACGTTGGCGCTCAAGTCATCTACTATAACAAGGAAATTCTCGATAAAGCAGGCGTGAATGCGGACAACATTAAGACGTGGGACGATTATGAAAATGCAGGCAAACAGGTTCTCGCAAAGACCGGAAAGCCGATGACGACCGTCGAAACGCAGGATCAGTGGAGCTTTTGGCCACTCGTTGTTCAACATGGTTCAGATTTTCTGGATAAAAGCGGTAACGTGACATTGGGAGATCAGGCGAACACGGATGTGCTGTCTTACCTTCAAAAGCTGGTGAAGGAAAAAGTAGCTATTGTGGCTCCGGGCGGCTTTCACCATGCGGAAGAATACTATGGCTTTATGAATAAAGGCGGAGCGGCTTCGGTCTGGATGCCAATGTGGTATATGGGGCGCTTCACAGACTACATGCCTGATCTCAAAGGCAAAATTATCATTAAACCGATGCCGGTATTTAAGCAAGGCGAAATGCGTTCTTCCGGAATGGGGGGCACGGGTACGGTCATTACGAAGCAATCGAAGAATCAAGACATTGCGAAGAAGTTCCTTTCCTATGCCAAGTTGTCCAAAGAGGGGAACATCCAGATCTGGTCGCAGCTCGGATTTGACCCGATTCGCTCGGATGTTTGGAACGATCCTGCGCTCAAAGCGGATAACAAATTCACTGCATATTTTGGCAAGAATCTGTGGGACGTTCTCATTTCTGTAAAAGGTGAAATTGCGCCTACGAATATTAAGGAGAAGACGCCGGCTGTATCTGATTACCTCAAGACGAAAGCGATTTTCCAAGCGCTGAATGATTTGAAGGATCCGAAACAAGTCCTGGACGATGCCGTGAAAAATATCAAGTAGTTCGAACGCCTCGCGTTCCGTTGCTGGCTTTGCCTGAGCTGAATGATACGGCTTAGATGAAGCCGGCAGCGCTTCTAGAGAGGAGTAGCGATAGTAGATATGAGTAAATTTCTGTATTCCTCCCGGGTAGCTCCCTACGTATTTGTTTTGCCTTTTGTATTGTCTTTCCTCATATTTTTCGCCTATCCGGTAGTGACGACGGTGGTCATGAGTTTCCAAGAGGTGCTTCCGGGTCAAACGCATTTCATTGGGCTGGCCAATTATAAAAATTTATGGAGCGAGTCCTTTTTTACGGCATTGAAAAATAGCAGCAGGTATACATTCTGGACCATTCTGGTGTTAATCCCGCTGCCTCTTGTGCTGGCTGTATTCCTGAACGCTAAGCTCACCAAAGCGAGCGCTTTTTTCCGTTCTGCTTTGTTTATTCCATCGCTCACTTCGGTAGTTGTGGCGGGGACGATATTCCGGCTTGTTTTCGGCAGTTTGGACGAAGCTGTAATGAACGGTTTCCGACATTTGCTAGGCTTGCCGAGCATTAACTGGCTTGCGGGCTCAACGACCGGCATGCTTGTCATGGTCATCCTGGCGACTTGGCGTTTTACCGGCGTCAATATCATTTATTTCTTGTCAGCGCTGCAAAGCATTCCGCATGAACTATATGAGTCGGCGGAGATTGACGGCGCGAACAAGTGGGACCGCTTCTGGCGCATTACACTGCCTTTATTGAAGCCGGTTGCGATTTATGTCATTACGATTTCAATCTATGGCGGCTATTCCATGTTTACTGAGAGCTTCATTCTGTGGAATGGCAATCGCTCCCCCAATGACATTGGTTTGACGATGATTGGCCTGCTCTACAGGGAAGGTATCGAGCGAAATAATTTGGGATTCGGTTCAGCCATTGGCATTACTTTGTTAGCGATTACGATGGTATTGAATGTCATTCAGTTAAAATTTTTCGGATTATTTAAAAAGGAGGACTAGGACATGCAAATGGAAAGAAACAAATTCCTTCAATCCTCCTTATTGTTCTTGCTGTTTGCCGTACTTGCGATTCTCGCTTTGTTCCCGTTCTACAGTCTGGCTTTGGCCTCGTTAAAACCATCGAAAGAGATGCTGCGTTATGGGCTTAATGTGAAGCTGCAACCGGAACTGTTATCTTTACATAACTATTCGTTTCTGTTTTCTGCCTCCGCCAAGAAGTACTTGATATGGTATAAGAACAGTATTGTGATCTCGGTTGTATATACCCTATGTTGTTTACTTTTATCCTCTATGGTGGGTTACGGGCTGGCGATGTACCGTTTTGTCGGGAGAAATCTCATTTTCCTCTTCGTGCTCTTGGTCATGATGGTGCCCGTTGAAATTATTATGCTCCCGCTTTATAAGCAGATGATCAGCTTCCGTTTAATTGATACGTATGCCGGGGTTATTCTGCCATTTGTCGTAGCACCGCTGCCAATCTTCTTCTTCCGGCAATATGCGGCTGGGCTGCCAAAGGATTTCCTCGATGCGGGAAGAATTGACGGCTGCTCGGAGTACGGAATCTTTTTCAAGATTATGATGCCTTTGATGGCTCCGGCCTTTGGGGCAATGGCTATTCTGCAGGCTCTTGCCAGCTGGAACAGCTTTGTTTGGCCGCTCATTGTGCTCAAAACGGGTGAGAAGCTGACACTGCCCATCGGTCTATCTAGCTTAGTCACGCCTTACGGCAACAACTACGATATTCTCATTGCCGGGTCCGTGCTGGCGATCGTCCCGATCCTAATTGTTTTTATTTTCTTCCAGCGGTTTTTCGTGTCGGGGCTTACGGTTGGCGGCGTGAAAGGCTGATGAACTGACAAATTGACAAATTGACAAACACAGATAGCGTTAAAGGAGACTAACTTATGAAAAACTTGGAAACCAACGTAATCAAACCTCTTTTGGAGCAGCGTGCTGATCCTTGGGTATATAAGCATACAGATGAATTTTATTACTTTACAGCGTCGGTTCCTGAGTATGATCGCATTGAGCTGCGTCGCTCAGCGACGATTGATGGTTTAAGGGAGGCGAAGCCGGTCGTAGCATGGCGGAAATATAGCGAAGGTCCGCTGAGTGCCAATATTTGGGCGCCGGAGATTCATTTTGTAGCGGGCAAATGGTATATCTATTTTGCTGCGGCTAGAACGACTGAAACGAACGAGGGTCTCTTTGACCACCGAATGTTTGTTCTTGAAAATGATGCAGCCAATCCGCTGGAAGGGGAGTGGGTGGAGAAGGGGCAGCTCCGCACCGAGTGGGAGAGTTTTGCGCTGGACGCGACTTCCTTCGAACATCGCGGAATTCGGTATTTGGTCTGGGCGCAGAAGGATCCTGACATTGTAGGTAATTCGAATCTCTACATCTCCGAAATGAGTAGTCCTTGGACACTCCAAGGTAAGCAGGTGATGATAACGACACCTGAGTATGATTGGGAAATTATCGGTTTTAAGGTCAATGAGGGTGCGGCGGTATTGAAGGCCAATGGACGAATTTTCATCTCTTTTTCCGCAAGCGCAACAGACTTCAATTACTGTATGGGGCTGTTAACGGCAGACGAAGACGCGGATTTGTTGGACCCGCAGTCGTGGTCAAAATCCCAATCGCCGGTTCTCTCAACCGACGAGCACATCGCCCTTTATGGGCCTGGGCATAACAGCTTCACCGTGTCGGAAGATGGTTCACAGGACATTCTCGTGTTCCACGCGAGGAATTACAAAGAGATCGAAGGCGATCCGCTCTACGATCCCAACCGCCATACATTTGTCCGTGTGCTGAAGTGGCATGAGGACGGCACGCCGGACTTTGCAGGTTCCGTGCTTGGCGATTAGTAAGCAGATAAGGGCTGTTCCGAAAGGTCTAAAAAGGCCGGGGGATGGCCTTTTTTGTTCCTTCGGCGCCTCGCCTCTATTTTGCAACCGTTCCGCCACGGTTCCGACATGGAAGTCGATTATCACAATATGATAAGCTTAGAGTACTACATAAAGGAGGCGATAGCTGTGATTCAAGTCTTTCCTGCACATACGCGTAACAGTTCGGATTTAGGCTGGCTTAAGGGGTATAAGAGCTTTTCGTTTGGTGATTATTTTGATGAAAATAATACGGGGTTCGGGGTTATGCGCGTTTGCAATTATGATGAAATTGCCGCGGGTCGCGGTTTTGGACCTCATCCGCATAGTGACATGGAAATTGTCAGTGTCGTTCTCAGCGGAGCGATTAAGCACGAGGATAGTTTAGGAAATGTGGCGATTACGGCAGCAGGCGGCGTTCAGCGCATGTCAGCGGGCAGCGGTGTGATTCATGCTGAGTACAATGCCTCGGATTCGGAGCCGCTTAGCTTGTTCCAACTCTGGTTCATGCCGGCAAAGCGGGGCACAGAGCCGTCCTTCGAGAACGTGACCTATGTGCCAGAAGCCATGACGAATGCCCTGCTGCCGGTCGTAACACCTGAAGGCGGCGAACACAAAGCGAAAATTTACCAGGATATGAGCATCTATCTCAGCAAGTTGGAAGCAGGTAAAGAGCTTGTCTTCAATCAGGGTGAGAATCGACGTATTTTTCTTATGGTCATTAACGGGAAATTAGAGGCCAATCAGGCACAGCTGGAAACCATGGACAGCGCGCGGATGGAGGCGGAGTCAACGCTTGCGCTTCGAGCGACGGAAGATGCGCATTTCATGTTAATCGATCTGCCATAACAAGGAGGCTGCGGAGATGAAGGAACAATTTTTGGTGAAGCATGCGGTAGGCGGCCGGGCATTTATCGATACAGGCAAGCAGCCGGTTGAGTATATGTATAAGCAAGTAGAAGACCGATGGGTTTTTACCGTGAGGATCGATAAGGAGCGTATTGCTGAGCTTTTAAAATGGAAAGATGAACTTAATGTCTTTATTTTTCAAGAGTTTGAGAATCAGCCGACACGGAAAGTATGGTTTTATGTTGGCGATGACGCCGTTCATTATTCAGAGGAGCAGGGCGAGTTGAAGATTATTGCCGGCTCTCAGATAGCCTATGTACCGGAGCAATTTAGCGCACAATTGTAAGAGATAAGGAGCCCTGGCGGCTTGAATGGCCGAGGGAGCTTCTATGAATCGGAGTGGAGTTACACCTATGAAAGAAGTTCAGGATTTGCAGGATGTGCAAGATCAACTGTTAGATAAGGCTGTTCCTTTTATTAGAGAATGTTACGCTGAGTTAGGAAAAAGCGAGGGCGAAATGGAAGCTCGCATTGCTGAAATTACCCGTTCCATCGGGTATAAGGGTTCCTATGAGCACACGCTGCAAGAGCTGGAGCATGGGGCCAAAATGGCTTGGCGCAACAGTAATCGCTGCATCGGGCGATTGTTCTGGGAGACGTTGACCGTGCAGGATGCCCGTCATGCGACAACGGAAGATGAGATGGCGGAAGCCCTCTTCCGGCATATTGAGACGGCGACGAATGACGGGAAAATTCGCCCGATGATTACGGTATTTTCACCTATGCAGGGGGCAGAGGCGACGGCAGCTCCGGGGGCCTTTATTCATAATGCACAGCTAATTCGATATGCAGGTTATGAGACGGAGGATGGCATTGTAGGCGATCCTGCTTCTTTGCAGATCACAGCCATGTGTCAATCACTCGGGTGGCAGGGAGCGGGGACGTCTTTCGATGTCCTGCCTCTAGTCCTTCAGATGGGGAATAACACGCCGAAATTCTATGAAATTCCGAGCGGACTGGTTAAGGAAGTCGCTATCACGCATCCGGATATCGCGGCAATGGCGGATTTGCGTCTCCAGTGGTACGCGGTGCCGATCGTTTCTAACATGTACCTGGAGATTGGAGGCATTCATTACTCGGCGGCTCCATTTAACGGTTGGTACATGGGCACAGAAATCGGGGCTCGTAACTTCGCTGACGAAGCGCGATATAACATGCTGCCGCGTGTAGCGGAAGTGATGGGATTAGATACTCGGCGCGACGCTTCCCTCTGGAAGGATCGGGCGCTTGTGGAGTTGAATGTGGCTGTGCTGCATTCTTTCCAGCAGCAGGGCGTAGCCATTGTGGATCATCATACCGCAGCGCGGCAGTTCAAACGGTTCGAGGAAAAAGAGGAGAAGGCAAGCCGTGAGGTCACGGGCGACTGGACGTGGCTGATCCCGCCGCTTTCCCCGGCGACAACGCATATTTTTCACCAGCATTATAGCAATGAAGTGAAGCTTCCCAACTTTTTTTATCGCGATGAAGAGTAGAGAAACAGAGCAGGCGCCTTTGGCGGCCTGCTTTTTTGTTGACTGCGCTGCATGAGCGTGTCGCGTTAAGCAAACATTGCTCGGCTTTTATCCGCCTCGCACCAAGTAACCCATCCGCTCAGCATGATCGCCTCGCACCAAGTAACCCATCTGCTCAGCATGCCCGCCTCGCATTAAGTAACCCATCTGCTCAGCATGATCGCCTCGCAGCAAGTAACCCATCCGCTCGGCCTGATCGCCTCGCACCAAGTAACACATCTGCTCAGCATGATCGCCTCGCACCAAGTAACCCATCTGCTCAGCATGCCCGCCTCGCACCAAGTAACCCATCCGCTCGGTATGCCCGCCTTGCACCAAGCAACCCATCCGCTCAGCATGCCCGCCTCGCGCCAAGTAACCCATCCGCTCAGCATGATCGCCTCGCACCAAGTAACCCATCTGCTCAGCATGCCCGCCTCGCATTAAGTAACCCATCTGCTCAGCATGCCCGCCTCGCCCCAAGTAACCCATCTGCTCAGCATGCCCGCCTCGCACCAAGTAACCCATCCGCTCGGCATGCCCGCCTTGCACCAAGCAACCCATCTGCCCCGCACGATAGCCCTCGCACCCATATCTCTGTTGTACTTTCTACAACATAGAACAGCATTAAACCCCACCACCCCACTCTTCATTGCACAAAGTACAATGAATTCAATCCAAATAGGGCAAAAATCGCTCTATTCTGCTTTCCACGCTGCACTTTGTACAACGTAGAAGGAGGCAGCGCTCGATCTGAGACCGTAATGCTGCACAAAGTGCAACATAGTGAAGGCGTGAGCCATTATTGGGGGCAGCCATTGGATGAAATCCAATGACAAGCCCATTTTGGCAATAAAATGGCACACTTCATTGGAGTAATTCCAACGAAACAGCAATCTTTTGCCTCAAATACGCAGATTTGACCGGAAGTGATTGGATTTTGTCCAATGAAATCACACATTTGGCTTCTCAGGAAGCCTTTTCATTGGATTTCATCCAATGAAGCACGCACATCTGCAGCGCGCCTGTGGCGCGGCGCAAACAATTGTGGCAGTTGAACTACCTCAGTTGAACTACCACTCAGCTTTATTTTAATCTAAGAAAGCTGGTAGGCAATTTCACACGTCTGTAGTATGATTTGGCAAGAAACTTGTGCATGAATCAGACGGAAAAGGGGAACCCCACATGTGGCAGAAGGTGGCTAATTGGAATACATTGCGCAATCAAATGCTGGCCGGCTTCGTTTTTGTTATGATCATCGTGCTAATTTGCGCTGGAGCCATTACGTTCAACTCGGTATCCACTCTCCTGAACACGAAAGCGGAAACACAGATGAAGCAAATCGCCTCGCAGGCAAACGGCAGGCTAGAAGCGATCCTCACGCAAATTGACATGCTAACGTTGCAGGCCGTCAATGACACCTATTTACAGCAGCTGTTTCTTTCCAATGTGCAAGGTAAAGAGGTGACCTTTAGCGAGCGGCAGGCGTTGTCGAAAATCGCCAATCATATACAAGCTTATAGCGGTGTTAGCAATGTGGAGCTGTACACCACGAGTTTTGTACGGTTGTTCCCACTGGATGATCAAAGGATGTCCGATCGGGTGGACAACCATTGGATTGAGCAGGCGGATAAGGAAAAAGGGAAGCTGGTCTGGATCGGGAATGATCCAAAGGAACCCGGTACGGTTCTGGCGATTCGACGTATCAACTTAATTGACCGTTGGTTTTCGAATGGCGGTTATTTGCTCGTCCGAATTAACAGCAGCTATTTTGATTTTCAGAAACAGTTAACGGATACAGGCAGCCACCAGGAATTGTTAGTGCTTGCAGACAGCTCAGGAACACCGGTCATACCGGATGGTGAAGTCACGGACGAGGTGGGTGAATTAATGCAGACCTCCTCTCAGACGGTAACGATCAAACAGAAACGCTACATTTTGGTGAAGCAGCCATCGGAACAAACCGGATGGACGCTTATGATTTTGTATCCGGTCAGCGATATTACCGATGGGATCTCTGTTCTGCGCTGGGCCATTATCGTATCCGGGGCGATTGGGTCAGTGTTGTTCATTATTCTCTCATTTTTGCTCTCGATGATGATTACGCGGCCCATTTTAAGGCTTATGAGAGCTATGAGAAATACACGGCAAGGCGTGCTGACGCCGAATCTTACGAAAACGTATACAACAGAGCTGAACGATTTGAATATGACCTATAACCAAATGGTAGACAATATCAACGGACTCATTAAACTGGTGTATGAAAAAGAGGTCATCCAAAGCCGCACGGAACTGCAAGCACTTCAAGCGCAGATTGATCCGCATTTTTTATACAATACACTGGAAGCTTTGTACTGGTCTTTGCAGGATAAAGATGAGGAGGAACTCGCCGATCTTGTTGTCGCGATGTCGGATTTGTTCCGTTATGTCATCGGCAGTCCCAATAAGGATGAATGGGTGTCGATGGGAGAGGAATTGGAGCACATTAAGCGGTATCTGAGCATTATGGGTGTGAGGTTCGGCTCCCGCCTGGTCTGGGAAATCAACATTGATGATGCGTACAATCATGTCCTCATTCCCAAACTGCTGATTCAGCCTCTTGTGGAGAATGCGATCCTACACGGTTTAGAAGGAAAAACGGATCCTGGTCTCATCACAATCCGCGTAGAGCCTTCACCTTTGGGAGCCGCGGAACTGCGGATCACGGTCAGCGATGACGGACCGGGGATGAGCGAGCAGACGCTCCAAGCCGTCAAGGATGCGATGGAACGCGGAGGCGCGCCGTCGGGTAAAGGAAAGGGCATGGCGATTTCCAATGTGCAGCGCCGCATTCAGCTGTATTACCCGGCACTGGCAGAGGGCAGCAGAGGCTTGTCCATCCATAGTATTCTGCGAGAAGGGACAAGCGTCAGCTTCGACATTCCGATTCATAAGGAGGATAACGATGATTCCACCAAGCAAAACCATACTGATCGTTGATGATGAGCCGCTCACGAGAGAAGGCATCCGCAAAACGCTCGAAGCCTGGTCAATCGGCCGCTATCACATCTTAAGCAGCAGCAACGGAACTGAAGCGTTGGAGGTGTTGAATACCCGTCCGGTGCATCTGCTTATCACCGATATTCGCATGCCGGAGATCAGCGGATTGCAAGTCGTAGAGGACTCGCGCAATACAGGGCATAAGCCTGTCGTTATCGTCATTTCGGGACATCCCGATTTCCAATATGCTCAAACTGCAATTCAGCTAGGGGTCGTAAACTATTTGCTAAAGCCGATCAAAAAGAGCAAGCTCCTTGAAGCCGTTGAGCAGGCGCTGCAGATTGAAGAAGAACGCGGGCGCGTGGAAACGATGGAGAAAATGGTCGATTCCCGGCTCATGCAGGCCAAAACCGTCTCCATGAATTATAGCGCTCCCGTCAGGCAAGCGGTGCTTTATGTAGAGGAGCATCTGCAGGAACCTCTCGGTATGAGTGAGGTGGCAGGGCATATTCATTTGAATCCGAGCTATTTTAGCGCTCTTTTTAAGGAGCAGACAGGTGTCACTTTCAGTGAATATGTCACGAGGAGCCGGATTCAGAAAGCGAAGGAACTGCTTTTGCAAACCAGGCTGACGATTGCGGACATTTCCGAACAGGTCGGGTACCAGACATCGAAGTATTTTATTAAACTGTTCAAAGACTATGAAGGCATCAGCCCGAATCAATACCGCAAGCAGGCGAATGAGAACGAAGAGAACATGGAAACCCAAAATTAGAAACCCAAAAATAGTGGTATATTTCCCGATAGCCGTTACTCCCTGCCGTCGCAATGAAAGCGCTACAATAATACTCGTAGCAAACATAGTTTAAGGGGGAAAACAACGCATGGCAAGAAAAACGCTTACATGGACGATGACGACGATGCTTAGTCTCGGTTTAGTTTTATCCGGGTGCTCCAGTTCTACGACAGAGAGCGCCAGCTCACCGCAGCCTGCCAAGGAAACAGCGAAGGCAGCAGGAGAGAGCGCTCAACCAGCTAAGAAAGTAACGATCAAAATGATGCACCTCTGGCCGACCGGTAACTCCGCAACGCAAAACAAAATTGTAAACGATATCATTAAAGAGTATCAAACGGCAAATCCGAATGTGACCATTGAACAAGAAGTGCTTGAGAATGAGCAATATAAAAATAAAATGAAGGTCCTGTCCACTTCCAACGCATTGCCGGATGTAGGCTTCACATGGGCTGCAGGCTACATGGATCCTTATGTCAAGGGTGACATGTTCGCTCCGCTAGACGATCTGCTGCAAGGCGATTTGAAGGATAAATTCGTTAACGGAACGACGAACGCCTATGCTTTTGGCGGCAAAACCTACGGGCTTCCCGTGGAACTGAACATTGTGCCGGTGTACTACAATAAAGCGATTTTCGCGAAATATAACCTGCAAGTGCCGAAAACCTATGATGAATTTAAAAATGTGGTCAAAACGCTTAGCTCAAACGGTGTTGCCCCAATCGCATTGGGGAACAAGGACCGCTGGACCGGCTCCCTGTGGTACATGTATCTAGCGGATCGCATCGGCGGACCGGAAACGTTGAAGAAAGCCATTGACCGCTCCGGTTCATTCAACGATCCTGGTTTGGTTCGTGCAGCATCCGAAATTACCCAATTGGTTGATATGAACGGGTTCAACAAAGGCTTCAACGGACTTTCCAACGATGAGGGCAAAGCGGAATTCATGAACAGCAAAGCAGCTATGTACATGATGGGAACATGGGAACTGCCGAATTACACAACGAATAAAGATGTTCCACAAGCGTTCAAGGATCAAATCGGCTTCTTTAAATTCCCGACCGTCGATGGCGGCAAAGGGAACTTGGACAGCTGGGTTGGCGGTCCGGGCGTAGGTTTGTTCGTTGCCAACAACTCGAAGGTCAAAGAGGAATCCAAGAAATTCGTCTCCTTCTTCGTTCAGAAGTGGGGCGAGCACGCGATTTCCGAAGCGGGTGTGATCCCGGCGACGAAAGTGGATACTTCCAAGGTGAAACTGCCGCAAATGTACATTGACTTATTAAATGAACTTAATAAAGCAAGTAACATCACGTTGTTCGCTGACGTACAGATGAAACCTGCTTCCGCGGAAGTTCACTTGAACATGATTCAAGCGTTATTCGGCAAAGCGGTCACGCCGGAAGAGTTTGCGAAAAAGCATGAAGAAGCATTGGCCAAAGAAGGTAAGTAACCACATGAATCGAGTGGGAAGGACATATCCCGACACGCGGTATGTCCTTTTCCTTTATCGGTAAGGAAGGGAAGTGTCCGTTATGGATAAAGTCATGTCCAATAAATCCATGATCGCTTTGTACGTCATTCCCTCGTTACTTCTGGTTGTGGCCCTGATCTACATGCCGATCGTCATGACGGGCTATTACGGATTAATGAAGTGGGACGGCGTCGGTAAAATGAGCTTTATCGGCTTGCAAAATTATATGGAGCTGCTTCGTGATGAGCTGTTCTGGAGCAGTGCGAAGCATTCTTTTCTGCTTGCTATTTTTTCAGCGTTGAGCTTGCTCGTCTACTTGTTGGTAGCGTTGGTGCTATCGGCCAATCTTCGTGGAGCCAATCTGTTTCGCAAAGTATACTTAATTCCGATGCTGCTGTCCTCAGTGGCAATTGCCCAACTATGGCTGAAAATTTTCCACCCGACGAACGGAATGCTAAATCATATCCTGACGTCGCTGGGGGTCCAGCATACACCTGAATGGCTCTCTAATCCATCGATTGTTCTTTATGCTATTTTTATCCCGATCCTGTGGCAGTACGCGGGATTCTATATTCTAATTTACTATGCCGCATTGAAAAATGTACCCAGTTCGCTGATAGAATCAGCGCGCATTGACGGCGCTAGCCCATGGCGAATTGCCCTATCCATTCGTATTCCTTTGATCGCCGAAGTCATGAAAGTGACCGTAGTTCTAGCGGTTGTAGGGTCGCTGAAATATTTTGACCTGATCTATGTGATGACAGGCGGCGGACCGAATGGTGCCAGCGAAGTTATGGCCTCCTACATGTACCGCAAGGCGTTCAAAGGCTACGATTTCGGCTACGCCAGCGCGATTGGCTTCTTCCTGTTGATCATCTGTCTCGTTGTGACATGGCTGATTCGCAAAGCAACGGCATCCAAAGATAACATCCAATATTCGTAACGAAAGGAGCTTGATTAGGGTGAATATCGAAATGATAGAGCGTCAAGCGCAGCCTCAAATCATGCGGAGCAAGCTGCCGGGACGGATTGGATATGGTGTTCTTTATGCCATTTTGACCATCGTTGCTGTGATTCAGGTCGTTCCTTTGTTGTGGCTTATGCTGTTTTCGTTAAAAAATAACGAAGAAATATTTAATCTGGCGCCAATGGCCTTTCCGGAACGGCTGCGCTGGGAAAATTACGAGAAGGTGTGGACGCAGGGCCATATCAATAATTACTTTTTCAACAGTGTCTGGATGACAGTGGTTTCTGTAGCGATTACGGTGTTGTTGGCCAGCCTGGTCACCTTCGCATTAACGCGGATGAAGTGGAAGCTGCAATCGTTCGTGCTTGGCCTGTTCATGGTCGGATTGATGATCCCCGTGCACTCGACGCTGATCCCGCTGTTCAGTTTTTTCACTAAAACACATCTGACCAACCACCCGTTGTCCATCATCCTGTCGTACATCTCGTTCAATCTGCCGATTACGATTATGATCATGCTAGGATTCTACTACACACTGCCTCGTGAGGTGGAAGAAGCGGCTGTCATGGATGGGTGCTCGGTGAACCGCATGTTCTTCAGCATCACGCTGCCGATGACCGTATCGGTGCTTTCCACGGCTGTTATTATCAATATGATCTACAATTGGAATGAGTTTATTTTCGTCAATACCTTCATTAGTTCCGAGAAATATAAAACGCTAACCGTCGGGGTGCAAAATTTCATCGGTCAATATACGACAGACTGGGGAGCTATCGGCGCTACGTTGATGATCAGTATTTTGCCGATTCTGCTGGCTTTCTTGCTGCTTAGCAATCGTATCGTGGAAGGTATTGCAGCTGGCTCAGTTAAAGGGTAATAAAATCATAGGATGTCCACTTTTGAAACTCTCGTCTATCGGGGGTTTATTTTTTTTGTGAAAAAGTGGACTTAACTAGGTACGGACAGATGTGACACTCTATGTTACAATAGGACAATGCAAAATTGACCCGCGGATGATACAACTAGATTCACAGGGTTCTGTAACTAGACATTGAAAGAAGGATTCGACTATGAAAAAAGGGCTCTGGTACGCCATTATTGCTTATATCGCATGGGGGTTGCTGCCTGTTTATTGGAGATCATTTGAGTCGCTGCTTGCTGGGGAAATCTTGGCACACCGCGTCATCTGGTCATTTGTATTTATGGGTCTGCTTCTATTGGTAGGGCGAGGCAAGATGGCGCAGCTCCGAAATATGTTTACAAACCGCAAGACTTTACTTGTGGTCGCGGCAAGCTCGATTCTGATTTCGTCCAACTGGCTGATTTTCATCTGGGCCGTCAACAACGGCCATGTCATTGAGACGAGTATCGGATATTACATTACCCCGTTGTTTAATGTCATGCTTGCCGTCCTGTTTCTACGTGAAAAGCCGAACTTTAGCCAGTGGATTGCCGTCGCTTTGGCGGGAGCCGGCGTTTTGGTAGCTACGATCGACTACGGTAGATTCCCGTGGGTATCCTTGTCGCTGGCGGCTTCGTTCGGCGTTTACAGCCTGGTGAAAAAGAAGGTGTCCTACGAAGCATCGGTTGGACTGGCTGGGGAAACCGCGTTCGTTTTTCCTATCGCTGTCGCTTATATCGTTTACTTGCATTTTACTCATCATGAAGCGGCTTGGTCGCTTCCTACTGTTTCGTTTGTGCTGCTTTTATTGTCAGGCGCGGTAACGGCTTTGCCTTTGCTGTGGTTTGCCAAAGCAGCGGCGCGGCTTCCGTTATCGATGCTGGGCTTCATCCAATACATCGGACCTTCGATTACGCTGCTGCTCAGCATATTTGTGTTTAAGGAGAAGTTTTCGCCGGTGCTGTTTATCAGCTTCTCGCTGATCTGGGCGGCGCTCATCGTCTACGCCTTGGCGTCGATGCGGGTGGCTAGGACGAACGCTGCTACTACTGCTGCTGCTTCGGCTGCGGAGGCAGGGTAAGCGGATGTTGCAGTAGCAGGAAGATTTGATTACTTGGAGTAGCCAGTTTAGCCGGAGCGTGAAGTAGCGGTTGACGTGCAGTGTTACTTGGAGCAGCTAAAATAGATGGAAATTGTCCAGTTATTTCCTATATTTCGGTTTGACCCGGCGATATAACTGGAAAAACTCCAGTTATATCGGTTGTTTCGCTCGCACGAAAGCAATTTCGAGCGAATTAAATGGAGGTTGTCCACTTATTCACCTGGAAAACGAAGATTTGAATAAATTAGCGGTGGTTTTTCCAGCTAATTTATTAGAGCCCCCTCACCAGCGGTGAGTTGGCCAAGCCAAACCGCCAAAACGGAATAAAGGGCTATCCCACAAGTCTAACTAGAAGACTTGCACGGATAGCCCTTTATTTTTTTCTTTGGAGCAATCAGTTAGATTGGAATTTAATTTTACCGTGGTAAATAAACATTGAAATAAAATTTCTTGATTGGCGACTAGGAATCCGTTAGGATAGGAGAAGATCATCTTGTATTTTCAAAAAAATATTCGTATGATATTAGTAATTTTAGCTCAGATAATATATGGCGAGTAGGGAAGAGCGATGGCAATTAACGATAACATTTTGATCAAAATTCGGGATATGAAAGAAAGTCTTACGCCTGTAGAGAAACTGGTGGCCGAGTATATCTTAGAGAACTTGGAAGAGATTCCTCACTTATCGATTAAGAGTCTCGCACAGTTGACGAAAACGAGCGACGCATCGGTGCTGCGGTTCTGCAAAACGATGGGTTACAAAGGTTACCGTAATTTTATCGTCAGCATCTCTGCTTCAATTGGCTCTATGGATGATGAGCAGAAGGATCAATATACCGATATCCAGCCTGGGGATGATCTTTCGATTATTATCTCTAATATTTCCCGCAACAATAGTAAATCAATTGAAGATACCTTAAGTGTGATTGATAAAAATGAAATCGCCCGTGCGGTGAAGGTGCTGCGCGAGAGTGGCCGCATTGTTTTCTTTGGGATTGGTGCATCCGGATTGGTGTGCATCGACGCGGAGCAGAAGTTTTCGCGGATTAACAAGATGTGCCATAGCTACACAGACGGACACAGCCAACTCACCAATGCAACACTTCTTGATAAATCAGATGTAGCTATCTTTATTTCAAACTCCGGCAGCACCATTGAAATTATAGAGTCGCTGGACATTGTCAAAAAGAATGGCGCGACCGTCATCGCGATTACGAAATATAATAAAAGCGAGTTAGCCGAAAAGGCGGACATCGTGCTCAGCATATCCACGCCTGAGGTTACGATCCGCAGTGGGGCGATGGGCTCGCGTATTGCCATGCTAACGGTAATTGATATTCTTTTTGCTGGAGTCGCCAGCGCAGAGTACAAAAAAGTGAAGAAATATTTGTCCAAAACACATGATATCATCGCCAGCAGCAAACACCGCAAATGAATAAGAAAGACAATGGCTAAGCATGATAAAGTCGTTGTCTTTTTTTTGTCGTTCACCAAAATAAAAATTCAAATTTTTTTTGTAAAATAAAATAAAATTTCAAAAAGTATTGACCATAGTGAAATTTTTCGCTAGTATGAATTTAGAAACTTAAAGAAACAGGATAGGAGGATGAGACAATGGATGAGTATCTGTCGGGGTTGACTACGGAAGAGATTAATGAGAAAACACAGATGATCGACGAATGTACAACAGAACAAATGTTACGTTTGATGAACGAGCAGGATGCGACAGTTCCCGCAGCCGTAGGAGCGGAGATTCCGCAGATTATGAAAGCGGTTGACATTTTGCATCATGCACTGAAAAATGGTGGCAGAATGTTCTACGTAGGGGCTGGATCTTCTGGCAGACTCGGTGTGCTCGACGCTTCTGAATGTCCTCCTACTTTTGGTGTAGATGCCATGCTGGTGCAAGGTCATATTGCTGGTGGGGATGTGGCCCTAAGATTTGCGGTTGAAGGATTTGAGGATAACGCAGAAGAGGGGGTCGCACTTATTGAGCGTTGCGGAGTGACTGACAAGGATGCGGTTATTGGGATTACAGCTAGTGGAAGTGCACAATTCGTTATTGCTGCTTTGAGAAAAGCGAAGGAAATTGGGGCTGCGACAATCGGTGTTGTAAATAACAAAAACTCAAAACTAGAACCTGTCTGTGACGTATGCATCGCGCCTGTCGTAGGGCCGGAAGTGATTATGGGATCCACCCGTTTGAAAGCGGGGACAGCACAGAAGCTGGTTCTAAATATGCTTACGACTTGTACGATGGTCAAATTAGGGAAGACTTATAACAACCTAATGGTTGACATGAAAGCAAGTAATATCAAATTGCGTGATCGTTCCGTACGGATTATTCGGGCGGCATCAGGCGTTGACGAGGCGACTGCGATGGCCCATTTGGAAGCTGCTTCCATGAACTGTAAACTAGCCATCATGATGATCAAAACAGGCATGAATGCCGCGGACGCTGAACAAGCCCTGCTGCAAAGTGAAGGCAGTTTGAAAAGAGCCATACGTACCTTTGTTCAAGTTGTGTAAATAACTGAAATTATTAGGAGGTCTGTTTTTCATGAAAAGAAAAATGCCCGTATTAGCATCCGTTGTAGCTTTAACAATGGCTTTAACCGCTTGTGGTGGCGCTTCAGGCACGAAAGAGTCGAGTTCACCGGCTGCATCAGCTCCAGCTGCAAGTGCTGGCGCTTCAACAGCTAAAGATACCATTACGGCACTTTTGCCGCCGGTTTCACCGAACTACCAAAAAACTTTCGAACAAATGTCCAAAGATTTTACTGCCTTATATCCAAACCTGACGTTGAAAATCGAACCGGCTAGCTGGGAAGATATGAAGCAGAAATTGGACACACAAGTGAATGCGGGCAGCCCGCCGGATATTGCATTCGGAGGCTCTGACGGTATCCCGAAATACGTGCAGCAAGGTTTGCTCATGGACATCACGGATACAGCAACTCCTGAAATGATTAATGATTATGACAAAGCTCCACTTGATTACATGAAAAATGGTAAAGGTCTTTACGGCTTCCCGGCGTACATGGAAGTACACGCATTGGGCGGAAATAAAGAGTTCCTAGAAAAAGCAGGAATCGACTGGAAAAAAGTACAGACAAACGGCTGGACGTATGACGAATTCCGTCAAGCGATCAAAAAAGGCGTAGTCACTGAAAATGGCAAAACGCGTTACGGTTTTGTGTTTGCGGTGAAAGGCGTTGCTGCTGTTGACTACTTGGGTATTATGGCGAAAAATGCCGGAATGCCGAACGCATTTGATAAAGATTTGAAATATGCATACACTAGCAAAAATTACTTGGGTCTACTTAAAGATCTTCGTCAACTGATTGATGACGGATCCATGCCGAAAGAGCTTAGCTCCGTAGATGCTGGTAAACGTTGGAACATGTTCTTGACAGGTCAAACGATGATCACAGGTAAAGGTCTTGCCGTGTTTGAGAACTCTGCAAAAGCAAACAATGCAAAACTAAAAGCTAATGATGCAAGTGCAGTAAAAGATTCCATCCCTGTTGATTATGTTGTATTGCCGGCTCCGACTTTCCAAGGTGCTAAACAATCCGCTGCTGCTGTCGTTGACGGTTACATGACGTTCCGCGGTAAAAAGGAACCAACTGCTGAGCACAAAGCAAACGTTGTAAAAGCAGCTTACTTCCTAGCTAGCGGTAAAAATGCGGCTACAACAAATAATGATTTGTTCTCCGCACATATCACACAAAGCGCTAAAAAAGCGGCTGAAAGCATGAAAATTGAGAGAAGCCCAGAGAACGTGGCAGCTGTTGACTATATGCTTAAAAATGCAACGCCAGCTCGTTCCGATATTCCAAGTGAACTAGGCGCTAAAGCGATTAAATTGGAAACGGAAGTTATCGTTCCTAAGTTCCAGGGTCTAATCGCAGGCGAAGTTACACCTGAAGCGATGTACGAAGCTGTGAAAACTGCCGCAATTGCTGCATTTGGTGCAGACGGCGTTGTTAAAGACTAATTAAAAACCGTACATTTCGGATAGTCGTGAAAGCAACTCACACGACTATCCGAACTATTTTAATCCGGGTTTTCTGAAACGGGGTTTGGGGGTTAGAGGAAATGGCAACGAATATCGCTAAACCGATAAAAAGAAGAGGAATCAAAGGAGAAGGTGTCTGGGGATATGCATTTATTGCCGTCGCTTTGGTTGTTTTTGCGATGTTCACCGCATACCCGGTTGTAAGTGCATTTATCATCAGTCTCCAGGAATACAAACCTCTTGGTTCCACTTATGTTGGATTCGCCAATTACGCTTCTTCATTAAAAGATCCTTTGTTCTGGCAAGCAATGCGCAATACGGTCGTCTATACGATACTGACCGTGCCAGTTAACTTGATCTTATCCATGGTGATCGCGATCTTGATTCTTCCGCTGAGGAAGAAAACACAAGGATTCTTCAAAGGTATTTATTATTTGCCTGTCGTAGCGTCCGGTGTTGCTTTATCTGTCGTATGGCTTTGGATCTTCGATCCGCTTGAGGGCGGGATTCTCAATCAACTGATTCATTTCTTCGGATTCAGCAATCAGAACTGGTTGGGGTCAAGTAAAACAGCCATGTTTTCTTTGGTCCTGATGTCTTGGCTATCCAGTCACGGCACAAGCATTATCATTTACCTGGCAGGACTTCTTGGCATTGATGATACGTTCTATGAAGCAGCGGAAATGGATGGCGCGAACTTCTTCCAGAAGCTGTGGTACATTGTTGTTCCTGCTTTGAAACCAGCTACGTTATTCCTTCTGGTAACGGGTGTTATCGGTTCTTTCCAAGTGTTCCAGAACGCTTACCTGATGACCGGCGGTGGCCCGAACAATGCGACAACGATGGTTGGCCTACTGATTTTCAATAATGCGTTTACTTATTTTGAATTCGGTAAAGCCGCGGCACAATCGCTGATTCTAGCTGTTATTATTGCAGGGATTTCCGTTATTCAGTTCAAATTCGCAGGAAAAGATGTCGACTATTAAGAGAGGGGATGGATAAATAATGGCTTTATACAGCAATCATGCAGGCAAACCTAGAGTAAAAACCATTCGCAATTCAATCATTTTTATCGCCCTTCTCCTTTTTGCTTTGGCGACGATATTTCCAATCTATTTCATGGTCATTTCATCCTTTGCAGATCCGGTTGAGGCAGGAGCGGTGAACTACTCCATTTTACCAAGCAAGTTCACATTCGCTTCCTTCAAATATTTCTTTGATTATAGCGAGTATTCGTATCGGTGGATTCTGAACTCCCTGATCGTAGCAACTACAGTAATGGTATCCAACGTGATTTTCGCCAGTATGGCTGGATATGCATTTTCCAAACTTCGTTTTAAAGGGAGAGGCGTGCTGTTTGCGGTATTGCTTGTCTCCATGATGATTCCTTACCAAGTTACACAAGTTCCTTTGTATATTCTTGTTGTGAATGTGTTCAATCTGCAAAACACGTACAGCGCATTAATTATGCCGGGTATCGTTACGGTCTATAATATTTTTCTTGCTAAACAGTTTATGAGCAGCATCCCGAACGAGATTATGGAAAGTGCCAAAATCGAAGGGTGCAGCCAGTTCACGATCTATTGGAGAATTATTCTTCCTTTGTCCAAAACGGTACTTGCCGTCATGGCGATTCTAACGTTTATGGATAGCTGGAACACGTTCTTCTGGCCGCTTCTGGTCACCAATACGATGGATATGCAGACGATTCAACTGGGGCTCAAAAACTTCCGCTTCGCCAACACGACGTTTATCGCACCGATGATGGCAGGGGCTACGATCTCAGCACTACCGATGTTTATTCTTTTCTTCAGCTTGCAAAAGTACTTCTTAGAAGGTGTAACGGTTGGAGCGGTAAAAGGCTAATACAAGCCGGGCGTGGGGGAGGTATCACTTCAGCATGATTGTGTCTTGGGATCAACAGTATCGTCAGGCCGTTATTGATTTATGGAATGAAGAAGCCGTGAAGGATGGCTATAAGGAACTGACGGAAGAAACCTTTGAGCGTATTTTCACGGCCAATCCTTATTTTGATAGCGAAAATACCTTTGTGTTACTGGATCAAAATGAGGTCAAAGGCTTCGCCTGTGGCTGTACAGGGGATGATCTGCCGCTTGGGGAAGTGGGTGGATACATCACCTGCATCGTTTTGGCCGAAGGCTTCCAAACGAATCAGAATTATCAAGGCATGCTGGACGCTTTGGAACGTCGTTTCCAGCAATTGGGGAAAAAGCAAGGCGAGGTCTTATTTTTTAATCCGATGTTATTGCCATGGTATATACCTGGGACTCCAAAGCATGAGCATAACAATGCGCCAGGTGTGCCGATCGAGAGTAAATTGTATGCGTTTTTGCTGGAAGCAGGATATGTAGAACGCGCGAAAGAATGCGCGATGTATTTGAAGTTGGACGGTTTCACCATACCGGAGGATGTAAGAGCTAAGGAGCATAAGGCGTCAGCTGAAGGATACACGGTGGAATTGTTCGATTCGGAAAAGCATAACGGCGTTAAGGAAATGCTTAATGGCTTTAACAATCTTTTGTGGCAAAGGGAAATCGGGCAGTGCACGGCAGATGGTGTGCCAGTGGTCATTGCTGCATATAAAGACAAAGTCATCGGATTTGCAGGCCCGGTCATTCGTCAGGACAACGGACGCGGCTACTTTGCGGGCATCGGCGTGCTTCCTGAGCATGAGGGTCATGGGCTGGGCAGCCTGCTTTTTTTTAAGCTGTGCGAAGCATTCCGTTCAATTGGTACGGACTACATGTCGCTCTACACAGGCAGTACGAATCCGGCCATTCGCATTTATGAGAAGGCAGGTTTTACAACCGTCAAACAATTTTCTGTGATGAGAAGGGAGTTTGTGTAAATGAGCGAGCAAAAGTTAACGATATTAGCGATCGGCGGTCATGTTGGGGATGCCGAATTAACGGCTGGAGGCGTATTGGCAAGCCACTTCCTGAAAGGTGATCGCATTGCGACACTGGCGCTGACAGCAGGCGAACGCGGTGTTCCTGCAGGACAAGATATGGCGGAATATCGCGTGCAGAAAGTGAAAGAGGCGAAAACATTTGCCGAAATGCTGGGCGGGGAAGCTTTCGTCTTCGACGATATTCCAGACGGCGAGCTGCAGGATAACCAAGAGATGCGCTTCCGTGTATGCGATGTCATTCGTCAAGTTCGTCCAAACGTGATTATCACCCATTGGAAAAACAGCATGCACAAGGATCACATGACTACGCACCGCATCGTGAACGATGCCCGTTTTTTTGCTGCCTTGCCGACATTTGAACGGGAGCTTCCAGCCCATTTTGCTCAGAGATTGTATTATGCCGAGAACTGGGAAGATGCGGTCGACTACCGTCCGTACGTCTATGTCGATTATGATCAGGAAGCTTTCGATCTATGGGTCAAAGCCGTTTCCACGCATTGGTTCGTAACCGGCAGCAAGTCGTTCAAGTACTTGGAATACTACAAGCATTTGATGAGAGTCCGCGGGCTTGAGGCCAGAAAAGAATATGCACAAACGTTCATGATTCCAGAAGAAAATATGCGTGTGCTCAAAACTGAATTATAGAAAATCATCCGACCTCTACACGCAGCCGCTTATCACGAATATGGCTTGGGTAGAGGTTTTGTTCAATAAAAAGAAGCGAGCGAGGGGAAAGCTATGATTCTTAACGGGATTGATTGTATCGGGCAGTATGCTCATCTATTCAAAGGGAAACGGCTGGGGCTGATTACGGCGCCAACGGGATTGAACAAGGATTTTGTTTCTACGATTCAAATTTTGCACGAGAATTTCAACCTCACGGCCTTATTCTCTCCGGAGCATGGGGTGCGGGGAGATCAAGCCGCTGGCGCACTGGTAGAAACTTATTTGGACCCGATTACACAGGTGCCTGTACACAGCTTGTATCGCAAAGATTCCAAACGTTTGAGCCAAGAGATGCTGGATGAAGTCGATATGGTCGTCTATGATATTCAGGATGTAGGAACCCGCTATTATACGTTTATATATACAATGTTATATGCTTTGGAAGATTGTGCGAAAGCAGGGAAACCTTTTGTTATTCTCGACCGGATTAATCCTTTGGATGGCGTGACGGTGGAAGGTAATATTTTAAAACCGGAATATCAATCTTTTGTAGGCAATTACCCGCTTGCAGTCCGTTACGGGATGACCGTCGGAGAACTCGCCATGATGGCAAATGATCAGATGAACTGGCAGTGTGAGCTGCATGTGGTCCGCTGTGAAGGTTGGGAGCGAAACATGCTATTCCCCGAGACGGGTCAAGAGTGGATCATGCCTTCCCTAGGTCTTCCGCGATTTAGATCAGCTTTGCTATATCCGGGAACTTGCATCTTTGAAGGCACGAACTTGTCGGAAGGACGCGGGACAACAGTTCCGTTTGAAGCCATAGGGGCTCCGTTCATCGATGGGCAGAAGCTGGCGGATGAAATGAATGCCAAGAAACTGCCAGGCGTTGTTTTCCGGCCGGTCTATTTTAAACCGAGTTTCTCGAAGCATCAAGGAGAGTCCTGCAGCGGCGTTCAAATTCATGTATTGGATACTCGCGCTGTCCAGCCTCTTGAAACGGGGATTACCCTGCTCTACACGATCAAAAACAATTATGAAGAGTTTGCCTTCCTGCCTCCTTTCCGAGAAGGCTCCAGACCTTTCATGGATTTATTATGCGGAGACAATGTGTATCGACAAGACCATGTGAACGTTTCGGATCTGCTTCAGCAATTTGGTGAAGAGAGCAAGACGTTTGCGCAGATGAAACAACAGTATCATTTGTACAAATAGAATAAACGGAAGAAGTGATAAGTGACCCAATGACAAGATATGTAGCGGGGCTAGATGGCGGAGGTACCAAAACAGCGGTAAAAATAGCTGACGAGAGCGGCCAAGTGGTGCATAGCTTTGCATCTGGAGCGATTAACTATAATGGGCAAGATGCGGAGAGCATCAAGCGGAGTTTTCAGGACATTTTTCAAGGCATTAGCGATGCCTGCGGGGGACTGGAGCACTGTGAACAAATCGTAATTGGTGCAGCAGGGGTTAGCAATCCTAGTGTTACGTCCCGTTTGGAAGCGAATGTTAGAGAATGCGGCTATCAAGGGAACGTATACATCACAGGTGATCAGGAAACGGCGCTTTGCGGAGCGCATGATCGCGAGTACGGCATCATTTTAATTGCGGGAACAGGGTCTATTTGTTATGGCAAAAAAGAGGACGGGACGATTCACCGTGCCGGCGGGCTGGGACACCTCATCGATGATGAGGGCAGCGGTTACAGCATCGGCCGCGACCTGTTGTCTGCGCTCGTTCGAGCTAATGATGGAAGAATCGGGGAGACTGTCATTACTGGAATGGTCTACGAACAGCTTCAACTGACGAATGTTCAGCAGATCGTTGGTTTTGTCTATAACAAAGAGACAAACAAGAAGGATATCGCAGCCTTGGCGCCTATCCTGTCTAAGGCTTGCGAACAAGGGGACGAAACGGCGCTGGCTATTGCGGCTAAAAACGCTGCATCGCTTTTCGAGACGGTCGTTCCTGTCGTGGAAAAGCTGTCCTTGCAGCAAGGAAACCTTGCGATGGCCGGAAGTGTATTGCTGAATAATAGCCATGTGCGGGACGCATTTGTTCAGCTATTGTGTGAAAAATATCCGGATTTGACTTGTATTACGGCTAAAAAGGATGCGGCGAGCGGTGCCGTTTTGATGGCGCTGAATCGTTTGAAGAAATAGGCTGCGATAGAGATTGAGATAGACCGAGATAGACCGAGACAGAGAAAGACATAAAGAGTTAATTTTGAGGATAGAAGTTTTTTCAGCGAGGGAGAGGGATAAAGAATGAAAAAGATTCAGGACATGACGCTAAGAGAGAAAATCGGGCAGATGCTTCTTTGCGGTTTTGAAGGCACGGAAGCAACGGAGCAGCTCAAAGCGCTGATTGCTGAACACCATATTGGCGGTGTTATTTATTTTGCGCGTAACGTAGAACAAACTGGACAGGTGGCAGAGTTATCCGAGCAGCTGCAGCAAATCGCCGAGCAGTCGGACACGTTACCGCTATGGGTTTCCATCGACCAAGAGGGCGGAATGGTTGCCCGTATTACCGAAGGCGTTGCCTTGATGCCTGGGCAGATGGCGCTTGCGGCTGGAGCGATTGGGCCGGTAGAGGGAGCGAGAGTTGGCGTAAAAGATGCAGGCGACGCCGCTTATGAAGCTGCGTTCATTTCGGGGAAAGAGCTGAGAGCGCTTGGAATTAACTTGAACTTTGCTCCTGTGCTCGATGTGAATAATAATCCGGATAACCCGGTTATTGGTGTACGGTCATTCGGCGAGTCTGCAGAGCTTGTCGCTGAATTTGGACGACGTTCGGTGCAAGGCTTTCAGGACGCTAACGTTGTCGCGACAGCGAAACATTTCCCGGGACATGGCGATACGAGCGTTGACTCCCATTTGGATTTGCCTACGATCAAGCATGATCAAGAACGGATTCGTTCTTTGGAGCTTGTGCCGTTCATTCAAGCTATCGATGGCGGTGTCGATGCGATTATGTCATCGCACATTTATTTCCCGGCTTTTGAGTCCGAGAAGCTGCCTGCGACGCTTTCCAAGTCTGTGTTAACCGGACTGCTGCGAGAGGAGCTGGGCTACGAGGGCGTCGTGATGACAGACTGCATGGAGATGAATGCCATTGCCGAACATTATGGCACAGTTGCCGCCAGTGTTATGGCGATCGAAGCTGGGGCTGATCTTGTGCTCATCAGCCATAGGCTTGACCGCCAGATCGGCGCTATTGATGCGATCGAACAGGCTGTTAAAGAGGGGCGTCTGAGTGAAACGCGCATCGACGCGTCCGTGGAAAGGCTGCTCGCGCTCAAGGAGCGCCGCGGGTTGTTTGCACCGCAGACGGGCTCGGCGGCTGAAGTAGGGACCGCGGAGCATTGCGCGGTCGCCCAACGTCTCAGCGAAGCGAGCATCACGCTCGTCAAGGACGAGCAGGGATTACTGCCGCTGAAGCGTGTAAGAACGCTAGCGGTCACCGTGGCCGCAGCGGTATCGTCCGGCGTCGACGAAGCGTACGCCGGACCGGCAAGTCTGGGCGCAGCGCTTGCTGAGCGCGGCCTTGACGTGCTCGACCGTGTGCTGCCGCTGGCAGAGGTCGGTGGGTTGACGGGCTCGGTGCTGGCCGCAGCGGAAGAAGCGGAGCAGATCGTCATCGGGACGTACAACGCCCGATTCCATCCGGCGCAGGTCGAGCTGGTGCGCGCCCTGCAAGCACTCGGCAAGCCAGTAATCGTCGTCGCGCTGCGCGTGCCGTACGATTTGCTTGAGCTGCCGGAGGTTTCCACCTTCATCGCGGCTTACGAAAGCCGCCCGCTAGCGCTGCAAAGCACAGCCAAAGCTTTGCTGGGTGAGCTGGAGATGAAAGGCCGTCTGCCCGTCACGCTGGGCTTCGGATATCCAGCAGGTTGGAAATGGGAGGGCGGACTGTGATGCTCCGTTCCCTTTTGAATCAGACTTCGCTAACCGTAGCGGGCATCATGTCAGGCACTTCCCTGGACGGCATCGACGTTGCCATCGTCCGGATCGATGGTAGCGGAATTGATGCCAAAGTCAAACTGCTTCACTTCGAAAGCTTCTCCTATGAAGAGGAAGTACGCGAAAAGCTGAAGCAGTTATGCTCCATCGATCACTCGAATGTTGCCCTATTGTGCGGCATGAACTTTGCCATTGCCGAGCGATTTGCTGACGCGGTGGTGCAGACGGCTAAGGCCGCGGGAATGAACATGGAGGAGATCGATCTCATCTCCACCCATGGACAAACCGTGTGGCACATTCCGGTTGCGGATGAAGCCGATCCTTATCTGCCCAAATCAACGCTGCAAATCGGTGATTTGTCTGTCATCGCCAAACGGACCGGCCGTGTGGTTGTCGGCGACTTCCGCACCGCCGATATGGCGGTAGGAGGGCAAGGCGCTCCACTTGCGCCTTATGGGGATTTCATTATGTTCCGCGATGCGGCCAAAGGGCGCATCCTGCAAAACATCGGCGGCATAGGCAATTGCACCGCAATTCCGGCTCAGGGAACGACTGCGACGATGTCCGATGCCAGCAAACTCATTGCTTTCGATACGGGTCCGGGCAACATGATCATGGATCAAGTCGTCTACGAGTTGTCCGAAGGCCGGCTAACCTATGATGCGGATGGCGCATGGGCGGCTCGCGGTCAAGTCCACACCGAGCTGCTGGAGGAGATGCTGGCGCATCCTTACTTTGCGCAGCTTCCTCCGAAGACCACGGGGCGTGAGCTGTTCGGCAAAGCGTACACGGCTGCATGGCTCAAAATCGCATTGGATCGCGGACTCGCTCACGAAGATATCGTCGCTACAGCGACGGCGTTCACCGCGCATTCCATTGCTCGCGCTTATAAAGATTTTGTTCTGCCGCACTGCGCCATAGCGGAAGTTATCGTAAGCGGCGGCGGTGCGCGCAATCATACGCTGCTTAACATGATGCAGGAGCTGCTCCCTGAGCAAGCGATTCTCACCTCCGACGAGCTGGGCATCTCTGGCGACGCTAAGGAAGCCATCTTGTTCGCCCTGCTGGGGAACGATTTCATCCACGGCGTGCCGAACAATTTGCCGTCAGCGACAGGTGCAGAGCGCCTGACTGTCATGGGCAAGTTGGCTTTGCCTTAGGGCGGAGATGAAGCAGAGAAGATGCAAAAAGTACAGTAAATCCGAATCGATTTCCCTATAAAGAATGAAAACCTGCAAAACATACATCAAATATCGCGATTTCACGCCACTTTGGGCTGTGACGTGCATTTTTGATGTATCAAATGCAGGTTTTTATGTTTATGGCTATTTTTTTGTGGAATTGCTGTACTTTATGCAGTAAAGACGTTGCTGACTTTGTACCAAGTCGTGAAAAAGGGATGCATTTTAAGACCGAGCCTAACGGATAAAGCCAAGTCTAACGGACTGAGCTGCTTCTATTTGAGCGATTTAAGCTCAATATGAAATTTAGCGGACATGAGAGACGCTAATGAGCGTGAGATGGCCAGAATCGGCCAATAATCAAGTAAATAAAGGCTCTCAGGTCTGATAGCCTCTTGATATTGGTCGGAATAGCCAAATTAAGGGCTTAGGTGTCCGTTGCTATAGTACATAGTTTAGGCGGTAGGTGAGATGGTGGAGTGAGGCTTAATTTCCTATATTGTAGATAGCTCAGAATTTGCATTACTTGGGATATTAGTTGCGGTGGACGAGGGGGCATGTGCGATATGGAGTCAGTCTGATGCTGAAGCGGACGGAATATTGTGCGTGAGAGTAAGGAGTAGTGGAGAAGAAGGAATTGGTTGGAGTAGCTAGGGTAGTGAGGTTTAGTTTACTTTATTGTAGATAGCTCAGAATTTACGTTGCTCGGGGATATTAGTTGCGGTGGACGAGGGGCCATGTGCGATATGGTGTCAGTATGATGGTGATGCGGACGGAAGATTGTGCGTAAGAGTAAGGAGTAGTGGAGAAGAAGGAATGGGTTAGAGCAGCTAGGGTAGTGAGGTTTTGATTACTTTTTTGTAGATATCTCAGAATTTGCATTACTAAGGGATACTAGTCACATTGGAGCCCACAAAAAAACAGCCGGGAGAGCCCAATAGAGCGTCTCCCGGCTATTGCTATTTCACAGAGCTCACCTGCAGTAGGTGGGCTTCTTTGGTTTTATCAAAATGCGTCAAGGTGAAGAGGTAATCCCCCTTGTAATAGCTGTTCGTGTAGGTGCCATTCCCGGCACCGACCTCGGTTTCCATCACGACGTAGCCGGCTTCGTTAGGCTCGCCGCGTTTTTTGATGGTCTCGATGGCTGGCTGCAGCAGCGCCAAAGGCTTCGAGCCCCAAATGCTAAGCGAAGTAACAACCGCTTCCTTCGGGTTGCCCTTCGCTGGCTCTACCAGTAACGACAGCTGGTAGGCCGGATAGCTCAGCAGCAGCTTCACACCTGCCGTTGCTGCTGCCGCATCGCCCACCCCAGCGCCTACGGCAGCTGGCGTGGAAGCCCCAACGGCTGCTTCACCTGCACCGGCACTAGCACTAGCGCCAGTGTCAGCTGCAGCCGCAGCCCCCACGGAGGCGTCAACCGCCGCCTCCTGGCCCGCAAGCATGACGCTGGCATCCTGCAGCGTCACCTCCGCCGGTTTGCCCAGCAAGTCTTCGACTTTCTTGCTGGACAAACCGAGGAAGCCCTGCAGGCTAGCCTGGCCGCCTGCAAAAAAGCTCCGCAGAAGCGGCGCGCCGTCTGCATCAAACACAGTGCCAAGGCCGTCATAGACGCCGACCTTGAAATCGCCCTTGTAGACGAGTTTGCCCAGCTCGTCATACGCTTCTCCGGCGCCGTTCAAGGCGCCGCTCACATACGTGCCCTTGAAACGGGGCACGCCTTTCTCATCAAAGGCGGTGCCCTCGCCGCCGTACGTGCCGGCCAGGAACTGGCCTTTAAACTTCATCAGGCCGTTAGCGTAGTACTCGGTTCCGTCGCCGGAGTAGCTGCCGTTCTTAAAGCCGCCTTCATAAACGAGAAGGCCTTTGGTATCGAACAGCTTGCCAGCTCCGCTATACTGACCGGCTGCAAATTCCCCTTCATATTGGGCGATGCCGCCCGAAGAGAACAGCTTGCCCGCCCCATTGTAAAGGCCACCGTTAAACGCGCCTTCGTAAAGCAGATCGCCGCTTGGGGCAAACAATTTTCCGGCCCCGCCGTACTTGCCATTTTGAAATTCCCCGATATACAGGACTTTCTGATTGGGAGTATATAAGGTGCCGGCCCCGTTGTAGGCATCTCCCGCAAAAGCTCCTTTATACAGCAATGTACCTTGTTCGTCATAGAGAGAGCCGGCGCCTGATTTCTGCCCCTTTTCAAAATCGCCTTCGTAAGCGAGAACGCCGTTCTTGTGATAAAGCTTGCCTTTCCCCGCGTACAGCCCGTCAACTAGACCGCCTTCATAACGCGCCGCTTTCTCGGCACCCACTACTTTGCCATTCCCCGAGAAGCTAGTCAGCTTCGTGGTGTTCTCCTGCAGAACAGGAACCCGGTTCAACCATTTATTCACGATCGCAGGAGGGCGGATGAAGATAAAAAAGATCAGGACGAGAATCAATAAGGTGATGAAAAGCAGGAGCCTTTTGGAGACGTAGTAGGAGCCGATCAAAATATAGTTTTTTAACGAGGTCTCACGCGTTTGCAGCATGACTCTAAGAATCTGTTGAAACTTAATGATCGCTAGTTTGGGCAGTCTTCCAATGGTTTGAAAGGCTTTCATGACATGTCCGATGAAAGGTGCTACGACGGGCTTTAGCACTTTTTCAATGGTTTTGACCGGCTGAATCTCCAAATGATTTCACTCCTAAAAGGACGCTCGATTTTTTTATAAAAATGCGTTAAGGCACCTGAATGGTCATTTGTCCAGGCTGCTGAACTTGGATGACACCGCCCCAATTGCACATGCATTTGGAGGAGTTGTTCAGAGCCGGCATGTTAGCGACGAGCACCGTTGGTGATCCAGGAACCCAAGGAGCTGCCGTCACCGGTACGCAGGGCATGGGCGTCAGGACGCCGAATGCCGCCGCTGTTGCTGCGGCAACCATGGGATTGGCCATGGAATTACACATGCCGAACGGCAAAATGTTCACCATAGGCTTATTATCCATAATGTTTGCGATGGGCATTGCGGTCATTACCATATTCGCTGGCAGCACCATTAACGAACTGGGCGCAGCGCCGAAAGAACATTGCAGCATGGCACCGCCGCAGACAAGGTTCCCCATGGGATACCTCCTTTTATGTAACAAGTTATTTATGTAGCAGGATCCGATGCAGTTGTAGTTTCTGTTACTTTTATACTACTAGAAAAGCAGATAACCATCAATCTATTACTATATTCGATTCTTTTCGCTAAGTTTCTCCAAAAGATGGGTGCGAGAGTGAAAGAGATATTGTACTATAAAGGAAGAGTTGCAAGCGAGCGGAGGGATTCAGAGTGGCAGGGTTAAAAGCAGTAAGGCTGGGACTTGTAGTGCTGCTGTCGGCAGCGCCGGTTCTGGCAGCAGGGCCAAGCGTGGAAGCTGCATCGGTAAAAGCTTTAACCATGAAAGAAGCGATGGATCAAGGTGTGAAAATAAGTTCTGTACTGCGGGACGCCAGAACGGATATTTCAAAGAAAAAGCTGGAGCTGGAGCAAGCGCAGCATGCTGTGAAAAGTGAGGAAGCGAAGGCTTCCGGCCTTTTTGCCAAACCCCGGAATTTAAGTCAGGACCTAACGATACGTTTGAAGGTGCCTGAGGCCAGCAAGCAGCTGTATCTCGCACAGGAAACACTTCGACAATCGATAAATACGGTTCGGTTTGATGTGCAAAAAGCGTATTTAACGGCATATCAGGATGAAGCAGCGGAAGAGAACGCACGCAAGAAATGGGAGGACGCCAAAACGGCGTTGGATACGGTTAAAAAGAAGCGGAAATTCGGGCTTGCTGACAGTGCCGAGCAGGAGCAGGCGGAGAAGGCGCTGGAGAAGGCCGCATCCGTTTATAAACAAGCGCAATTAACGGCCAAAGCAAGTCGTTTGGCGCTGGGCAAGCTGCTTCAATTGGATATGGAAAATAAAGTTCAGCTTTCTTTTGAACCGGATTACGCGAATCTGGATCAGAAGCAGCTGCCGGCCTACATAACTAGCGGGCTCAAATCGACGGTCAGTCTGCTGAAAGATACGGAGGATCGGCGTTTGGCCGATCATAAACTAAGCACGACACGTGATCTGTACAGTTCCAAATTTGGCAGCAGCCGCATGAAGGTTATGGATGGTCTGTATAAGGCTAAGGATATCGACATGGATATGTTTCTGGCCAGCTATGAAACGACGTTGTCACAGGTGAAGAAAGATTGGGAAGGGTTTTTCCTTTTGCTCGGATTCATTCCGATTCCCAAATCTTTGCTTCAGGGGGAGTTTGATGGACTGCGTTACCTTGACGACCTGCGGGATGCGTTACCTATTGCTACCATGGAACAAAACAAAGCGGTTCTGCAGGAGAAGGAGAGCCGATCAGCGGTTATAGCAGCAGTGAGAGCTTCCTATATGGAAGCGAAGGGTGCGGAGGAAGGTTACGCGCAAGCTTTACGCGATAAGGATAGTGCCGTAAGCGCGCTGGATAAAGCAACTCAGAAGGTGAAACTCAGCTTGATGAAAACCGACGAGCTTGCGGCTTATAAAGAAGCGGTGAGCAAGGCAGATGAGCAAATTTTAATGGCGCAAATGAGCTATGAAACAGCGCTTGGCAAGCTGGACATCGACACGGGTGGGGCTGTTGCAAAAACGTTGAAGAAAGGCATCCTGCCTTATCAAAACCTGGATGACGGGCTCGCCGCCGTCAAGCCGCAAAATCCAAAGGCGCCTGCGGGCTCTTGGAAATTGAAGCCGGCCATTGGTCCGCTGCTCAGTGATTTTAGCGTGACCGTGAATAAAAAGCTCGGCGCCACCGATTACGCGTTGTTTACCAAAGATGGCCGAGCGATCGGTAAACGCACCAAGATGAATAAGGCTGTGCGACAATTAACGCTTAAACTTAGTCAGCTTGAGAACTTGAAGGTTGTGCTCTACGCGAAGGGGAAACCGATTGGGGAGCTGCTGCTGGAGGGCAAAGGAAATGCCGGACAGTTGGCGGCGGCAGATGAAGCCAAGGATGGCCCTGAAAATGGTGGAAATGGCGGAAGTTCGGTGGGAGACGGAACTACAAACGGCGAGAGCGCTTCTGGTGCTGACGAGGAAAAAGGGCTCGGTACCGTTATCATCGGTTCCTACAAGGTGCAGCTGGATGCGCTGACTCCTGAAGCCTATAATGCAGCTTCGGCAACGATGTCTTCATCGGGACAGGGGATCTTCTATAAAGCGGATGAGCCTGGAGCGGTCTGGTTCGGCATGGATAATGCCGTAGACCCGAGCGCGATAGCCGATCCGACGAGTTCCGCAGCGCTTTCACAGAAGGACGCGGAGGCTCTAAAAGTCACCGTGGAAATTGCGAAGCCTGGTGCTATCGCTTCTTTGCAAACGCCCGAACAGCTGCAGCAGCAGATTGACACGCTGAAGAAAGATATTGTGAAGCTGGAGGCGGCCAAGGAAGCGGCAGTTACGGATATGAAGCTGAGCGAGATCGCCGATTTGGCGGTCGAGATCAAGGATGCACAGGCCCAGCTCGGGATGCTGGAGGCGCTGCAGAAAGGCGACAGCCAGGCAGCTCTTCAGCAGATGGAGCTGGTGAACAACCCGGACGCGCTGATCGCAGCGCTGTCCGAGGAGACCGAGACACCACCGGGCTCGCCTGGTGGTGAAGTCCCCCCAGGCGGCACGACGCCTGGGAAGGAAGCGGCCAGCGAGGATGCGCTGGCCGAGCAGGCTGAGCTCCAGCAGACGAAGCTGGAGCAAGCCCTTGCCGCCGGCGAGCCGGTAGCTGCTGCAGCGGTACTGCAGCAGCTTCTGGCGACGCAGGCGCAGCTCGCGGATGCGCAAACGGGCGCATCCGAAGGACAGGCTTCGCTCGCAGAGGCGAAGCAGAAGCTGGAGGCTGCGCTGAAGC
Organism: Paenibacillus violae; assembly: GCF_032461945.1. Lineage (NCBI taxonomy): Bacteria > Bacillati > Bacillota > Bacilli > Caryophanales > Paenibacillaceae > Paenibacillus > Paenibacillus violae. Next base: position 278,036 of record NZ_JAWCUD010000005.1, read on the forward strand.
TGGCGCAGGCGCAGGGGGACACGGAGCGGGTCGCGACGCTGACCCGCTCGCTCGAAGCCGTCGCCGAGGCGGTGGCGACGGCGAAGAAGGACGCGCTGTTCGCGCAGCTTGACGCCGTGCAGGTGCTTGCGGCAGCGTTGCCGCAAGAGGCAAGCGTGCAGACGCAGCTTGAACAGCAGGTCACGAAGCTGCTGAAGGAGCTGCAGCAGCAAGAAAAGGCCAAGTATACGCCTGAGGAGCAGGCGGCCTTGGCCGATGTTTCAGCTGCATTGGCAGCCAGTGTTTCCGTTCAACCGCTTCCGGCAGAAAACGTGCTTTCTCCCAATATTTTCATCAAATTTGATGCTCCGCCTGTTATAATAAACGGGCAGGCATATTTACCTATAAGATCCGTATCAGAGTCGTTCGGTGCTGCTGTAGATTGGGACCAAGATACTCTCACGGTTACGGTCAGCACGGAATATAAGACGATCACGAGCCGTATCAGTGAAGACAAAGCTTATGTTGATGGGGATCCTGTGCAAATCGACGGACCGGCCTATCTGCTTGAGGGAAAGACTTATGTCCCATTAAGGTTCATAGCAGAATCCTTGGGTCTGCAAGTGGATTGGAACGCACCGACGCAAATCATTCAGATTTCAAATTAAGAGGAGATTAAAGAGCGATGAAGAAATCGATTGCGGCATTGCTGCTCGTACTGCTGCTTCTGGGTGCTGCTGGAACCTACCTTGGAATAAACAGGGAAAGCTTCACACTATGGCCTTTTCACAAGAGCATGCCTTTCGACGGTTTATCGAAGGCGATCTCGGATGGGCATAACAATTTGTTTGTCATTGACAACGCGAAGAAGACGATTCACAAGCTGGACGGGGATGGTGTTCTTCAGTACTCCATTACGAGTGAGACGGGAAAAAACGGAGAAGTGTACCGTTTTAACGATATGGCTGTCGATGATTTGGGGTATCTCTACACGATTCGGACGTTGCTTGATCCGTATGGGATTGCAGTTAAGTCCGAGCAGATCGTTCGTTATACGCCGGATGGACAGTTCGACCGCAGCTTGTTCTCACAGGAATACAATGACGCGCAACCCCAAAGGTACAGACTGGGATCTTTGCGGAATGTTCAGGTTCACGATGGAATGGTCTACTTTTTCAATGACGAAGTACAGCAGTTAACTCTCTACCAAGCTCCAGTTGGCAAAGAGGAGACGTCTGCGCCCAAGTCGGTCTATACGATAAAGCTCCCGCAAAATAAGTTTGTCGCTGAGGCAGATGGCTTTAAGCCTGGCGAAATCTACTATTCAACGCGCAGCGGAGAGATCTATCGCGCTTTTGGCGACGGGCATTCCGAGCTTGTTTATCCGCTTCCCGGGCTTGATCGCACAAGACGCAATTTCCCTGAAAGCCTGCATCTTGATAATCAAGGCCGTCTGATCTTCATCGATTTTAACAACAAAATGATTTCACGGCTTGATCCTGCACAGCCTTACACGATTGAAGGACTTGTAACTGAAGATAAGGCGAAAGCAAACAGCATAGATCTTGCTTTTGATGCCACATCGAGTTCCATCGCGCAGGATGGCAGCCTTATTATTGTAGAATCGACGCAAATTAATCGCCGCCTGCCGGATGGGACAATTACGCCGTCCATGGTAGAGGCTCTATACAGCCAGCCGGTAAGAACCCAATTGTTTGTACATTGGTCAGTTGCCGTAGCGGCTCTGATCCTTGTGCTGTATGCGATCAAACTTATCTTCTTCAATTTGCTGCAGCGCCGTCTTCCTTTGATGATGAAACAGATCCTCATTCTAGTGCCGGTCATTGCGGCTTCGATGATTCTGCTGTCGACCGTCATTTATGAGAGTTTCTCGAAGAAAATGGAAGAGGAAACGTTTAGCGAGCTTATTTTACTGGCCAAAAACGGTCAAAATCTCGTCGATGGCGATAAGCTGGAAAGTCTGTCGTCACCGCTGGATTACAACGGTGCAATTTATCAATCTTTCCGCCGAAAGATTCAGTCGGTTTTTGAGAATAACGCCAGCGATGATAATCAAGGCTTTTACAAAGCTGTATATAAATACGAAAACGGGGTTATTTATCGGATTTTAGAAGACGATGATGGCATGCATATGTTCAATCCGTTCCAACAAACCCCTGAGAATCAGCAGGTTGTGCTTGAAGGTAAGCCGGCTACGGGACAATGGCAGGATTTCTCCGGCGAGTGGCGTTATGCGATTGCCCCTATTTTTAACTCAGCGGGTAAAATTGTCGGTGTTTTCGAAACGAGTAAAAACCTGGATGGCATCCTGAAGCATCGCCAAGCGGTACTTCAATCGATTATCCGCAATATTGCGCTTATCTCCGTAGGTTTGCTGCTTGTGCTCTTTGTAATGACTTATGTATTACTGTCTTCAATCCGGAAGCTGCGCAACAGCGTTGGCGAGATTGCCAAAGGCAATTGGGACACGGTCGTTAAGATCAACACGCGCGACGAGGTGTCAGATTTGGGCGACAGCGTCAATACGATGGCAGCCCGTATTCGGGACTATATTACCAAAGTAGAGAACTTTAGCCAGTCCTACTACCGCTTCGTTCCACAGCAGTTTTTGCGATTCCTGAACAAGGAAAGCATTCTGGAGGTTGAACTAGGCGATCAAGTAGAGAAAAATATGTCGATTTTGATTTTTAACATCCGAAGCTTCTATTTGCTTTCCAAGAAGCTCACGCCGGAAGAGAACTTCAACTTCGTCAATTCATTCCTTAGCCGATTCGGCCCTTATGTCCGCAAGCATCAAGGTCTTATGAACAAGTATCTGGGGGCAGGCTTCATGGCGCTTTTCCCGAATCAAGCGGATGAAGCGCTGCAGGCGTGCGTTGAGATGCGCAAGGAATTGGATCTTTACAATTCGCATCGAGCCAAAGTCGGCTATTCACCGCTAGATTTCGGTATCGGTCTGCATAAAGGACCGCTCCGTCTCGGAATTATCGGTGAACAGCAGCGCCTAGAGGGCAATGTGATCTCTGACGGTGTGAATGTGGCAAGTATGCTGGAGAAAATGACGGAACCGCTTGGCGCCTCCATTCTCATTACCGATCATGTGGTGCAGTCGCTGCAGCAACCGGCAGCCTTTCAATACCGGAACCTGGGATTGATTCAGGTAGAAGGAGTGAAGGAGCCGCTTCGACTGTTCGACGTTTATCAGGGCGATCCCGATACGATTCGGGTGCTGAAAGAGAAGACCAAGACACTATTCGAGCAGGCAGTCACGTATTACCAGGTAGGACGTTTCTATGATGCAAGAGAAGCTTTCTTGATGGTCATTAAACAGAATCGTCAGGATAAGGCGGCACAGCTATACTTCTATATTTGTGATGAATATTTCCAACACGGTACGACAGCAGAGTGGAATGGCACATTATCTGTTTCATGATGAAAGAGGCGAACTTGATATGCAAGTGCACGAGTTGACTACAGAGAGAGACGCTCAACGGATTACGGAATTTTATTTATCTTCCTCCTCATTTGATGATCAAAGGCATACGCCGGGGGAGCTAGAGCATTTTCGCAATGCTCCCCTGCTTAGCTTGACTCAGCGCAATCACTGGCATTGGTTTATTGAGAATGAAGCCGGAGAGATTATTGCGGTGACCAGCTGCAAGGAAAATGAGCATCAATCCGGTGGTTATTTATGGGATTACTTAGCCGTGCATCGCGATTATCGCCGGCATGGCTTTGCGAAAGTTTTGTTTCAAGCGCTAGAAACGTTCTCGAGAGAAGCGGGAGGGCGCTACATTCTTACGTATACATGCGATTTACCCGAATATCAGCCTATTCAAAAAATGTTCCGGGCGAACGGTTTCGAACTCATCGGCACTTATCCGAATTACTATTACGAAGGCGAAGCGCGATTAGCTTTCTATAAACCGCTTATTGAAGACAAATGATAGATTGGACCTGATGATATGCAAGGAAGCTTAACCAGATGGATGGGACTGCGGACGGAAGATATCCGAAAGCTGTGGATGATGCTGCCGATCTTTTATTTTAGCGGAATTGCGGAGTCATTGAACTATACGGCATTTATGGCCCTTTTTAACCAAAGATTCGGCGTGCAGTATTTGCCCTATATCTATATTGCCGAGGCGGCCATTATGCCTCTAGAGGGTTGGTTGCTGGCAAAGCTGGCCAATCGGTTGCCGAAGGCCAAATTGATGACGACGCTCTATCTGTTGATGATCGGTTTATTGGTGTTGAACGGTGCGGTGCTGCTGGGTTTCAAGCTGGGTGGCATTGACTTCCGCTTTTATTATCCCATTATGTTCATCTCCTCCAACTTTGTTGTCAGGCAGCTGACGCTGCTCTTGTGGAGCACAGCTTTTGATTTATGCCCCACTCAGCAGGCAAAAAGATTGATGCCGGTGTTCATCGCGTCGACGACGACAGGTGGAATTACCGCCGGTTTGCTCGCTCATCAAATCGGCAAGCTGCTCGGAACGGAAGCGGTCTATGCGCTTGCTCCGGTGTTGATGGTGTTCGGCTTCATCTTTTTTCGTAAGGCGCTCGCGCGCTACTTGGTGCCTTTAACGTTAAAAGAAGATCTGCGGCTGAAAAGCCAGAGCGGAACGGTTCAGGCAGAGGAAGAAGAACAACAGCTGCCTGCCGGCTACTATGCCAAGCAGATGCTGCGCAGCCCGTTCTTGTTGTGCGCAGTTGCGCTAATGACGCTGATGCCGGCCGTGTATTTCATGATCGAGTATCAGTACTTTACCGCGGCGGAAGCCAAGTTTCCACTTGAAGGCGATTTAACCTCTTTTTACGGCTTGATTACGGCCATTCAATTCACGTTCTGTCTTTTGCTGCAGACGGTGTCTACCCGTTTAATGAACTGGCTGGGCGCTAGCAACATGCTGCTCGCCATCACCGTGGTGTTCTTCGGAGGATTCGGACTTACGGCCTTATTTATGAATCAGTCCCTTGGATTGGTGCTGGTTTCGGGTTCTTATGCCGTCTTCTATATTTTGCTGTATTACATTGCAGAACCTTGTTATCAGCTTTTTTTCAAAATGATGCCCATCTCCAAAAGGGACGGCTACCGTTATTTTGCTCAGGGTGTCGCTGCCTCAGGCGGGATATTGATCGGCTCCTTGCTGTCGCTGCTGCATTCCTTCGGCTTGATCCAACTGTCGCTGCTAGCTTGGCTAGGCGTAGGTTTGGCGGTCGTTCTCGTCATTGTCGCTTGGTACGGCAGGCACTTATACATCCGCGAGCTGGTAAAAAGTGTGCAATCGCTGCACGCTGATTTGTCTGATATTGCGGAGTCCTTTATTGGGGGCATCCGCAGTTCTAAGGCGCTTTCTGCCATGCTGGGCTACTTGAAGCATCCGAACGATTATGTGCGGGAACTGGCGCTTGAAGTAATCGGCAAGGCGAAGGATTCCGCGTTTCTACCGCATTTGATCGGGATGATCGGGGAAGAAAGCTCACGTATCCGCATAGCCGTGCTGCGCGCGATGAATCTCCAAAGCGCTACGATTCAAGATCTCGTACAGGTTGCGTCCTTCCTTGAGGACGAAGACCCGGAGGTGCGCGCGGAAAGTGTAAAACTGATTTCCAAAGCAACGCATCTTAAAAGTCAGTCGCACTTTTTCATTCGCGTTAAGCTGCTGGATAACCATCCGAGGGTTGTACATGAAGGGGTTAAGGCGCTTTACTCGCTCGAAAGCGAAGAAAGCTATCAAGCCTGTGACGAGGCGATTATCAAAATGCTCGATAACGGCGGCGAATGGGCTGTCTATGGCTGCCATACCGTAGCGGATCTGAAGCTGGATACCTATTCCGCTTGGGTGTTATCGCTGCTCGATGATCATCGGCCCGCGGTTAAAGTTGCCGCTGCAGCGTGCCTCGGTAAGCTTAGCCATATCGAGGCGATTCCGGTCCTTCTGAATATGGTGCCCTTGGCGGATCAGGAGCTGCGCAAAGCCATTCTCCAAGCCTTGGTAGATATGGGCGATAAAGCATTGCCGACCCTGTCGGGCAGCCTGAACCATGCGAATCCTTTCATCTGGAACGCAGCCGTTACGGCTCTTGCAGAGCTGCTCGATGAAAATAAGCTGAGAACGCAGCTCGTTGACCCTTGCGTAAATCGCATGCTTGCCTCGACGCAGGAACGAGCTTTGTCGGAAGCCCTGCTCCAGCTTGGTATGAAGGGATTAGCAGAGCTTGCGAATCAACGGTGCGCTGAGCTGCACAATGCGCTGGTCGGCGGGGCTTGGGCCGTTATGGCCAAGTTCGCTGACGAACGTGTTGTGGCGACGCTGCGCGAAGCAACCAAGGACGAGAACGAAGAGGTCCGGGAGAATGCGCTTGAGGTGCTGGCCGAGGGACTGGGGGACCGTAAATTGGCTTTCGCCCTGCTGGAGTTATTGAAGCAAGGAACGGCCAGCAGCGATATAGCGATGACCGAGCCGCTCAGGTTACTGCAAGAAGCTGTACGATGGTCGGATGATTGGCTGAAGGATATCGCGGTTTACGCATTAAGTTCACTGGAGCGTGATGGGATGAGAGAAGAGCGCAAGTTTTTGACCATGCTGGATAAAGTTATTTTTCTGAAGCAGGTCTCTTTATTCGCTGATTTGTCCGTGGATGAACTGGGGTTAATCGCTGGTATTGCGACGGAAGAAGTCCACGAAGACCTGACCTATTTACTGCGCCGGGGGCAAAGCAATTCAGCGATGTATTTAATCATTGAGGGCAATGTTGAGCTGAGTAATGAGACTGGTGTAGGCGAAACCGTAACGATTGGTGTTCTGGGACCTAAACAACCATTCGGGGAAACGACGGCTCTGGACGGATCGCCTTCCTCAGTTACAGCTCAAGCTATTTTCGATGAAGTGCGAGTGCTTGCGTTGCAAGGTGAAAGTCTTTCCCGACTGGTGAGATTGTATCCGGAGATCGGCATCGGGCTGCTGCATGCATCAAGTGCCCGTGTTCGTTTGCTGGAAAACATGCTTTTGAAAATGGCTTAAATCGGCTAGGTGGATGAGCAGAGAGGGCGGGACGAACGTGTCGGTAGAGACCATCGTGTTAAGCAATGATCTGAAGGAGCTTGAGCGTCTAGGCGTATTCTTAAAAGGGCTGTCACCGGCAATGGGCATGGATGATCAGACGTTATTCCAATTGAATCTGGTTTGCGACGAGCTGGTAACCAATATCATTCTCTATGGGCACCCTCCGGAGGAACGCGGTATGCACACGATCCGTCTCGACATTGGGGCTGCTGCAGATGGCTGGGAGCTTTGCCTGACGGATCGCGGAGTGCCTTTTAATCCGTTACTCAAGGCAAGCCCTCGGGTTGATCTTAGTATGGACGAGCGTGGGATCGGCGGTCTGGGCATTCACTTTGTGAAACAAGTGATGGATGATATCCGCTATGAGCGTCTGAACGAAGAAAATAGACTGATGATGACAAAACGTCGAATTCAGAAGGAGGGAATATCATGAATGTAACTGAGAGCATACAGGGGGACATCGTCTTGCTGAGCTTAAATGGCAGACTGGATGCCAATACGTCAGCGAGTTTGGAAGCGGCTTTCTCTAAGCTGGTCGAACAAGGGAAAGGCAAGTTTGTTTTTGATCTGCAAGGACTTGACTATGTGAGCTCTGCAGGACTTAGAAGCTTATTGTCCGCAGCTAAAATGATCAAGGTTATACAAGGTAAGTTGGCACTTGTGCGCATGAATGAGAATGTCAAAGAGGTTTTCGATATGTCAGGGTTTAGTTCCATTTTTTCGATTTATGACAAGGAAGATGATGCCATCCATGCCATATCGTAGCCGAACAAACAAGTACCAAGATCGTGCCCAAAAGCTGGGGAGGCGTATGGAATGAATATCGTCGTAGGTGCTCTTCTTCTTGTTTGTTTGGTGATCGGCATCGTGTGGCAGCTTAGCGAACGAAGACGCAAGACGGCTGATCTGGAGCTTCAGCGGACGATGCAGCTGTTCGATGTCAGCTTGGAAGTGAACTCGACAATTCACAAACAGGATTTGCTGATCAAAATCATGGAGACCTCCTCTCGCATCATGAATGCAGAAGCTTCTTCCGTCATTTTGGTCGATGAGGAAAAAGGAGAATTGTTTTTCGACCTTGCGCTTGGTGAAAAAGGCGATGAAGTCCGCGAAATTCGCCTCAAAATCGGCGAAGGCATCGCCGGCTGGGTGGCCCAGACCGGCCAATCGGTCAAAATCGATGATGCGGCACAGGACGAACGCTGGTCCTCGAAGGTCGCCAAACGCGTCGATTATCCGACACGTAACATGCTTTGCGTGCCGCTTGTGAGCAAAGGTAAAATTATCGGTGTGCTGCAGGTGTTGAACAAGCGAGAGGATGTGCATTTTACCGACCGTGATTTGCAGCTCCTGGAGTCCATTGCTTCTCCGATCGCGGCGTCTTTGGAGAATGCCATGCTCTACGACGTTTTGGAGAAGACGACGGCCGCCAAAGAACGAATGGAAAGCGAACTGCGTATCGCAACTAACATTCAGATGGGCTTCTTGCCACGCCAAGGCTTGTACATGACGAGAGGTTCAGAATCAGGACTCGCGGATGCCAATGAAATTACGGCAGAAGCTAGGGCATTTATTCGTCCGGCGCGTGAGGTCGGCGGCGATTTCTACGATTATTTTCGACTCGGCGACGACAAGCTGTTTTTCGTTTTGGGGGACGTATCGGATAAAGGGATTCCTGCAGCGTTGTTCATGGCAGTTACGATGACCTTGCTCAAGGGTAAAATGAGCCCGGACATGTCGCCTGGAGAGCTGCTTACAGCCGTAAATCAAGAGTTGTATAAGGACGATTCGACGATGTTTGCGACGATTTTCTGCGGTGTGCTTGACGTAAGATCAGGGAGGCTGCAGTACAGTGATGGAGGCCATTGTCCACCGTACATCGTCCGTGAGAACGGCTTTGTAGATCAGCTGAAAGGGAAAAAAGGCCTTCCGCTTGGCGTCATGGATGACATGCTTTATGCGGATAACGAAGTGACGCTTGATCAGGGTGACCGACTGATTATGTATACGGATGGCATTACGGAAGCCGAGGACCGGCAGCAGGAGCAATACGGCTTCTCGCGACTTCATGCACTTTTACAAAAGGAGTTGTCGAGCCAGCCGGCGCAGCTACTGGAACAGATGACCCGGGATGTCGACCGCTTCGCAAATGGTGCTATCCAGTCGGATGATATTGCCGTACTCATCATAGATCGTAAACCAAACAAAATGTAACCTCAAAAATCCGCAGGTGTGATATAGTGAAACTAGATGACATCATGCGCTCAGATACGGATAATGATGGGGCGCAAGCCGTCAGTTGATGGCATTTTACTCAGTACTACCATTCTAGGAGGGTTCATATGCCAATGCATCTATCGCGTATCAACAGGCAGCCAGATACTTCCCTGCACAATCATTCTCGCACGAAAAACAATACGCACGGGCAGTCTACGGGAGCAGATCTCATGAATATACAACGGGCTATCGGCAATAAAGCGGTAGGCAGCATGCTGTCCATACAGACGAAATTGACGGTTGGTCCGGCTGGAGACGCCTATGAACAAGAGGCGGATCAAGTAGGCAAAGAAGTGGCGGACAAAATCGCAGCCTCGGAAAATAGTGGAGCGTCAGCTGATGTACAGCGGAGCGAAGGCGGGGAGTCGGAAGAGGAAGAGCTGCAGATGAAGCCGTCCTCGGAGACGATCCAGCGGAGCGAAGGCGGAGAGTCGGAAGAGGAAGAACTGCAGATGAAGCCGTCCTCGGAGACGATCCAGCGGAGCGAAGGCGGAGAGTCGGAAGAGGAAGAACTGCAGATGAAGCCGTCCTCGGAGACGATCCAGCGGAGCGAAGGCGGAGAGATGGAGGAGGAAGAGCTGCAGATGAAGCCATCCTCAGAGACGATTCAGCGGAGCGAAGGCGGAGAGATGGAAGAGGAAGAACTGCAGATGAAGCCATCCTCGGAGACGATTCAGCGGAGCGAAGGCGGAGAGTCGGAAGAGGAAGAGCTGCAGATGAAATCGTCCGACGGTGAAGCGTTTGAGGCGGATGCTTCCATTGAATCGCAGATTAAATCCATGCAAGGCAGCGGCAGTAAGATGGACGCACAAATTCAGGCTAAGATGGAATCGGCCTTTAATGCGGATTTCAGCAATGTTAACATCCATAATAATCCAGCCTCATCGAAGATTAATGCTTCGTTAGGGGCGGAAGCTTTTGCGACAGGGAATGATATCTTTTTCCGTGAAGGACGCTATAACCCGGATTCGCGCCAAGGCCAGGAGCTGCTCGGACATGAGCTAACGCATGTTATTCAACAGCGAGGCGGCAAATAAAAGGGTCTCGTATAAGCAACAGGGATAACGATGTAGCCTGTTGCTTTTTCGCGTGTGGGAGCGAGTGTATCCCCTTCATGTTTGCACAGAAGCTATGGGAAGAAGTATATTTGCACTTGAGAAAGTTAAGAATGAGCAGATTATAGGGTAAGCAGATGAATGAATTTGAATGCATTTGAATGGATTAAGCAGCCTAGTTAAAGCATTGGGCATAAGAAAGTAGGAGGGCGGACACATATGCTGCCAGATCATGTACACGCGCGTCATTTCGCGCAGTTAGGGCTTTTAAAAGAGATTTTGGATGAGACAGGCCTTGCCACCAATTTGTTGGAGAAATCAGACGCGATTCCGCTTCACGTGCTGATGGCTGGTTTTCAAGAGGATAAAAAAGGGCGGGAACGTTTTCTGCATTTTAGCTATTTACCTTTGAACGACGAAGAGATCGCTGCGATCCAGCTGCTGCAAATATACAGTACGCTTCCTTTTCACCTTGAAGAAGGGAAGCGCGATGAGGTTGCCGCCGTGCTGCTCGAGATTAACACGCGGTTGCCGATTGGCCATTTTGGCATTAATGAGCATAATGAGCTGCATTACCGCTATGTGTACAGCATCTCGGCTGCGCGTTCTTTTGACAGTGAGGAAGTGCTGGAGATTTTAAGCTTGTTCGTTTATATGTGTGATATGTTTGCCGATCACGTGGAGCTGGTGGCCGGCGGTGAAGCGGATGCCGAGCAGGTTGTTCAGGCACTCAGAGGTTAAACATCAACGCTGAAAAGGGCTGTCCCGGATGTAGAGAAATCTACCGACGGGAAGCCCTTTTTTCGTTCGGGTTAACCTTACTTTCGATAAATTAACGGGCTATACAAGCCCAAATAACGTCATTTTCTTTGCGGTTTCCAATGTTGCTGCCACGATGGCTATGGCCTGACTGAGCAAGCAGCCTGCTTACGCGCTAACGGACTCAGGTGCCGCTATTCGATGAAATAGAGCCCTTTTCAAAATCTAACGGACACAGCAGCCGTTATTTACCTCTGTGGCAGTGTTTTTCGCTGCTTTGAGGTGCAATAACGCTTCTGGGGTCCGTTAGCTCAAAAATCAGGCTATTTTATTGGAAATAGCGTGGGGTCCGTTACAATTGACTGTTGGCAGCACTAGGCAAAGTCCAGCTCATTATTCGCGTACACGAACAGACTGTCCGCGCTATACACCAAATTCCGCAGCCTGAAGTTCCTCTAAAGATGAGATCCCTGCTTTATTTCACTCTCTCCTGCAAAAGCTCCACAAGCTGTTTGCCCGGATCCTTCATCATTTGCCCGCCATTGCCTCCGGCAGGACGATTGCCGCCTGTTTTGCCGCCGTTCTCGCGAGGCTGTTTCCCAGCGTCCGTGCCGTTTGAACCGGCTGCTGCATTCGGTGAAGACGAAGAGGAAGGTGCGCCTGAGGCATCCGGTTTCGAGCCTTTTTGCCCATTGAAGTTGCCACGCGTGCCATCACCTTGGTTCCCGCCGCCATTCCCGCGATTGGCCATCTTGCTCGCTGCGTCATCGATGAATTTCTTCTGCGCGTCCGTCAGCTTCTCGAGCAGCTTCGTTTTGTTCTCGTCGCTGAGCTCAGCTTTGGTTTCAATGTCCTGCGCAACGGGCAGCATGACTTGGGCCTGCTCCTTCGTGATGGCAAGTCCTTCCGCTTTGTCCATCATGAGAAGCGTTTGGAAGGTGCTGAACAATTGTCTCTGCGCCTGACTCATAACGGGACGATTCTGCCCCTGCTGCTTCGCATCTGGCGAAGCTTGCGCACTCGCTTGAGGCTGTGCTGTGCTTGCCGCTGCTTGCTGAGGGGAAGCTTGGTTACCGCAACCGCTGAGCAAAGCGGGAATAAGAATGCATAAGCCGGCTATTTGTTTCATTTTAATTTTCATATGTCTATGTACCACTCCTATCATTGATCTTCCATTTCAGTTTCATTGTACGGCGTAATTATGAAAAAAAAGAGAAGGGAAGCTGAATAGGAGATAAATGTTAGCTTAAAAATGGCTGAGCGTGTAAAAGAGCATGCAAAAAAGAAGCTGCACAGGCAGCTCCTCCATTAAACTTGTTTGGCTCGATTCACAGTTAGATTAGGTCTATCGCTTTTCAGAGCGTATTTTCTATTCAATAGAAAACCAAATAATGACGCCAGCGATTGCTGGAACAGCATCCCGAGCACAACTGGAATGGCCACCGGAGGCGGAAAGTACGCTACAGCAAGCACGGCGCCGGCGCTAATATTCCGCATCCCGCTGTTAAACGTAAGCGCCACAACGACGTCCTGCTCCCACTTCATCAGCTTGGCGACGATCCATCCCAGGATGTAGCCGAGAGAAGCGAGGGCTAGTACAAAACCGGCCAAACCAAGCAGTTTGGCATTAAAATCACGCAAGTATGGCGCAATAACGGAGCTGTTAATCGCGACAACGATGCCCATGCATATTTTCGAAAAAGGACCTAGACGGCCGCTCCATTGCTCTTTGATTTTGCCTTTCGTCCATTGATTAAGCAGCATGCCCAGTAAGGACGGGACGACGATCATGAAGAATAGACCTTGCATCATGGCAAAAGTGTCCATCTGGACTTTCGTACCGACCAGTGCAGAGAGTGTATAAGGAACAACAAACGGTGAAAGAACGGTATCCATGAGAATAATGGATAGGGTCAGCACGATGTTCCCACGATAAATGGCGACCCACACGAAGCTTGTAATTCCTGTTGGAATGGCTGCGGCCAGAATGAGTCCAGTGATGGTTAACGGCTCAGAGCTGTAAACTGCGTGACCGAGTCCAAGCGCGAGCAGCGGCATACCGACATGTAGAATCAGCAGCGTAGCGATAAGAGGGAAGGGCTGGACGATAACTTTAATAAATTCCTTGAAGCTGGAGCTGATGCTGCCCGAGAACGTCATAAAGGCAAACAGCCAAGGCGATAAGAAGGTAAAGCCGGATAAATGACTGCCGAGCAGAACGCCGATAAGCACGCTGACAGGGGTGATGAGCGGCAAAATTTTTTCCAGTTGGCGATTCAATTGAGATAGCATCTGGGTGTTCATCCTTCCTGACAATGGATAATAAAGGCCGAGGGTTGCGTTCTCCCTATTATAAGAGCATTAGCTTCGGGTGACTAGGATAAGATGGGTTGGAAATTTTTATTTCCATCGACTGGATACCGTGTTATGATAATGAACAAATGAATACGAATGTATCCCTAGGGGCGCCGCAAGGCTGAGACAGAGCAATCTGAACCCTTTGAACCTGAACTGGGTCATACCAGCGGAGGAAAGTGGAAACCGGACTTTGGCGCCTCATTTTTGCATGTTTATTATGCGGGCAACCTACAACCACTTTTCTTAGGAAAAGTGGTTTTTTTGCGTCTTGATTGCCGCTCCAGGCTGCATTGCCTATCGATACATCGGTTCAAAAAGTGAGGAGGCGGACTTCCATGTCCGAGCGCGAGCTGCATGTGATATCGAATGGCAAGTTGGCATGGAAGGAGATGGCTGCCATTGCAATCCAGATCCATCCTTATGTCACAGCCATTCATATCCGCGAGAAAAATAAGCCGATGGATGAAGTTTTTATGGGCGTACAGTATTTGTTGGAACAAGGTATACCTGCGCAAACCCTCTGCATCAACGGCTACCCCTGGATGGCAACTGCTGCAGGGCTTGGCGGTTTGCACCTTCCCGAAAGCTTTCCGCAGCTGCTGACGATAAAGGAGAGCTACCAAAGTGCGCATCGCACAGGAGTCTCCGTACATAGCACGGAGGAAGCTGTAAAACGTGAGAGCGAAGGGGCGGATTATGTCTTGTATGGGCATATTTTTGCAACGGGTTCAAAGCTGGGGGTTGAGCCAAGAGGGCTAGAACAACTGGGGAATGTTTCCCGGCAGGTCACGATTCCAGTCATCGCTATCGGTGGCATAACACCTGCAAGAGTAAGGTCTGTGCTGGTTGCAGGAGCTTCCGGCATCGCAGTGATGAGCGGCATCTGGGAGGCGGATGACCCCGTGGAAAGCGTAAAAGCGTACATCCGAGAGTTGCAGCAAGAAAAAACAAGAGGTGAGAGACTTGAAGCATACGAGTGACGTTATCATCGTTGGCGGAGGCGTGATAGGCGCATCGATCGCCTATCACTTGGCGAAGCGAGGCCAGTCCGTCACGCTGCTGGAGCGCAGCAGGCTTGGGACGGAGGCCTCGGCGGCCGCAGCCGGCATGCTCGGAGCGCAGTCCGAGATGGAGGACACCGGGCCCCTGTTCCAGTGGGCCCGGCAAAGCAGAGCAATGTTCCCCGAACTGAGCGGGGAACTGAGGAGCCTCACGGGCATCGACATCGGTCTCGTCCGTGAAGGGCTCTTGAACGTCGCGCTCAGCGACGCTCAAGAACAAGAACTGCGCGCGAGGGAGAAGCTCCAGCGCGCAGCGGGTGAAAGAGCGGAGTGGCTGAGCGCAGCCGCAGCCGCAGCACTCGAACCCGCGCTGAGCAAGGCGACGCGCGGAGCTCTGTACCTGCCCGAGGATGGGCAGGTCGAGGCGCCGCAGCTAGCGGCGGCATTCGCGCAGGCGGCGCGGGTGCTCGGGGCGAAGCTGCAGGAATTCGCCCACGTGCAAGGGCTGCTGACGGAGCGCGATCGCGTCGTCGGCGTAATGACGAGCGAGGGGCCGCTGTATAGCGAGCACGTTGTTGTGGCGGCCGGGACGTGGAGCGGCCAGTTCCTCGCCGGCAGCGGGATCGACCTGCCGGTGTATCCCGTGAAGGGGGAGTGCTTCTCAGTACTCACGGAGAAGCGCGAGCTGCAGAAGACCCTGTTCACGCCAGGGTGCTATATTGTCCCCAAAGCGGGAGGACGGCTGCTCGTCGGCGCGACGGTTGTGCCGAACAGCTATGACCGCAAGGTGTCACTGACAGGGCTCGCAGAGCTGATGGAGAGAGCGAAGCAATTAATGCCCGCAATCGGCGATGCCGAGTGGGAAAAAGCGTGGTCAGGCCTGCGTCCGCAGACGCTAGACGGCATGCCGTACATCGGCAAAGTCCCGATGTATGAGGGCTTATTTGCGGCCTGCGGGCATTACCGCAACGGGATTTTACTCAGCCCGATCACAGGGAAGATCATCGCTCAGCTCGTATCAGGCGAGGACGCGGGCAGTTTGCAGCTCAATTTGGACGCATTCTGCCCTGATCTGTCGGGAACGTCCAAGCGGATGGAAGGCGGGCGACAACAAGGAGAGGAGCTGCAAAGCATTGAAGCTGCACATTAACGGCCAAAGCGTCGAGGTTCCGGATGCGATTCGTACGATTGAAGAGCTGCTAGCCCATTTTGAGCTGCAGGAGAAAATGCTCGTTGTCGAGCATAATCAGAACATTTTACAAAAAGAAGATCATGTGAAAACGGAGTTATCGGAAGGACATAAAATCGAAATCGTTCATTTTGTTGGAGGGGGATAATTAACCATGTTAAAAATCGGTCCATATGAATTTCGTTCAAGATTATTGTTAGGCACAGGCAAATTCCCGAATTTCGATATTCAAAAGCAGGCTGTGGATGTGAGCGAATCGCAGATTTTGACGTTTGCGGTGCGGCGGATGAACATTTTTGAGGCGAGCCAGCCGAATTTCTTATCCATGCTGGATGTGTCGAACTTCACGCTGCTCCCGAACACGGCAGGGGCCAAAACAGCGGAAGAAGCGGTGCGCATCGCCAAATTGGCGAAGGCGTCCGGTCTTTGCGACATGATTAAGGTAGAAGTGATTGGCGATGAGATGACGCTGCTGCCAGACCCCGTCGAAACATTAAAGGCGTCGGAGATGCTGCTGGAAGAGGGCTTCATCGTACTGCCGTATACGTCGGATGACGTGTTGTTGGCTAAACGCCTTCAAGCGCTTGGGGTGCATGCCATCATGCCGGGAGCTTCACCAATTGGCACAGGGCAAGGCATTATCAATCCCCTCAACCTGAGCTTCATTATTGAGCAAGCAACGGTGCCGGTCATCGTCGATGCCGGTATAGGCGCTCCTTCGGACGCAGCGCTGGCGATGGAGATGGGCGCAGATGGTGTGCTGCTGAACACAGCGGTTTCGGGTGCCAAGGATCCGGTCAAAATGGCGTATGCCATGAAGCTCGCTATTGAAGCGGGACGCGCCGGCTTCGAAGCAGGTCGAATTCCGAAGAAACGTTATGCTTCGGCGAGCAGCCCGATGGATGGTTTTAGCCGGGTTTAGGAGGGGCTGATTGTAACTAATTCTGAAAGGGGGAGCCCAGATGGCCATATATAAAGCTCTGACAATCGCCGGTTCCGATAGCGGAGGGGGAGCAGGAATCCAGGCCGATTTAAAGACGTTCCAAGAGCTGGGCGTCTACGGTATGTCGGTGATTACGGCCGTGACCGCGCAGAACACGTTAGGCGTTCAAGGCGTGTTTCCAATGAGCGCTCAGGCAGTGGAACAGCAGCTAGCGTCCATCGGAGCCGATTTGCGACCGGATGCACTCAAAACCGGGATGTTATTCTCGTCTGAAATCATCCAAATCGTAGCTGCAGCGATAAAAAGCTACAAATGGGAGCGGGTTGTCGTCGATCCTGTCATGATCGCCAAAGGTGGCGCTTCTTTGCTTCAACAAGAGGCGATAGACGCCATGATTAAATACTTGCTGCCGCTGGCTGACGTGGTCACACCAAACATTCCGGAAGCGGAGGCGCTTAGCGGGATATCGATCACGGATAGCGAGTCGCGTCAGCAAGCAGCAAGAAAAATTCACGCATACGGCTGTCAGCATGTGATGATCAAAGGCGGTCATGAAGCGGACTCCGTTTATGCTACGGATCTGCTCTATGATGGGAAGTCGTTTACAGAGTATTCGTCCCGACGTTTACATACACCGCATACACACGGTACTGGCTGCACATTTGCTGCGGCTATCACTTCCGGACTTGCGCAGGGTCTGCCAGCTGCTGAATCTTTGCATTTGGCCAAAAACTTCATCCAAGCCGCTATTGCTGAACCGCTATATATCGGAAGCGGCCATGGACCAACGAACCATTGGGCGTACCAACGGGGGCAAAAGCAGGAGAGCACTGCATCCTCCAACGCGATTATTGTGAGTCATGATGTTTACGCTGGAGGTACCCGATGACTAGTGAAGAACTGCGCAAAGCGCTTCGGTTGTATTTGGTGATGGGCAGCCCGAACTGTGGAGGGGCTGATCCTTATGCGGTGCTGGAGGCGGCGATTGCCGGCGGCATCACGATGTTTCAGCTCCGCGAGAAAGGCGCCGGGGCCCTGGAAGGGCCGGCGCTGCTCGAGCTGGGCGCCCGGCTGCGCCGTTTATGCGCGCAGCACCGGATCCCTTTCATCGTCAACGACGATGAAAGGCTTGCTCTAGAGCTGGAGGCCGATGGGCTTCACATCGGCCAAGAGGACGCCCCAGCCGCCGCCGTGCGGCAGCGGCTGAAGCATATGATCGTGGGCGTGTCGGCCCACGATCTGGGGGAGGCGCAGTCGGCGCTGGCCGAAGGCGCCGACTACCTGGGCGTAGGCCCCCAATACGCCACGCGCACGAAGCTCGATGCGCGTGAGGTCCGGGGGCCTGCCATGATTGCCCGGATGCGCGAAGGCGGCATCCGGCTGCCTTTGGTTGGCATCGGGGGCATCGATGCCACGAATGCCTTGCCCGTCATCCGCGCAGGGGCGGATGGCGTGGCGGTTGTGAGCGCGATCGCCGGCGCGCGCTCCCCGCAGGAAGCGGCGTCGGAGCTGGATCACATTTTAAAGATGCCGAGTTCATTTATACAATAACCCATTAAAAGGAGGTCATGATGTGACAACAAGCAATAACAGCAGCCCCGTGAAAAACGTTCAAGTGTCTACATTTCCTGGCAGCAAAAAGGTGTATCTACAAGGGTCCAGACCGGATATCCAAGTACCCGTGAGGGAAATTTCGCTCGGGACTTCCACGAATATTCACGGCGACGAAGTAGCGAATGAGCCTGTACATGTTTATGATACAAGCGGTATTTATACGGATACGGAAAGAAATACCGATATTCGACAAGGGCTGCCGGCTAATCGCTTGCCATGGATAGAAGAACGCGGGGACGTAGAAGCTTATGAGGGACGTGAAGTAAAGCCGGAAGACAACGGACTTTCCTCGCCGGATGCAAGAGGAGCTGCGGAGGTATTCCCGGGATTAAATCGAAGGCCCCTTCGAGCTAAGCCGGGCTGTAACGTAACCCAGATGCACTATGCCCGCAAAGGCATCATAACGCCCGAGATGGAGTACATTGCGATTCGGGAGAATCTGGATAGCGAGTTTGTGCGGAAAGAAGTCGCGCTGGGCCGGGCCATTATTCCTTCTAATATTAATCACCCGGAAAGCGAGCCAATGATCATCGGACGCAACTTTCTGGTGAAAATCAATGCGAACATCGGAAACTCCGCGGTCGCTTCTTCCATTGAGGAAGAGGTGGAGAAAATGACGTGGGCCACCCGTTGGGGCGCAGATACGATCATGGATTTGTCGACAGGCAAAAACATACATACAACACGCGAGTGGATCATTCGCAATTCACCGGTTCCAGTAGGTACGGTGCCTTTGTACCAAGCGCTTGAGAAAGTAAACGGCAAGGCCGAAGACCTCTCATGGGAAGTGTATCGGGATACGCTGATTGAGCAGGCGGAGCAAGGGGTCAGCTACTTCACGATTCATGCAGGCGTGCTGCTGCGTTACATTCCTATGACCGCTCAGCGCGTAACGGGGATCGTGTCTCGCGGGGGATCCATTATGGCCGCATGGTGCTTGGCGCATCACCAAGAGAACTTTCTATATACGCATTTTGAAGAGATATGCGAAATTATGAAAGCCTACGATGTCGCGTTCTCGCTCGGCGACGGGCTGCGTCCCGGTTCGATCGCGGATGCGAACGACGAAGCGCAATTCGCCGAGTTGGATACGCTCGGCGAACTGACCAAAATCGCTTGGCGCCACGACGTCCAAGTGATGATTGAAGGGCCGGGTCATGTGCCGATGCACATGATCAAGGAAAACATGGACCGTCAGCTGGAAGTCTGCGATGAAGCGCCATTCTACACGCTAGGACCGCTGACGACGGACATTGCGCCGGGTTACGACCACATCACCTCCGCGATTGGTGCGGCGATGATCGGTTGGTTCGGCACGGCGATGCTGTGTTATGTGACGCCGAAGGAGCATCTCGGCCTCCCGAACAAAGAGGACGTCCGCGTTGGGGTCGTCACCTACAAGATCGCTGCGCATGCCGCCGATCTTGCCAAAGGGCACCCGGGCGCGCAAATTCGCGATAACGCCCTGTCGAAGGCGCGCTTTGAGTTCCGTTGGCGCGATCAGTTCAATCTCTCGCTCGATCCGGAGCGAGCGATCGAGTATCACGATGAGACGCTGCCGGCTGAGGGCGCCAAAACAGCACACTTTTGCTCCATGTGTGGACCGAAGTTCTGCTCCATGAGAATCACGCAGGATATCAGGCAGTACGCGCATGCGCGGGGGCTGGATGAAGCGTCTGCGGTGAGCAGTGGGATGCTGGAAAAGTCTAATGAGTTCCGTAAAGCGGGAAACCAAATTTATAGTTAAAAATTATGGGACGTTTTGCGCCTTTCTTGGTGACAGAAACGTCCCTTTTTGCTACCATAGAGAATAAAGCTTAACTTCGGTAATTCGTTAACGCGTTGAAACATTTAAGTGAGGGGGATGTCGATGAACATTGCAGAAACGGCAATTGACATGATTTCCTTTTCGCATTATGATACGGTTAAAAAGATTTGACCGTCGTTTAATTAATCTCGTAAGAGATTAAGAGTTGACCAACAGACGCTTGTTTACACGGCAAAATTGGTACAGGAGAGGGAGGTCGAATCCAGGATGAAGCTGCAACCGGTCTATATTATTGAAGAGTTAGAACAATTAAAAACGATAAGTGATCCACTGCGCGCCAAGGTGCTGCTTTATCTCATCGAGAAAGCGTATACCGGCCAACAATTGGCTAAACTATTAGGAATGGCGCGTGCCAAAGTACATTATCATTTGAATGAGCTCGAAAAGCATGGATTGATTTCGGTGATACGTACGGAACTTAAAAATGGTATCGTTCAGAAGTTTTACCGAGCCGTCGCGCGTGGCTTCGTGCCTAGTGAAGCGCTGCTCCCCTATGTTTCCGAGGTAGAGAACTACTACCGTGAGAGAACCTTGAGCGTGCTTGCGCGTGCCAGACGCAGAGCGATTAATGCCCCTGAAGAGGCGTTCCAAATTCCATCTGCTGACCGTGCGCATTGGCCAATCATTATGACGCAGGTCGAAGTCAAAATGAGCAAAGAAAAATATGCGGAATGGCTTAGAAAGTTTCGCGCTCTTATTTTTGAACTCGATTCTCAGCAAGAAGAGAACGGGGAATGGTTTTACTTGACGACAGTCGGCTTTCAGACGAATGAGCCGTCTTTTGACCCAGTGGATGAAGTAGAGAAGTAGAGGAGAGAGATAGACATGTTAGATCCAAGATTAACGAAACTGGCTGATGTGCTTGTGAATTACTCGGTTAAAGCGCAGCCTGGCGAAAATATTTTGATCGAAGCTTATGGTATCGATAACGCGCTTGTCAAAGAACTCGTGAAAAAGGTTCACGCAGCCGGCGCTCATCCTTATGTTAACGTGCGGGACCATGCGGTCATTCGCCAGCTTGTTATGGAAGGAACAGAAGCTCAAATGCAAACTTGGGCGGATGTGGATGCTTTCCAAATGAAAAAAATGCAAGGCTACATTGGCGTACGCGGCGGGGCTAACATTTACGAGCTATCGGATATCCCTGCGGACCGGATGAAGCTTTACAATTCCATTTACTATCAACAAGTTCACTTTGATGTTCGTATAAAGGATACAAGATGGGTCGTTCTTCGTTACCCGACATCTTCCATGGCGCAGCTGGCCAGCATGAGCACTGATGCTTTTGAAGAGTTCTACTTCAACGTTTGTACGATGGATTACGGCAAAATGTCCAAAGCGATGGACGCGCTGAAAGATCTGATGGATCGCACGGATAAAGTGCGTCTGGTGGGTCCTGGAACGGATTTGACGTTCTCGATCAAAGGAATTGGCGGCGTGAAATGCGACGGCGAATTGAACATTCCGGATGGCGAAGTTTATTCCGCACCGGTTCGTGATTCCGTGAACGGCGTTATTTCCTTCAATACGCCTACCCCGCATGATGGCTTTATTTTCGAGAACATCGTGCTTGAGTTTGAAAATGGGAAAATCATTAAAGCTACGGCGAACGATACGGATCGCATTAATGAGATTTTCGATATGGATGAAGGTGCCCGCTATGTTGGGGAATTCGCGATCGGCGTGAACCCGTACATCCAGCATCCAATGAAGGATACGTTGTTCGATGAGAAAATCGACGGCAGCTTCCACTTCACGCCAGGCAACTGCTACGACGATGCTTACAATGGCAACAAGTCTTCGCTGCACTGGGATATCGTGAACATCCAACGTCCGGAATACGGCGGCGGCGAGATTTGGTTCGACGATGTGCTGATTCGCAAGGACGGCATTTTCGTTCTGCCTGAGCTTTTGCAGTTGAACCCGGAAAATTTGAAATAAGTTGAGTGATGAGCTCCTCTAGATCCTGCACGATGTGCGGGGATGGGGGGCTTTTTGTTTTGTTTGGTGGCGGCAATGGATGCGTGCGAAGGTACTGTGGATGGTTAGCGCCGAATACTCCTGTTATTTTTCGTGCGTTAGCTGCCACTTTTGTGCAATTAACTGGAATTACTACCACTCATTTCAGCTAATATGGTGATTTTGAGTTGCTACAGACAATTTAGCGATAGTTCCTACAGTTATTTCGTTCCCTGCCACAGAATAGCGCGAAATAAGGGTATACTTTCCATGTAATTCAGCAGAGGCACCTGATTGGAGCAAATTTCGTGGAATATGGCGAAGAAACTAGCTGCTGTAAGGATGTTTTCAACGTTAAAGTGGCAAATGCGTGTGGAGCGGATGTGTGCGGAAGAGTTAACGTTGTTAAACAACGTTAACGCAGGCATGCTGAAGAAACTAGCTACTGTAAGGATGTTTTTCAACGTTAAAGTGGCAGAGGTGCGTGAAGTGGTTGTGAGTTGAGGAGTTAACGTTGTTAAACAACGTTAACGCAGGCATGCTGAAGAAACTAGCTACTGTAAGAGTGTTTTTCAGCGTTAAAGCGGCAGATACGCGTGAAACGGAAGTGTACAGAAGAGTTAACGTTGTTAAACAACGTTAACGCAGGCATGCTGAGGAAACTAGCTACTGTAAGGATGTTTTTCAGCGTTAAAGCGGCAGATGCGCGTGGAACGGAAGTGTACGTCGGAATTAACGTTGTTAAACAACGTTAACGCAGGCATGCTGAAGAAACTAGCTACTGTAAGAGTGTTTTTCAGCGTTAAAGTGGCAGATGCGCGTGAAATGGTTGTGAGTTGAGAAGTTAACGTTGTTAAACAACGTTAACGCAGATATGACGAGGAAACTAGCTACTATAAGAGTGTTTTTCAGCGTTAAAGCAGCAGATACGCGTGGAACGAACATGAGCAAAAGTGCATAAAAACAGCGCCCGTCTATGACGGGCGCTGCGTGCGCAATCAGCCCCGGCGCTGCTGCGCCTGGTACTGGCGCGGGGGAAGGCCGACCGCTTTTTTGAAGGTGCGGATGAAGTTGGAGTAGTCGTTGAAGCCGGCCAACTGGCACGTATCCGTGACCGTAGAGCCTTCGCGGAGCAGCTGCTTCGCTTTGTTAATGCGCTTAAATAGAATATGCTCATGAATGGTGCTGCCCGTATGTTTTTTAAATAATCGGCAAAGATAGGAGCGATTCATAAACACCACATGCTCCAGCACTTCGAGCGACAGATCCTGATCCAGATTTTCGTCAATATACGTAAAAAGGGAGGACAGCTTGTCAGGGATCATGACCTGATCATCTTGTTTGCCTTGATTGAGGAAAATCCGGTTGATAAACACAAGCAGCTCGGTAAAAGCGGCCACAAATAAAATGTCCGATCCAGGCAACGCCTGAGGGCGCGTGTACAGCTCCATGCGCTCGAATATTTTCAAGAAGTCATCAATTTGCTGGGGATTCAGACGCATCCGGTTTTGTTCGCCGAACTTGCGGTTATTGAAGCAGTGCAGCAAATCAAACTGCGAAGAATTCAGGTTTGCGAGCAGCGCAGGGTTAAAGTGGATGACGCAGTTCTCATAACGCTGTTTTTTCGATTGGAAATTAGGCCTGTGAAGCTCGTTGCTGTGCATGATTAACAGATCGCCATACTGCAAATGATAGACCTGTTTTTCGATAAAATAGTGGACATCCCCGGTTAGAAAAAAATAGATTTCATATTGATCCTGATGCTGATGAAAATCCATCGGCCGCGGCTCATTCGTCAAGGTATGGCGGAAATTGATCAACTGATGAAGATTTTGGTATAGATCCTGCATGAGAGGTTCTCCTCTATTAAACTGGAGTCAATATTAGCAAACTTTTGCCCAATTAATGCAATGAATACGTTTTTATTATACTGCAAAATAAAGAAGAGTTAAACAAACAAGCTATTCTACTTACAACGATGATCGATACTCTAAGGAGGATTCAATATGAAATTGTCTATTTTTACAGTAGCAACACCTGACTTAACACCTGAGGAGCTGGCCAAGGCGGCAACAGCAGCAGGTATTGAAGGGATTGAATGGCGTTTTAAAGATACTCCAGCGGAGTTGGCCAACGAGAAGCCATCTTTCTGGCGTAACAATCTTTGCTCCATTGATCCAAGTGCTTCCGATGAAGAATTGGAGCGTTTCAGACTTATTGCTGTTAACAATAACCTGGTAAATTTAAGTGTTACCCCTTATTTGAATGACTGCAATGTGGATGAAACTGAGCGTGTATTTAAAGCCGCGAAAAAAGTAGGAGCTTCTTTCATCCGTTGCGGAGTTCCTAATTATGATAAAAGTGTAAACTATAACGACCTGTTTGCAAAAGCTACGGACTATTTGCACCACGTGCAAGAGTTTTCGCAGCAATATGGCATCAAGGCGTTGGCTGAAATCCACCATAATACGATTACTCCAAGCGCAGGGCTGTCTCACCGCCTGGTTTCGCAGTTCAATCCAGACCACATCGGCGTGCTGCATGATGCAGGCAACATGGTGCACGAAGGTTTCGAGAACTACCGCATGGGTCTTGAGCTGCTAGGGCCATACCTGGCACATGTGCATGTGAAAAATGCGCAATGGGTACCTACAGGTGAAATGCAAGACGGCATTAAGCTTTGGAAAAGCGAGTGGGCACCGATTGACGCGGGTATCGTGAACTGGAAACAGCTGCTGGTCGATTTGAAAGCAGTTGGGTACGACGGCTACCTTGGAATCGAAGATTTCAGCGGTCAATACGGCTCGCAAGAAATGCTAAACAATTTCTCTTCCAAAGTGAAAGAATGGTTAGGTTAAGTCCAGCATTTGGGCAATAAGCCATATTGACAGTCTGCGAACCCCCGTGTGACAATAAGGTAAGGTATAACAAAACAATTCAAAAAGTGAGTGAGCGCGATGAGGGATCGGCTGGAGCAGGATACCGGACAATCGCATAAAACCCTCTTTTTTAAAAAAAGGGACCGTATGGAAGAGAACATCTTCCGTACGGTCCCTTTCTTTTGTTAAAGCGAGAAAGGAGTCTGAATAGATATGGCGATGATATATAAAGAAAAGCAACAGCAGGATGACGGAGGAGGTAAACCTCCAGTGAAATTAGATGGTGAGCAATTAACGCCGGCATTAGTGGCAGCGGTTGCTTATGACGAAGTGCCTGTGGCACTGGAGGATGAAGCGATGAAGCGCGTGGTGAAGTGCCGCGCTATGGTGGAGGAGCTTGTTGCGACAGGCCAAGTGGTATATGGTGTCACGACTGGCTTCGGGAAATTCAGCGATGTACGCATTTCCCCGCAGGATGCTGTGCAGCTGCAGCTTAATCTGATCCGCAGCCATGCTTGCGCGGTGGGCAGGCCGCTGCCGGAACCAACCGTGCGGGCGCTGATGCTGCTGCGCGCAAACGCGCTGGCCAAAGGGCACTCCGGCATCCGGCCGGAAACGCTGCAGCTGCTGGTCGATTGCATCAATGGCGGCGTGCATCCGATTGTGCCGGAGCAAGGCTCGCTTGGCGCAAGCGGAGACTTGGCGCCGCTGTCTCATCTGGCGCTCGTGCTGATGGGCGAAGGCGAGGCCATCTACCAAGGGCAGCGTCTGCCGGGCGCTCTAGCGCTTGCCAAAGCAGGGCTGAAGCCGATTACGCTTCAGGCGAAAGAAGGGCTTGCCTTGATCAACGGCACGCAGATTATGGCCTCGATCGGCACGTTAGCGTTCGTCAAGGCAGAGCACCTCGCACGGATCGCGGATGTCATCGCTGCGATGACGGTGGAGTGCTTGCGCGGTATCCCGGACGCTTATGCTGACGAAGTGCAGCGCGTTCGTCCTTATCCGGAGCAGATCGGGGTAGCGGTCAATCTGCGCACGCTACTGCAAGGCAGCAAGCTGACGACGCGCCAAGGCGAGATCCGCGTGCAAGACGCCTATTCCTTGCGCTGCTTGCCGCAGGTTCATGGTGCGACGCGCCAAGTTCTTGGTTATGCGGGAGATAAGATCGCCATAGAGATTAATTCAGCGACAGATAATCCTTTATTATTCGTGGATAAAGGACTTGTGATCTCTGGAGGCAATTTCCACGGGCAGCCGATTGCTTTTGCAATGGATTTTCTGAAAATCGGCATGAGCGAGCTTGCGAACATTTCCGAGCGCCGCACGGAGCGGCTGGTGAATCCGGCGTTATCCGGCGGACTGCCTGCTTTTCTCAGTCATAACCCCGGTGTCGGCTCCGGCATGATGATTACACAGTATGTCAGCGCATCGCTCGTTTCAGAGAATAAAGTGCTGGCTCACCCTTCCAGCGTTGATTCCATCCCGTCTTCGGCAAACCAGGAGGACCATGTGTCGATGGGGACAACGGCAGCGCGTCATGCGGCCCAAGTGATCGACAATGTGTCGAAGGTGCTGGCGATCGAGCTTATCTGTGCAGCTGAAGCCGCTGAATTCATCGGGGCGGAGGGTCTTGCCCCAGCCACTCGCGTGCTTTACGACAAACTGCGAGCGGTCGTCCCGCCCGTGATTGAGGATCGCTCAACCTCTCGTGAGATTGAGGAAGTCGCTGCTGCGCTGCTGGAAGGCGAATGGCTGCGAGCCGTTGAGGCTGTTACCGGTTCGTTATTTTAAAATCAAAGGAGATGCTGATATGACGAATATGAACCATGGAAAAAGAGTCATCCGCGCCCCTCGAGGCACAGACTTATCATGCAAAGGCTGGGTGCAGGAAGCGGCGATGCGTATGCTGATGAACAATCTGGACCCTGAGGTCGCAGAGCGCCCGGAGGATCTTGTGGTTTATGGTGGTATCGGCAAAGCAGCACGAAATTGGCCGGCGTTTGACGCCATTGTTCGTGAGCTCCAGCGTTTGGACAACGATGAAACTTTGCTCATTCAGTCGGGTAAGCCGGTAGGTGTTTTCAAAACGCATGAACGGGCTCCCCGTGTCCTGCTGTCCAACTCGGTGCTCGTGCCCAAATGGGCCAATTGGGAGCATTTCCGCGAGCTGGAAGCAAAGGGACTGATGATGTACGGCCAAATGACAGCGGGTAGTTGGATTTACATCGGTACGCAGGGTATTCTGCAAGGCACCTACGAAACGTTCGCTGAAGCGGCCAGACAGCATGCAGGAGGTACGCTGCAAGGCACGCTGACCCTGACAGCCGGTCTTGGCGGTATGGGCGGTGCACAGCCCCTAGCGGTCACGATGAATGAGGGCGTCGTCATCGCCGTTGAAGTCGATCGCAGCCGGATCGAGCGTCGCATTCAAACCCGCTATTGCGATGTGTTCGCTGAAACATTGGATGAAGCGCTTCTCCTCGCCGAGAAAGCAATGGCAGCCGGGAAGCCGCTCGCCATCGGACTTCTGGGCAATGCGTCAGAGGTGTATCCGGAATTTGTGCGGCGTGGGATTAAGCCGCATTTTGTAACGGATCAGACTTCGGCGCATGACCCGCTAATCGGATATATCCCGGCCGGGATGACGCTGGAGGAAGCGGCGGAACTCCGGCAGCGCGACCCGGAAACGTACGTACAGCTTTCCAAAAGCAGTATGGCCGTGCATGTGCAAGCGATGCTTGATCTACAAAAGAAGGGAGCCATTGTATTCGACTATGGCAACAACATTCGTCAGGTTGCGTTCGATCAAGGTGTCGTAAATGCGTTTGATTTCCCAGGTTTTGTTCCTGCGTATATCCGACCGCTGTTCTGTGAGGGCAAAGGGCCGTTCCGTTGGGCCGCGCTTTCCGGCGATCCGGAGGACATTCGCAAAACCGATGAGCTCGTGCTGCGCCTCTTCCCGGACAATGCCCACCTGCATCGTTGGATTAAAATGGCGGACGAACGCGTCGCCTTCCAAGGGCTGCCGGCGCGGATCTGCTGGCTGGGTTATGGCGAGCGCGAGAAATTCGGGCTCGCGCTTAACGAGATGGTCCGCAGCGGAGAGCTGAAGGCGCCGATTGTTATCGGCCGCGATCATCTGGATTGCGGCTCTGTCGCCTCGCCGAATCGGGAAACGGAAGCGATGAAGGACGGCTCTGATGCCGTTGGCGATTGGGCGATATTGAATGCTTTAATCAATACGTCAGCAGGCGCCTCATGGGTTTCTATTCACCATGGCGGCGGCGTAGGCATGGGTTATTCGCTTCACGCAGGCATGGTCGTGGTGGCGGATGGAACGGATGCAGCGGCGGAGAGGCTGCGCAGTGTGCTGACCTCAGACCCTGGCATGGGCGTTATCCGCCATGTGGATGCCGGGTATGACGAAGCGGTCGAAACGGCGGAGAAACACGGCATTCGCATCCCGATGCGTGAGCAGGATTAGGAGGAGTGAAGATGGAACGAATCGATTTGCTCCTCACCGGTATAGGCCGTTTGGTGACCCCGGAGGGAAATAGACCGCGCTGCGGGGAGTCTATGAAAGAGGTTTGTGAGATCAAGGATGCGGTAATCGCTATTAGGCAGGGGAGAATTGCTTGGTTCGGGTCGGTGAATGAGCTACAGGATCAGCTTGCACGCAGCGAAATCGCGGTGACGATAGATGTCGGCGGACGGCTGATCACGCCAGGTCTCGTTGATCCGCATACCCATCTTGTGCATGGGGGTTCACGTGAGCATGAGCTGGCGCTGAAGCGGTCGGGTGTCTCGTATTTGGACATTTTGGCGCAAGGAGGAGGTATTCTTCATACGGTTAGATCGACACGCGCAGCAAGTGAGCAGGAGCTGTATGAGAAGGCGCACCGCAGTCTCAACGAAATGCTGCTGAATGGTGTTACAACCATTGAAGCGAAGAGCGGCTACGGTCTCTCGTTAGAAGCGGAAGTAAAGCAGCTGCGCGTTGCCAAACGTTTGGATGCGACACACGTTGTTGATGTGGTATCGACCTTTATGGGGGCGCATGCCGTGCCTGAGGAGTATAAGGGTCGCAGCGAAGTATTCGTCGATGCGATTGTTAACGACATGCTGCCTAAAGTGGCGGAAGAGGGCCTTGCGGAGTTTTGCGACGTGTTTTGCGAAGATGGCGTTTTCTCTGTCGAGGAGTCGCGTCGTATCTTAACGGAAGCGCAGCGTCAGGGACTCCGTGCGAAGATACACGCGGACGAAATCGTTTCGCTTGGCGGTGCCGAGCTGGCGGGAGAGGTGGGCGCGATATCCGCCGAGCATTTGCTGGCGGCAACGGATACGGGGCTCGCGGCTCTTGCCGAGAACGGCGTGATCCCGGTTCTGCTGCCGGGCACATCGTTCAATCTCGGTCTAGCCACGCATGCGCGTGCCCGTGACATGATCGACAGGTATGACCTGCCGGTAGCCCTGTCCACGGACTATAACCCCGGCTCCTGTCCGACGGAGTCGATTCAGCTTATCATGATGCTGGCGTCGCTCCATCTGAAAATGACGCCGGAGGAAATTCTGACCGCCTGCACGATCAACGCGGCGAATGCGCTGGGACGCGGGGATGATATTGGATCGATCGAGGTGGGCAAACGTGCGGATCTGGCGATTTTTGATGCGCCTAATATCGCCTATCTCTTGTATCATTTTGGGATCAACCACACGTACGGTGTGATAAAAAACGGGAAACCGGCCGTTTGGAACCGCCTGCTTGTAACGGCGACAGAGGAGGAGGAAGCGCGATGAGTCATGAGATTCCTTTTTTAAAATCGCCTGATCAAGCCGCCTTTCGTGATCATATGGAAACCAAAGTAGCCCAGTGGATTCGCCCTTGGGACGGTCATGAGGAGCTTCTTGCAGGGATTGTCGGCGTACCTTTATCGAAGTCCTCGATCTCGCATTCGGGCGCTTCGACGACCCCTGCTGCAGTTCGTGCGGCGTTCAAGTCATTTACGACCTATTCGATGGAATATGGCGTCGATTTGCAGGATTTGGCTGTCCGTGACCTTGGCGATATCCAGATGCATGTGACCGACATCGCGGAATGTCATCGACGTATCGAGGAGAGTCTTCGGGCTCTATACAAGGAGCAGCCTAACTTGATCCCGATTATTGTTGGCGGCGATCATTCGACGAGCTGTCCGTCGCTCAAAGCCTTTGCTGACCGCCATCCGGGCCAGAAGGTGGGCATCATCCATTTTGATGCGCATCATGATGTTCGCAACTTCGAGGATGGCGGGGTGACGAACGGTACGCCGTTTCGCGGTATCCTGGAGTCGGGTGTGGTTCACGGACCTAACATCGTGCAAATCGGAATCCGGGGGTTCATGAACTCTAAGCCCTATCATGACTATGTGAAGAGCAAAGGTGTGCATGTGTATACCTCAAAGGATGTACGACGTATGGGAATTGACGTCGTGCTGGATGAAGCGATTGGGCTTGCCGGGAAAGATACGGATGTGCTGTATGTGAGTTTTGATGTTGACGTGATCGACCAAGCCTATGCTCCGGGCTGCCCAGCCATCGGCACCGGCGGGATGCACCCATGGGACGCTATGGATGCCCTTCATCGCTTGGGAGCGCTTCCAAAGGTGCAAGGGCTGGATTTTGTCTGCATTGATCCGACTGTCGATCTCCGCAATGTGACCTCGCGTTTGGCGGTTCAGTTCATGCTCAGCTTCCTGGCGGGAGTGGCTGCACGTCCGGTTTAACTGGGTTAGTAAGGTTTTGCAAGGCACTTGCCGATAAATTGGTAAGTGCCTTTTTTATGGCTAATTCGTTAACTTTTATGGAAACTAGTGGGAAACTCTATCGCAAACGGCTGATAAATTGTACAATGGTAGGATGTCATTAAAAGTTGAAGTTGTTTTTCTTTTCGGAAAGGATGAAGAAAATGGACAAGCGCAAGAGCGCCAAAAAACAGAATGAGGCTTATGTAGGGGAGGAGTTTGGACCCGAGCTTACAATTCCGCTTTCACTCGCTGACTGTCTTGTTCGATTAACGAAAGGCGATCTTACGGAAATTCGGACTAATTTGGAGATTAAAGGGGTAAGCACTTTAAAGAAACAGGATTTAGCTATGGCATTGGTGGAGCATATTCCAAACTCTCTATCAAGTTTATTTTTTAAATTCGATGATACACGCTATCAAATTATGAAGCAAATTGCTGGGCGCGGCGGCGTTGCCCCTAGTACGATGATTGATGTAGAGCAGATTTCTTATTATGTGGAGCGAGGGCTGCTTTTCACTGGCATGCACAATGGGAAACCTGTCATAGCCATGCCGATGGAAGTGCGTGAAAGCTTTCAAAAGCTGGACTACAAATACTTCCGCGAGAAGTTCCAAAGAAATGCGGAATGGATTAAGCTCACGAACGGCCTTTTGTATTATTATGGTCATCTCAGTATCGAAGAGCTGCATAATCTCGTTGAGAGCTATATGGGGACGAAAGTGTATTGGCATGAATAC
Organism: Paenibacillus violae; assembly: GCF_032461945.1. Taxonomy (NCBI): domain Bacteria; kingdom Bacillati; phylum Bacillota; class Bacilli; order Caryophanales; family Paenibacillaceae; genus Paenibacillus; species Paenibacillus violae. The sequence goes on from NZ_JAWCUD010000005.1 coordinate 309,488, forward strand.
TCAGCTGTTATAGAGGATTCACTTGTGTTTTATATGCAAATTAGCCCGGACTCCAGGGGCTATCATAATATCCTATTGAACAACCCTAAACAAGTGCAGCAGGAGCAGGAGTCCCGATTGAGTGTCTCCCTGTATCCTTTCACCAAAGAGCAGCTTCTGGCTGCTGGGGAGCGAGGATTTGTGGATCGGACTCCGGCGCACAAAGCGTTTGTGGACTTCATTCGCAAAAACTATACGATTTCGTATGAAGATGCAGACTTTATCGTAGAAGATTGTGTTGATCATATCCGCAATGGGGCAACACCGGGTATTCTGCTTCAATCGATCCAACAAGATCTTGAAATCAATGACTTAGAGCTGACAAGGAGCTTCATGAATCACATTGCAGCTTTGAATAATACGACAAGGCAATGGATTCTTAAGGGTTATTCACCGAATGAGTTATCTCCTGCCAGACCACTTGCTGTACTCCAGCAACCTCCTGCCGTGGCAGATGTTATTGACATGAAAACGCGCACGAAAGTAGGCAGGAACGATCCTTGCCCGTGCGGTAGCGGTAAGAAATTTAAGAAGTGCTGTGCGGGTTAATCATTTGGGTCAGTAAGTTGGCTCAAAAACGAGAAAACCGTCGAGACCATTTGTCTCGGCGGTTTTTTTTGCTGGGGCGTTCGGATGGGTAAACGGATTTACCTAATTTCTTCTACACATATCCACTCTTCACATACCACTGCTACTTTAACGCTGAAAAACATCCTTAAAGTAGCCAGTTCCTTCACCAAGCCAGCGTTAACGTTGTTTAACAACGCTAACTCCTCTGCACACATCCGATCCACGCACCACTGCTACTTTAACGCTGAAAAACATCCTTAAATTGGCCAGTTCCTTCATCACGCCAGCGTTAAAGTTGCTTAACAACACTAACTCCTCTGCACACAACCGATCCTCGCACCACTGCCTCTCTAACGCTGAAAAACATCACTTAATGTAGTTAATTTCCTCCCCCTGTTGGAAAGGCGATCCATTTCACCGCCTTATCTGAAATAGACGGATAAACTACCGTTAGTCTGCGCAGCAACAGTGTCTGGGGATGAATTAACGGTAGAAATCTAGTTAATCACCCAAAGTTGGATAAATGTATAAAATTAACAGGAGAATCGGCGTTAATTCCAAGTAGCTTCTTAGCCCCACGCTGCGGAGCCCTGTAACCTCCCATTCATTCCCGCATAACCCCCTCATTCAATAAACAATAGCGCCAAATTGTTGATATTGCCTCTTCTGTTTTGTAAGATGGAAATCAAATAAGACTGTGCCCGGAAGGAGGCAGCCCATGGCGCGTTCAAAGTCGCTTTGGTTATTAGTGGGATGGTTTCTGGCAGCTGGAGCGGGCTTGCTCGTTCTGCAATGGACCGGAGCATGGGCTCGCATGGACTTAAGTCGAGTGACGGAATGGCTGCGGCATTCGGGTCCTCTTGGCGGGATTTTGTACATTATTGTCTACACGCTGCGTCCTTTGGTGCTGTTTCCAGCAACGCCGTTGACATTGTATGGGGGCTATGTGTTTGGCGCTTTTTGGGGGACGATCTACGATATTATTGGAGCCGGTGCCGGTGCGATGCTTTCTTTTTATATAACACGAAAATGGGGCAGAAATGGCTTTCAACGGATTTTACGCAATAAGAAGCTGCAATCTTTTGATCAGAAAGCCGAAGAGAAAGGGTTCATGGTCGTGCTGTACATGCGCTTGATGCCCTTTTTTCCGTTTGACGGTGTCAGTTACGGGGCCGGGCTTTCCAAAATTCGTTTTTGGGACTACACATGGGGGACGCTCATTGGTATAATTCCAGGAGCAGTGGTCTATAACGTGTTTGGCGCATCACTGCAAGATATTGGATCCGGCAAATTTTATGCAGCCGTTGGGATGTACATCCTATTTGCATTAATTCCGCTGCTGCTCAAAAAAAGACAGTCGATACGGGCTCGCAAACGGGCCTGACGAATAAGGAAATCTAGCCGATCATCAGAGGGGAAATCAGCATGCAGGGGAAACCATTATACAAAGATTTAGTCTGGGGGTTAGGGGCGGCATGCGTGCTGCTAATTGGCTTTGTTATCTTATGGCAGAGCCTATCGTCCAGTTGGTTACAAACATTTGATAGAGGGATTAGCAGCGCTATTCAGTCACTTCGAAGTGACGGGCTGACGCCAGTTGTTATTTTTATTACTACGCTCGGAAAAGCAAAAGCAGAAAGTATCGTCTTCGTAGTGGTTGCTGCAATCTTGTTGTTTAAAATGAAACAGAGATGGGAGACACTTGTCCTGTTCATCGGTGTTCTGGCTACCTGGGGGCTTAACATTCTGATTAAAGGATTAATTGAACGCGAACGCCCTGCAGGACCGTGGCTCGTTGAGGAAACAGGTTTCAGTTTTCCCAGTGGCCATGCGATGGTGTCTATTTTATTTTACGGATTGATAGGCTATTTGATATGGATCAATGTACGCAGATGGAAGGCAGCGTGGTTGGTACCGGTTGTGACAGTACTATTTGTATTGTGTATTGGAGCAAGTCGGATTTATTTAGGGGTGCATTACCCTAGCGATGTGCTGGCTGGATTCACAGCAGGCGGCGCGGCTCTGACGGGATGCATCATGGCCATTCATCGTATCACAGGTCGCAAGGCCCGCATACAGCAAGGAATGAACCGGTCAAATCGGCCGGGCTACAACCATCCTGCATAGACGAGATAAGGTTTATTTACAAAAAAGTAAGGCATAAAGTGATGCCAAATTCATACACTTTTAGTAAGTAAGAGGATCACTAAAGACATAGCTCACATCGGGGACAACGCCTTCCAGGGGTTCGTCCTTTTTCTTTTGCTTCCAGGACGTTGTATAATTAATCCATCGGCAGATGACTCAGAAAGAAGGGATGACTATGCTGAAATTAAGTATTCTTGATCAATCACCGGTTTCTTCCGGTTTTACGCATAGCGATGCGCTGCAGCAGACGATCCAGCTGGCGCAGTTGGCTGACCGCCTAGGCTACACGAGATTCTGGGTGTCGGAGCATCATAACTCGCAGGGTCTCGCAGGCTCGTCTCCAGAGGTGCTGCTATCGACATTAGCGGCGCGCACAAGCCGCATTAGGCTCGGCTCTGGCGGCGTGTTGCTGCCGCATTACAGCTCCTACAAGGTCGCGGAGAACTTCCGGATGCTCGAAGCACTATATCCGGGGCGCATCGACCTTGGCATCGGGCGTGCGCCTGGCGGCACGCCGCACACGGCCAAAGCGCTGAGAGGGGTCAGCGCCGATCTGTTCGAAGGACTTGAGCGGTTCCCGGCTCAAGTCACGGATCTGCTCGGGTTCCTCACCGATTCGGTGGAACCCGGTCACGTGTTCGAGGGCATCCGCGCCACCCCGATGGTGGCTGGAGTGCCCCAGGTGTGGCTGCTCGGCTCCACCGGGCAGAGCGGGGTGTACGCCTCGCAGGCAGGCGCAGCTTTCTGCTTCGCGCACTTCATTAACGGCGCGGGCGGACAGCATGCGGTGCGCAGCTACCGCAGCTCGTTCAAACCGTCCGCGCTTAATGTCGTGCCGCAGGCGACGGTATGCATCTATGTGCTCTGCGCCGAAACGCAGGTAGAGGCGGAAGAACTCGCCAGTTCCATCGATTTGCGCATTCTGCAAATGGAAAAAGGCGAGTTCACGGGAGTGAAATCGCCTGAAGAAGCGGCTTCCTATGTCTACTCGGATTGGGATCAAACGCGAGTAAGGGATAATCGGTCCCGGATGATTATCGGTGACCCAGGGCAAGTTCGGGAACAGATGCTGAACTTGGCCGACAGCTACCAAGTGGATGAAGTCATGGTCGTTGCCGGCGGTTACCTGCCTGAGACGAGGCAGCGGACGATTGAACTGCTGGCCGAAGCGTTTGATCTCGCTGCACTTAAGGTCTGATTTCCTTCATGGGGTTAACGAGTTCGTTTATTCCTTTTATCGATCTCCTGTGTCACGATGAAAGCAAGTTCTTCGTTGCCAAAGAGAGACAGCACGCCTAATACCGTATGATCAGCCACCTCGCCGGCTTCCTCTTTGGGAACGGTTAGATCAAGAGCTTGTTTAAGAGAGGCATTATCCTCTTGATCCGGATAAGCAGCACGATAAAGTGCGGCAGGGTCCAAATCATGATTGATACACCACTGGGCAAAAACGAGAATCATCATATGCTCCTCGCGTTTATAGTTTTCGATCATCTGTTCTTCTAATTGTTTTTTATTCATGCTAGGGTAAACATCTCCTTCAACTATCTATTCGACTTTATGGGACGGATGGGTTCATTATAGCGAAAGATCAGGTGTAATCACAATGATTAAGAATGACTTCGCTGCACGTTAGCATTGTATGACATTTATAGTGGTACCACGAGCGCATTCGTCCCGTCGAATGCGCTCTTTTTGCATTTATTTAGGTCTTCCAGAAACCGAGGAGTCATCCTGTTGGAATTACACGAAATCTCTTGTAATTTTTTGTCAGAACATGTCGAATTAAGTTGAAACTGCCGCAGCCTATGACATCATCTCCGGCTACAGCGACAGCTCTTTTGGGCCGGATGATCAAATCACCCGTGAACAAATGGCGGTGATGATCGTACGTGCAGCCAAGCTGCCTGCAGCAGCGGCAGGCAACACATTCACGGATCGCACAGCGATCTCCGAATGGGCGCAAAGTGCCGTTGCTTCTGCATCGGCTAGCCATGTGATCGACGGCTATAGCGACGGTTCCTTCAAGGCGCAAGCGAACGCTACGCGTGCTGAAGCTGTTACTGTGATCATGAAAGCACTCAAAAAGTAATAGCAAGCTGAATAAAGTCTCGGATCGCGAGCCTGAAGTTCCTATATGGAGCGGCAGGACGCGGTCCGGGACTTTTTTTCGTTAACCAATATGGTATAGTTTATGAGAAAAAGGTTGTACGTATAGGAGGTTATATGGGACATGATTATGAATGAGAAAATCAAGGCATCCGAGGTGCAGCTGATTGGCGTTGATGGCGAAGATCTGGGCTTCGTCCCGACGGTAGAGGCGCTGGCGCTGGCGAAGAAGCTGAAAGTAGACCTCGTTTGTGAATCGCTCATGAGCAGCCCGCCGCCGTGCAAATTAATTGGAGCGGGCAAGGCCAAGCAGGAAGCGATGCAGGAGAGACAGCAAGCCCGCAAGCGGGAGCAAGCGCCAAAGACGAAAGAACTGCGCTTAACGCCGCACATCGAGGATCACGATTTGGAAACGAAGCGCCAACAGGCAGGACGAATTCTGCAAGGCGGAGATGCCGTGCAGTTGGTCGTGAAGATTTCGGGCAAAGAAGGCGCTCAGGCCAAAGCTTTGCTTGAAGATCTGGTGAAGGACTTAAGCGCTTATGGCCGCAAGCAAACAGGCATTCAGCTAAGCGGGAAGCAAGCTTCCGTACAGTTGGATCCTTTATAAGAAAAGCATGAACGCTCCTTCGTTCTGAAAGGGAAGGGATGTTCATGCTTTTTTCCGTCATAGAGAAAGTGGTTTAGTTCAAGGTAATGGCCTGCGAGCCCATAAGCTCCCATACTTGCTTGAAGTCGCTTAGTGCATAAGCTTCCTGCTGTCCGGTCATTGGGTCGTTCATATAGGCGTAATCATCGTCCCAACCTGTTAATAGTAAGGCATGTTCCGGTTGATACCATTCCACGAGCCGATCCTCTTCATCTTGCCATTCCAGATCCAGATAGGGGGTATCCATATGCTCCGTAGCCCAAATCATGGCGGGCTTGCCTGCTTCTATGACGCCCAGCAACGTATCAAAAGAAGCGCCTGTGATATCTTTGAAGCGCCCAGGCAATAGCTGGTTCATAGTGGCATACATCGGTTTATGGTAAATGCCATATCCCGCCTTATAGGGGTTGCCGACAAATACGTCTTCTGGATTGCCGCCTACAAAAGCCCCATCGGCATTCTCAGCAGGCATCTCGCCTCTAGGGAGCGCGTCAGCCACTTCCTCTTTGGTGACTGGAAGCCCGGCCCAATTCAGCAGCATGGTGGCCGCCACGGCTTCGCACCCATTGGGCAGCTCCGGCAGTTGTGATAAAGCAGGGGCATTAGGCACCTGATAATGGTGCTCTGCAGGTGGAGTGGCATCAGCAGACGGCAGCGGTACAGGCACAGGCGCAGGTGAAGATCCAGATCCAGATGCAGATGCAGATGCAGCCAGAAGAAGCGGCTCACTAAGCTCACTAGCAGCCGGACTTGGAGCGACTGGTCGGAGAGCTTGTACAAATGCAGGCGCAGTAGGCTTGGGCAACGCTAGGCACATTACTGACCATATAACGATTAGACAGCATGTCAACTTTTTTATGTGAAATCACTTCCGTTCTAGCACGATCTTTTCATTACATCATGAAGAATCTGGAAATGCAAGATGAAGTCAGTAAGACATATAAGAATGGTCAAGCGGCATAGTTTAGGAAAGCGGACAGCATCTTGAGAATATTTTATGGCATGAAAAAAAGGACTAGGGATGACCATATGAGGCAATAGCTCATACAATAGGGTAAAATGGTGAAAAATACCCGTTTCATGGATAAGAGGGAAGTATATGAATAAGTATGAAGAGGAGAAAAAGGCGTTAGAGCAAGCCGCTATCGATATTTTTCTTGAACTATATAACGTAAATAACCCGATTGCGCTGCGAATGGTTCGCCAACAGGAGAAGCCGGACGCGCTGCTGGAGGATGCCAATAACGAGCAAATAGGACTCGAAGTGACTCATTTGTTCTATGATATGGAGGAAGCCAGACGTATGATGTCACGATCTGAGCTCACGAAGCCTGGTGCGGAAGTACTGGATAATTTTATTAAGGTCATTAATAATCGGATTGCAAGTAAAGAACAGAAGTTACAGGATTATTCCCATGACTATCCTTGTATGCTGCTCATACGCAACGTATCTCTGCTGTTCGGGATGTCCGATGTGCTCAGTTTCAAGCATAAGCTCGTTCCGCCAAGTGGATGGTTTACACAAGTATGGCTGTTGTCGAGAGATTTTACACCGGATTGGCTGTTAATTAACTTATATGACGTTGGCGGTGGAGGGATGAAATGAAGCGTCTGTACATAGGGCTTGGCGCAGCTTTTGGCGTGTATGCGGTCGTCATGATTGTGTATTTACTACAAGGAGATTTATTTCCCATACCTCAAGATCTGGTTGGCACCAGCGCGGACCCGCACACGTTCATGACGGCACAGGAAATAGACAAAGCTGAATCCTTATCACGCATTCGGTCATTAGCTTATTTCCTGAGTTCTCCGCTGCAAATCGGATTGATCCTACTGTTCTTAGGTGTGGCTGTCCGTATTCGAAGCTTTGCTGAAAAGCTGTTCAAGGCTTCCTTCCTGCAAATGGTCGTTTTTGTGCTTCTGTTTACTCTGCTGATGGACGTGCTGTTCTTGCCGGTGGATTATTTTTTGTTCAAAATCGATCTTGCCTACGGGATATCGACAGAGACGCTTGCGATCTTTCTAGGGGACCATGCGAAGGATTTTCTGTTAAATGCCGTAGGAACAATTGTCATGGTTTGGCTATTCAGACTGGTGCTAAAATGGAGTCCCAACCGGTGGTGGTTCTGGTTCTGGCTTTTGTCTGTTCCATTGATTGTGTTCGTTACGTTCATTCAACCCGTTGTGCTTGATCCTCTGTACAATGATTTCAAGCCGCTTCAGGATCAAGAACTTAAGGCGCAAATTCTTCAATTGGCGGCGGAATCGCACATTCCGGCTAAGCAGGTCTACGAGGTCAATATGTCTGAGAGGACAAATGCGATTAATGCTTATGTCAATGGAATAGGCGGCAACGCCAGAATTGTACTGTGGGATACGACGCTGAAAAAATTGCAGCCCGATGAGATTTTAACCGTAATGGCGCATGAAATGGGACACTATGTAGAAAAGCATATCTATATCGGCCTTGCTTACGGCATCGCGCTTAGCTTGGTGGGGTTATGGCTCGCTTTTCACGCTTATCGTTTCTTCCTTAAACACTGGGCCCATAGATGGGGCATTCGGGGAGAAAATGATCTAGCGGCGCTGCCTATTCTGCTGTTGCTTGTTACGTTCATGAGCTTTGTCTCCGCGCCCGCTCAAAATGCCTTCTCCCGAGTGATTGAGCATCGAGCAGATGTATATGCGATGCAACTGATAGGAGACGGCAGCGCCGCCATTCGCGCTTTTCAGCAAATTGCCAAAGAGAACTTGAGCCCTGTCACACAGCCGAGGCTGGTTCATTGGTTTCGTGGCTCGCATCCGGAGATTATGGATCGGATTATGTATTTTAAGCAGTTTGAAAAATAAAAGGCTAGTGAGGAGCGGGTAACCGCTTCTTCACTAGCCTTTTATGTTACTGTTCGTTCCTGCGCGTCATTTGCTGCCAGACCGAGCCTTCAGCTGCATGCCCGCCTTCGATGCGTTCCAGCGCGATTTTCACTTGCATGCGCACTTCGAACTCGGGGTCGTCCGCCGCTTCCTGCAGATCCTTCAGCACGGAGTTGTCGCCAACCTCGTACAAAAAGCGCGCCGCGCGCCAACGGACCAGCTTATTGCGGTCCTTGAGCGCCTTCGCCATAGCCGGCATGGCGGCGGGGTCGCCGAGGTCGGACAGCGTATCGCCAGCCGTTCGACGAACAGATGGGGTATCGTCCTCAAGGGCACGATACAGGAAGGGCAGTACCTCGGGTTCCTTGATATCCCCGAGGTAAACCGTTGCCAGTCGCCGAATCGACGTGTTCTCGTCCTGCAGGGCATGGACGAGAAGCGGCAGCGTCTCCAGCGACGGCTGGATCTTTTGAAGCGCGGCGTAGCGCAGCTTCCAGTCACTGTGGCGCAGCTGTTCCAGCGTTGCGCCAGTCTGATCTTCTTCGGAGGCTTCTGAAGAAGGAGAGACGTCGGTCTCCAGCATCGCGCTGGAGACCAGAGCTTCGACGCGGGCGTCGTCGTAAGAAGCGTCCAGTTCCTGGACGACTTCGCCCGCGATGTCCTTCAGCTCGCCGTAGCGCACGCCGAGCTCCTCAAGCTTGCGCTCCTTGATCAGGTTCGGCGATGCCGTACCTGCGCGGACCGCGGCTTGCGTGAAGCGCTCGGGCATAGCCACACGCGCTTCTTCATTGCCGGCGCGCACCCGCACCTGGAGCGGGATGCCGCGGAACATCTGCACGAGGACTTGCGCCTCTCCGAAGGCTGCTTCAGCTTGAGTTTGTTCCAGCGGCAAGTCATTGCTGCTGGTAGAGCCTTCGGCTTCACCGAAAATCTCACGGGCTTTGGCTAAAATGAACTGCCAGTCCCCCTTGGAGGTACGATCCAGCGCAATGAAATCCGCTGCGTGGAATATGCTGATCACACCCTGAACAGCGAGCAATTGCTGAACGTTGTCCGGGGCTTCCGTGCTGTTATTCTTTGTGTAGGTTTTGCGCACACCGGCCGGCAGCGCTTCGTCCATGTTAAGTTTCATGGAATTTGGGCTTGGTGTAGGTTCTATGGAAATAATTTTCATTAATGACACTCCTTCCAGTCGGATGTTACATGAAAAGACCCGGACGTAGGTACGTCCAGGCCTGTTTATAGGCAATTCAAATTAATCTAAATCAACGAGGTTGCGGTTAAGGTATTTATCGAGCGTTTTGGTGAGATCAAACACGGTATGGGCTAAGTCCACGTTCTCGAAAACGTGATCGCATTGATCGCGGAAAGCCAGCTCATCTTCGTAATAAGAGAGATACTTCTGGATGATCTCCTCGGAATCTCCGCTTTCTCTCATCCGCTCTTCGAGAATATCGCGCTGCGCGTAGATGAAAACCAGAATGACATGATCACCATAATGCTTTTTGAGCGTTTCCGCGCCGAAGCGGTTCAAGATTAAATAAATGCTTCCGCTGTGTTCGAACATCTGCTCAATATCGGCACTTTTGATCCCATATAAATGATCATTGACGGTACTAACCTCAATGAATTCACCGTTTGCCTGCGCCTGTACAAATTGAGCAGGGGAGATAAAGTGATAATCTTGACCGTCTTCCTCGGTTGCCCTCGGAGGTCTGGTGGTGTAAGAGATAACCTGCTTCATGCCCAGTGTAGAACCTGACATTTCAGCAACCGTCTTACGACCGGCTCCGTGTGGACCGGTGAATACAAAAATCATTTCCTTGTCCTTTAATGCGTACATGGAACATACCTCCTTATTTGTGAAAAGTGGGGGGTAAATCCTACGTGTGTGCAACGGTATGAAACGATTTTTGTCTGAGTAGGATCATTGTCAGCCGTACTTATATTTTACATGGTTCGGGTTATTCGGTAAAGGTCTAGCAATGGAAACGCTTTTCTGACTAGCGTTTCCCGCCGCGTCCGCCACCACGTGGCGCGCTGCCGCGAGGTGAACCGCTTCTGTCGCCGCCGCGAGGCGCTCCAGCGCGAGAGCCAGCGCCGTCCCCGCGTCCACGCGATGGACCGCTGCGTTCGCCGCCACCCTGGTAGCCGCGTGTTGCGCCAGGACGGTCACTGCGTGCAGCTGCGCCGCCGCGTGCTCCGAAGCTGTCTCCGCGGCCTGCACCGCGCTCGCCGCTGTCGCCACGGCCTTTGCCGCCGCTGCGGATCGCACGTGATGTGCTTGCAGCATCGTCACGGCCAGTGCCGGCGTACTTGTTGTACGGCGAGTAGGATTTATCGCCGTGAGGAGCAGAGCGTTTGCGGTCTGTGCCATCACCACGGCCTGCAGGGCGTGGTGCGCGTTCGTCGGATTCGCCGCGTCCCCAAGAACGGGTGACTCGCGCTTTTGCAGCGCTCATGTTGTCTCCGCGTCCCGGTCCTGCATCTACCGGCTCTTTTCTCTCTGCGCGACCCCATGTGTTCGGGTTGCGCTCCGAATTAACCTTCGCAGGGCGTTGTCCTCTTGGCGCATCGCTGCGCGCACCAAATTTATCGCCGCCTCTGGATGCAGAACGTCCCGTGCCGTATTGCATGCCGGCTCTCTCTTCACGCGCGCCGGATCTTCCACGGCTTATCTGAGCGCGCGGCTCGGATGTCCGGCCGCTGCGGCCGCTGCGAGAAGCTCCGCCGCCACGACGGCCTGATCCTCGGCCTTCTTGCTCGAAGGAATCTTCGGAGCTGGATCGAACGCGGCGCACTTGAGGCTCAGATGCCCCTCTTAAGGACATTTTGATGCCTTTTTCGATCAATTCGATGGTCGGCATATCCCGTTGGGTAGCGAAGGTCACGGCAACACCCGTATCTCCGGCACGACCTGTACGGCCGATGCGGTGGATGTAGCTTTCGGCGTCTTGCGGCACGTCATAATTGAAGACATGCGTGACACCTTCGACATCTAATCCGCGCGCAGCAATATCCGTAGCGACCAATAACTCGATACGACCCTCCCGGAATCGTTTCATAACTTGCTCACGTTTGGCTTGTGACAGATCTCCGTGTAGTTCGTCGGACATAAGTCCGAGTTCCTGTAAAGCTTCATTTAATGCAATGGCTCTTGCCTTCGTCCGGCAGAAAATCATCGCGAGGTAAGGTTTATATTGTTTAATAGCGGCAATCAAAGCATCCTGCTTCTGACGGTCAGTCGTCGGAACGAGAACCTGCTCAATTTCGGTCAACGTTACTTGTTTGCTTTGAATTTTAATTTCTTTGGCGTCCTTCATATAAGCTTTGGACAGGTTCATCACTTGTTCAGGCATGGTGGCCGAGAAAAGAAGGGTCTGGCGATAAGGAGACGTTTGTGCAATGATGTCCTTCACTTCATGAAGGAAACCCATATGCAGCATTTGGTCGGCCTCATCCAATACGAGTATTTTCAATTTATAGAAATTGATAGAACCGCGGCGAAGGTGATCAAGCAGTCTTCCCGGTGTTCCTACTACTATATGTATGTTCCCTTGAAGCTTTCTAAGCTGCTTTTCTACATCTTGCCCGCCATAGGCTGCAAGTACCTTGGCTCCAGTCACAGGGACAAGGCCTTTTAGCTCATTCGTAATTTGAATGGCCAATTCGCGTGTAGGTGTCAGAATCAGCGCTTGAACATCTGCACTCTCCACATCGATCGTTTCTAATATTGGAAGAACAAAGGCAAGGGTTTTACCTGTGCCTGTTTGAGCTTGTGCGATAACATCCGTGCCTTTTAATAAAACAGGTATAGCTTCCCTTTGAATGGGGGTCGGTTCGATAACGCCTGATGCTTGTAAGACTCCAACGAGTCTTTCTCTAATTCCTAATGAGGCAAATCCACTTGACATGGTAATTGGCCAGCTCCCTTTTTCCTACTATTGATAGGGATCTTTGGTTGTAGTCCAAAGTCTCTCCTTGTTAAGACGATTCCCCCATTGTACAGGAATGCCAGACAAATGGAAACAGGGGCCGGCCTACAAGCATTAAATATCTACTTTATATAGAAGAAAATGTTTTTATCTATGGGGCAACACTTGTGCAGTCCCAAAAACATGCTCCACCGTCTTGTTGAAGTCGGTCAGAAGCGGCATAAGCGAATTCCCTTTCCAACTTTCTTGAGCGTAGCTGTTCATTTTGTTGAGGAAATCCCGATTTGCTGAAATATAGACATCCATCACATTGGGTTGGAGCAAACGGATTTTCTCCGCCATAGCTTGTTTAAAACGATGGGATAGCAGGTCATGATGAACGGCCGTTTCATAACTGTTATATCCATTGTTCAAATCATTGGAAGGCAAATAGTCATCGTGAGGAGCACTATCATTGTAAAAGCCTTTGTTCGTTCCCTGGTTGTTCGTCTCCTTCGTTGTTCCTTTGGTACCTGTAGCACTGCTGTCAATCATGAGGGCCACATAGGCGTTTTTGTCCGTCGTCATGACGATGGCCGTATTAACACCATTCATAGCATTGAGTTGATTTGATAGAAACTGATTGTAGGCCAGACTAGTATTATTGTGTGAAACTGGACCAGAGAGCTGTTGGGTTTGGTAGGCTCTTTCGGATTCTGTCGATTTATCGACGGGAGCACCGAAATTGGTATGGTCGGGACTCTTGCCATATTCCCGTCCGCCCTCCGCGCAGCCTGATAAAGTCAGCATGAGGAATAGCAATCCAGAAATCGGAAAACCTAACTTACTGAACATCAATAATGACCTCCCAATCTAGAGTGTAATGTCTATAGGATGGGATGTTTCTCTCCTTTTATTCGTGTTCACAAATATACGCTTTTGTGCATAAAGAGGTGGGTGTATGGAAATAACCATGAAGGGAAAATATATCGCTACAGAGCGGTTTAAGAACAATTTGTGAACTCTCCTCCAGCGATTGACAAAAACTTTTCACGAATTTATAGTTAATAAAGTGAATTGACATGGGCATGGCCATCGTGGTAAAAATAATGTTTTAAAAGTGGGGTTGATACAATGAGTCGATTGAAAAAGTTATGGCGTCTGCTACCCCTTTTAGCGGTAATGACGTTCTTGCTAACCGGGTGTGGAGACCCAACTCTGTCTGCTTTACAGCCAAAAGGTCCTGTTGCATCAGAGCAATTGTTTTTGATGAAATTAAGTCTCTTTATCATGGTTTTTGTCGTAATTGTCGTATTTGCGATTTATGTGTATGTTTTAATTCGCTTTAGAAAGCGCAAAGGCGACAACAGCATTCCGAAACAAGTGGAAGGAAGCCACGTGCTTGAGATTATCTGGACCGTTGTTCCGATTCTCTTACTGTTAGTACTTGCGGTGCCAACAGTATCTTACACTTTCAAGCATTCAACGAACTACAATAAGGACAAAGCCGCCGTTCACGTCAAAGTCACTGCGCATCAGTTCTGGTGGCAGTTTGAATATCCAGATCTAGGCATCGCGACAGCTCAACAGCTTGTTGTGCCTAAGGATAAAATTATTGCTTTTGAACTTGTTTCCGCGGACGTTTCTCACGCATTCTGGGTACCATCCCTAGGCGGTAAAGTTGATACAAACCCTGGAATCACGAATACGCTTTACCTTCAAGCGGATGAAATCGCTACTTTCCAAGGTAGATGTACAGAGCTTTGCGGAGCTTCTCACGCTTTGATGAACTTCACGGTTGAGTCGAAGAGTCAAACGGATTTCGATGCATGGGTAGCGAAAATGAAAGCGCCTGTAACTGTGCCGGCAACAGCACAGAAGGGTGAAGAGCTTTTCAAAGAAAATTGCATGTCTTGTCACGCAGTTACAGCCAATGGTCCTGGTGTTGCTCCGAACCTCAAAGGTTTCGCTGATCGCGATACACTTGCTGGTATTCTGGAACATACTCCTGAGAAAATGGCGCTGTGGATACATAATCCGCAAGATCAGAAACCAGGAAACAAAATGCCGGCGTTCGGTAAAGCAGCAGGCGGTAAGCTTGATGACGCCCAAATTAACGATATCGTTCAGTACTTACAGACTTTGAAATAAACTTCTCAGGTAAAGGAGGTTAATACGTTGGCTCACTCTCATCCAGTAAAAAAACATACCGGTCTAATGGATTGGCTTACAACAGTCGATCATAAGAAAATCGGTATCCTGTACTTACTTGCGGGCGGGCTTTTCTTCCTCGTAGGAGGACTTGAAGCCATTCTGATTCGGATTCAGCTCGCTTATCCCGATCAACATATTTTCATCGGTGATTCATTTAACCAATTAACAACGATGCACGGAACAACGATGATTTTCTTTGCAGCGATGCCGATCATCTTCGCATTCATGAATGCCATCGTTCCTCTTCAAATTGGTGCAAGGGACGTTGCGTTCCCATTCGTGAACTCACTTGGTTTCTGGTTGTTCTTCGCCGGCGGCGTATTGATGAACACAAGTTGGTTCTTGGGTGGCGCACCGGATGCTGGTTGGACGGGGTATGCTCCATTGTCCTCGATTACCGACAACAGCTGGGGGCAGACACTTGAAGGTAACATTCAAGGTACAGATTTCTATGTTCTAGGTTTGCAAATTGCCGGTATTGGTACACTTATCGGGGGGATTAACTTCCTTGTTACCATTATCAACATGCGTGCACCTGGTCTTACGTATATGCGTATGCCAATGTTTACATGGGCAGCTTTCATCACTTCAGGTTTGATCGTTCTTGCGTTCCCAGCCATTACGGTAGCGCTAGTTGAACTAATGTTTGACCGTGTCTTTGGTGGAGCATTCTTCGATGCTGCCAGAGGCGGTAACAACGTATTATGGGAGCATCTGTTCTGGATTTTCGGGCACCCCGAAGTTTACATCTTGATTCTTCCTGCGTTTGGTATTATTTCTGAGATCGTATCGACGTTCTCCAAAAAGCGTCTTTTCGGATACAGCTCCATGGTCTTCGCAACTGTATTAATCGGTTTCTTGGGCTTCATGGTTTGGGTTCACCATATGTTTACATCAGGCTTGGGTCCAGTTGCTAACTCGATCTTCTCGATCGCAACGATGGCCATTGCAGTTCCTACAGGTGTTAAAATCTTTAACTGGTTGTTCACCCTTTGGGGCGGGCAAATTCGCTTCACTACAGCTAATATTTTTGCAACAGCTTTCATCCCGACGTTCGTTATGGGTGGAACAACAGGGGTTATGCTTGCGATTCCTGCAGCAGACTTCCAATACCACGATACGTATTTCGTAGTAGCTCACTTTCACTATGTTATCGTTGGTGGTCTAATCCTTGGTTTGTTCGCGGGTCTGTACTACTGGTGGCCGAAAATGTTTGGCCGTATGTTGAACGAAGGACTGGGTAAATTACATTTCTGGTTGTTCTTCATCGGTTTCCATTTAACATTCTTCCCGCAGCATTTCTTGGGTCTAATGGGGATGCCGCGTCGTGTATTTACGTATCAACCAGGGTATGATCTTGAAGTAGGTAACTTGGTTTCAACAATTGGTGCCTTCTTCATGGGTATCGGTACAATCGTGTTCATTATCAACATCATTGCAACATCCAGGAAACCAGTTACGGCTCTATCTGATCCATGGGATGGTCGTACGTTGGAATGGTCGATTCCTTCACCAGCACCTGAATATAACTTTAAACAAACTCCGCTTGTTCGCGGCTATGATGCACTTTGGAAAGAAAAAATGGCAGGTAATAAACAAATGACTCCGGCTGAACCGGTTGGTTCGATCCACATGCCGTCAGCATCCATATTGCCGCTAGTTATGTCCGTTGGTTTGTTCATTGCTGGTTTTGGTTTTATGTACAGAAACTACTATGTAGCAGGCGCGGGTATGGTTGTTACATTAATTGCAATGTTCTGCCGCTCCGTATACGACGATCATGGTTGGCATATTGAACCGGAAGAACTTGAAGATGACAAGGGGGTAAAGGCATGAGTACTCATCACACGGGCGCACTGCCTGCTAATCCGGAAACGGCTACCCTCGAAGGGAAAAATAAGGTTCTTGGATTCTGGTTATTCCTTGGTGCCGAGGTCGTATTGTTTGGTTGCTTATTCGCAACTTACATTGCACTTCGGAACTCTGTTCCAGACGGTCCAACTGCCGACGAAATTTTCAAGCTCAAAACAGTGGGCTGGTCCACGTTTATTCTCTTAACAAGTAGTTTAACAAGCGTGTTCGCGATCATCGCGATGCACAAACAGAAGTTAGGCCAATTGTTATTCTGGCTTCTGATTACGGTATTGTTTGGTCTTTCGTTCTTGGGTCTTGAGATTTATGAGTTCGTTGAATATGTTCACGAGGGTCATAAATTTACAACAAGTGCCTTCTCAACTTCGTTCTATACGCTGGTTGGTTTCCACGGAGCGCACGTTGCATTCGGTATTTGCTGGATTACACTGTTGATTTTACAAGGACTTAAGAAAGGTCTTACCGTTGTTACAGCTCCTAAGTTCTACGTAGCAGCGTTGTACTGGCACTTTATTGACTTAGTCTGGGTATTTATCTTCACAGTCGTTTATCTGATGGGGAAGGTGGGTCACTAAGATGAGCAGCAATTCTCATGATACACACGCACCTAGCAAACGGGTAAAACATGAATCTCCTTTGAACCACTACTTGTCTTACATTATATCGATCTTGCTGACAATGCTTGCATTTGCAGTCGTACTCTACGGAGACCTGGATCGTTCGTTTATTCTGATCTTCATCGTCACTTTGGCGCTTGTGCAAGCGATTATCCAGTTATTCTTCTGGATGCACGCCAAAGAGAGAGGACACTTATTCCCGTTAATTTTTCTTGCGGGAGGAGCTTTTGTAGCTCTTACAGGTGTTATTACAGCCGTATACTGGATGTGGTGGTAAACCACTGGAAGAGGCAACTTTGTCTAGGCAAAGTGCCTCCTCTTTTTTTAGCATGAAGGTCTAGCATGAAGTTGAAAGGAGAAAGAGATCAGCTATGAGCCAAATTGGTGGATTTTTCGAGTTGTGGAATCCGGTATTACTGTTGGTGATCGTCGTTGTCGGATATATGTATCGTCACTTTGTCGCTAAGGGGAAAGGGAATTCCGCTGAGAATGAAACAGTTTCGGCTTCGCAGCAGATTTCTTTCTATATTGGATTGGCTCTTTTCTATATTGGCCAAGGAAGTCCGATTAATTATATTGGGCATCACTTCTTGTTCAGTATGCATATGCTGCAGCAAACTATTTTGTACTTAATTGTTCCGATCTGCATATGGCTGGGAACACCAGCGTGGATGATGCGTTCGCTGATGAAAATAACGATTATTCGTGGAATTTTTTCATTTTTCACACGTCCATTGATTGCACTATTCCTATTTAACATGCTCTTCTCCATATACCATATGCCTTTGGTTATGGATTACTTAATGATACATGATCTATCGCTATTCGGTTACCACACGGTGCTGTTATTCACCGCTTTCATGATGTGGTTCCCTGTTTTTTGTCCACTGCCTGAGATGAATCGCTTAAATGATTTGAAGAAGATGGCTTACATCTTTGGTAATGGTATTCTGCTGACACCAGCCTGTGCGCTCATTATTTTCGCGGATACGATTATTTATGACATGTACGCGAATGTAACCGTACCCTTCGCCCATTTATCGCCTCTGGATGATCAGCAATTGGGTGGCGTTCTAATGAAGATTGTTCAGGAAGTTGTCTATGGAGCAACACTTGCCTATATTTTCTTCCGGTGGTACCGCAGAGAGCGGAAGGAAGAGGACGATATGGATCTTATAGAGTCTCAAGAGGGTCTGAATAATCAGGGCGGTAATTGGAATCGCGCTTAGGGGAAAGGATTTAGGGAGATGCACATTTTACCAACGATTTCTACGATGTTTATCGTGATCAGTGCCATTTTTGTCGGTTTCGGCTGGTATCATATTGTGAAAGGGAACCGGGAAACCCATCAAAAACTGATGGTTCTTGGTGCCATTTTCGCACTAGCGTTCTTTATTATATATATGTCGCGCACATTGTTTGAGGGGAACACATCATTCGGTGGACCTGAGAGCTTGAAGCTGCCGTATCACTTATTCTTGTTTTTCCATATTGCCTTAGCTACGGTAGGCGGTGTTCTTGGGCTAATAACACTTTGGTTTGCCTACAAAAACAAATTTCTCAAGCATAAGAAAATTGGCCGCATTGCGGCAATTGTATGGCTTTTAACAGCACCAACGGGTGTATTGGTTTATGTTTTGCTCTACTTGATGTATCCCGGCGGAACAACGAAGCCGGTTATTGATGCGATTTTTGGACTATAATCAAAAAGTTGAACCTGTGAAGCATTCACGGTGTTCAGCTTTTTTTTATTGCGAGGATTCCTTGTTGGATTTCTTTTATTTTCCAATCTCATGTAAACTGGTACATAGTAGAATGAAAACAATTCACCACGGAAAGGCAGGTTCAATCCATGACATACCCGCTTACGGTAGAAAACGTTTCGAAGCAGTACGGTGAGAAAACTGCTGTGAACGCTATCCATCTTCGTGTGCAGGAAGGAGAAATTTATGGACTGCTAGGCGCTAATGGTGCAGGGAAAACGACAACGATGCGAATGGTTCTCGGCCTCATCTATCCCGATCAAGGACATATTTTGTGGAAAGGGAAGGGCTATCGTGAAGAGTTGAAAAGGCTTATGGGCTACTTGCCAGAAGAGCGCGGCCTATATCCTAAAATTAAGGTGAGCGAACAAATCCTTTATTTAGCGGAGCTGCGAGGCCTATCCCGTAAGCAAGGGGAGGCAGAGCTGAAAGCTTGGCTCGATCGGTTCGACGTCCCAGAGTACTACAATAAGAGGGTTGAAGAACTATCCAAAGGGAATCAGCAGAAGATCCAATTTATTGCTGCCGTCATACATAATCCGGATATTTTGATCCTGGATGAGGCTTTTAGCGGACTGGATCCCGTGAATGTGGAGTTGTTGAAGAAGACAGTGAAAAGCCTGCGCGACGAGGGAAAAACGATCCTATTCTCGAGCCATCGCATGGAACATGTGGAGGAGCTCTGTGAACATATTTGCATATTGCATCGTTCGAATACGATACTGCAGGGGAGCTTGAAGGAGATTAAATCAGCATTTCCAAAAGAGAAAATCGCCTTGCAAACCGAGCGACCGGTTGAGGGCTTGGAGCAGCTCCAAGGTGTTACATTTGTGGAAAGGCAGCAGAACGGCTATCAGATTCGGATAGATTCCACGGCCGATCCCCAGAGGATTTTGCAGCATGCGATAGAGCAGTCTAGTATACAACGGTTTCAAATCATGGAGCCTACACTGAATGAAATTTTTATTCAAAAGGTGGGAAACGCGCATGAATAGAACCTGGACTGTTATAAAATTTACCTACTTATCTCGTTTCCGCTCTAAATCCTTTCGCGTGATGAGTCTAATTCTAATTGTACTCTTATCCGTTCTCATACATCTACCAACAATCATGGAAAAGCTATCTTCACATGAAGCGACGAAAATCGGCGTATTCCCGGGAAAACAAGAGCAGGTTGCAGGGAAACTGGCCGCTTTTTACAATACTCAGCAGAAACCGGATATCGTAATCGTGCCTCTACAAGACGCAGGAAGTGCCGCAGCGAATGAGGCGCTCGCTAAGAAGCAGATTGCGGATAAAGCGATAAAAGGTTATCTCGAATTTACAGATACAACCGTAGCCGGATTCCCCAAAACGGTTTATAAATCCGAAGGAACGATGGAGTTTTCGCTCAAAAACAAGCTTCAGACCGCTCTACAGCTGGTTAAAACAGATGTGGTCCTGCAAGGCGCAGGAATTGCCCCCGAGCAAAAAGCGAACATGCAAGCCCCCGTCTCTTTAGAGACTGTGCAGCTTCTTATGAACAATGAAGGGGCTGCAGGCAAGACGGAGTCGCAAATGGTGATGTCCTATGCACTCGTATATGTCATGTTATTCATGCTGTATATGGGCGTCATTGGCTTCGGCAATATGGTAGCGATGGAAATAACTGCCGAGAAGAGCTCGCGGGTGATGGAACTGCTCATCACGAGTGTTTCACCACTTAAGCAGATGTTCGGTAAAATCATTGGTATTTGCTTGCTGGCCTTAACGCAGATAGCCCTCTCCATTGCTGTAGGCGTTGCAAATTTAAGCGTATCCAGCAGCAGTCAGCTCGTCTCACAGTTTAATCTGAAGTGGGAAAACTTGCAGGTTTCGCTTATTGTATTCTTCTTGATTTTCTATCTCTTAGGCTTCTTCATTTACGCTACTGTCTTCGCGGCGGTTGGCTCATTGGTAAGCCGCACGGAAGATGTTGGGCAGGCGATTATGCCAGTGACGATGCTGGTCGTAGCGGCGTTTATGATCGCGATCTTCGGATTAAATAATCCGAATGCGGGGTTCGTTGTCACGATGTCCTTCGTCCCGTTTTTTTCACCATTGATTATGTTCCTGCGAATAGGGATGAGCTCGCCGGCTTTGTGGGAAATAGGGCTGTCAATCATCATCCAATTGGTCTCGATCGGAGCAATGGCTTGGGTGGCAGCTAAAATCTACCGCACAGGCGTGCTCATGTATGGTAAAAGGCCTACATGGCGAGAGCTGCGCAAAGCGATGCGGGCTTATAAGGTTTAAAATGTGAAAACGTAGGCATTTATTGCCTACGTTTTTTTATATGTTTTGAGGGTCGCGAGAAGCGATGCTTGCCGGTTAACCCTAACGGACACCACGGCCGTTAAGCTCGTGAAAATCGCCCCGTTTCAAATCTAACGGACACGGGAGCCCTTATTTGCCGATTTCGAGGCGAAATCAGGGTCGAAACAAGTAAATAGCTGCGCTGGTGTTCGTTAGATTTTCATATCGCGTATA
Organism: Paenibacillus violae; assembly: GCF_032461945.1. Classification (NCBI taxonomy): domain Bacteria; kingdom Bacillati; phylum Bacillota; class Bacilli; order Caryophanales; family Paenibacillaceae; genus Paenibacillus; species Paenibacillus violae. The sequence goes on from NZ_JAWCUD010000005.1 coordinate 330,762, forward strand.
ATTCGCCGAATAAGTGCCGCTGTGTCCGTTAGACAGCCGGTTCCTCCGGCTTTATTTTAGTCAGCCAACAAAATTTATCAATTGAAAGCACAAAAATTATCATGTGAAAGCGCGTCCATTCTCTCTAAAATTAGGCTTACAAAAAGATGATCTAAGGGGTATGCACCTGCACCGCTGTCATTACAAACATCATTGATGAAGGAATGAGGGAAGTACATGAATAACATGATGCAAAAAAGAGTGCTTATTTTTTCTTTTCTTGCGTTGCCGATTGGATTAATGCTGTTATTTCTAATCTACCCTACGGTGAAGCTGTTTCAATACAGTTTGACTGACTGGAATGGGATTAGCAGAGATTTGCACTTTGTAGGGTTTGAAAATTATTTGAAAGCGCTCAAAATGTCGCAAGTATGGCAATCGCTCTCGAATAACTGGCTTTATTTTATTATCCATGCGCTGTTGATTCCCATTGAGATTTTATTGGCAGTTATGTTGAATGCCAAAATGCGAGCTAGCGAGTTCTTCCGTTCTATCGTTTTACTTCCTTACATCATTAATGGTGTAGCAGTCGCTTATATTTTCGGATATTTGTACAACCCAGTGAACGGTCCGATCAACGAGGTGTTGATGGCCGTCGGTCTGGAGAGTTGGATTCATAACTGGCTCAGTGACGTGAAAATCGTTAACTATTCGCTTGTCGCGATCTCCTTATGGCGATTTGCAGGTTTTCATATCATTTTATTTCTAGCAGGCGTGCAATCCATCCCTAATGATCTGTATGAAGCTGCAACGATTGATGGCGCTAACAAAATGCAGCAGATCCGCTATATCGTTTTACCAGGCATTCGCCGCGTTATTGAAATTATTTTGTTCTTAAATATTCGGGGAGCACTTCAAGTCTTCGATATTCCTTTTCTTGTCACACAAGGTGGTCCAGGTACTTCAAGTAGTACGTTTACGATTTTCACGATCAATACGGCCTTTAAATTCAATAGCTATGGCTTAGCTTCGGCCTTGGCGATTATTCTAATGGTTATGATCATTGCATTCAGTTTCATTCAGAACCTATTGATTCGTGAGAAAGGGGAAAAATCATCATGAGCATGCCTCAAGCCGAGCTTGCAGCCAAACCTCGCAGAGTGGAAAAGGCAAATTTGTCTTCCTTTCTTGGCAAGTCACTCTATTACGTCATTTTATCGATCATCACGATCATTATCTTTGTTCCGCTGCTAGTGGTTGTTTTCGCCGCATTCAAGACATCTCCGGAACTCGCGGCTACATCGCCGTTTGCGCTGCCTAAGAGCTGGTCGTTCCATAACTTTGCCGTTGCCTTCGAGAAGGCAAATATGCTTGTAGGATTAATTAACTCACTAAGTGTTACGGTTACTAGTGTTGTCATTAATGCTATTCTCGGAGCCATGACAGCTTTCGTACTCAATCGGTTTAATTTCCGCTTCAAGAAAACGATCTTTCTGCTATTTATCATCGCGTCCGTCGTACCGGCCTATACCACGGAAGTAGCACGTTTTCAGACGATTAAGTCGTTAGGCCTCTACAACACGATTTTTGCACCGTTAATCATTTATGCCGGAACAGATTTGATGCAAATTTTCATTTATCTGCAATTTATTGAGAAAATATCGAAGCAGCTGGACGAAAGCGCGCTTTTGGATGGTGCATCGTATTTCCGGATTTTCCGCTCGATTTTATTTCCGCTCTTGCTCCCGGCAACGGCAACACTGGCGATCATCAAAGCCGTTGATATTATGAACGATATGTACATTCCTTATTTGTATATGCCTTCGAAGAAACTAAGTACGCTATCAACCGCGTTGATGACGTTTGTAGGCGAGCGCGCGACCTATTGGAATGAGTTGTCAGCCGCGATTATTTTGGTGATGTTACCAACCATCTTGATTTATTTGGTTCTGCGTAAATTTATTTTTGCGGGATTAATGGACGGAGCGATTAAAGAATAGCGTTTTTCGACGATTGAACTTTGGGGGGATAACCAATGATTAATGACAAACTGCCATCCATCTATTATGGCGGTGATTACAATCCGGACCAATGGCCAGAGGAAGTTTGGCAAGAAGACATGCGACTGTTTAAATTGGCGGGCATCAATATCGTTACACTGCCGGTGTTTAGCTGGGCGAAGCTGCAGCCATCGGAAGATACATACGATTTTGAATGGCTGGATAAAATTATTGCTACAGTCGCAAAGGAAGGCATTTTCCTTTGCTTGGCTACTTCAACAGCGGCGCAGCCTGCCTGGATGTCGCGCTTGTATCCGGAAGTGCTTCCCGTCGATATTGACGGCAGGAAGCGCACGCACGGCTCCCGCGTTAATTTCTGCCCTAACAGCCGCGTGTACCGAATGTTTTCGCAGCGTTTGGCAACCAAGATGGCAGAGCGTTATGGACAGCATCCATCCTTGCTAGTTTGGCACATTGGGAATGAGTATGCGCCGCATTGCTACTGCGATACGTGTGCGTCTGCTTTCCGTACTTGGCTTCAGAAGAAATACGGTACGCTAGAGGTTGTAAATCGCGTATGGAATATGAGTTTCTGGTCTCACACGGTATATGAGTGGGAAGAGATTGTTCCTCCTACGAATTTGAATGGAAATAACAGATGCTTCCAAGGGATCGCGTTGGATTATAAGAGATTTATGTCGGATTCGATCCTAGAGTGTTATCAAGGCGAGTACGATATCATTAAACGGATTACACCGGACATTAAAATCACGTCGAATATATGGGGATTTTTTAACGGACTGGATTTGAAGAAATGGGCTGACCATATGGATGTTGTTTCATGGGACAGTTATCCCCAAATGAATGAACCAATGAGCAACGTCGCGATGAGGCATGATTACATGAGAGGGCTAAAGGACGGACAACCTTTCATGTTGATGGAGCAGACGCCAAGCCAGCAAAACTGGCAGCCTTACAATAGTCTCAAACGGCCCGGTGTTATGCGGCTTTGGAGCTATCAAGCGATAGCGCACGGGGCAGATACGGTTATGTTCTTCCAATTGCGTCGTTCTGTTGGTGCGTGCGAGAAGTATCATGGTGCTTTGATTGCTCACGCAGGACATGAGCATACAAGAGTATTTAGAGAGTGCACACAATTAGGAAAGGAGCTGCAGATGTTAGGGGGTACGCTTCTAGATTCCGTAACGGAGTCCAAAGTAGCGCTGTTGTTCGATATTGATACTTGGAATGCAGTAGAAATGACCAGCGGTCCGAGCGTGGATCTGGATTATCTCAAGCAAGCTCAGAAGTACTACAAAGCTTTTTATGATTTAAATGTTAGTATGGATGTCGTTAGCCCGCTTAGTGACTTCTCCAAATATGAATTAATTATCGCACCAGTGATGTATATGTTGAAACCTGGCGTGAGCGACCGGCTGAAGTCGTTTGTGAAACAGGGTGGAACGTTCGTTACTTCGTTTTTCAGCGGGATTGTGAACGAAAATGATCTTGTAACGTTAGGCGGCTATCCAGGTGAATTACGCGATTTGCTCGGCCTATGGGTAGAGGAAATTGATGCGCTCCAACCGGAAATGACGAATAAAATTATGATGCATTCGACGTTTGGGGAACTTCATGGCGAATACGAATGTGGACTTTTGTGCGATTTGCTGCACCTTGAGGGAGCGGAGGCGCTTGGCGTCTATGGACGTGACTTTTATGCCGGCATGCCAGCAATCACCCGAAATACATACGGGCAAGGGGAAGCTTATTATGTAGCAACTGACCCTGAACAGAGATTTTTGGAAGAGTTCAGCAAAACTATCTGTGAACGATTGAATTTGACGATGGCTCATCATGCTCCAGAAGGTGTAGAGATCAGAAGCAGACAGAAAGATGATAAAACGTATACCTTTGTTTTGAATCATAATGCTTACGAAACAGCGATTCTATTAAATGCTGGATCCTATAAGGATTTATTGTCACATCGAGTCTATGAGCGGACGTTAGTGGTTGAACCGTACGGAGTAGCTATTTTAGAAGTTTGTTCCTGATTAATTCCATAGGGAAGACAGCAATGTCTTCTCTATCTTTTGTTGTAATTAATTGGATTTAATAGGGGGTTGACGTTTTTCACAATAAAATTTATGATGACGGTAGATCATGTCGAAAATTGGTGAATACGCGATCAAGGATAAATGAAAGCGTAGCAACTTTTACACAAATTACCTGGTACCCAGTTTTCCCGTCATTTTGCCGGAATGTGTAATCTCACAGCATAGTTGTAACTTGAGAAAACGGGGGGAAGGCCAGTGCGTATTTTTAAAAAGAGATGGCCAATCACATCGATTCTGTACGTCATGTTCTTTTTTGTGATCGTTATGCCTATTGTTTTAGTTGCGTTTCTGTCATTAAGAGCCTATACAGATATTTTGTTGTCTAATATCACTTCACGCACTATGCAAACATTGGAACAAGTCTCTTACTCCATCGATCAGGAAAAAAGTAGATATATCAGGACGGTTGCCGCAATTGCCTCGGATAATAATCTAATTTCACTTGCTACGTCTTACCATCGCAGCACACAATCCAAAGACCTATTCAACTCTTCCATCCAATTAGAAAATCAATTGAAAAATTATTTGCACGATATGCCCGATGTTGTTTCCGCGATGTTCGTTTATCGCGACGGAGGCGCCTATTACTTTGAAGGCACCCATTTTCATAATATTAATACGCGGATTAACGAAAATCTCTTAAAGAGTACGGATCTTTATCAGAAAACGCTTCAAAACCAAGGGCGAGTTTTGTTATTCGGAACTGAAGAGAATGTATTGATTGAATCAAATGACAAATACATTTTATCCGCAGCAATAGCTCCCCAGTACGAAAGATCATTTAGTGATGTAGAAATGATCTATTTTGTGATACAAGCCAAAACATTTGAGAATCTGGCAGAATCTACGTCTAACCAGGATGGTAGTTTTATTATCCTCGACGGTAGTGGGAATATCATGCTGGATACAAGTAAAGATAAAAGTAAAAACATTGAAAAACAAACGATTGAACAAGCGCGGAACAAGAAAAGCGGCAATTTTGAAACGATGGTTTACGATGAAAAGATGTTTGTCACTTTTCTAACCATGGAGCGGACGGAATGGAAAATCATCTACATTACGCCATATGAGCAGATGACGGCCCAAGTCAGAGAGATCTATAAACTAGTGATGAATGTTTCCGCGGCAGGACTCATCATATTTTTGATCGTTTCGTTTTTCCTTGTCCGGAGTATCGTCGGCCCAATCAAATCGCTCATTTTCCAAATGAATAAAATGAAAAGCGGATCCTTTCATGTGGATTTGGAGCTTGCGGGTCCATTGGAAATTTATTCATTAGGTAAAACATTTCAAAATATGACCGTCCGTATACAGGAGCTTATCATTGAAAGGCAAGAACAAGAAAAGCTGAAAACACGGGCGGAAATCGATGCACTTCAATCTCAAATTAACCCTCATTTTCTGGTAAATACACTTAATGCCATTAAAATTATGGCGATGTTGTCCAAGGCTACCAATCTGGTGGAAATGACGGATTCTCTTATTAAATTGTTATCTTCAACCTTTCATCGCGGCGGCTCTTACATTCAAGTAATGGATGAAATGCAAAGCTTGGAGAAATATATCCATATTATGAAGGTGCGTTATGGTGACCGGTTTAAGGTCGAATACGACATCGATGATGGTGTGACAAACACCTATGTACTGAAGTTGCTGCTGCAGCCTATTTTGGAGAATGCCATTATTCACGGATTTTACGGCAAAGAAGCTATGGGAATCGTCAAAATTACAAGTAGAAAAAATAATGATCAACTCATCATCACAATCACGGATAACGGAAAAGGGATGGAACAACGGACAATGGAAGCCTTGCTGCATGAGAAGAAGGTAGAGTCCTTATGCGGGATAGGTATTGCCAATGTTAATGATCGGATTCGATTAAATTACGGCGAGCCATACGGTTTGAAAATTAACAGTGAGTTAGGGGTTGGAACAGAAGTCATTGTCATACTGCCGCTCTTATCGAATGATCCGGATCATTCGCAGGCATCATAGACCGATGTTTATAAACTGTAAGTAACTGCTGCTGTCCGTGATGCATAGAGAAAACGGATAAAGGGGGGCGTGTCTTTCCTATGAAATTTTGCTTATATGATACCAAATATGATCGAGTCATCCTCATTGAAAAAAGCTTTCTTTCAGCCTTGTCGTTGAAGGAGAAATTCGGGCTATCCGTTGATATAGCTGTTCTGCCTATTCTATCCAAGCAAGAGTACATGTCCTTTCCCAGCTCCTTTCGCGGAGAAGTGGGCGGTCGGTCTTATTTACTATACGAAGTTCCAGGAATCATAGATCAAAAGTACGATCAAGTCATTGTTCAGGATTAAGGCAGCAATATCGGCTTTATTTAGAATGGGGGAAAAGAATGTTTAGAGTCATGATCGTCGATGACGAGCCGCTAGTAAGACTAGCCATGGGGGCGATTATTCCGTGGGGCGATTTGGACTGTGAGGTAGTGGCAGAAGCTGCGGATGGTTATGAAGCATGGCAGCGCATATCGGTACATCAGGACGTTGATTTGATGATTGTCGATATGAGTATGCCAGTTATGGATGCCCTTACTCTACTATCTAAATTGCAGGAAGCCAATTTGACTAATCCACCGCTTAGTATTGTGCTTAGTGCGTATTCAGATTTTGATTTTGTGCGGAAAGCATTCCTGCTTGGAGCAGTCGATTACATTATGAAGGCGGATCTCGATCCCGAACATATCATTCCTGTGATCAAAAAGGCGATTAGCCAGATCGAAGAGAAATCGATCACTACGGCGAATTTGATAAAAAGCAACAGTGAATCCGACTTGAAGCAGCGAGAAACCTGGCTGCGAGGCCTGTTATGCGATAAAGATTATATGTACAGCCATAATTTAACGCAGGACGATTCCTTTCAAAAGTGGATGACGCAATTTGTGAATTTTCAGCATGTTATCGTATCTGTTTTGCCGGATATACCATCGCCCGCTGCGAATTTGCCGGGGCACGCCGGTATGGATCATCAGGATCATTTAGTTAAGATCATTAAACAAGGGATGGAAATCGTTAAACACCCTTATGAATTATTGCAGGTTCAAGAGGATGAGTATGCCCTTCTGCTATGTTTTGAGTCATCGACTAGCTTTTTAAATTTACGTGGATACGTAATGGAACTTCTGGATTCTTTGCGCAATACGGTCAAAAACTTTTTAAATGTCTCACTATCCGTGGGAGTAGCAGAATCATGCACAGACTGGAAAAACTGGCATCTCAGATATAGTCAGGCGAAGGGATTGGCCAGCTTGCGATTTTCAGAAGGTCCTGGGCGTGTATACTATCCCGAAACGGTGAGCGTGAACGAGAAAGTGCTGCCTACGCCCTATGATTACACGGTGATGATGTATCTTATGGAGAAGGGAGATAGCAAGTGGCAGCAGCAATTGTACACGGGGTTAAGTCAATTAAGCGAGATGCCGAATGTAACATTGGAAAGCTCTCTCCCGATTTATGAAGAATTGATTTGGAATATAGGGGCATTACTGCATGCCAAAGGGATGAACTGGACGCATGTCATTGAAACGCGACGAAGGCCTTATGAGATTGTTGAGCAATTCACGTTCCGTGATGATTTACACGAGTGGATTGAGAAGTTGGTGTTTCTCCTGGCGGATTTATTGCATCCTGATAAAATTCGTGAAGAAAACCCGCAGCGGTTGGTGGAGAGGGTCAAACGCTATGTAGAGAAAAACTACTGTACGGCTATTACGTTGGGGCAAGTCAGTGATTGGGCGCAGGTGACCGAGAGCCATTTGAGCAAACAGTTTGTGAAAGAAACAGGCGAACATTTTATTGAATATGTGACAAAACTACGGATTAATGAGGCGACAAGGCTCATAGAAACGGAAATGAAAATGTATGAAATTGCCGTTAAGGTGGGATATGAGAACCCGGAACATTTCAGCCGTGTGTTTAAGAAATATCGGGGAATGAGCCCTCAAAAGTATCGGGATAATTATTCAAGGAAAAAAGAATGAGCACAAAATATATCAAGTTAATCACCAAATATATCAATGAAAGCGTATTCTGTATTTCTGTAATATATAGATGTAAATAGGTTACGTTATCTTAAGGGGGTTAAGAAATATTATGAAAAAGAAATTAGTTACATCCGTACTTTCCATTGCCCTAACGTTTGGATTAACAGGTTGCGGCGCGAATACAGCGCCTGCGAACAACAGCTCTTCAGCTGCTCCTACAGCAGCAGACAGTACCAAAGAGAATGCGGTTACATTGAAACTTGCCATGTGGGATAGCGACAGCGAGTTCCTGGATAGCTGGACCAAAAAGGTAAAAGAGTTCTCAACCGTTATGCCGAACGTGAAGATGGAAGTTGAAACTTTCAAAAGTGACGGCGACTACCTGCAAGCGATGAAAGTTAGATTAGCCGCTAACGAATTGCCGGATATTATCGAGTTGAAGCCTAACTTCATCAACGATTTCAAAGCGGAACTTCTGCCGCTGGATGGTTTGAGCGTTACGGCTAAAAATACAAAAGCGAAACAATTTGCTGTTGATGGTAAAGTGCTGGCACTACCGGTTATTTCTTTCCCTGAACTTGTTTACTATCATCCGAGTGTCTTTAAAGAGTTAGGTTTAAGTGTTCCGACAACGTGGGATCAGTTTGTAAGCGTATTAACGGACATTAAGAAGAGCGGTAAATATCAGCCTTATGCGATGGGCGGTAAGGACTCCTGGCCGAACTATCCTTTCAATGAATTTATGCCGCTGTTAGCATCCGGTGACGAAAATTATTACGACAAAATCGCCGGCATGGACAAACCTTTTGAAAAGGGTACGGCTTTCTACAAATCTTACAGCGATATCCAAGCTTTGTATGATGCCAAGGTGATGGGAGCAGATCCGCTAGGATTAAGCAATGACCAAGCAACAGGATTGTTTGAAGCGAAGAAGGCAGCTGTCATTGCCGCAGGACTATGGTACTTGCCGCAATACAAATCGAAAGTAGGAAATATCGATGACCTTGCAGCATTCCCACTTCCTACTCGTCATTCTGAAAGCGAACCGCTGAAAGTAATGACGTTCACGGATAACTTCTTCGGGATTAACAACAAATCCAAAAACGTAGAAGCAGCGAAGAAATTCCAAGAGTGGATGTTTGGCTCGGATGCATATTCCTTCTATGTGAACAAGAAGCAAGCCAACTCCGTCATGGAGGGTGTCAAGGCAGATGTTCCGTTCTTGAATGACTTCTACAAAGCCAACAAAGTGGAAGAATTCAACTATCGTCCAGGCGGCGAAAACTTCAATAAATATGTAAACTCCATCCAATTGGATTGGAAAAATCTGGGCCAAGAGATGATGGGCGGAACACCACTAGATAAGATTGCTAACGATCTGAATGACAAATGGACGAAAGCAAGAGCCAGCAAGTAAGGTTTGGCATGTAAGCGGGAGAGGGATGGCTTGTCATCTTCTCTCCTCATTTAAAGGAAATTGATGCAAATCGATTTCCATTTTTTCAAACTACTATGGTAAGCGTTTCCAAATTATGGTTTTGGTGGTTATGCCATCTTAGAAGGAGGTTGTCTTGATGACAACAAAAGTTGGACGAAAAATATTTGCTTCCTGCCTTGCTGCTTCGTTAGTTACACCTGCGTTTTATGGTCTAACAGCTCAGCAGGCAAGTGCCGCTACAACATCAATCAATTTAGATCCGAGCAACATGCAGCAATCATGGGACGGATGGGGAACGGCGCTAGCTTGGTTCGGAAATGTTACAGGCGGTTGGAATGATGCGACTAAAAACGCACTGGCCGATGCGCTCTATTCGCCGCAAGGATTGAATTTCAATATTGCCAGATACAACATTGGCGGTGGTGAAAATCCTGCGTACGATACAATGCGCCAAGGCGGTGAAGTGCCTGGTTTCTCCCCTTCTCCTGGTGTATACGATTGGACACAGGATGCGAATCAACGTTGGTGGCTGGGAGCTGCCATAGCAAGAGGGGCTAATAAATTGGAGGCATTCTCCAATTCCGCTCCGTATTACATGACGGTAAGTGGAAGTACGACGGGGAATTCGGATGCTTGGAAAGATAACTTGAAATCGACGGAGTATGATAATTTCGCAGACTATTTGGCGACGGTTGTCCAACATTTCGACGCTGAGGGGATTAAGTTCAACACACTGTCGCCGATCAATGAACCGAATACGAATTATTGGGGATTTGGCGGGGGGCAAGAGGGTTCTCACTGGGATACGGCCTCGCAAGCGAAAATGATTAATGCGGCTCGTGCCAAACTCGATTCCAAAGGACTTCAATCTGTCGCAATCTCTGCGATGGATGAGACTAGTGTGGACACGTTCATGACGGATTGGAACTCCTATGATTCAACAACCAAAGCGAACATAGGACAAATGAATACCCACTCGTACAGCGGGTCGAACCGAACTGCGGTCAGAGATGCAGCTAAAAATGCCGGCAAACCGCTATGGATGTCTGAAGTGGATCTTGGTCCATCGGGAATTGCTCACAATCACGATGATTTTGAACCGGCATTGGCGTTGGCAGAAAGAATTATGACGGATATTACTTGGCTTGAACCTAAGGCTTGGGTACTTTGGCAAGCGATTGAAAGCGAGAAAAACATGCAGAAGGAAAACATGAACTGGGGTCTCCTTCACGCAGATTTTGATACACAAGATTGGTGGTACGGTAAAAAGTATTACGCAATGGCGCAATTCAGCAAATTTATCCCGCAGGGATCCAGATTCATTGCAGATAACAATGATAACACGTTAGCCGCGTATGATCCTTCCAAGAATAAAATCTATGTTGTATACAGAAATGCTAACACGACTAGCCAAAACATTTCTTTAGACATGTCACAGTTTGATGCTGTCACAGGGATTGCAACGCCATATGTTTCATCTGCTGCCGAGAATGTAGAGCGGCATACAAATGTTCCTATCGTGAATAAAACATTAAATACGACAGTTAGCCCGAAATCAATTACAACGTTTGTGATTGACGGAGCATCCTATACGGGTAATACGGTAATTCCGCAAAGTCAAATGAGTGTAACGGCGAGCAGTGCTCAATCCGGAGAAGGGCCTGAGAAAACACTGGATGGGAATGCTTCAAGCAAATGGCATTCGTCTTGGGATCCTTACGACGGAGGTCCGCATACCCTTACTTATAACCTTGGGCAATCTTATAATGATGTCTACAAGCTGAGCTATTTACCAAGGCAAGATGCCGACTGGAATGGCATTATTACCAAATATACCGTCGAAGCGAGCACAGACGGCACCGTTTTCAATCCTGTTGCGCAAGGCACATGGAATAACGACAAAACCGAGAAAACGGCAACATTCTCGTCTACCGCTGCACAATATGTAAGGCTGAAAGTGGAGCAAACGAATGGTTCGGGAGCACAATATGCATCGGCTGCCGAGATCAACATTTTTAGAAAACCAGGTTTTACCGTAGATAAGGATATGCTGAACCAGACAATTGCCAGCGCAGAGGCATTGATAGCTACTGACGCAAGCTTGACGGCATTGCAAGCTTTAGTTAACGAGGGCAAGGCAGTTCGGGATACCGCTTACGTGACACAAGAAGCTATCACAAACATCGCAGGTAGAATTACCGCTGAATACATTCAGCAATCTAATTCGTTCGGAATGATCCCGCAAAGCCAAATGACGGCAACGGCAGACAGTTCCGCATCCGGTGAAGGACCAGCGAAAACGTTGGACGGTGACATCGGTACGAAATGGCATACGGCGTGGGATGGTTCCTATACACCGCTTCCTCACTCTATCACTTACAAGCTTGGCAAGGCGTATGACGGTGTTTACAAGCTGAGCTATGTGCCGAGGCAGGATGTGGATTGGAACGGGGTTGTGACCAAGTTTGAAATATCCGTGAGCCCTGATGGTATCGCTTTCACTAAAGTTGCCGAAGGAAACTGGGATGCAGACAGACTGGAGAAGTCGGCAACCTTTAATGCACACGGCGCTTCCTATGTGAAGTTTACCGCACTTGCTTCGAAAAGTGATGCAGGCAAGCAGTATGCATCGGCTGCTGAAATCAATATTTTCAACAGAGCTGGGTTTACCCTAGATACGTCCAAACTCAACAATACGATGGCTACAGCGACTACGTTCATTAATAATTTTTCGGGTGATCCTGCCTATTTGGCTGACCTGGAAACATTGCTCACGCAAGGTACGGCGCTGTTGAACAGCAGTACGGCGACCCAGGAAGAGATGGCGAGCCTAGCAAACAAACTCACTGCCGAGATCGCGAAAATCCAAAGCAATGAACAGCAGACTAACGGAATCAGTCTCTTCTACGCTCCGGAAGCTTATGCTTCTAATCCTTCTAGCCTCATGTTGGATACAAACAACGGAACGTTCTATGAATCCAATTGGGCCGCGAACGGAAGAAAATACCGCTCTGGGGATTACATCATTGTAGATCTTGGTCAGAACAAGCCGGACATTGGAAAAGTTATGGTTACGCCAAGGCAGGATAAGGCGAACGGAAGAATTGGGCAATTTAAGATTTACTACAGCGATGCGGATTTAACCAATAAACCGGTAGACGGTACGCAAGCTTATTTGGATCAGAATTTCACTTTTGCCGCGAATGGCGTTTGGGACACATCCAGCTCCAGCGCACAATCGGCAACATTCAAATCGCATAAAGCCAGATATGTAGCGATTCAGGCTATTGCTACAGGCGGCGACGGTGATACACTCACTGCCGCAGAGATTGCTGTCAGCCAGAAGAAATCCACAGGCTTCGATACGTCAAGCTTGGAGAATGCCATTACGCAATTACGCACGGCGTCCAGCATTAGCCCGAAAGTAGCGGAGACGATTGAAAGTAAAGTTTCATCGATCGGAACGCTCAGCGATTTAACTGAGGAAAGCATTCCTTACTACACTAACACTCTGCAGGACTTATACAATTTATATCAGACCGTAGGTAAAACGAATTCCATTAAAAATGGTGAAGTGTGGCTGGATGGAGATGGCGTTCCAATTCAGGTTCATGGCGGAGGCATTCTGTATAACGAGAAAAACAAAACGTACTACTGGTATGGCGAAGACAAAACGGAGAATAATGTTGGCTCAGGTTATGTACCGGTAACAGGCGTTCACGCGTACTCTTCTAAAGATTTGTATAACTGGAAAAATGAAGGGGTTGTATTGCCGGTATTCAACAACCCGCAATTGGGCGAATCGGTATTGCCTAGTGGGAATTTGCCTTTATATTTGGACGAGAATAGCGATACGTATAAGAACAGCGGAGTACCATTCGATCCGAATCGAGTTGTCAATATCACGGATCGTTATGGGGATTATACAGGTTCGATGAAATCGCCGGTTAATTCATTAAGCAAACATAATTCACCTGAACGCATAGCTGAGCTTAATGCATTGTACGTAGATAAAACGAATGCAGAGAAGCAAGCGATGTATAAAGCTTTCAACTGGGATAAAGTTGTTGAACGTCCGAAGGTTGTCTACAACAAGAAAACGGATAAATATGTGATGTGGTGGCATCAAGACGGGCCGATCGCCGGTAAGTATTGGACGGCGGCAGGCGGCGTTGCGATCAGCGATTCGCCAGCGGGTCCATTCAAGTTTCTCGGCATATCCCGATTGCCGAACAATGGATGGGGTGGCGGCGAAGGCGAAGGCATGCTGCGCGACATGACGCTGTATGTAGACGATGACGGCAATGATGCGACGGATGACAAAGTTTATTTGATTTATGCATCCGAAGGGAACGAGAGGACTGTCATCACGATGCTGGATGATGACTACACGGGTCCGGCTACGAATGCGAACGGCCAGTCTGTGGAAGGTACTCATTATGTGAGAGCCTTCCCGTGGTACAGAGAAGCGCCGACGATGTTCAAACAGGATGGTGTCTATTACATGATTACATCCGGACAGTCGGGTTGGAACCCGAACCAAGCGGAATATCATGTATCGACAAATGGCATATTCGGCCCATGGGAACATAAAGGTGATCCGTTTGTGGACGACTGGAAACACACGACACATGATAGCCAAAGCACGTATGTTCTGCCTTACCGGGATGGCAATGGCGATATCGTACCGAATAAATTCATTTTTATGGCCGATCGTTGGTACCCTAATGATCTGAAGGATTCCAGATATGTATGGCTTCCATTCGAGATAAATACCCAGAACCGAACGATTGGCGCAAGCTGGTCCTACGAGTGGAAACTCTCCGTCTTTAAAACAGGCACGACCGTGAGCTTCAACAGCAACGGTGGCAGTGAGGTTCGTTCCGTGTACGGAGCTGTACAAGGTTCCAATATTGCAGCGCCTGAAGCTCCGGTGAAGAATGGGTTTACTTTTGCGGGCTGGTATCAAGATGAAGCCTTGACGGTCGGCTGGGATTTCGGCGTGAACATGATTCCGGCAACGGATATCACGTTGTATGCGAAGTGGGAGCAAGTTGGTGCACCAGTCATTACAGGCGTTCCGCCAGTGACTGTAGCTACAGCTACCTATGTGCCACCAATTCTGCCTGCCAATGTCACAGTCGTTTATAACAATGCCACAACGGGGACAAAATCGGTTCAATGGGACCCAGTGGCTCATTCTAAGTATGCGGTGGCTGGCAGCTTTAACGTGAATGGACTTGTAGACGGCACAGTGATACCGGCTGTTGCGAACGTGACCGTAACTGATAATGTGTACCCTGTTCAATCGATTTCTGTGAGCGGCGCAGGCGGCATTAGTACGATAACGGCACAAGGCGGCACGCTGCAAATGCAAGCCGTAGTACTGCCTTCGAATGCCAACAGTCAAGTCACATGGAGTGTCTGGGAAAACGATGGTCTCACGATGACCAATAAAGCAACGATTAACGCCAGTGGACTGCTTACGGCAAATACGAACGGAATTGTGAAAGTGGTGGCGGCAGCTGCTGACGGCAGCGGTGTTCAAGGTTTCAATTATGTCACGATCAGCGGTCAGACACCGACCGATGTGCCTCATGCTACGCTGACAGGAGCTGCAGCGGTTCAAGCAGGAGCTGAATTCTCGACCAACTTTGGTTTAACAAACGTCACGAATAGTCCATCTTCCACCGTTTATGCGGCAGACATTCAGCTAAGCTATGATGCGAATGCGATTGAATTTGTATCGGCGGATTCATTGAAATCCGGTTTTAAAGCGGTCGAGACGATAACGGATGTACCGGGTCAAGTTCGGATTATCGCGATTAGCGAAGGAGAAGCGGGAGCTATTACAGCAAGCGGAGATATATTCAGAATGAATTGGAGGGCAAAACCTCAACAATCATCCCCGACAACCAATCTGAATCTAACCAAGGTAGCCCTTTCTAATGCACTTAGTCAAAAGATGGATGCCTCCGTGGCAAATCTAACGATCTCTATTACAGCGGCTGAAGCCATAGATAAGACAACGCTGCAAACGGTGTTCAATATGGCACAGTCCATCTATGATCGTGCGATAGAAGGAACGCAAGTTGGACAGCATGCAGTAGGTTCCAAAGCGGTACTGCTAGCTGCGATTCAAGCAGCCGCTGCCGTCAATGCGACTCCGGCGGTTAGCCAGCAGCAGTTGGATGACGCAGCCATCGTGTTAAACCAAGCGATACAAACGTTTAACGAGCAGTTCATCACCACCTATGCGCCAGGAGATGTCAATGAAGATACACTCATTAATATCGGAGACTTGGGTAAAGTAGCGGTGAATTATGGCAAGACTTCCGCAGCAAGCGATTGGGACAAGGTCAAAGCTGCCGACTTCAATCATGACGGCAAGATTGACATTATCGATGTAGTAGGAGTCGCTAAACGGATCCTGCAATAACAATCAATCTGAAATGGAAGAGGAAGGCCAGCCCTTTCTCTTTCCATATTCGGATGATATTCAGAAGGAGTGAACCCCATGTTACGCAAAACAGGGTTATTTTTGACGGCTGTGATGTTCTTATTCACGATTATCCCATTCGGTACGGCTGTAGGTGCTGCCGGAATCCCTTCATTTAATGTGAATCTAAATGCTTCTCAAGTAACCGTCGGCGACAATGTGGTCGTTATGATCCAAGGTAATAATGTAACGGATTTATACGGTTACGAAGCTGTTTTAAACTATGATGCAGACCGTCTGGAATTTGACGAAAACGATAACAGTAAATCGTACGGCTCATTTGAAGGGTTTAAAATCGTACAAGATTCGGGCACTCAAGTCACATTTGCCTATTCCAAAATGAACAATAAAGCAGGGGAAAATGGCAATCTAGCTATGTTTACACTGATTTTCAAGGCTAAACAGAGCGGACAAGCTAACGTAACTTTGACAAAGATGACAACCGTGACATCGCAAGAGTTACCGTCTATTTGGAATGTTAACGCACAAGCTGCCGTAAAAATTAACGGGACGACTCCTGGTCCTGTTGGCGGTGGCGGAGGAGGCACGGTAACTCCACCAACAAAAGAAGACCCGGGACTCTATGTACCAAAAGAATCGGAGCTGCGGATTGAAACGACACAAGACGGCCAAACCTCTGTAACAGCAGTGATAGACAGCAAACGTCTGGCACAGAAATTAGCGGATCTACAAGCAGCGGGCAGCGGCACCGTTTTGAGCTTTGAGATTCCTGGCGAGCGTGAGTTGAATGCCTTGCAATTACCGTTGCCGACGTTGCTCGACAGCCTGAAGAATCATAAAGATACAATTTTGAGCGTGCGAAGCCACTTGGGCACTTACGATCTTCCGATGTCCATCCTGAACCAGGCGGATTTCTCGGGTATAGCTGACGTAGAAGGAGCAACGCTGATCATTCATATCGATAAGGCCAAATCGCTGCATGAAACGAAATTTGATCAATCCATTTCCGATAAGGGCATGGTGCGTGTGAGCAATATGATTGATTATAAAGTCATTCTGAAAACCAAGGACAAAGAAGTGGAAATTCATAGCTTCGGCAATAGCTTTGTCACTCGCGTTATTCATGTAGATGAATTGATTCAAGACTCCTCTGCAGCTACGGCGGTCGTTTATGATCCAGCTACAGGAGAAATGAAATTTGTGCCTTCCGTGTTTACAGTGAAAGACGGTAAAACCGAAGTGAAGGTGATTCGAAACACAAACAGTTTGTATGCGATCGTTCAAAACAAGAAAACATTTGACGATATGATCGGTCACTGGGCGCAGCAAGATGTGGAACAGTTGGCTTCGAAAATGATTATTAACGGGACTTCGGACCGTACGTATACGCCTGAGATGCAAGTCACCCGCGCTGAGTTTGCCGCCTTGCTCGTACGAGGTCTGGGATTGCCTGCAGAGGCTGGGCTGAATGTCTTCACAGATATCGCAGCTACGCAGTGGTACGCCCCAGAAGTAAATACAGCGGCGAAGTACGGCTTGGTTCAAGGCGTCGCGGAGGGTCAATTCAGACCGGATGCACAGATTACAAGAGAGCAAATGGTCGTGATGATGATGAAAGCGATTGGACTCGTGAAGGGAACATCAGCATCTAACGCAAGCACGACGAATGCGCCGTTCGCCGATCAAGACCTGTTGTCGGATTATGCCCGCAGCGCGGTGGCAGATGCCGCCGGTAAAGGATTGATTCACGGCAAAACAGAAACGACGTTTGCACCTCAAGATGTAGCCACTCGTGCTGAAGCGGCTGTCATTATCAAACGAGTGCTGCAATATGCGAATTTGATCAATTGAGTAGAAAGTTTATTACAAGATGTACGGTAAGCCTGCTTTCAGCAGGCTTACTTTTCAAAAGGAGGGGATTTCGTTGTCTAAGAAGATTTCAACATGCGTAGGACTTATATTCATACTATTTTTTGTCTCCGTTGCCCCGGCTTTTGCGACGACAAATAATCAAAATACAGCAAACCCCGTTGTGAATGACATTTTCACGAACCAGAAGAACTATGTCGATCTCAGATTTGGCATGTTTATCCACTATAACATGGGAACTTATCACGATCAGGAATGGGTGACGCCAGGCCAAGATCCGCTTTCTTTTAATCCAAAGCAAGTGAATACAGACCAATGGGCGGCAGCCGCCAAATCCGCAGGCATCAAATATACTGTTTTAACGACCAAGCACCATGACGGATTTGCCCTGTGGCCAACCAAATATGGCAATTATAACGTGATGAACAGCTCCTACAAGAAAGATATCGTAAGGCAATATGTGGATTCCATGCGCGCTCAAGGCATTTTGCCGGGGTTATACTTCTCCATCTGGGATCGTCAGCAAGGTATTCAAAAAGGTTCCGTCAGCAGAGCAGATATCGATTTTATTAAAGGACAACTAACCGAGTTGCTGACAAATTACGGAGAAATCCCGGTTTTGATTATCGACGGTTGGGCCTGGGAGATGGGGCATAATGAAGTTCCTTACCAAGAAATTCGCGAATTAATTAAGCGCTTACAGCCTAATATTCTTATTGTGGATCATAATGGACAAACGCAGCCATGGGATGAGGACATCATTTATTTCGAAGAACCTAAGGACGTTTGGGCACCTGCCAACAATTCGTTTGCCGCTAATCAGGGCAAGCCGCTCGTGTCCAATCAATGGTTCTGGCACAATTGGATGACGAATACAGAACCGGCAAGCGTGCAAAATATTGTGCAGGATCATCTCGGTTATTTGGAACCGCGTTATACAAACTTTTTGCTCAACGTTTCACCTAATCCGGATGGAGAGCTGGATGATAACGTAGTTAATCGGTTGGCGGAGATTGGACAAGCGTGGTCGCCGAATGCATCTCGTCCTCCACTGCCTGGGCAGCCAATCGTAATGGAGCATCCGATTACAGCTAATTCGGCTACTGCTACTAGTGGGACTGCAAGCAATGCGATTGATGGCTTTATGGATTATATAGGCACTTACGTGGAGACGGTTTGGCAAACCACCACCTCGCTGCCTCAATCCATTTCCCTGGATTTGGGTTACACCTACAACAACATTAATATGTTGAATTACTTACCTTCGCAAAATCTATCACAAGGGATGATTACATCCTATCAGTTATACGCAAGCGAGGACGGAACGAACTTCACTCCGGTTACAAGCGGCACATGGGATGGGGACAAGACCATGAAACGTGTGACTTTCCCATCGCAAACAGCACGCTATTTCAAAATGCAAGTAAGTGGGGCTGTAGGGGGCTTTGCTGCTGCGGGCGAGCTGGAAGTGGGCTCTTACACCAACGACATTCCAACTCGAACGGGGATCGATGCCTTTGATGTCAACACGCTGTATCGCATCGTCAATAAAGCAACCGGGAAAGCGCTGGGAGTTGAAAATTCTTCGACGAAAGGAGCAGCTGTTGCCGGGCGAACCCAATCAGGTTCTTTGGATCAGCAATGGGTTATCGACGATTTAGGTCTGGGTAAATATAAGATTGCCAATAAACAAAGCGGGCAAGTTATGGATGTTCCAGCTGCCAGTAAATCGCCTGGAAAGTCAGTCATTCAATGGACAGATTCGGAAACGGCTGCAGATCCTTCCGCCATCAACCAACAATGGGTCATCTCCAATGTGGGCAACGGGTATTTTAAAATTACCAACGTAAACAGCCAGTTGGCATTGGAGAACAGCAACCGTTCTACAGCTGACGGGAATCCGGTTGTTCAAAACACCTACACCGGAAGCGACAGCCAATTATGGAAAGTGGAAAGCATGCTTTCTTTGATCAAAAATGTGAAAGTGAACGGAGTGTCTGTCAAAGGCCTTAATGCTGAGAATCGGACGGCGACGTTGAAGATTTTGAGAGAAAAAAATCTGGCGATCCCAGCCGTTACAGTGGACAAAGCTTCTGAAGACGTGCAGGTGGTTATCGACCCAGCCGATAGCTTGCCAGGCGCAACGACCATCACAGCTACATCTGACGGCGGAGCGAAGCAGGAAGTCTACACGCTGAATTTTGAGCTGGTGGACCGTTATGCGAGCGATCTGAACTGGTTAAGTGCATCCTCAGGCTGGTCAACCGTTAAGAAGGACAAGAGCTTGGACGGAAATGCGATTCGTTTAATGGGCGGAAACGGCGCTGTAACGTACGAGAAAGGTTTTGGCGTACATGCGGATTCAAGAATTATGTTTGACATCTCGGGTAAAAATTATGAGTCCTTCACTGCTCTTGTCGGTGTCGACCAAGAAATGGCCAAATCGCCGTCTTACGCCGATGTGGAATTCAAGGTGCTCGTAGACGGTGTAGAGAAATTCGCGAGCGGTGTCATGAAGGTTGCCGACGTGGATAAACCGGTAGATGTCAATGTAACTGGCGCAAGCATCGTGGAACTTGTTGTTACAAAAAGTGATAACGATAATAGCGAGGATCATGCAAGCTGGGCCAATGCGTCGTTTAGAGTTGCGGAAGGCAAGCCCGAACAGAAAATAGCATTGCCTGAAGTTAACTATTTGAGCGATCTGAACTGGTTAAGCGCGGAATCCGGCTGGTTAACGGTTCAGAAAGACAAGAGCATCGACGGCAATGCGATCATATTGAATAATGGAGATCAGGATCTCTCCTTTGCCAAAGGGCTTGGGACTCACGCCAATTCAACGGTCAAGTATGATCTTACTGGAGCAGATTATGAAACGTTTTCCTCCTTTATCGGTGTAGATAAGGAAGTGAATGGCGGAAGTTATAACGGCTCGGTGAAATTTAAAGTGTCAGGCGTAAAGAATGATGACACGATCGAATCACTTTACTCCGGAAGTGTGTTGAGAGAGTCGGACAATGCGCAATTTGTGAAGGTGAATGTGAAAGGTTATAAACAGTTAATCTTGGAAGTTACGGATTCCGGCAATGGCAACAGCGAGGATCACGGTGATTGGGCGGATGCGAAACTGGCTAAGTTGGCGGTTGAAGCAACACCGGTGATTACAGGAGTTAAGCCAGTCAACGTGGTTACGGCTGCGCATGTTCCGCCGGTTCTGCCTGCGAGTGTCACAATTGTGTATGACAATGGGACCTCGGCCGAGAAGTCGGTTCAGTGGGATTCGATAGACTCGTCTAAGTATGCAATAGCTGGCAGTTTTATTGTAAATGGTGTTGTAGATGGCACCGTCATACCGGCTGTAGCGAACGTAACGGTTACTGAAACACAGCAGGTGAACGTTCAATCAATTGCTGTCACAAGTTCGGCGACGACGATTACCGAGAAGGGCGGAAGCCTTCAATTCCAAGCTTCGGTGCTCCCTGCCAATGCGACGAACAAGTCTTTGACATGGGCGGTTTATGAATCAGATGGGGTAACTGCAACAGATAAAGCAGTGATTACGTCTAGCGGCTTGTTGACTGCGCAAAAAGACGGTGTCATGAAAGTCATGGCGACAGCTACGGACGGCAGCGGCGTTCAAGGCTCCAGTTATGTCGTGATCAGCGGTCAGCTACCTGTGCCGACCGACGTACCCCAAGCTACGCTCACGGGTCCGGGAGTCGTTCAAGCAGGCGCTGCGTTCTCGACACAGTTCGGTTTAAACAATGTAACGGCCAGCGTATATTCGGCGGTGTATGCAGCGGATATTACCGTATCGTTTGACGCTGACACCATCGATTTTGTATCTGTAGATCCAATAATTTTTGGATTTACTAATGTTGAAACCAAAACCGACGTACCTGGCCAAATTCGGATTCTCGCTGTGAGCCAAGGGAATACGGGAGTCGTAACGACGAACGGAGATTTATTCAAATTTAATTGGATCGCGAAGCCGAATCACCCGTCAACGACAACGAATTTGGTACTAACCAAAGTAGCTGTTTCCAATGGGCTTAGTCAAAAAGTGGATGCTGCTCTCGCCAATCTAACGGTTTCAATTACGGCGACGACAGACAAGACAACGCTGCAGACGATCATCAGCTTGGCGCAGTCCATCTATGATCGCGCAGTAGAAGGAACCCAAGCCGGACAATATGCGGTTGGCTCCAAAGCGGTGCTATTATCTGCGATTCAAGCGACAGTTGCCATCCAATCGGATCCTGCAGCTACACAGCAGCAGTTGGATCAAGCAGCGATTGCGTTAAACCAAACGTTACAAGCTTTTAGTGGGCAATTCATCACCGCTTATGCGAGGGGAGATGTCAATGGAGATAATGCCGTTGATATTGGCGACTTGGGCAGAACTGCTATGCATTACGGGAAAACTTCGGCTAGCAGCGACTGGAATGAGGCGAAAAGCGCGGATATTAATCATGACGATAAGATTAACATTGTAGATATTGTAGCGATTGCTAAATTGATCCTGCAATAGGTAACTAGCAGTGCCCGGTTCAACGTTAAGTTGGCCCGGGCACTGTGTCGTTTCTGGCATTGTTTTAGACGATAAAAAGGTAGAGGATTTGACATCCACTACCTTTTTGGAAAATTATTGGGTCTTAAGGGGACAATAGTACTCTATTTCCTTGAAGCGGAATTCAGAATCCTCGCTTGGTTTTCGTGAACGAGATATCGATAGCGGGAGCGGCTACTCGCTAACCATGCGATTCGTCAAACTTCCCAGCTTCTCGATGGAAATAGTGACTACGTCGCCGTCTTTTAAATAAACGCGCTGATCAACCGGATCGCCAAGCACTACACCCTCCGGTGTTCCAGTGAGAATGATGTCTCCCGGGTATAGGGTCATATGCTGAGAAATATAGCTGACGATCTCGTCACAGTGGAAAATCATATCCGCCGTATTCGAGTTTTGGCGCACCTTGCCATTGACCGTGGTGCTGATCTTCAGGTCATTTGGATTGCCAACTTCGTCCGCCGTGACCAGATACGGGCCAAGCGGGCTGAAATCGTCACACGATTTCCCCAACAGCCATTGTGCAGTACGCATTTGCAGGTCGCGAGCAGAGAGATCATTGACACAGCAGTATCCGTAGACATGGTCCAATGCTTGTTCTTTGGAGATATATTTCGCCTGCTTGCCAATTACGATAACGAGCTCCGCTTCATAATCGACCTCTTGGGTGACACGAGGGAGGGCGATATCATGGCCATGTCCTGTCAGCGTATTATTAAATTTGTTAAAAAGAATCGGATACTTAGGAATAGGGGCATTAGTTTCTTCTGCGTGCTTACGGTAGTTAAGTCCGACACAAATAATTTTGCCAGGTTCTGTGACGCAAGGACCGTAGTTCAAAGTCTCTTCATTATGCAGCAGTGTATCGCGTTCATTGCTCTCAAGAGCGAGGTGGACGAGCTGATGAAGCGCTTCGGTAGCAGCTGCCCCGCCTTGAATAGCATCCGTAACCGTAGTTGGAACCGCGAATGCCGGTGAAAGCTGCTGGACAGCTTGAACGACATCAAGTACACCGGAATCGGTTTGAATACCTAGACGGGAAGCATTGTTTTGGTTAAATGTAAGTAGTTTCATGTGAAAACCTCCTAAGTCATGATTTATATGAAAAGTGTATAAAGAACAGGCTAAGCATTCTTGCCAAAAGTCGCCCCGCCGTCAATGTACAACGGTGAGCCCATCATGAACCTGGAATCGTCAGAAGCAAGGAACAAGGCAGCTGACGCTACATCTTCGGGACGGCCCATTTCGTTGCTGAGCTGTCTGGTTTTCAGAGAGGCGATAGCCGCTTCTGGATCATCATAAGAGGTGCGAATGTAATTTTCGACAAAAGGAGTCATGATCGTTCCCGGCAGCAAAGCATTCACGCGAATGCCGTATGAGGCATAGTCCACCTGCATGGATTTGGTTAGCGCAAGGACGGCGCCTTTCGTTGCGGCATAGGAGGCACGGCGAGCCAGCCCGATTTCGGCAATGCAAGAAGACATGTTAATGATCGAACCCGATTTGCGTTCCATCATATAAGGGAGTACATGCTTCGAAGGGAGGAAAACGCCCTTCACATTAATGCTCATGATACGGTCCCAAGCTTCGGGTTCCAGCTCGTGAAGCGCGCCGACGCCGCTAATGCCTGCGTTATTGAAAAGCACGTCAATTCGGCCGTAAGCCTGAATGATTTGTTCAACCATCGCCTTGACGGAGTCGGAATGCGTAACGTCTGCCTGAATGAAACGGGCTGCTCCGCCAGCCTCTGTAATTTCATTCACCGTCTCGATTCCTTTGGCCTCGTCGAGATCATTGACGATGACCTGGGCGCCTTCCCGCCCAAATAAGAGCGCTGTGCTTTTGCCAATACCTGAAGCTGCGCCTGTGATGAGAATGACTTTGTTATGTAACCGCATGTTCAATTCTCCTTTGCTATTCGGATAGTTGATGAGCAAGCTTACAAACTTCTTCTATACAGATCTGCTTCTTTTGCTGCCACTGAGGCAACATCATCGAGCAGCTGACAGCGGCGATAACCCTCCCATGCGAGTTGCGGATCGGAGCAGCAGCGCAGTTGAATCCGATAACAGCTTCCTCCAAATCGAGCGCGAAACCTTGTTGGCGGATTTGCTCCAGGTCTTTTTTCAGTTCTTTCAAAGAGACGATGGAATGTGTAGTTAACTGTGAAAATGGTTCTTGATCTACGCGATAGAATCTATCAAGTTCTTCATCGCCAAGATCCGCCAGCATGACCTTGCCGAGTGCAGTGGCGTGCGCAGGAAGGCGCATGCCTGGTCCAGAGGCGAGCCGAACGGGCGTAAGCGCTTCCTCTTTCGCGAGATACAGAACTTCATTGCCATCTAATCTGGCTAATTGCAGCGATTCACCCAGTTTTAGCTTGATGAGAGAGGCTTCCTTGTGGAAGGACTCGTTCAAGTCTCGATGCTGGACTGCCGCATGGCCCAGGCGAGAGAGCTCGCGTCCAAGGCGGTAAGTTTCGCCGGTATCCTTCTCGATCCAGCCCAAGTTCTCCAACGTTAAAAGCAGCGAATACATCGAGCTTTTGTTGATATTGAGCGAACGCGATAGATCGATGAGTTTCAGCTGACTGGGTTGCAGCGAGATTTCCTTGAGAATAAGGTGAGCACGTTCAATGGCTGGAACGCGGTATTTATCGTCCAATGGTAGGCCTCCCAGCTCATTTGGTTTACTATACAAAACTAAGTTTACTGACTAAAACTATCATAGCATAGGCTTGTGCAAAAAAGTAGTAGGCAAAAAGAAAAGAGACTGTCCTATAAGTCATAAAAATGACTTAGGGATAGTCTCTTCTGAGGTTTAACGCCTAGCTCTTTCGCTAACGGACACCAAAGCCGTTATTCACGTTATCTGAGTGGAATTAATTAGTCTACAGATCAATTAACGGCGCTGGAGTCCGTTAGATCTACAAGGGCAGGAGAGTGACCTTAATTAAAGCAGCAAAAAGCTACAAATACGCCGGGCTGCCTGTTATACACGTAGCCCAAGCCCATAGTCTAATCTACCTGGCGCCCGGTATGAATTGCTTCAGCCATCCGCCGAAGCTCTGCGGATTCCGCGTTTGAATAAGCACAACGCCTTCGCCGCGGAATCGGCATACGACACCTTCACCGCTTGTGAAGCTGGAGAGCCAGCCTTTGGCAGCTTTCTCAATCGTATACTGCGTATAATCCGGCCATGCGACCAGATGCCCGTTATCAATGACAACCTCTTGCCCGGGAGCAAGGTTAATGGCATGAATAGCCCCGTAGGAGGAGAGGAAGACCGTCCCTCTACCGCTGATTTCAACGATGAAGAACCCTTCGCCGGACATGAAGCCGCTCATCAGATTTTGCATTTTCGTATTCACTTGAATCCCGGATGTACCGGCAAGAAAGCCGTCCTTTTGCACGTACAGCTTGTACGATCCGTCAAGCTCGACAGCTTCAATGTCGCCAATCACGGAAGGTGCCAATAGCACTTCGCCACTACCGCGAGTTGGGGTTAACTCCTGGAAGAAGAATTTCTCGCCACTCAGCATACGGCCAAGACCTTTCATAATACCGCCATCTACTGTTCCTTTAAGCTCAATGTTAGGCGACATCGAAACCATTGCTCCTGATTCAGCCTTAATGTTTTCTCCAGCTTCAAGTTCTACGCGCAGCATCGGAAATGCGCCCTTATATAAAATCTCGTGTTTCATAAATCATCCTCCATGAATAAGTAAAATTTGAATAAGAATAAGGCTAAACCGAATTCGTCTGACGCCAGGTCTCCAAGCTGCGATTCAAGTAAACGAACATCGCACAGAGCAGCAGGATACCCATGGTGATATAGAACACCGACTTAAATCCGTACGCTGCCGCAACATGACTGCCGAGTAGAGGGCCGATCAGATTGCCGAGAAACAGCGAAGACGTATTAAAGCCGTAGGCCGTTCCCTGAATTTGAGTGGGGGCCAGCTTTAAAACCAGTACGTTCAGGGAAGGGATCATGCCTCCGATGAACAGCCCCAGCAGGAACCTGCCGATTAGCAGCATTGTAATGCTGGTGGCGAAAGCCTGCGGAATGAAGGCGAGTGCCGCCATCGACAAGGCGATGACGAGTAGTTTGCGTTGGCCGATACGGTCGCCAAGCCTCCCTAAGGATGGCGCGCCAAACAAATTGGCGATCCCCGTAATCGCCACGATCAAACCGGCGAACAGCTCCAAATGATTGCCGAAGTAAATCGTCTTGGCATAGACCGTCACGATCGGCTCGATGCTCATCATCCCAATTTGCGTAATCAGCGAAGCGGCAAAGACCGGTAGCAGAGGGCGAAATAGGCGCCATTCTGTACGCTGGCGCACTTTTTTCTGAACGGGGGCTTTGCGCTCCTCATGAACGAAAATCATCACGATGAGGCTGGCGCAGAGCATGAGACCGCCGGTAACAAAAAAGATGTGGCTATAACCGATCATACCAGCAAGCAACCCGCCGATCAAAGGACCGACAAGCGATCCGGCGATTGAGCCCGTTTGCAGCGTGCCGAGCGACTTCCCGGAATGCTCCGGGGGTGTCACCGATGCTTGCAGGGAGACCGCCATGGAGATGAAACCGGAGAAGAAGCCGTTCAGCAGCCGAAGCGCAAGCAGCTGCCAGGGCTCCGTGACAATGCCCATCAAGGCTGTCACAACAGCCATCCCGAATCCGGCTCGAAGCAGCATGATTTTGCGGCCGCGGCGATCCGCGATGGCTCCCCAGAGTGGCTGCGTTAGAAATGAGGTGATGAATTGAGCGGCAACAATCCACCCTGTCCACCGCACGACATCGCCAACCTCGTGAACCCCAAGTTGTCCAACGTATAAGGGCAGAAACGGAAGAATTAGGTTCATTCCGCACATGATGGAAAAGTTAGCCCCCCATAATATCCATAGTGACTTTTTCCAATGTAAGGGTGCAGGCATCAGAGAGGCTCCTTATCTTTTTTTCCCAGTATAGCATACTTCACTTCGATGCCATTTATTGCGTGATTGAAAATAAAAAAGGCTATCCCTAAGCGGATGGGACCGCCTGATGAGGGATAGCTGCAAGTCTATGTATTTAAACTGGACATCACGGTCCCGAATAGGATGACTACAAAAATGAGATAGAGCACGAGACCGATAGCCGCCCAAATTAAGCTGGCTTTCGCATAATTCGACTTCGATGGGTTTTCGTTTTTGCTGAAAGCCCACACGAATAACAAGACGATATTCACAATCGGTATGGCCATCAGCAGAATGGTAATCATCCAATCCTTGACGCTTAGCACGGGCGCATGTTGTTGCTCTGGCATCGAAAGATCAACTCCCTCGCAGTCATTTACCTTACTGTATTGCCAGAGAGCCCCATATATGCCTTGAGGTTGACAGAATTAGCTGCCCGCGGCTCTTCGCGTACACCTGCACTTACCGCCGGTAGGTGCGGAAAATAATATCCCGGTTGTAGTTGCCGAAGCCTTCACCGTAAAGCGTAAGCCCGCCGACATGCGTCGCATGCTCCGGCACTTCAATCCGCAGCGTCCACTCGTTGCGCGACATGCGGATGTCCTTGATCGTGACGTCCGAAAGCCGCTGCCCGTCAAGGAAAGTACCCTGTTCGGTGATCCGTATCACCTTCAACCAACCGTATTGGTTGATAGAGTCCGGCCACCAACTAGGGGTGTAATGCCCGCGGCCTTGCCCCGAATCGCCGGGGCTTGTCCAATAGCCGAGCAGTGTGTCGTTGACATAGAAATGAATGTCCGACGGCCAATTCTCGGCAATGCCCGGCGCTTCCGAGCCAAGCTCCAGCGAAATCTCAATCTCCTCTAGCGTCTGGCTGGGGAGCAAATAATTCGGGACGCGGTACTCTACGAAGCCGCTACCGAACCAGAGAATCTTCGCATGCATGCGCTCAGGTTCGAGAAAATATCGCGGATCGTCGTATTGTCCGATCGTATGATCGGCCGTAGCGAGCCCGCACGTAGGCTGCACTTCAAAGCGCGTGTAATGTCCGATGGGAATGGACACCTCATCGAACACGCGCTTCGGCTCGCCCTGCTGCGGCAGCTGGATCTCGACACGCGAAACCGCAAGCGTGCACATTTTGTGCGTGCCGCCTTGCTTGCGTACTAACGCCGTGTGAATCAGGCCGCCGGCCTCAAGCTTCTTCACGTGCATGGTTACGATAGCGCTGCTTAAGCCAAGCGTCTGGGCTAACTCTTTCACGTTCATCTCTTGTTCGGCCAGCAAATCTAAAATTTGAAGCCGCACATCGCTGGCTAGAGCTTCATAGAGCGGCAGCCATTTACGGTCTGTTGACGCGTGTATCATGATACAAATCTCCTCTATTCCTATCGACTCATCATTTCGACTGATTCATATAAATATAAATCCAAAACATTCCCAAAGAAAGTCTTGAAATCAAGCATTGATTATTGTTTAATAAAGACAACGTCATAATATTTGTGTTAACTGATTTATATTTTTATTAATTATACGACGAGGTGAAGGCAATGTCTATGAAAGCAAGCATGATTATCGACAAAGATTTTAAAATCGGAGAAGTGGATTCCCGTATTTACGGCTCGTTTATCGAGCATTTGGGACGTGCAGTATATGGGGGCATTTATGAACCGGGACATCCGCATGCGGATGAGCAGGGGTTTCGCACAGATGTTATGGAATTGGTCAAAGGGTTGGATGTGCCAATCGTACGTTATCCGGGGGGTAACTTTGTATCCGGTTACAACTGGGAGGACGGTATTGGACCGATCGAGCAGCGTAAGAAAAGACTGGATCTGGCTTGGCGCACGATTGAGCCCAACTTGGTAGGACTTAACGAATTTATGGATTGGTGCCGCAAAGTGAACACCGAGGCGATGATGGCTGTGAACTTGGGAACACGCGGGCCGGATGAGGCTAGAGATATTATCGAATATTCCAATATCCAAGGCGGTACATACTGGAGCGATTTGCGGATCTCTCATGGCTACAAGGCGCCTCATAACATCAAAACCTGGTGCTTGGGCAATGAAATGGACGGCCCTTGGCAAACTGGAGCCAAAACAGCTGCGGAATACGGGCGTACAGCCTGTGAAACAGCCAAAGTCATGAAGTGGGTGGATCCTTCGATTGAGCTGGTCGCTTGCGGTAGTTCGAGTTTAACCATGGCGACATTCCCGGAATGGGAAGCGACGGTGCTTGAGCATACTTATAATCATGTTGATTATATTTCGCTGCATCAATATTACGGGAATCGCGATAAAGATTCAGCGAATTTCCTGGCGCAATCCATGGGCATGGATCGTTTCATTAATACCGTGATCTCAACAGCTGACTATGTTCAGGCCAAAAAGCGCGGTAAAAAGAAAATCAACCTTTCCTTTGACGAGTGGAACGTCTGGTACCATTCTAATGAAGCTGACCGCCAAATCGAGCCATGGTCCATTGCGCCGCCGCAGCTCGAAGACATTTATAATCATGAGGATGCACTCCTCGTGGGTTGTATGCTGATTTCCATGCTGAAGCGTGCGGATCGTGTAAAAATGGCTTGCTTGGCACAGCTCGTCAACGTGATTGCGCCAATTATGACGGCGAACGGCGGAGCAGCGTGGAAGCAAACGATTTATTATCCTTATATGCATGCAAGCTTGTTCGGGCGCGGAACGGTTCTTGTGCCTCTCATCAAATCACCTAAATATGATGCCAAGGATTATACCGATGTGCCTTATTTGGAGGCCGTTGCTGTTCATAATGAAGAGAAGTCGGAAGTAACGATCTTCGCTGTTAATCGTCATTTGGCAGAGGCGCTTCCGCTTGAGCTGGATCTTCGCAGCTTCGGCGCTTGCCAAGTTACTCAGCATATCGTGCTGGAAAGTGACGATTTGAAAGCCGCGAATACGATAACCGCCCAGGATCGTGTGAAACCGCACAACGGCGGCAATGCAGCGGTGGATTCGAACGGCCAAATTCACGCAACGCTTGGGAAAGCGTCATGGAACGTGATCCGTTTGAAGTTGGCATAAGCTCGGTTTTATAGGCTGGCCAAAAAGCTATGCAAAATGAGACATGGTAAGAAGGTGCGAGTGCTTCTGCCATGTCTTTATGTTGTTCTATTTAAGCATTTTTTAGTAGATAAGAAAGTATACGTTTTTTACTTTTGCTTCGCTCTACCTCGACAATCGCACTCGTCCTAAAAGGACGGTGAAGTCGCTTATCTTTGCATCATCTTAACAAAATAAATCGGCCTCGGGCATCACATACTATGACCAATCAGCACCGCGGGAAGTCTTTCAGTCGTTCAGACCGGCGAATTCTTTATTTTGCAGTACAGGCTCTGGTATGATGGAGGAAATCTTCCTTTAAGGAGTTTCCAGTATGAAAATAAAGCTGCTGCTGATGAGTACAATCATTTTATCTATGGGACTGACGGCCTGTGGAAATGGAAATAAACAACCAAATAATGCGCAGACAACGCCTGCACAAGCCGATCCACATAAGGTTTATCAGAACTTTTGTATCTCTTGTCATGGTAATCAATTACAGGGCGGAGAAGGCCCCAACATTCAAAAAGTCGGAGAACGCTTGACGGAAGATGAGATCATAAAGCGCATCCAAAAGGGTGGTGGCGGGATGCCGCCGTTCCAAGTCGCGCTTAAAGAAGAGGAATTGAAGGTGTTGGCTGCATGGTTGGCAGGTCTCAAGTAAAGGGAATAAATGGGTATCCTAAGGTTCCTTTAAGGTTATCTACATATTTTCTTCACATTTGGGGTTTACAATAGGGGCAAGAGGAGAGTGATGCAAGATGCACTTGAATTTGAAGCCCCGGAGCCGTCTTCGCAAGAAGCCGAATAAGAAGATGAGACCACAACGACTGGGTGCGACGATTTCGTTAGTACTTTTTTTAATTTTATTACCCGTATTATCAGTGGCCGGCATGGAGCTACTCGAGCGCGGTTCGCTGCATAATACGATGGATTGGATAACTTCTAATCAATCACTTTTTTTACTAAACACAGGAATCACCTTTTGTTTACTTATTTTTATTTATGCCTTGGTGGGATCTTTGGCGATCTCGGGAGCCATCTCTACCTTACTTCTCGGCCTAATGGCTTTAATTTCTTACATGAAGGTGACTATGATTGGGGAGCCCTTCTTCCCGTGGGATATTTTGCTCAACAAAGAAAGTATGGATATCGCTTCTCTTGTGACGGGTAAAGCTGCGCTGATCCGAATCGGAGCCATCATTGCTTCAATTATTGTCGTACTTTCATTAAGATGGATCATTCCTCGTGCCACGATTTCTATTATCTCAAGAATTGGTTTAGGGCTGTTCTCGCTCTATGCCTTATATGCTTTTGGGATCAAAACACCATTAGCAGGCAAAATCCTGGACCATATCGGTGTGAATGAAATTGTATGGAATCAGCAAGAAAATTACGCGAATAATGGTACAGCGCTCGCTTTTACACTCAACGTCAAAAATTCCATCGTTCAAAAGCCGGAAACCTACAGTAATGAAACTATTGGAGCTGTAGCGGCAAATATAGAACAAGTCTCGCAAACACAGCCAACTATGAAAAAGGCGTCCGTTAATCTGCAAGGGAAGAAGCCGAACGTTATCTTCATTATGAGCGAGGCATTCTGGGACCCGACGTTACTGACGAATGTCAAGTTTAGTGAAGACCCGCTGCCTACGATCCATCGTTTGCAGAAGGAGTCGACTTCCGGATACCTCTTGTCTCCTCAATTCGGTGGGGGAACAAGCAACGTAGAGTTCGAAGTGCTCACTGGTAATTCGATGAGCTTCCTACCGGGGGGATCTATCCCGTATCAGCAATATGTAAGTAAACCTGTGCCAAGTTTAGCGAGTTATTTTGCCGGTCAAGGTTATAAAAGCATGGGGATTCACTCCTACGAGGGCTGGTTCTGGGATCGTAATTCCGTTTATAAGCAGCTTGGTTTTGAATCTTTCAAAAGCAGTGAGCATTTCGTGAATCCGGAGACGAAGGGTTACTTCATCTCGGATGCCGAGGTGTCTCGAAACATTATCGATGAAGTGGATAAAACGGAAGATCCGATGTTTATCTACACGGTTACGATGCAAAACCACGGACCCTACGATGATCCGCGGTACGGTGAGAATCAATTCAAGGCGGAAGGCAATTTGACGCCGCAAGCCAAATCGATTTTGGAAACTTACACACAGGGTGCGCATGATGCGGATCAAAGTCTGAAAATGCTTATCGATCATTATCAAAATTCGGATGAACCAACGATGATCGTCTTCTACGGGGACCACCTGCCGATGCTTGGTCTCGACTACCAAGTGTACAAAGAAGCCGGGTTCATCTCAACAAGCAACGCTAATGATTGGTCGCTGGAAGAAATCAAGAAAATGCACAGCATTCCGCTGGTGACTTGGTCGAATTTCGATATGCCCAAACAGGATATCCCATTGCTTAGCGATTCTTTCTTAGGTTCTCACGTGCTCGATATGCTGCACATGGAGAAACCGGCTAACTTCGCATTGAATGCGGAAATAGCCGCTCAAGTACCTGGATTGTTAAGTAATCTGGTTGTGGATCCAGACCAAACGCTTCATGCGCAGGCGCCTGATTCGGCCAAAACACTTATTGACGATTACAGGAACGTCCAATATGATCTCCTCTTCGGTAAGCAGTATTTGGCCGGATACCTTGATCATGATTATTTAACGAAGGCCTCACAGCCTAGTTACAATGCCGAGTTTGATCAACCGGACACGAAACTCCGGGCAGAAGGGGATAGCGGCAGTCCTCCGGAAGCTAAACCTGTGAGCGCGCAGTAAATATATAGAAGCAATCCCGCAGTCAGGTGATGACTATAGGGGTTGCTTTTTTTATATGAAAAAAAACATTGCCATGCATAGGGGATTTTTGGTAATATGAAACTCCGTCTCTACGCTGCGGCTGCAGTGGAACATCGTTTTTTTGCACGAAAAAACATAGGAGGTGTACGATGCTTTTCGCGGTTTTAGCCCGTAAGGCATACGCAAGGAATTTGCAATATCGCGGTTCACATTTGCTCCACAATGCTGTCAGTGCCGTGTTTGGCTTCATTTATGCAAGTATCTGGTCCGGACTCGGGAGCGATTCCTCGCTGGGCGACTACGGAGCCAAAGGGATGGTCGGCTACATTGCTTTTAACCAGGCGATCTTGTGGATTACGCAGTTTACGACGAATGGACTGGGACTCGAACAGTCGGTGCGCACAGGTCAGATTGCCGTTGATCTCATGAGACCCGTACACTTGTTCTATCAGGCCATGAGCAGGGAATGGGGCCAAATATGGTATCAGTTTCTGTATAAATTTATCCCGATTTACGTCCTCTATATGTTCATTTTCTCCTTACAGCTTCCACACAAGGCTTCCGTTTACGGCTGGACGGCGATTGCGCTGGTTGCAGCAGCTTATATCTCCATTTGCATGAACTATTTGATTGGCATCGCCGCCTTATGGACCACGGAATCCCGTTGGTTGTACTGGTTGAGCTACTCCTTCAGCATGCTGCTCTCCGGATTTTTCATACCGCTTGAATGGCTGCCGGGTTGGCTTCGCACCATAAGTAGTTTCACACCTTATCCGTACCTTCTCTATTATCCGACTCGCATTTATATGCAACTTGAACAAGGCACGATTGTGCTCGGAGCTCTTCTATGGGGCATCGGGTTTACTTGTGTCTGTCTGGCCGTCACGCATGCGGTGCGAAGAAAGCTGGAGGTGCAAGGAGGATGATGTCAGTCAAGCTCTATCTCCTGTTGATCAGGGCGAGTTTACGCAGCCGGATGCAATATAAGTTTAACTTTCTTTTCTCGGTGGTCATGGCCTCATGCATACAAGTTTCAGAATTTCTCATGGTGGCGCTGGTCATGATGCGCTTCGGCAATATCAAAGGTTGGACACTGTATGAAGTCTGTTATCTCTATGGTGTCATGATGATCTCCAAAGCGATATACCGTACACTGGCTTCGGATGTGCATCATCTGGAAAAATATCTCGT
Source organism: Paenibacillus violae (assembly GCF_032461945.1). Lineage (NCBI taxonomy): Bacteria > Bacillati > Bacillota > Bacilli > Caryophanales > Paenibacillaceae > Paenibacillus > Paenibacillus violae. The sequence goes on from NZ_JAWCUD010000005.1 coordinate 365,249, forward strand.
ATCCGGAGATCTGGATGCGTTATTGACGCGCCCTGTGCCGGTGCTGCTAGCGCTGATGACGCAAAACTCCCGGGTACTCTTCGCTGAAATCGGGCAGGGGATCGTCCTGCTAGTCATTTCCATGCGAGTGCTGATGGCCAAAGGGCAAATCGAGTGGTCGGCCGTACCGTTAACGGCATTAATGATTTGTACGGGAGCGGTTATTTTATTCGCAATCGGGCTGGCTACGGCGGCTGCGGGCTTTTGGCTGACCCGCATCGAGTCCTTACAAAATATGACGGAAGACGCCTCTCAAACGGCGGCTCGCTATCCGCTTACGTTATATCCGAAATGGCTGCAAGGCGCCCTTCTGGTTCTTGTTCCGGTAGGTTTCGTGAACTACATACCTACCTTATATTTGTTGCGACACGAAGGCGGTATCGGCATGCTGCTGGGAACCGTGGGTGTTGCTTGTGCAGCGCTCTGGCTGGCTATGCGATTTTGGAAACTGGGCTTATCCCGTTATCAGAGTACAGGAAGTTAATCACGTTAATAACAAGGAGGGATGGCATCCACATGATCACGGTTACGAATTTGCGCAAAACCTTTCAAACCCCGGTTATCCAAGAAGGCAGATTTTCAGGTATTCGCACCTTGTTCTCGCGGGCTTATAAAGAAAAGGAAGCGGTACGAGATCTCAGCTTTGAGATTGAATCCGGCGAGTTCGTCGGGTATATTGGACCTAATGGCGCGGGAAAATCAACGACCATCAAGATGCTGACCGGCATCCTGCATCCCACATCGGGTGAAGTGCTGATCCACGGCTTAAGTCCGCAAAAACACCGAAGGCGCGTCGTTGGCAAACTTGGCGTCGTGTTCGGGCAGCGAAGCCAGCTATGGTGGGATTTGCCGGTTAAGGATTCGTATGAAATTCTAACAGCGATGTATCGCGTGGAGGAGAGCACCTCACGCCGCAGGTTAGACGAGTTGAATGAACTCCTGGAGCTTAAAGAACTGATGGATATGCCGGTTCGCAAACTTTCGCTCGGTCAGCGGATGCGTGCTGATCTGGCGGCATCCATGCTGCATGATCCGGATATTTTGTTCCTTGATGAACCTACCATTGGGCTGGATGTTGTAGCTAAAAAGAACATACGCAGCTTTTTGCAGATATTAAATCAGGAGTTTGGGAAAACGATTTTGCTGACGACGCATGACATGGATGATATTGAGCAGTTATGTAAAAGGGTGATCGTGATTAATCACGGTCAGATCGGATATGACGGCTCACTGGATACACTAAGAGACAGAATCGGTTTGCCAACGATGATGAAGATCACGTATCGAGGGGATGTCCAAGTTCCCGAGAGCTGGGAGCTGCCGTTCCGTGTAGTGGAACAGGAGGCGAACGTGCTGACGATCGCCTGCAACCGCCAGGAGCTGAAAGCGATGGACGTGCTGCGAATGGTCAGTCTTTGGGGCGATATGGACGATGTACATATGGAAGAGCCTGAGTTTGAAGAAGTCATCCATGGGGTATACAAATAGGCAGGAGGGAGAATAAATGCCAATTGATAAAGAAGAGCGGGAGCGGGAAGACCAGCGGGTTGCCTCGGTACGCTCCCAAATTAAAGAGCGAATTATCGACTTGGGGGAGACGGTGGATCAACGCCGCTCGGAAGTAACGGAGATTGGGCGCAGCTTCTGGGACGATATCTCCGTTAATGCGGACAACGCCGACGACGTAATCGAGACAGCCGCGAGTATGGCCCAGCAGGAGCATGTGCTGATGGGTCAGAAGCGCAGCTTTCAGGTGGCGCAGGATGCGCTGTACAAACTGCAGCGTGTCGTTGATGCGCCGTATTTCGCGCGCATCGATTTTCAGGAACGCGGTGAGCAGGAGCGTGAGAAAATCTACATCGGTCTCACCTCCTTCATTGATCCGAAGACAGATGAGATACTTATCTATGACTGGCGCGCACCGATAGCCAGCTTATTCTATGACTACCCGCCGGGGCCGGCCACGTACCACACGCCGGAGATGGATGTCAGCGGGGAGTTATTGCTCAAACGCCAGTACATCATTAAAGCCGGTGAGCTGCAGGATGTGTTCGACACCGGGATCTCAATCGGAGACGAGATGCTGCAGAAGATGCTCAGCCGCAGCGCCGACGAGAAAATGCACAGCATCGTGACGACGATTCAGCGGGAGCAGAATCAGATCATCCGCGATGACCGGCACAAGGTGCTTGTCGTGCAAGGCGCGGCCGGCAGCGGCAAAACCTCGGTCGCGCTGCAGCGCATCGCGTATTTGCTCTACAAATACCGGGCGACGCTCAGCGCCGATAATATGATTCTGTTCTCGCCGAACTCGCTGTTCAGCGATTACGTTTCGCACGTTCTTCCGGAGCTGGGCGAAGCGACCATGCAGCAGACAACCTTTCAAGATTATTTAACCCATAAATTAAGCGATACGGGTTTAAAGCTGGAAGATCCCTACGATCAGCTGGAATTCATTTTGACGGGGACGGAGCAAGATCCGGCTTATAAAGCAAGGCAGCAAAGTATCCTGTACAAAACGTCGGCAGCCTTCCTCAGCGTTATTGAGGCTTATGGCGAGAAACTGAAGCATGGCGGAATACGCTTCCTCGATTTGTCGGTCGGCAAGAAAGTGCTGATTACCGCAGAAGAGTTAAGCGAGCGGTTTTACAGCAAAACTTCGATTCTCGCACTCGGAGAACGGATGGAGCAATTGTCCGAGTGGATGCTGGAGAAGCTGGATGAGATCCAAGCGGATGCACAGAAACGTTTCTATCGCAAAATGGTGCGCGAGCCCAAATATGTGGGTACGGAGCCCGAGATGAAGAAGATGAGCAAAATGAAGGCGCATAAAGCGATCGCTCCGCTGAAGGAGAAGGCCCGCAACCTTGCTTATGTCGACGTACTCGGCATGTATCGAGATCTATATACGAGCAGAGAGCTCCATCAGGGGCTGATGGCTCAGGCTGGCCAGCAGCTTCCTGAGGCTTGGGCGAGCATCAGTTCTTTCACCTCGGCAGCCTTGGAACAAGGGATTTTGCACTACGAGGATGCGACACCGCTTGTGTATTTGAAGGGGCTTGTTGAAGGTCAACTGCGCGTTGGAACGATCCGCTACTGCCTGGTGGATGAGGCGCAGGACTACTCGCCGTTCCACTATGCGTATCTCAAGAAGCTGTTCCCGCGTGCCCGATTTACCTTGCTTGGCGACTGGAACCAAGGGATCTTCACGCACGCGAACGCAGCTAACGACGCAGGTGGCCCTAAGAACGAGTACAGCTCGATCAGCGAGCTGATGAAAGAGGAAGAGACGGAGACGATCCGCCTCGTCAAAAGTTACCGCTCGACGCGCGAAATCGCCCTGTTCGCCAGCCGCGTGCTCCCGTTCGGCGAGCCGATCGAGCCGTTCAGCCGCAGCGGCGAGGAGCCGCGTCTGCTGCGCGCGGCGAATGAGACCGAGCTCAGCCGCTTGGTCGCGGATACGGCGCTGATCCGTCAGCACGGCGGTGCGAGCTCCGTCGCGATCTTGTGCAAGACCGAGCGCGAGACGGAAGCCGCGCACGCAGCCCTTAAGCCGCTGCTGCCTGGCCTCACGCGGATCACGAAGGAGACGCTGCACTATGAGGCAGGCGTTATGATCATGCCGGCGTACCTCGCCAAAGGGCTCGAGTTCGACGCCGTGATCCTCTACGATGCCGGTGCGGCTGTCTACGCGGAGGCGAAGGAGCGCAAGCTGTTTTACACGGCTTGCACCCGTGCGCTGCATCACCTGGATGTCTGCTATCTTGGGGAATTGACACCTTTTCTCCCGCAAAAGTAGACATTCGTCCATACCCATTCGCCCTGCCTGACATAGGATCATACCGCTCTTCGAGAAATCGAGGGGCGGTTTTTTATTTGCATAATTCCACATGGATTGGAAAACTTAACAAATAAAAAGTTTCCACCTCATACCAAAGTGGGAGATTACCTCATGGCTGCACGTTATCGGAAAATTACCTCGCTTCAGTTGTACTACGTCATTATTATTTCAATTGCCATAACGAATCATGTGCTCTTAATCCCTGTACTGCTACATTACGGCAAACGTGATTCCTGGGTGGGAGCGGGTTTATCCATTTTGCCTACATTAGTATGGGTATGTCTCGTGTACATCATCATCAAACGCTCTAAGCAGCAGAATCTACTGCTATGGGTCGGGCAGCGATATGGAAAGTTCGTTGTATTCTTTCTAAAAGTGATCGTCATTGGCATCGCCATGACGCATGCGACCATTACCATGGAGGATATGGTAACTTGGACGCACATCTCTTATTTGCCGAGGACCCCGCCGATCATGATCTCGCTAGCGTTTATGATTTTTTGCTTTTTTGCTGCTCGTGAAGGCATCCGCGCCATCGCGATAACCTCGGGCATTCTACTCCCCGTGGTTGTCTTGCTGGGCTATTTTGTGATGGGTGCCAATTTTCAATACAAAGACTATAGCTTACTTACGCCCCTGTTTACCCATGGGTATGGGCCTGCTCTGAAATCGATGTATTTAACCAGCGGTTCTTCGTTTGAGCTGTTAAGTATTGTTTTTCTCCAGCATCATGCCGATACCCGTATCCGACTGCCCGCCTTGCTTATCGTAGCGGTTTGCTTAGTGGGATTAACCGTAGGACCCTTAATCGGGGCCATTGCGATTTTTGGACCGTTTGAAGCAGATCAACTCAGGTATCCGGCTTTTGAACAATGGCGTATGGTGACGCTTGGGAAATATATTTCCCATTTGGATTTTTTATCGATTTTTCAGTGGATATCAGGCGCTTGTATCCGTATGTCCATGCTGATGTTTCTCACTATTGACGTGTTGATGATTCAAAAGAAACGTACCCGCACATGGCTGCTGATAGGGATAAGCTTTTTTTTCGTTACGATGTGTCTATTGCCGGTCACGGACAATCAAATGGTGAATTTTATTCAGGACTGGTATTACCCCATGATGTTTGTTACTGGCGCAGGATTAATCCTGGTGCTGTTTGTGCTGATCTTCCTGCCGATGAGGCGAAAGGAGAACGTGATGAAGTGAACGAGCGAGATTTGCGAGATTGGTTTGCCTCGTCGGCCGATGTCATCATTAAAGAGTACCTGTTCTCAGAAGGGGATGCCAGTAAAAAGATCCTGCTCATGTATTGCGACGGTATGATTAATAAGGATCATATTGAGCAGCGTGTACTTCCTAACCTTCAATATGTCATCTCGCATCACCGGGAAGGGGGCATGTCCAATTTCGCGCTCCCTACACTGCTTCAAATGCTGGAGATGACCGGACCTGATGTGATGGAAACGATGACAGTCAATCTATATTCAGGGTTTCTGATTATGTACTTTGAAGAGCAGCAGCGCCTTTTTGGGCTTGATTTGTCCAATCCGCCTAACCGATCGCCGGAAGAGTCTAATACGGAGACTTCAATTAAAGGACCAAGGGATGGGTTCACGGAGAGCATCGTTACCAACATCGCTCTGATTCGCAAAAGGCTGTTAACCCGCAGTCTTTGCTGCGAGAAAATGGAAATTGGCAAGCGCAGCCATACTTCCGTAGCTCTTATGTATATCGATGATGTCATCGATTCGGATGTGCTTCAGGATGCCAGGCGCCGATTGCAAGAAATTGATCTCGATGCCTTGATTTCCAGTTCGCAATTGGAAGAGCTGCTAACAGAGCAAAAGTACAATTTTTTCCCGTTGCTGGATTATGCGGGTAGACCTGACTTTGTAGCGGATAGCTTGCTGCGCGGACGATTCGTCATCATTGTTGACGGTTCGCCGATGGCCCTCATCGCTCCGGCAAATTTGATGTTTATTTTAAAATCGCCAGAAGATGTACACTCTCCTTTTTACTATGTGGCGTTCGAACGAGTACTGCGATTGGGGGGATTGATTGTAGCCACGTTTCTTCCTGGCTTCTGGATTTCGCTGTCTGCCTTTAATATCGATCAAATCCCTTTTTCTTTAGTCGCTACCATATCCTCTTCCAGACTGGGATTACCGCTATCGGGTCCTATGGATTTTATTATTATGCTGCTGCTGTTTGAATTGTTTCGAGAAGCTGGCGCAAGGCTTCCTAAAGTCGTTGGACAAACCGTTACCGTTGTTGGAGGGCTGATTGTTGGCGACGCAGCGATTCGTTCCGGTATCACTAGCCCGACGACCCTTGTTATCACCTCGATATCGACGATAGCCATGTATACCCTCGTGAACCAGACACTTGCTGGAATTGTGACGATCCTGCGGGTGATTATTTTATTGGAATCCACGATCTTTGGGATCTATGGGTTCATGGTGTCATTGATTGGGCTTGTTTTATACATGTCGACCTTGGAGTCATTTGGCGTTCCCTACTTGTCGCCACTATCACCGCCACGCTTTAAGGAAATGGTCACTGCGGTTTTCGCCAAGCCTTTCAGCGCAATGAAGAGCAGGCCTAAGATGCTAAGCCCTAAGGACGACACACGTCAGAGCGAGGATCCTCAATGATGATGAAGCGAGTAGGACGGATCATGATAGGCGTGTTGATTCTCACCAGCCTTACAGGCTGCTGGGATATGAAAACGATCCAAGACACGAACTACTTTACGGCGATAGGCTTCGATTTTCAAAAAGGGCGTTACATCGTCTATGCGCAGATGTTGGATTTCAGCTCCGTAGCGAAACAGGAGGGGGGCAAAGCTGGGCAGCCGCCTCAGATTTGGGTAGGTCGCGAAGATGGAGCTACGGTGAATGAAGCCTTCAATCGATTGTACAAAACGACGCAACAGCGTGTTTTTTGGGGGCATGTCAGCGCCTATTTGTTCTCCAAAGAGGCTCTGAAGCAAGGGATTAGTAAATTTATGGATGGGTCCGTTCGATACAGTGAAACAAGATTTACCCAATGGATCTATAGTACAGATGAATCAATTGAGGCTATTTTCTCCGTTGTTCCTTTTTTCAATGTCTCTCCGATGGCTTCCATTTTGATGAATCCGATTGAAAATTATCGGCAACTTTCCTTTATACGTCCATACCGATTGTACAGGGCGGCCGCTTTGCTTCGCGAACCTGGCTATACATTAATGATACCGAATTTGAGCATTCGAGAGGATGCTTGGAAGAAAAATCAGAAGCCTGATCCTAAGCTGGAAGTTAGCGGTGTTTATGCGCTAGGAAAAAACAATGTAGTCGAATGGTTTACAGATAATCAGTTTAAAGGTGACCGCTGGATGGAGAAAAGCACCGCCCGTTCGCCATTAGTCGTCTACATCAAAGGAAAGCCCGTTCAGACCGTTTCCATTCATAAACCGAATCCGCGGATCACACTGCGCAAGGGAGATAACCTGATCTTTGATGTTCATATGAGATGCAAGTCGATCACGATTGAATCTCAGGTGACCGTTGATGATGAATCCGTACGCAAACAAATTGAAAAGCAGATCGCAGAAGAAATCGAGGAAACGTTCGAACATGGAAAAGACCGAGGCGTCGATATCTATCAGTTGGAGCACGTCTTATATAAGCAGAATTTCCAGTTATGGGCCAAGCTGACTTCCAACGGCGAGCAGCCACTTGAAGGGTACCAGTTAGGGGACGTTCGAGTGGACGTTCAACTCACGCATACAGGGATGTTGAGAGAGAGGGTGGAAGATCAGCAGTACTGATAGTAGTAAATAGTGCTTTGCACGCGGGAGTCGTAAGAGGTAAGCGTAGGCTTGCCTCTTTTTTATTTGTTCTTTAGCTGGAAAAACTACCGCTAATTTATTCATATCTCTGTTTTATAGCCAAATAACTGCCCGCAGTTTCGCTCGATAATTGCCCCTCTATAAGAGTGAGGGTCTGATTTAACTGGAGTTTTTCCAGTTAGCAAACCTTCGCAGCCTGTAATCGCAGGAATTAACTGCATTATTTCCATTTAGTACTATTCTTACATACGTCGCAGCCCTACCCGATCAGTTTAGAAATATTTAAGAATTGTTTTAGGCGAGGTTAATAGGTCTTTTAGAGGCAATTAAGATCGAGGGGATAAGATGAATACATGGAAGCGAGGAACGCATCCAAATTAGATAAAGCGTTAGAAGACGCGGAGGCAGGTAGGTATGAATAAGAAATTAGCCATGATGGGATTAGGCGTGGCGGTAGGCAGCATGATGCTGGTGACGTCGGTTTACGCCGGTGTGGGCGATGCGCCCGGGTATGAGACGTTTAAATCAGCCGTGAAACAGACGGCAACCGTACACAATGTAACACGCCAAGTGAACGTGACGCTGCAGGATAACGGAGCTCCATTGCTTAACGTAAAATCCACGATTAAAAGCAGCGGTGCGAATCACGCAGGAAGCGCAGAAGTGACCGTGAATAACGGCACGAACGAACAAACCATACATTTCTACAACCAAGACGGCAAACAAATTATAAAAACAAATGATTCCGATGTGTACAAAGTGCTGGAAGGAGAGGGCATGGGCAAATTCAAAGATCATGAAGGCACAGAGCATACACCGGACCCTCAAGTCGTTAGCGAAGTGGAAAATGTGGTTGACGCCCTAGTCGGCAATCTCAAAAACTATGTCACGATGGATGAAGCGGCAGGCAACGTGAAGGAGATTCATTTCAAATTGTCAGGCAGTCAAATTTCTCCGGTTGTCAACACGATCGGCTCCCTGGCTATCAAGCATGCTACGATGGAAAATAGTCAACGTCCAATGCCATCCAAGGCTGATACCCTTGGTGTTGATGTGACGACACTCAAAAACAGCCTCCCTCAATTAACTTCCGACATCAAAATGGATGAAGTCGAAGTGAACGCCAGCGTGGACAGCGATAATCATATTACCAATCAAACCGCACAAATTCATATTTCCGGTAAAGATGCGCAAGGAACAGCGCACAACGTCGTATTGAGTGTGGATATGACACTATCCAGTCTGAACTCGACAACGCCGGACACGGTAGATTTGACAGGGAAGCAGTTGGAAACCGTCAAGATCGATCCTGAGAAGTCCCACCATAGAAACTAGGGAAAAAAGGAAGGAGGCAGGGGCAACTCCCACCTCCTTATTATCTTGAAAGGCGGCTAATGTATGAAGCCTGTCGTAGAAATCAATCGTCTCACGAAAATTTACAATAACTTGCGCGGCATCCACGAGGTGAATATGACCGTGCAGCAAGGTGACATTTACGGGTTCTTCGGGCCCAACGGCGCCGGGAAGACGACCGTCATGAAGATCATGACCGGACTCGCCAGAGCGCAGCAAGGAGAAGTGAAGCTCTTTGGTTATCCTGTATCGACGCACTATGAGCAGGCTATGGCCAAGGTAGGCGTCCTGATTGAAACCGCCGAAGCGTATTCCTATATGAGCGGCAGACGGAATTTGGAGCTGGCCGCAAGATTTTACCCGGGCATCAGTCAGCAGCGCATAGACGAAGTCTTGGAGATCGTCGGACTTACCCTTTTTCAGAAGGAAAAGGTAGCGGGTTACTCGCTAGGCATGAAGCAGCGGCTAGGGCTCGCGGCAGCGATGCTGTCGAAGCCGGAATTGCTCATACTCGATGAGCCGACGAACGGTCTGGATATCGAGGGGATGGTTCATATCCGCGAGATCATTATGCACCTGGCGCGAGAAGAGCGCATCACCTTCCTGATCTCCAGCCATCTCATTCATGAAATGGAGCTGATGTGCAACCGAATGGGCATCATTCATCAAGGACGGCTTGTCCGCGAAGGGCTCGTGTCGGAAATTGCTCAAGGAAGCGCGACGCTGGAAGAAGCGTATCTGCGCGAAATTAAAGAAGTAAGGAGGCTTGCTGCGCATGCATAGCCTAACCGCCAACGTGTGGAACGAAACGGTCAAAATGACGTCCAAGAAGAAAACCATCTTTTTCCTTGCGGTTACGCTGCTGCTTCCGCTCCTGGCAGGGCTGCTGCTGTCCAAGTTTCAAAACGGTATCGGAATCGGAGCGATTGCCTCGCAGGATTTTCCGATCATCATGCTGGGGCTGCTCACGAGTATTTTTCTGCCGTTATTCGTTTTCATGGGCGCTGCCGACGTATTCTCGGGTGAGATGGGCGACCGCACGATGAAGAACACATTAACGCGGCCCATTTCTCGGTTCAAGGTGTTTGCTTCCAAGCAGATTGCGCTTGGTGTTTTTATTGCGCTGTACTTAATTGCCGGATTGCTGGCATCCGTTATTTCAGCGCTATTTTTCCAGCACTTTGGCGGCTTTGGCGCGGTGATGAATTGGTTCCTCGCGTATGGCGCGGCCTTTGTGCCACTGCTTGTGCTCAGCATCGCCGCTGTGTTTCTGGCACAGTTTTTCTCCAACGCCTCTTCTGCATTGACGGTGAGCATCCTTCTTTATTTGGCTTTTAAAGTGGCCGCCTTTTTTATCCCGCAAATCGCCACGTATTCGCCTACGGCTTACACAGACTGGCATATGCTTTTGATCGGAAGCGGCATGGCGCTTGGCAAGGTGAGCAGCATCTTTATGTTTTTGATAGCGTGTAGTATATTGTTTTTTACAGCAGGTTTTTATTTGTTCGATAAAAAGGAGATCTGACCACGATGTCGATTCGCTTACGGCTGGTACTCTCATACATTGCCATGCTGCTTGTACCTCTCGTCCTGTCGGGGCTAGCCGTGATTCTAATCTCCATCGCAACGTTCGGCACACTGAAGTCCGGCTTTCAGGTCGATTTCTCTCAAGGCAACCCGATTAAACGCGTCGTTGAACAAGAGCTCGAGAATGTCGCTTACATGAAAGCGAAAACGGAAACCGAACCCGACGCGTTCCTCGATCCCGTGTTTATTCAGGATTTGGAGGACCGTTTTCATAAAATCAATATGGGCATTATCATCCGCAAAGATAAAGAAATCACGTATAGCTCTCCCTATTTGAAAGAGGGCGAAGCCCAGAACAGCTCCAAACTTCCCGCTTATGGTACCTCATCAGGCCAATTTCAGCGGAATCAGGGTTCTCTGTGGATAACTCGGCAGCAGGATTTTCTGTTTTCCGATCAAAGTAAAGGATCCGTTTTTGTATTTTTGGATGGAGGGCCTTTTCAGAAATATTTGCACCAGTTTTCCAAATCGGTTGTTTTGACGTTTATCCTTATCCTTGTGGGTACGAACGGTGTGCTGACCTATTTCGTTTCCCGCAGCATAATTAAACCTCTTAAGGCGCTCAAACGAGCGGCGGAGGAGATCAAGGAAGGCAATCTGGATTTTGAAGTGGTGCAGCAGTCCGATGATGAAATCGGGGAGCTCAGCAGAGCTTTTGAAGAAATGAGGCGCAAGCTCAAGAAATCCGTTGACCTTCAGCTGCAATATGAAGAAAATCGCAAAGAGCTAATTTCTAACATTTCGCATGATCTGAAGACGCCGGTTACAGCCATTAAAGGATATGCTCATGGTATTATGGATGGCGTCACGAACTCTCCGGATAAGCTGGAGAAGTATATTCGAACGATTTACACGAAAGCGGCCGATATGGATCGACTGATTGATGAGTTGTTTTTATTTTCCAAGCTGGATCTGGGGAAAGTCCCGTTTCAGTTCGAAACCGTGGATCTAGGCCAGTATGTGCAGGATTGCGCGCAAGAATTACAATTCGATATGGAGAAAAAAGGTGTACATTTCAAGCTGACGGAACTGCCAGATGAGCCTCTGCTTGTAACGGCAGACCGTGATAAGCTGCGGCGCGTGCTGCTGAACATCATCGAAAATGCAATCAAATACAGTGATGAAGGCAATTGCCGAATCACCTTAACCCTCAGAGAAATCGACGGCAACGCCGTCATTCAAATAAAAGATGCCGGTCAAGGCATATCCGAAGAGGCGCTGCCTCATATATTTGACCGGTTTTATCGGGCGGATCCTTCGCGCAACACCGCGACCGGGGGAAGCGGGTTGGGTCTTGCGATCGCCAAACAAATCATGGAAGAGCACGGCGGACGTATTGGCGCAACAAGCATGATCGGACAGGGAACAACCGTTTATATGGCATTACCGCTTAACAAGCAGGAGGAGAGTCAGGAATGAGCCGGATTTTAATCATAGAGGATGAACAAAGCATCGCCGAGCTGGAGCGGGATTACCTGGAGATTAGCGGCTACGAAGTCGACATCGAGAACAGTGGGGACAAAGGCCTGCATGTCGCGCTCTCGACGGAGTATGATCTCATTATTCTTGATTTAATGCTGCCGAAGATCGACGGTTTCGAAATATGCCGGCGCATTCGCAGCGAAAAGGACATTCCGATTTTGATGGTCTCCGCGAAAAAGGAAGACATCGACAAAATCCGCGGCTTGGGCCTTGGCGCGGACGATTATATGATCAAACCGTTTAGCCCCAGTGAATTGGTGGCAAGAGTCAAAGCGCATCTTGCCCGGTACGAAAGGTTGATGGGGCGGCGTGAAGCGAAGAACGATGAGGTCCGCATTCGCGGTTTGATGATTGATAAAACCGCACGCCGCGTATTTGTGAATGAGCGAGAGGTCGTGTTTACGACCAAAGAATTCGACCTTTTGACGCATTTGGCGATGAATCCCAATCGGGTGTACAGCAAAGAGCAGCTGTTCGATCTCCTCTGGGGGATGGATGCCATGGGCGAAATCGCGACTGTTACGGTGCATATCCGCAAGCTGCGTGAGAAGATTGAGCAGGATCCTTCGAATCCGCAGTATATTGAGACGATCTGGGGTGCGGGGTACCGGTTCCGGATTTAGCTTCATATAGAATAAAAAGACTGCCATTGCTCCCGGAATGTGGGGCATGTGCAGTCTTTTTATTTGGAATTTACAGAGAAGTTGTTCCGCCATGAGCCGGAAGGTTTGTCTCTGCCGACGCCTTTCGATTCAGCTTGCGTTTATCCCTCCACAGAGCTAGCCGTAGATAGAAGGAGGGGACGATAATGAGCGTAAGGATCGTGGAGACAATAAGCCCTGAGATAATGACGACGGCCATCGGTCGCCACAGGCTGCCTCCCATGATGGCCATGGGCAGGAGGCCGCTGATTGCAGTAGCGGATGTCATCAGGATGGGGCGAAGCCGCGCACGGCCTGATTCGGCAATGGCATCGTGCAAGGCCATCCCGTGATGTCTGGCGTCTTCAATAAACTCAACCAGCACGATGCCGTTGCGCACGACAATCCCGGCCAGACTGACGAAGCCCATGAGCGCCATGAATCCGATTGGAGCACCAGTTATGAATAAACCAATTAAAGCTCCCCCCATGGCCAAATAAACAGTCATCATGACCAGGAACGGTATGGACAATGAATAGAATTGAATCGCAATAATGATGAAGATAAGGCATACAACCACAATAGAAAGCTTACCGATGGAGGAGAAGGCGTCGTTCCGATCAGCGTTCTCGCCTGCAAATTCAATCGTGTAAGCGTTCGGTTTTTGCAGTTTGCTTACTTGTTGCTGCAGCTCGGCGACAATATCTGCCGGCAATCTTCCGTCCGTGTAAGCTCTCACCGTAATCGTTCGTACCAGATTGCGATGCTGCACGGAGGTGATCATGCGATCGTTTTGCACATTGATGAACTGCTTGATTGGGTACAGTTGCCCGGATTGCGAAGGAACGAGCAGTTCTCCAATCGTTTCGTCGGACGACGTCTGGTTGGCCTTGCTGAATAAAGTAACGGGAATATCCTCGTTGCCTAGTTGCAGTTTGGAAACCTCAATTCCGTCGGTTGCGAGTCGAGCGGTTCCCGACAAATCCTTTTCCGTGACGCCGTAATAACGCGCTTTCTCCTGATCAAGCTGCAGATCCATCGTATAGGTTTCATCACCGACGCTGTCAGAGACGTTAGTCGTGCCAGGGATGTTTTTCAGCATCGTTTGCAGCTGTTTGGAGAGCGATGTTAGTTCGCTTAAGTCCGGGCCACTGATTCGAACGGCAATCGGCGCTCCGACAGGAGGGCCTTGTTCCAGTTCTCTGGGCAACAACTCGATGTTCGGATATATACGCTTGAGTTGGTCTCGCCAATCGGATACAAGCTTGCCTGTTTGGGCTTGGGACTCGTCGACCTTGACGTATAATTGGCCTATTCTTGTTCCGACATTAGCGGTTTCTGCATAGTAAAACTTAGGTGTTGTCCTACCGGCATAGGTAGAAACAGACTGGACCCCATCCTGCTTAGCCGCCCAAACCGATAAACTTTTCATCATATCGGCGGTTTGCTTATAGTCGGCGCTCACGGGCATTTTCACATCAAGCAAAAATTCGCTTCGTTCCGCGCTCGGAAAGTACTGAACGCCAAGCAGGGGCAAAAGCCCATAGCTGGCCGTACCAATGACAAGACCTATCATTCCGGTTAAAAGCGGTTTTCGCAGCAGCCGACGGATGAGCTTTTCATAAAACTCGCTTAGGAGCCATATAGGTTTACCCAAAAGTCCAGGCAGCTTTTTCTGGGAGGAAACTCCTTTGCGGAGACTACGTTCGCTGCTCCATTTGCGGAAAATCGGAATGATCGTTAACGACATTGCCATCGACGCGGCTAAAGTCAAGCTAACAACGACGGGAATCGGCTTGATAAAGTCCCCGATGTTGCCTTTTAAGAAGAACAGCGGGAAAAAAGCGGCTGCTGTAGCAATCGTTGCCGTAAGAATCGAAATCGCAACTTCCTGGCTGCCTTTCAGCGAGGCGTCCAGAGGAGAATCGCCCAGAGACAATCTGCGTTCAATATTATCGTTAACGACAATGGCATCATCGACAAGAATGCCAAGTACAATGACCAGCGCGACAATGGATATCTGATTAAGATCGATGGACGTCATGCTGATCGGGAGGAAGCCGAGTGCGATGGATACGGGAATCGCGAGTGCGACGATAATGGACGTTCCGAAAGCGAGCCCCAGGATACAGACAACGAGTACCGCAGCCATCCCGATCAACATTTCCCGTGACAAATCGGCAAACAGATGATCGACGTTCTCCTTTTGCGTAAATAACGATACCATCGTCACATGCGGAGGGAGCTGAGCCTGCAATTCGGAAACCCTTGCGTCGATCCCATCTTGCAAAGTAGGAATATTTTGTCCTTTAGCTGGATAAATGACGACATCGACGGCGGGTTTGCCTTGATAGAAGACCTCCTCTTCCGTTTTCTTAGGGCCTATTTTAACTTCAGCGACATCTTTAATGCTCAGCGAATTGCCTTGCCCTGCAGGCCGGTAAACAACCGTATCGGCAATATCGTTGGCGGACTTCCATTCGCCGGTTAATTGAACATAAGTGTTGTTATTATTGGCAACCACATTCCCAATGGGTGTGCGGTCGTGCGAGGTGGTGAGCGCCTGCATAACCAGGGTCCAAGGAAGCTGCAGGCTTTCGAGCTTCTCCTTGTCCAGAATCACCTTCACTTCCTGATCGGGGAGCCCAACAATTTCAACGTCACTGACACCGGAAACTGTGCGCAACTGGTCCTTCCATGTTGTAGAAATGGACCGTAAGGACTCCAGCTCAGATGGGTTTTCCACAATTAAGTGAATGATTTGCGCAGAAGTCTTGGCTAGATCATCATCGATCTCTGGCTGTTCCGCCTCTACGGGCAGCTTGCCTTGCGCGGTCTGCACCTTTTGTCTGAGCGTATCCCATGCACGGCTGTTATCGACCCCGGGCTGCATCTCTACAGTAATGAAGGACACATTGGTAGAGGAAGTCGAATCGATCGACTTGATGGACTCCATCTTTCTAATTTCCTCTTCCAACGGCTTGGTGACAAGCTGCTCGACCTTTTCGGGCGATGCTCCGGGATAGATCGTTTTTACTGTAGCCATGGATACTGTGATTTCCGGATTCTCACGCTGGCTTAACGATAAAAAGCTGAAGGCGCCCAGCAGCACGAGCACGACAAAGAATAGCAGGGTAATCTTTTGGTATTTGATCAGTTTGGCAATCAAGCGGATTCACTCCTTCTGTCCGTCCAGCTGTTCCAGTTAGAAAATCAAAAACTACTGGCCGGGCGCTACTTTCTCCATATGTTTAAGTTGGTACTGACCGGAGACGATCAATACCTCGCCTGCCTTCAGTCCTTGGGTAATTTCCGTCATGTCATCCTTGCTGCGGCCGAGCTTGACTGTCCTTTTTTCGGCATGGTCTCCAATCAAAATGAATACATAAGGCTCGCCATCCTCGCGCAAAATGCTGCCCGCCGGTACAACGATGACCTGCTGTTCGCCGCCAGCAGCCAGTAGAAGCTGGACGCGCATTCCGGATTTCAGGCGGCCGTTTTCGTTTGCGGCTTCAAGTTCCAGCGAATAGGTTTTCGTCTGGGTATTGGCCGTGTTCGCCAAATAAGTTACTTTCCCTTCATATGTATCTGGGGAGTCTGACGCTTGAAATGACAAGCTCGGTTTGCCTTGCACGAGCGCTAAGTCCGCTTCCGTTACTTCAGCACGGATTTTGATCGGTGATTGCCGCTGCACAACGCCGATTTTTTGTCCTCGGGCCAACGTCATTCCTTCCTCAATGGGCATTTCGGTCAAAAGACCAGACGCAGGCGCCTTGACTTCAAAATAAGAAAGGTTGACATCAGCATCCTGCAAATCAATATCGTTAGCTTGCAATTGGTATTGGATGGCGGCTAGCGGTTGGGTATTTTGGAGCGTTTGAAGCTTTTGCTGCAAAGTTTGAAGATTGAGTTTCAATGGTTTGACCTGAGATTCCATTTGCTCCTTCTGATCCTTCGTTGCCTGCCCGGTGTCATAGTCATTCAGAATCCGATTATATTGCTTGTTTGCATCGTCCAAGGACTGCTGGGTTATCGCAATATTGTTGGTTAACTCCAGAATGCCGTCATCCCAATCCTTTTTGGCTTTGGACAACTGTTCTTCAAGACTGGCTCTGGCATAAAGCAGTTTTTGTTTTTGGCGAAGCAAATCTTTATTATCCAGCTCGATGATCACATCGTCTTTTTGAACTTGTTCCCCGCGCTTCTTCCGTACGGACTTCACATCGCCATCCACTTTGAGCATGACATTCAATTCTAATGAAGGAACCACATCGGCCGTGAGCGTCTTAGCACCTGCCCATGCTTGTGTGGTAACCGGAGCCGTTTTCACAGGCTTGATTGCTGTCTCGGCCGCATGCTGAGCTGTTGTTGTGGAAGATAGTGGGGCTTCATTGGAACAGCCTGCGAGCGCCATAGCGGCCAGGATGAATAGAAAACCCGTTTTATGTAGTACTTTTCCGGTTGTTTTTACAAGATCGTCTTTCGGTTGATTTGAACGAGTAGCCATGTTTCCCTCACGCTCCATGATTGAGCCTCCCTGGTTATTAATTGTGTATAAGATCAGATATTGCTCTAAGTATGACTTTTGGTCAACTTTTTGGCTTGATTGGTTCGAATAAGTAAAAATATTTAATCGGAAGACCATGAAAGAGCACTAATAACTTACCGATTAACATTATATAAGTTCATTTATAGCAATAAAGTGACTTGTGGTCAATATTATTTTTGGATAGGGGGTGTCAGGAGATGAGAGGAAGGTGTGGATAGGGAAAAAGTAAAACTTTGGATTATAATTGTAACATCTATACCTATTTATCTACGAGGTTTAAATGTTAATATATTGTAAATGACATCTAGAATAGGAGAGACAACAACGATGCTAGTGACTGTGGACATACATGATTTAATAAAACTAGGAATTGCAGCTATCTTCGGTTTAATTATTGGCTTAGAACGAGAAATCAGAAATAAACCTCTTGGACTGAAAACCTCTCTAGTCATTTGTTTAAGTAGTTGCTTGCTGACAATCGTATCTATTGAATCTTCGAATAAATATGCGGTTCCCGGACTTCATGTCATGGATCCTATGCGGCTTGCGGCGCAGGTGGTTAGCGGGATCGGATTTCTTGGCGCAGGCGTCATACTTAGGAAGCATAATGATGTCATTATTGGACTAACGACGGCGGCGATGATTTGGGGAGCGGCTGGGCTAGGAATTGCCATTGGCGCAGGTTTTTTTGTTGAAGCGTTTGTGGGCCTGCTGCTAATAATGGTGAGTGTCGTGGTATTGCCGTACTATATTAAGAAAATGGG
This sequence comes from Paenibacillus violae, assembly GCF_032461945.1. Lineage (NCBI taxonomy): Bacteria > Bacillati > Bacillota > Bacilli > Caryophanales > Paenibacillaceae > Paenibacillus > Paenibacillus violae. The sequence continues at coordinate 383,340 of NZ_JAWCUD010000005.1, forward strand.
TCCAAGACCACTATTGATGAAGGATCTGCGAGTCAAGCTCATCGTATCCCATGAGGGTAATTTAACGAATATCATCAAGGACATTATCGCTAGAGGGTATAGAATGAAAAGTGTACACATCAAAGAGTTGAGTCATGAACTGCAGGAACTCAATTTCATTGTTTTTATTGACCGTAAGTATGCATCAGAAGTATATGAAGAGTTGAAGAGTATGCCGTATATTGAAATGGCTGAAGTAGAGACTTTGTAGAAAAAGGGATTGGAGCAGCAGCGAGCAGCTGTGTTCTGGTCCTTTTTGTTTGGTGCTTATATGAGCTGTTGGGGGAGCTTCGTTGCATTTTTTGCAGCGAAAGAGGTGCTTATTTCAGCCTGAAGAGCAGCTCGTTGTACAAAGTACAACGTTATTAGCCAAATGGCTGTGAATGGAACGATTTCAGCTAAACTAATTGCACATTGTACAACGAAAAGCTGAAGAGGTGCTTAATTCGATCAATTTGATTGTAAAAAGTGCAATATAGGTGGGTGTTAATAAGAAGCGAGCCCAGCGAAGTGCCAAAGCCCGCCAACATGATGTATTAGGCCGAAACAGCGACAGCAGCAGCGAATTTTGCGCCTAGTTCACGACATAATTTCTTTTGCTCGCTAGTCGGATTAAATTCGATTTTCAAACCGTCAAACACTTTCTCAGTTCCGATCTCGGCAAGTCTCTCCTCAATTGTGTCTACAGCTGCACCGAAGTGTGTATAGGAGGAGTCAGCGGAGCCGAATGCACCGGATTTGCGTCCACTTAGATCCAGATCTTCTAATTCATCGTAGAAGTCTTCGAATTCGTCCGGTAAATCGCCATCACCCCATGTATAAGCTCCAAGCAGAATACCATCGTAGTTCACGAGATCTACACCGCTCACATCCATGACGGATTTCACTACAGGCTCAATGCCTGCCTCACGTATGCCTGCTGCGATTTCTTCAGCGATTTCCTCCGTATTTCCTGACATGCTGGCGTAAACGATAATGATTTTTGGCATGGGAATCCCTCCACGAAATGTTTTTATAGGCATGTAGTCATCTTGTAATTGTCCTGCTGTTACCAACCAACTTCATATTATTTGATAATGATTATCATTGTCAACATATAATTGAGAATATATTGAGAATGAACATTTTTTGCTGAGATGGCCGGCAAGGAAGGACTATACGACTTCGAGGAAGAAATCATGTTACAATATCGAAAACATGAACTTATCGCAGCTTATGAAAAGGGGAACTGGCATGGAGGATATCCACTTGCATTTGAAAAACCTCGGCTTCACCGACTTGGAAGCCAAGTGCCTGCATGTGCTTGCCGAAAGCGGCACACAAACGGGTTATGAAATCGCCAAGCAGCTTGGCGTATCGCGTTCGAATGTGTACTCCGCGCTCCAGAAGCTTGCGGAGAAAGGCGCCGTGCTCACCAGTCACGGTGAGCCGACGCATTACCAAAGCGTGCCGATCGAGGAGATCGGCGATCGTGTCGAGGCGGAGCTGCAAGCGTCAATCCGCTATGTGAAAGAGCACATGCCGAAGCAGGGTGCGCACCGGTCGGAGTATTTCAGCTTGGAAGGCGACACGAAGGTGCTGGATCGCATCCGAACAGAACTGAGGAAAGCGAAGGAGGAGGTGCTTTGCGATCTTTGGGCACAGGAGGCGCAGCTGCTGAAGGAAGAGCTGCGGAAAGTACCCGCACAAGGTGTGCGCCTGCTTGTTTCGACGATTGGAGATGCGGCTCTGCCAAGTAGCGTACAGCAGTTCTCGCATAAACGTGATGTTACGTGGAACGAACGCAACGGGAGGAAATTTACGCTGCTGATCGACCGCAAACTGGCCATTGTCGGCACAAGAGGCGGCGACGAGCCGACACTTGCGATGTTGACTGAGCATCCAGCGATGGTTGAGCTGCTGCTCAATAATTTTTGGCGCGATGTAGTGATTCACGAGCTGCAGCAGGATATGGGCGCGAAGCTCGAAGATAAATATGGGAAAAATTTTAAGAAAATTATCCAGAAATATACCGCTCCCGAAGGCAGAGAGAAGGATGCACCATCCGTTGAGGGAGAATCGGCAACTACAACGGATGAAGGAAAAGCTGGGGAAGGAAAGAGGAAAAAGAAGAAATGATGCAGCATGATGGAAAACACTTGACGAGAGAACAACAGGAGAGCATTTTACTCGCGGCGGAAGCGCTTGTGAAGGAAAAGCTGGAGCGCGATAGCAGCGGCCACGACTGGTGGCACATCTATCGCGTCGTGCAGACGACGAAGCGCATCGCCGCCCAAGAGGGCGCCGATGCTTTCGTCTGCGAGCTTGCGGCGCTGCTTCACGACGTCGTCGACGAGAAGCTGAACGCCGATCCAGCCGCTGCGCAGCGCGAGCTGGAAGCATGGCTGGCCGCCAGCGGTACGCCGGCGGCCGCAGTGGATCACGTGCTGGAGATCATCAGCACGATGTCGTTCAAGGGCGGCGCGCGGCCTCCGATGCGCACGCTTGAGGGCCAGGTCGTGCAGGATGCCGACCGGCTGGATGCCATAGGCGCGGTAGGCATCTCGCGCGTATTTGCTTATTCGGGCTGGAAGGGCCGCCCGATTCATGATCCCTCCGTCACGGCACGTGAGCACCTGACGGAAGCGGAATATCGCGCGGGCAATGACACCGCGATTAATCACTTTTACGAGAAGCTCCTTAAGCTGAAGGAGCTGATGAATACCGCCTACGCGCGCAAGCTTGCGGAGGAGCGGCACCGCTTCATGGAGCAGTACCTGGAGCAGTTTTATGCCGAGTGGGAAGGCGAGCGGTAATTTCATTAATCACATTAAGAAAAACCGTCCAGGCAAACAGCCTGACGGTTTTTCGTCTTTTCCCAGCTAGGCGCCACCCTCATCACTCAAATGACGGCTTCGTCAGCGGACAATTCGGCAAACTAAGAATCTCCACGTTGTAAGCAGCCAGCTTATGCAAGAAATAGCAAGTTTCCGGCAGGTGATGCTCAAGGAAACGCAAGGTCAGGCGGCTAAGCAGTTCCGTATGCTGATATTCGCGGATGACCTCTTCGACGAGTCGATAGAAGCCGATCACTGTTTCTGCAACTTGTCTGGCGAACTTCTGCTGCACCGGGAAACCCGGTGCTGTGAAGCGGAGGAACCCGCGGATGGCGGTGTTTTTGACGATATGGGCGCTGAATTGCTGTGCGTATTGCTGGGTGCTTTTCAGCAGCTCCATTTCCGTTGGGTCCAAATGATTGCTCAGCAGCACGGTATGTCCAAGCTGATCCTCCAGCCACATCTCCATCAGCGCAACAAGAGGCAGGGGCTCGTAAGGCACGCCGTTCATCCAAGCGTGCAAAATCCTCAGATACTCGCCGTTTTCCAATAAAGTTCCGTTGAAATACACAGGTGTCAGTGAGATGACGACTTTATTTTCTATGCGTAAATGCTGCATAAAGCCCTCAAACTGGTAGTACCCATGCGCAACGGGGTATATGTCTTTAGAGAGCTGAATCATGGTTTCCGAGGAGACCGGGAGGGAAGGATCTGTTTTCAAAATACGGTTGCGCAGTTCGGTGAATGCCGCTATGTACCGTTTGGCAATGGTGATCCATTGCACCTCTTCATTAGCAAGCGCCTCGTCCACAAAAATGGCATGATCTTGCAGGATTTCAACCCAAAACAAATGTTCCTGCCAAGGCGTAATGGTTTCATTTAGGCTCATGGAAAGGTTCCTCCTAGGTCTCTTAACTTCGGGCCAAGCCTTGCCGATATTTCACATACCGAAGTGTATTCAACGGATTAAGGTTCGAGAACAGCTTTCGTCGGAATTTGTGGTAAAATAGAACGAATAGTGATTGAAAATCGAGAAAGAAAGAGATGTTATGACGATGAAAAAAGAAGCAAAGTATATAGCAACGGTCTCCTTAGGTGTGATGGGAGCAGGCTTTTTGGCTACAATTCCTGTAGCTTCCACGGTTTGGGGAGGTTTCCTGCAAGGCGGTTTCGAAGCTGGGGTTGTGGGCGGTTTGGCGGACTGGTTCGCGGTTAGCGCCTTGTTCCGTCACCCGATGGGCATTCCGATTCCGCATACGGCGCTGCTGCCGAAGAATCGCGAGAAAATTACGAACGCCCTTGTCTCCACGGTTCAAAATGAGCTGCTTTCCAAAGAAACCATCCGCGCCCGTTTGCAGCAAATTCGTTTTCTTGAAAGAGGGCTGGAGCTGGCGGAAAGCCATCTGGATAGCGAGGCGCTTCACAAAGGCCTGAGTGCGCTTGCCAAACAAGCGTTATCTGCTATTGATCTTGAAAAATTAACACCGCTGTTGGCGGATGAGATTAGCAAAGCACTGCAGGACGTGGATACGAGCCGCTTGGTTCGCGCGCTTGTCGATACGGTCAAGGATGGCGGTTATGACGGCAAGACGTTTGATTTTGTCCTCGATAAAGTGGAAGCTTGGGCATTCAAAGCAGAGACCCGCGATCAGCTTGGGGCTATGGCGCTTAAGGCGTTCGAGGGGCTGCAATCCAATGGCTTCATGGCGTTTGCCGTGAATGCGTTCATCGGGATGGTCAATGAGGAGAAGATTGGGGGCATTATCCAGAATTTCTTGCTTTCCTATATTGAACAAATGCGCATGAAACAGCACCCGCGCAGGGAGGCTGTGCTTTCCTTCATTCGGAATGAACTAAATAAGCTGGAGAGAAATCCGAAACTCTTGGCCGAGCTGGAATCACTCAAAACGAAGCTGCCTGATATGTTCGAAATGGATGCGAAGCTGTCTGCACTTCTTGTACGTCTGAAAGCTAGAGCTGAAGAGTTTGTGGACCAGCCTGATTTTGTCCCTGTCCATGTCGTTCCGATCCTTCGGAATGTGCTTGCATCCGTGAAGGAGAATGAAGCTTTGCTGCAGCGCGGCGAGATCTGGGTGCAGGAGCAGATTGCTTCTTATTTGGAGAAAAATCATAGTAAAATCGGTCAGCTTGTCAAAGAGAACCTGGATAAATTCGATAACGAGAAGCTGACTCAGCTGATGGAAGATAAGATTGGCAAGGACTTACAGTGGATTCGTGTTAACGGTGCGATCTGCGGATTTATCATCGGACTTGGTCTGGCAGGATTAAAGATGCTGTTTTAAAGGAAACGACTACGGGATATACCCGAGTGGGGGGAAGCATTTTGATCGAGATTAAAGGTGTCAGCAAGACGTTCGTACAGCGAATCGGCGGCAATTATAAGGCGCTGGACAATATCACATTAACGATAAAAAAAGGGGAGTTCGTCTCCATTCTGGGGCCATCCGGCTGCGGGAAATCGACGGTGCTGAACCTCGTTGCAGGCTTCGATACGCAAAGTGAAGGCACGATTGAAGTGAATGGTAAAAAGGTTACCGGCGCTGGGGCCGACCGCGTGGTTGTGTTCCAAGAACACGGTCTGTTTCCGTGGCTTACGGTTCTGGACAACGTGGCTTTTGGCCTCAAGCAGAAGGGGATTCCCAAAAAAGAGCGCCACGAGCTCGCCATGGAGCAAATCAAAGCGGTGCATCTCAGCCGCTTCGCAGATCGTTACCCGCATGAGCTATCGGGCGGGATGAAGCAGCGGGCGGCAATTGCCAGAGCGCTGGCGATGGATCCTGAGATTTTGCTGATGGATGAGCCGTTTGCGGCTTTAGATGAGCAGACTCGCCTTATTTTGCATAAGGAATTGGAAGAAATCTGGATGCGGACGCGTAAAACGATTCTTTTCATCACCCATAATATCCGGGAAGCGGTTATCCTCTCAGATCGTGTAGTCGTCATGTCCACACGCCCTGGCACGATTAAAAAGGAGTTCATCGTGCAGGCGGCAAGACCACGGGATGCCGCAGATACGCTGCTGCACCATGTAGAGAATGCAGCCATGGACGCGCTGGCGGATGAGCTTGAGAAGGTGGTAAGGGAGGAGACGGGCGATGAGTACCGCATTAAGAAGAACGATTTTTCTGGTACTGCTTCTGATAGCTTGGGAGGCGGGATTTAGGCTGTTTAATTGGGGCTGGAAATTTCCTTCGCCGACCCAGACGCTGCAAGCTTTTTATGACGGATTGGTGCATGGCGAGCTGCTTGCAGCGACTCTAGCCAGTATGATCCGGCTATTGATTTCCTTCGCCCTATCGCTTGCGATTGGGACGACATTAGGTTTCTTATTCGCGCGGTACCGTCTGCTGGATGATACGCTTGGTTTCCTGGTCGTTTCGCTGCAGACGATTCCAAGTATTGCTTGGCTGCCTTTTGCTATTATATGGTTCGGTCTTAACGAATCTTCGGTTATTTTCATTACGACGCTTGGCGCAACCTGGACAATGGCGCTCGCAAGCCGCACAGGAATCAAGAACATTCCGCCGATTTACCTGCGCGCTGCGCAGACGATGGGAACAGGCAACGGGTATAAAATGTTCGTGCAGGTCATGATTCCAGCTGCTTTCCCGCATTTGATCAACGGGGTGCGTACGGCTTGGGCTTTTGCTTGGCGCGCCCTTGTTGCCGGGGAACTTATTGCCAAAGGGGCGGGGCTCGGACAGTTGCTTCAGGACGGGCGTAATTTGGGCGACACTTCACTGATGCTGTGTATCGTCATCATTATCGCTGTATTGGGTACGGTCTCTGACCATTTCTGCTTTAAGAAACTGGAAGATAAAGTGCTGGAGCGCTACGGCCTCGCCGGCTCGAAGTCTTAGCAGGGAGCGGATCGCATGAGAAAAAATGCATGGATGCTGCTGCTGCTTTTGCTCGTTATTACGATGCTGAGCGCCTGCGAGGAAAAGCTTACAGCTTCCGGTAAGCCGCAGGTGGTCAGGGTTGGTGTTTTTAAAAATGTCACTCATGCCGCAGCCTATATCGCACTCGAAAATGGTTATTTCGCCCGAGAGTGGGGCGATGACGTGAAGATCGAGGTCACGGCCTTCGATAACGGATCTGACTTATCCATTGCGATGGCGACAGGTGATATCGATGTAGGATTCGTAGGTCCGGGACCTGCGACAACGTTTTTTCTAAAAAGTGGGAACTATCGGGTCGTTTCCGGCTCCAATAATGGCGGCGCGGTGCTTGTTGCCCGTAATGGCGCAGGAATTAATGGCGTTAAAGATTTGGTGGATAAAACGATTGCGATCCCGTCCAAAGGGAATACGAATGAGATTTCACTGCGGATGCTGCTGCAGCAGGAAGGCATCTCTTTAGGTCGAGAGGCGGGGAGCGCACATCTTATCGTGCGCTCCCCGTCGGATGCGCTGATTTCCTTCCGGCAGAAGGAAATTGACGCGACGCTCGTTCCCGAGCCATGGGGGACGCAGATCGAGAAGGCCGGGCTCGGCAAGGTCGTCGTCGATTGGCAGGCAATCCCGCCGAATAACGGCGATTATCCGACGGTCATTATGGTGGCGAGCGATTCAATGATTCAGCGCCATCGGGATATTGTAAAAGGCGCGATCAAAGCCAACATGGACGGCATCGCGTTCATTCAAAACAACCCGGAGCAAGCCTATGAGCTCATTAACAACCAGCTGAAGCAGTATAGCGGTAAAGGGATGGACAAAGGCTTGATCAAAGCCTCGCTTAGCCGACTGAAGCTCACCACGGACGTTGATGTCAAAGTGATGGAAGAGATGGCGAGGGTCTCGATTGCTGCTCGATATATTAAGGGCATTAAGGAAAATGAGCTCGATCTCAGTAAGTTTGTTGATTTATCCATGCTCGAAGAAGTGAAGAATGGAAAGTAAGAACAAGAAGCCTGTGTCGATCCGAACGTTGGATGGATACGGGCTTTTTTTAACCTCAAAAAAAGTCGTTGCCAAATATAACCAACTCATCTATACTGAGATTAATTCCATATGGAAGCGATTCCAGAAACCGCTTTCCTACACCTAATCCTCATCATGAGGATTCTATTTGACACTAATCTGGAATCGATACCAGAAAGAATGAAAATGTCTTAGGAAGGTGGTCATGACATGGAAACGAATCTGCCGCAAGCTATTGTCAGCACTGCGGTGAAGAAGAGAAATGCTGATCTGGGAAAACGAATACGACAGCACAAGCATTTATACTTTATGCTCCTTCCCTGTCTTGTATTTTTCGTTATTTTCTCGTATATCCCTATGGGCGGATTGATGCTGGCTTTTAAGAATTATCAGTTTAACAAAGGGATACTGGGCAGTCCATGGGTGGGACTCACGTATTTCAAGGCATTTTTTAACGACTATCAAAGCGGGAAACTTATTAAAAACACATTGATTATTAGCAGCATTAAAGTTTTCATAGGATTGCCTTTTCCAATTCTGCTTGCCTTAATGTTTAATGAGATCAGACATCGGAGATTCCGAGGAATCGCCCAGAGCATTTCGTATCTGCCGCATTTCCTTTCATGGGTTATCGTGATCGGCCTCATGCAGCGGATTCTTGCTCCGGATACAGGACTGCTCAACGAGGTGATCCGATTTTTTGGCGGAGATGGAAGTACGTTTTTCATGATGGAAAGCAAATACTTTTATCCTCTCATGTTTGGCAGTCATATTTGGCAAAGTATTGGTTGGGACTCTATCATTTATTTGGCCGCTATAGCAGGCATTAATCCTGAACTGCACGAGGCCGCCAAAATAGATGGCGCTAATAAGTGGCACGAAATCTGGCACGTTACTTTGCCAGGTATTCGCTTAACGATTTCGATTCTGTTTATTTTATCGCTAGGCAATATTTTGCAGGCAGGGTTTGATCAAATCTATCTCATGCGAACTCCCGGCAATATGGAATTGGCGGATATTCTAGATACCTACATCATTCGGGTAGGGCTTCAAAATGGACAGTACGGCTATGCGACAGCTGTTGGTTTAATGCAAGGCATAATTGGATTAATCCTTGTTGTGGCTGCGAACCGGGCTTCAAAAAAGTTCTTTGACGAGTCAATATGGTAGCGATACCAGAATCTTTCACTTTTCGACAGTTGATGTGTTGAAGATCACCGCCAGGTGTTATTCATAATATTTAATGGAAAAGGGGAGTATTGGATGAGCAAAAGATGGGTTAAATGGGTGACCATGCCCTTGGCAGCAAGCTTGCTGCTAGCAGGATGTGAAAGCTCCACTCAGCCTGCGGCAGGAGGGGACTCGGCTTCTACGACACCTTCATCTGCCAGCAGCGGTAAGCCCGCAACTTGGATTGCAGACCGAACCATTAAAGGACTACTGTTTATTGACAGCGATGACATAACGAAAGATATCAACCCGGAGATTGCTAAAAAAGTAAAGGAAATGACAGGGATTACGCTGCAAATGGAAGGTGTAAATTCGCAGCATGCGATTGATGGACTCATTGCAGGGCTGGCTTCCAATGATTTGCCGGACTTCATCGTTTATTATCTGAACAACAGCGGCCGCCCGGAAATGCCCGTCATTTTGAAAGCAGCCAAAGAAGACATGTTAACAGATCTAACTCCTCTTATAAAAGGGACCAAGGTGTTCAGCAAGTATTTGGATGATAAGTATTTACCGCTGGATACGAAAAACGGTGTGATGTTCCGGCCAGAATTTAACGGCTCGAGCTATTTTGTCCATATGAACGTCCCAAGAGAAGGCGGCTACGAAGAGCGCAAGTATGTTTCCGGCCCTTACATTCGTAAAGACATCGCCGAGAAGCTGAATGTTGATCCACGGACGATTAACACAACCGATCAAGTGTATGAGCTTGCTCAAAAGATCAAAGAAGGCAACTTCAAAGATAAAAATGGTAAGGATATCACGCCGATTGGCCCTCGCTACTGGGGGAATAGCAATCACGAGAACGGCACGTTATTCAGCAGTTTAACCTGGGGGGCCATTGATCAAGGCTTCGACAAGAATAAGGACGGCAAAATTGTGCATGAAAGCAAAACGGAGTATCCGCTAAAGCGCATTGAATTTGTTCAGAAGCTTCTGAAGGAAAAATTGATGGTGCCGGATTACTACGCCATGCAGGAGAACAAAGCAACGGAGGGAGCTATTAACGGATCATTTGGTATTATCGGCGATATGCATAACTATCTGGAGTTCAATAAGGATATGAGTTACATCCCGCTAGGGCCTATTAATTCTGTGGATGGGACATATCGGATGAACGTTGATTTTAAGAGCGGGTATATGGCCTGGTCGATTCCAAAAACAACGAAAAATCCGCAAGACGTCGTCAAATTTGCAGATTTCCTGGCCAGTCGCGAAGGGAAGCTGATCTGGCAGTACGGTCTGGAAGGAAGGGACTACACGTTGGATGCCAAAGGCAATCCATTAGTCAAAAAAGAAGTGCTGGAGCTTCGCAACAAGGATCCGAAGGCGGCCAAAGAATTGGGCTTTGACGGCGTAGGCAATGGCTGGGGAGGTTATCTCGGCAGTACGGATATCAACAGGCTGGGTGATTTCGGCGAAATGCAGTATGCCGATGCGGTCTCTCCGGAAGCGAATGCGACACCGCTGAAAATTGCCGATTACTGGGGCTACGATGAGAAAAAGAAAAACGCCAATATCAACGATGGTTATCGCCCTCTCTCCTTCATTAACGAGCTTCCAACGGGCAATGAGTTGAAGACGGCTTTAACGAACTACAATGAAAGCATCATTCGCGCATTTTACGCCAAAAGCATGGATGAAGCGCAGAAAATTCTAGATGCTTCGAAAAAGCAGCTGCAAGCAGCGGGCTTGGATCAATTCGAAGCGCTGCTTCAGAAAAAAGACAGCGATCCTAAAACGAAAGTCATTCTCAAATAGTCCAAAGCTGAGTTAGGAGGCTGGCGCTCCTGCAGGAATAGCGGGAGCGCACTTCTAGTATGGGGAGAGATTAACGTGGGAAATGAATTCTATAAGCTCTCAGCAGGCGAGAAAATATTTAAGTTCGTTAATTATGCCCTGATTATTCTCCTGTGCTTATCCATCGTGCTTCCTTTTCTGAATATATTGGCGCTTTCCTTTAACGCTGGTAAGGATGCCGAAAGAGGGGGTATCTATTTCTGGCCCCGCGTATGGACGCTGGAAAATTACCGTGAAGTGTTTACATCGGCTAATATCGGCAGAGCCTTTGCCATTTCTATATTTCGTACGGCTTTGGGTACGATTGCCGGCGTATTTCTATCAGCCATGGCTGCGTATACGCTAAAAAGCAAGACGATGCCGGGCGTCCGATTTTTTACGCTGATGGTTTTCTTTACCATGCTGTTCTCCGGCGGCATTATTCCTTATTATATGCTGCTCAAAAGCTTGCATTTGACGAACACCATCTGGGTCTATGTTCTTCCGGGCCTGTATAGCGCGTGGAATTTGATCATCATGCGTACGTTTTTCCAACAAATCAGCATCAGCCTGGAGGAGTCGGCGAAGCTGGATGGCTGCAGCGATTTCGGCATTTTTATGCGAATCATCATGCCGTTAAGCAAGCCTGTGCTGGCCACAATCTCCTTGTTTACGGCAGTGGGTCATTGGAATGACTGGTTCACAGGTGCTTTTTATGTCAGAACCGCATCACTGAGACCGTTATCCACCTTGCTGCAAGAGATGCTGACCAAACAGGATGCTATTCGGGAGTCCCTGATGCAGGCAGCAGGTTCGTCCCAGTTTCAAATGCTGGAGCGGATGCAGCTAACGGGTGATTCTCTGAAGATGGCCACGATTATTGTAGTTGTGGCGCCCATTATTGCGGCATATCCATTTATACAGAAATATTTTGCAAAGGGAGCTATGATCGGATCGGTCAAAGAATAAACGGCTTGCAGCCGAATAATTGATGATCTTCGCCATGCCCAATGTGTGATAAAATGTATAAATATGGTTCTGTCGACTACAGAGAAAACTGTTCATGTTGCGAGTAAGGAAGGATGATAATCATGGCGCCCAAAATCAAAGATGTAGCCCAAAAAGCGGGAGTATCCGTCACCACGGTCTCCAGAGTATTAAACGGAGAGAAGTACGTGAAGGACGATCTGAAGGCCAAAGTGAAACGAGCGATTGACGAGCTTGGTTATGCGCCCAGCCATATCGCGAGAAGCTTGGTGCGGAAGAAAACGAACCTGATTGGAGTGATTGTTCCCGATCTAACCTCAAGCTTCTATTCGACGATCTTGAGCAGCATCGAGGAAACGGCGAGTTTGAATGATTACAACCTGCTGGTCTGCAACATTATCGAGGATACGGATAAAGAACTGAAATATTTGAATGTATTTCATGAGATGCGTGTAGACGGCATCATTATTATGCATGAAAAGTTAAGCGAAGAAATTCGCAATTTTATTCATAAATTGGATATTCCGATCATTTTTTCAAGTGTAAGACCTGTCGATCATAAGTTCATTTCTGTCATTATCGATGATTACGAGGCAGCCTATGATGCGACCAAGTATTTAACTGAGCTCGGTCATGAGCGGATTGCTTTTATAGGCGGGGATATGCGAGACGTTACCTCCGGGCAGAATCGTTACGTAGGGTACCGGAATGCCCTGAAGGATCAATCGGTCAGAATCATCAACGATTATATCCGATTTGGCGACTATAAGACGCAAAGCGGATATGACATGATGAAGGAACTGCTGGCCTGTGAACCTCGTCCCACCGCTTTATTTGCAGTGAGTGACGATATGGCGGTAGGCGCTATGAACTGTATACATGACCATCAGCTTAAAGTCCCTGACGATATATCGATTATCGGATTTGATGGAAGCCAACTGACAGAACTCGTACGACCGCGGTTGTCCTCTATGGAGCAGCCCATTCAGGAGATGGGGAAAATTACGGTAAATACGATGATTGACATCATCTCGAATCCCGGCTCCAGTCCGCGGGAAGATTTGGTACTGAAACACAAGCTCGTCGTTCGCGATAGCTGTAAGGTATATCAAAAAGAGAGATAGGCAGAGAACAGAGCGGAAGAGGGAGAGCGGCGTGAAGAAGTTTGATGCGGTAGTCATCGGCGATGTCAATATTGATCTCGTGGTAGTGGGCTGTAATCAAATCCCTCAACCTGGACAAGAAATTTTCGTAGATAACATGATGATGCATGTGGGCGGAGGCGCAGCTTTATTTACAATTGCGTTAGCTAAGCTAGGGCTGCATGTTGCATTTGACGGTATTCTTGGAAATGATGGCTACGGTCATTATATCCGGGAACGTTTTGTTGGATATGGTATCGATACCAGTATGGTCCGAACAAGCGAAACAAGTCGGACAGGAATCACAATTGCCATTAATCCTGAGCTGGACCGTTCTTTTATTACCTATGTGGGATCCAATGCTGAACTGCATGTAGAGGAACTGGATTTAGGGCAAATCGCGTTAGGCAGGCATGTGCATGTTACCGGCTACAGAGGGCGGCGCAACCACACCGAATTCGTGGCCATGGCTAAGCGATTGAAGGAAGCGGGAGCTACCCTTTCTTGCGATGTAGGTTGGGATGATACCGGAGAATGGTATTCGGGTGTTTTTGAGTTGATGCAGCATGTGGATGTTTTCCTGATGAACGAAACGGAGGCCCGTCATTATACAGGATTTGAGTACATCGAGGATAGTTTAAGCTATATGTCGGGCTTCAGTCCTCATGTTGTCATTAAGCTTGGCTCACAAGGAGCCGCAGCGATGAAAGACGGCTTGCAAACGATGAGCCCCGGATTCCCGGTGGAAGCCGTCGATACGACAGGAGCAGGGGATTCGTTTAACGCCGGTTATATCTATGGTTTTTTGACGGGGTTAGATGTGGAGACATGTCTGCTGTACGGCAATGTATGCGGAGCTTTGTCAGTTGGAGCTTACGGCGGGAGTACGGGCACGCCAGACCGTGAAGGGCTGGAAGCCTTTATCAGGCAAAACAGGTGAGGAGGATTTTGAATGCAGAAGATGCACATACAAGGTGTAGACAAAGCCATTTCCCGCTTGATCATGGGCACTGGGGATTTGAGGAAATTGGAGGAACCGCAGCGGATGATGCTGGATGCTTATATACGCGCAGGCGGCAATACCTTCGATACAGCTCATCAATATCGGAATAAAGAGGTTATTCTCGGCCAGTGGCTGGAGGAAAAGCAGCTGCGGGAGAAGGTTGTCATTCTCACCAAGGGTGCTCATCATGACGATGGCAGCCCCGGTCCGCGGGTGAATCCACAGGCCATTCGAAAGGATCTGCTGGAGAGTCTGGACAGATTAGGGACGGAATATGTCGACTTGTACGCCCTCCATCGCGATGATCCTGATACAGCGGTAGGTCCGATCATGGAAGAATTGAATGAGCACATTCAAGCATCACGCATCCGGGCTATCGGAGCTTCCAACTGGTCCTTTGGGCGTATTCAGCAAGCGAATGAATATGCTGCTTCCCATGGATTGATCGGGTTTACGTTCAGCAGCCCGAATCTAAGCCTTGCTAAGCCGAAAGAGCCCAGATGGGAAGGCTGTGTATCGGCCGATGCTGACACCTGTGCATGGCATGGGGGCAATCAACTGCCGCTCCTTGCGTGGTCCTCGCAGGCAGGAGGTTTTTTCTCCGGCCATTTTACGCCGGACAATCACGAAAATTCTGAAATAGTTAGGGTTTATTATAGCGATGATAATTGGGAGCGGTACCGTCGTGCAGCCAAACTTGCCGCGGAAAAAAGCGTCAGCCCCATTCAAATTGCATTAGCCTATGTGCTGAATCAGTCTTTTCCGTCTTGTGCAATCATCGGTCCGAAAAATCCTGAAGAACTGCAAACTTCAATAGAAGCTATGCATATTCCGTTTACGCCGGAGGAGCTTGCGTGGTTAAATCTAGAACGGGAGGAAGCTGCGAAATGATTAGACAGAAGCTGGCAGCCCAGTTGTATACGTTAAGAAACGAACTTAAACAGGATTTTCCGGGCGTGTTAAGAGAGTTGAAAAAGATGGGGTGGGCAGCCGTCCAAATCGACGGATTACACGGGTATCCCGCCGCGGACATTGCGGCTGTGATGAAGGAAACCGGCCTGCGTACGGCAGGCATGCATGTAGGCTTAGAGCGGATGAAACACGATCTTGAGGCTGTATTGGAGGAAGCCAGGCTATTCGATACCCGGGATATCATCTGTCATTCCCTGCCGAATGGCCTGCAAAATCCGGAAGGCTACCTCAGCGTGCGCAACGATTTGCATCAAGTTGCTTCTGTGGTGAGCGGCTCAGGCTATCGGGTCGGTTACCACAATCATGACTTTGAATTTCATACGACGATGGATGGAAAGTTTGCGCTTGAATATCTGCTCGAAGACCCGGCTGTTTATCCGGAAATCGATACGTATTGGGTCCAAAAAGCAGGTCAAGACCCGCTTTCTTTCATCAGTAACTACGCGTTCCGTATGCCGATTCTTCATTTGAAGGATATGACCTCTGACGGAAAACAATATTTTGCCGAGATCGGCACAGGAATCATCGATTTTGCACCTATTCTAGCATGGGGATTGCAAAATGGCGTTGAATGGTTCGCTGTTGAGCAGGATTATTGCCCAGGCAGTCCAATGGATAGTCTGGCTATCAGCTTAGCCAACTTGTTGGAGCTGGAGAAGAAATTGGTTTAGGCCCTGTAGTTCCCTAGGAAAACACAAATAAGGACTGTCCCCCAAAGAAACTTTACTTCTTTGGAGGACAGTCCTTATTAATTTCCGCCGGAAGCAGCTTGCTGCTCGTTTTTCTGCTGCTTATGCGCCTGCGCGTCGATGACCTTGCCGCCGCCGCTTTTGTCGCTCACGGAAGCGATTTGCATCGCGCTGCTGCCTTGGAAAATCCCGCCCTCCTGAACAATGAAGGAGCGGACATCGATGTTGCCCACCAGCACGCCGGAGCTGGTGACGAGGAGCTTGCCTTTGGTCTGTATGTTGCCTTTCACTTTGCCGGCAATGATGACGTCGCGCGCTTGGATGTTGGATTGGACGACAGCATTTTCGCCAATGGTGATATCGCCTGCGCATTCAATGTCGCCATGCAGCTGGCCTTCAATACGAAGGCTGGCTTCGGACATAATTTTTCCTTCGCAGATGGTACTTGCCCCGATTAACGTGTCCGTTGTTTTCGTATCTATGCGCTTCGGTTTCGAGCTTCCAAGCATTAGCGTTCATCCTTTCTATTGCTTATTAGATAAGGGGTGGGGTCAATGGGGACACGGTTTTTCTGTACCTCGTAATGCAGATGGGAACCCGTGCTTCGTCCTGTGGAACCAAGCAGGCCGATCAGTTGACCTTTTGTTACTGATTCTCCGCGTTTCACGAGCATTTTATTCAGATGCATATAACCGGTTTGAATGCCGCGCGAATGATCGACAATAATACGGTTGCCGTACTCATTGTCGAAGCTGGCTTCGATCACTTTGCCTGAAGCAGTTGCATAAACGGGATCGCCTAACTCGCCGTCGAGGTCAAGGCCCGTATGCATGGATGGCTTACCTGTGAAGGGATCTTTGCGGATGCCGAAACCGGAAGTAAGACTATGCGTGGTGATGGGCCAGAGGGTTGGCGTGATGCTCCTTAAATAGTCGGCTTCCTTCAATCGCGCTTCCGACTCGCTGAGATTAACAAGCAGTGCGTTGATATCCCCGACCAAGGTAGAAAGCCCTTGTTTGGTATTGCTCACAAGCTGAGTCACTTCCTGTGAAGTGACCGGGACCTCGTTGCCGCCAACATCCGAGTTGGCAGTAGAGTCACTTAATGCGGACAACTTTTTGCTTGTCCTGTTTGGTTCTTCTGATTCGCTCATTAACTGTATGACATGATCTAGTTTCTTAATTTCTTCGAGCTTGCTCTTAAACTCATCTGCTTGCTGGGATAAGTCAATCAAATTAGCTTGAAGCTGCTCAAGTTCATTATCTTTAAGTGTAATTTGATTAACTAGTTGGCGTTCTTGTCCATCGAACGTTCGCTGCAAGTTTTCTTTCGTTTGATGGGAGTAGGTATTCATAAAGTAAATCGTGACAAAAAAACCAATCAGCACGAGCAGGATCACGCTAGGCACAATATACAAGCTACTGTGCGGAAGCTTAAATCTTACGGTACGGCGGTTGGCGCCCGGAATGATCATGAAGGTTAATTCTTTTTTACCCCATATGAATCTCAACCGATCCTCTTCCTTTCCGTAATAAAAGTCCCCCCTCCTTGATTGGATTGTATTCGAAAAGAAGAGGAGTCATGCCTAATTTATTCATTTGCAAAAATTAGCCAATGAATTCCCTGATGCAGGACATACTAAATTTGGATATAAAATTGGGTGTAGGCAGGATGTCCCCGTACTCAACTTTTTTAGAAAAAATTACGTCTATAGGGAAGAATGGCGCAGTACAAGAAGTGAAAGGAGTGATTTGGATGTTGAAAAAATATATACCGATATTAGCGTTAGCTGCTATGACGCTTGCCGGATGCGAGTCGTCCGGAACGACGAACGGGGCTGTGAGCGTGTCCGATTCACCTCAGCCGACAGCGACTACAAGTTCACAACCAACTGTACAACCAACGGATCAAACGGCAACTCCCTCTGGCACACCCGTCTCCGGAACCAGTGATAAACCATCGAAAGTTGCTATGACGGGGGTGACGGCTGTTCGCTTGGCGGATGCCAAATCCGGCTGGATTGGCGGTCACGGGTGGATTGCTCATACGGATGACAGCGGTGCAAAGTGGCAGGTTCAATATGAGGGCAAAGGCGATGTCAAACAATTGTTTGCTCTGAATGGAAAAGAAGCTTGGGCGAGTGTCGGGACGGAAGGCAGCTTGCTAAGCACCAAGGACGGAGGCCAACATTGGGCATCTGTCGGTCAAATGCCGAACGCCGCCTTCTTTCATTTTGTATCGAAAGGGGAAGCGTTCAGCGGGAATGCTCACACCGTGGATGGCGGCGTAAAGTGGACGAATATGCCTGTACCTGACGGTATTACAGGAGATGCTTATTTCCATGATGCCAATAACGGGTGGGCCGTCAAGCAAGGAAAAGACACAGTGGAAGTGATGAGAACCCAGGATGGAGGAAAAACGTGGAACAGCGTAATGTCCCGCAAAAGTGCCGCGGGCCTCACTGGCACTGTGATTCGTTCCGCCGGAGCGAACGATGCCTGGATTGAGCTGATCGGTGAGTCAGGGATGACCCAAACCTCGTATTCCTTGTTCCACACGAAGGACGGCGGGAAGACCTGGCAGACGGTGCTCGCGAACAGCACCGCTGGAGGCGGGCCGGCCCCCGGCATCCCTGCAGGTGATACCGCAGGGCCGAAGAACACGGGCTCGAAGCCCGGGCCGCTCTACGTCGTAAGTCCCGACGTAGCCTTCATGGGCGGCCAATGCCCGAGCTGCGACAAGCCGAACTCCGTCGGATGGACGAAGGACGGCGGCAAAACCTGGGTGAACGGCAAAGAGACGTTCACCGGCTACGGCGAGCTTCTGCTGGGCATGGCAGATGCCAATCAAGGCTGGCTGATCACGAATGACAATGAGCAGCCGAGCGTGATGTACACCACCGGCACAGGTGGTGTGAACTGGACGAAGGCGCATACCTTCGATGCACCGAAATAACAAAAAGCCTTACCGGAAGCTGATGGCTAACGGTAAGGCTTTTTCTCATCCATGAAATTCCAACGGTTACGACCCCCTAACCACGGAAGTGGTGGTAGAATGGTATGTATAGACTTGCTATATCTGCACATACACAGGAGGTCAGACATGCTAGCCCCTAAATATACGATTTCTACGCTAGTCATCGCACTTGCCGTACTTATTGGTTTTACTGTGAAAAATCCGGAAAACATGGCGCTGAACGCGGCATTGACGAATACGAACGATCATCAAACCATACCAACAGAACCGGCACCACCAGCACTTCCAGCTGAATCGGCAACCCCGGAACCAACCCCCTCAGCAGTACCTATAACAAAAAGTACGGTAGAGACAGCACCTTCCACGTCATCCCCGGCTCGGACAGCGAAGCCAATAGCGAAACCTTCAGCGACGCCCAAAGCAGCAGCCCCAAGCTTATCGCCACCTGTGACCCTGCCTGGGACTGGTGAAGAAGAGACTCCCACGGCAGCGGCTCCAGCTACAACGACAGAGGTACAAGAGAACTTGGCACCACCACAGGCAAGCCAGGCACCAGCTGTGGTCATTTCTGCGACGCCTTCTATAAATAAGCCTGCGTTAGAGCAGGTTCGAGAGGGAGATGACCCCGTTCCGGGTGTGAAGAAGGTGAATCTCGCCTCCGCTGAGATTGTGAAAATCAAAGAACAATACGAACAAAAGGCGACTTCCGATAGTAAGGATGAAATGTGGAAACGTAAAGCTGAACCTCTCATTATCAAAGGAATGAGCTTCCTTGGTACCCCTTACGTATTCGGAGCGAAGGGAGGTCAAACCGATGCATTCGACTGTTCTTCCTTTCTCCAATACCTGTTTGCGACCCAAGAGGTAAACTTGCCTCGCGATACAGGTCAGCAAAGTGAACGAGGGACCGAGGTGTCCATGAACGAATTGCGCGAGGGTGATCTCGTGTTTTTCACGACTCCCAAGCGCAAAAACAAAGAAGGTACCGAACAGATCGGCCATGTGGCGGTCTATATGGGTAACGGACTTATCCTGCATACCTTCCGTACAGGCATCGGCGTAACGATCTCGGAGCTTGATGCTGTTTGGAAAGATCGCTTTGTTAAGGCCAAGCGTGTGTTGTCTTAATGAATTTTCGCGGGGATGGCCTTGTTATAGCCAAGAAGCTCCGATACGGTGATTAACTTGTATCCCCTGTTTTTTAATTCAGGCAAAATAATCTTCAAGGCGGCGATGGTTTGCGTCGGGCCTTCAATATAGTCATGGAACAAAACGATGTTCCCATTTTTTGCATTTTTCAGCACTGTGTTCACAATGCGATTGACCCCCGGTGTATCCCAATCCTTCGTATCCAGCTGCCAGCTCCACATGATCATTTTGTAGCCCTCATCTTTGACAACGGACACAAGTCGTTCGTTGTAGAAGCCCCCAGGCGGACGGAACAATTGTGACCGCTGCCCTGTTTTTCCAACAATCAGATCCTCCGTCGTATTCAGCTCTTTCTTGATATTGGTATTCCGCCCGATGTAGGCATGGCTGTATGTATGATTAGCAATCTCATGACCTTCTCGAGCTGTTTGTTCCAGCACATCGGGATAGAGCTGAATTTTGTTGCCGACGACGAAAAAGGTTGCCTTCGCGTCATACTGCTTAAGCAGTTCTAGAACTTGCGCCGTATACTTGGGATGCGGACCGTCATCGAAAGTAAGAGCGATCACTTTCTCATCCGTATTCACTTCCCAGACAATTTCTCCACGGTTTTCATAGTAGCTACGGTCTTTCTTAGGGGCGGCGCTGGCTGCTACTGGCTGCAACAAAAACAAGCAAATACACAAAGCGGCAATGATTCTCATGATGTCTCCTTCGTTGATTTGGTACAAGTAGCGTTTCCAATTCCCCTGAAAGGAATTCAAGATTTCGGCGGTTCACTTCCGTTGCCATTGCCATTCCCATTTCCGTTTCCGTTTGTAGTTCCATTCCCATTGAAGAAGGTAGTCGTAAGCGCCTTGATTTTTTCCATAAATTTACCATACCCATAACCGGTCAAAAAAGCGATAGAAATGCGTGCCGACATGGAATCGCCGACCTGCAGCAGCATAATGCCGCTCTCGAACAAGACGATGGTGATGATCGCTGAACCGAAACAGAGGATGGGCCTCATGAAATACCAGTACATCCACTGCGAAGTCAAGTCATGATAATGTTCGTGGAACATCCTCAGGCCGTACAAGGCCCCGCCCAATGCGCCGGCAAAGCCAAAACAGGCATACTCATGATACCGGCTTACGTCAATGCCTAATAGTTTCCCCTGAACGGACCCGCTGCCGAGTACGGCCATCATCCAGAGACTGCCGATGAACCATGCGAGCAAATAAACAAAGATAGCCTGCTTGCCGAATCGTTTCAAGGGGTCCAAAAAAAATCACCGCCCTATACATGGTTAATACCATTGTATGAGCGGTGTTGTTGTTGATGCCTGCCGATAGGGACGTTGATCGGATAACTTTAAATACTGAATGATAGCTCTGGAGCAATCTTGGGCGCCGAATTTCTGATGCTTGCGGATCGTGATGCGGCGTTTCGAAAGCTCGGGATACTGCTCCAGCAACAGCTTGAACCAGTGATCGACCATTTCGAGAGATGTAATCATTTGACCGTAACCTTGATCCTGAAAATATTGGCAATTCATTTCTTCCTGTCCGGGAATGGGGCTGTAGAACAGCATCGGAATGCCTTTGGCCATAGCTTCGGTACAGGTCATCCCACCAGGTTTTGTGATCAATAGGTCCGAAATGTCCATTAGTTTATTAATCTCATTGGTGTACCCAATCAGATGGATGTTCGGCTGCCGGAAAATCTCTTCCTCTAACAGCTGCTGGCGTGCTTTCTCGTTCGTCCCGAGACAGATGAGAAGCTGTATATCCTTGCTCCAGCCGGCTAAATACGTTAACAATTCTTCTTTTTCTTCCTTCTTAAAAACACCCCAACCGCCGCCCATTACCATCACTGTAGGCATGGCGTTAAGCCCGAACTGCTTGCGGGTCTGCACTTTGCTATGCTCGAGATGGAAGTCAGGGTGGACGGGGATGCCTGTAACTTCGATGTTCGTCTCCGGTACGCCGCGGGCGATGAGACGCTCTTGCACCTTCGGCGTCGAAACCATATATTTGTCTACGGCAGAGTCAATCCATGCACCGTGGACATCGTAATCGGTGATCACGGTGAACAAAGGCACCGTAAGTCCGGCGCGTTTCAATCGTGAAACGATCGCGCTTGGAAAAGGGTGCGTACACACGATAATATCCGGCTTGAGCTGTTTGATAATCGCTTTGGTTTGGGAATAAAACATCCGGTGCAGGAAGAGTCCTGCAAAGCGGCCCAGTGACTTTTCATATTGATTGCGGTAAAGCATACCATAGAGTTTGGGTTGTGAAGTAACCGTGCGGCGGTATGCCGAGAAGATCCAAGGTGCAAGGGTAGGGTGCAAAAATGCGCCGAGCTCAAGAACGCGTGTAATAATTTCCGATGAGTTTTGTCTCAGCTCAACGGAAAGTGCGTGTGCAGCTTGTGTATGACCTTTCCCGAAGCCCTCAGATAAGAGCAAAATCCGTTTTTTTCGCAAGGAACTCACCTTTCTTTGACAACCATATCAATCTTATTTATAGATTAGACGTAATTTGCGGGGAAATCCCTGCAAGTTAGCCGTTAAGCGTTGCTTTCAGCTTCGATGCGTAGCATTTGCGGCAGACAGGGACATAACTTTCATTGCCGCCGATTTGAATCTGCTCACCGTGGAAGATAGGCTCTCCATCCTTGCAGCGCATGTTCATGATCGCTTTCTTGTCGCAATACCAGCAGACCGTTTTAATTTCCTCAATCGTATCCGCCGCCGCAATCAGTGCCATGCTTCCTTCAAAGAGTTGCCCCATGAAGTCCGCCCGCAAGCCATATGCGATAACAGGGATGTTCAAGTCATCAACAATCGTGATCAATTGCGCGACCTGTCCTTTGGTTAAGAATTGCGCCTCGTCCACAAGGATACAGTTAGGAGACTCTATTTGCGCCAGTTCAACCATGTCCAAAGTATCGTCTACCACAATGGCATTTTTTTGCATGCCGATTCGGGATACGACCTTGCCAACACCAAAACGGTCATCAACGACGGATGTCAGGAGGAGCGCTTTTTTACCTTGTTCTTCATAATTATGCGCAACGCGCAGTACTTCAATGGATTTGCCGCTGTTCATCGTACCATAACGGAAATATAATTTTGCCAAGCTGGGCCAGTCCCCTCTGAAGATCTAGGATCGAATGGATGTATGACTATATGTTAAAAAAATAAGTAGCTGAAAGAGATTGAAGCTCTTCTAATTTCACGGCGGCCTGGAAACTTGTTTCCGAAGCCGGTTTGTCGCCGATCAGCGGCTGTTTCTTGTATATTTTACGAATATTGACTTCAATACTGCCCTTCACCGGCTCTTCCGTAATCTGAATGCGATGGGGTTCGTACATTAAAACATGCATCGTGTCCTTAGCCACCGGGTTTGCACTTTGCAGCAGCTCCTGAATGAGCTCATGATCCAAAAGGGATGGAAGCTTTTCTTTCATACCCGGGTTCGTTTCGCAGTGATGAGCCACCGCTTTGGCGAGCAGCGCATCCATGGCAAGGAAGGGAGGGCTAAGGAAAATACGGTGGTCCTCCACGACCGCATGAATAAGCGCAGCTGCCGTTTCTTCATCTGTTTCTATATAATTGCCGCGAAGGCGCAGCTTACGGACGAGATCGGAAGGCGGCATGAGCTGCAGCCCGGCATAATGCGTATCCCGCAAAAAACTGTCCAGATGATCAAGGCCCATCAAGGAAGTTTTGTTCGTTAAAGGGCTGTCCTGATTCAAAATGGATACAATCGCTGCTGGAGAGATGCCATGCTCAGTCAGGATGTCGGCAACGGGTCCGTTCAGGATCAGTCGCTCTGTATGTTGATGGTGGTCATAACCGAGTGTTCGTTCCACCGCATGCGAAAAGGGCAAATGGCCGATGTCATGCAAAAGTGCAGCTATGCGAAGCAAGGGCTCGTCCGGGCAAAAATGGGCCATCAAGGACCACACACCAACAGTGTGCTCGAACCGTGAATGGGTCATTGGCGAAAAAAGCGCGGAAGCTCCGAAGTGATGCAAAAACTTCAAACGGCGTACCGGCTGCGATCGGAAAAGCTGGACTTCAACCGGATGGGCTGGTATATGCCACTTATAAAGGGGCTCCCAAATCATCCCAGTCGAAAAAGTATGCTGTAGACTCAAAGCAGCGTTCCTCCTAGGCTGTGGAATCTGGATGTATATTTCATTTCAGCGCATTAGCTATCATAGCATGAAACATAGAAAGTTCGCTATCATGAGCGTATGAAAAGGCAGCGTAAAACATGCACAACAAGCTGTGGATGCTTCTTTCATGCGGGGCTGGCAGCGGCAGCTGCACTTGTTAATTATGGGCGGAATCGCGGTTTAAGTTGAAGTTCCTCCATTGAAAAATAAAGCGGATAGCGATACTTGGCCGCCACTTCCTTTTTTTAGGACTATCTTATAAAAATATTAAAATGAAAACCTTTACAATTAGATTGAACTATACTATTTCTGGTGTTAATATAATATAAAAAATATTGAGACTATTTCACCAATTTGTACTATTCAATATATTTGAGTGAAATAGGCGTCACCATGATTCGACAATTTAATACTTTAAAGCGTACATTGGACAAAGTGTGTCCAAAAACCAGAAAAGAAAGGTTGCACAACATGACCAAAAACGGGTTACCTCCCAAGCAAGGATTGTACGATCCTCAGTTCGAGCGTGATGCCTGCGGTATCGGCTTTGTAGCCAATATTAAAGGTGTTAAATCGCATGAAATCGTCAAGCAAGCGCTTCGTGTACTTTGCAATTTAGATCATCGCGGTGGTCAAGGCAGTGAGCAGAACACAGGCGACGGAGCGGGAATTTTGATGCAAATTCCGGACGCGTATCTCCAAATTGCTTGTGCGGAGGAAAACATCAAGCTTCCTGCAGCAGGTCACTATGGTGTAGGTATGGTCTATTTGCCTCAAGATCTGGAGGCGCGCCAAGCATGCGAGAAAATCATTGAGCGCATTGTTAGCGAGGAAGGTCAGCAATTCTTAGGTTGGCGAACTGTTCCTACAGATAACAGCTCACTTGGAGAATCCGCACAGTCGGCAGAACCTTTCGTACGCCAGGTATTTATTGGAGAAAGTTCGGATGTGGCGAGCAATCTCGATTTTGAACGGAAGCTGTACGTCATACGTAAACTTTCTGAAAACGCTATCAAGTCGTCGATTCAGGATTCGCAATTTTACTATTCTAGCTTGTCTAGCCGAACAATCGTTTATAAAGGGATGTTGACGCCTAAGCAAGTCGACGCTTACTACATGGAGCTGCAGGACGAGAAGGTGGAGACCGCGCTTGCGCTCGTTCACTCCCGGTTCAGTACGAACACATTCCCAAGCTGGGAGCGTGCGCATCCCTACCGCTATCTGATTCATAACGGTGAGATCAACACGCTGCGTGGAAATGTGAACTGGATGTATGCACGTCAGGCGATGTGCGATTCGGAACTGTTTGGCGAAGATTTCAAACGCATTCTTCCTATTATTGATACCGACGGATCGGATTCGCAAATGTTTGATAATACGCTTGAGTTCCTCATGCTTTCAGGACGTTCGCTGCCGCATGCGGCGATGATGATGGTGCCTGAGCCGTGGTCCAAACATGAGTCGATGGATGACGCCAAAAAAGCGTTCTACGAGTACCACAGCACACTCATGGAGCCGTGGGACGGACCGGCAGCAATTGCCTTCACGGATGGCAGTCAGATTGGCGCTATCCTTGACCGTAATGGTTTGCGTCCATCGCGTTACTATGTCACTACGGATGATCTCATCGTTCTGGCCTCAGAAGTTGGCGTTTTGGACATTGAGCCTGAGCGGATTTTGTACAAAGATCGCCTTAGACCGGGTCGCATGCTGCTGGTTGATACCGTATCAGGCCGCATTGTAGCCGACGAAGAAATTAAAAGCGGCATTGCCGGCGAGCAGCCTTATCGTGACTGGTTGAATGAACATCTTGTTTCATTGGAGGACTTGGATGATGCGCCTATCGTGCTTGGTTCCGATCATGACACGGTCTTGCAGCGTCAGCAAGCTTTTGGCTACACATTTGAGCAACTGCGTAAAATTCTTGAGCCTATGGCCAAAACAGGCGTAGACCCTATCGGATCTATGGGTACGGATGCTCCGCTTGCCGTGTTGTCCGATCGGCCGCAACTGCTATACAACTACTTTAAACAATTGTTCGCACAGGTCACGAATCCGCCGATCGATGCCAATTTCGAAGAAATCATCACAGCGCAGGGCACAACGATCGGGCCAGAGCGCAATCTCATAAGCCCTGAGCCGGCGAGCTGCCGTCAAATTCGGTTGAAAACGCCGTTCCTCTCCAATGAAGAATTGGCGAAGCTGCGTCATATTCAGCGTGACGGCTTTAAGACGGTAACACTT
Source organism: Paenibacillus violae (assembly GCF_032461945.1). Taxonomy (NCBI): domain Bacteria; kingdom Bacillati; phylum Bacillota; class Bacilli; order Caryophanales; family Paenibacillaceae; genus Paenibacillus; species Paenibacillus violae. Next base: position 409,482 of record NZ_JAWCUD010000005.1, read on the forward strand.
CCTACCTTGTTCGAGGCTGCTCAAGGCACGGCTGGCTTGGAAAGCGCGATGCAAGCCCTTTATGCTGCTGCGGACGGGGCGATCCAAGATGGCGCTTCCTTGTTAATTCTTTCGGATCGCGGCGTGGACGGGCAAAAGGCGCCGATCCCAGCACTGCTGGCAACATCAGGACTGCATCACCATCTGATTCGCCAAGGGACTCGGACCAAAGTCAGCTTGCTTGTCGAGTCGGGCGAACCGCGCGAAGTGCATCATTTTGCTTTGCTGCTTGGCTATGGCGCAGGTGCGATCAATCCGTATTTGGCTTTGGAAACGTTAGATGACATGATCAGACGCAATCAGCTTGTCGGCATTGATCATGATAAAGCAACTTATAACTACATCAAGGCAGTGACCAAAGGCGTCGTGAAGGTTTTGGCGAAAATGGGCATCTCCACGATTCAAAGTTATCGTGGGGCGCAAATTTTCGAAGCGATCGGCCTCAGCCAAGAGCTGGTTGATGCATATTTCACTTGGACCTATACGCCGGTTGGCGGTGTAGGAATCGATGTTGTGGCTAAGGAAGCGGTGCTTCGCCACCAGCGTGCTTTCTCTGAGCAGGAGGGGCGCGATAAGGTGCTCGATACCGGCGGTGATTTGCAGTGGCGCCGGGACGGGGAAGACCACCTGTACACACCGGAAACCGTGCATGCTCTTCAATCGGCGGTTCGCACGAACAATTACGCCCAGTATAAGAACTTTGCGAAGCTCATCAAACGCGAAGATGAGAAATATATGGCTTTGCGCGGACTGCTGACCTTCAAAGCAGGCCGCGGGCCGATCCCGATCGAAGAGGTGGAGCCGATCGAGTCGATTTTTAAGCGCTTCAAGACGGGAGCCATGTCCTACGGCTCCATCTCCAAAGAAGCGCATGAGACGATCGCGATCGCGATGAACCGCATCGGCGGCAAGAGCAACACCGGCGAGGGCGGCGAGCATCCGGAGCGCTTCACGCCGGATGCGAACGGCGACTTGCGCCGCAGCGCGATCAAGCAGGTGGCGTCCGGCCGCTTCGGCGTCACAAGCCATTATCTCGTCAATGCCGACGAGATTCAGATCAAGATGGCGCAGGGCGCGAAGCCCGGCGAGGGCGGCCAGCTCCCGGGCACCAAGGTGTATCCTTGGGTGGCCGAGGTTCGCGGGGTTACGCCAGGCGTAGGTTTGATTTCGCCACCGCCGCATCACGATATTTATTCGATCGAGGATCTCGCAGAGCTGATCCACGATCTCAAGAATGCCAACCCGCGTGCACGTATCAGCGTTAAGCTGGTATCCGAAGTTGGGGTTGGCACCATCGCTGCCGGCGTAGCCAAAGGGAAAGCGGACGTCGTCCTTATCTCCGGCTACGACGGAGGAACGGGCGCGTCACCGCAGACGAGTATCCGTCACGCGGGACTGCCTTGGGAGCTCGGTCTTGCGGAAACGCATCAGACACTCGTTCTCAATGACCTGCGCAGCCGTATCACCGTCGAGACGGACGGCAAGCTGATGACAGGGCGCGACGTGGTCGTAGCTGCGCTGCTCGGTGCCGAGGAGTTCGGCTTCGCGACGACTCCGCTTATTACAATTGGCTGCGTGATGATGCGCGTGTGCCATCTGGATACTTGTCCGGTTGGAGTGGCTACGCAAAATCCGGAGCTGCGCAAGAAATTTGCCGGCGATCCGCAGCATGTGGTGAATTTCATGACCTTCATCGCGCAGGATGTGCGTGAGCTGATGGCCGAGCTTGGCTTCCGAACCATTGAGGAAATGGTTGGACGTACCGATGTGCTTGAGTCCAAGCAAGCTGTGGCGCACTGGAAAGCCAAAGGCGTTGATTTATCGCCGCTTCTGCATCAGCCGAATGTCGGCGAAAATGTGGGCCGATTCTGCCAAATGCCGCAGGATCACGGATTGGATCGCTCTTTGGACGTTACGAAGCTGCTTGAGATCTGCGAACCTGCGATTGAGCGTAAGGAACATGTGCATGCGAGCATGGACATCGCCAATACGAATCGCGTTGTCGGCACGATTGTCGGCAGTGAAGTCACTCGCCGCCATGGCGTAGAGGGCTTGCCTCACGACACGATTCGCCTTCACTTTAACGGCTCGGCCGGCCAGAGCTTCGGCGCTTTCGTGCCGAAGGGGGTTACGCTCTCGTTGGAAGGCGATGCCAACGATTACGTGGGGAAAGGGTTATCCGGTGGTAAACTGGTCATTTTCCCGCCTTCCCAATCTGCTTTTGTCCCGGAAGAGAATGTAATTATTGGAAACACAGCTTTCTATGGGGCTACCGATGGTGATGCGTACATTCGAGGTATTGCCGGCGAGCGCTTCTGTGTAAGAAACAGCGGTGTGCGGGCAGTTGTCGAAGGCGTAGGCGATCATGGCTGTGAATATATGACAGGCGGACGTGTTGTTGTGTTAGGATCGACCGGTCGTAACTTTGCGGCAGGGATGTCCGGCGGAATTGCTTACGTGCTGGATGAGAATGGCGATTTTGCCGACAAGGTTAACAAAGAGATGATCCATCTCGAGCAGGTTGAAGAAGCTTTTGAAATGAACGAACTGAGAACGATGATTCAGCATCATGCGACATTTACGGATAGCAGCGTTGCCCACCGCGTCATACAGCACTGGGATGAATACGTTTGGAAGTTCGTGAAGGTGATACCGAAGGACTACAAGCGGATGTTTGATGCCATCGAGAAGGTGAAACGATCCGGACTTGGCCAGCAAGAGGCCATCATGGTTGCTTTCGAGGCAAATATGCGGGATGTTTCCCGTGTCGGTGGAAACTAACGAATCGGAGCAGAGGCTTACGACGTAAGTTTTGCTAAAGCAAAACTCTTAGGAGGGACTAAACGTTCATGGGTAAACCAACGGGTTTTATAGAACATCGCCGAGAAGTGGCCACCGAAGCCGCTCCGCTGGTCCGTATTGGCCATTGGAAAGAGTTCGCGACACCGCTGACGGATGATAAATTGCAGACGCAAGGTTCAAGATGTATGGATTGCGGCATTCCGTTTTGCCACACGGGAGCTTTGATCAGCGGCATGGCTGCCGGCTGCCCGGTTAATAATCTCATTCCGGAGTGGAATGATCTCGTGTATCGTGGACAATGGCGGGAAGCGCTCGATCGTCTGCACAAGACGAACAACTTCCCGGAATTCACGGGACGTGTGTGCCCTGCGCCATGTGAGGGTTCCTGTACAGTGGGCCTCAAGGACACGCCGGTTACGATCAAAAGCATCGAAAAAGCCATTATCGATAAAGGCTTCGCAGAAGGCTGGATCAGGCCGGAGCCGCCTGAAGTGCGCACAGGCAAAAAGGTTGCCGTCGTAGGCTCGGGTCCATCCGGGCTCGCTGCCGCAGCGCAGCTGAACAAAGCCGGACACTGGGTGACGGTGTTCGAGCGCGCGGACCGCGTGGGCGGACTGCTGATGTACGGTATCCCGAACATGAAGCTGGACAAAAAGTACGTCCAGCGCCGTGTAGACCTGCTTGAAGCAGAGGGGGTCACGTTCATCACCTCCGCCCACGTCGGAGTGAACTATCCGATCGAGAAGCTTCAAGAGGAGTTCGATGCCATCGTGTTGTGCGGCGGCGCCACCAAGGGCCGCGACCTTCCGATTGAAGGCCGCGAGCTTGGCGGCATCCACCTGGCGATGGAATTCCTCAGCAAGAACACGAAAAGCTTGCTGGATTCCGAACATGCCGACGGTGAATTTATTTCCGCGGAAGGCAAAGACGTTATCGTGATCGGCGGCGGCGATACGGGGACGGACTGTGTCGGCACTTCTTTGCGCCACAAGTGCAAAAGCGTGACACAGTTCGAGATCATGCCGAAGTCCCCGGAGACGCGTCCGGCGAATAATCCTTGGCCGGAGTGGCCGAAGGTCCTCAAAGTGGACTACGGTCAACAAGAGGCTGCTGCGGTTCAAGGCGAAGACCCGCGCCAGTACTTAATCAACACGAAGAAGTTCGTGGGGGATGAGCACGGCAACTTGAAAGAGCTGCACACGGTGCTGATCGAGTGGCAAAAGAACGAGAAGGGCGCGTTCGTCCCTGTGGAAGTGCCCGGCAGCGAGAAGGTGTATCCAGCGCAGCTGGTCCTGATCGCGATGGGTTTCACAGGACCGGAGAACACGGTGCTGGATCAGCTTGGCGTCGCCAAAGACGAGCGCTCCAATGCGAAAGCGGAGTATGGCAAGTTTGCGACGAGCGTGGAAGGCGTTTTTGCCGCTGGTGACATGCGACGCGGTCAAAGTCTTGTTGTCTGGGCGATCAATGAGGGGCGTGCGGTGGCACGTGAGGTTGATCGTTATTTGATGGGTTCGTCGAATTTACCATAGGATGGAAAATAGGAAAGGAAGGTCCCTTGGTTTAGGGCCTTCCTTTTTGTATGTTGAGCTGAGCACTCCATCCCTTGAAGGGTGTGCTGCTATCGATTGGCAATTCCTCCCTGGCAAGGGGGGGGGACTACAGGGCGCTATTTCATCAAAATAGGCTCTATTTCGCGTGTAGGGGAACTGTGGGCCGCTATTTGTCCGTTTTCTTAAAAGAAACGGGGTTAGGCGGTCAAATAACGCCCTGTAGTTCCGCCTGAACGCGGAAACGGGCGGAATTTGATGGAATAGCGGCCAGTAGATCCTCAAAGGTGTATCGTTGTCTACTTTGACGTTAGTATGAGGCTCCCCCTCCGCAAAGTGTCTCAGTAACGCTGAATTTTTATCGGCGCTGGTGTTCTCCACCTCAAAAATTCGCTCGTACCAGGCTCTTAACAAGCATTGGCTCGTACCGGGCAACTCCTCTAACGGACTGGGCGACCTTATTTACCGTATTTTGGCCGGATACAAGTTCTAACGGACCCAGGAGACGCTAACAGCCTTGAAATTACTTAATACTGCTCTAAAGTTCACAGTTAACGCCCACCCTGGACCTCTGTCAAGAAAGTAAACACATCATTAAGTGACGATCACGCAGTTTCTGAAAAGGTCGCCGCAAACTGAACAGGCGAAACATAGCCGAGGGAGCTATGAACTCGTTTGCGGTTATAG
>NZ_JAWCUD010000006.1:0-407122 GCF_032461945.1 Paenibacillus violae
AGCTATGTACGGAGGGGATAAGCGCTGAAAGCATCTAAGCGCGAAGCCCCCCTCAAGATGAGATTTCCCAGTATGTAAGACCCCTTGTAGACGACGAGGTTGATAGGTTCGAGGTGGAAGTGCAGCAATGCATGCAGCTGACGAATACTAATCGGTCGAGGGCTTAACCAATAAACCTAAGGTTTCATCTTTACGCAAGTTTCGTATCTAGTTTTCAAGGAATAATCCTTGAATAAGTATTTGTTTCTATTCCCTGATAGCTCAGTTGGTAGAGCACTCGACTGTTAATCGAGTTGTCACAGGTTCGAGTCCTGTTCGGGGAGCCATATGGAGAGGTGTCCGAGCTGGCCGAAGGAGCACGATTGGAAATCGTGTAGGCGTCACAAGCGTCTCGAGGGTTCGAATCCCTCTCTCTCCGCCACTATCTTTCTAGTAAGGCCCGTTGGTCAAGTGGTTAAGACACCTCCCTTTCACGGAGGTAACAGGGGTTCGAGTCCCCTACGGGTCACCATCAAGTAATTCCCATGGAGGCTTAGCTCAGCTGGGAGAGCATCTGCCTTACAAGCAGAGGGTCGGCGGTTCGATCCCGTCAGCCTCCATCATGAATTCTAAGACAAGGCTTGATTTATTAGAATTCCTGAAATATACTTAATGACGCGGGGTGGAGCAGCCCGGTAGCTCGTCGGGCTCATAACCCGAAGGCCGCAGGTTCAAATCCTGCCCCCGCAACCAATAATGAATGTGGAGCCGTGGTGTAGAGGCCTAACATGCCTGCCTGTCACGCAGGAGACCGCGGGTTCGAATCCCGTCGGCTCCGCCATTATTACCAACATCTTGTAAGGCTCGGTAGCTCAGTCGGTAGAGCAGAGGACTGAAAATCCTCGTGTCGGCGGTTCGATTCCGTCCCGAGCCACCATCTTTACAACTTAATACGCCGTTGTAGCTCAACTGGTAGAGCAACTGACTTGTAATCAGTAGGTTGGGGGTTCAAGTCCTCTCGACGGCACCATTGCTTTATGGAGGCTTAGTGAAGTGGCTAAACACGGCAGACTGTAAATCTGCTCTCTCCGAGTTCGGTGGTTCGAATCCATCAGCCTCCATTTACTTTTTCTAGGGGCATAGTTTAAGGGTAGAACAAAGGTCTCCAAAACCTTTGGTGTGGGTTCAATTCCTGCTGCCCCTGCCAAAAAAGTAAGCAACTTAATATTGTGGCGGTCGTGGCGAAGGGGTTAACGCACCGGTTTGTGGATCCGGCATTCGCGGGTTCAAGTCCCGTCGTCCGCCCATTATTACCAAAGTAAGATAATGGGGATTAGCCAAGCGGTAAGGCAACGGACTTTGACTCCGTCATGCCAAGGTTCAAATCCTTGATCCCCAGTTTTATATGCGGAAGTGGCTCAGCGGTAGAGCATCGCCTTGCCAAGGCGAGGGTCGCGGGTTCGATCCCCGTCTTCCGCTCCATTATTACTAAGGCGCCATAGCCAAGTGGTAAGGCAGAGCTCTGCAAAAGCTTTACCCCCAGTTCGAGTCTGGGTGGCGCCTCCACAAAATATTTAGCCGGAGTGGCGGAATCGGCAGACGCACAGGACTTAAAATCCTGCGGTAGGTGACTACCGTACCAGTTCAAGTCTGGTCTTCGGCACCATTGTTTTACAAGTTTATATGCCGGCATGGCGGAATGGCAGACGCGCTCGACTCAAAATCGAGTCCGAAAGGGTGGAGGTTCGAGTCCTCTTGCCGGTATACAAAGGAAGCTCATGAAATCAATTGATTTCATGAGCTTTTTTCATTTGTTGATAAGAAAGTTGTATTATTAACTATCAAATGACTTCATAGATTACCATGCGTAAGTCATTGTTACGATAACGAGTAAAATGAACAATACGAGAATAGCAGTGGCAGAAGTTCCATAGCCTACACCAACAGCAGCACCAGCAGCAACACCCATGGATGTCACCCCCAATCATAAGTAATGCTCTCGGCAGCCTTCCATGAGAGACTATACATCCTATGGTGATATACCCCTGTTTGATTGGGTGATTTGCCCAAGAGAAGCTGAAAAAAACGCTTTAGGCTAGAGCCTTTTTTTAGAAAATCGACCCAGAGTTCGAACAAGAGACAGCAGCCCTCCATATGGTAAAAAAGAGATTGAAAAGCCATTATGGAGGTGTGAGTGCTATCGAGTACCTAGATATGTTAGCAAAGCTTGGAGTGGGCAATGCGCACCCTGGCGGGTTCGGCGAGACCATGGAACAATTGAAGAAATACCCGATAGAGAAAGGGAAACGAGTTCTGGAGGTCGGATGCGGGACGGGGAGAACAGCGTGCTTCCTTGCTGAACAGGGATGTGAAGTGACAGCGGTCGATATCCGCCCCGAAATGGTAGCTAAGGCGATAATACGAGCCGAAAAGCAAGGGGTGCAGGTGGATTTTCGGGAGGGAGATGTGTGCCAATTACCTTTTGAAAATGAATCATTTGACGTTGTGATGGTGGAATCCGTCACGAATTTCGCAGAAGCGCAGAAGGCGGTCTCTGAGTATTACCGGGTGTTGAAACCAGGCGGGAAGCTTTATGACCGGGAGGTTATCCGCGTCAAAAATATGTCCACTGGCGTCCATAGGGCACTGTGCAGTTTCTATGGAGTTAGTAAAATTTATAGCATGGACGAATGGCGGGAGCTGCTGGAAGGAAGCAAATTTGCTGTGGAATTCTCAGGCATCCATCCGTTTCCATTAACAATGTTCGAGGATCAAGTTCAGCATCCAGACCCTGTTCATTTGTCCGATAAGCAGTCGTTCATGGACCCGCGCATATGGCAAATTACAGCCAGATACGATGAGCTGGTGAATAAGTATCATAGTTACATGGGATACACGCTGATGATAGGCACGAAGGAATAGATGAAACCGAGGCAGGAATTAGGCACCCCGATGGCGAATAAGGTGAGAAAGATTATCATTGGGGGCTGTTTCTTTTGAACGCTGGCGCTATATCGGAACGCATTCCGAACCGGAAGGCCAAAGAGATTTATGAGTTGATTTGTCGCCACACGACGATATCCAAGACGGAGCTGCTTGAGCAAAGCGGGATGACGGTCTCTACGTTGACGCGGCTTTTGGAAGAGCTGACGGGCCAAGGATTCATACTTGAATCCGGCTTCGGTGCGTCAACAGGCGGGCGTAGGCCGATTCTATATGAGAAGAATTCGGCCTACGCGTATATCTTCGGCTTGGAAATCTCCAGGACGTTGTCCAAGCTGGTTTTGGTTGATTTGGGCATGAACAAATTAGACACCCGGAGCTGGACGATGACGGCAGAGATGACGCCGGAAGTTCTTATCCGCCTCATTGTCAAGGAGGCGCATGATATGATGGAGCGGCACGGGATCACGAAGTCAATGCTGCTAGGAATCGGTGTCGGCGCCGTGGGCCCGGTGGACAGGCTGTCTGGAACGATATTGGAGCCGGTTTATTTTCAGGCCAATGGTTGGAAAAACGTTGAAATCTGCAGGCTGCTGACAGAGGAGCTAGGTATTCCCTCCATGCTGGATAATGGGGCGAACACAGCCATTCTAGCGGAATCTTGGCATCAGCGCACGCAGAGTTTCAAACATCTGCTATATATTCATGCCGGGGTTGGTTTGCGTTCTTCCATGGTTTCGGAAGGGAAGCTTATCTATGGCGCGGTTGACATGGAAGGCTCCGTCGGGCAAATGATTATTCAAACGGATGGCGTGGCGCACCGTAACGCCTCAGGAAACTACGGCGCCTTGGAGTCATACGCATCCTTGTATGCGATTGAAAAGGCGGCACGCTCTGCCTTAAAACAGGGCCGATCCACGGTGCTGTCGCAGTTGGTGGAGGACCCGGAGCAGTTGTCCTACACGCAGGTATTGGAGGCACTCAAAAAAAATGATCCCCTTGTCGTGGAGATCATTACGGAGGCTGCAACCTATTTTGGCATAGGACTAGCCAATTTATTAAATATTTTGCACCCGGAGAAGGTCATCCTCGGGGGCCCGCTTATCGCGGGCGGGGAGTTGTTCTTCCAAACCGCTACACAGGTAGCGATTCGGAAAACGTACTACTACCCCGCGTATCAGGTTGTCTTCAGCAAGGGGCAGCTTGGTGAAGAGGCCCTTGCTATGGGAGCAGCCGTGATGGTCATGGACCAGCTGGTTAGGCTGTGACGCCTTTGAGGAATTCAAGAAGCAGCGCATTGAAGGCTTCGGGTTTCTCCATCGGCGCCAGATGCGAAGCTTCCGGGATGGCATGAAAGCTGGCTCCAGGAATCGCGTCAGCCATCTTTTTCATGACATCAGGTGGCGCAATCAGATCTTTCTCACCGGCGATAACAAGCGTCGGTACGGAGATAGCTCCGAGGAGGTCGACGGAGTCGGAGCGGAACGCCATAGCCAGGCTCGCGTGAACCAGACCTTCGGCAGGCATGGAGGCCATGACCGCGCTTAAGCTCTCCACGAGCCCTGGTTGATCTTTGGCTGTCTGCTCGGTGAGAAGCTTAGGCAGCATGGCATCTCTTGCCGCGCTAGCCCCTTTGTCATAGAGGGCAGACGCCATATTCATACGATTCTTACGAGCCTCCAGTCCGTCTGCTTCCGGACGGGTATTGGCGAGGAGAAGACCGGTGAATCGCTTAGGAGCTTTACGCAGAAGTGCAAAAGCCACATAACCGCCCATGGAGAAGCCGCCAAGCGCGGCTTTTTGTATGTCCATTTTGTCCATCATCGTCAAAATATCATCCGCGTATTGCTCAATTGAAATGTTAGCTTTGGGTACATCCGAATGCCCCATACCACGTAAATCTGGTGTAATCACACGATAATTGTCTGACAACGCCTCTACCTGCGCTTGCCACATGCGATGATCCAATGGAAATCCGTGCAGTAAAATGACAGGTGCCCCTTGTCCTTTTTCCGCTATGTACAACTCTGCTCCATTAATATGATGTTTCATTCGTTGTCACCCTCCATGACTAGTTTTTCCACGCACAAAGACCTAAAATTCATTCAAATATTAGTTCAAAGGTCGTAAAAACAAGAGAAATAGCGAAAAAGTTATGTCTTCATACTTTCATTATGGTTAACTCATACTTCTTTAACATTTGATTGTTATTCTCTCAGTATACCCGTTGTTAACCAGTAAAAGCGAATACGAATCTTTCATTTATGAAGTGAGGTTATCGTCATGACTAAAAAACCTTGGTCCACACAAGAATTGGACAAGTTAATTCGACTTTCATCAGAGTGCCCTCCGGTTGTAATTGCCAAAGAATTATCCCGCCCTGTCACATCTGTACGCAAAAAAATGCGTGAAATTGGTGTAAGCTACGTAACCGGCGAGCAGTGGAAAAAAAGTCAGATTCAATATCTGATCTCCGATGAAGGAGCTTCATACTCGAACAAGAATAAATTGACACAGGCTCCGAAGGAAAATGATTTTGAATCTCCCGTGCTCGACGAATTCTGGACAACCCTAGTGAAAATGGCCAGAGTAGCGAAGAAGAGGGGGAAGCGCGTAGATGTCCTTTCGTTTATCGATACTTACCGGAAGATTCGTATCGGAGGTTAAGAAAATAGGAGATACATAAAAGGTGAAATCCGTTATAACGAGATTTTACCTTTTTCTTTTGCTCAAATCCTTCTAAACTGAAAGAACCAAAGACATCTAGGAGGTCAAATGCAAAGAATTCCCTTTTTTTCGGTGATTAGCAAGTATGACACAGCGATTTGGGTTCGAGTCGTGGGCACGATTCTGACGTCATTAGCCGGTTTTATGATGAGACCCTATCTAGTATTTTATTTGTATGACAAGTTGGATGGTTCCGTGTTTTTATCCATGTTGATTGTAGGCCTACAGCCCTTATGCGGAATATTTGTAAACTTGTATGCAGGCAGCCTGAGTGACAAGTACGGACGGAAGCCAATGATGCTTGCAGCACTCCTTATTCAAGCCTTTGCTATTGGTGGATATATATTTGCCAGTCACGTATGGGAGTTTGCGCTTATTTCCATTGTTAATGGAATTGGACATGCGATGTATGGCCCTGCTGCCAATGCTCAAATTTCAGATGTTGTGCCGGAGCAGAAGCGAGCTGAGGTCTTTGCTTTATTGCACACTGCTTTAAACATGGGATCAGCATTTGGTCCGCTTTTAGGCTTACTCTTGTTTACCATGAATCCGTCGATTATCTTCCTGGCTTGTTCGGTTACACTAGTTGCTTATGCAGGATTAGTCATATGGAAGGTCCCGGAGACGATGCCTATTAAAAGTGAAGAGGTGTTGGCTGCCGCAAAAGCTAACAAAGTCAAAATTAAATGGTCGGAGCATAAACCACTGCTGTGGATTACCTTTCTGGCCATGCCTGTATCCCTTTTATACGCGCAAGTTGAGTCTACCTTTCCACTACATCTACAGCAAAATTTCGAAAATTATAAATCGGTCTTTGCGACGATTATTACTTTCAATGGGTGCGTAGTCATCGCGCTGCAGCTGTGGATTGCAAAAAGAACAGAGCATGTCCCTGCTTATGTTGTCGTGGCTGTATCCTACATGTTGTTTGCAGTTGTATCCATCGGTTACGGATTTGTTCCTTATCTTGCGATTCTGCTTTTTGTTGAATTTTTATTTACCATTGGTGAAATGTTGAATGGTCCCCATATTCAAAAAGTGATTTCCGTGATTGCGCCAGTGGAGCATAGAGGCTTGTATTTCTCCGTGTTCGGGATGAACTGGCAGTTATCTCGTGCCATCGGGCCAGTGCTGGGAGGATTGCTATTCAGTCATTATGGCGGAAAAGTGATGTTTGCCGTCGTAGGCGTCATTCTCATTGCTGCCGGTATTGCGCAAACGAGATATATCCGAAGTTTAAATCGTAAGCAGGAAGAGCCTGCGGTTGATGGTGTGCTGCAAGTATAAACTAAAGTTCGTTAATATTAATGGTATGGAAACCTGGCATCTGAAGATGCTGGGTTTTTATTGTTTTGTAAGACATCTGTAAGTTTCCTTTTAAAAGGATGAGGTATAATTATACTAGCTTGAGGAGGTATGCTCGCATGGGAACAATCGTTCTAGTTGTAGATGATGAACCGAATATTATAGATGTTTGTACCGTTTATTTGCAGAGGGAAGGTTATCAAGTCATTTCAGCAATGAACGGCGAGGAAGCGATCAGGCAATGGCGGCAGCACAATCCGCAGTTAATCGTGCTGGATCTGATGATGCCCGGTAAAAACGGCTGGCAGGTTTGCGAAGAAATTCGCAATGAGCGGGACGTTCCCATCATCATGCTGACGGCGCTGGGGGACGAAATGGATCGGTTGATGGGACTTACGATGGGGGCTGACGACTACTTGACGAAGCCCTTCTCTCCGCGAGAGCTTGTGCTGCGAGTAAAGGGGATTTTGCGTAGGCTGCAGCGCACTCAGACGGAGACTGAGGTGAATACAGAGGCAGCACTGCCTGCTCATATAATGAGATATCCTGGACTCGAAATCAATGTGCTGCATCGCAGTGTCCGCGTCTACGACAAAGACATCGAGTTGACGGTGAAGGAATTTGAACTGCTGCATTTGTTCGCAGCCCATCCGGATCAAGTGTTTTCGCGAAATCAATTGCTGAGCAAAGTGTGGGATATTGATTACTACGGGGATACAACGACAGTAACGGTTCATATCCGCCGTTTAAGAGAGAAATTGGAGCCTAATCCATCGGAGCCGCGCTTTATCAAAACGGTGTGGGGCATCGGTTATAAGTTCGAAGGGAGGGAGCTATCCTGAAGCTTCGATTTTATTTGCTCATTGCAAGCGGAGTGAGTACGGGGATCATCTTGCTTTCGCTGCTTATTTGCTACCATTTTATGCTGCTTCACTGGAAGGATGTTGTGATTCTGTCGACCGTTACCTTAGGTGCGGCTGTTGTATCGATGGGCATTCATTACATCATGACACGCCCTCTGGAAAAAGCCATTCATGCCATTACTCAGGAGACGACTCGCATCTCAGAAGGCCATTTTGAGGGGATAGTGCCTCACATCGGGCCAGCTGAATTTCAAAGACTAGCGGATCAGTTCAATCGTATGAGCGGGAAACTGAAGGAAAGCTTCGGCAAATTACGAACAGCAGAGGCTTCTCGCAAGGAGCTTGTGGCGAATGTGTCGCATGATCTGCGAACGCCAATGGCTTCAATTAAGGCTTTCGTAGAAGCATTGGAAGACGATGTCATTCAGGATAAAGCGACCTTCGAGCGTTATCTCCGAACCATCCGTTTGGAAACGGGACGATTAGACGGATTGATCCAGGAGCTATTCAAGCTTTCGCAGCTCGATGCAGGAGGAACCGATTTCGTGCCAGAGCCGTATCATGTTGATCAACTCCTGGTGGATGGTCTGCAAAGCTTGGCTTTTCAACTGGAAGATAAGCAGTTGCAAGTCGTTGTAGACCTGCCCGATTATTTGCCCCCTGTCACCATCATGCCTCAGGAAATGAAGCGGGTTCTGGCGAATATTTTGGGGAATGCCATTCGTCACTCCCCTGTTGGCGGCAGCATTACAATTAAAGTGGAACAGTTGCCTACCTCTTATCTAAAGATGCTGATTCAAGATCAAGGTGAGGGGATCGAGGAAAGGGATGCGGACAAAATATTCGATCGATTTTATCGCTCAGACCCATCACGAACGCGTGTAAGTGGGGGCGCCGGACTTGGCTTGGCAATTGCTAAGTCCATCGTCCAGCTGCATGGCGGAACTATCGGTGTGGATAGCCGAGCGGGTAAGGATGGGGGGAGTGGCAGCACGTTTTGGTTTACCATTCCTATCGATGTGTTGTAGGTAACCTTTCACAGGTATCCGATCTTAAAAGGACGTTGCTTTACAGCGCCTCAGGTGAAATAAATGGAAAAAGAGCAGTTAATCTGCGCTGCGAGGTGGCAGGAACAAAGATAGCTGGAAAAACTGCATCTATATCGACGACAGTTGGACGAATTCTGCAAGATCGGGGAAATTATCGGTAGAAAATGCAGTTTATTGAGCAAAAACGGGTTCAACTGCGGTAAATAGTAGGAGTAATTGGCGATAATTGTACACAAGCTGCCGAATTCCAATGAGACGATCGAATAGAGCGGCTCTGGTTGAAATTGGTGGAGGCCCCCGAACTGATGGAGCATACTCAGCAATTTTAGAAAGTTGTAAGCTTTATTTAAGATTTGCACGTTATGATTAGAGGTATAAACTCTTGGTTGAATAGGATGTGGGCGTATGGAGTCGAAAAGAGGTTGGTTAAAGCAATCCTTTGGCAAGCGTCTTAATGCTATACATAGCTGGAATGCCTGGATTCTCCTGCTGCTGACAATAACGGGCATTGTGCTTAGCATAGGGGCGATTCGCGGGGATTTAGGAATTTTCCGAGTGTCGTTGAAGCAGCTTCACATTTATTTGGGTGTCGCTTCTATTTTGCTGATGGTCCTATACGCGCCAATGATTCGCAAACATTGGCGGCAGATTCGCACGCGCCGCAATCAACGCGCGAATCTGGTTTTCGTGCTGGCGCTGCTGGTCGGCTGGGCAGCGTCCGGGGTGGTCCTGTGGCAGTTCCGTCATCTGCCACCAGCTTTAAACAATACGGCACTCCTCATCCATGACCTGCTGACCTGGGTCGGAGTGCCGTATGCCGTGTACCACGCCATCTCGCGCAGCAGATGGCTGAAGCGCCAGCAGCGGCTGGATCAAGCCGCCGCTGCCGCTGCCGTTAAGCCGCCGGCCGTGCAGCCGGCGGCAACACCTCCCGTGGCGGCGTCTGACGCCACGGCGGAGCGCTCAGCAGCGCAGGCGGTTATCGCCGCGCTGAAGGCGTCGCCGATCACACGCGCCTCGTTCCTGCGGCTTGCCGCAGGACTGGTGCTTGTGATCGCGGTCGGGCCCGCCTTTTATCGCTGGATAAAAGGCGCTTTCGACACCGGCGGTTCATCGACCGCCGAGTATGTCGCAGGCGACGGCAACAGCATGCTGCCGCCGCCTGCGCCGCTGCCAGACTCGGCCGCTGTGGTCGGCGGAGGAGCGCAAGGGAATTTCCGGATTTATACGGTGACGGAAATTCCGGCTTTTTCCTCGGAGACTTGGCAATTCGCGATTTCTGGTCTAGTCGATAAACCTGGTGTTTGGAACTGGGAAGAGTTCCTAAAGTTGAAACGAACGGTACAGGTGAGCAACTTCCATTGTGTGACCGGCTGGTCCATTTATAATTGTACGTGGGAAGGCATACCGCTTAAGCAGCTTTTAGCAGCAGCGGGTGTGCAGTCCAAGGCGAAATATGTGAAATTTTATTCCGGCGACAAGGTGTATACCGATGCCCTTTCGTTGGAGCAAGCTGACAGTGACGACATTATGGTAGCTGTAATGCTGGATGGGAAGCCGATACCGCAAAAATTAGGAGGTCCGGTCCGGCTGATTGTTCCGCAAATGTATGCGTATAAATCCGTCAAATGGCTCCAAGCGATTGAGCTCATTGAAAAGGAGCACATGGGGTATTGGGAAGTTAGAGGCTACGATAATGATGCTTGGGTGGATCGATCCAACAATGCTTAATGGGGATGAAATGGCAAGAAGCTTAAACTGACTTTCCGGGTGGTTTTTGGTATAGTTATGTCAAAGAACCTGCGTGGAAATGAGGAATAACGTTGGAAATCGTATCGGTGAATGTGGGCAAACCACAAATTGTTGAATATCAAGGCAAAGAGCTGGTCACGGGCATCTACAAGTCCCCGGTCAGCTCATCTTTGTATGTATCCAAAACCCAATTGGACGGGGACGGGCAAGCCGATTTGACGGTGCACGGGGGCGTTGATAAAGCTCTGTGTGTTTACCCAGAGGAGCATTATGCGTACTGGGAGGAAGTGCTTGGCCGCAAGCTGGAAGCGGGCGCTTTTGGTGAAAATTTAACGGTGCGCGGTTTTCTCGAAACGGACGTTTGCATTGGCGACATTTATGCTATTGACGAAGTCATTGTTCAGGTCTCGCAGCCACGCCAGCCTTGTTTTAAAGTGGGCAAACGTCTGGAGTGGGCTAAAACTCCGCTGCAAATGCAAGAAACAGGGTTTACCGGTTTCTATTTCAGAGTTTTGCAAGAAGGGTTCCTCTCGATAAATTCACAAGTGAAGCTTGTCGCCAAAGATGTTGATGGCGTAACGCTGGCTTATGCGAATCAAATTAAGTATCACGATAAAATGAACAAGGACGGAGCTCAACGTCTCGTACGAACGGAAGCTCTATCTGAAAGTTGGAAGAAATCCTTCACGAAACGATTGGTGGAACTCGAGTCATGATGACAGGTGTTATTTTGGCCGGAGGGCTCAATCGTCGCATGGGAGGAAAAAGCAAGGCGCTGCTTCCTATTCAAGATCAGCCCTTGCTTCTTCGTCAACTTACGGAAATATCCCGTATCTGCAACCAGACGATTGTCGTATCAAATGAACCCGAGGCGTTCCAATTGCTTCTAGCCTCTAATCCCACGCCGATGAATGTGCAATGGGTGGCCGATATATATGTGCAAAAAGGGCCGCTAAGCGGTATTCATGCAGCTGCGAAAGCCGCCACCGAACAATTTATGTGGATTGTCGGTTGTGATATGCCATTCATTTCATCTGATGCAGCAGAAGCTATGAAACAATTGTGCCAAGAAGCCAATGTTGATGCGGTTATCCCCGTCATAGATGGCAAGATTCATCCGCTCCATGGCATTTACTCCAGGTTAGTTGGTTCTGAAGCTGAGGTGTTATTGAAGCAGGAACAATATCGACTAATGGGTTTGTTGGATCATATCGACTGGTTGCCTGCGGAGAATGCTTTTTTTGAAAAGTTAAAACTGTCGTCAAAGTTTGTAACGAATGTGAATACGCCGGATGAGTACAAGTTTATGTTAGAGAATCTATCATGAGTGTAGGATTTAGCTGAAAAATGTGTCATAATGGACTGGAGAGAAGGTGAACTTCATGCCAAAGCTGCTGATGGATCGTTTTGGACGCATGCACGATTACTTACGAATATCAGTTACGGACCGCTGTAATCTTCGTTGTGTTTACTGTATGCCCGAAGAAGGAATGGAATTTGAACCGGATGACAAGCTGTTAACGTTCGAGGAAATTACCGAGGTTGTTCGCGTGCTGGCTGGACTAGGTGTCCGAAAGCTGAGATTAACCGGCGGAGAACCGCTTGTGCGTAAAAATCTGGAACAACTGATTGGCATGCTCTCCCAAATACCCGGGATTGAAGATATTGCGTTGACAACCAATGGGATTTATTTTGCTTCAAGAGCTGAAAAGCTTCGCGCAGCAGGACTAACCCGTGTAAATATAAGCCTGGATTCCTTGAAAGCGGACCGGTTCTCACTCATCACCCGAGGTGGCGATATTAACCGTGTTCTGGCCAGCATTGAAGAAGCTTATCGTGTGGGTATTACCCCGATCAAGTTGAATGTTGTCCTTATGAAGGGCATGAATGATGACGAAATTGAAGACTTTTTACAAATGACGATGGATCGTCCGATTCAAGTTCGATTCATTGAATATATGCCGATCGGGCATCAAGATGAGGCTTGGAAAAGCCGCTATTTGCCCTTGTCGACCGTACTGGATCGTTGTAAGGAAAAGGGTTGGAATGCCATAGCCTCGGATGCTGTGTATGGCAACGGGCCTGCTCAAAATTTCCGGATCGAAGGCGCACAAGGTTCATTCGGACTCATTCATCCGATCAGCGATCACTTCTGCGAGACCTGCAATCGCCTGCGAATTACGGCAGATGGTAATGTGAAACCATGCTTGTATTGGTCAGATGAATTCAATGTTCGCACTTATATTGGGGATGATTCGGCAATGGAAGATCTTTTCTTCCGTGCTTTGGACATAAAACCGCAAAATCACGAGATGGCGCAGGCGCTCTTGAATGAAAGCCAGTCTCATACACCAACACTTCGCCGGATGTCGCAAATTGGCGGTTAGCCCATAGGAGGAACGGACGTTAGTGAATACCGATGTGAAGCTTAAATTCGGGCGCAAAGTCATTTCGGTGGAAGAAGCTCGAAGCGTGCTTTCCGAATATATCGAACTTACCGAAACGGAAATTGTACCGTTGTCCGCCGCGTTTAACAGGCGATTAGCCGGGGATATTTATGCAGATCACCCCGTGCCTCATTTTCGCAGATCCGGCGTGGACGGATACGCGGTTTGCGCTGCGGATATTGAACAAGCTACACCTGAAAATCCGGCTATCTTGCATGTCATTGAGCATATTCCAAGCGGAACGGTTCCTCAGCTTACCGTTTATTCAGGTGCTGCATCCCGTATCATGACGGGAGCGCCTGTTCCAGATGGAGCGGATTGCGTGGTGATGCTGGAAATGACGGATGCTCTTCCCTTGCTGGACGTGGGGGTAAGCTCGACTCAGGTCTGCATCAAGAAAAATATACCCATAGGCAGCAACATAACCCCTATTGCCGGGGAAATAGCCGCGCAGGAGTTATTGCTGCCGCAAGGATCACAAATTGGGCCTGGCGAAGCGGCGATATTAGCGACTTTTGGTTATTCCTGCGTGGCGGTTTTCCGTAAACCGAGGGTCGCGATTTTTTCAACGGGTTCAGAGTTATTGAATGTTGAGGAAGCGCTGCAGCCAGGGCGAATTCGCAACAGCAACAGCTACATGCTTGCTGCCCAAGTCGAAGCAGCGGGCGGAGAAGCGGTGATTATGCACGCGCTCTCGGACAATGTAGAAGAGGTGGAAGTCGCTCTGCTAGAGACATTAGGTAAAGTTGATCTTGTTATCACCTCAGGCGGTGTCTCTGTAGGCGACTATGATGTTCTGGTGGATCTGTTTGGAAGGTTTGCAGGCAAGCTTCTGTTTAATAAAGTGGCGATGCGACCAGGCACGCCGACGAGCGCAGCCTTTTGGGAGAATAGGCTGCTGCTCTCACTCTCTGGGAATCCGGGCGCATCGTTTGTAGGCTTTGAGCTGTTTGCCAAGCCGCTGATTAAAGCGATGTCAGGCTGTCCAACACCTTACCCCGAAGCCATTACAGCTTATCTGGATGTAGATTACGACAAAGGCTCGGCATTCCCGCGTTATGTCAGAGGGACAACCCATGTGGAGAATGGCTGTTTGCGGGTTAAGCCTTCCGGCATTGATAAGTCCAGCATTATGGTTTCCATTAAAGATGCGGATTGTTTGATTCAGCTGCCTGCCGGAGGTTCAGGTTTTGCGAGGGGCGAACGTGTTCTTATATTTCCGATAAAATAAAAAAAGGACCTGCCAATCACCAGCTTCTGTCAAAGAAGTTGGTGCTGGCAGGTCTTTTTAAAAGGAATAGTCAGGTTGGAATGAAGGCAAGATTAGATTGCGAAAGTAGCTAAGATGATAACAAGCAGAACATAAAGGACAAGAACGACACCTACAGATCCGTATCCAGATCCGTATCCAGTACCACAACCAGCTGCATATGACATAGTATCCCCTCCGGTTCTTAAGTATTTAAGTGGGTTGAATCACTATACATCAACATCATATGACGTAGAGACATTCGTTGATTGGACGGATGCCCTGATTTCAAAATGGAAAGCGCCTAATTAGGCATAGGTATTGTCAATGATTTTCCAGTATACTTGTACATGAGGTGATACATAATGAGTGAAATTCGAACATTGGAACAACAGGAATTGCCGGAGAGTCTTGCTTTATCCCAATTTGCTTTTCAATATGAGCTGAGCGCAGAAGAGCAGGAAGATCGCAGCAGTTGGACAGATCCGAAGCAAATTTGGGGCTATTTTGTTCAGGGTAAGCTAGCTGCCAAGCTTCAAATTAACCAATTTCATACGTGGCTGAATGGTCAGCGGTTTGCCATGGGCGGTATTGCGGGAGTAGCAACATGGCCGGAGTATAGGCGCAACGGGATGGTAGCGAAGCTGCTGCTTCAAGCGCTCAGGGTGATGAAAGAGCAAGGGCAGACCGTCTCGTTTTTATCTCCGTTTAAGTTCGAATTTTATCGGAAGTATGGCTGGGAAACGTATATTGATTACCTGAAATATGAAATTCCTGCGGATAAACTTCCGAAATTTCATGCTCCGGAAGGCAGTTCAATCGTTCGTGTGACGAGGGAATGGGAGCTTTTGAATCCCATTTATGAGCAGTACGCCTTGCAATTCAATGGCATGCTGATGCGGGACGCAAGTTGGTGGAACAACCGATATTTTAAAAATAAAAAGGGTACGGTAGCCCTCTATGTAAATGCCAAGGGTGAACGGACGGGGTACGTCTTTTATCAAGTAAAAGAATATACGGCGACCATTCATGAGATGGTGTTTTTGGATGAAGAAACGAGACGTGGGTTGTGGAAGTTCATAGCCGATCATGATTCCATGATCTCGAAGGTAGAGGTTAAAGCGCCAGCTGATGATCAGCTTCCTTTCTTGGTGCATGATCCTAAGTTCAAGCAGGAGAAAATAACGTATTTTTCAGCGCGCATTGTTGATGTGGAAGCTTTCCTGAAGCAGTATCGGTTTGAACCGCGCAAGGAAGTTGAACCTATCTATTTACGTATTTCTGACTCGCAAGCAGACTGGAACGACGGGATTTTCCAATTGCAATTCACAGGCAGCGGGGAAAAAGCGGAGGTCACCAAGTTAGTTGAGGGTGAGCAACCGGCAGAAGAGCGTATACTGAGTTGTAGTATTCAAACGTTGGCTGCCTTATTTATGAGTTATCAAAAGTCGGGCTTTATGGCCAAAATCGAGCGGCTTCAAGGCTCGCAGGAGCTGGTTGCTCGGTTGGAAGCGGCTATTCCGCAGCGTACGACGTATTTGGCGGATTTCTTTTAATGAATCAGTCCCGGTGTTCCGGGGCTGTTTTTTTGTTAATGCGCTATCTCTCGGAAATTTCAGCCGAAAAGGCTTCCGGGCCAGCCCTCATACAGCTCTCGAACCGCTCTCGTACTGCAGTTGCACGGTATCCTCACCTGAAAGGGAACTGTGGGGGGCTATTTCAGGGAGAAACGCCTTTTCGGTTACCTGAAGGGAACTACAGGGTACTATTTTCCCGATATCTCCTGAAAATCGCACGTTCGAGGACAAATAAGAGCCTGTAGTTCCGTTACAAAAGAGAAATGCTCGTTTTTCCACAAATAGCGGACTCCAGTTCCTTTGAGACGATTCGATCGAATAGATAGGGAGGTCCCGGAGTTGCATCGCAGTTTATGTGAGGCTTTAGGTAGTTGGCCGTATGCTCGTCAAAATTAAAAAACCCGTGATCATCACGGGTTTAGTTTGTACACTTTTACAGTTTGGAAGCCGAATTTGCGTAAGGATTGCTGGGAGCCTGGAATAAAAATATCAACGCGTTTGCCTTTGATGGAACTACCGGTATCCGTTGCATAAGCATACATGCCGCCTTTTGGCAGGCCGTTGAAATCATAACCTTCTATATAGAGCTTAGATCCAAGTGGAATAACCGATGGATCTACAGCAACGGTTCCGATTCCTAATGGATTCCCCATATAGTCCAATGCTCCAAAGCCTCCATTTTCAGAAGGATCTGCGGAGTAAGCTGTTGACTCAAATAGTTCATAATCAGGTGCGTGATGATTGCCGTCTTTACTTAAAATCGCTAGGTTGCTGCTTGCATCCCACTGAACGGGAATGTCGGAAGCATTGCTTAAGAACCGAAGCGGCACGTAGACACGACCGTTTTGGAACTCAGCGTGTGTGTCCATCTCGACAGGGGTGCTATCGATTTCGGCCTCTTTTTGGCCGGACACCAAGGAAATAGAGTGCTTGTCATTGTTCAGTGTGACTTTAATTTCGTCGCCTTCCTTTTGCCATTGTACATCATAACCCAGTTTCTCTGTTACGAAACGGATCGGTACTTGTGTAGCGTGGTTGTCATCCAAATAAGGCTGGGCATCCGGAAATTGAACCAGGTCATCGTTGACTTGCACTTTCACGTCCATACTCGCGGCGGCTGCATAGGCATGTCCCGAAAATGGGGAAAGAAAGCCTCCTGCCAAAACTGTGGCGGACACAGCAAGGCACGCTAACCCTTTTGTAAACATATTCAATTGGTAATCCTCCTTCAAAATGAGCCTCCGAGGTTAGTTGACGGGTTCGGGAAGAAGGTTCTCCCTAGTCTGCTCTGCGTACAAAGCAAATATTCACCCCATGTAAATCGTCCCCCGTACCGGCACTTTGTCTGTGCACCGGACTCGGCTTCAAATATTCTATCATTGATAGAATAAGAGAAACAACGCCCAAAATATGGTTAAAGGTCTTAGTGCATACTGGACTTAGGTCTAGGTACAAAAACAGTCGGGAGTCCGTTTTGACACACATCCTTTTCGGCTACGATAGTAGCATGAAGATTACGCGAAGGGCGGTGCAATAGTGAGCATGAATCGATCAAAAAGTTGGGCGTTCATTCTAATAGCGGTAGGCTTTCTTATTTGTATGCATCAAGTTGGTATGCATTTTCATGTCATGGGACTGCTGGTTCCTGTGGCGATGGTGGGGCTTGGTTATGTGGGGATAACCCATGGCAAGAAGATGGGCTGGGTGATTTTCGGCATTGGTGCCCTGATATTAATTACTAAATTATCTGGATTCCTAGCGATTGTGTTTGCTGTGTGGTTAATGTATTACGGCTATCGCATGCTAAAAAAACAAAACGATTCGGCGGAGTTCAAACTTTAATCAACAGGAATTTAGGAGGTGTGGATCATGAGCGTATTTGATCGAATTGGTAAAATGGCCGATATGGCCTTGCAGGAGGCAGCAAGCAAGCTGGACCTGCATGAACGGGGAGGCGGCCACTCGAGGAACGCAGGACACGGCGGACACGATGGAGCATCGCGCGGCATCGCCGAGCTGGAAGAGCGCTACGAGGAAGCGCTGCAGCGAACGATTGAGCTGCGCCAGCAAAGCGTCGACGCGGAGGAGATGGCGCAGCTGCGCGCCGAGCAGGCCGAGCTGGCCATGCGCGCAGGCGACGAAGAGCTGGCGCGTATGGCGCTGCAAGAGAAGCTGCGCTTGGAAGCTGCGTGCGCGCAGTACCGCGCGCAGTACGCGAGCAGCCAGGACGTCTGCCTGGCGCTCGCAGACGAGCTGGCGGTGCTGCGTGCAGGCCGCGCAGCAGGAGCGGGACAGCCGCGAAGCGGGCTGTCCAAGGAAGAAGCTCGCGAAGCATTGCGCGAGCTGGAAGCGACCGGCCGCGAGCTCGGCCGGGAAGCGCTGCAGGGGCTGCGCGTGGCGGGGCGCGTGTCGAAAGAGACGCTGAAGGAGGCTGGCAGCAACCTCAAGCAAGAGATGCGCAAGCTTCAGCAGGATTGGCGCGACAAGAAATAAGCCTCGCGTGATTGTACTGCGCCGCGACAGGATGCGGCGCAGCCGAGCTCCGGCCTCCTTTCCTCATGCTAGAGCCTTGCTGGGCAAGGATTTGCATCTTGGAGGCTGTCCATTCTTATGGTATGCTAGGAATCTATATGAACGAATTAATCGGCAGCCAGAGGAGGTGCAGCGATGGGCGAAGAAACCAAAAACAACCGCAACCGGAATACAGCTCTTGTGCTGATTGGCGCCGGTCTTTTTTTGCTTCTGGATCATACGATAGGCTTTTTCCCCATTCTTGCGATTATCCTCGTCTTGCTGGGCATTCATCGGGTCCGTTCCCGCAAAGAGCGCAAAGGGTTTGTGCTCATCGGCGTGGGGGCTGTGATTCTGTTTGGTGATCATATTACGATTGTTTTCGCTATCGTTTTGATTTCATTAGGATTCTTTTTCATAAGGTCTAAGCAAGTGCATAAAGATGACACCTATATTCAGAAGCAGAAGCTGATGGATAGCGTTCGATTGGGGCGTGAGCCTTGGATCATGCGCAATAGTTCAACATGGTACATTATTGGGGAGACGTATATCGATCTCTCGCTTGCGATACTGGAGCAAAAGGAGACTACGCTTATTCTGCAAGGTGTGATAGGCGACGTAGATATAAAGGTACCGGATGATATTGGCGTCTCAGTTGGGGCATCCGTTACATTTGGCCAAATTCAAGTCGCAAGTGAGCGTGAGTCAGGCGTAATGAACAAATTACAGTGGCAGTCGTCCAATTATGAGAGCTGCGATCACCGCGTGAAACTTGTGCTTTCTTATATCGTAGGAGATATTAAAATTAAAGTGATGTAAAAGTCTAGAGGAGGTTCAGCGCATATTGGACGGCTATAAACGCAGATTAACGAATATGATATGGCGCAGTATGGCTGAATCGATTATTTTTAGTTTTTTTGTATTTGGCGCTATCATCTATTTTATGAACTCAAACAATCTAATCAATCCATTTACGAGCTGGCAAGAAGGTGTGAAATTCGTTTTCATGGCCATCGTGATTATCGGAGGCATTGGCGCAGGGTACGGTTACTGGAACAGCTCACGGATTACACGCCGGCTTGAGCCGCTGATGGAGACGATGATTTTGCTTGAAAAAGGGACCTTCGCCCGCGAAGGCTTCCAGAATGGTGAAGATGAGATCGGGCGTCTCGGCGAGCAGCTCGGCCGCATTATGAAACGTTGGGAAGAGCAGGTTACTTCCCTGCAGCGACTTTCTAACAATAACGCCGAGCTTGCGGAGAAAGCGAAATTGTCGGCTGTTATTGAAGAACGGCAGCGTTTAGCGCGGGAGCTGCACGATGCAGTAAGCCAGCAATTGTTCGCGATCTCGATGACCGCAACCGCTGTTGGCCGGACATTGGACAAGGATTTCGAGAAAGCCAAACGGCAGATTCATCTGATTGAGGAAATGGCTTCCGTTGCGCAATCGGAGATGAGGGCGCTGCTGCTTCATTTGCGGCCTATCCATTTGGAAGGAAAACGATTGTCCGAAGGGCTTGTTGAGCTTCTCAAAGAGCTGGCGGCCAAAGTGCCGATGGCGATTACATGGGATATGGACGAAGAGATTCGTTTAAATAAAGGTATTGAGGATCACCTGTTCCGGATTGTACAGGAAGCGCTCTCCAATGCATTGCGCCATTCCAAAGCGAATAAGCTCGAGGTTAAGCTGCTTCACCGCGCTGACGGCGTTCGTCTGGCGATCCGCGATGATGGTGTCGGTTTTGAACTGGATGCGAAGAAACTTACCTCCTACGGCATCGTGTCTATGAAGGAGCGGGTTAACGAAATTGGCGGCTCTGTTGACATTATTACAGCTCCTGATCGTGGTACGCGTATTGAAATTCGAGTGCCGATTCTAGCTACAGATGCAGTGGAAAGTGTATAGTCGGTTCGTGTTGTTAATTGATGATGGTGTTGGTAGTGGAAAATAGGATGACAGTTCTGCTGACGAGAGGAGAAGCAAATGGACGATACATTGATTAAGGTCTTGCTTGTCGATGATCATGAAATGGTGAGGATCGGGCTTGCCGCTGTTCTGGGAACAGAAGATGGCATTGAAGTGGTCGGAGAAGCCAGCAACGGGCAAGATGGCATTCGGTTAGCTCAGGAATATCGACCGGATGTCGTGCTGATGGATTTGGTCATGGAAGGCATGGATGGGATCGAAACGACTCGGAAGCTGCTTCAGCTGTACCCGGAATGTAAAGTCATTGTGTTGACTAGCTTCTTGGATGATGAGAAAATGTATCCAGTGATTGAAGCTGGGGCCTTTAGTTACTTGCTCAAGACGTCTCGCGCTTCCGAAATTGCGCAAGCGATTCGAGCCGCGGCCAAAGGGCAATCCATTCTGGAGTCTCAGGTTGCCTCTAAGATTATGAACCGTTTCAGACAGCCTAAGGCGGCAGCGGAACCGCATGAAGAGCTGACAGATCGGGAAATGGAAGTCCTGAGGCTGATCGCCAAAGGGAAGTCGAACCAAGAGCTGGCGGATGATTTGTTTATCGGTGTGAAAACAGTGAAATTTCACGTCACGAACGTACTCGCCAAGCTTGGTGTGGAGGATCGAACACAAGCGGCAATCTATGCCTTTAAGCACGGCTTGGCTGAGTAGCAACATGGGACAAGGGAGCGATAAGGATGAATTTTCTCAAGCAATTGTGGAGCTGGTTTGGTTCCATTGCCATTTCTTTTGTTTTAGTCGTATTTCTTGGCGTTTTTGTGTTCCAATCGACCAAAGTAATGGGTCATTCTATGGACCCGACGCTGCATGACAGCCAGCGTGTGTATGTATCAAAGCTTTCTCATACGTTCAATTACGAACCTAATTATGAAGACATCGTCATTATTGATTCTAGAGTTGATTTGAAGCGGACGTTCAAGAACGATCTGCTGGATAGCCCTCTGCTTAGCTTATTTACAAAAGGTGATGACAAACACGTATGGATCAAACGTGTGATTGGGAAGCCTGGCGACCATTTAGAGATGAAAGACGATAAATTGTACCGGAACGGCCAATTGCTCGAAGAGCCGTACTTGAACGAGGCGATGAGAGCAAACGGGAACAAGGAATGGACAGTTCCGGAAGATCACGTATTCGTGATGGGAGATAACCGAAATAACAGTATGGACAGCCGTGTCATTGGCTACGTTCCACTCGATCATGTCTTAGGCAAGAAGCTCTTCTAAAAAAAGCGACCCTCTGGGTGAGCATGCAGATGCATAAGCTCATTCCAGAGGGTCGCTTTTTTTAAATCACATCTGTGTATCGAGCAGCAGCCCTCTCATCGGAACCGGCAAGTAGGCTTGGAGTTTGGAACGGTATTGCCCGTAAGGTTTTAGGTCAGAATGGGACATTTGAAACAATGCTTCAGAGGGAACTTGCTGCAGCTGTCCAAGGTTGTTCGCCAAGGTAGAAGCGAAGCTGGTAAGGCTGTCGAGACTTTTTCGAAAAGAGCTGGACAGGCTGTTGACCTGACCTTGAAGCTCCTGTTCCTGAAACTCAAGGCTGCCATCATCAAGCTTGTCGATGCCGATT
Organism: Paenibacillus violae; assembly: GCF_032461945.1. Taxonomy (NCBI): domain Bacteria; kingdom Bacillati; phylum Bacillota; class Bacilli; order Caryophanales; family Paenibacillaceae; genus Paenibacillus; species Paenibacillus violae. The sequence continues at coordinate 21,959 of NZ_JAWCUD010000006.1, forward strand.
TCTTTGAGCGAATAAGGCTTAGCGGCTTGCTCTAGCCCGGCAAGAAGGGAACGATTCATGTACGCAGGCGACTCTCGTAAGGAGGTCTGAAGTTCATTATATGTATCTACAAATTCACGGATAGGCTCTAGGATGGTTTCACGATTGTTGTCGCCAGGTCTTGCTTGGACCAAGGATTGTGCGGTGAGCTTGGCATTCTGGGCAGTTTGAACGAATCCAGCTACGTTTTGGGCTGCAGCTTTTGCGATTTTTTGATACGGTGAGCCCTCATATGGCAAATTAAGCTGCTCACGAATCGTGGTAGATTTACCGCCTGCGATGCCGCGGATACCGCTAACCCGATAATAATCCTTATGGGTCTGGTAGCTATTTACTGCTGTTATCGGAGGATAGGCATAGATCATTTCAATCACCCCTTTTCACATAAGTCTAGTATATCATTCGTAGGTATTGGGGTAAATTGGTACTTGTCAGATGGAAGATAAGCAAGTAGCTGAGTCAATTCCGCCAGGAGCAACATAAGATAGCATTATTGCTTCTTGTGGAGGCGATGCAGCGTGATTCGCAAACGGTTAGCTGCTAACGACGATCGGGCGATTCATCGTTTGATTGTTGAACAGTTAGTGCCTTTTTCCAGACAGTATCAGTCAGGCGTTTCGATTACTTTTTCAGAAATTCGCAAGCGGCTGAACCACAACAAAACGTTTGTGGCAGCTAAAGGATATAAACAGCCTTATGGGTTCATCTCGGTTATTCGCAAATCGAACGTGCTGTTCGTCGATATGCTGGCCGTCGATCCCCGTGAGCAGGGGAAAGGACTGGGGAAAGAGCTCATGAAAATGGCTGAGGAGTATGGGAAAAGTGAGCGCTGCCGCACAGCAGAGCTTTTCGTCGATGATAGCAATCCCAATGCCATTGGCTTTTATTCCAGCAAAGGGTATGAGATTGAAGAGTATCTCCCTGAGCTAAGCTGCTTCCGAATGAAAAAGAAGCTTGTTCGGTAATACTAGGGCTGCTGATGAGCAAGTCATCGGCAGCCTTTTCTTTATTCGCTGAACATAGCAGCAACCCGGTCAATTGGAATATCGATGGCTTCTGGGCCGGGAGATGGACCGCCGAAAAGCGGCATTCCAAAGAAGTTTAATTGCTCCAGTTGCGGCCCCGTGCTGGATGTTTCTGAGGTTTCTTTCTTTGGTTGGACCGATTTTGCTTTGGCAGTTGTTTTACGTTTCTTCTTGGATGCGGTTGAATTAAGCGTTGGGCGAGCCTCTTCATTAAGAATAAGCGTATTTTTCTCCAAACGGCTTAAAACTCCAAAGATTTGGGAACCATCATTAAGATAAAGCAGAACTGGTTTTCCGCACAGGCTTTTGCAAGCTTTTTCGGTGATCGGATGAATGGGCTGCATAAGACTCTTGGCACCTCCGTATTTGTATGTACTGTAGCCTATTCGGAAGGCCCCATTTCGGTATAGACGGATGTCTAGATCGGTATAAGAAATTGTTATAGGGAAAGTTCTCAGAAAAGTTGAATAGCTTGACAATTTTAGGTATGCTAAGCATATTAACCAATCCTAATAGAGAAAGAATGATGCATATATGAGTGGAGCTGTATTTTATATTTTCGGGGCAACCGGCGATTTGGCGAAAAGAAAACTATTTCCAGCTTTTTATAGCTTGTATCGGGAAGGGAAATTAGGAGAAAATTTCGCCGTTGTCGGTCTTGCTCGCAGACCTCGGACGAGTGAACAATTCCGCGATGACGTGAAACATTCGATCCAAGAATTTGCCCGTTACAAAATTACGGACGATGAGGAATGGACTCGCTTCTCAAGCCGTTTCGAGTACATGTCTTTGGATATTAACAACGTGGCCGGCTTCCACGAGTTAAACGTGTTGTCCACAAGACTGGATGAGCAATATCAAACGGGCGGCAACCGCTTGTTCTACCTGGCTTTGGCGCCGGAGCTTTTCGGCAACGTGTCCTACAATTTAAGCGAAGGCGGTTTGCTCAAAACCAAAGGTTGGCACCGTCTGGTGATTGAGAAACCATTCGGTTACGATCTACCTTCGGCTGAGCGTTTGAACGGTCAACTCCGTCAAGTGTTCGAGGAGAAGGATATCTACCGCATTGACCACTACCTCGGTAAAGAGATGGTACAAAACATTGAGTTTGTGCGTTTCGCGAACGCCTTCTTCGAGCCGCTATGGAACAATAAATACATAGCAAATATTCAAATTACATTAAGCGAAACCGTCGGCGTTGAAGAGCGTGGCGGATATTACGACCACTCGGGCGCTTTGCGCGATATGGGCCAAAACCATATGCTTCAAATGTTGATGATGATGGCGATGGAGCCGCCTAGCCGCCTGCATCCGGAAGATATTCGCGATGAGAAGGTCAAGGTTTTGCGTTCTTTGCGCCTGTTCGAAGATGGCGATGATGTTCGTGCAAATGTCGTTCGTGGCCAATATTCCAGTGGTTCCAGCAAAGGCAAAACGTTACCGGCTTACCGTGAGGAAGATTCCGTGAACCCGCAATCGACGACGGAAACGTATTTCGCTGCGCGTGTTCATGTCGATAATTTCCGCTGGGCTGGAGTGCCGTTCTACATCCGGACAGGGAAAAGGCTGCCGGTCAAAACAACCGAGGTTGTCGTTGAATTCAAAAACATTCCGAACAACGTTTATTTGGCTAAAAAGCATGTAATGGAACCGAATCTGCTTGTTTTCCGCGTTAATCCGATGGAAGGCATTTACTTGAAAATGAATGCGAAGCAGCCAGGATCAGAAGGCGTCATCGTTCCGGTTGCTATGGATTTCTGCCAAAGCTGCCAAATCGGCATTAATACGCCGGAAGCGTATGAGCGTTTGCTGTATGATGCAGCCCGTGGAGATTCTACGTACTTCACGCGTTGGGATGAAGTGGCGTTAGCTTGGTCTTATGTAGACCGCATTGCTGCGGCATGGAACGAGAAAACGGATGATCTGAAAGAATATCCGGCTGGATCTTGGGGACCTGAAGAGGCGACTAGACTGCTAACGGAAGACGGGTTTAAGTGGTGGCCGATCAACGGTCAAAATGAAGGCGAAGTCGATTGGGAAACCGTTCAAAAAACAACGGTTTTAACTTAAGTAAGCATGCATAACATCCAATAGGCGACTGACGCCTATTGGATTTTTTATGGTATAATAGATCTTACGGAGTAAATCCTTACTATTATACTTGGGGTGCGTTTATGTCACGAAGAGCTTTTATAAGATGGCTGCTTGCAATCGGGGCTGCATTGGTTGGAATAAGTGCTTTTTTTAGTCAAATGGTAAAAAAAAGGTTTATGGCGGAAGATCAGCCAGCCGTATCATCTGCTTCACCCGAGCCCGCTCAAGCTGTGGCGCAGCCTTCGGCCGAACCGTTGCCGACAGGTCCGCTAATGTCCTATTTTATATTAAGCGACCTTCATATCAGCGTAGGTGACCCGTTAACCGTGAAGAAATTGAGGCAAGCGCTCGATGACATTACACATTTCGACGGTCCAGTTGACGCCATTATGTTAACAGGCGATTTAACCGATACAGGAACGGAACGAGATTATAAGGAGCTGCGTACCATTGTAAGTGAGTATAAACTTCCTCCGGTTCATGCGAACATGGGGAACCACGACTATTACACGATTTGGATCAATAAAGCGAATAATTGGGATCAAGCGGCCGTTCCGAATGGTAAGAGCGATGAAGTCAGCCGAGAGCAGTTTAAAAAGTTTTTTGGCTACAAGTCGCTTTATAATGATTTTACGACGAAAGGTCACTCCATTCTGCTGCTTTCACAAGAAGCCTATGTTCAGGAGAAGCCGGAAGTCGGTGAAGGCGCATGGTATTCCGATGAACAGTTGGCCTGGTTCAAGGAGCGAGTTAAAGCCCTGTATCAACCGGGCAGACCTTTGTTCGTTATGACACATCAACCGCTGCCGCCAAATGGGACAGATGGGGGATCTCACCAATTAATCCGCGCAATCCAATTCCGCGAAACGTTGAAGCCCTATAAGAATGTGTTCGTCTTCTGTGGACACCGCCATCAAGATTTCCAGAATGGGACTCCGCATTATGTGCAGGAAACATTCCATTATTTCCACAATTCCTCGGTCGGCAGAACGCTGAACCGTGCGTATCAACAGGAAGCTAAGAATAAAGCTCAGGGTATCTATGTCCAAGTATTTGCTGATAAGGTCGTCGTACGTGGTAGAGAGTTCAGCAACCGTACGTTCCTTGATGAAGCGAATTGGAGTATCGATTTGCAGAAAGCCCAAGCTTAATCAATAAGCAACACCTAGTAGTATCCATGTAAAAGAAGAAGGGAATTAAACTAACAAATGACTACGCAACTCACAAAGCTTCTCGAAACGGAAGTCGCTAAGCGGCGCACGTTCGCGATTATTTCTCACCCGGATGCGGGGAAAACAACACTGACCGAGAAACTGCTGTTATTCGGAGGCGCGATTCGCTTAGCCGGAACGGTCAAAGGGCGCAAAGCTAGCAAGCATGCAACGTCGGACTGGATGGAAATTGAAAAGCAACGTGGAATTTCCGTTACATCCAGTGTGATGCAATTCGACTATGAAGGGCACCGGGTTAATATTCTGGATACACCTGGTCACCAAGACTTCAGTGAGGACACGTACCGGACGCTGACGGCAGCAGATAGCGCCGTGATGTTGATTGACGTGGCCAAAGGGGTCGAGACACAGACCAAGAAATTATTCCAGGTTTGCCGGATGCGCGGTATTCCGATCTTTACGTTTATTAACAAATTGGACCGCGAAGGCCGCGATCCATTTGAGCTTCTCGAAGAGCTGGAGGAAGTGCTCGGCATTCGATCCTACCCGATGAACTGGCCGATTGGCTCAGGCAAACAGTTCTGCGGCGTGTACGATCGTGGTAAGTCGCAAGTGGAGCTATACAATGGCGAGGATCACAAAGATATTGAGGTTCGCAAGGTGGATGGCGTGGAAGATCCGCTGGTTCGCCAAATTGCCGGTGAATTCTTGCATCAGCAACTACGCAATGACATTGAACTTCTAGACGTAGCTGGCGATCCTTTCGATATGGAAAAAGTGTTGAAGGGCGAGCTTACCCCTGTTTTCTTCGGAAGTGCCGTGAACAATTTCGGTGTGCAGACGTTCCTGGAGAACTTCCTGCAGCTGGCGCCAAAGCCAGAGCCGCGCAACAGCACAGTAGGAGTAATTGAGCCTACGAAAGAGAAGTTCTCGGGCTACGTATTCAAAATTCAAGCGAATATGAATCCGGCTCACCGCGACCGCGTTGCGTTCCTGCGTATTGTGTCCGGTAAATTCGAGCGCGGCATGTCGGTTAAGCATGTTCGTATGGGCAAGGATATCAAGCTGGCTCAACCCCAGCAGTTTCTGGCGCAAGACCGCGATATCGTAGAACAGGCATTCCCTGGCGATATCATTGGCTTGTTTGATCCAGGTATTTTCCGAATTGGGGATTCGCTGAGCGAAGGGGAAGCCATTGTTTTCGACGAACTTCCAACGTTCTCTCCGGAGCTTTTCAGCAAGGTATCGATTAAAAATGCGCTGAAGCAAAAACAGTTCCTCAAGGGCATCGATCAGTTGACGGAAGAAGGCATGATTCAGGTCTTCACGACGATCGGTTTCGAGGATATGATTCTCGGCGTCGTCGGCCAACTGCAGTTCGAGGTGCTTGAGCACCGGATGAGATCGGAGTATGGTGTTGATATTCAATTGCAGCGCCAGAACTATCAGTTCGCTCGCTGGATTATCGATGATAAGATCGATCCGGGCAAGTTCCGTATTAATTCCCAGCTGGTGAAAGATAAAAAAGGGAATTACGTCGGGCTATTCGAGAGTGAATACGCACTAAGATCCTCCATGGAAAAGAACCCGAATGCGAAGTTTTTAACGAGTGCTCCATAAGGCTTATAACAACCTGAAGAGGCTGTGCGCCAGAGTAAAATCTGGTGTGCGGTCTCTTCTTTTTTGGTTGCCGATGGACGGTTTGCTTCATACAATAAGTACGGGTTACGAATACAGGGCGCGCAGGCCATAAGGATGTGAAAGAGAGAACGTGCATCTACTGATCATTGCTCCTGAACAAATTCCAGTGCCGCCGCTAAAAGGTGGATCCGTTGAAATATGCATTTATGCCATCGCCCGTCAGCTTGCCAAACAGCATCATGTGACGATTATCTCGAGGCAGCACCGTGCTTATACAAACACAACCCGGAGGGGCTCGCTCAAGATTGTGAGGGTTCGGGCGAAGAGCTCGAAGCAATATTTGAAGGAAGTTATGAAGGCGATGAAAGGTGAGAAATTCGACTGGGTTCAAGTTGACAATCGACCTGTATTCGCGGCAGCTATTAAGCGCCAGTTTCCCCATAGCCCCGTCTCTCTTTTCCTGCATTCGTTGACGTTCGTGAAACCGCCTTATATATCGATTTCGAAGTGCTCGGCACTGCTAGGGAAAGTGGATTGGATTGTAGCGAATAGTGCCTCGCTGGAACAGGAGCTAATCCGGTTATTCCCCAAGCGCCGCGCCAAGCTGCATCGCATTTACCTTGGGACGGATATTAAACGATTCAAGCCCATATCGGCAGCCATGAAGCAGCGGTTGAGGCATAAATACCGAGTCGGCCGCGGGTTCCATATTCTTTATGTCGGCAGATTGATTAAGCGTAAAGGCATTACACATTTAATTAAAGCTGTACATTTGGCTAGAAAAAAGGTGGCTGGCCTGAAGCTTCTGATTGCCGGCGGGGAGCAAACGGAGGGGTACAAAGCGTCTTTGCAGAGAAAGGCCCGCAGGCTTAGAGTGCCAACAAAATTTCTGGGAAATATTGCCCATCGCCATATACACGAGGTGTATGGCCTCGCCAATTGCTTCGTATGTCCTTCGCAAGGGCATGAGGCTTTTGGATTAGTGAATGTGGAGGCAATGGCTTCCGGGCTCCCGGTCATCGCCTCAGCCAATGGGGGGATTAAAGAAATCATACAGCACGGGCATAATGGGGTATTGATTCGGGACTTCAGAAACCCTAGAGCCTTCGCTAAAGGGATTGCGGCCATTGCTAAGCGGAGAAAGTGGGCAGGCGGCATAGCGAAGCAAGCGCGGGACGATGCAGTTAAGCAATTCAGCTGGCAGGCAACATCGCAATCACTGGCCGACTTCTATAGACTGAAGCAGGAGGAAAGACATGAGAAAAATGTTAAAGAAACGGACCAAGGTTAGATACCCCAGATATGTCATGAGCAAGATTGGCAAAACCAAGGCGGTAGAGGCTACGGCGGCTCTAAAGGAATATGTGCCAACGACGAAATGGATGACCGCAGATACGCTTAAACAAATGCTGATTCAGCATAAAATGGTCTATATTAAGCCCAATGTAGGTATGTTCGGAAATGGTGTGATTCGCGTGGAATTGTCGGACGGCGAGGGAGAAATCATGCCGTATTCCTATCAGCTTGGGGTTAATTTGAAAAGATTTAAAACATTTGAAGACATGTATGCCTCCATCAAGAAGAAAACGGGAAAAGCACCCTATCTGGTCCAGAAAGGGATTCACTTGCTGAAATATAAAGGCAATCGCTTCGACCTCAGAATTATGGTGCAGCAAACACCTTTGCGCGATTGGGAAACAACCGGCGTAATTGGCCGAGTGGCACATCCGAGTAAAATCGTGACGAATTTTCACAATGGGGGAACTCTGAAACCGGTGGAAACACTCTTGCACAGCTACTTGCCTGCCGGTGAGCGGGATGTCTACGTCAAGAAGCTGCATGTTCTCGGGAAACGAGTGGCTAAAGCGATTAATACGAAATACAGGGGAGTTAAGGAAATCGGCGTTGATGTCGCTCTGGACAAAGACTTGCATCCATGGATTCTAGAGGTCAATACGAGTCCAGATCCTTATATATTCCGCAGACTGCGGGATAAGCGTATATTTGCGAAAATGCGAAGGTACGCCAAAGCATACGGCCGGTTATGAGATCATAACCGGTCTGTTGTCATATCGATGAAAGCTTTGCTCGATTTCGTAAACGGAAACCGGCGGACTTAAGAGATAACCTTGAATGGTCGTGCAGGTGGTTTCACGCAATATTTCAAGCTGGCTCAATTCTTCTACACCTTCAGCTACCACTTGCACGTTAAGGGCGTGACCAAGGTGAATAATGGCGTTGGTTATCGCTAGATCGTCTTTATTGCTATGTATATTTTTAACGAAGGACCGGTCGATTTTCAAACAGTGAATAGGAAAATGCTTCAGATAATTCAGCGAGGAGTAGCCGATTCCGAAATCATCGATGGAGATTGAGATTCCTTTCTTGCAGAGCTTCTCTAACACCGCTATGGTGTTTTCCATGTTTTGCATTATCGAGCTTTCCGTAATTTCGAACTCCAGATAAGCAGGATTAATGCCGGTCTGCTCAATGATACGAATGGCTTTATCCGAAAAGTTCTCGTCCTGGAACTGGCACGGCGAGATATTGACAGCAACCTGATAGTCTAAAATACCGGCATCGAGCCATCTCATCTTCTGGAGGCAAGCCTCACGGAGCACCCATTCGCCAAGGGGCAGAATCAAACCGCTCTCTTCTGCCAGCGGAATGAATTCATTAGGCGGAATCATGCCGAGCTTGGGATGATTCCATCGCACCAAAGCTTCCAGACAAATAATTTTGCCGGTAGAGAGTTCAAGGCGTGGCTGGTAGTACAAGATGAGCTGATTTTCTAAAATAGCCTTGCGCAGCTCGGTTTCCATTTCCATGGAACTGGTCTGTTGGGGTGAAAGCATGGAATGGTAGGTGACAAGCTTATTTTTGCCAGTGTGTTTGGCGGCCAGAAGTGCTTGGTCAGCTTGTTTCAACGCTTGTTCTACCGTTGCTGGCGTTAGCTCCACGGCACTCATGCCCATACTGACGTTAATGTAACATTCATGTTCCTGAATCATAAACGACTGCTCAAAAAGCTGTTGTACCTGCAAAAGGCTTTGGGACAACTGTTCCTGATGGTCTGCGTGTATAACCAGCGCAAATTCATCATCCCCGGATCGAACAGCGAGACTGCAATTAGGAATGGAGCGCAGTCGATGAGCGACTTCGGCTAACAGAAGATCACCGGACGCGTAGCCGAGTGAGAAATTGATTTGTCGAAACCGGTCAATATCCAAGGTAAGAATGATTTGAATTTGTGCATCGCGCATAGCTCTGCTATGGCGTCTTACAGCTTTTTTGATCAAAATTAAAAGGTGACTTCGAGTCACTTTTTTCGTACTCCGCAGAGTTGATGAGGCCAAGTGAAGAAGGCGCTGGGCTACTTTCATTGTGATCACTCTTCCCACATCATAGTTGTCCATATAACATTAATCATAAAGCGAAAGACAACGAATAGGCAATATAATAAATTAGATCATTTTACAGAAATTAGTCGTTTTTTGTTAGTTTTATTTGTAGGAGATTGGCGTAAGTGTCGAAATGTGAGATGAATATTTTTTGGCGGTAATGTATTGACAAAAATAGCTCTTGAATGAGAAAATGTACGCGTGTACATAATGGATCTCAGTAATGAAAATGGAGGCTTCTACATGGTGACTAGAAAAGAGGTTGCTGAATTAGCCGGTGTTTCCGAAGCGACCGTTTCCCGTGTATTTAATGGGCTCGGGCCCATGAAGCCTGCTACGAAGGCGCGTGTTCTGGAAGCGGCTGGCCAGCTGAATTATCATCCGAATGCGATTGCGCAAAGCTTTGCACGAAGACGCAGCGGAAATCTCGGTGTGGTGCTTCCTTATATGCCTAAGGTACATCTGTTCTCAGCATATTATTTTGCGGAAATCTTAAGCGGGATCGGCGAGCAAGTAAGGGAGCAGGGGTATGACTTGCTTCTATCGTTGTTGAAGCCGGATGAAAGCTTGGACTACGCGAGGCTCTACCGATCACAGAAAGTGGATGCTTGTGTGATTCTGGGCGCAAGAGATACACCGGAGCAGCGAGAATCGCTTCAACAGCTGCAGGAGCAGGGGCACCCCTTCTGTTTGGTGAATCAGCATTTTGAGGGTTTAGCTTTTCACGAGGTGGATGCCGATCATGTCGATGGCAGCTATCAGGCTGTTCGCCATTTGCAGGAGGAGGGCTACCGGAAGATTGCCTTCCTGAACGGCTCGCCGGAGTACTCCAATTCCGGGGACAGGCTTCAAGGCTATCTCAAAGCGATGTACGATGCAGGGCTTGAGACGCCACACGAGATGCTGCTTGAAGGCAATTACAGCCGGAAAAGCGGTTACGAAGCAGCGGAAAGGCTTTGGGCGCAGCGGGAGCAGGTGGAAGCGGTTTTTGCCGCAAATGATCGCATGGCTATCGGCCTGATGCAAGGACTTCGGGAAAAAGGTTGGGTGGCAGGTCGGGACTTTGCCGTCGTGGGCTGCGATGACTCCGATGCCGCTAAACTGAGCGACCCACCGCTCAGCAGTATTAATGTGCCATTTTATGAGATGGGAAAAGAAGCGGCACGAAGTGTATTGGCTCGCGTCATGCAGGGGGAAAGTGTGAATCCTCCCAATGTTAAGCTGCCAACCCAACTCATCATTCGTCAGTCATCTAAGAGCAGTTCACTTATATAAGGATAGAACGATTAACCACTTAAGGAGGCTTTCAATTTTATGAAATCATTCAATATTGGTATGGTCGGTTATAAGTTTATGGGCAAAGCGCACAGCCATGCTTATAAGGATTTGCACATGTTTTTCCCGCAGACGGCGGTGCCGAACATGAAGCTCATCTGCGGACGTGATGAGAACGGTGTCAAAACCGCAGCCGAGCAGTTCGGCTGGGATGGTTACGTCACCGACTGGCGCGAGCTGGTTACGCATCCTGAGATCGACATCGTCGATATCAATGCTCCCAGCGACGCGCACAAGGAAATCGCGCTTGCAGCGGCCAAAGCCGGCAAGCACCTGTTCTGTGAGAAGCCGCTGGCGCTGACCCTTGCCGATGCAAGGGAGATGCTGGAGGCGGCTGAAACGGCCGGGGTGAAGCACATGGTCGGCTTCAACTACCGGTTTGCTCCTGCGGTGCAGCTCGCGAAGAAGCTGGTCGAGAGCGGTCGACTCGGCGAGATCTATCACTTCCGCGCGTGGTTCCTGCAGGACTGGATCGTAGATCCGACGTTCCCGCTGGTATGGCGCTTGCAGAAGGAGATTGCCGGCTCCGGATCGCACGGCGATTTGGGTGCGCATCTGATCGATCTGGCGCATTTCCTGGTTGGCGATATGACAGAAGTTATCGGGATGAGCGAGACGTTCGTGAAGGAGCGTCCACTGCCGAGCTCCATGACAGGACTTAGCGCCAAGGGCAGCAAGGACGCGCCGCATGGTCCGGTCACTGTGGATGACGCGACGTTGTTTATGGCCCGTTTCGCGAACGGAGCGCTGGGCAGCTTCGAGGCTACACGGTTTGCAGCCGGTCACCGGTGTACGAATTCTTTTGAAATTAATGGCAGTAAAGGCAGTGTGAAGTTTGATTTTGAGCGCTTGAACGAGCTGCAGGTATATTTTACAAGTGATGATGAGGATGTTCAGGGGTTCCGCCGTGTTCTGGCAACAGATGCGCCCCACGCTTATATGGATGCTTGGTGGCCGGCCGGACATACAATCGGGTATGAGCACACGTTCGTGCACGAGGTTGTGGAGCTAATGAACGCGCTTTCAGAAGATCGTCAGCCGGTTCCGAATTTTGTGGATGGCGTGAAGTGTCAAGAGGTGCTGGAAGCCGTGGATCAATCCATTGAGCAGCGCCGTTGGGTGAAAATTAGCGAGGTTTAAGCTTAATCAGAAGCAGAGAGGAGCTTGCGCAAGATGAGTAAACAAGCATTGATTGTCTGGGGTGGCTGGGATGGTCATCAACCTGAGGAAGTGGCTGGGATTTTTGCGGGGTTATTGCGCGAAGAAGGTTATGGCGTGGAGGTATCTGATACGCTGGATAGTTTTAAGGATGCGGAACGCTTGAAAGGCATTGATCTCATTGTACCTGTATGGACGATGGGGAAAATTGAGAAAGAGCAATTGACACCGTTACTTGCCGCAGTGAAAGAAGGTGGAACCGGGATTGCCGGCTGCCACGGCGGGATGGGGGATTCCTTCCGGAATGAAGTCGAGTACCAATACATGGTCGGCGGTCAATGGGTCGCTCATCCGGGCAATGACGGTGTTACCTACACGGTGCGGATCAAAGATCGTCAGCATTCTCTGACAGAGGGAATAAACGATTTTGTCGTCGTCTCTGAAAAGTATTACATGCATGTCGATCCTGCTATTCAAGTGCATGCGGTGACGGATTTCGGCGATGTGGAGATGCCGGTGGTGTGGACCAAAACCTATGGCGAAGGCAAAGTGTACTATAACTCGCTTGGCCATCAAGCCAACATCGTACGGATGCCGGAAACACTTGAGCTTATGCGCCGCGGCTTGCTGTGGGCGACACGATAACGAAGAGGAGGAGCGAAAAAGATGAGTAAAAAGAAGGTTGGTATTATTGGTTGCGGGAATATTAGTGCTGCTTATATGAAGAATATTCCTAACTTTGAGCATTTGGAGCTGCTCGCTTGCGCGGATATCGATTTGGAGAGAGCGAAGGCGCGGGCGGAGGAGTTTAATATTCCTCACGCGTATTCGGTTCAGGAGCTTTTGAATGATGCGAATATTGACATTGTCATCAATCTGACGATTCCAGCTGCACACGCGGAAGTCTGTATTCAGGTATTGGAAGCGGGCAAACACGTCTATGTGGAAAAGCCGCTAGCGGTTACGCGCGAAGAGGGCTTACGCATTCTGGAGGTAGCTCGCCGTAAAGGATTGTCAGTCGGCAGCGCGCCGGATACCTTCCTCGGTGGAGGAATTCAGACATGCGTGAAACTGATCAATGACGGTTGGATCGGCACACCGATTGCCGCAACGGCTTTCATGATGGGCAAAGGTCACGAGCATTGGCATCCGGACCCTGAGTTTTACTATGCAAAAGGCGGCGGCCCTATGTTCGATATGGGTCCTTATTATCTTACAGCATTAGTAGCTCTGCTAGGGCCTATTCGCCGTGTAACAGGCTCGACAGGCATCAGCTTCCCGGAACGTACAATTAAGAGCGAGAAAAAACGCGGACAGAAGATCACGGTAGAGACGCCAACGCATATTGCGGGCGTGCTTGATTTCCATAGCGGCGCAATTGCTACGCTGGTTACAAGCTTTGATATTATGGGCGGCACGCAGCTGCCGAACATTGAAATCTATGGCAGCCATGGCTCTTTGCGCGTACCGGATCCTAATACTTTTGGCGGTCAGGTGATGATCCGTAAAAATGGTTCCGACTGGGAGCCGATTCCATTATCCCATGGCTACAAAGAAAACAGCCGCGGTTTGGGTGTTGCCGCAATGGCGCAAGCACTCATCAGCGGTGAGCGTGAAGCGCATCGCGCGAATGGCGAGCTGGCGTACCATGTGCTGGAGGCTATGCATGGCTTCCATGACGCAGCGAGTGAAGGCAAGCACTATGTGATGCAAAGCAGCTGTGAAAGACCGGCGCCTTTGTCGCCGAACACTGTGCTTTAGCAATTATCAATTATTAATGATCGATTATCCTCCTCTTGGATTAGAGGGGGATTTTTTTGTTTGATGCAGGGGTGGGGCACAGCAGCGTGGACGATTCCCTAAGGCTCGTTGCTATTGGAAAAACTACCGTTAATGTGCACTGATAGGTGGAAGGAATTGGAATAGAGGTAGAAACTCAAGCTACATTGATGGAATTTTAGCGAAACATAGCGGATATGGGGAAATTAGAGGTACAAAATTCAGTTAAATAGGTGAAGATGGATATATTGCAGGAATTAGCAGGAGTAATCGGCTTTACTTGCTGAGAATAGCTGGAGAAGATCAGGCTGTCGAGTACGAATATGCAGCTAAGGGATTGCAAGGAGCAGCCCCCTAGCCGATGGTGGGAATTTGGGGTCAAGGGAGATGCCCTTTTAAGGTTTCAACGAGTTCATTTTGGATATTTGCTTCACTATGCTGCCATATGATTTCGAAAAGCACACCTAGCCCGGGCAATACCCTTTCTTCCCCGCCAATCGAATCTTCAATAATTTCTTGAAGTTCGTCATTGGATTTATTTTGGACTCTCTGGACGATGGCCTGTCTTAATGTAATGTTCATTCGTTCGTGGACCTCGCTTCCCTTTCGTTATCGATACTAATATGCGCAAGTTGATGTCGGTTCATCCTCCACCTTCGCCTCTTTCCGCGCACAGCGAGTTTACAGATCGCAAGTATGTTATAATTTAGAATCATATTGGAATTTGGAGGAAACGCCAGCCTATGAGAAAACAATTTGCCATTATTGGAATGGGAAGATTCGGGTCCAGCATTGCCAGAACGTTGTCACAATTAGGTTTTGAAGTCATGGCCATTGATTCTCGTGAAGAGACTGTGCAAGAGATCTCATCGATCGTCACGCACGCCGTACAAGCGGATTCAACGGATGAAGAAGCGCTTCGGGCTCTGGGTATACGCAATTTTGACGTTGTCGTAGTCGCCATTGGGGAGGATATTCAAGCGAGTATCTTGACCACATTAATTCTCAAAGAAATGGGAATACCTACGGTAGTTGTGAAAGCTGTGAATGACTTGCACGGGAAGGTGCTTAAGAAAATCGGCGCTGACAAGGTCGTTTATCCAGAGAGGGATATGGGACAGCGTGTCGCGCATCACTTAATCTCATCTAATATTGTTGATTACATAGAATTGTCCTCAGATCACAGCATTGTGGAGATTCAAGCCTCCCGTCATATGATTGGCCAAAATCTAAAAGAACTTGATATTAGGGCCAAATATGGTTGCAATGTGATTGCGATCAAACACAATGATAAGCTGATCATTCCGCCAAGCGCGGAGGAAAAGCTGCGACCTGATGATATTTTGGTTGTCGTTGGAAAAAATTCGGATCTTCAAACGTTTGAAGTGACTTTTGCAGAGTAGGTAGAAGAAATGACACATACGGAAATTATGTCTGTTCAAAATGCCCGTGTGAAAGAATGGGCACAGCTTTTGGAACGCAAGGGTAGAGATAAGCAAGGGAAATACATCATCGAAGGCCATCATCTGGTGGAGGAAGCGCTGCGTGCGGGAGCCTCTGTCGAAACCGTTATCTTCAGCCTGGAAAAAGGTTTGCCTGACGGTCTAGCTGGGCTGGTATCGCCGGGCGAAGTAGAATGGGTCGGCGTCAGCCAAGCCGTCCTGGAGAAATGCACGGATACGCAGACGCCGCAGGGCGTGCTGGCTATTGTTGCTCGGCCGCAGCTGGGCATGGACGAGCTGCTCGCTGGCGAGCATGATCTTGTTGTGGTCCTGGACGGCGTCCAGGACCCGGGCAACCTCGGCACTATCATCCGCAGCGCGGATGCCGTTGGTGCCAAAGCGGTAGTGCTCGGCCGCGGCACAGTCGATCTGTACAATCCCAAGACGATCCGCTCGACGATGGGATCGATGTATCATCTGCCGATTGTGGAGGCAGATTTGGGGCTTTTGCTGCCGCGAGCGCGTGAGCGCGGCGTGCGCCTCGTGACCACGAGCCTGCAGGCGCAGAGCTCGTGTTACGACACGGACCTGCGGCAGCCGACGTGGCTGATTCTCGGCAACGAGGGCCGGGGCGTGTCGCCGGAGGTTGCTGCGCTGTCGGATGTGCAGGTCATCATCCCGATGCAGGGGAAGGCGGAGTCGCTGAATGTGGCCATGGCTGCTACGGTGCTGCTGTTTGAGGCTTCGCGGCAGCGGTTGATGTAGCTCGGGGGCATTCAATTCATTGCCGCCAATAATAAACGATAAGGCACCCTCAGTATACTGAGGGTGCCTTTTTTATCCGAATTAAGAACGCACGAAAGACGTTTGCTCCAACAGCTTTTGTATAAACATTTGAATAGCCATTGACGAAGAAGTATCTTTATTTTGAATAAACCAGAAATCACGTTCTTTTAGCTTGGGATTGAGAGGGATAGCCGTAATCTCTCCAGTTTCTAATTCTTTACGAACAATCCAGCGTGACAGAATGGAGATTCCTAAGCCAGCAGCAACGGCTTCTTTAACTCCTTGGCTGCTAGTAAATACATAGGATCGTTTAATGCGTAAGTCGTTCGTATGGATAAACTTATCGCTATAAGATCGGGTACCGGAGCCATGTTCCCTGAGAACCCAGGTGCAATCATGGAGCATATCTGGCTTCACGGTCTTTTTGGCGCATAATGGATGATCCGGAGATGCAATGAGAAGCATTTCATCTTTCATATAAGTTGTAAGTTGAATCCCGTTCTGTGACACTTCTCCCTCAACTAAACCTAGATCAAGTTTGTTGGCTTTCAGCGCTAAGGCAATCTCCTCTGTATTGGCAATAGTCAAAGACAAATCGACTTCTGGAAACTGATTTGCAAAATCCGCAAGCAGCCGCGGCAAAATATATTCACCAATTGTAAAACTAGCCCCAATTTGAATAGATCCTGTTACCTTCTGATTGAGTAAATGGATGTCTTGTTTTCCTTGTTCGTAAAGGGAAAGAATTTGCTTAGCTTGCCGATATAGTATCTCTCCTGCATCTGTAAGAACAACATGCTTGGGCGATCGATGCATAAGTTTGGCATTGAATTCGTTTTCCAGGTTGCGAATTTGTAATGAAACGGCTGGCTGGGACAAGTTTAACAATTCTCCTGCTCTAGAGAAGTTATTTTGTTCTGCTACCGTAACAAACACGCGAAGTGCATCAACAATCATTTCCATACCCCCTAGAACTATATTGTACAAATTCTTTGGAGGGGCCACAACTTAATCATAAGTTTTTCTCATGGTAAAGATTGAATATTGATATTTCACTTATTGTTAAAGCGGCCTTATAGTGAAAGAGGTAAAGGACAACAAAGTTAAACTTGAAGGAGAGGGTGAGGATTATGGAAGTCTTATATGCCTTACCAATGAAGCAAAAGGGACAAGATTTCGTGCAAGGAATTAGCATAACTTTCGTTCTTGCAATCGTTGCAAAGTATTTAGGGGGCTTTCCGTTTCTCAGTATTATGGGCCAACTTGTGATAGCGATCCTGCTTGGTATGCTTTACAGGGGGGTTATTGGGGTCCCGCAGCAAGCCATAAAAGGGATCTCTTTCTCAAGCAAAACGCTTTTACGCTACGGCATCATCTTGTTGGGAATGAGATTGAACTTGGTCGATATCGTTCACGCTGGTCCTAAAGTTTTGGTTATTGCAATTATTAATATCGTTTTTACGATTTTTGTTGTTTATGGTATAGCAAGGTTGTTTAAGGTAGAAAACCGCTTAGGCATCTTGACAGCCTGTGGCACCGCGATTTGTGGGGCTGCTGCAGTTGTAGCGATATCACCGCAAATTAAGGCGAATGATAATGAGACAGCTATTGGAGCCGCGACTGTTGCTATTTTGGGTACCATTTTCACACTTCTCTATACGATTCTATATCCGGTCCTAGGCTTAACAGCAAAAGGTTATGGTATCTTCTCTGGGGCAACCCTTCACGAAATTGCGCATGTCATCGCGGCAGCAGCTCCCGGAGGTAAAGATGCCGTGGATCTGGCTGTAATTGTGAAATTAACAAGAGTTGCTCTTTTGGTACCGGTGGCAATCGTGCTTGGTGTCTGGACAAACCGTACCGAGCGTAAGAAAAATACCGTCGTCCAAAAAGCGAGCTGGAGATCCATTCCGATTCCATGGTTTATTCTAGGCTTCCTTGTTATGAGTGGTATAAACACATTAGGATTCATACCAACTGGTTTTACCAACCAAATCATCCTTCTTGCCTATTTCCTGATTGCGATGGCGATGGCTGGTCTTGGGCTTAATGTTGACTTGGCCACGTTCCGACGCTTGGGGATGAACTCGTTTGCTGCAGGTTTAATAGGGTCTGTATTGCTTTCAATTCTAGGCTATCTGCTTATTGATCTGTTTGGATTAAAGTAACAAGCAAACATAAGAAGAGAACGATTATATTAATGATTCATCTTCACTCTAAAAGTCCTGTAAAAGTTACAAATGTCCTGAGCCAGAAGCTCGGGTTCTTCCATAGCGGTAAAATGTCCGCCACGGGGCAGCGAAGCCCAGTGAATGACATTTAGGTTGCGTACTGCCCATTCTTTGGGAGGTAGCAAAATATCTGCAGGGAACAATGCGATGCCTGTCGGTACATCTATATAGCCCAATGGTGGTAAAGAATGTGAATTTTCATAATACATCCGTGCTGAAGAACCGATTGTGTTCGTAACCCAATACAACATAATATGAGTGATGAGTTCATCCTCGTTGAATTTCTGCTGAAGGTTACCATTGCAATCGCTCCATGCACGATATTTTTCAACGATCCAGCCAGCCAAGCCTGCCGGTGAATCGGTTAGTCCATAAGCAAGGCTCTGTGGTTTTGTGGATTGAACGGACATATAGCCACCTTCTTGAGCAATCCATTCCGAAGCGCTTTTCTTGTATTGCAGCTCTTCTTCCGTAAGCTTCGCCTGATCAGATGAAGCCATGAGGTTCCTTATAATGCCGATATCGGTTAAGTGGATGCCGTATAACAGTTCAGGATGGTTTGCTACCAGATATCTTGTAACTCCTGATCCAATATCCCCACCTGCGGCAGCAAATTTTCGGTACCCTAATTCTTCTGTCATTAGCTTAGCCCACATCTCCGAGACGCGAAAACTGTTGACGCCAGCATGTTTAGGGCGACTAGAGAATCCAAACCCAGGTAATGAAGGGACAATCACGTCGAAAGAATCCTCAGGGTTACCGCCGTAGCTGGCAGGATCGGTAAGAAGAGGAATGATCTTTTGATAACGAAGGTAACTGTCGGGCCATCCGTGGGTAAGAATAATGGGCATTGGATTCGGTCCTTTACCACGTTCATGTACGAAGTGCACGTCTATGCCGTCGATATTGCAGCAAAACTGGGACAAGCGGTTCAACTGGGTTTCTTGCGCGCGCCAGTCATAATGTTCTTTCCAATAAGAAATGAGCGACTTTAAATAACTTAATTCTGTGCCTCGTTCCCACCCCGTGTTATCTATTTGATCTGGCCAACGAGTGTGATGCAGTCTGTATGTTAGATCGTCAAGGATCTCGTCAGAGACATGAATGTGAAAACGTTCAATAGCCATTGTGGTTTTTCCCTCCTTTTGTTGGTACAATCGCTATTATATCTCTCACACTTGTCTGGTACACTGCCAATAATGAAGTAATTAACTATAATATTTGATAGGTGATGGCTATGCCACAAATAGATCGACACAAAAACCGAACCGTGAATATTGAATTTGCCGCAGTGGAGGATTTCAGCATGCTTCCTAATCCTGAACGTCTTACTCTGATTCTCATTACGTCAGGAAGTATGAGCGGGACATTAAATGAACGGCCAATTTCCATTTCCGCTCCTGGTGTTCTTTGCTTAGCTGAAACAGATGATATGAAAGTCACGGAGAAACAAAACATTGCTGCACAATCCTTTCATTTTCATCCCGAATTTCTGAACACCACAGTTCTTTCCGAAACGCAGGGCTATTTTCCGACGGGGCCGAGAATACAAACAGGTCAATCACTTTTTCAAAGAGATGATCCATATACCACTATCCCCCGCATCACGGAGAAGGCATTTCCGCTTTTATTTGAATGGTTTTTTATACTAGGTATGGAAGTGCAGGCGCAAAGTGATTCACGTTGGGTGTGCAGAGTAAAAAGATACCTCATTCAAATATTGGGTTTGCTGGAGGATTTAAATCGAAATAGTGAACAATCACCTGTTGATTCCGTGTTAGAATATATAGAAATGAACTATTCCAGAAAGATTTCTCTGGAAGATCTAACGAATTGCGCTCATTTAAACCGTGTAACCCTGAATAAGATGTTTCAGGAAAGGTGCGGAGATACAGCAATGGGTTACTTGCTATCACATCGTTTGAAGGTTGTATGTGAGCTTTTAACTCATACAGGTATGAAGCTTGATGAAATCGCACGTGCTACAGGATTTGAGTATGACACATACCTTATCAAGCAATTCACGGCTAAAAAAGGCATCTCACCTACAAAATATAGGAACACTACTCGCAAGTTCGCCACAGTCCAATAGAATTCATATATAAAAGCCGCCTAGCTGCAGCTTTTTTGTTTTATAAAGATATGGATTTTTTTTACATGAAAAGAACCTAAACGGCTGAGTGAAAAATTAAGGCATCATTCATCGATTTATTTAGACTTCGTTTAAGTACGTTGGTAAGATAGAGATGAGGATTCATGTAAATTTTTAATTAGATGTTTGAGTATACACTCGGGTAGTTATTAGTAATAATAGGTCCAATTAAGAAAAACTTAAGAATTAGTTCACAATGACTTTAATAAACTTCATTATGATGGGACTAATCTTAGATGTCTTTCACAAGCGAATTACCAGGCAGTGTAGACTAACGCACTGGAGGAAATGCGAATTGACCAAATTACCTCGGATTCTAGTACTTACTGCGAGTTATGGCGCGGGGCACGAACTAGCGGCATACGCGATTAAAGAATATTGTCGCCGATATAGCCTTGCTCATGTTCAAATCATTGATTTGATGAAAGAAGCTCATCCCGTACTAAATAAAATATCCACTTCTGTTTATATGAGTAGTTTTCATGCTGCGAGATTTGGTATTCATTATTATGGTTGGAGCTATTATTTGACTCAAAGAAACAATGCTTATAGTCCTGTTCTTGCTGGTTTAAATCGGTTAGGAACCAAACAATTGTATGAGATTATTCAAAGAGAACAACCAGATGGTGTTATCAATACATTTCCATATGGAGCTTCTCCTATTGTAAGCAAGCTTTTCGATATTCCAACGTTCACCATAATGACGGATTATGTCATTCATGCAAGATGGCTTCATCCTGCAATTGATAAATACTATGTGGCAAGTGAAGATTTGAAAGCTAATATGATCGAGAATGGGATCAATGAAAAGGTCATAGAAGTAACGGGAATACCCATTCGAGATGCTTTTGAAAATAATAACTATCCGAATGAGAATAAAAACAATAAAATGATACTTATTATAGTTGGGGCATATAGTCAATTAGACCTTACAGCTAAAATGATAAAAAGTCTTGATGTTATAAAGGACTGTCATATTACTGTGGTATGTGGCCGAAATGCTAAGTTGAATCAACTCCTGACAAAGCAATTTCAAAATAATTGCAGAGTCAAGATTCTGGGTTTCGTCGAGCGGATGGATGAACTAATGGCTTCAGCCACATGTATCATTAGTAAAGCAGGAGGTTTAACACTAGCTGAATCTCTTGCTCTAAAAGTTCCACTTTTTATTTATCGCCCGTTCGCTGGTCAAGAAAAGGATAATGCCACTTATTTTTCTGAAAAAGGTATTGCATTTATCAGTCATCGGATGAGTGATCTCGCTAACCAAATTCGTCAATTTATAGATAATGATACTAGTGTTTCTCTAGTAAAAAACAAAATGGATTTCTTACATCATAGAAAAGCAGCAGAAAGGATCGTTACGGACGTTCTTAGTACGATCTTTGGACGCAGGAGAGAGCAAGTGATATCGAATTCACCCATGATTTAAACAATCCACTCTAGAAAGAATGTGATTGGCTTGCATACATTGTTATGGGGCATTTTTATCGTACTGCTTCTATATACAATTTTGCCTACTATTATCGTTCGTTTACTTTGTCTGTGGGTGTACAAAAAGAAAGTGAGCAAGGAAGGCATAGCTTTAACCTTTGACGATGGTCCTGATCCAGAGTTTACGCCGCAATTGTTGGATCTTCTCTCCAAATATCAGATCAAAGCCGCATTCTTTGTACTTGGGTCCAAAGCGGAGAAGTATCCAGATATCATTCTGCGCATTCATCATGAAGGGCATCTGATCGGCATTCACAATTATGTCCATTGGACAAATGCTTTTATGACCCCGAAAACGGTTCGAAAGCAATTGAATGATTCCGTAGAAGCGATTGAGAAGATTATTGGGGTAAAGCCGATTTATTATCGTCCTCCTTGGGGGATTATCAATGTCTTTGACCTATTTTTAGTGAAGCAATATCGTTTGGTTCTCTGGTCGTTAATGGTAAAAGATTGGAGAAGCAGGGGAGGCAAGAACCGCATAAGATCAACCTTATTAGCCAAACTACAAATGAATCATATTATCGTGCTTCATGATAGTGGGCAGACTTTTGGGGCGAATCGAGATGCTCCTCACCATATGCTGAAGGCCCTCGAGGATTTCATTGAAATATGCAAACAGCGAAATTTTCCTTTTCTACCCATAGACACCTACTTACAATTACTACAATTTAAGAAAAGGAAGCCAAGTGGGCTTGTAAAGAAATGTCTCGTTTTCATCTGGTTAAAATGGGAACGCATGTTCAATTGGTTATTCAACATTCGGCCAATTGATGTGAATAATCAAATTTTCAATAGCCGAGTGGTCAAATATCACGGGAAAACGATCCATTTGGGAAGTGGGGAAGAGTTGACTTCCGGAGATCTGGTTGTTGAACTTCATTTTAATAATGAGAAACTTCATCAATTGATTACGGAATCTACCTCTATGTTCCAACTTGCCGTCAAAATGAAACATGATGTACAGAGCTTTTTGCCCACACTGGCCCAACGGATTCATAGCATGCCCGAAAAAGTCAAAGCGATCTACGGAATCACTATGATACACAGAGGTTCTAGACAATTAGGTTTTACCGTGACAGAGTTACCAAAAGGTTTGTTTAGCAGATTTACACAGATCTATTTAAAGACGTTATTATATGTGCTTCATCCTAACGGAAGAGATCGATTGAAACTGAAAAGTGAACTATTGTCTCCAAGAATAGCAACTATTTCTACTGAGGAACTCTACAAAAAATACGCGGTTACTGCGGAACCTATGCCGATCTCAGAACATGCGATTTCGATCAGTCAGGAAGTTTTATATGAAGCAAACAGGACCTAATACGAAGCTTTTTAGCGTTATTAGTATACTTGTCATTGTAGGTATCTCAGGTTATTATCTTTATCTTGTTCATACAGGAGAAGCAGATGGGTACATTCATCGTATTCGGGAGCTTGGGTGGATAGGCACTATCATTGGCATCTTTGTGCAGTCCATTGTTAATATTCTACCGGTACCTGGAGAGTTTATCTCTATCGCACTCATGGAAATATATGGTCCCGTTTGGGGTGGTATTTATTCGTGGATAGGCGGTGTACTCGGCGCGGTGGGTGCGCTGTATCTCACCAAATGGATTGCAAAGCCTTTCTTCGGTAAATTAGCGCAGCCATTTCTACAAAAAGTAGAAGAGTTCACAAAAAGGCATGAAACGTTTGGTCTTTTACTCATTCGATTCGTCCCTTTGGTCCCGTATCATTTTGTGAATTATGCGTTGGGTTTTTTGAAAATAAACATTTGGTCTTTTATCTGGACCACTGGCTTGGGCATACTTCCCTTCACGATTGCAATGAGTGGTCTTTATGCGGGGGTTCGTAATGGTTCACTCTTATGGGGAGCTATTGGGATCGTCATATTTATAGGATTGCTAGGAGTAAGCTTGCTGATAAAAGGAAGGCGGAGACGAGTCTCTGATCGGGTTTGAATTCGATTTAAATTAGTAATGAAAAGCACTTTATGTTTCGGATAATTCTTAATCAAAAGACGTGACTTGAATAGAACGGAAAGTACGAAAAGACTTACAACCCCAAGAACGCCACCCGTTCTTGAGCCGTTCTCCCCACTAATTACCGCACGAAGAACGGATAGCGTTCTTGTATTTTCATTCTCCATATAACCATTATCCCAACTCAGCATTGACAATATAGTTCAAGAAAGTTATTATATTCTTTGTTGATTTATGTAACTGAAAAGAGGTGTTTTGAAAATGGCAGTTCCTCAACGGAGAACGTCCAAAACACGTCGCGATAAGCGCCGTACTCACTTTAAACTGGAAGTACCAGGAATGGTGAAGTGTGAACAATGTGCAGAATTGAAGAAAGCACATCATGTTTGCAAAAACTGCGGTTCATATAAAGGTAGAGAGATCGTTAAAGCTCAATAATAATATGAATTGCACCGGAAATGACACTTCTAAACAATTAGGGTGTCATTTTTGTATTTTTACATTGTTGTTTACTCTTCCGAAATGGAGGGACTTATGCCTTCGCGATACTCATCATTTCTAATAAAACTGCTGATTACGACCTCACTGATTAGCGCGGTGCCTTTGCTGTGCCTGGGTGTATACGCTTTCTTTCAATCGACTTCCACGGTTCAGGCCAAGGTGAACGAAGCGAATGTGTTCATTTTGCAGCAATCGCAAAGCCGGGTTGAGCAGATTCTGAAGGTAATCGATCAGGTTTCCGGACGGTTCGCGGAGACGCCTTTTGTGATCAATTCCGTGGCGAAACGCATGGAGATTGAAGATTTCCAGGATATCGATCTGCTGGTAAAAGGGCTTCTTGGCGTTCAAACCTATGAATTAGGCGTGAAATCAGCGGAGCTGCACAGTTTACAAAACGGTTGGTATATCAAAGACGGCGGCTTTTACTTTGGCACTGACGCTGCGAAAGCGTCGAATGCGCTTGCCTATGTCTATACATCGCGGTGGCTGCCTGATCAGGATGCCTCTTTTGCAGGAATCAAACTTGTGAAAACGATTCCACCACTGGCTGCCGAGCCCAAAGGATATTTATTCGTACGCATGTCGAACACGGAGCTCTCCAAGCTACTGACGGGAGGTTTCTCAACCAGGGAAACGATGGTCTTGGATGACAAAATGAAGATTATCATTCACAGTGATCCTGCGAGAATTGGTCAAAGTGTTCTTGCCGAGCCTTGGGCCAAGGAGCTTCAGCAATCAGGACATACACAAGGATATGTGAATAGCACCTTATCGGGACAACCGTATAGTGTGATTTATAATCAATCTCGCTACAATAATTGGACCTATGTGTCGGTGATCCCGCTGGAGGAAGCAAGGAAGGAATCCGCTGCTATCGGATGGGCGACGTTAACCGCATGCATTGTGCTGCTGCTTTTTGCCGCGCTGCTGTCTTACTGGGCTTCCAAGCGGATGTATTTCCCTGTACGCAGTCTCATGGAATTCACGATGCGCCATAGTAAGCCGCAAAGCGGCGGGTCTGCCGTCAAAGACGAACTGCAATGGATTGGCACGCAGGTGGCCTCGCTCCATCAATCGAAGGAGCAGCTGGAAGGGCAGATGAAGATTCAGGCCGGTCAACTGGTGGACTACTTCATGCTGAAGCTGTTCCAAGGCGAGTTGTACCGCGGCGAGATGGAGGAGCAGGCGGAGCGGTTCCAGCTGCCTGTTTGGAAGAACTATGCGGTGCTGGTCCTGCAGATCGATACACTGGATCAAACGCGTTATCGTTCCAGTGAGCAGGATTTGCTGCTTTTTGCGATTAATAATATGGCCGCAGAGCTGATTGGGATGCCGCAGCGTATTCATGCGATGCCTATTGGCAATTATCAGGTGATTTTGGTCGGCAGTGATACGGACAACCATATGGAGCTGCTCAGTGAATGGAGTGCGCTGGCCATGTCGGTGCAAAGTGCTGTAGACGAATATTTGGGACTGAAGGTAAGTATCGGTATCAGCAGGCCTTATGACCAATTGTTTGCGACTTCAGGGGCATTTCTGGAAGCCAAAGAAGCGCTGCAATACCGAATTCGTCTTGGCGAGAAAGCAATTCTGCATCTCGATGACTTGAAGCCCAAACAAGCCTCAAGTCACTATTACCCACACCATTTGGTGTCGGAGCTAACGCAGGCTATTGCTTTACTTGATAAGGACAAGGCTGAGGAACTGCTGCATCAGTTTATACAGGACGTTCTACGCGTAGAGACGGATTCAAATGTTTACCGAATGTCTTTTGCCATGCTGTTGACGGATCTCATCCGCGTCTTGTACGACATGGGGGATACGGGGGAACTCTCGTTTCCGGATCAACGGAATGCGTATGAGCACATGTTCCGATTGAAGACACCGCAGGAAATTGAAGTGTGGTTTAAATCGCAGATGATTCATCCGATGATGGAGCTGACCCGCAAGCGTCACGAATCGTCCGGCAAAAGCATTTCTCGCTCAGTGATGGACCTCATTCATGCCCATTATGATAGTGAACTGACGCTGGAGCAGTGCGCGCTGCGGTTGAACTACAGCACTCACTATATCCGCCGGATGTTCCGGAAGGAAGCGGGGATGAGCTTTAGTGAATACTTGGCGGGATACCGCCATGATATGGCCAAAAGCTGGCTGAGCAGCACGGAGATGAAGATCACCGACATTGCAGAACGCTTGCAGTACACTAATGCGCAAAATTTCATCCGCCAGTTCCGCAAACTGGAAGGGATGACACCGGGCCAGTACCGGGAACAGCGCAGGGATGCTATTGGTTGACGAATTTGCTTGCAAGCAGCCCGATTCTAGCTATTTTCAGATAGATAACAATCTAGAGAGGTTGTTCCCATACCGGAGACAGCCTCTTTTTTGCGTTCAAAATGATTACCCGCAGGGCCGCTAATGATTATAAATGCTTGCTTAAACGGCGAATAAACGGCTCATTCGCAGATGGAGCGCTGCTGATTATTGCAGGCAATTTCCAGTCTCGATACGCTAACCATGTCAAAACAAACGAGGAGGACGAGTCAACGTGGAACTGACTTCTAGACCGGTAAAAGCGGATACGGCTGCGAGAAGCAAAGCCCGCACGAGAATCAACCGTTTGCTGAAAAACAAATGGCTGTATGCGATGGCGCTTCCAGGCATGCTCTACTTTATTATTTTTCGTTATTTCCCCATGTGGGGGCTGTTGATTTCCTTTCAGGACTACCAGCCGGCACTTGGGATGCTGCACAGCAAATGGGTGGGTTTCAAACATTTTGAGAGGTTCTTTTTCGATGCTTCATTCGCAATGCTTTTCAAAAATACGATTATTCTCGCCGTGTACAATCTGGTCTTTTTCTTCCCGCTGCCAATCATTCTAGCCCTGTTATTAAATGAAGTGCGCAGGGAAGTTTTCAAACGCAGCATTCAGACGATTGTCTACATCCCCCACTTCGTTTCCTGGGTGGTTGTGGTTGGGATCTCCTACATCTTTTTCACGACGGAAGGAGGCATCGTCAACGACCTTTTCGTTTCATTGGGCCTGCCGAAAATGGAGTTCCTTATCTCAAGCGAGTGGTTTCGAACGATGATCGTTTCGCAAGTGGTATGGAAGGAAACAGGCTGGGGAACGATTATTTTCTTGGCAGCACTGGCCGGGGTGGATCCGCAGTTGTATGAAGCGGCAAGAATCGATGGCGCGAACCGTTTCCGCCAATTGTGGCATATTACGCTTCCTGCCATCCGCAGTGTCATTGTCATTTTATTTATTCTTCGACTGGGGTCGTTCCTGGATACCGGCTTTGAACAAATCTTCTTAATGCTGAACGCCATGAACCGCGAGGTAGGCGAAGTATTTGACACCTACGTTTACAACGTCGGGATTCAGCAAGGCCAGTTCAGCTACAGTACAGCAGTCGGATTGTTTAAGTCGATCATTGGGCTGGTGCTGGTGGTTGGGGCCAATCGGTTGGCCAAAAAATTCGGCGAAAGCGGCCTGTATTAAAGAAGGGAGTCATGTTTAATGATCAACAAAAGCATAGGCAGCCGCATCTTTGATGGCTTCAATTACACGTTTCTGGCGTTATTTGCTCTCGTCACGCTGCTGCCGTTTATCTACATTATCTCGGTATCATTTGCAGAGCCGGAAGAGGTGCTCAGACGGGGATTCATTTTGTTCCCTACTTCCTTCTCGTTGGAAGGTTACCGCTACATTTTCTCGACTCAAACGATTGTGAACAGCCTATTTGTGACGATCGGCATTACAGTGGTCGGTACCTTTATCAATCTTTTGTTCACCTCGCTGCTCGCCTATCCGCTTTCGAGGCAGGATTTTGAAGGAAGAAAGCTGTTTATGATGCTGATCGTCTTCACCATGCTGTTCCACGGCGGGATTCTGCCAACGTTCCTTGTCGTTAAGGCGCTTGGCATGCTGAACAGCTACTGGTCTCTGCTGATTCCCAATGCGATCAGTGCGTTTAACCTCATCGTCGTTGTGAGCTTTTTCCGTCAGCTGCCCGAGGGACTTGAGGAAGCGGCCAAAATTGACGGCTGCAGCGACGTGGGCTTGCTTTTCCGAATTGTGCTGCCTTTATCGGCGCCAGTGCTTGCTACGTTTGCCTTGTTTTATGCGGTAGGCCATTGGAACACCTTTTTCAACGCAATCATGTACATTAACGATTCGAAAATGTGGCCGATTCAAGTCTGGCTGAGGCAAATCGTCATCTTATCCCAAGGTGGAATCGGTGATTCGACGCAGTTTGATCAGAATTATATCGCGCCTCCATCACAAATCATTAAGATGGCTGTCATTGTCATTTCAACGGTGCCGATTCTACTCGTCTATCCGTTCCTTCAGAAGCATTTTGCCAAAGGAGTCATGATCGGTTCTGTAAAAGGTTGAACAGGCTCCCGAAAACTATTGTGATTGGGAAGCATTCATATAAAATAAGACTATGGGGAGGCATTGCCACAATGAGAAAATACGCGGGAATGAGAAAAAGCGGTTTGGCTGCAATGGGAATGATGGTTGGCGCTGCAGCGCTGCTGGCCGGTTGTGGAAACGAAGCGAGTCCAGCTGCAGGAGGGAATGCGGGTACTAGCAGTGCGCCTGTAAGCAAAGAGCCCTTGAAGCTAAGTGTCATGACACTCATGTATGCAGAGCCGCCCAAAGCGGACAGTGAAGTGCAAAAACAGATTGAAGCTTATACGAACACGAAATTGGACATCTCCTGGGTCCCCAACTCTTCCTACAAAGAAAAGGTCAATGTCACGATTGCTTCCGGCGAGCTTCCCAAGGCGTTGCTTGTGCAGAACAATAAGGATTCGAACATTTTGAGCGCTGTGCGTGCCGGCGTGTTCTGGGAAGTGGGTCCTTACCTCAAGGACTATCCGAATCTGTCTAAAATGAACCCGGCTGTTTTTGACAATATCAAGGTGGATGGCAAAATTTACGGCTTATTTCGTGCCCGCGATTTGTCCACCTATGGAGTTCTTTTCCGCAGCGACTGGTTGAAAAACGTAGGCTTAAGCGAACCGAAAACGCTTGATGATTTATATAACGTTTTTAAAGCGTTTACACTGAATGATCCTGACAAAAATGGCAAAGCGGACACGGTTGGTTTGACGGAAGAGAAAACGATGGACGGTTTTGGCGTCATAGCCTCCATTATGGGTGCTCCGAATTCCTGGGAAGTAAAGGAGGGCAAATTAAGTCCTGATTTTCTAGCGCCAGAGTATTTCGAAGCGATGAAATTTTATAAAAAGCTGTACGACGAGAAGCTCATTAAGCAGGACTTCCCTGTTCTGAACAATCAACAGAAGAAAGACGATATCAACCAGGGCAAAGCTGGAGCGGTGATTTCGAATATGATTGACGGAGCGGGTTATCAGGCATCGCTTTCCAAAACGTTCCCTGGCGCAGATATAGATGTTGTCTCCCGAATAAAAGGGCCTAAAGGCGAGAGATTGCCGGGCGGCGTAGGCTATAACAGTGTGTTTATGTTCCCGAAATCAAGTGTGAAAACCGAGGCGGAGTTAAAACAAATTCTAGGCTTCTTTGATAAAATTTCCGATCAGAAGATGTTGGATTTGCTGGGCTGGGGCATCGAAGGCAAACACTATAAGATCGAAGACGGCAAGCCGGTATTTATTGACCAAAAGCTGCAGGACACCGAAGTAGGCTCCAGTTATCTGCAGCTTCAAATCGCCAAGTATACGGCAAAAACGACGGGGAAAGAAACACCGCTCATGGAGAAATACGGCAAAATGATTAAAGAGAACGAGGCTATCGCGGTCAATAACCCGACGAATCCGCTCGTTTCCGAGACACAAACGACCAAAGGCAGCGAGCTGAAGCCGATCATTGACGACGCCCGTACGAAGTATATCTTGGGTAAAATCGATGAAGCAGGCTGGAAGCAAGCTATCGAGCAGTGGAGAAAAGCCGGCGGCGATAAAGTCATTGAAGAGTTCAGCGCGCAATACGCGAAGAGCGGCAAGTAAGGCAGCAAAATAGCAGAGGCGGCCCTAAGGTAGAGAGATCTACTTTAAGGACCGCCTCTTATGCGTATGACAGTTTAATTCCATCCTTTAGCAACCATCGGTTTCTTCTTCGTTTTCTTGAACAATCTATAAAATAAGCCGAGTTCCTTTTTCCGTTTGAGTGTGGCTTTGATACCTTCAAGCAGCAGCATTGATCTAAGTTCGTCGCGACGGTTTAACGTATGCAGTCTTTTGATAAATAGCTTGTCCATGCGAACATCCCTCCCATTCATCTATCTCCATTATAAACGGGATCTGCGAATTTGATTGTCGCTTTGTAGAGAGGGATTGCACTTGTTTTGTCGAAACTGGAGCGGGTAGCCCTCGATTTCCTTCAAGTCCCTATAGGCAGATGAATCACTGTACAGTATTATCTAACTTAGGGTGATATCATATGTTCATTTCTCCTATGCTTTTGCAAGACGCCAAAGATAATAGACCTTATAACAGCAAACATCATATTGCAGAACTTAAGTTTGACGGTTTTAGGTGCATTCTTTCTAATTTGGACAAACTCTATGTATATACGAAAGACAAGCAATTGGTTACGCATAAATTTCCTGAGCTGTTCCAATGCCCGATTCCCGAGGGAACGATCCTTGACGGTGAATTGGTTATTTTGGATGATCAAGGTAAACCGGACTTTGAAGCGATGTCAGCTAGATTTTTAAATCCGACAGACTTATCGCCTGTTGTATTTTTTGCATTTGATATTTTAAAATACAAGGGAATTGATGTCACTGAATTACCCTTGCTTAAACGCAAGGAGCTGTTGGAGCAAGCTTTCATCGAGAATGACAGGTACAAAAGGGTGAAGGTTTACGAGGGTAAAGCGGTGGATTATTTTGAGAAAATCCGGCAGGATGGGCTTGAGGGCATCATTTTGAAGTCGAAAAAAGAAAATTTCAAGTACGAGAGCAACAAGCGCTCCAGGCAATGGCAAAAAGTGATTAACTGGACTTATGCAGATGTTTATATTTCTGGTTACAGGAAAAATAATTTTGCTTTGCTGGCGTCCATTGATTCAGCGAATGGTTTGAAGATTCCGGTTGGGGTGATTGAGACCGGGGTAACGCCTCTGCATCAAAAGGCGCTCGATGGCGTGAAGCACCGCTTAGTCTACAAAGAGGACAATCATTTTGCTTATATGGAACCGCGGCTAATGGCCAAAATTAAGACGAAAAATTGGACGAGAAACGGAAGGCTTCGTTCGCCGGTTTTCATGGAATTTGTGATGTAAAAAAAGACTGGATCACCAAGGAGGAAGTGGTGGTGCAGTCTTTTCTCTGTACATGCTGTTGTTACATGCGTCTAAAGTTACCGGTGCTGCCGCTTAGCTGCTGCTCAGCGATTTGAATCAATCTTCTCGTAATGTGTCCGCCGATTGCGCCGGTATCACGAGTAGCCATGTAGCCATAATACCCGTCCTGAGGAATCTGAATACCTAGTTCCTGAGCGACCTCGTATTTCATTTGCTCAAGAGCTGATTTTGCTTGTTGCACAAGTAATGTATTGCTTCTACTGCTAGCCATTTGGATTCACTCCTTTATTTGGTGTATGAGTATTTTGTGGAAGTTATGGTTTTTTATTCATGGTTGTTGGAAAATTTTTTGTGGATCGATGATTACGCTTTCATAAAACGTTGGAAAATTTTGCGGCATGTTTTCGGAAAAACCCCGTGTTACAATCGGAAAGATCGATTATGGTCAAAAAACTTAGAAGGCCGAAGCTTCTTTGAAAGCACGGGGGACCCAATCTTTGGGGTGAAGTCGCTATGAACGCGACCGGGTGATTACTCTTTGACCCGAATCCGACAGCTAACCTCGCAGGCCGCAAAAAGGAGAGATTTCTATGTTAAAACGTTATAAACAGCTAGTCGTAACCGGTGCTATTGGACTAAGCGTCCTAATGAGTTCCAGCGCAGCCATGGCGGCATCCGCCACGTACACGGTGTCAGACAACGATACCATGTGGTTGATCTCCCAGAAGTATGGCGTAAGTCTCACTTCGCTGATTCAGGCTAACCCTCAGGTTGCCAACCCGAATGTGATCTGGTCTGGGATGACGTTGAACCTTCCTGGCAGCACAGGGACAAGCGGCGGCTCTCAAACACCAGCCCCGTCAGTGCCTGCTCCATCTACACCAGCTGCCCCATCAACGCCAGCTACATCTGCGCAATCCGCTTTTGCCAGCCAAGTCGTTACATTAGTTAACCAGGAACGTGTAAAAGCTGGGCTACAAGCGCTCACCAGCGATAGCGCCCTTACAGCTATGGCGTTGGATAAAGCCAAAGATATGTACAACAACGACTATTTTGATCATACGTCGCCGACCTATGGGTCACCTTTTGATATGATGAGCACTTATGGTATTCCTTATTCCTATGCAGGTGAGAACATTGCTAAAGGACAACCTACACCAGAGGCCGTAATGGAGGCCTGGATGAACAGTACGGGGCACCGTGAAAATATTTTGAACCCCAATTACACAAAAATTGGCGTCGCCTATTATAACGGAGAATGGGTGCAGGAATTTATCAGCAACTAATGCTCTATAGCGAATCCAAAAAACAACCCTTGTGATTCCCCAGTCGGGAATTCGCAAGGGTTTTATTTATATTTCAACTTGGCAACTCCCCACATCAAGAGTGGCAGAATGATCCCATGGAGGGGTAATAAATAAGGAATCGCGATTTTTTGTGGAAATAACACGGAACTATCGATAAAGTCCCGAGGGATCAAGGTAAGCAGCGCGATAACCGGTGCTACGAACCAAATCATACGTCGCCATTTTTTAAGGCCGAAACTTTGAGCTGTTCCATATGTACACACGAAAAAGTAGAGAGATACTTTAGTGAACACACTAATAATCCAGATGGCGATAACAAAGGAATCCAGGTTTTGAAAAAAGTCGAAATAGGAAATATAACGAATCAAATTAAAATAAGGATAGGTTTGGCCCGAAGGGGCGATGTGTCCAAATACGGAAAGGATTAAGAAAGTCGAAATGCTTGTTAACAGACCAGCAGCAGCAACCCCGAGTATGGCTGGTTTCACCCCATCTTGAGGCTTTGATAGAAAGCCCATGATGACGAGCAGAAGGATGCAGTCTCCAAGAAACGTTGAAGTCGGCAGCGCTCCTTTTAAGATTGTCATCGCACCGGTATCCACATAGAAGGGAAGGATATTGTTAATATGGACATTTTTTAGGCTCAGCAAGAGAGGAATAGCAATCCCAAGAAGGGTTAAAGGTCCTAAGATTTCGCAGCATCTCGCGATAACCTCTATCCCCGAGAAAGTTACATAAATCGCAACGAGGAGCATGCCTAGCATCGGGACAAGGATTGGAGTTTTGGGCAGAATAGTCGCAACGATGAACTCTGCGTACTGCCTTATAATGATAGCAAGCACGCTGTACCAGTAGATGAAATACACCACCGTAACCGTATAGCCGATGTATCGACCAAATAATCTCTTTGAAAATTCAACGATGGTTTGTCCTGGATGATATAGACTCAACCGTGAGCAAACATAAGCGACCCCTGCACCTATTCCGGTTGCGCAAACGGTTGAAAGCCAGGCATCTTGCTTCGCAGTTTGGATAGATGGATTTATTGTCAGTAAAATGGTCATCCCCAGCTGCATGGTCAATATCATCCAGAATAATTGTTTCCCGCCAATCTGCATGTCCGTAAGTGCTCCTTTAATGATCTAAAAGTTTACCAAGAGGGTAGAAAATGTAATTTACCAACTGCGTCGGACCTGGCATTCCCGGATTCATAACTAAAGCGATCGCTAGAATCCAGCATAAGGCTAAAATAGAGAGATAAGCCGCTTTCTCTTTGGTCGGCCTGTTTTTCAAGCGAAACCATTGAAAGAGAGTGATGATCAGGCACGCGGCCATGCATATGGGAATGTCATTGGATGTCATTGGATATACTCCTATTCCTCTTCCTTTTCTTTTTCCTCTCGGGATCGAGAAGACTTGATGCTGGATAGCCCAGGACGCAGCATTCTGGCATCCGATTGTACAGTAACTTCGACGTTTGGGAAGATCTCGTTCCAACGTTTTTGGTTTTGCCGCCATTCCTTAGGGTACGCTCGGTGGAATTCCCCAGCGAAATCAAAAATGTCCGCTTTGTAACCTTGCTGAACCTTTCGCAAAGCGACTGCGACACGCTCTTCAATATCGTCATTCATAGCGGCTTCTACACGTTTAACAGCTTGGTGATCGGAGGCGAGATCCAGTGAAGTTGTATTTTGCAGGGCATCATCTTCCGTATGAATCCAGACGTTCATGCGCCACTTGCCATTTTCGATGATTGGCTGCAGTTTCGTCTTGCTTTTCAATAGTCGAAGGGAAACATGGCCGGAGGTACCTTCCGGCGTCACAGTAACGACGGCTGTTTTAATCTCGTCCCTGAGCCATAGCAGGCCGCGGGTGGTTGGATCGTCAATGGTGCCGACCATCTTATCGTCTTTGAATACAGCCGTATAATTGGTGAAACTCCCTGTGTCGTCGTGATTTCTCGGGGTGTTTGCCGCCAGAAGTTCAATATAAGGCAGGGCGGCAGCACTGGACGGATTCCCCAACATTTGTGCCAAATCCGCCAACGTTACACTAAGGATGATTTTACTCTTGCCAATCTCCCTCATGATCTCTGAGGAGTTTCGCTCCAGCCGTGTATTCATCTCGAGAATTTCGCGTGCGCTTCCTTTGCAAACATACATAAAGGAACGCTCTCGCGGCTGAGGCGCTCTCATTAAGTAATCGACCTCGTCTCGAACTCCTTGTCGTGCCACAGACTCACCGAAAATAATAATTTCGGTATGACCCCAGAAAATTTTGCGCGGCATCTTCTCTTGAATCTTAGAAATCGCATCAGCAATATCTACGCCTACCGCGGATTTGACGAGGGAAGTTTGAATGCTGCCTCCTTTGTTGCTGCTTTCCAAACCGCCGCCACCGCCGCCGGGACTTCGTGGGATAAAAATCTGTAACGTTAATTCGATCGACGTATCGTCATATTTATCAATCGCTGCTCCGGTGACGAGTGCCAAATCATTCACTTCCGTCCGATCCCAGCAGCCCGTCAGCAGCGGGGTGAAGAGAACTGCCGTTAGTAGTAGCTTCAGCATTGCTTTCATCCTTGCTGCCCCTTTCTGAAAGAAGCGGCAATAAGAAGCATGGAGGGGATACCAAGCTGTGTGATCAGTGCCAAAAAAGGGATATTCGTTCCTATAGCGTGCATGAGTTCCTGAAAATTAGGAGAAACCCAAAAGCTGAGCAGCAGTATCAGAAAGCCAACTGGAATGATAAGAGGCCGATAATCAGAGAGCCCCAAACATTGCGCCGTGCCTAGCACAGTGGCATAGTAGATCAGCGATACTTTAATGAACATCCCAATGATCCAAATGGTCATTACTAGTGCTTCCACATGTTCCAGAAAGTCAGAAATGGAAATGTAACGTACTGCAACGAGGAAAGCATAATTGAATTTAACCGTAAGCGATCCGAACATTAATAAAATGGTCAGATTAATCGTCAATAAGGTGATCATGACAATGCCGAGGCTGATGAAGCTCCACTGCAAGACATGCTTTTTTTTATTCAAAAATGGATAAAGAAACGACAACATAAAAAACTGGGTAAACCAAGAAGAGGGGACAAGTGACCCCACTAGTAGGGGAAGCGGGCCATCTCCCAGAATAGGAAACATCTCTTTGGGATGAAGATCAGGAATCATCAAGATCAGCATGATGAAAATGATGAGCACAGCCGAAGGAACAAGGATTTGTGAGACTCTGGCGAGCACCTCAATCCCCTCGTATAAGACATACGCACATACAGCCACCATACAAAAAATGACGAGTGCTATCGGTGTTTCATGTAAGAAGTTACCGACAACAAATTCCCCGTATTCGCGCAGAACGAGCCCATTCGTAAAAATAAACGACACGAGAAAGAAGCCGGACAGCGCCTTCCCTGCGTACACGCCGAGAATCGATTCCGTATATTGGATGAAGGTTAATTCCGGATATTTGATATATAGGCGATACATAACAATCACGGACAAAAACCCTACTATTGTCGCAACCAGTGGTGTCATCCACATATCAATGCCGGAGGTTTTCATCGTGATGGACGGGACAGATAAGGTGGCGGTAGCCAGGACAGTTGGATGCATAATGATAGCTAATTGAAGGGGAGAAATACGTCCCTTTTCAATCATGAATGTCATCCCCTTTTGGCGGATCTGGTCTTTGTCCAGAGGGCTGTCGAATCGTATTCATCCTTCCGGTAAATTTAGGGCGGGTCCGCATGGACCAGATAGGTGCACGGATGATCACATCTTTCAACTCTTTTGCTTTAATCGGCGCAAGTGGTTGAAGGTAAGGAACGCCAAGCGACCTTAAGGAGCAGAGGTGGATCACGATAACAATAAATCCAAGCATGAGTCCAAGCAGCCCTAGAATTCCCGATAAAATCATGATGGGAAATCGAAGCATTCGCAAAGCGATGCCTGTGGAATACTGCGGCATCATGAAGGAGGCGATTCCCGTGATAGCCACCACCATGACCATTGGAGCCGACACCAAACCCGCGGAGGTTGCGGCTTGACCGATGACGAGCGCGCCTACGATACTAACAGCGGCACCTACCTGCTTAGGGAGACGAACGCCGGCTTCGCGGAGCGCTTCAAAAGAAATTTCCATGAGAAGAGCTTCAACGAGTGCGGGAAACGGAATATCTTCTCTGGACTTCGCAATGCTTAGCAAGAGAGATGTGGGAACCATCTCTTGATGAAAGGTCAAAATTGCCACATACAAAGATGGAAGCAGCAGTGTTATGAAAAAAAACATATAGCGCAGCCATCGAATTAAGGTACCGATAATAAATCTTTGATAATAGTCCTCTGGCGATTGCAAAAGCGAGAACAGCGTGGCTGGCGCTATCAAAGCAAATGGCGTTCCGTCTACGAGAATCGCTGTACGGCCTTCCAGAAGCGCCGCGGAGACAACATCCGGACGTTCTGTTACTTGAATTTGTGGAAAAGGAGACAGCGGATGATCTTCAATTAAACCCTCGATATATCCGCTTTCCAGAATGCCGTCGATTTCAATTTCGGCAATCCGTTGTTCAACTTCCTGAATGAGCCCCTCATTGGCGATGCCCTCCATGTAAATAACGACGACTTCCGTGCGTGTGTGTTTTCCTACTTTGTACGAAACCATTTTGAGGGAAGGACTTTTAATTTTCCTCCGAAGCATAGCTGTATTAACAGACATTGTTTCGGTAAATCCCTCGCGTGGTCCGCGAATAACGGATTCTGCCGACGGTTCCTCAATGTTTCTCTTTTCCCAGTGAGCAAGACCTAGCGAGTATGCCAGAGGGATTCCGTCGATGAGAAGTTCGACATTGCCTACAGAAAGATGAGCAATGATGTCTGAGAATGTCGAAGTCTCCTTGACGTCCGAGATGGAAATAATGGATGACAGTTCCTTTTCCGTGTAATTCCATTCTTCTATTGTCTCGCTAAGTAAAGGACTTAGGACGTTTCGATCCAATGCTTCAAGATTAACCATCCCTTCGATATAAACGATGAGGGCTCTGGTTGTTCCTCCAATAAGGAAATCGTGGAAATTGACATCTTTGCATTTTGTATATATAACCTGAAGAGTTCGAAGGTTATCATCGAGTGAGTAGGAAACAGTTTCCAATGAATTCGACAAACTTGCATCCATGAGAACGCTCCTTAGATGTGATAATTATCTGTTTGTCCAATTAAGCTGGTTGCTAAACCAATTCTTCGAGGAACGATCAAACAAAAAAATTAGCGAATTTTGGATAAAATAGTGTTGTAAAGTAAAAATATGTATGGAGTCTGAAAAATTAATCGAAACTTGTGAAACGTGATGGGCGTTCATCCGTATCAAAGTATTGAGCGTACTACAAAACAAGTTGTGAAGGAGGTGGCCTGATTGACTATCAGTTTGGTCAAAGGTCAAAAGATCGATTTAACAAAAGGGAATGCCGGTCTTACTAAAGTAGTTGTAGGTCTCGGATGGGATCCTGCTGTAATTGAGAAAAAAGGCTTTTTCGGAACGAAGAAAACAGCAGTTGAGATCGATTGCGATGCTTCAGTGATTTTATTGGATGCGAATGGTAAACTGACAAAAGAGAAAAATGTCGTGTACTTCGCGAATTTGCAAAGTCCCGATGGCTCCGTTGTTCACTCCGGAGATAACCGTACAGGTGAAGGCGATGGCGATGATGAGCAAATTTCGGTTAATTTGAGTCAAGTGCCTGCGGACGTTAGTAAAATCATTTTCGTCGTAAATATCTACGATTGTGTTAATAGAAAACAGGATTTCGGTCTGGTTCAATCCGCTTACATTCGAATTCTGAATGATTCTAATAAACAAGAATTGGTTAAGTTTAATCTAACTGATAGTTACGCTGGTAGAACCTCTTTAATCGTTGGTGAAATTTACCGCCATAGTGGTGAATGGAAATTTAATGCGATTGGTGAAGGCAGTACGGATACGACAATTGGTCAATTAGTTAAACGTTACACATAATCCACTATACAAAGCGAGGTCATTATCCATGGCGATTTCATTATCTAAAGGTCAAAAAGTTGATTTGACAAAATCAAACCCAGGTCTGACGAAAGTGGTTGTTGGCTTAGGCTGGGACACGAATAAATACGATGGCGGTAAAGATTTCGATCTAGATGCTTCCATTTTCTGTGTGAACGCAGCTGGCAAAGTGAATTCTGAAGCTGACTTCATTTTCTATAACAACCGCAAAAATGCGAATGGATCCATTGTTCATAACGGTGACAACCGTACAGGTGCTGGAGACGGGGATGATGAGCAAGTTAGCGTGGATTTGGCTAATATACCGGCTGAAACAGAAAAGATTGCATTCTGTATCACGATCCATGAAGCGGATGTAAGAAGCCAAAACTTCGGACAAGTATCCAATGCTTATGTGCGTATCCTTAACGAAGGATCTGGCGCGGAATTGATCCGTTACGATCTTGGCGAAGACTTCTCTATCGAAACAGGCGTAGTAATTGGTGAGTTGTACCGTCACAGTGGCGAGTGGAAATTCAGCGCAATCGGAAGCGGCTACAAAGATGGTCTTGGTGGACTAGCTCGTGATTACGGCTTGCAAACTTCCTAATAAGTCAAAAATATTCTAAGGAGCTGTTGGATATGGCAATCAGCTTGTCCAAAGGTCAAAGAATTGACTTAACCAAAACAAACCCCGGTTTAACGAAGGCGATTATCGGTTTAGGCTGGGATACCAACAAGTATTCTGGCGGTCATTCTTTCGATTTAGATGCCTCGGCCTTTCTGCTGCATGCTGACAATAAGGCCAAAGGCATTGAAGATTTTATCTTTTATAACAATTTGGTTGGTGCAAATGGTTCGGTTCAACATACGGGAGACAACCGGACTGGTGATGGAGACGGCGATGACGAGCAGATTAAGGTTGATTTCTCGAAAATCCCTGCGCATATTCACCGTATCGGTATTGCCGTAACCATCCATGATGCAGCAAGCCGCAATCAGAATTTCGGACAAGTGTCCAATGCATTTGTTCGTCTTTTCGATGAAGTAACAAGTCAAGAAATTTTACGCTATGATCTAGGTGAAGATTTTTCAATTGAAACTGCGGTTGTCATTTGTGAGTTATACCGAGACAGCCAAGGTCAGGAATGGAAATTCCAAGCGGTTGGAAGTGGCTTCCAAGGCGGTCTTCAAGCATTATGCAAAAATTATGGACTTGATGCGGAGTAAAGCTTAAACTAGGTGGGGTGGTGCAGTTTAGGCATCACCCCTTTGCTAGCCAATAGGCATACTTCATCCAGGCACTAGCAAGATATGCTGGAATATAACTGGGAAATCACTTCTCCATCGAGACAGCTATAGTTGCAGGAGAATTATATAGATACGGCGCAGCGTGTAAATTAAGCGCAATTGGATCTGACTCCTCAGATGGGTATGAGAATGGGTTGCAGGCAGTAAATACTAGGGAAAATTACAGGAGGGTCAAGGCGCATGGCAGATTTTTTTCAAAGTTTCATCAATAACTTTCTTAGTTTTTTTAGCTGGGAAGTGTTATCGGAAACAGTGACAGATCCCGTAAACTGGGGGATTATCGGTACACTTGTTATCTTAGAGGGCTTGCTTTCGGCGGATAATGCGTTAGTACTAGCGGTTATGGTTAGACACTTACCTAAGGAACAGCAGAAAAAGGCGTTATTTTACGGACTTATTGGTGCTTACATCTTTAGATTTGTAGCTATCGGTGTGGGTACTTTCTTAGTTCAAATTACATGGATTAAAGTACTTGGTGGTCTTTATCTCCTCTGGATCGCAATCAGTAATCTCTTCTTCAAGAAACATGAAGAGGATGAGAATGGTGAAGTGAAGAACAAAGGTCTTTCCTTCTGGCGTACAGTATTAGCGGTAGAAGTGATGGATATTGCATTTAGTGTAGACAGCGTGCTTGCTGCTTTTGGTGTCAGCGAAAAGGTGTGGGTACTGTTCCTCGGAGGTATTTTGGGCGTACTCATGATGAGAGGTGTGGCGCAAGTCTTCTTGAAATTAATTGATAAAATTCCGGAATTGGAAAAAACAGCGTTCATTCTTATTATCGTGATCGGTCTTAAGATGATTGCCGGCGCATTTGGTATCCATATCTCCCATGTTCTTTTCTTCTCCGTGATTATTGCTTTGTTTGGCGGAACGATTATTCTCAGCCTACTTCGCAATAAGAACAAAACGGAATCTCACAACTAAAAAGAGCGCATAATTGAAACTGTGCATCATATCTTTGAATAAGAGGATCTCAACTCATTCAAAGAAGGTGCACAGCATGATAATAGGCGGGTTTATACTCTTTGGAATCATTCTCGTGCTCATTGTCGTCGCAGCCTCTGAAAAAGCAGAATCTGTGTCCAAATTTATCGATAAATAGACACCTATGAAACCTGTAAAGGTTTCTTTTTTTTGATTCGATTTGGTAGAATATAAAGGTAGAGTCGAAAAGAAGGCAGTTAAGAAAAAGGAGCTGTAACATGCTGCAATTAAGCGATAGTCAGCTTGCAACAATGTGGACTCAAGGGGATTCCAAAGCGTTCAGCCGACTTCTTGAGCTGTATAAGGACAGAATTTACCGTTTAGCCTATCGGATACTGCGCAACAAATCGGATTCGGAGGATGTCGTACAAGAGACTTTTTTACGGGCGTATCAGCACTCCCATCGCTTTGACGCAAGCAAAAATTTCTCTACTTGGATTTTTAGCATTGGCAAAAATGTGACCATTGATTTTTTGCGTAAAAAGAAGGCGGAGTTGTCCATGGATACGAATCCAAATCCGTTTCAAGATGCGCTGCCTTTTTATGATAAGCTGACAAGCCTTGAGAAAACACCTGAACTTCAATTAATTGAGCAAGAAACAGCCGAACAGGTAGAACTGATGATTCGCGAATTGCCCGATAAATATAAAACGCTGATCGTGTATAAATACTTTTTAGATATGTCTCTGGAAGACATTAGCAAAGAAGTGAACTTACCTGTTACGACGATTAAAACAAGGCTCTTTCGCGGCCGAAACTACATTAAACGTAAGTGGGGTTCGCTATTCTTTATGCTGCAGAGCCTAACATCGGTTATTATTTTTTAAACCTATCATTCTAGTAGACAGAGGAGCATCCGAATGAGCACTTCCAAAATTGAAGCACCAAAGATGCCGAAAGAGTTGCCTTCGATATCACTGCCCGATGAGGCGCTGAACTCGGAAGATAGCTTTCACACTGGAATTATAAGCGATTGTATAATGGATAATCAGAAAGCGTCAAAAGTGGCTTTTGACAAAATTATTTTTCGAAATGTCACCTTTACACGAATTGCCATGAAAGACATTGAGTTGACCGACGTCATCTTCGAGAAATGTGATTTATCGAATGTAGATTTCGGAGAAGCTACGATTCATAGAACTGAATTTAGAAATTGCAAAATTATCGGGATGGATATGACAGGAGCAACCATTCGAAATGTGCTGTTCGATTCTTGTTTAGGGGATTATGTTAATTTCCGGATGGCTAATTTCAGACAAGTTGCTTTTGAAGAATGTTCGCTTTTAAGTGCTGATTTCTATGAGGCAACACTGCAAAAGATGTACTTTGAGACATGTAAGCTGGATCGCGCTCAGTTTACGGGAGCCAAGTTGGCTGGAATCGATCTTAGTTCCTGTGATTTCACTAGTCTAGGCGTGGGTGTGGAAGAATTACGCGGCTGCATCATTTCGAGAGGGCA
Source organism: Paenibacillus violae (assembly GCF_032461945.1). Classification (NCBI taxonomy): domain Bacteria; kingdom Bacillati; phylum Bacillota; class Bacilli; order Caryophanales; family Paenibacillaceae; genus Paenibacillus; species Paenibacillus violae. The sequence goes on from NZ_JAWCUD010000006.1 coordinate 64,575, forward strand.
AGCTTCTGTATTTGCAAGTCTTTTTGGGCTTATACTAAAGGAATAAAGGCACTAGTGAAATGAGGGGCAACGGTGAAATTTGGTTTTGATATTGATGATACACTCATTAATTTAAGAGAACATGCTTTTCACATTTATAATCGCAAGTTGAATCAAAATATCGGGTTGGACGTGTTTCAAGCTTTAACTACCATGGAGATTCATGATGCTTTCGGGTTGACGAAAGAAGAGGGAGGGAAGCTCTGGCAGAGCCTCCGCGATGATATTTATTACTCTGACTGTGCTCCATTCCCGCATGCACGTGAGATCTTACACGAGTTAGTCAAGCAGGGCCATGAGGTTTACTATATTACGGCAAGAGCGAAAGAGCATACGGAACGGACGCGAGAGTGGCTTATTCAAAATGGTTTTCCCGTTGCAGAAGGTCATTTCTATTGCGGAATGAGTGATTCCGAGAAAGTACATATTATCGAGGACTTGAAATTGGATTATTATTTCGACGATAAGCCGAAAGTTCTTGAGACTTTATCTCAATTGCCAGTGAAAGCTTATGTAAAAGACCGATCCTACAATCAGCATCTTAATTTGCCACGGATAACTTCTTGGGATCAGTTGTGGGAAGAGCTGAAATCATAATAAGCGGTATAGTTAAAAATTGACCGTATCACCGGGTTGTAAGGAAAGTAAATGTTCAATGCCTTCAGATGCTAGCTGCTTAAGCAGGGCATCTGTTTCTTTTTTTGGAGCATGGACTAGAAGCTTATACTTGCTGTTTAACGATTGCGTCATCTTGCGCACATCAGGCAACCCTTGATGGATCTTGTATCGAACCATTCTCAATTGACAGCCGCGCTCTTCATCGCTCATCGCTAGCAGGCGCTGCGCCCTTGTTCCCATAGCGACATGCCCGGTTAAAAGAATGCCATTCGTCATGTTCGTGCGAAACTGCTCGTAGTACCATTGAGATTTGGGAGATTGCATCATCCCGTCACTTGTGAACCAGATAGCTGCCCGAGAATTGGTCATATCCTCATGGAATAATCGTTTACGTTGATCCTCATTGTGGATTAATTCAAAGCTTTCATTATTCAAAGCTTCTGTGAGGATGTGTTCCATGCCTGGTTTCAACCAATCGGCGTGTTGGAGCATAAGCTCCATAGCCTGAATGAGCTCATATTCGGCCCGTATCGGCGTTTCGGGGAAACGCTGACGCATAAGCAGGAGCAGGTCTTGCCCTCTACCGCAAACAGGAACAGGCAGCAGCAATTGACCACCTTCATTTAAAATCTCCTCAGCCGTAGTGAAAAGCTTCTCCAGCTTCTCGTTTTGGTATTCGGTATCGGTGCTATAAGCGGCATCGATAATTGCTACATCTACAGGAATGCCTCCATTGATGATGTCCTTAGGTAAATCTGTGCCCAGGAGCAGGGAATCTTCGCTGTAATCTCCGGAAAAGAACAATCGCTTCCCATCGATTTCTAAAAGCATCCATATCGAGCCCAGCATATGTCCGCTGCGACCCCAACATATGCTAAGTGTTGGAGAGAGCTCAATCCATTGCTGAGGCGGGGCCATGTCTTCGATGAAAACGTATTGGACACGCGCGATATCCGCTTCATCGTAGGGGAGTTCTCCACCTTGCAGTTTGACATGTTTCTCCCAAGCGGCATAATACCCAGGAAGCTGTTGAGCGGTTAGGCGGGTCGTATATACCTTGCCGGAATAACCTAGCTTATATAGGGAAGGGATTGCGATTGAGTGATCTTCATGCGCGTGAGAAAGAAAGACAGCGTCCAATTCCGCAACTTTGGTCGGATCGATCAGCGGATATTCTCCGAATCCCTCCCGTTTTACACCACAATCGAGCAAAATGGATGTCTGTTCATTACCTATCCAATAACAGGAGCGGCCGTGCTCGCCAGCGCCGCCCCAAACGTTCAATTGCATCATTCCACATTCCACTTTCTGTTCGTATTCATGTTGTTCACAATAAGCAGCAGCACAGTTGTGAGACCGACGGAAACGACGGCCATCGCCATGCCGAGCGAAATTTGACCTTGTTCAAATTGAGCAAAAATATAGGTGGCCGACGTTTGCATCGACGGCGGAAGCACCATCAGCGAGGCGACTAGCTCTCTCAGCGAGATGGTGAAGGTCATCATCCAGCCGGCAATAATACCCGGCAGCAGCAGTGGCAGGACAATACGTCGGAACACGTACAAGGGCTGCCCGCCGAAGACTTGCCCGGCTTGCCGCAAGGATTCGTCCAGCTGGCCGTTACGTGCCTTGACGTATTGCACCGTATACGGCAGGAAGAACACCACGTAAGTGAGGACGACCATGCCGTAGGTGTTGTAGAGATGCAGCGGCATCCATGGCGCATTCCATAACATAATGAGTCCAACGACGAGGACCATATCGGGCACTGTGTTCGGCAGCAGGCTGAACATATCGGTTATACGCTGCGGCAGGCGCTTGGCGCGGCCGATCGTTAAGGCGAACCAGGTGCCAAGCGCGGCTGCTAAGCAAGCGGCGAGCAGGGCGAGCCCGAGGCTGTTCAGCAGTGCTTTCATGCTGGGTGAGCCCCATTTCAGCAGCTCGCCGTAATGAAGCAGCGTCAGATTGTTCCAAGCCAGCCCGCCTCCGCGGAGCTTCATCAGCGAAGCTGAAATGATGGAGAAATACGGGATGCCAATGGATGCAGCAAGTAACAGAGCTACATAAAGCCAGGCTATCGCTTGCTGCCAGCCGAGATAGAAGGAAACTTTGTCACGGGTGCCTTTGCCGCCGACAAGATTATAAGAATTCCGGCGAACTACTACCGACTGGATGTACCAAAGCACAAGACAGGCCAGTAATAATAGGGAGGCTAACGATGTTGCTTTCCCAAAGTCGACAGGCCAACTGGAAATTGAGGCTTGGATTTCGGTCGTTAACACGAAATACCCGATGCGCCGGCCGAATGTTGCCGGTGTGCCGAATTCAGCCAAAGTTTTGACGAAGATAAGCAGTGCGCCCATGACATAGCTGGAGAAGACAAGCGGCAGCATGACACGGCATAACGAATAAAAGAAGCTAGCCCCGTGAACAGCGGCAGCCTCTTCTTTGTTGCTGCCAATTTGGAGAATCGCGTTGCGTAAAATTAAGTACAGAAATGGAAACAAATGAAGGCTCATGATGGTAATCATTCCAAATAAGCTGAAGAACTGACTGCTAATCCATTGCGCCCCTGGAAAAAATTGTTCAAGGTACCCGCGAGGCTGCATAAATAAGATCCATCCCATGGAGCCAATATACGGCGGTGTCATGAATGGTATGAGCAGCACAATATCGAGCCAACGATGCTTGCGAAGCGGTGTTTTGGCCATGATCCAAGCTAAGGGCAGCGCAAGCAGCGTACAGCCAACCACGACCCATATACCGAGCATTAAAGAGTGACTGAATACACCAGTCAGATCTTTCTCCAACACGACCCGAATGGGTGCCAATAAATCGAGCGAGCCATTCACCCAAATACTTTTGAATGATACAAATAACAGAGGAAGGACGACCAGCATTGCTAATAGCAGCAATGCCAGAAACGTCCCCGTACGTTTGAATACCATTTAATCGTCATCCCCGTCCGGAGCTTACTTTTTGAATAATTGTGTAAATTTCTGTGTCACACCAGCTTGATTATCATTCATCCAATTCCAGTCAACCTTAATAGCAGGAATGTCTTTCGCGCTTACTCTTCCTTGTACTTGGATATCGCTGCGTCCGGAAAGCAGGTAGGAGTCAGTAACCATTTTTTGCGCTTCGTCAGAAAGTAGGTATTCAATAAATGCCTTAGATGCATCTACATTTTTACTCGATTTCATAATCATAGCAGGTCGTGGTGAGATAACAGTCCCACTTGCAGGATAAATTAAATCAATTGGCTCGCCTTTCGCTTTGGAAGCATATGTCATGTAGTCAACGCTTGCCATTACGATGCTTTTGGCACCTGAAATAACAGGATCCATAGCTTCTTGGTTTGCGCCTGCAATAATAGCGCCATTAGCTTTCACTTTACCAAACAAGTCCCAAGCGGAATCGCCGTTTTTATTCGCGTAGCCTGTCATGAAATCAAGTGCTGAACCAGACTGTGCAGGATCCGGAATATTCACTTTATCTTTCCATTCTGGTTTGGTTAGATCGCTCCACTCTTTTGGAGGGTTAGTAACTGTCTTGGTGTTGTAAGCAATACCTAGTGCAGATAGGCTGTAGCTGAAATAATTTCCATCCTTATCGGAGTAATCAGAGATCAACTTGTCAGCATTTTTAGCTTCTTTGAAAGGGAGTGTTAGTCCGCTTTTTGTCATACCAATTGCTGAAGGGAGGGAAGCTAAGACAACCACGTCAACAACAGGATTTGCTTTTTCAGCTTCCATACGAGCTAAAATTTTACCTGTTGTGCCTTGGAACATTTCAACTTCCACACCTGTTTTGGCTTTAAAACCTTTTTGGATATTGGTAGCGAGATCAGCGGGGCCTGCACTGTAAACAACAATTTTTCCGCTAAGCTTTTTAGCCTCAGGCGTTGGTGCAACTGTTGCAGCAGCCGTTGAAGCAGTTGACGCAGCCGGAGTAGCAGTAGATGGGCTTGAATTAGAGGTTTTGCTAGCTGTACCGCAGCCAGTTAAGCTAACACCTAGTAGAACGGACATCAAGGCTATGGTACTCATTTGAAAGTTCTTCTTCATTTTCGTTTTCATTTTACATGCACCCTCTCAATTTTGGTTAATTTCAACTCACTACAATTCATGAATCTGTTCTTTTGAAATATAAAGGTTTACATTTTCACCTATCGCCAAACGTGATGGATGATAGGCCATCCAAACTTCCTTTTCACCAACATCTACGCTGATTTCATAGCGCTCGCCGATATAACTGACAGCTTGTACTACCCCTGAATACATAAGATCTTGCTCCGTTAAGCGTACCCAACGGATATGCTCAGGGCGAATGAGCCGCTTGTCCGTCTCCAGCCAATTGGTTTTACCGATAAAACGGGCTGTAAACGGGTGGGTAGGCTTACAGTAAATGGCTTCAGGTGTGTCTTTCTGCAAAATGACCCCGCTCTGCATGACGACAATTTCATCCGACATGGACATGGCTTCGATTTGGTCGTGTGTCACATAAATGGCCGTGAAGCCAATATTTCGTACCAGATTCATAAGTTCGATACGCATTTCTTCGCGCAATAGAGCGTCTAAAGCGCTCATGGGCTCATCGAATAAGACTAGCTGTGGACGAACTACAATGGCCCGGGCAAGTGCGACTCGCTGTTGTTGGCCGCCGGACAGTTGATGGGGATATCGCTTCTCCATTCCCATTAGCTGAACCAAATCAATAGCTTCCATTGCACGTTGACGCCAATTTGTTGTATCGCCTTTTGCCTTGAGTCCAAAAGCAACATTCTCCAAGACCGTCAAATGCGGCCAAAGGGCAAAATCCTGAAACACCATACCAAAATCTCGTTGATGAACCGGGCGGTTAATTCTGCGGCTCTTGGAGAAGAGACAAACATCTCCCAAATGAATCTCACCTTGATCTGGAGACTCTAGACCTGCAATGATTCGGAGCAATGTTGTCTTACCGCACCCAGATGGTCCTAACAAAGTTGTAAATTTCCCTTTGGTAAGGGTTAGTTGAATGTCCTTGAGCGCCGGCGAGGCGCCGAAGGATTTGTTGATACCGTGAAGTTGTAAAGTCATCTCAAGCTTCCTTCCGTTCTTAGGAACAATCTTAGTTTAGGTGAGCAAAATTAGCGGAGTGTCAACTTAAGGTAAATCTATTGTTAAGTTTTTGTTGGGAAACTATTATTCTCCATAGATTTTTTCTATAATGATTTTGCAGGCCATGATGGATAAGGAGAGTTTTGAAATGAACTGGAATTTAATTAAGCTGCAAATCGTAGAGCTATTGGATAAACACAAACGAATTACCACGGTTGCCGATCAATTAGGGTTGAAGCAGCCGACGGTTTCCTTCCATATGAAAAGCATGGAGCAAGAGCTAGGCGTGGGTTTATTTTATTCAAAAGCAGGAAAAGTTCATTTGACAGAAGCGGGACAATCTTTGAACCACTATGCAAAGAAGATTAATGCGTTGGCTCAAGAAGCGGAGAGAGTTGTGAAGGAGTTTGATGAGAGAGGGAGCGGACATTTGAAAATTGGAGCAAGTTACGTGCCTGGCACGTATGTGCTTCCGAGCATTTTAAGTGGGTTCTCTAAACTGTATCCGCAAATTTCAATTTCACTTACCATCAGGACCTCTCCTGTCATTCAAGAAATGCTCTTGAATCATGAAATCGACATTGGCATTATGTCGGCGGAGCCTTTTCAGTGGGCGCCCCTGATCGGGGAAACGTTATGTGAAGACGAGTTGGTCTTCTTTTTTAACCCGAAACATCGCTTGGCGAGACAACCTAATCTTCATCCAGAGGTATTGAAGGACGTTCCTTTTATCTTGCATGGACAAGAGTCTAGCACGCGTAGCATGACATTAAAATGGGCAAAAAGCTTAGGCATTGAACTGAAGCCCGTTATGGAGATGGACTCCCTGGAGGCCATTAAGCAAGCGGTATTAACCGGCGACAGCGTCTCGATTATTTCAAAAATGGCGATTGCAAAAGAGATGCAGCGAGCCGAGCTAGTGTATCGTGAAATCCCCCAAAATCCCTTTAAACGCTACATCTATTTCACATATAACGAAGACCGGATTCGGTCCTCATTCTTTGATAGTTTTTTCCAGTACTTGCGTGATTCTGTCCAGAGTGAGTAAATTCTTTTACAAAAAACACACGTTGAGCTGACAATCCAATGACAAAACTTCTTTATGCTCTTGTCTGGGAGGGAAACCTTTCCAAAAACGTAGAGGAGTTGAAATAATGTTTAAGAAAAAGGCATTAAAGTTGGTCATGGCTGCAATCGTTGGAACAAGTGCATTAGTTGGATTCGGGGGAGCACCTCAATCTGCATCGGCTGCAAGCAACATGGTTCCGGATTATGAGGTCAAGCTTCTTCTTAATCCGAATGTCGTTCTTGGGTCGGACTTCAAGCTAACAAGCACCGTAAGATCAGCGTTTGGCATGCCCGAAACTGTAACGAAGATGAATGTTCAATTTCTCGACACGAATGCTGAAGATATTTACAACAATGGATGGAGCCCGAGAATTCGCAAAACAGAAGGCGAGAACGATTTCGAACTTAGTTATAAAAAACGTTATGCCATTACAGGTAATGATATCAATGGCGCGCTAACTTTAGCTAACCAAGAGGGCTTCAATTCAGGAGATACGGGGTATGAAGCTCAAGTTGAATGGGGTTACCAAAAGAAAACCTTGAGTATTACTCGTACGAAAAGTGGCAGCAAATCAGGTTATAGCGGTATGGATCTTCCTAACCAAGCTGATTCACGCAGTCTTCTTATCAACAATGCTCCTGATAAATTTAATAACTGGGTCTCAAGCGGATGGGGGACTAGTAAACTGTCTTCCTCTCGCATTTATGGCCCAGTACTTGCCAAACGCTCAGTTGGTACTTGGAGCGGTCAGCAGCTATACATCGAAGTATGGCCAATTCGGAATGCAGCAGGCACAGGGACAGAATATGTTGTAGAAGCATCATTCAAAACAACTAGTCAATCGACAGCCTCAGCCAAGCATGATGAACTCGTCACCTATTTGCAGGGTAAAGGATGGTTCCTAGCTCAAGATTCTTTGAAAACTCAGCTGATTATGGATCGTTACTAATCATTTATCACAAAATACATGTAAAATTCCAGACCACCTTCCTTGAAGGTGGTTTTATTGATGCTGGTACTGTATATTGCGACTATCCCCGTGACTCAGATCATGTATACACCGCCATGGAGAAACAAACCTCGCTTAAATGAGTGAAAATAGAAATGTTCCTTGCAGTGAGGTTCCTGCGATAGCAAAATTCGTCTAAATACATTTGTAAATGTTTGGCTCCAAGACCATGGAAGGTTTGGTTAATCCATTTGCTAGCTTGTTTGGCAATCTCGAGCAATGGACGCAGACGTTTTGGTGTATAAAATCCAGTAATAATTTCGACCTTTTGTGTGCCTGTTTCAATATGCTGCTTGCGAAATGTATGAATTTCGTTACGAGAAATATGCCTTTCCTTCGGGGAAGAAAGCTGAATATGTTTTATTTTGATGTAGCTTGAGTTGCACGATTCACTACTTGATGAACCTACGAGAAGAAGGTGCTCTTGTGGGTGTCTATGAACAGAAGGATTGAATGGGCGGCCATAAATGGCTGAATGAATACGAACGGAGCCTGAGAGGGGAATCTGTGTGTCGGAGTTTTGAATATAGGACCGAATCTTATGTAAGATTAGCCAAGCGGTTTTGTAAGTAACCTGAATGAGATTGGAAAGACTCGTAGCTGTAGTTCCCTGATCGGTACGGGAGACGAGGAATATGGCTAACAGCCATTTGCGCAGATCGGTTCGGCTACCTTCCATAATGGTTCCTGAGATTAGAGAGGCTTGATAACGACAATCGCTGCATTCGTATAAAGGATGTTTACGAGTTTTGGTTATATAGGCATGTCGATGGCTGCACTTTGGGCAGATAAAGCCTTCAGGCCATTTCATCTGAAAAATGTATTGCGCGCAATGATCTTCAGTGGAGAAACGACTCTTAAACTGCTCAAAAGACATATGAGTTAAATCCATTTAGCCCTCCCTGAAATGAAACTCAAGAACTTATGTTCCTATTTAAAGAATATCAAACATACGTTCTCATTGCAACGCATTTTTGGAAATAATTATAATTTTATACTTCTGTGTGAATGGGATAGTGCTCATAGTGTATGAACATTGGAACAGTAGGGTAGGGGGCGCACTCCAACGAGCTGAAGAACGGCTCCTAAGCTTCTTTTTCACCTCATGTCCGCATAAGGTAGTACTAATGACAAGCGGGGCAAGGGGGAAATAGGATGCTGCAAAGGCGACGGTGGAGAAGCAGACCTACAGGGAAATCAAACCGCAAAAAGGTGCTGTTAATCAGTCTTCTCATCTTTGTCTTATTTTGTGTGCAGTTTTTTATTTATGTTGAACACAATCTTAGACCACCATTGATGAATTTGGCGAAAGTTCGAATTAAACAGATTGCTACACAGGCGATCAATAGCGCCATTGCGGATCATGTGGCAGGGAATACGAAAGCAGAGCAGCTTATCGATTGGAAAATGGATAAAAACGGGAAAATAACGGGATTCATGTTAAATTATAATGAACATATGCGCATCACATCGGATACGATAAAAACCGTGCAAGGTGAGCTTGATCATTTACAATCCATCTCTGAACACATTCCAGTTGGGCAAGCGATGAACAGTGCGATTCTCGCTTCGTTTGGTCCTGATATTCCAATTAGGCTGCTGCCGGTTGGCAATGTGAAAGTTGATCTAAATACACGTTCACAAAATGCTGGTATTAATATGGTGATGTTTGAAGTCTATGTACGCATTATTGCTGAAGTATCGGTTATTATCCCCTTTGACTCAGATACAGAAATTGTGGAAACAGAAATTCCTATTTCATACTCCCTTGTAGTAGGGGATGTTCCTACTTATTATTACGATAACAAAGGAAATCCTGTAGGGGGGAGTAAGGACGCAGGACTGCCCAGCTTGTCGCTTCCACAGGTTCCGAATATCGGAACAACGACACCAAAGGGAGATGCAGTCCAATCGCAAGAAACGATACAAAAAGAGCCGACTCCATAAGGGAGCGGCTTATTTTCTTCTTTTATTTCGATCTTCACGTTCCCATTTTCGGAGAGAAGGATAAGGGTCGAAACTCCATTCCGTTAACCCATTATCCCGGTAGAGACCAAAATGGAGATGAGGCGGAAATTTCCCTGACGTTCCAGGCTTGCCGTAACCCGAACTGCCAACCCAACCGATGGTTTGCCCGGGTTTGACAATATCATTTTCCTTGAGACTTTTTTGAAAGCTGGAAAGATGGGCGTAGTAGTGATATATATTGTTCACATCGCGAATCCCAATCCGCCAACCGCCGTATGGATTCCAACCTTTCACTTCTACTATCCCGTAGCAAGTGCTTCTGACAGGCACTCCATGCCGTGCAAATAAATCCGTTCCTTCATGAGAGCGGTGCCCTCCCCAGCCGCGGCTGTCTCCCCAAGTGCTACGATAAGAGTAGTCCGCGCTCACTGGCAAGGGGAATGCATGCTCTCCAAGGTCGAGTGTGTCAAGTGTATTAAAAATAGTAGCGAATTGTTTGATACGCTCGACGCTGCGTGAGTTTTGATAATAATTCCATAAGTTTATGAGTAAATTTTCCTCTTTCGTTCCGTTTTTACTCATGAGAAAGGCCATTGAAGCTAATAGATCCAAATCGTTGGTTCGTTCTGCGACCCCATCCCCCGAGCCATCTCTTCCATAGCCGTGAAAAAAGGAAATGCTTTTTGGATTCGTATCCTGTTGGTCTGGATTCAGTATGCCGGCCCAATCCGATTCAGGAAAGTAGATGCTTGTAATTCCTTTGTGCACAGGTCTTTTCTTAGCAATATTCATTGTTCTTTCATATTGATCGACAGCAGCTAAGTAAGCCCAAGGGATATCAGAAATTATACTCGTTTTCTCAAATAATTCTTTCCGCTCAGCGTACAGGTTGGGGTTAACCTTCGACGGAGCTGGGGCATAAGACTGTTCAGATGCAGCAGCTTGGGAAGCCGCCATACGTGAGTGAGTCCCTGATTCGGCTACTGATAGGAGGAGGCAACAAGCTAGAACCCGCGCCCAAAAAGGTTTGCTTTTCATCACTATCATCCTTCCTGAAATGTTAGTTCTTAGGATGTACTCTTCAGTGGATGTTTATCCTTACAACTTTCGTATTCAACCATTTTTTGCTATGATGCCTTTATGAGGTGAGAAGGGTGAGTTTTAATCACAGGGAAGAGCATGTTGACGATGGGATGCTGTTAATTCAGGCGAACTTGGATGATATGAATCCAGAGTGGGTTTCTTATATTATGGACAAGCTCTTCGATGCTGGAGCTAATGATGTCTATGTCGTACCGATTATTATGAAAAAAGGGCGGCCAGGCATTATGTTGAATGTGCTGGTTGAAGCGACACGACTTTCTTCCATAGAAGACGTGATCTTTAGCGAAACAACGACACTGGGCATTCGATATATGCATGCTTCCTGCCATAGATTAGGTAGAGAATTCGAGCAAGTGGATACCAAATGGGGATTGTTAACGGTAAAAGTAGGCTATCACCAAGGTAAATTGGTGCAGTATGCCCCTGAATTTAAAGAATGTGAACGGGTAGCCAAAGAGTATCAAGTACCGTTGAAATTGGTCTATGAAGAAGTTAGAACGCAGTTTATGCTGCAGCACAAAAAAGCCTCCTCCTAAGTCTAGGAAGAGGCTTTTTGCTCTTATTGATGATCGTGAGTATGCGGGTGATGGTGGTCATGATCATGGTGGTGATGGTGATCGTCATGGGAATGGCCATGATTATGGTTATGTTCATGCGCGATGTGCTCATGACCGACTTGCCATTTTCCAATGAAAGGATCTGCTTTACCGACTACGACACGAAGCACGTTAGGCTGATTTGGCAAATCCCTTGTGCCAGCCCCGTATCCGATCGTGTCTACGATCATTGGCGGAAAGCTTTTGGAGAACTCGTCCACAATTCCGGAAATAATACCTGCGCCAGTTGGCGTAGTCATCTCAAGGCTATGGTTCGTTGAAGCGATAGGTAAACCACGCATCATTTCCAAAGTTGCCGGAGCGGGAACCGGGTATGTGCCATGATCAATATGAATAATTCCTGAGCCTAACGGTACAGGAGATGCATAGATGCGCTCAATCTGCAAAGAGTCGATAGCCAAGGCTGCACCAACGATGTCGACAATAGAGTCGATAGCTCCGACTTCGTGGAAATGCACTTTTTCAACTGGAATCCCGTGGATTTTCGCTTCAGCGATGCCAATTTTCTCAAAGATGGCTAAGCTGAGCGATGTGACACGGTCATTAAATCCAGCTTCTTGAATGACTTTGACGATTTCTGAGTAATGACGATGTTTCTTAGGCGGGTGTTCCGGATCTAGGATGACGTCCAATTTAAGTGCGGAAATTCCGCGCTTAATTACACGCTTCCATTCCAGGACATACGGTTCAAGCTTAATTTTGGTTAGCTCACTTTCAATATAAGCCCGGTCTGCCCCTGCATCAACCAAAGCGCCAAGTGTCATATCGCCGCTGATTCCGGAGAAGCAGTCCAAATATAGAATACGCATGGTACGAATCTCACGCTCGTTTCGACATATTTTTGTTAATGAGCCCTGCATAATAGCCGGCTCCAAAGCCATTGTCAATGTTTACTACAGAGATACCAGGTGAACAGCTGTTTAACATGGACAAGAGCGGAGCCACCCCTGCAAGGTGTGCGCCATAACCGATGCTCGTCGGCACAGCGACGACAGGTTTGGATACGAGCCCGCCAAGCACGCTGGCGAGCGCGCCTTCCATGCCGGCAACGACCACAATCGCGTTAGCACCGCGAATAAGTTCTAGCCGGCGGAAGAGCCGGTGAATGCCGGCTACACCCACGTCGAACACGCGTTCGACGTGGCTGCCTAGGCATTCTGCCGTAAGAGCGGCCTCCTCCGCCACGGGGAGGTCGGAGGTCCCTGCGCACACGACGGCGATATAGCCGTCGTGGACTTTCAACATCGGTCGCTTGAACCAAGTGAGCGACCTGGCTGTTTCGTGGTAGGTGACACCTTCCACGGCAGCGATTACATGGGCGGCTTTGGCCGCGTCGACCCGCGTAGCAAGCACGCGGTCGGTGTGTTCCATCAGCCGCCGAAATATGGCCTCGATCTGCTCGGCGGTTTTGCCTTCCCCGAAAATAACCTCGGGGAAGCCAGTGCGCTTCTCGCGATCGATGTCCAGCTGGGCAAATCCGAGATCAAGGTTGCCAGGGCCTTCGCCGCCGCCTTCCTTGATGATTTGCCTTTTGGCTTCTTCGACGTCCAGATCGCCCGTCTGTACGAGCTTCAAAATCTTTTCCAAGTCCATCATAAGGATGCTTCTTTCACCTTTTCTTTGGTTTCCTTAGACAGCACTTCGTTCATGCTGCCAGTTCGGTAGCCTTGCAGATCCAGCGTTACGTAAGTAAAGCCGAGCTTACTGAACTTTTCATAGATTGCGTCGCGATGCTCCACCACTTTATGTATTTCATCCGGCATGACTTCGATCCGGGCAATTTTCTCATGGTGACGTACGCGTACTTGATATAAACCAAGCTGTGAAAGGAAGTACTCGCCTTCGTCCAGTTGGTCAATCTTCCACTTCTCAATTTGTGTTCCGTAGGGAATACGGGAGGACAGGCAAGCAAAAGACGGTTTATTCCAAGTACGTAAACCTAATTCTTTGGAAAGCTGTCTGATTTCATCTTTGGTCATCCCAGCCTCTTGTAGAGTACTGCGGACACCCTGCTCGTTCTTGGCTTGCAGCCCCGGTCTGTAATCACCGAGATCGTCCATATTAGAACCATCCAGAATGTAGGGATAACCTAATTCTTTGGCTAATTGCTGCAGATGTGAATAAAGACCCGTTTTGCAATGGTAGCAGCGGTCCGGATTATTGGCGACGAAATTGGCATTCTCCAATTCTTTGACCTCTGTTTTGTACAGGCGGACACCAATTTGTTCAGCAAGCTCGACGGCTGCATCGAATTCCCGTGAAGGGAATGTTTCGGATGCAGCTGTGACGGCCAGAACTTGATCACCGAGCTCTTGCTGCGCACGCTTGAGGACAAATGTGCTGTCTACTCCGCCGGAAAAGGCGATCAATACTCGGCCCATGCCTCTTAAAATCTCGCCAAGCTTGCGATCCTTCTCTCGCGTTACTTCTTGTATGCTCATGTTTCTTTCCTCCCATACAGCCTATATGTAAATAGCTGAGCTGTTTTGGTCCATCTAGATAAGTGTATCACAACTGGCTGGCAAAGTGGATTGTTTTGTCAGGCATTCATGATATAATAACAACATTGAGAAACCAAATAAAAGGCGGGAAATATAATGCCTACAAAACCATTAGAGAGAAAACCAGACTGGTTAAAAATTAATCTGAAAACAGATGAAAATTTCAAAGAAATAAAATCAATGATGCGTTCGAAGACGCTGCATACGGTTTGTGAAGAAGCTAAATGCCCGAACATACATGAATGTTGGGCGAATCGAACCGCTACGTTCATGATTTTGGGTGACATCTGCACGCGTGCGTGCCGTTTTTGCGCTGTGAAAACGGGGCTGCCGACAGAGCTTGATCTGCAAGAGCCTGAGCGCGTGGCTGATGCTGCTTTGCAAATGGGACTGCGCCATTGCGTTGTAACTTCTGTTGCACGTGATGATTTGCAGGATGGCGGCGCGATGATCTTCGCAGAAACCATCAAAGCGATTCGCCGCAAGCTGCCACTTTGTACCGTGGAAGTGCTGATTCCGGATTTCTTGGGCCGTGAAGAATCTTTGGTTACTGTTCTTGAAGCGAAGCCGGATATTCTGAATCACAATATGGAGACCGTGGAACGCATGTCAGACCGCGTCCGTTCCAAGGCGAAATATCGCCGTTCGTTGGAGCTGCTTCAACGTTCCAAACGTATTGCCCCAAGCATCCCGACCAAATCCAGCGTCATGATTGGCGTAGGGGAGGAATGGGACGAGTTGTTGCAGACGATGGACGATTTGCGTGCCGTCGATTGCGATATTATGACGATTGGACAGTATTTGCAGCCGTCGACAATTCACTTGGCCGTGTCCAAATATTACACACCTGAGCAATTTGCTCTTCTAAAAGAAGAAGGCATGAAGCGCGGATTCAAACACGTTGAATCTGGGCCTTTGGTGCGCAGCTCCTACCATGCCCATGAGCAGGTTAAATCCGCATCGAGCGTTTAGAACACGAACGAGTCATAGAAAGGAGAGCTTCCTACCATCATGATTCATATTGCCAATAAAACATACGAGCTCGTTACCGACCATAAAAATGGCTGGAACTTTGAAGTATTCAAAGAACGCTTCAGCGAAGTTTTAGAGCGTTATGATTATATTGTTGGCGATTGGGGGTACAGCCAATTAAGGCTGAGGGGTTTCTTCAAGGAAATCCACCCCAAAGCAACGAAGGAAACCTCCATTGCCGCTCTTCAGGATTACTTGAATGAGTATTGCAACTTTGGTTGTGCGTATTTCATTATTGAAAAAGTAAATGGAAATAAGCAGCAACAGCAGGCACCTTCTGAGCCATCGACGACTACGCCATAGTAGATAAGTAAAAAGACGCCATTCCCACTCGCAAGAGGAAGGAAGGCGTCTTTTTTTTGGCTTATTTTAACTCTAATCCTACAAAAGCTTCGCGAACCCTGTTCCAGAAAGGGAAAGGACGGAATCTGGCAAACTTTACTTTGACATGGGAAGCAACGCGGCAGCGAATAGAAACGACATCGTTGCGCTGCATGTACTTATGATCAAGAGAGAGCAGCATATTCTGATGTGCTTTTGGATATATGTCACAGTGATGGTGCGCCGGCAAAATCATGGACGAGCCTAAAGTTCGGTAAACTCTATTGTTGATTGAAGCAATCTCTGCCACCTGAATAGCTTCCAAAGATGGATGGACCATGGCTCCGCCCAAGCTTTTGTTGTAAGCCGTACTCCCCGCAGGCGAGGATATGCAGATCCCGTCACCGCGGAACATCTCGAACATTTCGTCGTTGATGTGCAGACGTGCAACGAGCGATACTTCAATGCCCCGCAGCGTAAATTCGTTGAGAGCCAAATGCGTTTCTACACCATTTTCAGTCGTGATTTCAATCTCAACAACGGGATACTGGACAACATGAAGTTCCTCTGGGGTGGTTACATTGAACACGAGCGAAGCTAAATGATCTAACTCGTGTGGTTTCCAATCTGCGAAAAAGCCCAGATGTCCGGTATGAAGCCCGACGAAAGCGATGTGATCCAGTCGATGTACATAATTGTGAAAGGCTTGCAGCATCGTCCCATCTCCACCAATGGAAAGGACAATGTCGGGATTCTCTTCATCCCTTGGCATACCTTGTTCAGCGGCGAGCGCGTGGAACCGTGCTGTCAGCTCCTTGGAGATATCATCGCCTCGTTCAATGACATTGTATTTCAATCGTTTTCCTCCTATTGAAGCGTGCAGTATTTGTCAATTTCTTGCAGGATAGATTCAGGTGTATGCCGAAATTTGGCAGCGACACGATAAGAATCGTTGCTGAAATTTGTCACCCTAATAATCTCGCCATAAGCGGTAATGGGGTGTGGAAATCCTGACAGGATGAAGCTGAATTCCAGAAATAAGGGATAAAAAAGCCGGTTTGTCGTAACAAAAGAAAGACCTCCTGCACTGATATCGAGCAGCTGTCCGGAGAAAGCGACGCCCTTGCGTGCGGATAAGCCGCGAATGCCGACAATTTGAAGGGTAATGGGTGTTCGAAGGGAGATCTTAGCCCGGTTGTGCTGTCGGTTCTGATGCTGCTGAATCTCTTCGGGAATAGATAGCGTGAGGTAACAAATCGCTTTTTTTATCTCAAGTTGAAGTAACTCCACGTGCGTATAGTATAAAATTCCACGGTCTTTAAAAGAAAATTCAATAAAAGAAACATGTTCAAGTTTGTCGAATGGAAACGCGCCCGCGAGCTCTAAACAAACTGTGAAGGAATCTTCTCCAATTTTATCAATGTAGAAATTATCTTCATAGCAAAAAGGCTGTCCATCTTTGGACTCACCGACAACAATCAAATGACAATCGGAGTTCGGTGCGATATATGCCAATTCTAGTGCCTTATTCCAATCCATAGCATCACCAAGTGGTTAGATTTGCATTCATGAACGCATACACATACCGTAAGTTCTCTTTTCATAATAATTTATAAAAGAAAATAAGAAAAGCCCCAAAAGGGGCTTAATCGAGGGATTCATACATTTATTGCCATGATAATGTGCTGGTTACTAGTGAAAGTTCAAAAGCATGGGCGAAGTTTGTCGAAATAGGTCGAACACGGATAGAGAAGTGCGGCCCATGGACGAGATGTCCGGGTATGTTTGCTCTATAGCTCTGCACGTGCTCAATCAGTTCGCCAGATGGCTCCATCGGGATGATTTTTTGTTCCCACTTTTCACCGTTGTCCTCGTAATAAATAATCTCTACCGCTGTATCCTGCGGCCAAATAGGGCCGAAATAAATCTGCGCGCTCACTTCCTTGGTTGTCGGTTTGATTTCGCTTAAGGGCACTTCCGTCGACAATTTGGCGGAGCGGTCATCGATCCCAATGATTTTTACTTGATACCAGTTATTACGGATGAATTGCTTGTAATCGGCAACCTTCGTCGCAACCTCATAATGATTAGCAACAAACAAGCGTGCTCGATCCGCTGTCGGCAAATAGGTTTCTTCCGTATAATCCTGCACCATGCGGTGTGTGTTATACACGGGGCTGAGCGATTGGATAGAACGCTTCATCCGGCTAATCCATTGATGCGGGAGATTTCCTTGGTTGTAGTACAAGGGAATAATTTCTTTCTCCAAAATGTGATAAATGGACTGGGTATTTTCTTTCTCCTGCGCAGCCCAATCGGCCGTACCAGTGGAACCAATCGCCCAACCGTTCGTTCCGTTGTAGCCTTCCTCCCACCAACCGTCCAGCACGCTAAAATTAAGAACACCGTTCATTGCCGCTTTTTGCCCGCTAGTTCCGCTGGCTTCAAGGGGTCTTCGAGGGTTATTCAGCCAGACATCTACACCCTGTACGAGGTAACGAGCCATGTTGATGTCGTAGTTTTCGAGCATCACGACTTTGCCTTCGAATTCTTTCATTTTCGAAACTCGGTAAATTTCACGGATAAGCTCCTGACCGGGATAATCGGCAGGGTGAGCTTTGCCGGCAAAAATGAACTGGACCGGCCGTTCAGGGTCATTAATTAATTTCTTAAGCCGGTATAAATCGTTAAAAATGAGATTAGCCCGCTTGTAGGTCGCAAATCGTCTCGCGAATCCGATGGTTAAAGCTTTTGGATTCAAATAATGTCTAACTTCCTCAATTCGCTGCTCGGATTCTCCATTGCGCCTGCGCTGCTCCATCAAATTCTGGCGAGCAAAGCTCACTAAATCATCTTTCAACTGCTGGTGCACCTTCCAGATGGATTCATCGGGGATGACCTCGACTTGCTGCCATTGATGCTTGTTGGCTTGCTCTTCTCGCCACGTGCCGGGCAGGAAGCGATCCAGCAGTTCTTTCCAGCTTGATGCTGTCCATGTTTCCAAATGAACACCATTCGTAATGGAACCGATTGGGACTTCACTAGCGTCAATGTGTCCATGAAATTCTTTGAACATCTCACGGGAAACTTGCCCATGCAGTTTACTGACGCCATTGCGGAGTCCAGCCGTATTCATGGCCAAATGAGTCATATTAAATTGGCCTGTGTGATGGTCAAGTCCGAGTGCTATAATCGCCTGCTTATGGCGTGACAGCTCATTGAACAGCGGTCCGAGATAATGCTCCAACATCCCGATAGAGAACGTGTCATGGCCCGCAGGAACAGGTGTATGTGTGGTGAAGACGGTAGCCGAGCGGACCGTTTCGACTGCCACGTGAAAAGGCAGACCTAGATGCAGCAGATCCTTCAATCGCTCCAAAGTAAGGAAAGCTGCGTGACCCTCGTTGATGTGGTACACATTGGGGTAAATGCCCAGCGCACGAAGCGCTTTGACGCCGCCAATGCCAAGCACGATTTCTTGAGCAATTCGTGTATCCTGATTTCCGCCGTATAGCTGTGCGGTCAATTCTTTATCCGCATGTTGATTGGCTTCATGATCGGCGTCGAGTAAATAAATCCGATTGCGGCCGACCTGTACCTGCCAAATCTGCAAGGTGATAGCCCGGCCCGGCATGTCAATCGAGACGGTGAGAGGCGCGCCTTGATGAAGAACCGGCGCAATCGGAAGTTTGGCAAAGTCATAATCGTATAAGTGGCTTTGTTGTCCGCCTGAAGCATCGATTTTTTGCGTAAAGTACCCTTTTTTATAAAGAAGGCCAACACCAACTAAGGGAATGCCCAAGTCGCTGGCTGATTTCGCGTGATCGCCTGCCAAAATGCCGAGGCCACCCGAATAGATCGGCAATGATTCATGGAAGCCGAATTCGGCGGAGAAATAGGCAACTTTGACGTAGCCTCGATCGCCATGTTTTTCTTGAAACCAGGTGGGCCCGTTTAAATAGGCGTCGAACCTGTCGATCACTTGTCGATACCTGGTTAGAAATTCTGCATTATGACTTAAAGCATCAAGCTTAGCATCGTCCAAATCATATAGGAGACGAACGGGATTATGGCCGGTTTGAGCCCATTTGACAGGATCCATTTGTGCAAAAAGTTGTAGCGCATCATAGTTCCAGCTGAACCAAAGATTAATGGCTAACTCGGATAACCGCTCAATCGCAGGAGGCAATGTTTTGGCTACTCGGAGGACGGAGTTTTGCATACGGTATGTTCACTCCCTTTTATCATCATAATTGTAATTATCATTGTCATGGTAAGTACCCATATTATCTTGTTCCACCAACTTTTTCATACACGAGTCTAAGTAAGGAATATGCAGCAAAGAGCCCCGCAATGACAGTAAAAGCAGCCAAGATAACGGTTCCGCTCATAGGGAGCAGGAGCCTGAGATAGCTGAGAATGGGGGATGTTGGATCATACTGCGGCATGAAAACCGTTTTGGTGTCTCGGAAGACCTGCAAAGGCTCCCAAAAAATAATCACAATAGCTGCGGAAAGCAAAGCATGGATGAAACGGGAGATCAAAAAAGGCATATAACGGAGGTTCGTATGACTTAAAAGACTAACGATCTGCGCATGCACCGACAATCCGCCCCATGACAATATGAACGCCCCAATCGCAACTTTGCTGGAAAGCGCCAATGCAGCAGGAGCATTGCCAGCAGCCTTTGCCCCAATCGTCACCTCGAATAAACCGTTCATGACAGCTTGTGACAATTCAAGCGGAAGTCCTGTAAAGCGCAAAAGGGAATCAATGAGCATGTATATGGCATTCATGACTCTAGCTTGAGTTAAGACCTCCAAGGCAACGGAGAAGAAGACAACAAGTCCACCTACAACGAAAATTAAATTTACCGATTGAAGGACGGATTGGCTGAGAAGCGCACCGATGGATCTTCCATCGGACATGCGGGCAACATGCATGG
The DNA here is from genome assembly GCF_032461945.1 of Paenibacillus violae. NCBI lineage: Bacteria > Bacillati > Bacillota > Bacilli > Caryophanales > Paenibacillaceae > Paenibacillus > Paenibacillus violae. The sequence continues at coordinate 84,900 of NZ_JAWCUD010000006.1, forward strand.
ATTCAAAGGCGCGCTTCCATATCCAGCCTTGGCTGGCGCTCTTTTGCTCGGTAGGGCGGCTTTTCTTGCCATGGAATCGCATCATCAATCCAATCATAAGAGAGCCTCCGTAGTGAGCTACAGCCAGAATGATAGCGAGTGAGGCATCATGGAAGAAACCTATAGAAACAGCTCCAATCAAGAAGATTGGATCGGAGCTTGTTGTAAATGCGACGAGCCGTTCGCCTTCCTCGCGGTTTACGAGCTTTTGGGTCCACAGCTGGCCCGTTAATTTAGCGCCGACAGGATAACCGGCCGCGAAGCCCATGGCCACGACGAAGCCGCCGATGCCCGGTATACGGAAAACGGGGCGCATCATCGGATCCAGCAGAGTGCCGAAGAAGTGAACGATGCCGAAGCCAAGCATAATTTCGGAGATGACGAAGAAGGGAAAGAGGGCGGGGAACAGCACGTCCCACCAAATGGAAACACCGCGCAAGGCTGCTTGAAGTCCGGCATGAGGGAAGGCAAATAAGCATAGAATAATGGCAATAACAACAAAGGCCATAAGTAGCGCCGCGGTAAAGTTTCTTTTCTCCATAGAACTCTACACCTCCTCCTCAACTATATGAAAGAAATGGGACATACATGCCGGCCTAAAAAACTTAGACTTTGGTACTGTTATGTAAATGTATTTATGGTAAAATAGGACTAGTAATAGTCTTATATCCTAGGCCGCGGGAGTGATTCAAATGACAAGTGTCATCGTCGGTTTGGTCGTTTGTATGTTCGTGTTTGTCATTCGAGAAACGCTCATGCATGCAGGGGATGAGGATGTAGAAAACTATTAAGTCATTACGAGCAGAGAGGTTCTCACCATGTCAGAGCAAGAACGCAATACGCTGTATGAATTGATGGGGGGAGCAGAGACGGTCCGCCGGATTGTGGAAGCATTTTATCCTAGAGTGCTGAAAAATCCTTTGTTGGCGCCCCTGTTCCCCTCGAATATTGAACCCGTTATGGATAAACAATATATGTTTTTAAGCCAATTTTTTGGAGGTCCGACGCTGTATTCAGATGTCCATGGACACCCTATGATGAGAGGAAGGCATATGCCTTTTCCTATCACAGTGGAACGTGCAGACGCATGGTTAGGCTGTATGGCCGGCGCTATGGAGGAAGTGGGTTTGCCGCAGGATCTACGGGAATTTTTGCTGCAACGATTGAAAGGTTCCGCTTATCATTTTGTGAATACACCTGAAGAAGAATAGTTCTTCTTTCCTATACTTTCCAGAGAAGAGGCGGGGTTTCAAGATGGTTGAACCTTTGTATGAGATTTCAGTGAAATGTACGTATTGCGACAATTCCTTCAAATCCATGAAGGTTCGTCCAAGCTTCAAAAAAGCGAGCAAAACAGACGCGGATTTTTGCGTTCACTATAAGGGGATCAACCCTGATTACTATATCGTGAGGATTTGTCCTTACTGCGGTTATGCGCATACGGAAAACTTTTCGGATAAGTGGAAGCCATCGCAACGTGAAGCCTTTCACGAGAAAATTGGCAAGTACTGGGCGATGCGCAGCTTTGGCGGCGAACGAACGTGGGAGACTACCCTGCAGAGTTTCAAGCTGGCGCTGGTCAGCGCGCAAATTAAAGAGGAGAAATCCCGCGTTGTAGCAGGACTTCTTCACCACTTGGCATGGCTGTACAGAACCAAAGGCGATTGGGAGCAAGAGAAGCGATTCTTGGCTTTTGCCTTGGAAGCGTATGTGCACGTATATGAGAATGAAGGCATGGATCTGAACAATGCAAGGCTAATGTTTCTTATGGGGGAACTGAACCGCAGATTGGGTCGTTTCAATGACGCAGTCAAATGGTTCTCGCGCATCATTAATGACCGTAAAATCATGGACGCTGCGATGATTCGAGCGAGCCGCGAACAATGGATTGTAACTCGTGAGGATATGCTCGCCATTCGTATGGAATTGCCGGACGAAATGAAACAAGCTACTTAATTAGCTCGAATAAAAATGAGATGAACGCTTGCCTATGTGATGTGGCGATTGCTTGAGTGCGATCCCTTGCATAGTTAAGCGTTCATTTTTTGATCAAGCACTTGGAGTTCCTTGTAGTGGGTGAACCGATTTTTTCCTTGACGTTTGGATTCATAGAGGGCTTGATCTGCTTCATAGATCAATTGAGTTAATTCAGCCTGGGGCGATTTAGCGGTAGAAATGCCAATAGAAATCGTTATGGGTGTTGCAACGCTTTGATTTTTATGAAGGAACGATTGGGCAGCCATAAAGCATAGGCGCTGGGCGTATAAGCTAAGTTTAATCGGATCTATCTCTGAACTGAGAAGAATAAACTCTTCTCCGCCGTATCTTGCGAGATAATCCTCTTCCCGGATATGGTGCCGAAGGACATGGCTAATTTCTCTTAGGAGTTGATCGCCTTCTAGATGCCCGAAGAGATCATTATATTGTTTGAAGTTATCCAAATCGATCATCATGATAGACATTTGTCTTCGATTGAGGGCATTGTTGGCAATGGGCATAAAACTGCGCAGATTAGGAAGTTTGGTTAAGCTGTCTTGATTGGCCTGGAGCTCCATCTGGCGTTGTAAGCGCCAACTTTTATTCTCATCATTAACCATTATGATGAGCGTGATGAAAGTAGCGGACATGATCGCCAGCATGAAAAGCTGATCACCGACATAATGCCAGGACAATCGGCTTATGAGCAATCCATGAATCAGGAGGCGCAAGAGAAAGACATACGTGCATATTTGGAGGCTGTGTCGAATAGGAATGTCCAAGAAGCCATTGCGGTATTCTTTATTATGAAACACGGAGCTTATTAGTGCAGGGGCGAGCAGATCTTGTGCGATGTTGAACCAGACATGATTTTCATGCGAGATAAGGCTGAAGCCCGTCGGCAAGACGGTTGAAAGAAGGGCAATCGGCATGCCGTAACGCAAGCCGGCCATGAAGATAGGCAAGGAGCGTAAATCAATTAGGCCGAACGGCTCGGGCAGAGGTTCGAGCATCATGATGATACAAGCAAGACCGGTGAGCAAAGGCGCAAGAAGCTGCTCGAAGGAATCGGTCAGCATCTTGCTGCGTACTTTCATAGCCACGTAATTCAGTGTGACTAGCGTGCATGCACTTGTCAAAGGAACGAGATACTCATTCATAGGAACTCTTTCTACTCCTTGCGCTTGAAAGCTACGATTGTTTCGTTCGTATAGCGGTGTCCGCCAATAAGTAATCGCGGTCTGTGTCTATGAGCGTCAGCTTGTTGTGACAGCAAGGAAACACAAGCAGCTTTTTTTTACCTTCGTGAATGGATTTCAGTTCGTGGATTTTCAGCGGCAGCAGCACATTGGAGCTATGGCAAAACGGACATTCGGCCACATAAACGTCCTTCATTACAATGTCATAAGGCCAAGTGTTAGCAAAAGGAAACAACACAGCTTACTTCGATTCCGGTTCGCTTTGTTCCGATGTGGAAGATTTCGCGAGCTCTGCTAATTTTTGAAGTAAAATATGTTGTGGCATATGCATGAGATGTTCCAAAGGCACTTTAAGCTGCTCAGCCAACTTGACGGCTGTTTCTGGAGAAATTTGTAACGGTTTCATAATTGTTATCACACCATCCTGTTCCGATTTTTTTGCAGGAACTTTATTTTTATTGAATCATACTTCTTACCTATAAGCAATGAGTAAGATTACTTTGATTGCTCCTGATAGACCGTTTATGATTTAATAAAAGCAGGAAAGGAAAGGTGATAGCTTTGCTTCATTTACCTCTTAATCAAACGTGGAATTTAGAAACTTTTTTTCCTGGTGGAAGTGAGTCTCCTGCATTCGCAGCACATCTGAAGGAGCTTCAAGCTTCGATTGCGGCTTTCCAAGAGCAAGTGCGGAACACACCATCCCCACAGCAAGCAGCAGAAACGGATGGTCTCGCGAAGCTGGTAGAATTGTTCCAGAGTAATTTGAAAAATATTCACGAGGCTGATTCTTTTGTAGGCTGTCTGCTAGCCGATAATCAGAAGGATAAGAAAGCGCCTGTATTGAATGGACAGGTCAAAAGCTTATATGCTGAGCATTTGTCGTCACTCACACATTTTGACCAAGTGCTTACCGGTATTCCGGATGCGGTTTGGTCAGAAATTCTGAAGAAAGAACCGTTCCAAGCGATCGCATTTCCGCTTCATGAACGTCGTGCGTTGGCACAAGAAAAGCTGTCACCGGAGCAAGAAGCATTAATCAATGATTTGGCCGTAGACGGCTATCATGGGTGGGGCGACTTGTATAATTCTACCGTAGGTCAATTCCGTATGCCTGTGGAGGTTGACGGTGAGACGGTTGAACTTTCGGCCGGCCAAGCTTTCAATAAGCTGCATACAGAGAACCGTGAAGAACGGCTTGCTTTGTTTGACAGTTGGGAAAAGGCCTGGACGGACAAGGAAGATTACTGCGCAGAGGCGTTGAATCATCTGGCCGGATTCCGCCTTCAAGTGTACAAATACAGAGGCTGGAACAGCATACATAAAGAGCCGCTCGCGATTAATCGCATGGAAGAAAAGACGCTGAATGTCATGTGGGAGGTCATCGACCGCAATAAAGCCATCTTCGTCGACTATTTGAACCGAAAAGCGAAGCTGCTTGGCGTTGAGAAATTGGCGTGGGTAGATGTCGATGCTCCGCTGGGCGACTCCTCGAAGAAAATTTCATACGATGAAGGCGCAAGCCTCATTATTGAGCAGTTCGAGCGCTTCAGCCCGAAGCTGGCCGCCTTCTCGGAGCAAGCTTTCGAGAATCGCTGGATTGAAGCCGAGGACCGCGCTGGGAAGCGCCCAGGCGGCTTCTGTACATCGTTCCCTGTCTCAGGAGAGACAAGGATCTTCATGACGTATGGCGGCACGCTGAACAACGTCTCAACGCTTGCGCATGAGCTCGGCCACGGCTACCATCAGCACGTTATGACGGATATGCCGGCCCTCGCGCAAGAGTACGCCATGAACGTGGCGGAAACCGCGTCTACGTTCGCGGAAATGATCGTTGCGGACGCTGTTGTGAAGAGCGCTTCGACCGATGAAGAGCGTATTATTTTGCTTGAAGATAAAATCCAGCGGGCCATCGCTTTCTTCATGAATATCCATGCGAGATTCATTTTTGAAACGAACTTCTACGCCGAGCGACGTCAAGGACTCGTAAGCGTAGAGCGTCTGAATGAGCTGATGGTAGACGCGCAGAAGGTTGCCTACCAAGATGCGCTGAGCAGCTATCATCCGCATTTCTGGGCGGCCAAATTGCATTTCTATGCAACGGATGTGCCTTTCTACAACTTCCCATACACATTCGGCTATATGTTTAGCGCCGGTATTTATGCGAGAGCTGTACAAGAAGGCGCGGCATTCGAAGATAAGTACATCTCTCTGCTGAGAGATACAGGCAGCATGAACGTGGAAGAGCTCGCGCAGAAGCATCTAGGTGTTGATCTGACTGAGCCGGACTTCTGGCAAAGCGCTGTAGACATGGCAATTCAAGATGTGAAGGAATTCATGCGGTTGACAGTGGCGAAAGTTCAGGTTTAAAAGAAAAAGGGATGCCCTGGAAGTAGATAGTATCTACGCCAGGGCATCCCTTTTGTGTATATAAGTTTAATCTTACAGCTTGAACACTTGAATTGTCTGTTGCAACTGTGTGACGACACGCGTCATTTCCTCAGCTTGTGAGACGATGCCTTGAACGGTAGCGATCTGTTCGTTCATGGATGCCGAAACCTCTTGTGTTCCTGCAGCGGATTCTTCTGTGATTGCCGAGATGTTCTCCATGGCGGCAGCAATTTGCTCGGAGCTGACTAGCATTTGTTCGCTTTCTTCTGCAAAGCGGTTAATTTCTTCCGAGATAAAACCAACGCTATCGACAATCTGGGCGAAGACCGTTTCTGTTTGATCGATAAGTATGGTTTGCTTTTTCACGACATCTTCGTTGACTTGAATGCTGCGGATTGCTTCCTGGATGCCCTGCTCAATGCTCTTGACGAAGCCAAACACTTCACGAGTAAGGGACGTGGACTCCTCAGCTAGCTTGCGCACCTCTTGTGCGACGACTGCAAAACCCCGTCCGTGCTCGCCGGCTCTGGCGGCTTCAATGGATGCGTTGAGCGACAGCAGGTTCGTTTGCTCAGCAATCTCCGAAATGGAGCGGGTTACGTTAGTAATACCGGCCGCTTGACGAGCCAACATGTCAATGGTTTCGGAGACCTGCTGTGTCACTTCCACATTTCGCTTCATGCCGACGCCTTGGCTTTCAACGGAAGTACGGCCCTTCTCAACCAGAGTCATCATCTGATCGGAGCGATCTTTCATTTCTTTTGCGGAACCAGCATAATTGACAATCTTCACTTCTATGTCTTTGGTCGTAATCGATACACCGGATACTTCTTCAGAAATTTGACCGGCACCGGCAGCTAGCTCATGGGCCGAAATGCTCACTTGTTCCAGGACTGTGCGAAAGTTTTCGTTTTTGGAGTAAATATCGCGGCTTGTTTGGAAAACTTGCTTGGATATGGAACCTGTATCGCGAAGAATATCACGCAGCTTATCGATCATTTTGTTGAAGGATTGGCCAAGTTGACCTAGTGTATCGTCGGAAGTTACCGTTACCTTTTGAGAAAAGTCGCCTTTGGAGATGTTGAGTGCAATGCGGGACAGGTCGGCCACAGGTTCTGTCAATTGGTTTTCAAACCATCTAATGAAAGGGTAGCTTAATGCAAGAAGCAGAACAAGGAAAATAATTCCTAGTAAGCGGTTCCACTCCGATGAGATCGTAAGGACTAGCAGAAATACACAGTTCAAACCTATTAACCCGTAGCAGCCCAACTGTAATTTCTTTCTAAAAGATAAAGTTGACATTTTATCCAAATTGACCGACTCCCTTGCGAAATTTGTAATGTATGCAGGAATAATGGACTATGTTTGAAAATTATAACATTGTATCTGGAAATATTCTACACAAATTCGACAAATATCGTTCGTATTCGATGTATACAAGCAGTATTTGTAAAGAGAGTATTAAGAATAGTAAAAATTATAAGAATATTAAAATAAATTGTTGAAATTTGTAAATTATGTAGATATAATAGGTCTACAGTCGTAATTTACATAATAAGTAAAAATTAAAAACTTAAGGGGGAAGATGATGAGTTTGGATCAAATGTCGCTTGCAAGACAAATCGATTTGGTGTTTAGAAGGATTAAAGATGAGTTATCCCATGTAAGTTCAGGTACGGTGTTTGTTCACATCAGGAATAATGAAATCGGTAAATTCGGTGTGAAGCATCTTCCGTTCGAAAGCAAGGACGGCGTCCTTCCAGCGATTACGGTCAAAGGCCTTACGGAGATTCAGTATCAATCTTTTCGTCAGATGGCGCTTGAATCGTTGAAGCGTAAGAAAAGTTGGACACATGGAGAAATTTACTTTGACTTCACGGTTAGGCAAGGAATATTGTCGGCAAGCATTACGTTTGAAACCAATTATAATATGGCGAGCTTAGCCAAAACGATTTAGCACTTATCCTTTATGAAACAAAGAGCCCCGGTCACAGTTGATGACCGGGGCTCTTTGTTGTATGTAATTGTTAACCGCGATTTCTGCTGCGATACAAGACATAGATAAACAATGGAGCTCCAATAGCAGCGGTGAAAACGCCGGCTGGAATATCGAGCGGTTTGAATACGAATCTTCCCGCCAAATCGGCAAGAAGTAGGAGTAAGGAACCAGTTAACGCGGAAACGGGAATCAGCGATCCGAAGCTGGGTCCTACCAACTTGCGAGCGATGTGTGGAGCCATAAGACCGATGAAATTAATGGCTCCTCCGAATGCGACAGCGGCGCCAGAGAGGGCTACGCTCAAAATGATGAGCAGAAAACGCTGGCGTTGTACGCTGCTGCCCACATTGCGGGCGATGTCTTCGCCTAAGGATTGCACCGTAATATGACGCGCATATAAGAAGATGATCGGGATCAGCAGCGATACCCAAGGGAGAAGCGGGTAAACCGCCTTTTGCCAAGAGACGCCATAGATGCTCCCAGTCATAAAAGTCAGCGACTGATTTGCGAGAATGATAGGTCCAGATATCATCATCAAATAAGTGAGCGCGCTCATCGCGGCGGTGAATCCTGTGCCGATCAGGACAAGGCGAAGCGGGGTAATCCCATTTTTCCATGAGAGGGAGTAGACCAGCAAAGTGGCGATGAATGCGCCGAGAATGGCGGCAACAGGCAGCCAGTGAATACTGATTTTATCCGAGAAAAAGAAGAAAAAGGAAACCGCTCCGAGTGTAGCTCCACCTGTTGAACCGATCGTATCCGGCGAGGTTAACGGGTTTCGCACGATCCCTTGCAGGATGGAACCGGCAACACCCAGGGATGCGCCGATCAACACAGCGACAATCACCCGAGGCAAGCGTAGGGATCGGACAATCATGTTGTTGGGATCCGTCCCATAGCCGAAAACGGCACGTATAACCTCAACTGGCTTGATATAAATACTGCCGATTCCTGTGCTTAGGACCATGACAATAATGACCGCTAGAAGCAAGAACAGAGATACAAGGAGTGATTTCTTACTGATCCTATAAGAGAAACTTTTATTTCGAAACGTCATATGTCGATTGGAATGACTCATTTCAGCAGTCCCCCTTTGCGAGCGATGTAGATGAAGAAGGGAACTCCGAGAATAGCTGTCGTTACGCCAACATGAACTTCCTTCGGCATAACGATGAAACGGGCGATGACGTCAGCGCCAACGAGCAGAATGCCACCTAGAATGGCACTGTAGGGAATAACCCAGCGATAATCGATGCCTACGAGGAATCGAACGATATGCGGTATGATGATCCCGACAAAAACAATCGGGCCTGCGACGGCGACGGAGCCCCCTGCCAACACGACAATAACGACTGCGGTAATGAATTTTACATAAATCGTACGTTGCCCCAGCCCTTTGGCTACATCGTCCCCCATGGACAGGATGTTGATGTGAGGTGCAAGTAAAAACGCTCCTACCCATGCAATTAAGATATAAGGATAGACCGATTGGAGCATGGCCATGGTTCTTCCTTCAACCGATCCAACAAGCCAGTAGAGGACTTGGTCAAACGCTTTACCATTTCCTAATAAAATGCCTTGGGTAAGCGAAGCAAAAAAGGCCGTCATCGCTGAGCCCGCTAGCGTAATCTTCATCGGCGTTAAGCCATCTCTGCCTAAGGAGCCGAGTCCATAGACGAGGGCCGAGCTCACAGCAGCGCCCAAAAAGGCGATCCATGTGAACTGTGTCAGGCTAGATACATTGAAAAATCCAACTGACAACACAATGGCAAAGGCTGCGCCTGAGTTGATGCCAAAAATACTTGGCGACGCAAGTGGATTTCGTGTCATTGCTTGCATAAGCGCCCCCGCAACAGCCAGGCTTCCGCCTACGAGTGCGGCGATTAACGCTCTTGGTATTCGAACGGTCTGAATAATGATCGCTTCGTTCGAAGGCTTCATTAAATGGTCAAATGATTGCATGACCTGTGCCCAAGTATAGTTATGTAGACCGAATCTGACGCTGCAAACCATCATCCCGGCAAGCACGATAAGTGCCGCCAGCAGCCCAATTCCTTTATACAAGGGATATAGACGTTCGTTATTTGAAGAGTTCATAGATAAGTGCCTGCTTCCTTATTAGATGCTTCGTTTATTTTAAAGAGAAAGGCAGGGGAAGTCAACGATTTTGAGAATCATTATCAATTTCGATTGACAGAACCAGCGGAAGCGAGTACCATGTACGTTAGATAATGATAATCGTTATCACATCATCAATTGAACGTGTGGAGGGAACATAGTAAGATGTTTGGGAAAAAGAGACAGTTAAAAAGAGCTTGGGCTCTTGTTGCCATTATGTTTGTAGTATCTATTGTTTTAGCAGCATGTGGAGAAAAGCCTAGCGCTCAGCCAGCAGCATCTGCATCTGCAGCACCGCAAGGAGCCGCTAAGTCCGATGCTCCTCGTACGATTAAGCATGCTATGGGGGAAACCGCTGTACCTGCGCAGCCGAAACGAGTTGTTATTTTGACGAATGAGGGAACTGAAGCCCTTATCGCTCTTGGAGTTAAACCTGTGGGTGCTGTTGAATCTTACTACGGAAATCCATGGTTTGATCATATCAAAGCCGATATGCAAGGTGTAACAACGGTTGGTGGAGAATCACAGCCAAACCTGGAGTTGATTGCATCCTTGAAACCGGATCTAATCATCGGTAACAAAATGCGTCATGAGAAAGTGTACGACCAACTTAAGGCGATTGCTCCAACGGTTTATTCGGAGACATTACGCGGTGAGTGGAAAAGTAACTTCGCGCTGTATGCTGAAGCGCTTAACAAGAAAGCAGAAGGCGACAAAATTATTGCAGACTTCGACAAACGCATTAACGATTTCAAAAGCAAAGCCGGCGATAAGTTGAAAGAGAAAGTCGCTGTTGTCCGCTTCATGGGCGGTAAAACGCGTTATTACTATGGAAATATGTTCACAGGTGTAATTTTCCAACAAATTGGATTCCCGCGTTCGGATCCGAAAAGCGATGAGAAATCATTTGAGGATATTACCAAAGAGCGTTTGACGGAATTGGATGCTGCAGACCGCGTGTTCTACTTTACATATGAGCTTGGCGATGGTAAAGGAACGAAGCAAGAGCAGGAATGGATGAATGATCCGCTTTGGAAAAACCTCAAAGTTGTGAAAGAAAATAAATTGGTAAAAGTGAACGATGCAACATGGAATACAGCTGGCGGTGTGAAAGCAGCTAATCTCATGCTTGATGATCTGTACAAGATATATGATGTAAAACCTTAATGAATGAGGGGACTGCTTCTTACGAGCAGTCCTCTTTCGATTCCGGACGCAAAAAGGAGGGCCTCCTATCAGTAGCTACTGATAGGGAAGCCCTCACTTGCTTAAGTATGGGAGAGATGTTATCTGCTAAATCTGCTAGCGCTGCCGCCTGCCAACTGTTGTTCAGCAATTTGAACGAGGCGACGTGTGATGCTGCCCCCAATGGAGCCTGTATCACGGGACGTCATGTAGCCATAGTAACCGTCTTGAGGAATCTGGATACCTAGTTCTTGAGCAACTTCGTATTTCATTTGATCCAAAGCTGCTGTAGCTTGTGGAACAACTAAAGAGTTGCTGCTGCGAGATTGTCCTGCCATCTGATATCACCTCCAGTAATAGGTAGTATAATCTCTTTTGTAAAATATACTCATCCATTTTACTGGAAATTTTAGGAAGTATTTTGAGAAGCGGAAAAGCAGAATTGGACAGTCTTTGTTATAATAAGAAAAGCAAAGGGAGAGCGGAGGCGAAATCATGTTTGAACTATCTGTAACGGGCTGGTCCCATGATAAAGACTTGCAAATTATACAGGCGGATGTCCAAATGGCGGTAGGCGACAGCGTTATTATAGAAGAACCGCTATGTGTCGATGTGGGGCTCCCTGCGCTGCTGTACAGTGCACTCAGTGATACGGAGCCGAATCGCTTTGCACCGCCGGATCAATGGGAGCAGATGCCATTCTTTGTTTGCGGATGCGGAGACCCGGAGTGCAGGGGATTTTCCTTCGTGGTGCATCATTTGCCGGAGGAACAAATCCAACTGATCTCGGTTGAAGAGCGAACAAACGGCACGTACCGCGAGCTTGAGACCCACAACATACCGGCTGATCACTACAGGAAAGAGGTCCTGGAGATCGGAGAAACCTATTTGGCATTTATCAAAGGGTTGGACTATAAGCCCTATTTTGCGGATACGGTGAAAGTAGTTGAAGGGCTGATACATCAATTACATCAACAACGACGGAGTGAATAGGATGGCAGCAGTAAAATTTTATGTCGTTTGGGTAGGGCATAAACCAGGGATCTATCGATCGTGGGCAGATTGTCAGGCGCAGACCAAAGGATTCCCGCAAGCGAGATTTAAATCATACGAGTCCGAAGCGGAGGCGCGTCAAGCTTTGGAGAAAGGCTGGCAGAAATCGCTGAATTTCGGAGGGAAGCCAGGCGCGTCGTCCTCTTCTGCTTCCGGCACTAAGTCGGCTACCCCTGAAACAGCTCCGGAAGTGGACTATGACAGCTTGTCCGTGGACGTGGGTTGCTCCGGGAATCCGGGGATTGTGGAGTACAAGGGAGTCGATACGCGGTCGGGAGAGATTCTTTTCTACCAGGGTCCCATTTCCAAGGGTACGAATAATTTGGGCGAGTTCTTAGCGATCGTGCATGGTCTGGCTTATTTGCAAAAGCAGGGCAGCAACAAAACCATTTATACGGATTCGGTCACGGCTTTAAGCTGGATTCGCAAAAAAGAAGTTTCGACCAATTTGGTGCGGGACGCTTCAACGGAAGAAATTTGGACGCTGGTTGACCGGGCGTTGAAGTGGCTTCGGACGAACAGCTACACGAATAAGATCGTAAAATGGGACACGAAAAAGTGGGGAGAAATTAAGGCTGATTTTGGCAGAAAATAATCCCTTGCTTTTACATTGACGCGTCAGTACACTAAAGGAAGAATTTTGATGAAAAGTGTGATATGATAGATTCATTGTTTTTATAAAAGAATTATAATCTAGGAGGAATAGAGAATGGCTCATCCAAAACAGCGTAGCGACATGATTAAAAAAGGATTCGACCGCGCTCCACACCGCAGTTTGTTGCGTGCAGCCGGCGTTAAAGAGGAAGATTTCGGCAAGCCGTTCATTGCGGTTTGTAACTCTTATATAGACATTATCCCTGGACATGTCCATTTGCAAGAATTCGGTAAGCTGGTAAAAGAAGCGATCCGTGAAGCAGGCGGTGTTCCTTTCGAGTTCAACACGATTGGTGTTGACGATGGTATCGCAATGGGACATATCGGTATGCGTTATTCCCTGCCAAGCCGTGAAATTATTGCGGACTCCTTGGAAACAGTCGTAAACGCGCACTGGTTCGATGGTCTTATCTGTATTCCTAACTGTGATAAAATTACGCCGGGTATGATTATGGGCGCGCTTCGCGTTAACATCCCTACGATGTTAGTCAGCGGTGGTCCAATGAAAGCCGGTAAAGATAAAAACGGTAAATCCATTTCCTTGTCCTCCGTTTTCGAGGGCGTAGGTGCTTTCCAAGCAGGTAAATTGGATGAAGCTGGTCTGGAAGAGCTTGAGCAATATGGTTGTCCGACTTGCGGATCCTGTTCCGGTATGTTCACAGCGAACTCCATGAACTGTTTGGCAGAAGGTCTAGGCCTTGCTATGCCAGGTAACGGTACGATCTTGGCTGTTGCTGAAGAGCGTAAGCAATTCGTGAAAGACTGCGCGAAACAATTGATGACATTGATCGAGAAAGACATTAAGCCGCGTGATATCGTAACGATTGAAGCGATTGACAACGCGTTTGCACTGGATATGGCGATGGGCGGTTCCACGAATACGGTTCTTCACACATTGGCTATCGCTGCTGAAGCTGGCATCGAATACCCGATTGCTCGTATTAATGAAGTGGCAGAGCGCGTTCCTCACCTTGCCAAAATCGCTCCAGCTTCCGATTATCACATTGAAGATGTGCATTTAGCCGGCGGCGTTAGCGCGGTTATTAACGAGCTTTTGAAAAAGCCAGGCGCTTTCGATGGCGATCGTCTTTCCGTTACTGCACAAACGATTCGTGAAAACGTAGCTGGTTGTGAAATCCAGAATACGGACGTTATTCGTCCGTTAAGCAACCCTCATAGCGAAAGAGGCGGACTGGCTGTTCTGTTCGGTAACCTTGCTCCAGAGGGAAGTATCGTTAAAGTCGGAGCGGTAGACAAATCCGTTGGCGGGCGTCACGTAGGTCCTGCGATCTGCTTTGATTCCCAGGATGAGGCGCTTTACGGCATTGCCAATGGCAAAGTGAAAGAAGGCCACGTTGTTGTAATCCGCTATGAAGGACCTAAAGGCGGACCTGGTATGCCGGAAATGCTAGCTCCAACATCCCAAATCGTTGGTATGGGTCTGGGCGCGAAAGTTGCCTTGATTACAGACGGACGTTTCTCAGGGGCATCCCGCGGTATCTCCATCGGTCACATGTCTCCAGAAGCTGCTGAAGGCGGACCACTTGCTTTCGTTCATGACGGCGACATTATCGATGTCGATATGGATGGCCGCAAAATCAATTTACAAGTCAGTGATGAAGAGTTGGCGAAGCGCCGCGAAAGCTGGAAAGAGTTCCAACCGAAAATTAAAACCGGATATTTGGCGCGTTACACGAAAATGGTAACGAATGCGAGTGCCGGAGCTATTCTGAAATGGTAAAATAATAAACGGCCAGGGCTTAGAGCTCTGGCCGTTTTTTTTTTGCTTTTTTATAAAAAGAAATGCATAAACAGCAAGGAACCGGTCAAAACCGTAATCGCAACAACGATGGAGAGTGTAAGCACGAATCGGGCTTTGAAGATGGATAACAGCATCAGCGTGCTTTTGACATCGATCATCGGGCCGAAGACGAGAAAAGCCAGCAGAGAGCCTGGAGAAAACGTCTTTGCGAATGAGGCGGCTACGAAGGCATCTGTTGTAGAGCATAAGGAAAGCAAGTAGGCAAAACCCATCATAAAGACATGAGAGACGAAGGTCCCTTGGCCGATGGCGGATAAGCTGTCTTGAGCGACAAAGGTTTGGATTAATGCGGTTAGGAAAGCGCCGAGCATTAGGTATTTGCTCATTTCATACAGCTCAGATGTGCCGTGACTGAGCATAGTTGCAATTCGGCTGTCACCGTGAGAGTGATTGTGGCCGTGATCGTGGTGATGAGCATGATCATGCGTATGGACATGGTCATGGTGATGATGATGCTCGTGATGCTCATGCGTATGGATATGCTCAGCCGCATGCCCACTATTGGCGTGGCGCAGCGGACTGCTTTTCAGAAAGCGGGTCAAGAGGAGACCGACAACGAGAGCAACACCAAAGGTGAGCCCCATGCGTGAATAAGCCATTTCCGGCGCGCTGCGGAAAGCCATGAAGGTAGACGCGAACACGATCGGATTCAGAATCGGTCCGACGAGTATGAAAATCACGGCAATGTACACAGGCATTCCTTTGCGCATAAGCCGGCGAACGAAAGGAATCATGCCGCACTCGCAGAGTGGGAACATAATCCCGAGCACACAGGCAAACAGGATGCCGCCAAGCGGATGCTTGGGTGTCATACGTCGGATGAAAGCTTCCGGGATGAAGTTTTCAACGACGGTGGAAAGCAGGACCCCCATGAACATAAAAGGCAGGGCGTCGAGAAAAATGTCCATAAAAGCAGCAAATACATGCTTGATATCTTTCAGGATCGGCTCCATCGGCGGAAGCTCTCTCGTCGTTAGAATGAGGATGAGAAGACATGCGCAAATCACCGTGGAGATGGGAAGGCTCCACCGGTATAGTGTTGATGACAATGCATTGACACCCCTTTGCCCGTTGATGATAGAATCGTATGTTATCTATCCTATGTCCATGCTGGGAAAGATAGGACAAAGACCTTGGTTGACAATGGAAAGTCAAGGTGTATAATTATATAAAATCAATAAGCGATGACAGGAACAAGTACGTTTGTATCCCGTTTCTCAGAGAGCCGGTGGTTGGTGCGAACCGGTGAAACGAACAAACAGAATGGATCCTTGAGCTTGAGGCTGAACACAGATGAAGGTTGCCGGAACCTAGGCCGGAGGAACATCCGAATCTGACAAGTATGCCGAACGGCTGCTCTCCGTTACAAGAGCCTGAAGGTCTATGCGGCGCAATCTATGCTCATACATGGACAAATTAGGGTGGTACCACGGTCTCTCGTCCCTTGCGGGGAGAGGCCTTTTTGTTGTCTTTTTTGACTGTTCCAACGTACAAAAAGTAAATTTTATGAGGAATGTGGAGGGATTTTCACAATGAAACGAGTATTATCAGGCATGCAGTCCAGCGGCCAGTTGACAATTGGAAATTATATTGGCGCTCTTCGCAACTATGTGAAACTGCAGCATTTGCACCGTTGTTATTTTATGGTGGTGGATATGCATGCGATCACGGTGCCGCAGGATCCTGCAGCGCTGAAAGAACAGACGGAGTCCATTGCTGCGCTTTATATTGCGGCTGGACTAGATCCGAATAAGGCATCCATCTTCCTGCAATCCCATGTTCACGCACATGCGGAGCTCGGCTGGATTATGACGACACTGACGAACATGGGCGAACTTGAGCGCATGACGCAGTTCAAAGATAAATCGGAAGGCAAGGAATCCGTTGGCGCAGGTCTATTTACGTATCCATCCCTCATGGCGGCAGATATTCTCTTGTACAATGCCGATCTGATCCCGGTTGGGGATGATCAGAAGCAGCATTTGGAGCTTACTCGCGATCTGGCTAACCGTTTTAACAACCGTTTTGGCGATATGTTCGTGATGCCGCAGCCTTATATGCCGGAGATTGGCGCAAGAATCATGTCCTTGGACGACGCTTCCAAGAAGATGAGCAAAAGCAGTCCAAATGCCGGAAGCTACATTGCCATGCTGGATGAGCCGTCTGTCATTCGTAAGAAACTTAGCCGCGCCGTGACAGATTCTGGCCGTGAAGTGAAATACGATCCTCAGAATAAACCGGAGGTTAGTAATCTGATCTCGATCTACTCGCATTTTGCTGAGATGAGTGTAGCTGAGATTGAAGCCCGTTATGATGGCCAAGGTTACGGTCCGTTCAAAAAGGATCTGGCTGAGCAGATCGTGGCTGTCCTTGAGCCGATTCAACAGCGCTATCAGGAGATTCGCCGCTCGGGTGAGATTTTTGATATTTTGAAAAAAGGTGCGCAAGAGGCAGCTGAAGTCGCTAACGAAACCTTGCTTGAAGTGAAGAAGCGGATGGGCTTCGTAGTCATCTAAACGAAAGCGAAAAGAGCTCAAACAGCGGTAATCGCTGTTGAGCTCTTTTTTGTGCAGCCGTTTGGTTACGGCCGGGAATTTCTCTTGCGAATCTTTGCCTTAACGGCAAAGCCATAACCGATAAAGCCTAATGCAATGATCGTGCAAACGAGAATCATCCATGGCTGCCGGAGTGCGATAAATAAGGAGATGGAGGCAAGCAGAAGCGTGCCGATTATAGCGAATAAAAGCGCGAGCGGTTTACTCATGAACGTGACCTACTTTCTAGAAGTTTAAACAGTGTCTTCTTATTCTAAACTTTTTTGAGCGCTGTGCATATAAATTCATTTCCTCCACATACTATGTTTGCAAGCTTGCAAATACATCAAAGATCATAGCTGACTGAAAGGAGTCTGATCCTTATGGCACAATCTCGTAACAGCAACACTTTGGCCGTCCCACAAGCTACAGCAGCTCTAAATCAATTGAAATATGAGGTAGCTCAAGAACTGGGCATCCAAATTCCTCAAGATGGTTACATGGGCTATATGGCTACTCGCGATGCAGGTTCAATCGGGGGTAACATCACTCGTCGTCTCGTGCAAATCGCTGAGCAAACGTTGGCTGGTCAATCCGGCTTCCGCAGCTAAGAAGCGATAACCCGTTATTAGTCTTCCCGATTATTGTAATATAAAAGCTCAGAGGCCTAAAAAACCTCTGGGCTTTTTTTTGCGGAAAATAAAAAGACGCGTAATGGCACGCGCCTCTTTGTTTAATAAAGATCAACTCGAAGTTTCTTTTCCAGTCTAGTGTCGTTGACCCAGCCTACGTAGGAATCGAGTGTTTTGAAATTGTGATCCATATGGATGACGCCTACGAACGGGTATTGTTTACGGTGGCGATAACGCACATCGGCCCATCTGACTTCGTAACCCCAGCGGTGTTCTTTCACTTCCGCACAGGTGAACGATGAGAAATACAGCAAAGCTTGAATGTCTTCATGCTTCTTGGAAGCTTCGACGGCTGGATGATCCTCACATCTTACGGTATCCAACCATTTGAGCTTGGAATTCTTAAGCTCGCCCAGTTGGAAAGTGCCGTCCGCTCTTCTTTTTACGACATTCCAGACGTAGAGGTTGAATGTTACAATAAGTGTGTACTGATCGCCATGCTGGAAAGTCGGGTCTTTCCGGTAAAGGCCTTTTTCTACAATGTAATGGTCAAGTGTGCGCCAAATGTAGTAAAGGGCGATGATGCCATATAAGGTTGGGAAAACAAGCTTTGGACTAGCCACGTGGAAGGACCACATGAAGATAGCCGCAATGTGGCTCGAAAAGATAAAGGGATCGAAGATATGGATAATGTTCCACGATACCCACTTTTCAGAAAAAGGCCGAATGGCTTGTGTACCATATGTGTTGAAACAATCGCTGAAAACGTGAAAACAAACTGCGATCCCTACCCACATTCCTAGATGCAGCAGAGGGACTCCGTGAAAGAATAAAGCGAGTGCGCCAGTAATCAATAGCGTCCAAATCAGTAAAGCCGGCAAAGAGTGGGAACGACCGCGATGATTACGGATATATGTGGCGTTGTTCTTGAAACGAAGCAGCCCGTCCACATCCGGAATCTGTGAACCGATAACGGTTCCGATGAAGACAGCAGTTGTAGCGGCTGAATCCGCGGAAACGCTGGGATCAATCTGCGACAGTCCTGCTAACCCTAAGCCAATAACAAGATGTGTTCCTGTGTCCAAGTGGGTTTCTCCTCCTAAGGTCATTTTCCGTCTTCTTATTAGTTTACCATTTTGGAGCAAAAAATAAATCAGAGGGAGATCTAAAAATGTCTAAAGTTTTTGTAGAGTATGCCATAAATCCCGAATATCGGGACTCTTTTCTCATCTATATGCAGGAGTGGCAAAAGCGGGAAGGGCGTTTGGAGGTATTGGAGGGAACGGACCAGCCAGGACTTTATGTAGAAATTTGGAGCGAAGTTAGCCGAGATGAATATATCGCTATGAAGGAGGATCGATTACAACAAGGCGGAGGGCGGGGCAACCAGGCAGCGTGGGAAAAGTGGGTCAAAGGCGGATTAAGCAAGCTGCATATGTGGCATTTTTCACCTGTTAATTAACGAAAAGAAAACCGCTGCCTTGGTTCAGGTTAGCGGTTTATTGGAGATGTAGCATCCGTATTATTTTCTGTTGGCATAGGGATAGTAGTAATTTAATTCCTCGTCGAATGTAATGTAGTCCAGATTCACCATAAGCAGTAAGTAGCGCATGCCTGTAGCTGGATCGCTGATGATGATATGGTCGCGTCCTGCTGCTTCCAACTTGCCTTTGAAAATTTTGGCATTCCATTGCGAGTTATTTTCGTATGTCATGTAGAGCGTAGCCATTTTGCCAAGATTGAGCCGCAAAATATTCTCGATATAAGATTCTTCCATCGGTAGGCCAGGCACGTTTACACCGGTTTGCAGGCCAGATCCTGTAGATGGCAGTGTGGAGCCGCTAGGCTGCATAGGAACCATTTTGTTCGTAATGGCTGTTGGAACCGGGTAGGCTGGGTATGGATTTCCGCTGAATGTTGGCATTTGCGCTTGATTGCCAATTTTGTAAGGGTTATTCAACATAACTGTAAATCCTCCTTGGAGCTTTCCTAGTGGAAGCTTTCTTCTTGTGAAGCATACACCTCATCATATTGTGCATTCGCCTATTTGGTGACTGATTTCCCCGTTCATCTACAAAATAAAAAAGCTCCGAAAGGGAGCTTAATTCAGTAAAAATTTATATCCGACACCCCAGACGGTTTTGATATATTTCGGTTCTTTCGGGTCGGTTTCTAATTTTTTGCGAAGGTTTGCGATATGTACATCTATGGCGCGCTCGGTAACATAGGAATCGAAACCGCGTACCCGGTTGAGCAGCTCCTCGCGGCTGTAAACACGGCCTTGATTTTGCCATAATAGCTTCATAATCTCGAATTCGGAGAACGTGGTCTCAATTAATTTGTTATGTACAAAAAGACACCGTTTCTCGAGATCCAGGTAGACGACCTGATTGGTTGAGGGTTCGGCTGCGGCAGCTGCAACATGGGCAAAAGCGGTCGAACGCCGCAATAAGGCTTGTACCCGTGCGGCTAGTTCTCTCATGGAGAAAGGCTTGCATAAGTAATCATCTGCTCCCGTTTGCAGACCTTTAATACGGTCGGAAACTTCACTTTTGGCCGAAACCATGAGAATGGGTATAGTTGAAGCTGTTCGGAAGTAGGTGCATAGCTGGATTCCGTCAACATCTGGCAGCATGATATCAAGAACAATGACATCGGGATTGAAATCCCGGAACAAGGTTTCTCCTTGGCGGCCATTCTCCGCCCGCATGACTTGATAACCTTCTTCGTACAAATAAATGGACATCATTTCACCAATGCTTAGATCATCTTCAATAATTAAAACTTTAGACATAAACGTTCCCCTCCTTTTCCTTCAAAAGGCTCGGTGCTCGATATGCCGGACGCAACATTCGATCCTATATGTAACATGTTATCATTATCCATTTTGTGCCGTCCAGTTTTTAGGCAATAATTTCAATTTCTTTTCAAAAAAGAAAAAAGGAAGCTGGATGGTACTTGATCCCTAAAGATTAGGTCAAGTAATCCAGCTTCCTTTGGTAGGTTGAGCATTCAGGAACGAAATCATACGGTTAAGTGCTTTCGAACTTGATCTTCGCTCAACTGCTCAGCATGACCTTCGGCGGCAACCGTCCCCCGGTCTATGACATAATAATAATCCGCGATGCTCGTTGCGAACTCCAAGCTTTGCTCGACTAATAAGACGGCTATCTCCCTTCTCCGTTTAATGGATTCGATAATGGCTTCAATCTCCATCACGATGGAAGGTTGGATGCCCTCCATGGGTTCATCCAGCAGCAGAAGTTTCGGACCGGCTGCCAGAGCACGGGCGATTGCCAGCTGCTGCTGCTGTCCGCCGCTGAGGTCTCCCCCTTTGCGGTGAAGCATTTGCCACAGAACGGGGAAGGTGTCAAAGAGAGATTCGGGCAGCTTCTTCCTCCCGTCTGTCGCGGCTTCAAGGCCGAGCAGCAAGTTTTCCTCAACCGTTAGCTGAGGGAAGATTTCTCGGCCTTGCGGCACATAACCGATGCCCGATTTTGCGCGCTGATCCGGAGGAAGAGTCGTGATGTCCCGCTCATTATAGTGAATGGAACCGGACTTGGGTTTAACCAGGCCCATAATGCTCTTCATGAGCGTTGACTTGCCTACGCCGTTACGTCCCATCAGACAAACGATCTGTCCAGGTTTCACAAGTACGTTTACTTGGCGAACGACCATGCTTTCCCCATAACCGGCTTCGATGTTTTGAAGATTAAGCACCGCGCTCCACTCTCCTTCCCAGATAAACCTCAGCCACCCTATCGTCATTCTGAATATCCAGCATTGTGCCCTCGCGAAGGACGGTGCCTTCATGCAGCACGGTGACCGTTTTGGCAAATTGGCGAACAAATGCCATGTCATGCTCGACCACGATAATCGTTTGGTCCGCTGCGATTTCATGGAGCAGCTCGCCCGTCTTCTCGGTTTCGCTATCCGTCATGCCGGCTGCCGGTTCATCGAGCAGCAGAAGATCAGGCTCCTGCATAAGCAGCATGCCGATTTCGAGCCACTGCTTCTCCCCGTGAGAAAGGGAGCCGGCACGCTCTTTGGCCTTGCCTTGCAGGCCGATCATAGCAAGTCTTTGGTGCAGGCGATCCCGCTGTTCGCTGGTCGTTTTGGCCCAGAGTGCGCTGAGAAGTCCGCGCTTTTGTTTCATGGATAAAGCTAGATTTTCAAATACCGTTAAGGTTGAAAAGACAGAGGGGGCTTGGAATTTGCGTCCAATCCCGAGCTGTGCGATTTGGTGCTCTTGATGTTTGGCTAGATCAATGGTGTCTTTGAAAAAAACTTCACCTAGCGAAGGTTTCACTTTCCCGCAAATGACATCAAGGAGCGTTGTTTTACCGGCCCCATTGGGCCCGATAAGAAAGCGAAGCTCGCCGTATTCCAAGGAAAAGTCGAGATTGCGCAAGGCTTTAAAACCGTCGAAGCTTACCTCGAGCCCTTTTACGCTTAGTATTTTTGCGCCAGGCACAGGTTGTTGCTCTGCTAATTGTCCGAGCATGGGAGGTTCCTCCTTCTTTTATTCATGAAACAAATGTCTGACCAGCTTATCTGGCTTCTTGCGAGGAAGAAATCGGCTTAGGCAGCACGGGCTTTTTCCAATTGGATGTGTAATGGGTAATAGTGCCGACAATTCCTTTGGGGAGTAAAAGCACAACAATAATGAACATCGCGCCGAGCATGATGGGCCACCAAGCGGGATAGGCTTCGCTGAACGTTGTTTTGGCGGCGTTGGTCACGAGAGCTCCGAGAACAGCGCCTCCGATGGTGGAACGTCCCCCGATAGCGACCCATAACACCATTTCAATCGAGGGCACAATCCCCATTTGAGCGGGGGATATGATTCCTTCCTGAAGTACGAAGAGCACGCCGGCGAGTCCGGCCAATCCTGCAGAAGCGCAGTATATGAAAACTTTGTACGTAACTGGATTGTAGCCGATGAAACGTACCCGATTTTCTCCATCACGGATGGCTGTCAGAATATTTCCCATACGGCTGGTGACGAGCAGGCTGCATAGGATTAGCACGATGGCAACAACAGCTAAGGTGAGATAGAAGAAGATCAACTTGGTTGACTCTGCTTGCAGGTTTAAGCCTAAAAAAGAGTCGAAGTTCGTGAGCCCGTTCGTTCCGCCTGTGTAGCCTTGTTGGCCAACAAATAAGGTTACGGTAATAATGACAAGCGCTTGCGACAGAATGGAAAAAAAGGCACCTTTGATTCGGTTGCGAAAGGTGAAATAGCCTAAAATGAAGGCGACGATCATAGGAATGATGAGGGCTAGCAGAAAAGCCGCGCCTGCCGAATGGAAGGGAATCCAGAACCAAGGCAAGCTTTCTACACCGCTCCAGGACATGAAATCAGGCAGCTCTCCGGGATTTGCGGCTAGTTTCAGATGCATCGCCATACAGTAGGCGCCGAGCCCGAAGTATACGCCATGACCGAGACTCAAGATACCGGTGTAACCCCAAATCAGATCAATGCCCATGGCAATAATGGCATAGGCGAGAAACTTGCCGAGAAGCGAAAGGCGGAAATCAGACAAATACAGTGGAGCAAGAGCCAACACGATTAAAAAAACAGTGTAAACCATCAGTTTCATCTTGGATTGTCCGGCGAAAAGCATGGAAGATGCCACATCCTTTCTTCAATCTAAGGATCTTGAACGGATCGTCACAAGTCCCATCGGTTTCCATTGCAAGAAGGCGATGATAAGTGTGAAGACAAGTACCTTGCCAATTGTCGCACTGGTTGTGTACTCCAACGCGGTATTGAATACGCCAATGCCCAAAGCTCCGGCGACTGTACCAATCAGCTTCCCGATGCCGCCAAGCACAACAACCATGAAGGCGTCAACGATGTAGTACGTGCCGATCGTTGGTCCAATAGGTCCGACCAAGGTTAGTGCACATCCGGCAATGCCGGCCATTGCAGAGCCGAAAGCGAAAGATTGCGCATCTACTCGGCGTGTAGAAATGCCAAGGCAGGCAGCCATTTGCCGATTCTGCATCACGGCTCTCATCCGTCTGCCGCCTGCTGAGTGATATAAGTACATATAGATCACGAAGATACAGAGCGCGACCAGCGCAATAATGAAGAGGCGCTTGTAAGGCAGCGTGAGGTCCGCTGTAAGGTGGAGTCCGCCTTCCAACCACTCGGGAGCTTTCACCGCGACATTAGGCGCGCCGAATATGGATCTGGCCAGCTGCTGCAGGGCTAAGCTGACGCCCCATGTGGCAAGCAGGCTGTCTAAAGGCCTGCCGTACATGAACCGAATGAGGCAAACTTCCAACAGCCACCCGACAAGGAAGGCTACAGCGAAGGCGACGCCGAGCGAAACAACGAAATACCAGCCAAAAGCTGAGGCGGGCAGGAATTTTTGGAACCCGTGCTGGACCAGATAGGCCATGTAGGCTCCAATCATAATAAACTCGCCGTGGGCCATATTCATGACATTCATAAGCCCGAATGTAATGGCGAGCCCAATAGCGATCAGGAGCAGGATGGAGCTAAGACTTAGGCCGTTGAATAATTGAAGCAGCAGCAAACTCATGACGATGCTTCCCCCTTAGTGAACCCCGAGTAAAATAATGAAATCCAGGGCTGCCGTCAGGCAGACCTGGTTTCAAGAGCAATCCTATCGGTGAGCCTTATTTCTTCGTTACTTCGCCGCCCCATGGATACGTTTTGAGGAAAGGATCCGGCTTGAGCGGTTGACCGGAATTCCATACTTCTTTAATTAGCCCGTCAGCGCCTATTTGGCCGATACGCGCTGTTTTGGAAATATGCTGGTTCTCGCCATCGATGGTGACTTTACCTTCCGGTGAATTCCACTGGATGCCTTTGGCAGCTGCTTTTACTTTCTCTACATCAAATGAGCCTGCCTTTTTAACTGCTTCTGCCCATAGGTACACGGCGGTATAACCGGCTTCGATCGGATCATCCGTTACGCGGTCTTTCCCGTATTTCGCTTTGTAGGCTTCAACGAATTTTTTGTTCTCCGGTGTATCCGTTGTTTGGTAGTAATTCCAAGCCGTGTAGTGTCCATCCAGAACGGAAGCTCCAATACCGCGCACTTCTTCCTCGGCGATACTAACCGACATGGTTGTTAAGTCCTTGGCCGTAATGCCAGCGTCTTTCAATTGCTTGAAGAAAGCTACGTTACTATCGCCATTGAGCGTATTGAAAACAACATCCGGCTTCTCTTTTTTAATTTTGCTAATAATTGTGTTGTAATCGGTGTGACCAAGCGGCGTATACTCTTCAGCGACAAGGGTGCCGCCTTCGGCTTTCAGCTGCTCTTTAATAATTTTGTTGGCTGTTCTTGGGAAAACATAGTCTGAACCGAGGAGGTAGAACTTCTTGCCTTTGTTTTGGAGGAGCCAGGTTACAGCGGGGATAATTTGTTGGTTCGTTGTTGCGCCTACATAGAAAATGTTCGGTGAGGATTCTACGCCTTCATACTGAACCGGATACCACAATAATCCTTTGTTTTGCTCGACGACCGGAAGGACCGCTTTACGGCTGGCTGATGTCCAGCAACCGAAAATTGTCACAACACTGTCCTTTTGCAGTAACTTCTTAGTTTTCTCTGCAAAAGTAGGCCAATCGGATGCGCCGTCTTCAATGACGGGCTTTAGTTTTTTGCCTAAGAGTCCCCCAGCTGCATTAATTTCATCAATCGCCATTAACTCCGCATCTCGTACAGATACTTCACTAATGGACATCGTGCCCGTCAGAGAGTGAAGAATACCAACAGGTACAGTCTCGTCTTTCGTTTCCGCTTTGACTTCTGCCGCTTTCGTTGTTGCGGTGGATGCAGTAGGCTCCGACTTTGCACAGCCCGTTGCGACCAACATCAATGCCATGCTTAAAGCGACGGTGAGTTTCCCTTTGTTTCTTATCTCTCTCATTCTTCGTCCCACTCCCTTACTTACAAGATTTGGATTACAAGGCTTATGATAAAGTGGGCAAAAGGTTAATGTCAATATTCATGACATATATCGGTTTTCATTTTGTGATTCATGCACATGAAAATGCAAGTTTTTTGTGCCTGATGTATAAAATATGGAATTTTATTAGAGAAATCACGTTTTTTATGTTAATTAATATGACATTAAAGATTTACAAGTATGAAATATCCGAATATAATAAGTGTAAAAGAATCCCATTATTCGGTTTTTGAAGAGGTGATGATGTGCATTTAACCGAGCGTGAGAAAGAAAAGCTCCTCATTACAGTAGCTGCAGACTTAGCAAGGCGACGACTGGCAAGAGGCGTAAAGCTGAATTATCCCGAAAGTATTGCACTTATTACATCTGAAATTATGGAAGGCGCCAGAGATGGCATGACGGTTGCCGAACTGATGATGTTCGGTACGACCATTTTGAAAGCCGAGCAGGTTATGGAAGGTGTTCCTCAGATGATTCATGACGTACAGGTAGAAGCTACATTTCCCGATGGCACGAAGCTGGTGACGGTTCACCAACCCATTACCTAACGAAATGGATGAATCGATCGAAAGGGGCGAGAAGATGGTTCCGGGAGAATATCGAATAAACAAAGGCGTTATAGAAATGAATAAAGGCAGACAAACCGTCGAAGTCATCGTCACGAACACAGGAGATCGACCTATTCAGGTGGGCTCCCACTATCACTTTTTTGAAGTGAATCGAGCGTTGGCGTTTCCAAGAGAACTGGCCTTTGGCATGCATCTGGATATTCCAGCGGGGACGGCCGTTCGGTTTGAACCCGGCGAGCAAAAGCCGATTCAGCTTGTCGAGTTAGGCGGAGCCAAATTGTCCTATGGGCTCAATAACTTAAGCGAAGGGCCGGCCGTTAAAGACCAGATGTCCGATGAAACGAGAGCTAGATGGCAGGCATGGGAGGGGAAAAGCGTGTGAGTCAAATAGATCGTAAGAGCTACGCGCTGATGTTCGGGCCTACGACCGGCGATGCTATTCGGTTGGCGGATACGGAATTATGGGCGCAAATTGAGCATGATTACACTGTCTATGGGGACGAATGCAAATTTGGCGGTGGGAAGGTCATCCGGGACGGCATGGGCCAGTCCAGTGGTGCCACCCGAGATCAAGGTGTGCTCGACACGCTGATTACGAACGCTGTCGTTATCGATCATTGGGGCATTGTGAAAGGCGATATCGGAATCAAAGATGGACATATCGTCGGAATTGGCAAAGCCGGCAACCCCGATATTATGGATGGTGTGCACCCGAATCTGATTGTCGGAGCAAGCACGGAGGTCATCGCTGGCGAAGGTAAAATCGTGACGGCCGGAGGAATTGATGCGCACATTCATTATATATGCCCTCAGCAGATCGAAACGGCGCTGTCCTCCGGCGTGACGACGATGATCGGAGGCGGTACAGGACCGGCGACCGGCACGAATGCGACAACCTGCACACCTGGCGCCTGGCATATGCAGCGGATGTTGGAAGCTGCTGAAGCGTTCCCGATGAACTTGGGATTCACAGGGAAGGGAAATTCCTCCTTCTTGGCGCCATTAATTGAACAGATTGAAGCTGGCGCCATCGGTTTGAAGCTGCATGAAGATTGGGGAACGACACCGGCGGCCATCGACACGTGCCTGAAGGCAGCCGATCAATATGACGTTCAGGTCGCCATTCATACGGATACATTAAATGAAGCGGGATTTTTGGAGGATACGCTGGCGGCCATCAAAGGCCGTACCATCCACACGTATCATACAGAAGGAGCAGGCGGAGGGCATGCGCCGGATATCATCCGGGCCGCTGCTGAGCTGAATATTCTGCCTTCTTCGACCAATCCGACACGTCCTTACACCATTAATACAATTGAAGAGCATTTGGATATGCTCATGGTTTGTCATCATTTGGACAGCCGGATTCCTGAGGATGTGGCATTTGCCGATTCGCGGATACGCCCGGAAACGATCGCTGCCGAGGATATTCTGCATGATCTTGGAGTGTTCAGCATGCTGAGCTCGGATTCACAGGCGATGGGACGGGTTGGCGAGGTTATCATCCGCACCTGGCAAACGGCGGATAAGATGAAGAAACAGCGGGGACCGCTCACTCCGGATACGGAGGAAGGCGACAATTTCCGCATCAAGCGTTACATTGCCAAGTATACGATTAACCCTGCGATTACGCATGGCGTTTCGCATTTGGTTGGTTCCATTGAGCCGGGCAAATTTGCTGATCTAGTGGTTTGGAGCCCGATGTTCTTCGGGGTTAAACCTGATTTGGTACTCAAAGGCGGCAGCATTGCTTACGCGCAAATGGGAGATCCCAATGCGTCCATTCCAACACCGCAGCCTGTGTTCGGAAGGCCGATGTTTGCGGCTTTCGGCAAAGCTTTGACCCAAAGCTCGCTGACGTTCGTTTCTCAAGCGGCTTATGACAATGGCATCGCGCAAAGGCTCGGTCTACAGAAGCGGGTTGAGCCTGTGAAGGGCTGTCGCGAAATTTCAAAGAAAGACATGATTCATAACAACGAGACGCCTTCCATAGAAGTGAACCCGGAGACTTATGAAGTCAAAGTGGATGGCGAAGCCATCACCTGTGAGCCGGCGACGAAGCTTCCGATGGCGCAATTATATTTTCTATTTTAAAAAATGTGGGTGATGCTCATGGATGAGGTGCAGCGGGCAGCGGCCACGCAGCAAGAAGTAGTAGCCCCAAAGTTTCATTGGCTTGCCTACCAGCAGCTTCTAGATTCAGCATTGCCGATCGGGGGCTTCTCACATTCTTTTGGTTTGGAAACGTTGGTTCAGCAAGGACGTTTGGAAACCGTCGATGAGCTTGAGGCTTACATCAGCACCATGCTCCTCCACAGCTGGTCATCATCTGATGCGATGGTGATCAAAGCAGCCTACATGCATATTCCCGAAGGGGAGTGGAATCAGCTTTGGGCAATTGACCACATGCTGCATGTGCAGCGGGTATCAAGTGAGGCGAGAAGCGGCGTTCAGAAGATGGGACGCAGGCTGCTGCAGTTATCCCGGGCTATGTATCCCGAAGTGGACTGGAAGTCTTTAGATGAAGCCGTGAAGGACGGGCGCTGCAGTGCCAATCATCCGATGGTACATGGATGGGTGAGCTATCACCTTAGCGTCCCGCTGGATCAAGCGGTGGAGGGTTACCTGTACAGCTGTGTAATGACGTGTATCAACAGTGCTCTCAGGCTCATGTCCATGGGGCAAACGCAAGGCCAAATGCTGCTTGCCAAGGTGATTCCGTTGATCGGAAGCCAGTGGCAGCGCGTAGCTCATTTAGATCCTATGGATGCATATACAAATTCACCCTCGGCTGATCTGGCGATGATGCAGCACGAGACCCTATATTCGCGGTTGTTCATGTCTTAACTCAAATTCAAGGAGGAATGGCTATGTGTCAAGGACAAGGTCATCATCATCACCATCAATGGGAGAAACCGTCTGTGGATCGAAGCCGTCCAATGCGTATTGGAATCGGTGGGCCTGTCGGCTCCGGCAAAACAGCTTTAGTCGAGCGTCTGGCACGCAAACTAGGCGACCGTTTCAGTATTGCGGTGATTACGAATGATATCTACACGAAGGAAGATGCTCGTATTTTGATAAGCTCGGAGGCATTGCCTGAAGATCGCATTATCGGGGTGGAGACAGGTGGATGCCCGCATACGGCAATTCGTGAAGATGCTTCCATGAATTTCGAAGCGATTGAAGAGCTGGAGCAACGTTTTGAGCATCTCGATATCATTTTCATCGAGAGTGGCGGCGATAATTTGGCTGCAGCTTTTAGCCCGGAATTAGTGGATCGCTTCATCTATATTATCGATGTCGCTCAAGGGGAGAAAATTCCGCGCAAAGGCGGGCCTGGCATTATGAGATCCGACATGCTCATCATTAACAAGATCGATTTGGCTCCTTATGTCGGAGCCAGTCTGGAAGTCATGGACTCGGATACGAAAAAAATGCGCGGCGACCGTCCGTATATTTTCTCCAACCTGATGGGCGGCACAGGTCTTGATGATATTGTGACATGGGTGGAGCAGGAGTTCAGCCATGCCTAAGGTGACCGGGGAGATCCAGGCAGCATTTGCGGTACGCAGCGGCGTCACGCAGCTGGTTCACAAATATCACGCCTCCCCGCTCAAAATTGCCAAGACGTTCCGCTACGAGAACGATACGTTCACCGGGGACCAGCCCATGGAACAACTGGGCGTTTATATGATGGACTGCTCCCCGGGACTGATGTCAGGGGATCATTACGAAATGAACGTGCGCCTTGAAGAGGGCGCACGTGTTTTTCTAACGAACCAATCATTCACGAAGGTTCATCCTTCTTTAGGGGAGCAAGGCAGCACGCAGCGCCAGTCGCTGCATGTGGAGGCGGGGGCGTTGCTGGAGTACATCCCTGAGCCGCTCATGCTGTACAAAGATGCACAATTCTTCTCTGAAACGGAGGTGCATCTTGCTCCGGGAGCTGCGTGCATATTCTCTGATGTGCTCTGTCCGGGACGAACACAGAGGGGAGAAATTTTTCAGTACTTACGTTATACGAATCGAATGAAAGTTTGGTATGGCACGGAACTGATTTATTATCAGAACCAGAGAATTGAGCCCGAAGATATGCAGCTCACAGCCCCTGGGAGTTGGGAGCAGGAAACGCATCTGGGCAATTTGTATATCTTCTCGGATCAGCTTGGGCAGAAACACTTAGATGGCCTGTTGACTTGCCTGGAGAAGATAAATGACATTAAACAAGTACGCGTCGGTGCCAGCCTCACTTACAAACACGGGATCATTGTCACGGCCATGGGGCGGCATGCCTGGCAATTGCAGCACGTCCTTGCTCAAGCTTGGCATGAATTACGCCGCAGCTTGCTTGCTTTAACCCCATTAATGGTTAATAAATAGGTTGGTAGGAGCCCTTAGGGCTCCTTTTTTTGACGCGAGTTTCTCCTGTCAGAGGAACTACAGGGTGCTATTTCGTCAAAATTGGATCTTTTTCGCGCGGAGGGGAACTGTGGACCGCTAATTGTCCGTTTTCTAGAAGAAAACGGGATGAGGCGGTCAAATAAGGCCTTGTAGTTCCGCTCGAAAGCGGAAACGGGCTGGATTTGCTAGAATAGTGGCCTGTAGTTCCTTTCCTACAAGGACGACGAAGTCACTTATCCTTGTTTCGCTACCGCGCGATGTGGCGATTCG
Organism: Paenibacillus violae; assembly: GCF_032461945.1. Taxonomy (NCBI): domain Bacteria; kingdom Bacillati; phylum Bacillota; class Bacilli; order Caryophanales; family Paenibacillaceae; genus Paenibacillus; species Paenibacillus violae. The sequence continues at coordinate 115,696 of NZ_JAWCUD010000006.1, forward strand.
TGTACTCGTTAGCGGTGGAACTGGAATTTTATACAGCTTAATGGCGTGGTATGACCGAAAATGCGGTCTTTTTTCCATTGGGAGAGAATGGTAAGTTTAATTTACACGCATACTGGAAGGAGAATCGACAATATCATGACATCTGCCCCCACTTCATTGTCAAACCGTGTAGGGGTTGGTATGATAAATGAGATTATAAATAAATAGCTCGGAAGTTCGATATAGAGGAGGGCAAGACGTGGAAAATCAAGCTAGTTACGAAAGCGTTTCTAACGATTCGACACCAGGTTCCGCTCGGAACGAAGCCATAGATGCCGTTAATAAGTCAACATCTGCAGAGCCTGTGACGTTAAAAGATTTTTATCGCCTGGTGAAGCCGGGGATTATTTATTCCAACCTAATGACGGCTTTCGCCGGATATTGGATGGCCGCTCGCTGGGACGTAAGTTGGGCCCATTTACTTTTTACCATGCTCGGAACGGCTCTTGTCATGGCAGGCGGTACGGTGCTGAATAATTACTTGGACCGTGAAATGGACGCCAAAATGGAGCGGACGCAGAACAGAGCGCTTCCTAGTGGACGACTCGGACCCAATGTCGTGTTATGGTACGGCATTATTCTGGGAACGATCGGACTAGCTGTCCTCTACTTTGGAGCAGCTTCGCCGCTTGCAACATTGATCGGGTTAATAGGCTTGTTCTTGTATGTCTGGCTCTACACGGCATGGTTCAAAAGAACCTCAGTCTGGAGTACATTCGTAGGCGCATTCTCTGGTGCGACGCCACCGGTCATCGGTTACTGCGCAGTTAGCGGTACGGTGGATTTAGGTGCTATCTTGGTGTTCCTCTTCTTATTTCTATGGCAGCCGCCGCATTTCTGGGCGCTGGGCATTCGCCGCATGGAAGAATATCGGGCTGCTGGATTCCCGCTTTTACCGGTCGTCAAAGGATCATACGTGACTAAGATTTCCATGGTCCGTTATGTGGTCCTGCTCGTTCCGGTTACCGTTATGTTGACCGCTTACGGTTATGAAGGATACCTCTTCTTAATTGGCTCCACGATTCTCGGATTAATCTGGGTGTTCATGAGTGTGAAGGGTTTCAAAGCAACAGGTGAAGCTGAAGTTGTATGGGCGAAACGCATGTTTCTTTTCTCGATTATGTATCTAACACTTTTATCGATCCTCATGGTCATTGATACGGTAAAGATTAGCTAGTGAAGGACGGATGACAAGAATGAGTACATTTTTTGAAAAAAATTGGTTCAAGCTGGCGCTGGGCGCTATCTTGATTGCAATGATTGCTTCATTTGCTTATAAGCTTTGGGTGAACAGCAGCGAACCGGATCAACGCTTGACGGCGATGAAGCAATCTCCATCTTTTCAACTGCAAGACTTGGATGGGAAGACCGTTGCTTCCGCTGATACCGATGGCAAAGTAAGGCTCGTTTATTTCTTCTATTCTTTTTGCCCGGACGTTTGTATGCCGACAACTTTCTTGTTGACGCAAGTCCAGGATGCTTTGAAGAAAAAAGAGCTGTTCGGCACGAAATCCGAAATTATCTCCATCACCGTTGATCCGAACCGGGATACACCGGCTGTTCTCAAGGAGTTCGGAAGCAAGTTTGAGTCCAAGCCTGATCCAAGCGGATGGATGTTCCTCCGGGGGGAAGAAGCGAAGACCCACAAGCTGGCTGAGGACTTCGGCATCATGGTCATTAAGGAGAAGGACGGAAACTTCTCTCACTCCAATGCTATTTTACTTGTTGATAAAAAAGGGAAATTGCGCAATTATTATGATGCAAGCAATCCGGAACTCGATGCGAACCATATTGTCAAAGATGTGGTAACCTTGTCCAAAGAGAAATAAGTTAACGACATCAACTATTCAAAAGCAGGATCTGGTGAAGGGTAGATAATATACTCCTCCAGGCCTGCTTTTTCTAATTGCTGAATCAGGTATTCCTCTGGTGTTCCCTCGACTCCCGCATATCCTTTGCGCGTATAGATTTGTTCGGCATCCGGGAACGTATCCCGCAGTAGAAAGCGTATTTTTTTACCCGAAGAGTCATTATCCGTAAACAAATAAACCTGCTTGTCTCCGGCTTTTTTTCGTAGTTCTTCCAAGGTTTGCGAGCTAGGTGTTCCGAAGGTGCAAAGAATCTGGACGCTATCGTCAACGACGCGCTTTAAGCGGCTTTTGTCGTTTTTGCCTTCTACAATGATTGTGATCGACATGGGCTATCCTCCATCAGGTTTTTTTGTAGTATAACCCGTTTTTGTACGCGATCCAAGGATTCCATTCGACGTTTGCCTAAATAATACACTGCCATTTCCCGGGAAATGACAGAGATTGACAGCACAAAGACGGCTTGCACATGTCAAGCCGCCATGAACAGGGAAGCGTTATGTCGTAACCGGCGATTTAAACGATCGCAAGGGTAAAAGCGAAAGTGCCAGCATGAGGATGAAGAAGGCGATGAAATAAGAGGAAATATGGTCGCGAAGCTGCCCAGCCATCATTGGGCCGATAAAGGCGCCAACGGAATAAGAAATCGAGAGCAAAGAAAAGACGCGGCCATACCGGCTGCTGCTGGTAATGCTGGCAAGCAATGCAGCTAATGCGGGATAAATGACACCTTTGGCCATTCCGATCAGGAAGAGGGAAACAGGTAAAGGGATAGGCCACTGGATGGCTAAGCCGAAGAAAACTACAGCTAACGACAAGCTTCCACAGACGGTCCGGATAAATGGTGAAACCTTGTTAAGGAACCAGAATGAGATACTCAGCAGAGCGCCTAAGCTAATCAATGTAAAAAATACACCGGAGGTGAGAATGGATTCTCTAGCGGATTCCATAAGCGGCAGCTCAAAGAATAAAATGCCTTGCGAGCAGGAAAGCGCCATTGGAATAAGAAAAAATAGCCAAGGAACGGACGCGCCGACAGGAAAGTTGGCATCCTCATCCGGCATCCCGTGGCCGTGATGATCCAAAACTTGAAGCTTGCCGGCGGACTGGCTCAGCAGCTGTTTCTCTTTGACACCAAAGATAGCCAGGAATCCCGTTATGATCAGAATCCAGCCCAACACGGAAAAAGCGGTTGTAAAACCGATTTTGGCAACCAGAATGGCTCCAGCCGCTGGAGAAACCACGGAAGCTAATGTGTGGACCAGGCCATTTCCCGCCATCAGCTTACTTTGTTGGATGCGGTCTTTGGCGATGCGTGCCAGTAGTGACAAGCAGGCCGGCGATAAGAAGGCAAGTACAAATCCGCTTATGGAACGAATGTAGAGCAGGTGCCATGGATCTTTTACATTCGATTGAAAAAGTAAGATGATCCCTGCTACAATCAGGCTAAAGACAATGAAAAATTTGCTGCCGTATTTGTCCACGCCATAGCCAGCGATGAGATTGCCAGGCAAGTGCGTGATCGAGTATACGCCCATGATTAGCCCTATAAAGGAAGGAGCGGCCCCTAAGGATAAGGCGAAAGGTGACAGAATCGGGTACTGTGCGTGCAAATCAAAAAAAGCCACAAACATAAATAAGTACAGCCAAAGGGCTGTTCGCATGTGCTCACCACCTTGTTTAGACTTGTCTCTTCTTAAGATGTACGCCGCTCGTCCGATGGATATGACCTTTCCGTATAATTGACACAATTGGGATGGAGGAAGTTATGGATTCATATGTGATTCTTTTGCTTGCTTGCGTCGCTGTATTTCTAGTATTCCGGCTCCGGCAGTCCTTTCGCAAAACGAGAGGCAGAGTCGATCAAACGGATGAAATTCAGCGAAAACTGGCGCAGTTAAAGAAAAAAAGGGATGAAGACTAAGGATTCCCTGTAGTATGATAGGGATGGACTTTTGGATAAACAGGAGGGGTTCTTTTGGATCAGTGGATTTCATTCGCACAGGATCGTTGGTATTTACTAGTTGCTGCTATTATTGTTTTATTTATTGTTATCGGGATTGTAAAAACAGTCGTTAAATGGATTGTTGTCCTTGTCGTAGTTGGTGCTCTCGTCGTTTATGGAGCAAGTTATAAGGATAAAATAAAGGATATTGGGACAAGCGTCGTATCCCAGGTTGGCGATGAGGTCAAAGATAAAGCGATTAATGCGTTAACTTCGGAAGCCAAAGAAGCGCAATTCAAAGCAAATTCGGACGGTTCTTTTATCGTTTCGACGAAGAGTCTGAAAGTTGAAGGCAAAGCAGGAAGCGATGAAGTGCAGGTTACTTTTCTAGGCAAAACTTTTAAAATGAATGCGAATGCGGCAGTAAATGCTTTCATTGAGCAAGCGAAGAAAAACGCAGGTTAGTAGAAAAATAAGTAAGGATGGTGAGCAGTCATGACGGATATTTCCTGGTTCAAAGCCAATTCAATAAACTTCATATCCATTGTGATTGTGCTCACTTTCGCAGGCTCTGTCCTTCAGGGCTTTTTCCGAGGCGGGTCTGGGTCCGCCAAACATCTGCTCTCCATGCTCGTGGAAGCGGTGGTCGTCATCTTGTCCATGTTCGTTGCGTGGAAAGGTGTGCAGCTCGTATCACCTTTGCTTCAAACCTGGCTGAAGGGTCAGAATCTGCAAGTGCCATCCGTAGAGATTAGCGCTCTCAAACAAGCGTATTATACGGCTCTGACAAGCATTCGAGATTTCGCGTTACTGCGTTTCGGCGTATTGTTTTTGCTTGGCTATATGATTGTGAAGCAGCTTCTGAACCTGCTGATTGATCCGCTCATCGGACCCTGGCTGGCTCATCGCGACCCTTATCGGGAACGCAGCCATTCGTTTATTTCCTCGGTTTCCGGGGGCGCCATCGGCTCTGTGGCCGGTTTTGCGCGTGCGCTCATTCTTATTGCCGTTTTGTTCATCTATGTCACTCTATTCCCGCATTCGATGGTAACCCCTTATATCGAGTCTTCTCAGATGTATCAAAAAGGGGCGAAGGAAGTTATTTCTCCCTTCACCGGGGATTTCATCGCCGATAAGGTGCCGGTATTTACCCGGGCGGTGGAGCAGGAATTTACGAATATTTTACAACGAAAATATGAAGTTCTGGATGCGAAGGTCCCTGGCAACATCGTAGATGCGGCCAAAGAAGTAACCGCCAGCGGAACCACGGACGAAGAGAAGGCGAAGCTGCTGTACAATTGGGTGGGCAGCCGAGTCCATTATGATTGGGACAAAGTGAAGCTGTATGAAGAACAGCGTATTTGGAAGGAACAGACACCGGAAGATACGTTCAATACGCGTGAAGGCGTGTGTATCGATTATTCAAGGCTATACGCCCAAATGGCAAGAGCAGTAGGGCTGGATGTGAAGGTCGTAACTGGCCTTGGATATGACGGACAGGGCAGTTATGGACCCCACGCTTGGAACGAAGTGTACCTGAAGGAGTCCAAAATTTGGGTGCCTCTGGATTCCACTTGGGTAGCCAGTGGAGGCAACTGGTTCAATCCGCCGAATTTTGACCAAACGCATATTAGAGATGTTTAATCCTATTTAAGATTAATAAAAGGAAGTAAAACGCCTTCTCACGGACATCCGGGGGGAGGCGTTTTTGTGGTTTTTCTCATCCTTTCGTAAATGTGGTAAACTATTAAAAGTGCTATTTTTGAGAACATGAAGGAGTTTGTATGTCTAAATCCATTCAGGAATATCCAATGATTTACTTAGATGCCGGGGACACGCTGTTAACGATTCCCGCAGCCCAGACCATTTTGAAGCAATACCTGCAATTGCGCGCTGTAGAGCGGAATGAGGATCATATCAGTGAACTGTTTACGGAGGCTTTCCGTCTATTTTATTATGTGAACAAGCAAGATAATTTCATTGTGTGTTCTCCGGAGTCAGATCGTGAATTCTGGGTCAACCTATATAAATATGTGCTGCATAAGCTGGGCATCCATGAGGAATGGACAGAGGAAGAAATTTTCAACTGCTGCCACGAACTGTACGACATTTATACCGCACCTGAGTACTACGAATTGTTTGATGATGTTAAGCCTTTTCTCGAGCGACTTCAAGCCCAGGGTTTTAGAATAGGAATTATTAGCAATTTTGCACCGACATTGAAGGCTATTTTAGAGGATAAAGGGATTCTGCACTATTTTGATCCTGTACTCGTGTCGACAGAGGTTGGTCTTGAGAAGCCGGATCCGGCTATTTTCCAACTTGCCCTGGAACGTGCGGGTGTAGCGGCCAAGGATGTCCTCTATATCGGCGATCACGAAACGAACGATGTGTGGGCGCCGAGTCAAGTCGGCATCGATGCGGTTCGCATTATCCGTTACGACTACCATACCGGGGAGGGTATACGATCCCTGTTAGAGCTTTTTGATGATCAGCAAGCTATTGTGTAAGAAAGGATCTGAGTGTGATGAAACCATCCATAATGGATGATCCAAAGAAAAAAGAAATCACGAAGAAGCGGCATTTTTCGTTTCGAATCAATATCTTTTTCTTTATAACGTTCTTATTGTTTTCCGTACTTATCGTGCGTTTGGCCATTTTACAATTCGTACAAGCCAAAGATTTGAAGGCGGCAGAGAATACGAATACGAATCAGACGAATAAAATTGCACCGATCCGCGGCAACATTTATGATTCTACGAAATCACCTCTTGCCTATACCATCCCAGTGCAGTCCCTATTTTTCCGGATCGAGCCTTCTCAGCAGGATAAAGATGAAGTCATTCGCATGGCGAACAAGCTGAAGACTGACGTTTTTGATAAATACGGCAAACCGGATTCCAAGAAGCTGGAGCCCGCGGATATCGTGCTTGCCATGGATTTGGGTTATGACATTAATAAAAACAAAGTAAAAGACCCGAGCTATTACTGGGTTCCGCGTAAAATCAAAACAGATTTGTCCAAAGAAGAAATCGCGTATTTATTAGAGCACCGGGATGAGTTCAAGTGGCTGGAAGTGACCGAAGAAAGCATCCGTACTTACGAATTGGACGATATGGATACGGACGGATCGCCGTCGACCATCGCTCCGCAATTGATTGGCTACCTCAAAAGCTATTCGACGGAAAAAGCCAAAGAGATGTACCAAGACAATGAAAACAGCAAGGAATATCTTGATACCGAAAATGTCGGCTTCGATGGCATCGAGAGGATGTATCAGGATGAGCTTCGCGGGAAAAATGGTTATAAAATTTACCCCGTTAATGCTGCCATGAAAATTATCGGCCGCGCAACAGTAACGAAGCCGACCAAAGGTAACAATTTGTATCTGTCGATCAACAAAGATATTCAGAAAACGGCGGAGAAGGCGATCGCCGATCAGATTGCTTTTCTACATACACCGTACGCGCGGAATGATGCCTTTATCAAATACGGGGCGAATGCGCAGGCCGGTTATGCGGTAGCAATGGAAGTAGACACGGGGCGCGTCGTTACGATGGCTAACTACCCGGACTACAATTCGAATGAATGGACGGGCGGAATTTCGCAAGCAACATTGGACGAAGTTGGCTCCTATATTGCGAATGGTTCGATTACAACCGCGTACCCGAAATACACAGATAAAGAGCGTCCGAAACATCCGTCTTCGATTGTTTTCATGGGTTCCACGATCAAACCATTGTCCGTCCTGATTGGTTTAACGGAGAAATTAATTACGCCTTCCAATCAATACTATTACGATTCAGGTACCTTCACGTTCGGTAAGGCGAATTCGACAAGTTCGATTTCTAACTCAGGGAGAACGGCATATGGCAACTTGGATGCCTCCAGCTCCATCGAGCACTCGTCCAATACGTACATGTCGGCCAAAGTCGGTATTCCATTTTATCAGAAATACGGCGGTGAAAATGCTGCCGTAACTGACAAATGGGCGGAATATTTGGCGAAGTTCGGCATAGGCGTCAAGACGGGAAGCGGCTTGCCTGGCGAAAATGCCGGTTCGAATGACTTTGCCAAGAACGCCAAAAAAGACAGTTATCAATCTGCCATGGTTTATGCCTCATGGGGGCAGAATGAGAAAACAACAACGCTGCAGCTCGCGCAGTTCGCCGCAACCCTAGGCAGCCGCGGCAAACGGATGAAGCCGTTGTTCGTTGACGAGATTCGAAGCTTTGAAGGTGAACTAGTTAAAAAGGTAGAGCCGGAAGTGCTGGAAGATAATACCGCTATGTTCGCCAAAGGGGATTGGAACACTATCATCCATGGGATGAAGAGTGGCGCGGAAGGCATTGAGGAGCTGCCTTATAATGTGGCTCGGAAGACAGGGACTTCGACACAAGCCGTTTCAGGCGGAACGATCGATAACGCCGTGTTCATCGCCTTCGCACCGGTCGAGAATCCGAAGCTTGCTGTGGCGGTCGTCGTGCCGGAAGGCGGCTACGGGCGCTATGGCGCATCCCCGATTGCGGCAAAAATCTTTCAAGCTTACGATGCAGCCAACGAAGGCATATTGACCAAGCTTGGCGGCGGGAAGAGGCCTTGGTAGAAGCAGAAGCGAATAAAAAACCTTCAAATCCACTTCATTAGTGGGTCTGAAGGTTTTTTTGTGGGCTTGTCTTGGGAATGAGCCGAGTTTTCCAAATTTTAGTGAACTTATTTCCAGGCCGCTGCGTCTGTTTCAGGATACATCCTGACACAGAAGGGGGCTTTACAGTGATGAAATCGCCGATTACGGATGATCCGAGGAAAAAAGAGCTTGTTCAAAAGAGACATTTTTCGCTGCGGATCAATCTTTTTTTCTTTGTAACCTTTGTCTTATTTTCCATCCTGATCGTGCGATTGGCTATGCTGCAGTTTGTTGAAACGAAAATACATAAAGCCGCAGAGAATAGAAATGGCACACAAACGATACAAATTGCTCCCATTCGCGGGAACATCTACGACTCCTCGAAATCTCCGCTTGCGTATACCATTCCCATGCAATCCTTATTTTTTCGAATTGATCCCAGCGCGCAAAAGTTAGATGAATTAATTGCTATCGCGAATCGGCTGAAAGCGGATGTTTTCGACAAGTATGCCAAACCAAACTCAAAAAGTCCGACGCCGGAAGAAATCATTCTAGCCATGGACATTGGCTACGACTACCATAAGGTTGAAATCAAGAAACCAAGCTATTACTGGGTTCCACGAAGAATTAAGGCGGATTTGTCCAGTGAAGAGATCGCCTACCTTTTAGAGCATCGCGATGAATTTAAATGGTTGGACGTAACGGAGGAAAGCATCCGCACCTATGAACTGGATGATGACGGCAACACGACCATTGCTACGCATTTAGTGGGGTATACGAACTCTTTTACCTCTCCGACAGCCAAAGAAATCTACAAAGACAGCCCTATGGTCCAGGAATATTTGAGCTCGGAAAATGTGGGATTCGATGGCATTGAACGCATGTATCAGGATGAGCTGCGCGGCAGAAACGGCAGGAAGACCTACCCCGTGGACGCCGTTAACAAAATCATTGGGAGAGCCGAAGTCACGGCTCCCGTTAAAGGAAATAATTTATATTTGACCATACATAAAGATATCCAAAAAGCGACAGAACGAATGCTGGAGGAGCATATTCGCTATTTGCGCAGCCCGTCGCACGCCAATGATTTGTATATGAGTGTTGGGATGCAGGCAGCTTCCGGTTTTGCAGTGGCTATGGAGGTGGATACGGGACGGGTGGTTACGATGGCGAACTATCCGGATTACGATGCAAACGCCTGGACCGGCGGCATGTCGGCAAGCGTCTACAAAGAAATTGAAAGCTTTATTCCCAATGGCAGTATTCGAACGGCAAAAGCTAAGTATCCAGATGAAAAAGAAAATGCGAAACATCCATCATCCATTGTGTTCATGGGTTCCACGATTAAGCCTATGTCCGTGTTGATTGGGCTTAAGGAGAATTTTTTCAGCGGGTACGGCAATGTTTATTACGATACGGGGTCGTTCAGTTTTGGTAAAGGAGGCAACAGCACCATCACCAATTCGGGGAAAGCGGCTTACGGAGCGATGGACGCTGCTGGGGCGATTGAACACTCCTCTAATACGTTCATGTCTGAAAAAGTCGGGATTCCTTTCTGGGCCAAATACGGCAGAGAGAATCCGGAAGTGACAGCCAAATGGGCGGAATACATGGCGAAATTCGGAATGGGCGTCAAAACAGGCAGCGGCCTTCCGGGCGAGCTTGCAGGATCGAACGATTTTATCAAAAATGCTGTGAAAGACAGTTATCAATCCGCTATGGTTTATGCATCATGGGGACAAAACGAGAAAACGACAACCTTGCAGCTCGCTCAGTACACAGCTACTTTGGCTAGTCGGGGGAAGCGGATGAAGCCGCTATTCGTAGATGAAATTCGCGACTACCAAGGCCAGTTGGTTAGAAAAATAGAGCCGGAAGTACTGGAGGATTTCTCCGCCGAGTTTGCCAAAGAGCATTGGAACACCATTATCCACGGGATGAAAAGCGGGGCTGAAGGGATCGAGGAGCTGCCTTTTAATGTGGCGCGCAAAACAGGCACATCTACCCAAAGCGTGTCGGGAGGCTCGGTTGAAAATGCCGTGTTCATCGCCTTTGCGCCGGTCGAGAACCCGAAGCTTGCCGTCGCGGTAGTCGTGCCCGAAGGCGGCTTCGGGCGCTATGGCGCCTCTCCGATTGCGGCGAAAATCTTTCAAGCTTACGACGCTGCTAACGATGGCGTTTTGACGAAGCTTGGCGGCGGGAAGCGGCCTTGGTAGGGTTGGCCATGTCTCTTCGCTCACGAGGGAACTGTAGGGTCTTATTTGTTCTCAAACTCTGCATTTCCAGGGAAATACATCGAAATAGAGCCATGTAGTTCCCACTAAACCTTAAAAAAGTGGTAATTGGCAAAATAGCGTACCAGGGTTCCCTCTAACTGAGAAACCAAGAAATCAAGACCAAATACAAGCACAAAAATAGAGGCCGCTTCAAAAAGCAGCCTCTTTCCTAATTTCACTGGTGTACCCGAATCCACACCGCCATCTCGCCAACCCCACGATTCCCCCATTGGAAATAGGGAACCGCCTGCAAGGCGACAGGCTCGGCCGACGGCGCCCAGCGACGGTACGGCTCCGCCGATGCCCAAGCCTCAGGGGTAGCATCCCTAAAGCCCTCAGCTTCAATCCTCACTGTGCCACCGAGCGCACTCGTGTCGGCCTCCACTTTCAGCCTCGTTCCACTTTGTAGGCTAAGGCTTGCCAGAGGAGCGCCATTATCGACCTGCTCAACGCAGTATACAAGCGGCCCTCTTTGAATCGCGGCTTTCCCGGCATTGCTGCGGATAAGCGGATTCGCTTGGATAAGGTGTGCCTCCATCGGAAGCAGCCAAATGACGGTGTCACCATCCGTCCAAATGCGATCGATAATCGCGTAGCCATTCTCAACCGTGTACGCATCCTCTTTTTCACCGTTGATGAGCAATTGCGGTTGGCTGTCGCACCAGTAAGGCACACGCAAAGCTAGTGTGAACGAGCGCGGCTGAGCCAAGCTTAGTTCAAGCGAAGCTTCCCCACTCCAAGGCAAGGAACAGACTTGTTTCAGCCCAACTTGCGTTGCATCATCCAACGTAATCGTACTTTCGCTGCCGATAAACAAGTGGCAGTTGATTCGTCCTGTTTCAGTCGTATAAATATACTCCCCAAGCGAAGAGAGAATCCGCGCCAAGTTAGGAGGGCAGCACGCGCATCCAAACCATTTCTGCCGCTCGGCTTTCACATGACGCTTGCCGGGGTTGTGCGCCGAAGCTTGCGGCCAAACCTCCAACGGGTTCACATAAAAGAATCGTTTCCCATCCTGACTCATACTGCCGATGATGATATTATATAACGCCCGCTCGATCACGTCGGCATACTCGCTCCGCGTTTCGAGACGCAGCATACGCTGAGCAAAATACAATAAACCGATGGAAGCGCAAGTCTCGGCATACACCGTATCATTCGGCAGATCATAATCGAACGAGAACGCCTCCCCATGGTGCGTCGATCCGATGCCTCCCGTGATGTACATTTGCTTCTGCGTCATATTCGCCCAGAGCTTCTTGCATGCGGCAAGCAGCTTCTCGTCCCCGGTCAGTCTCGCCAAATCAGCCATTGCCGTGTACATGTATACGGCTCTCACCGAATGCCCGATAGCCGTATCTTGTTCACGAACAGGCAGATGGCTCTGATTATAAATGCTGCTCAGACTCGGCAATGGGGTTTCACCTGCCCGATAGATGGATGTTTTCCCCCTGCGCTCCCACTCCCCATCGAAGAAATCCGGTTGCTGTCCTCGCTCATCGATGAAATAGCAGGCAAGCTGGAGATATTTCTCCTGCTTCGTTACCGTATACAATTTGACCAGGGCGAGTTCAATCTCCTGATGCCCGTCATAGCCTCGAATCTTTCCTTCTTCGGGTCCGAATACATCCTGAATATGATCCGCAAAACGGCACATTGCATCCAGCAGTTTTCTTTTCCCTGTAGCCTCAAAATACGCAACGGCAGCTTCAATCATATGACCTGCGCAATATAATTCATGGCACTCGTATAAGTTCGTCCAACGCTTGCCAGGCTCTTTAATTGTAAAGTATGTATTCAAATAACCATCGCTTTGCTGCGCTTGCACGATCAGGTCAATGGTCTCATCTGCGGTCTGTTCCAACGCAGCATCAGGCTGCTGTTGAAGGGAGTAGGCGACGGCCTCGAGCCACTTGGCGAGATCGGAATCCTGAAACACCCAACCGTGATATTCCCCTGTTTCCAAGCCTGCGGCAATTCGGAAATTATGGATGGCATGGCTAGGTTCAGCATCGGGAACACGATCATTCAGCGCTTCCCATTGATAGGGAATGACCGTATTGCGAACAAGGTTGACGTAATGATTCCAGAAGTCATCGTTGATTTGGATTTGATTCAAAGACAATTTGTGCTTGGCCTGCAGCAGTGCATTTGACATGAAGCAACCTCCCGAATTTGCGAAATAGGCTTTACTTTCTCCAATTATATGAGGGATACTGGGGAAGTAACAGGTAGGAATACAACCAGTTATTTATAAAATTTCACACAACGAATTAAAGGAGTCCGCCGCCAAATGAAAGAGATATCGTTAGCTGCACCGCCTCTTCCTTATTATTTGGAGAGCGGTTTCAGGATGTACCACGCAGGGGACACGCATCCGGATCGCGCAGGGTTAGGTATGTATGATCTTCTTCTCGTTACGAAGGGTACGCTTCATTTGGGGGAAGAGGAGTTGACGTGGAGCTTGACCGAGGGCCAATACGTGCTGCTGCTTCCGGATAAATATCATTATGCCGTGCGTCCTTGCGATGCGGAATGCCATTTTTATTGGCTTCATTTTCAAACCAGCAGCCCTTACATGATCAGAGAGAGCAAGCCCTCTGCGCGCAGTGAATTCGTTTTACCTCAAAAAAATGAAATTACTCTGCATCAACAAGGGGCAGCATCGGACACCGAGCGGATCCAAGAGCTTTGGCACCAACTTATACAAATGTCCGTCTCGGAGAGGTCGGTATCGTTCTGGGAAGAGCAGCGCATTTTTACCGAAATTTTGCGTGCGTTAGATATTGGAAATAAGCCCGATGAACAATCCAAAGTACATAGGTTGGCTGAGCGAATCGAAGCTTATCTCAAGCAGCATTACTCGGCAGATTTGACCAATGAGAGGTTGGCTGACGAGTTCCATTTTCATCCGAATTATTTGAGCCGCTGTATGAAAAGTGTTTATGGCTGCACGCCACTCGAGTATTTGCTTGCCTATCGAATTGAACAATCCAAGCTTCTGCTGCTGAAAACGCAGTGGTCGATTGAGCGCATCTCGGAGGAGGTGGGCTTCCATCATGCCGCTTATTTCTCGAACTGTTTTCGTGCCAAAATAGGTCTCTCACCGCTTGCCTACAGGAAGCAATATATAAGAGGTGGAACCGTTTATCATTCTTGAGCATATGTTGAGGTAAGGAGGAGAACCCTCCTATACGCCAAAAGTTGCACGAGGTAAACTTTTGTGCGTAGAGAAAAGAAAGGTGGGGGACAGCATGAAAACGACGCGATTCACAGCTTCATTAAAAAGACTGATCATTACCTTCATTTTCCTATGATAGACAGCTGAATGCGTACTTTCATCCTATTTCCAGTATGGCGGACGGATATGGTATACTAATGTATCGGTATTCGCGAGAGATAGTTTGATGAATGGTACGGAGGAGTGAGTTTCACCATGTGTGGTATTACGGGTGTGATGTATTTTGAAGATAGAGAACCAACAGTTGCTATGCTGCAGCAAATGACGGATGTGATTGTGCATCGGGGACCGAACGATTCCGGTTTTTGGACGGATAATCGGATTGGTCTAGGCTTTCGCCGGTTGTCCATTATTGATATTCAAGAAGGGCATCAGCCGCTAGCCAATGAGGATGATTCCGTTTGGATCATTTTTAACGGGGAAATTTATAATTACAAAGAGTTACGCGGAATGCTGCAGGAACGCGGGCACCAATTCCGCACGCATAGCGATACGGAGGTTATTGTTCACCTTTATGAGGAGTTCGGAGAGGAATGCGTCAAGCATCTACGCGGCATGTTCGGATTCGTGATCTGGGACAAGAAAAAGAAGCAGCTGTTCGGAGCGAGAGACCATTTCGGCATTAAGCCGTTTTATTATCATGTCAACGACCGTCAGTTTTTGTTTGGCTCGGAAATTAAGAGCTTGCTCGCTGCGGATGGCATGAACCGGTTGATCCATACGGACAGCTTGCTGAACTATCTGACGTTTCAGTATGTGCCGGAGCCGAACACAATGTTCCACGGCATCCACAAACTGCCGCCGGCCCACTATGTCAAGGTAACCTTCGATGGCGAAATGTCCATACATAAGTATTGGGATCCGATGTTTGAGCCGGAGGAACGTCCTTTTGACTATTACGTAGAGCAAATCCGCGAAACGTTGAAGGACTCCGTCAAGCACCACATGGTCAGTGATGTGGAGCGCGGATGCTTCTTGTCCAGTGGAATTGACTCCACGGCCATCGCCACCCACATGCGGAACATTGAACCGATCCGCACGTTCTCCGTTGGCTTCGAAGGCGCCAACAACGAGACGCCAATCGCCGCCCAAACGGCTGCGGCGCTTGGCACAGAGCACTACGACAAAGTCATCACGAAGGATGACTTCTTCAGCACGATGCCGAAGGCGATCTGGCACCAGGACGAGCCTGTTGCCGATCCTTCGGCCATTGCCCTCTATCACGTGGCGCAGCTTGCGCGCGAGCACGTGACGGTTGTGCTGTCCGGCGAAGGCGCGGACGAGCTGTTCGGCGGCTATCGCATCTATCGCGAGCCGCAGTCACTGCGGCCGATTGATCAGCTGCCGCATTCGATCAAGCGCATGCTGAACCGCTTCGCGCGGATGCTGCCAAGCAGCGTGAAGGGGCGCAATTATGTCTTGCGCGGTACGACGCCGCTGGAGGAGCGCTTCCTTGGTAACGCGAAGATTTTCACAGAGGATATGAAAGCGGAAGTGCTGCGTCTCGATACGGAGATGCTGCGAGCTTATAAGAATCCTGTGCAGATCGCTGGAGACTATTACAACAAGACCAAACATCTTGATCCGGTTAGCCGGATGCAGTATATCGATATGAATCTGTGGATGCCCGGCGATATCCTGATGAAAGCCGATAAAATGACGATGGCGCATTCGCTTGAACTGCGCGTTCCTTTCCTGGATAAAGAGCTGTTCGATGTGGCACGCCGCATCCCGGCGAAATATCGCATTGCTAATGGAACGACTAAATATATTTTCCGCAAAGCGATGGAAGGCATCATCCCGGATCCGATTCTGAACCGTCCGAAACTGGGCTTCCCGGTACCTTTGCGCCAATGGGTGCAAGGTTCGATGGGGGATGTGCTGCTCGAGCAGATCAAAGCCAGCGGAATTGAAGATTACATTAACATGAACACGGTAGAACGGATGCTTCAGAAGCACCGTAACGGCCAGGGCGATTATGCACGCCGGATTTGGACGATCTATATTTTTGCCCTCTGGCATATGACTTTTATGGAAGAGCTGCCTAAGAAAGTGCTCGCTGCTTACTAGGTCTATCAAGGACGACAACCGTATAGACAGGAGATGGGGAACGTGGGACTTTATAAGTTAATTGCCCTCGATATGGACGGTACCTTACTGGATGAGGAGAAAAAAATATCGCCGGAAAATCAATCCGCCATTCGTCAAGCGACGGAAGCTGGCAAGATCGTCATCATGTCGACCGGCCGCGGCGCCATAAGCGCCATGCCTTACATTCAAGAGCTGGGGCTATCTACGCCTATGGTTATGGTGAATGGCAGTGAAGTATGGGAGTCGCCGAACAAGCTGCTTCGGCGGACACTGCTTCCGGTCGAGACCGTGAGCCGATTACATGCGCTGGCTGAGGAGCATGACTGCTGGTGGTGGGCCTACTCTGTCGAAGGTGTTTTCAACCGCGAGCGCGAAGGCCTGGACATCCCGAACGGCGAATGGCTGAAGTTCGGTTTCTTCACGGAAAATGCGGAGAAGCTGCAGCGTATTCGCGAAATTGCAGAGAGCTGGGGAACGCTTGAAATCACCAACTCTCATCCGTCAAACATTGAATTAAACCCGCTTGGGATTAGCAAAGCAAGCGGTGTGGAGGCGGTTTGTCAGCTTCTGGGGATTCAGATGTCGGAAGTGATTGCGATGGGGGACAGCCAGAATGATATCACGATGATTCGTGAAGCAGGTCTTGGTGTTGCCATGGGCAATGCGCAGGATGAAGTCAAACAGATTGCGGATATCACGACGGTGACGAACGAAGAAAGTGCGGTTGCCAAAATCATTCATGCTTATATGTTGTAAAAGCCTTGTGACTTTTAGCCAGTACAATATCGGATGGAGATGAGCCCATGATCACGTTAGCCTGGAGCTTGGTCATTCTTTTATTTGTCGTAGGTATGATAGGTGCGGTTTATCCAGTGCTGCCTGGTGTTTTGGCTATATATGCGGCGTTCTTCCTATATGGCTGGCTGATCAGCTTTGAGCCGTTTGGCTGGGTGTTCTGGACCACGCAAACCCTGATTGTCCTTATTATTATGGTTGCCGATTACGCTGTGAGCGCAATGGGAGTCAAGAAATTCGGAGGTTCGAAGGCGGCTGTGATCGGGAGTACGATTGGTCTTATTGTGGGACCTTTCGTCATTCCGGCTTTCGGGTTAATCATAGGGCCTTTCTTAGGCGCTGTGATTGGTGAAATCATCATCGGCACCAAATGGCAAAATGCGATCGGCGCCGGGATAGGCTCCGTGATCGGTTTCTTTGCCAGCAGCGCTGTCAAAATCGTGCTGCAGCTGGCGATGATTGTTCTCTTCTTGATTTGGGTTTTTTAATTGAAGATGATGTTGTTTGAATACGGGATTAGAGAGTAGGAACACATTTGACGAAGGAAACCAAAGATTCTCTTGTAAAAGGGACGCTCATTCTCACCGTAGCCGCGCTTGTAGCGCGGTTTCTCGGCGTTTTCCAGCGTATTCCGCTGGTTCACCTGCTGCACGAGGGGGGAATGGGCAGTTATTCGATAGCTTTTAATTTATACTCTATTCTACTTGTGGTAGCGACGGCGGGGATTCCCAGCGCGTTAAGCAAGATGGTATCGGAGAAATACGCAATCGGACGACCTGCCGAGGCGGAGCGAATTTATCGCGCGGCTATTTTATTTGCTATTGTTGCTGGCGCATTCATGACCGTGCTGTTATATGTGTTTGCGCCGATTTATGCGGAACAAATATCACACGGGGGACCCGACGCTACGTTGGCCACTCGTGCTATCGCACCGGCCATGTTGTTCTTCCCGCTGATTGCCATTATGCGCGGTTATTTCCAAGGTCGACAAAACATGATGCCTAACGGGGTCTCACAAGTGGTGGAACAAGTTTTCAGACTGGTGACCTCGATTGGTCTTGCCTTTATTTTATTAAATATTAGCCTAGGTTGGGGAGTTGCGGGAGCATCTTTCGGCGGAGTTATGGGCGGAATCGCCGCACTTGCCGTTATGCTTTACTATGCGATGAAGCTAAAACGTCGGGACGCTCAAAGGCTGAAAGAAAATGTATCTCACGCTGCGGCTCATGAAACCGCCGCTGGACATTCCTCGGCACCTGCAACAGCACCTGCAAGGTACAGTGAGATCTACCGCAGCCTGCTGAAGCTCTCGATTCCGATCGTCATCTTCTCGGTGACGGTTACCTTGGTCTATGCGATCGATACCTCGATCATCATTCCCCTCTTGGAGGGGACGATTGGCAGCAGCGAAGCGCTTGGATTGGTCGGTATTATCGGGGGCCGGGCGCAATCCTTGGCGGGTATCCCGATTATTTTGGCGATTGCGCTCAGTCAATCCGTAGTGCCGATTATTTCAGCGGCTTACTCCCGCAAAGATCTGAAACAGGTAGGGCATCAAACAACCAGAGTGCTGCAGCTGTCTATTTTATCGGGATTGCCTGCGGTGCTTGTGATCGCTATTGCTGCCCGTCCGCTTGATTTCTTCATGTTCGGACACGAAGATACAGCCTATGGGATGAGTCATGGACCTTACATGATCTCCTTGCTGACTTTAGGCGCAATGTTCCAAATTGTCATGCAGACCTCTGGTGCTGTATTAATGGGCATGGGACGTATGAAACCGCTGATGCTGCATGTTGCCGTTGGTATTGCCGTTAAGCTGGCCGGCAGCTTCTTGCTCGCTCCAATGTTTGGCATATATGGGATTATTGGCTCCACAGGGCTTTGCTTCATCGCCATGTCATGGCTCAATTTGCGCACGCTGCGCAAAGAAGTGAGCTTCACCATTCTTGGACGACGTTTTATCGGTTTAACGATTTCAATTGTGGTCATTGCCGGCTTAGGCCTCGCGGCGGAGTGGTTGACCCACACGTATGTACATCCAACCAGCTTGTACAGGATCAATGAAGGGATCAACGCAATACTCGTTTGCGGCTTCACGGCTGCTTTATACCCGTTGATGCTTATGGTTACGCGTGTGGTTACGAAGGACGATGTCAAGAATTTCCCAGTGCCCGTCCAAAAGCTGATCGGCAAAGCAAGCCGCCTTATCGGACGACGTTCATAGCCTGTGCAGCCAGTATGGCGAGCTCAATGCTATGAAGCCCTTCGCTCATGGCCTGAGTTAAATCAATGGTCTGCGGCACTTCGATAGGGTGCATATGCCCCATTGGCGTTTCGACATCTTGAAACCAGTCGCCAGGCTCCACAGGCAGTAGCGGCCGATCCGGCCATACAGTCTCAAGTGTAGGACTATACAAAGGCGAGCTTCCCTTCTTGAGGAAGCAGCCATCCAGCCTCTCCTGATAGAAATTATCAGGGGAGGCTTTTTGTATGGGGGTAAATAAGTGAGGCCAATAGTCGGCGCGTGACCCCGTGTGGGGCGTCGATGCGGCGAAGCGGAGTACGCCTTGCAGCACTTCAGGCGCTCCGATTAGAAGCGCGTAGAGGCCTTTCCCAAGGGCTATGCGTTCAGCCAAGCTGGCAAAATTCTCGAGAATGAGTCCAGCCAGACGAGGCTGGGGGGATCCGGTTTCAGTGGACTCAGACCAATAAGGGAAAGCGACTTGATTCATTTGCAGCCAGCCCTGGGCTTTAAATAGTGCCTTATTTAGCACGGTTTGTCGGAACTGGTCCTTCTGGACAATTCGCTGCTCGATGTAATTTTGTTCGTTCACAATAAGGGCAATCGTCAGCGCGGCGGAGTCCGGGCTCGTCCAAAATTCATGCCAGACAGGGACCATCCAGCTGGAAATGTCCAAATGGGGAAGCAAGTGAAACAATTTCTTCTCGCGCTTCTTACTTTCCTCATATAGAAGCAATTGTGGATAAGCATCATGAAAGATAAGCCCGTTCGCGCGTTCCAGAAAAGCAAACAGATGCTCAGCTTGATCAGCATCAATAAGGTGCGGCAGGAGATCGCCATGCAGATCAGTCATGTTCCAACCGCCGTTGCGGGAGACCATATGGGCTAACAGAGCCCAGTGCAGCTCAGGGTACTTCTGGTAACAGGCCCAATAGGCCATTGTGCGCGTTACGTTATTCCGATTCTCCTTCCGGGTCCGTGCCCGGATGTCGTCTACGATCCGTGTCTCCTCCGATGTAAGAGGGAATGGCTGAACTCCGCCTCGAAGAAGCCCTAATTGTTGGGTAAGCCCCTTTTCTAATCTTTCTGCGATGTTTTTGGATAAAGGGATGATTTCCAACCGTGTTGATCTCATAGTGACCTCCTCGACCTCCTCTGTATCATCTCCTTATTGTTAGCCCATTTACTAGCAGGTATGTGAGGATACCGCGTATTTAAGGCTGCTATTTTCCATAAATGGGGGAAGCACCTGATAATTTAATCCAATTACTGGAATTATTTTGTGCATAAAATGAACTAACAGAAGTCAGCGTTGGCGGGGTGATTTACATCAGCATTCACTTGTATGTGGCAAGTTGTCGTCCATGCCCCAAGAAGGCGTCTAAACGACGAAAAAAAAGGTCCAGGCATAGAACCAAACGTCTAGGCGTCAAATTTTTGGCGCAGACCTATTTCTTCTATGCCATTTCCGATGGGGAGAAAAGGGAATACACCAATGAAGATCAGATCCCCGGATATGGGATTCAATCTATTCCGAGTCCGAAGCTCATCTCTTATCGACAGGTCTTCGTGAATGGTGTCCTGCAACCACGAACGTTATATCACATACGGGAAGGATCTTTAACTTTAACTTCAGAGGATGTTCCAGAAAAAGGGGTCCCCATCATTGTCCAAAGCGTCCGTATTTATAGATAGCCATTGGGAATTTGGGAAGGGGGTGAAATTATGGCAGCGTCTCTGATTAAACTTTTTGTGACCGCTACAGCTTCCGCGCCGGTTGCTACTGGGGGCACCGTTGAAACAACGGTAGATCCCGCTGTAACAAGATATAGCGCAGTTCTTACAGCAGGTATGATTACGACGGATACAACGATTCCAGCAGCAAGCTTTTTAGATGATAACGGCAATGCGATTACAGACCTTCCAGCACCTCCGACAGACGGTTACTACAACGTATATGTCAACGGTGTGCTGCAAGTGGCGGGATTGTCCACACTTACAACGGCATCCCTGGTTTTAGCTACTACAGCAACTACAGCTGGTGCACCGGTGGTTCTCGAAGTCTCCGATTTCTCCAATACGACTTCTGACATTACCGTTGAGCCGACCATTTCTGCACCGACAATTACAGTTATTGTGTAATACGAAAAACATCTCTCTAGCTTAGGCTAGCAGGGATGTTTTTTGGTTTTATGCATGGATCTACCAGTCGTATTGAAGATGAAATTGGTGATGATAATTCATAAAAGTAAATATATAGAAGTTTTTCGCTTGACAAAAGAAGTGTATGAAGGGTATAGTACACTTAGTGTATGAGTTAGTTAATACACACACTATAATTATCCAGATTTACTAAGGAAGTACATAGGAGATGGGTAGATGAACATTACGTTTAACAATCGCGATCCGGTTTATCTGCAGGTTGTCCGGCATTTTAAAGAAGAAATGGCAACAGGTAAGTTGGCTGCAGGCCAGGAAATTCCATCTAGACGCGAACTTGCAGGTTTGCTCCAAATTAATCCCAATACTGTGCAGAGGGCGTATAAAGAAATGGAGGAGCAACATTTGATAACAACCGCGGGTAATTCCCCTAGTCGAATAACGACGGACAAGCAGGTTTTGAATTCGATTCGTCAAGAGCTTATTCAGGAGGCTGTGGAGGTGTTTATACAATCCATCAAAAAGATTGAACTCCCCACGGATGATCTGCTTCGATTTGTCAAAGAGAAGTACGAAGCAGAGCGAACAAGGGAGGTTAAGGAATGATAGAAGTCGATCGAATTGTTAAGAAATATGGGAAAAAAAATGTTCTGGATGAGGTTTCTTTCACAGCGGAAAAGGGAGAAATCACTTGTCTCATTGGCATTAATGGTGTCGGTAAATCCACAATCATGAAGGCCATTATGGGGCTGACTCCCATTGGAAGTGGTCGAATTCGAATTGACGATCTGCCTGTTAACAAGATGGCCTATGAGAAAATTGTGTTTATTCCGGATACATTGACAATGCCTTCTTCTATGAAAATAGGAGAAGCCATGCAGTTTATGCAGGACTTCTATGCGAACTGGAATGAGAAGCGGGCGCAGGACCTGCTAGCTTTTTTTAAATTGAAAAAGGAAGACCGGCTAGGCAGCTTATCCAAGGGGAATTCGGCGAAAGCGAATTTATTGCTAGGACTCTCCCTGGATGCTGATTACCTGCTTATGGACGAACCATTCTCAGGGATTGATATGTTTAGCCGTGAGCAGATCGCGGCTGTGTTCACCAGCCATCTGATTGAAGACCGAGGAGTTCTGATAACGACGCACGAAATTCACGATATTGAACATCTGATTGATAAAGTTGTGCTGCTTGAACAAGGACGGGTGTTGAAACAATTTTATGCGGAGGAAATGCGGTCCAAGGAAGGGAAGTCCGTCGTAGATGTTATGAGGGAGGTGTATTTGGCATGAGTAACTTTGGAAAATTGCTGAACTGGGAGATTGTCCGTTTTAGCAAATTTTATGGCGCATTGTTCGTTATTACCTTACTTTTGCAATTATTGGACGTTTGGTTATATACGCATGGTTACATGAATAATGCCGAAAGAGCGATGGAGAGTCAATCAATGACAGCCGTCCAATATGTCGAGAATTATGGCAAGGCTAGCTTAAATGGGTATGATAATGTCTTATTTGATTGGTCTATTAGTCTATGCGGTGTGACGCTTCTCCTCTATATTTTTGTGATTTGGTATAAGGAATGGGTTGGTAGAAGTACGTTTGCTTACAGGCTGCTTATGCTGCCAACTACGAGAATGAATGTGTATTTGGCTAAGTTGAGCTCCATTGTCTTGTTTGTTTGGGGGCTTGTTGCTTATCAATTTCTACTGCTATACGTTCGTTTTACGGCATTCGAGGCATTGCTTCCAAGTGAATTCAGACAAGACGTGACAGTCTCGGAAATCATTCGGCACCACCCTATACTCAAAATCCTGCTTCCTTCGTATTTCATAGAATTTGTTCTGTACTACGGAGCAGGTGTGGTGAGTGTGATTATCTTGTTTACAGCCGTTTTACTCGAACGCAGTTTTCGTTTCAAAGGGATTGCAGCGGGGATCCTCTATATCGGCGCGGCAGTGTTTCTCATCATACTACCTGAAATGATCTCAGAAATATGGGTGCCGGATTTCTTTTTCCCAAGCGAGCTTGTTCAGCTGGAACTGGTGATGGGCATCCTTGTTACAGCATTATGGTTCAGTTCATATTTGTTGCATAAAAAAGTAACCGTTTAAGGAGGCGCCCCGGACAATGAAACGTTATTGGACACTTGTAGTCCTTATTCCATTTGTTGTTTTAACAATTAGTATATATTATGCCACTGCGTCTGAAGTCGATAAACCCGATTATTATCTCAAAACATTGGGAGGACGCGAAGAGGAAGTTTCTCATTTAATGGTTAGAGGACAATATATGTCTGAGCCGATCGCCATACGTCCAGCGGGGAGCGAGTATCCGAACGACAAGGATTCTTTCTGGGAGAGGCTGGATTCAACCTATTTTTACCAAGATGAATTGCAGGAATTATTCCAGGAATATCGCTCTTTTATGAGAGGGAAAAAGAACCTGAATGCTTTATATGTGGATGAAAAGCTGATTGCATATGCTCAATATGACTTTCGATTTAAAACGGATGAGGTCCAGTCGGATATGATTGACATTTCTGTGATGGAGAAAGCAAAGAAGAGCAGTCTATCCTTTCAGGTGAAGCTGCCTAAAGAAAAGAATGAATACATCAGTGTTTTGGATGTCTATGTGAAAGATCAGAGCATGAAACTGTTGGTTAATCAATATCAAAAGTCCGGCAAATATTCGCAGCCTGAAGACGCTAAATACGTTATTTATACCGTGGATCTTGATAAAAAAAGCATAGAAGGGAAGCAGTTGATTGCAACTGGTGTATCTCAGGATCACACGTCGCAGACAACGACTGCACTTATATCATCCAATGATATGATGAAGCCGAATCATTATTTACTTTTCGATCGAACCTCCTATGCATTGGATGCGAAGAAAGATATCCTGAATCGGGAGCTTCTGTACTACGATATTTGGAACGGCCAAATGACCACTGTTCAAAGCGAGCTCGTCCGTGATCTGCTCATGAATGGAAAACCCGGACAGCTTAGAATTGATTACATTGGCGACGATTTGTATTTTACTCCCATGAACATCTATGATCAATCGCGGGTTGTTCATTATAATTTGGCGGAACAGAAGCTGCAGAGCGACGTAAAAATTAATTTGAAGGATTGGATGCAAGACGAGCTGCACGTTCAAATGAAACAGTTTGCCGATAACCGGCTTTATATGAATTATTACGGCAGGAGAAGTCCCGGTGTGGCTGTGGTTGATTTAGACACAGGCAAGATTGTCTATCAAGGTGAGGTTGCACGTAAAGATGGGTTGGAATTAAGCAATTTAATGATAAATAGCTTATCTGTAAAGTAGTAAACCCCCCTGACCTTACGAAGGTCAGGGGGGTTGTTATTGGTGAGGGTGCCTGCCTGGCACACCTTCAAGAATCAACTTGCTCATCTTTCTCCGAATCAGAGCTATAGGGACGGACCTTTGGTAATCGCCCCACACGCTGCATGGATTCTCGAAGCAAATACTCAATATGGCTGTTAACGCTCCGGAACTCATCCTCCGCCCAGCGCTCCAAAGCTTCATAGAGCTTGGGATCGAGTCGGAGCGCGAAGTTTTTCTTAGGAGCCATAGCGGTGCCCGTTTAGTAAAGCGAGCCGGTATTAATGACCGGACTCGCTGAGCGGTCCGATACAATGGCTACAAGCAAATTGTTGATCATGGCCGCCTTCCTCTCTTCATCGAGCTGCAAGCCTTCGGCTTCGAGGCGGGAGATGGCCATCTGAACCATGCCGACAGCTCCGTCAACGATCGTTTGGCGGGCGGATAAAATGGCGGATGCTTGCTGACGCTGAAGCATCGCACTTGCGATTTCGGTTGAGTAAGCAAGGTGAGTGAGACGAGATTCCATGACCTCGACGCCTGCTACGGAGAGGCGGTGCTGAAGTTCGAGACTAAGTTCAGCGGCTACTTCATCGGCATTTCCCCGGAGCGAATAACCTTCGCTGTCGAATCGGTCGTAAGGATACTTGCTTGCTACATGGCGAAGCGCCGTTTCACTTTGAATCTCGACGAACTTCTCATAGCTGTCCACATCAAAGAGGGCTTTGTACGTATCGACGACTTTGAACACGACGACGGCGGCGATTTCGATCGGATTGCCCTCGATATCGTTGACTTTCAGCTTGACGCTGTTAAAATTGCGAACCCGCAAGGAAATTTTCTTGCGATTTGAAAATGGAACAATGAGCCACAAGCCGCTCTTCCGGATCGTACCTAGATAGCTGCCGAAGAATGTGACGACGGAAGCTTCGTTCGGCTGTACGGCTGTAATCGTCGAAACAAAGATAACGCCAAGTATGATTAAAATGATACCCGGCAAGATACGTTCCTGTGTAAGGAGTAAAACCCCTAATCCTCCGCCAATAATAAATAATAATATGCCAAGAAATCCGTTAATGGACCAAGCTTGTTTTTCCTTCATGTAATCAACGTCCTTTCAAGTTGGAGTAGCAACTTCATTTAAATATCTATTTGATATAATTATGATATCACTTTTTACTAATAATGTAAACACATACGAACAGGAAGATGCTGTCATTCGTATATCTTGACACGCTTTTTGGGGCATGCTATAAGTTAATAAATTCCTAAGCAGTGAGGTGCTCATCATGTTGAAAATTTCCAATGAACAAGCTTTTCAAGAACAAATCTCACAACCGGTATTAACGATCGCTGTATTTAAAGCTACTTGGTGCAAAGATTGCCACTTTATTGAGCCATTCATGCCGGCTGTAGAAGAAGCTTATAAGGGACGGATTACTTTTGTTGAACTGGATCGCGACGAAGTGCCGGATTTGTGCGAGCAGCTGAACATTCTCGGTATTCCAAGCTTTATCGCCTTCCGTGACGGCAAAGAGCTTGTACGCTTCGTCAGCAAATTGCGTAAAACGCGTGAAGAAATAGAGCAGTTCCTTGATCGGGCTCTCGAGGTATCCGGTGCACTTGCTCCATAAATAGAAGGAAGAGAAACGGCTCTTTTCAGAGTCGTTTTTTTAGATATGGCACGAAAATCACAACTTCGCCATGAGTTTAGCCGAATAGCCGTGGTTTCGGAGCTTTGTAACAATTGCGAATGGATTTGCCAACTTTTTAAAGATATAATTGAAAACGAACCAAACGAATATTCGACAAGATCCACAGAAGTCACGACGTAAAAGTAGGTGCAATCATGCAAAAACTGATTCAAAGGCTAGCGAATTTGTCCGCCATAGGCATGTTTCTCATTCTTGCAATGGGTGCCTTGGTTACAAAGGCTGACGCAGGCAGAGGCTGCGGAGACGAGTGGCCGCTATGTCATGGGAAATTCGTCCCGGCGCATACGATATCATCGTTTATTGAATACAGTCATCGACTGGTCGTCGGTATCGTGACGCTAATCCTGATTGCCACATTCATTTTAGTGTTTCGTTATGTCAAACGGAAAGATGCGAAATACTTCATCACTGGAACCGTTGTTATGACGTTGGTACAAGCCGTAATGGGCGCATTGGCCGTCGTTTGGCCGCAATCTTCACTTGTACTGGCGCTTCATTTTGGCTTATCCCTCCTGGCGTTTGCGTTTTCCCTGCTGCTTGCGCTTGTATTCACACCATGGGGCCAATTTAAAAGAGATACAGCCATTCGCAGTTCCTTTAAGGCGATCGTATGGATAACTACGATCTATAGCTATATTGTTGTTTACTTGGGTGCTTTCGTTCGTCATACGGTATCATCAGGCGGATGTTCAGGCTGGCCACTGTGCAACGGCGAAGTCATCCCTGAGCTTAGTGGTGCGACGGGCATCGTTTTTACACACCGGATTGCGGCTTTGCTGCTGTTCCTGTGCATTCTTTTTCTTTACTTACAGGCAAAACGTTATTACCAGAGCTCAGATAAATTGCGCTTTGGCAGCAAATGGGCACTCATTCTAGTTTCCCTGCAAGTTATCAGCGGAGCTGTTGTCACTTGGTCAATGGGGAATGAACTCGCTTATTTGCTAACTGGCATGGTGCATGCAGTAATCGTTGCCGGTATGTTTGGATTTCTATGTTATTTATGCGTGCTTACGCTATATGATCGCAAAGCATAAGGCCCTGGCAGGGCTGACTTCTGGCAATAGGACAGAACGGTTTTGTGGGAGAAGAGGCCTTCTTACTATAGAGAGGGCTATTTCTTTTTATTTATGCCCATACTTACTTCTATTGTTGTTCATCCATAAAGCTTACTAAAAAAGGGGGGTGTACCCATGCTGCGAGCATTATTCCATGAACCAGAGCGGGTAGACAGCGGACTCCTGCTGGAGGCCGGCAATGCAGTAAGAGTGTTTATCGAGCATCTGGAATCGAAGGAACATCACCACACGGCCTCAGACTACCCGAAATACCACCGGCAAGCGATCTGGAGTAAAGGGTTCATTGATGCATTAGACGAGCTTGAGCAGAGCAAATACTGCTGCGAGCGTTACGCTGAGCATATCAATAAAATGTTTCTCGAGGATATGAACGCGCAAGAGATGGAAGCCTATCGCCTTTTCGTTTATTTTTTCAAAAATGCCTTCATTCGGCTGTTTTCCATTTTGGACAAATTGGGTACATTCATGAATGATTTATTTGAGTTAAAAACTGAGGTGCTGAAAGCGCGGTATTCATACTTTACGGTATTGCGCAGGATGCATGAGAAAAAAATTCACGGGGCGCTCGAAGTTCAGCTGTATACGCTCAAAATGGATTATAAATCTCCGCTCGATCGGCTGCGCAATCAACGCAATATGGAGATTCACTATATTAATGCCGAGATGCTGGATGATCTCATGCAAAAAGAGCCGTATCCGGGGGATCGGATTCATGTCGAAAATGTAAAATCAAATGTCGCCGATCTTCAGCAGGGATTTGATATGGTTTGCCGAACCTTAATTATAGCATTCTCTTATATTACGGCTAGTATTGCAAAGGGGTAAGAGGACCATGGAATTAAGAGGCCGAACGGTTCTTATTACAGGCAGTGCGAAAGGACTCGGCAAAATGACCGCCATCACCATGGCTAGACAAGGGTGTCAGGTGGCTGTCAATTATGTGAATAGTGAAAGGGAAGCCGCTGAGCTTGTCCATCACTTACAAGATTTTGGTGTTCGCAGTATAGCCGTCCAAGGCGATGTCGCTAAGCGGGAAGACATTACACGTATGGTGGAACAAACAGCGTCACAGCTGGGCCCGATTGATATTCTCGTGAATAATGCGGGGCCTTTTTTCCGGGAACGGCGATTTTTTGCTGATTATGGTGTCGATGAAATTGAATATTTAATGCGAGGCAATTTGCTTGGCGTCATGGAACTTGATCAATTGGTCTTGCCGATGATGAGGGAGAAACGGTGGGGGCGGATTATCCATTTTGGATTTGGACGAGCCGCTGAAGCCAGAGGCTGGACACATCGCGCTGTCTACGCGGCAGCGAAGGTTGGCTTAGTCTCCTTCACGAAGACATTGGCTGAAGAAGAAGCCAGCCACGGGATCACCGTGAATATGATTTGCCCAGGCGACATTCGCGGGAAAAATAAAGAGCGTACGATGCAGGAGGCCCGTCTGGAGGTCGACGGCGAAACACCGGTGGGAAGACCGGGAACTGGCGAGGATGTGGCCAGAGTCATCGAATTCTTATGCTTGCCGGCTTCTGATTTCATCACAGGCAACATCATGGATATATCTGGAGGACTCGACCCGATTCAGCCGCTGCCGGTGCTTAATCAACGCAAATAGATTAGCAAAAAGAGCTTACCATAGAGGTAAGCTCTTTCTTATGATATAGTCGTATTAGAACACTTGCACGACTTCAGTTATACCTTCAACTTCTTCAACAAGTGCACGTTCGATACCGGCTTTCAACGTAATTGTTGAACTCGGGCAGCTTCCACAAGCACCCATCAGTTTCAGCTTCACAATACCGTCTTCTACGTCAACGAGATCCACGTCGCCGCCATCGCGTTGTAGAAAAGGACGAAGTTTATCTAAAACCTCAAGGACTTCATCATAAATAGCTTCTTTTGTTTTTTCAGACATTTGATTCATCTCCTTTCTTTTAATATTATATTACAATAATGATTAAATGAAAATGGTTTTCAACTTGAATATATCGACATAAGGTGGAATTTTTATTATGAGACCAATCATAGAGTTTTGCGCCAGCAACATGCACAATGGAACAGAGAAAGTCATGAAAGCACTAGAACAAAATCCCGACTATGATGTCATAGAATACGGCTGTCTCGGCAATTGCGGACAGTGCTACATGGAGCCCTATGCGCTCTTGAACGGCGAAATCATTGCCGCAGAGACTGCAGATCAACTTCACGAACTCATTCTGGCTAAGATCAAAGAGATTGAAGCGATGTACGATCTGCTAAGCGATTGAACCTGAACTTATCCGAAGTGGCGTTTCGATTTCCAGAGAACGCCACTTTTTAACATACGGGCAATTTTGCCTGTCATTAGTGTGCGTTTACCCATAATACCGAACCCGGCTTTTTTACCGAGTGAACCTAATGTACCTCTTAGCTTGATTTCACCCAGCCGCGGCGTTTCACCCTTCCAAATTGCCTGCATCACTTCAGCAATCTGTTTCCCTTGCGCTTGCGCAGCTTGCGCACTTGGTGAGAATGGCAGGGAAGCACAGTCTCCGACAACATACACGTCTTTATGATCTGGAATTTGGTGATATTCATTTAACATAATACGCCCTTGACGGTCTTTCGGTACGTTCAGAGCTTCTACAATTGGATTCGGCTGAATGCCCGCTGTCCAGATGGTCGCATCTGTTCGAATGATCTCGTCGCCGTTGTAAAGGTCTCCACCGTCCAGACGACATAACGAAACGTTCGGACGAAGCTCGATATGATGCTCAACCATCCATTCCCGCACATATTGCTGCAGGTTACTTGGGAAAGCGGACAGCAAGCTTGGACCGCGGTCGATGAGTCGAATGTTGAGATCAGACCGGCTTTCTCTTAACTCCGCAGCCATCTCCACACCGCTTAAACCGCCGCCGATAATGGAAACTTGTCCATAAGGCGCGATGTTATTGATGCGTTGGTACGTAGCGCGAGTTTGCGCCAGCGTTTGAATGCTGGAGGAGAAATCTTTTGCTCCCGTGATGCCATGATAGCTATCTACACAGCCTAAACCAATTACAAGCCAATCATACGTTACAGGTTCTCTATCTTCGAAAAGAATTTCCTTTTTCTCCAAATCCACCGAGGACACTTCTCCGTAAGTTAGCAATAAACGAGGATCATCCGGGTAAGCAACACGAATATGTGTTTCTGCAATTGTCCCTGAAGCAAGTGCGTAATATTCCGTTTTGAGTCCTTGGAAAGGACTACGGTCGATCATTTCCAGTATGGTATCCTCCGGCAAATCTTTCTCCAGCATGTTCAAGGCTATGGTCAGACCGCCATAACCTCCTCCGAGAATCACAAATTTTTTCATAACACTCCGTATCCCTTCTTGACTATTCTCTCTTCTCTAGTATGACTAATACACTTTGATTTCATTATAAAAGGTATCGCGTTCAACGGCTGTGCGTCCAGCACCTTGAATCAACCAAACAAGCTCGTCCCTAGTAAGACCTTCAGGGGATAGCGCGCCGGCTGCGTGTGAAATTTTCTCTTTCACGATCGTGCCATGGGCATCAGAAGCGCCGAAGGTGAAGGAAAGCTGAGTCAATTTCGTACCAATATTAATGAAGTAAGCTTTGATGTGAGGGAAATTATCCAGCATCAACCGGCTAATCGCGATGGTTTTCAGCTCGTCCCAAGCAGGGACGCGTCTTTTGAGACCGGCGTTTTTGCTGGCTGGTTGGATGGAGTTCGGAATGAAGACCAAGAAACCGTTCGTTTCATCTTGCAGTTCGCGTAAAAGCATCATATGGCGAATGCGTTCTTCTTTCGTCTCAATCGATCCGTATAGCATGGTGGCGTGAGTTTTCATGCCAAGCAAGTGGGCATTGCGATGAACGTCGAGCCATTCTTCCGAGGAAGCTTTTTCAACTTTCATTTTGGACCGGTAGCGCTCTGTAAGAATCTCGGCTCCGCCACCTGGAAGTGTGGAAAGACCTGCATCCATCAACGTTTTCAAAACATCTCGGTAGCTTAAGCCGCTAATCCGTGAGAAAAATTCAATTTCTGCCGCGGTATGCGCCTTAATGGTCACATCAGGGTATGCATTTTTCAATTGGCGAATGCAATCAACGTAATATTCAAAAGGCAAATGAGGATTATGCCCTTGACTAATATGGAACTCTCTAATTTCCGGGTTATAATGTTCAGCTACATACTCTAACATTTGGCTTGGTGTAAGCGTGTATGAACCTTCTTCGCCCTCATCGCGGCGGAAATGGCAAAAAGCACAATGCTCCTCACACACATTCGTGAAATACAAACTCATATTTTGCACAAAATAAACCTTGTTTCCGTTCAATCGTGTGTTTACTTTGTTTGCCATTTGGCCTATGCTCAGAAGATCGTCCGATTCATACAAAAATAATCCATCCTCCAAGGATAGACGTTGGCCGTGTTCAACTTTGTCGGCAATTTCTGCCATCCGTTTGATCGGGTCTGTGGTGATTACACTCATCTTCATTCCTCCTATGAAATCAAAATAAAGCACATAAAGAATCGACGCATCCATCTGCAGATGATTTCATGCGCCTTAGCGGTGTGAGTGGCTCGCCTACCTGTCAGCCAGTTCGGTTCAGGAATTCACACATATAGGGAGCTCTGAGTTTCGCTCAAAGACTCTCTAAGTTTTCAATAAACGTACAAACTTTCCTAATCATTATAAACCTCCCTGTGGGAGGGGGCAATATGATGAACATGGACATAAATTGACAATCTAGGAAATCTACAAATTTTGCTATCAAAATTCATAAAAGGTTATTCCCAATATTAACAAATTCCTGTATACTATTGCAATGTGATTACGTGGGGTTAAAAGGTGATTATATCGTGCCAACATATTTCGTGACCGAACTGCAGGAGCGATTAGATATAGCAATCGAACAGCTTCGAGGCCAAATGGTGGCTTTAGGCACTGAGCATGGTTTCTTGCATCCTGAAGTGCAACAGTGTAGTCGAGAATTGGATCAGTTACTATTGCAATATTATGCGATACAACGCAAGCAGTAAGCCTCTGGGAACATTGCTAGCAATGTATGCGCACCTGCCCTTGAGCAATGCACGGAATAGGAGTATACTTGATAGTAAGCATTACGAAACTTATGGATAATGCCAGTTTCCCATGATGGGAAACATCAAGGAGGGATTTCCGTTATGATTAACATTAGCGAATCAGCGAGTGATAAAATTAAAGAACTTTTGGCTTCGGAAGAATCACCGAACCTGTTCTTGCGACTGGGCGTCAAAGCTGGTGGTTGCAGCGGGTATTCTTACGGTATGGGCTTCGACGATGATCAAAAGGCTGACGATAAAGAGTTTACTATTCACGGCGTGAAAGTGGTTGTGGATGAAGAAAGCGCCAAATATTTGTACGGCGTCCAAATCGACTTTGAAGACAAGGGCATGGGCGGCGGTTTCACCATCAACAACCCGAATGCAGTAGCATCCTGCGGTTGCGGATCTTCCTTCAAACCAGCGGATTATGAAGGAACACCTGAGCCTTGCGATGATAAGGTTGAGGCTTAATCAATAAAGTTGAGAGCGGCTTATAGCTGCTCTTTTTTTTTGCCCATTTTTGGACAAGCATTGAAAGAATTAATCTTATTTTCATAAAACTTCGCTGGCGAAGGAGTATAATTGAAGAAAGTTCACAATCTTGACGAATTTAGATGGGAGTGATTTTGGTGAAACTATTCAGAAACTTTTTGCAAGGATTTTTTTATGCGTTTATCTCCATTGGCGCTCTTCCGTTCTTATTGGTCAAAATTATCTTGGAATCATTTTCTGGTTAATGGATAGAAGCGTTGAGTCTTCTTTTATAATAGGTAAGAAGCAGCAGATCATCTTGCTGCTTCTTTTTTTGATTTTATGGTGCCACACGATGAGGAGTGGGAACTCTGAGCCTCTCTAGCGCATCCACCAAACTCCCGCGCACTCCGGAAGCTGTCTCCATCCTTCTTTAACAACTTGCTGGGCCAAATCATCACCAAAGAAAAAACGACTCAGCCGCTCCGCCTCCTCCAAGCTGTCAAATTGATAATCAGTCCGAATCCACATGTGGGACATCCCGAATTCGTTTTCAAGCAAATCATAGTAGGCACGCAGAAAACCCGGGGGATTAGGGAAGGTTGAACCCGTTCCAAAAGTCTCGAAAATAATAACACAACCGCCAGGGCGCAGCACTCGCTTTATTTCCGCCATCACCTGACGGATGTTTTCTTGCCAATTCGGAATGTCAGAGCTTCCTAAATAACAGATACTCCACCCTGATACGATTAAATCGTAGCTGTTAGCACGGACAGGGAGAGCTCGATGGTCGGCCACCTGAATGCTCCAGTTATGCAAGCCGGCTTCTTGAAGACTATTTGCCGTTACTCGCAACATGGCTTCTGATGCATCTACGGCCATGATAGATTTGGCCTTAGGGGCAAGTACACGGGTCAATCTGCCAGAGCCAGCCCCTAGATCTAAGATGTCTAGACCTTCAACGGGGTGGATGCTTTCGATGACATCTAAGAGACTCGGCTGCTTAGAAATGAGCAGATCGTAAGTTTCTGCTTTTGATTTGTAAATTTCATCATGGTTAGGCATCTTTCAAATTCCTCCTTAAGTTACGATACAAATCCATCGTAAGGATTGACGTAAGGAGAAGGTCAACCATTTATTTATCGGATTGGAACGGCATAAACCATCGTGAGCAGCTCATTCAGTTGTTTATGTTTCGTGATATATCCGTTTTCGTCAAACCAGCTTAGCAGTGTAGAGCTCGTGGCGTAATAAGCATTAAGAATCAGCTGAATGTCATCGGTTCTGCCTTGGCGCTCTAAATCAGCTATGTACTGTACTTTTTGATCGTCATTTTCAAACATTAAATCCGTGATGCATATTCGACCGTGGGGTTTCAATACGCGGCGCATTTCGCCTAGGGCCAGTATTTTTTGTTCATCGGAAATATGGTGCAGGGCAAAGCTGCTCACAATGAAATCGAATTGTCCATCCAGATATGGAATGGCAAGAAAGTTCCCGAGTTTAAGCTCCATCTGCGGATGCTTGCGCCCACAGTGCTTCAGCATTTCCTTGGATTGATCAATGCCGGCCATAGGAATGCCCTTATCCAGAAACTTCCCTGCTAAATTCCCCGTCCCAGTTCCAATATCAAGTCCCCGTTCACCCGCCTTTGGAGCAACCCAGTCGATTGTAGTTTGCAGAGCTTTCTCATAATCCTTATATTCTCTATCATTATTAACTACATTGTTGTCATGGTTTAAGGCTTGATGATCGAAATTCCATTTATCATTCCAATTTTTTCTGGTTTCTCTCAATCGTTTGGACCCTTCCGCCAGCAAAAAAATATCATCTAATGGAAGCGTTTGTTGATATTTTAAAAGATCAATCATCGTATCCGTTGTTTCAATAATTTGTTTGAGCTCCAGCCACTGAGAAAAAATGATGGACCGCTGCATTTCCAAATAATATTGTAATTGTTCGGTAACTTCGTCGTCTGCTTGAGGTAATGCTTTTTTAATATCCTCGATCGTCATTCCGGCTTCTCTTAGCGAAATGATCGTTTGTAACCGCCATACTTCCTTTTCCGTAAATCTTCTATATAAATTGTGTTCTTGCTTGTGGGGGAAAATCAAACCTTTTTGTTCATAAAAGCGAATGGTTCTTGGAGAAATGTTAAGCTTCTCTGCTAATTCTTTGATTTTCATATCCAATCAGCCCTCCTTTCCTTACTAAACCTTAACCTAAGGGAAAAGTAAAGTGGGGTTGAGACTGAGTCCTCATAAGGGGAACCTTTTGCTCATAGAAGAATAGAATAAATTGAAAGAGTACTAGCTTGAACTAGGAAAAGGGGGTGAGTGCATGGTAACTAGACAAGCATTTATCGAGCTGATTGCTCCGATTGCTGTAGAACTTCGTCTGGACAATTCTCCGATATTTCCATCTGTTCGTATCGCACAGGCGATTCTGGAGACGGGTGGAAACGTGAATGCGTGGAACAACTTGGTAGGATATAAGGTTGGCAGCGGTGTGCTTACCCCTTATTGGACAGGAGAAAGAGTATCGGCCTTGACTTGGGAGATGGTAAACGGCGTGCGTTACGATAATGTGCCTAGTGATTTCCGCACGTATCCAATGATCGAAGCCTGCTTTCGGGATCAAGATCTCCTCTTCCAGCTGCCCCGATATGTAAATGTAAGAAACGCCAAAAGTCCAGGTGAACAAACACAAGCCTTGCTGAACAGCGGCTACGCCACAGATATCGCTTACGCAAGTAAGCTGAATAATTTGATACAAACAAACGGATTAACGAGATATGATGAGGAGGTTGTGAAAATGTTAGAACAGCTGCAGGCACAAATTGCTGACCTACAGACCAGAATGAGCGCATTAGAGGGACAAGCGGCGCTAAAGGAAGTGCCCGAATGGGCCAAAGCAGCCGTTGATGCGGCGGTTAAAGCGGGTCTTATTGATACCCCGAAAGACGGAAGTTATGACTTTTACCGATTGTTAACGGTGCTTCATCGCAAAGGAGTTATCTAACATTGCCGAAAAAAAGAGCCGCAAGTGACGGGGAAACATTCCTAGTACACGATGCGGCCTTTAATTTTTACGTTGTCACCATATTTGGCTTTCATAACCTTGGTTTGCTCTAGCATATACGAGTAAATTTCTTTCAAGCGGTTCTTTTTGGGTTTAATCGTTTCTTTGATTTCGCCATTCAGTACAATATCGTAGACAATCATGGTCTATCACTCCTTTGATTAACTTTCTAATCGTATTATACGCAATGAATATTAACGGGCGATTAAAAATTCTTTTCAAATTTGTGAACTTCGTTAAGGAAATATTAAGTATTACGCGGGAAGTCACTAAATGAGTGATCAATTTTTTTTATCGGCATACGCGTAGTCAAGCATGTGTATAACTTTATACACAGTATCCCCCAAGCAATCATACCGTCTAGGGGGGATATCAACAATTTACCCACAGGATATACACAATTTTCTGTGGATAATGGAACAGTTGTTCTATTTTTAACCCCATGATAATATAATTACAAATTATAGAATAAAGGTGATTTCAGTGAGACAAATTAGCGACGAAACATTGATCGACTCTTATTACAAAGCACTGGATTTGAGATTAGAATCAGATTTTGTTGATCTATTGCTCGCCGAAATCCAGAGACGGAACTTGAAGCTGCAAGTCTACATCAAGGATGAAGCTCCGCTCAACTAGCGGGGGTAACGGATACTTATCTAAGAGAGTTTATGCTCATAGATTTGGTATCTGAATGGTTAAACTATGCATACAATCGGGGCAATTGAGCAAATGAAGGCATTCACCACCATGACCCGACAAGGTGCCGTCCGAATCGGACAAAGAGTACACTTCAATCTCCCTATAAGGGGAGTAGGGACCAAGGTAGTCGCTTAGTCTGCCGCTATCACACATGGCATGTGAGCACACGGGGCAGTCGGTGGTTAATTCCTGCAGGCCATTGCAAACCGGACATATAGATGACAAAGGGGTATTCCTCCTAATCCGAAGATTAGGTATAGAATACCCCTTTTTATGTAGAAAGATTATGATTTAGAATTTCAAATTGGAGCTATGTCCTGGTGAAAGCTTAGCTGTTGGATCGATATAAACTTTGGCATTATTAATCGCCGTAGGTGCTTCGCCGAAGCCAACAGCAATCAATTTCAATTTGCCCGGATATGTCGTGATATCCCCTGCAGCAAAGATGCCCGGAATGTTCGTTTCCATTCTGGAGTCAACAACGATTGAGCCATTCTCAATGTTAAGTCCCCACTCAGCAATCGGACCAAGGGAAGATACGAATCCGAAGTTAACAATCACAGCATCGACATCATGCACGGTTTCCTCGCCCGACTTGATATCTTTGAGCGTAACTTGCTCAATGCGGTCGCTGCCTTGAAGTTTCGTAATTTCTGTAGGCGTTACGATGTTTACTTTGGAGTTCATCAGGTTCTCAACACTATGCTCGTGTGCGCGGAATTTATCACGACGGTGGATTAACGTCACTTTCTCAGCAATCGGCTCAAGCATGAGCGCCCAGTCTACCGCGGAATCGCCGCCACCGCTGATCAATACTTTTTGACCGGCAAATGCGTTCAAATCGCTTACGAAGTAGTGCAGGTTCTTTTTCTCGTATTGTGCTGCTTCCGGAAGTTCCAAGCGACGCGGTTCGAATGCGCCAACTCCACCTGTGATGATAACGGCACGGCTAGTGTGCGTACCTTTGTCCGTTGTGATTTCGAAAAGACGCTCTTCTTTTTTAACAACTTGATGTACTTTCTCTTCTAGGCAAACATCTATAGGAAAGTGTTTCATTTGAGCTAGTAAGTTGTTGACTAAATCTTGCGCCGTTACTTTCGGGAATCCGGCTACGTCATAAATGTACTTCTCAGGGTAAAGCGCGGCAAGCTGTCCACCTAGTTGCGGCATGCTTTCAATAATTTTCACGGACGCATGGCGCATTCCAGCGTAGAAGGATGCGAACATCCCAGCAGGTCCACCACCGATGACAATAATATCAACGATGTCTTGATTAGTTTCTTTCTCGATCATTGTTAAACTCCTCCGATTCATTTCCTTTGATGTGCCATTATTCTGAGAATTGCAAGAATTGCCACAATCATTATTCCATTATAAACGTCTCTTCTAATGAAGGAAACAGAAAAGTGTGAATTCTTTATATAAATCGCTTATAAATATGATAAGTAATGCTTACAATGGTTGGACAGGGCTGAAGCGGCTGTAAGCTTGATTTTAAGCCAAAATAGCACTTGATCTTTACTAATTTAAATTATATTATATCATGAGAATCGGTTTACCATGTTGTGACGAAATTCGTGCTTTTTGATGCATTTTTTGATCATCATAAATCATTGCGTGAGAGAGCAAACTAGAGGCAGTATACGACTTTTGAAACTGTTTGTGTAAATTTTCACAAGATAGAGAAACCATGGGACAATAAAATCGGATATGGAAGTGAGAGAGACATGAGTAGAATACCAAGAATCGTTATTCTAGGAGCCGGTTACGGCGGGATTCTTTCTGCAATTCGATTGCAAAAAGAATTAAATTACAATGAAGCTGATGTAACGCTCGTAAACAAGCATGATTACCATTATATTACCACGCATCTCCATATGCCTGCTGCAGGGACAGATAATCCTGAAAATGCACGCGTGAACATTCTGAAATTGATTGATGAGTTCAAAGTGGATTTCGTGAAATCGACTGTTACTCAAATCCGTCCGCATGAGAAAAAGGTTATTCTCGAAGACGGTACGCTTTCTTACGACTACCTAGTTATCGGTCTTGGCGGCGAAGCTGAAACGTTCGGAATCCCTGGACTTAAAGAATACGCGCTGAATATTCGCAGCATCAACAGTGTTCGCTTCATCCGCGAGCACATTGAGTACCAATTCGCGAAATACAAGCGTGAACCGGATCGCAAAGATTACTTGACATTCGTTATCGGTGGAGCTGGGTTTACTGGTATTGAATTCATTGGTGAACTTGCAGACCGTATTCCACAGCTTTGCAAAGAGTTCGACGTCGATCCTTCCCTCGTGAAGATTTATAATATTGAAGCTGCTCCAACAGCGCTGCCAGGTTTTGACCCTGAGCTGGTTGAGTATGCGATGAAAATTCTAACGGACAAAGGCATCACGTTCAAAATCGGCACAGCGATTAAAGAATGCACTCCGGAAGGCGTTCTGATCGCGGGCGATGAGTTTATCAAGGCTGCAACTGTTGTATGGACGGGCGGTATCCGCGGTAACCACATGCTAGATGAGGCAGGATTTGAAACGATGCGCGGCAGAATTAAAGTTGATGAGTACCTGCGTGCTCCTCAATTCGACAATATCTATGTTGTTGGTGACTGTTCCATCGTCATGAACGATGAAGGCCGACCATACCCTCCAACAGCACAAATCGCCATGCAGCAAGGGGAAGCTGTGGCACATAACCTGATTGCTTCCATTCGCGGTTCGCAAATGAAAACATTCAAATTCTCCAACAAAGGTACAGTGGCTTCCTTGGGTAAAGGACAAGCCATCGGAATTGTTGGTTCCCGTAAACTCAAAGGTAATGTAGCAGCCATGATGAAAAAAGTGGTTGATATGAGATACCTCTACATTATCGGCGGAATTCCGCTCGTTATTCGTAAAGGGCGTTTCTAGTCATCATTCGTAAACGGGGGGATCGCTATGCGGCACTGCAGTGTCCAAGTAAGAGGACTTCTTACCCGGGATGAACTGGATCGTTACAATGGACTGATTGAAGTCGGTCATTTTCTGGAGACGGAGAAACGTTACGATCATGTAGCAGTTGTACAAAAGGAAATTGATATCCTCATCCTTCCAGCCATCGAACGGTTGAAAGAAAAGAGTCGGCAGCGTGATCGCGATACCGAGGCGTATCTCGCACGCAAAGCGCAGATGGAAGCCGAACTTGCCGCTGCGCTCCGTGACGACGATGATGAGGATTAATCCATGAAGGAAGCTTGCTCTTAGAGGGCAGGCTTTCTTTTTTTACTTGGCAGGATGACAAAAAGAAGGACAGGCAAGAGGCCCATCCTTCGATGTTCTATAAAATTAAACCGTAATGAGTTTAGTAAACTTCTCAGGTGTAAGCAAGTTACCCACGTAGAAATCACCGAATTCACCGAAACGTGCGCTCACTTCATCAAAACGCATTTCATAAACGAGCTTTTTGAAATGCAGAGGATCGTCGGAGAACAGCGTTACGCCCCACTCCCAATCATCCAGACCAACAGAACCCGTGATGATTTGTTTCACTTTGCCAGCGTATGTACGGCCAATCATGCCGTGGCTGCGCATCATCGTTTTGCGATCGTCCGCAGGGAGCATGTACCAGTTGTCATTGCCTTCGCGACGCTTATTCATCGGATAGAAGCAGATGTGCTTCGCTTTAGGCAGCGTTGGCTTCAAGCGCGCCTGAATCTCTGGATCATCCGCAGGGTCAACGCCAGGCTTAGCTAAGTAACTGCTTAATTCAACGATAGAAACATAGGAATATACCGGGATTGTAAAAGCGGCGAAGCTGGATTTATTAAAAGCATTTTCCAAATCATTCAGTTCTTCTAACGTTTCGCGCAATTGCATGAATACAAAATCAGCTTTCTGTCCAACGATGCTATATACGGCAGTGCTGCCTAATTTATCGTTTTCAATTTGCTGCCAATCGGACAAGAATGTATTCAGCTCTTCCGTTGCATGTTTACGCTCTTGCGGGGTTGCGGCATGCCATGCGTTCCAGTCAATCATCCGGAAATCATGGAGCGCATACCAGCCTTCCAGCGTTTGTACGGCTTCACTCATGAGTGTTCCTCCATTCAAAGCTAATATCCCCTACATTGTATCCAATTCATGGGGAAAGGGCAAATGAACAAAGGGTGAAGTGGAAAATGTTCAATTTGTGTACACTTTACCTGTGCGATCTCGTGGATTACAATGATAAGAAAGCGGAAGATGAGTTTCTTAATTAGGGGGATCAGACATTGCTGCAGATGATTATTGCCACTGTCTTAATGATGGTGTTATTTTTTGGAATCGGTTTTATTTTGAACATGTTGATGAAGACCACATGGTTTCCACTCTATGCGTTTATCGCACTGGTGATTGGCGTTGTGATCTACGGCTCAATGGGGTCGGCCTCTTTTTTATCCAGCGGGGAAAGCTTTACGATTGTTGATATCGTTCCGGCTATAGGTGGATTAGTTGGCGCTATTCTTAGTGGGTCAGCAATTAAAACACTGCGTGTCAAAGGCTTCAAAATGTTCTAATGTAATAATAAAAGGCAAAGCGGGCTACGATAAGGTGAAGTTCTTGAACATGACCTGACGGAGGAGACGACTTTGCCTTTTGCCCATTTAAAAGGGACGATTCTGAATTATGAGATTTCAGGAACCGGCATCCCGATTGTGTTTATCCATCCGCCTCTGTTAACTTCAGAGGCTTTCTTTTATCAAAAAAAGCAGTTATCCCACCATTTCCAGGTGATCACATTTGATATTCGCGGCCATGGGTCCAGCCAAGCATCGGAACGCCCGCTCAGTATGGAGCTGATGGCACGGGATGTTCGAATGCTGCTCGATGAAATCGGGATAGAACAGGCTTATCTATGCGGGTATTCCACAGGCGGGATGGTCCTTCTGGAAGCGCTTTTAGCTTATCCTGAGCGTTTCCTTGGAGGAATCGTGGTGAGCGGCATGTCGGAATTGACCGATGTATATAACAAAATCAGGGTGTGGATGGCGTGTAATATGACCGGCCCGGTTATGCTGATGAATCTGTTGAAGAAAGCCATCACGAACGGAAACGCAGACAATCCCGCCACTTACCGCCAGCTGTATGAAAGCTCGCTGAAAGACTCGTCCGATGATGTCTGTATGTATTTTAGGCAAACCATTGCTTATTCCTGCACGCATCGACTCCGAAATATTAAGCATCCGATCTTATTAATGTTTGGTAGTAAGGATCGTTCTTTTCATCGGTATGCCCATTTGCTTCACTCGGGTCTGCCCCATAGCTCACTCTATTTCTTAAAAGATGCGAAGCATCAAATTCCGATCAAAAACGCAGCCAAGATGAATGATCTGATTCGCCTGTGGGTGGAGAGTCTGGAGAATCAGCACACAGAGCGAGGACTGCTCGATTTGGCGATTGCGAGGAAATTGAACCCTGCCATGTACGGAGAAGATACCCGATCCAGCGAGGAAAATGGGATTTCCCCTGACTGAATCCGGCATGTGTGAAATAAGTCTCATAAGGGGATGTCCACAGGTCATATTCAAACCTGGAGAACATCCCCATTTTCTTTTATTCAAAATGTTCCAGAACAATTTTGCCTATCGTATGGCCTTCCTCAAGCATGGCATGGGCCTTGCGGAGGTTTGCAGCATCGATGGGCGTTAATCTCTGAGTCACCGTGGAGCTTAGTAGTCCGTTATCGACTAGCCCAGCTACATCATTAAGCAAATTGTGCTGTTCGATCATGTCGGATGTTTGAAACATCGCGCGTGTGAACATGAACTCCCAGGCGAATGTGACGCTCTTATTTTTCAGTAGATTCATGTTTAGTGTTTGACTGGTTTCTACAATCGAACAGATTTTCCCTTGCGGAGCGATTGCGTCAGCCATATTCTGCCAATGCTCAGCCGTGCTGTTTAAGCAGAAAATATAGTTAACGTCAGTTAAGCCAAGTGTATTTAATTGAGGCACGAAAGCATCATAATGGTTGATTATATGATCGGCTCCCATTTTCTTCACCCATTGCTCAGATTCAGGGCGTGAAGCTGTACCGATGACGGTAAGCCCGGCAAGTTTCGCTAGCTGCGTGGCGATAGAGCCAACTCCTCCGGCAGCGCCAAGGATCAGGACGGTTTTGCCGGCATTTTCCTCTTTATTCCGTGATACGCCGAGTCGCTCATAAAGGCCTTCCCAAGCGGTGATGGCTGTTAACGGTAGCGCGGCTGCATCGGCGAAATTCAGCGATTTCGGTTTCCGGCCGGCGATGCGTTCGTCAACGAGATGATACTCGCTGTTGCCGCCAGGGCGTGTGATGCTTCCGGCGTAATAGACCTCATCCCCTGGCTCAAACAATGTGCAGTCAGGTCCGGTTTGCTCTACGATACCTGCGACGTCCCAACCCAGAACGCGAACTGTGTCTTCGGTTTTCTCTTTCGGAGCACGCACTTTCGTGTCTACGGGATTCACGGAAATGGCTTTGACCTTAATCAGCAGGTCCTTGCCAGTGGGCACCGGTTTCTCGATTTCAACGTTAATAAGGCTTTCAGGATGCTCAATAGGAAGATAACGGAATAGTCCTACGGCTTTCATCGTTTCTTTGGAAGTCACATGCTCATCTCCTCTGTATGATATGGATATAATGTTGTCAGTGTAGCCTATTCATTTTAAAATAGGAAGTACGCACATTCGTGTGGTATAGTATCAATTTGTATACTAAGGAGGTGCCAAGGCATTATGCGTGATCGTGAAAGCGGTTATGGCAGCACAGGAGATCGGGAAGGCTGCCCAGTTGAATATACATTGGACGTGATCGGGGGCAAATGGAAGGGTGTGCTGCTCTATCACATGATTGATGGATCCAAA
Organism: Paenibacillus violae; assembly: GCF_032461945.1. Taxonomy (NCBI): domain Bacteria; kingdom Bacillati; phylum Bacillota; class Bacilli; order Caryophanales; family Paenibacillaceae; genus Paenibacillus; species Paenibacillus violae. Next base: position 159,335 of record NZ_JAWCUD010000006.1, read on the forward strand.
AGATTCAATGAATTCAAACGAATCTGTCCCTCCATTTCACAAAGAATGCTGACCTTGCAGCTGCGTGAGCTGGAGGAGGATGGTATTGTCCATCGTGAGGTGTACCACCAAGTGCCTCCCAAAGTGGAATATTCTTTGACGGAGTTTGGTCAAACCTTGACGCCGATTATTTTGCTAATGAAAGAATGGGGCAAAAAGTATCAACAAAATTCGGAATGTTCCATCGAAAGCTAGGCGGCATGTACAAGGCCAACCCAGCCAGCCGAAAGGTTGGTTTTTTCATTTTAGGTAATATTATCTTTCTCTAGTAGATACCAAGCGTGTCGATTTTTGTGGTAGACTAATAGAGAGAGAAACCGAGATGCCGGCACAAGTGGCAGGCAGTCGGTTGAGCCTAGGCAGGATGGTGCTGTAATCGGATGAGAATGACGAATATGCTGCATTTCACGGAGAATCACAGGTTTTGTGTAGGCCGTGAATTTTCTTTAAGCAGTTTGGATTTTAAAATGTTGGCGATGATGTATCAGCCGATGATCGGTGGTTTGGCAATAAGCCTCTATCAAGCTCTCTATCAGCAGATGAGTGCGGAAAAGGTCGGATTTTCGCCTTTGGAACAGCAGCGTAAGTTATTTCTACTGCTGGATCTGGAGCAGGGAGAACGAGGCCGGAAGTATTTGATCGAGCAATCCTCCAAGCTTGAGGCCATTGGCCTCTTGCAGACAACCCGCAAGTTTTTGGCGGATGAAGAAGATTATATTTTTGTCTATACATTGTTCCCACCGCTTGGGCCCAATGAATTTTTCAGGAATCAACATTTGACGCTGCTGCTCCGCGACAAGGTCGGCAAGTTCATGCTGCTTTCTCTTCGGGAAGACTTGCTGGCGCCGGAGCCGGAAGAGTGCCGCGAAGCAAGCGAAGAGAATTTATCCGTTCCCTTTTATGACCTGTTCAGGCTTAATACCCAGGTGGTTGACTATGAATTAGAGCAAGCGCTATATGAAGCATCTGCGAGCAAGCAGGGTGAGGCTCGGATGGATGTCACGACCAAAGGTTTCCAGTATGCGGACATTATTATGAGGTTCCCACGCGGAGCGAGCAACCGGATTTTCGTTGAGGCGCTCAAGCATAAGCCGGATCAGATGGCAGCCATTAATATCGTGGCTAAGAAGTATAATCTTTCCTTGCAGGAAACATGCCGTTTGCTCGATGAAGATGGTGTCTTCAGCGAAGATGGCGAGCTGCAAATGGATCTTATGCAGTACAACGCGAACCTCTTTTACAGGCAAAGCAAGAAGCGTGAAGAGGAAAGAGAGCGAACGTTGTCCAGAACGGAAGAGGCTGGAGCCGGAAGCTCGACAGATCAGGCTGAAGAGAAATCCGTGGAGATGGCGTATTATTTGGAAGTGCCTCAGCAGCTGCGCGGCGAATGCACAGATCATCAATACAACTACATTATGCGTAACGAGCCGTATACAGCAGTCCTGAAAATGTTCTTTACACAGGGCTCTATTCCCGACGGCGTACTTAATATATTTGAGAAAATTGATTTGAATTATAAGTTAAACGAAGAAGTCATCAATGTATTGATCCATTTCCTGCACATCGACCGCCGCTCTTGGGCGAAGTCTTCAATTGAAGCGGTCGCCTCGGATATGCTCGGCAAACAAATTATTACTTACGAGCAAGCCGTAGAGTATGTGCGCGAGAAAATCAGCTACAAACAGAAAGCTGCATCCAAAGTGGAGGCTGCCAAAGCCGGCGGCGGTTCCGTAACCAGGGGCCGGCAGGGCAAAACCCAAAAGCCGCATATCCCGATGGTGGTGCAGGATGCAGGCGCTGCGGCTTCTTCCAGATTGACCGAAGAAGAGCTGGAGGCTGCGAGAAGGATGGCGCAGAAGCTGGACGAGCGGTTTAATCGGAAGAGCTGACGAGTGTTATTCCAATAGCAAGAGATTACACATATAGGAGGTGCCGCAATCATGGAATCGCTGTCGCACATTCTTAAATCCATGCCTAATTCGGAATGGAGACGCAAGGCGGAGGCCAAAATCAAGGCGGTCATGGATGACGCCTTAGTTCATAAGTTTCGCCAGAAGTATCCGTTTATCGATGATTATACTGTCAAGATTAACATGAATAAGCTGTACCAATATGTGACCGAGTACAAAACCTGCTCCAATTGCCCAGGCTTGGAGAACTGCCCGAATGATATGACAGGTCACTATACGATGCTAACCGCCGATACGGATAACGATAGAGTGTATATACATGAAGAAAAAGTGGCGTGCAAGAAGTTTACCTCCAAGCAGCTCCAGGATGCGATTTCTTCCCGAATCCGCACGTTCCACGTAGATCCACGGATGATTTCGCGCAGCTTCTCGTTCGGCGATATTCTTGAGACGGATTTGGACCGGGCGAAAGCCGTTATGCAAATCAATGACTATGTCAATCAAACGATGGAAACCGGACTGCAAACACGTGGGCTTTATTTATGCGGATCATTCGGCACGGGGAAAACGTTCCTCATGGGCTATATGCTGCATCAGCTGGCCAAAGTAGGGATGACGGGCGCCATCGTGTATATGCCGGATTTTGCCGAGGACTTGAAAGGCATGTTCCAAGAGCCTTCTAAGTTGAAAGAAACGATCGATCTTCTGAAAGAAACGGATCTGCTTGTTTTCGACGACATTGGGGCGGAGAATCTCAATCCGTGGCTCCGCGACCATGTCATTGGGGCGATTGTGAACCACCGGATGAACCGGAAACCGACGTTCTTTACGTCCAACTATGCGCTGCATGATCTTGAGAAGCATTTCAGCTTCACGAACAAGGATGGCGACGAGGAGTACAAAGGACAACGGATTATGGACCGTATCCGTCCTTTTGTTGAGGTCGTGGAAGTGACCGGCACGAATAAACGGGGACGAACGTAGGAATTGAGGAGTTCAAAAAGACCCTTCTACCACAGGAAACGTGGATGGAAGGGTCTTTCTCGTATCAATGAAGGTTATGATTTCTTTAAACGTTCCAACTGGGTGGTTACACTCTCAATCATTTGAACGAAGGAAGTAAGCTCCTGCGCACTAGCGGCTTGTGTACGCGCGAAGTGAGTTGTTTCCTCGGAGCCCTTCTGCACGAGTTCGAGCTTCTGAGTGATCAGCTTCAGCTTTTTCTGGATCGTGTCGAGCGCTTCGCGTGAATGCGAAGCCAGCTTGCGTACCTCGTTAGCGACGACTTCAAAGCCGCGGCCATGCTCGCCTGAGCGTGCAGCTTCAATAGCTGCATTAAGACCAAGCAGATGCGTCTGGTCGGAAATTTCTTTCATGACGGAACCCATTTTCGAGATATCTTTGATCTCATGCTGGAGTTCGTCAATGCGATGGTTGGATAAATCTTGCGATTCCGCCGTTTTTATCGCAGTATCGGCTACGGTTTGACTGCTGCCGCCAAGCTCAACCATCATGGAAGCAAGGTCCTGCACAACGCTGGAGATGGTCGTCAGCATGATATCCTGCTCGTCTACCAAGGTTTGAATTTTCAGCTTCTCATCCTGCTCGTAGGCTTCCAAAACAAGTTGGCTGTCCAGGTTGAACATTTTACTTAACGCATGCAGCACTTGCGTCCACTCGTCAGGCATGATTTCTTTGAAATACTGCGTAGCAATGTCCGTATATTTTAAATAGGTGCCCAAGTACCAGGAGGTTGTCAGGCCAATGCGGGAGTGTACTTTTCCTATGTATAAACGTTTCATTATGTATTCATCGTCAATAAGTCCGGATGCCATGGATAGAAAGTACCACCGCTGCGTTTCTTTGAGGCGCTCAATCGTGCTGTGCTGCTGAATAATCGCAACAAGTTCAGGGACCTGCGTGATTTCGGCATATAGTTGGTCGACCAGTTTTTCTACAACACTTTGGAAGGCTTCTTCTTTACTTTTTAATAATCGTAAGTCTTCGTTCGTTAAACCGATAAAAGAAATGAGTTTTTGGCGATCTGGATGAACTTTAATCATTTAAATCGTAAGTCTCCTTTGCGGTGTGGTCTAATGAAAAAACCGCCCTACACTAACAGTGCAAAGCGGTTGACTTATGGGCTTGTACAAGTTCTACTTCATTACTTGAATAGCAGTTGCAACGGCTGCAATGATAAACAAGATAGCGAAGAACACGCCAAATCCGATACCAACATCCATGAAATCGTTACGCGGTTCTTCATACACGTGAAGCTCAGGGTGTTTTGGATCGCTCATGTGGTTACCCCCCTAACGTCCGACATTCTATAGTTTAAACTTAGTATACCCAAATTCGTCGAAACTTGTAAAGCTAATGGAAGTGACAATTATGCAAACAATAACAGACAAGAGCGGAAAGTGTAAAATAAGTCTTGACTCTAACATTAGTGTTATGGTTTAAAATAAAGTTATCCTTACTTGATCAAGGAAAAGGAAAAAGGTGAAAGCCATGCGGATTAGTGAATTATCCAAGCTGACAGGTGCCAGCATTCGTTCTTTGCGGTACTACGAGGCCAAAGGGCTTATCGCAACGCAGCGCGAAGAGAACGGCTATCGGGTTTTTAACCAAATGGCTGTTGAACGCGTGAAAACCATTCAGTTTTATTTGAGCCTGGGTTTTACGACCGAACAAATTGAAAGCTTTCTAAACTGCGTCATGAAAAATCAGGAGTCGCAATGCGATGATCTGCTGCCACTCTACACGGAGAAGCTGCAGGACATTGAGCGGCAAATGGAAATGCTGCAGATGCTGCAAGCGAATTTGAAGGATCGTATTGCTTATATTGAGCAGCAAAGGCTTCAGGGGCTGCCGGTAGGCGTGCCATCCAAGTAGGTTCCAGAGCCAGCCAGATTGCTAAGTTATGGTTTGGTTGAAATGGCCTATGGGTGTGGTATACTTTACATGTTGACGTTCATCGGTAGCAATTAACTACTTGATGTTATAAATCCATTCTTAGAAGGAGGAACTATCATGGCAATCGTGAATGTTTCTGATAACAGCTTTAAAGCTGAAGTTGAAAGCGAAGGTACAGTACTTGTAGACTTCTGGGCACCTTGGTGCGGACCTTGCAAAATGATCGCTCCTGTTTTGGAAGAGCTTGATAAAGAAGTAGAAGCTTTGAAAATCGCAAAAGTGAACGTGGATGACAATCCAGAGTCCGCTGCGCGTTTCGGCGTAATGAGTATCCCAACACTGATCGTTTTCAAAGACGGACAGCCTGTTGATAAAGTGGTTGGTTTCCAATCCAAAGAAGCTTTGAAAAATGTTGTAACTCGTCATCAATAAGTTGTTTTGAATTCGAACTAGAAACAATTGTTCGTGAGAAAAAGCTCATTTTCTGCTATGCTGAAAATGAGCTTTTTTGTGCACGAAAGGAGATAGGAATCATGACGGAGTTTGAACATGAGCAAGAGGACGCGGCCGTCCGTGAACAGCGTCTGGAAATGATTAAACATAAGCTTTCCTTATTACCGGATAAACCTGGTTGTTATATTATGAAGAACCGCGAAGGTACGATCATTTATGTAGGAAAAGCCAAAGTACTGAAGAATCGTGTGCGCTCCTACTTTACAGGAAGCCATGGTGCCAAGACGCAAAGACTAGTCAGCGAAATCCGCGACTTTGAATATATCATCACCTCCTCCAATGTGGAGGCGCTCATTCTCGAGTGTAATCTGATTAAGCAGCATCATCCGCGGTACAACGTACTCCTCAAGGATGACAAGACGTTTCCTTACATCAAGATTACCCATGAGGCGCAGCCGCGCCTGGAAGTCACGCGGCGGGTGTATAAGGATAAGGGCAAGTACTTCGGCCCTTATCCGAATGCTTTTGCGGCCCAGCAGACCAAGAAGCTGCTGGACCGATTGTACCCGCTGCGCAAGTGCAAGACAATGCCCGATAAAGTATGCCTATACTATCATATCGGACAATGTCTGGCGCCTTGCGAGTATGAGGTATCCGCTGAGCAGAATGAGCGGATGGTGCAGGAGATCACCCGTTTCCTGAACGGGGGACACGACGTCATTAAGGAAGAGCTGACGACCAAGATGTTGGCGGCAGCGGAAGAACTGAACTTCGAGCGCGCGAAGGAGCTGCGCGATCATATCATGAGCATCGACGCCTTGATGGAGAAGCAGAAGATCAATGCGGTCGACGCGCAGGACCGTGACGTGTTCGGCTATGCGGTGGATAAAGGCTGGATGGCGGTGCATATCCAGTACATGCGCCAGGGCAAGCTCATCGAGCGGCACGTCTCGCTGTTTCCGTATTATGGTGATGAGTACAGTGATTTCATCACTTATGTCACGCAGGTCTACATCGACAATCCTGCGCTGCCGAAGGAGATCTTCCTGCCTGGCATGCCTGAGGCAGAAGTAAGCGCAGCCCCTGCAGCAGTAGACGTTGTCACTGCTGAGCAGCCCGTGCAGTCCTCCGTGCAAGCCGAGGCTGAAATGAAAGATGTCCGCGAGGCGCTGGAATCGTGGCTGAAGGTCAAGGTCCACATCCCGCAGCGCGGGCTGAAGAAGCAGATGGTCGATATGGCCAAAGATAACGCCCGCAACGCGCTGGAAGAGAAGTTCCGTCTCGTGGAGCGGGACGAAAGCCGGACGACCAAAGCCGTGGAAAACCTCGGCGAGTGGCTCGGTATGGGCAAGATTCGCCGGATCGAAGCGTTCGATAACTCGAACATTCAGGGAACGAATCCGGTCTCAGCGATGGTCGTTTTTGTGGACGGGAAGCCCGATCGCAAAGAGTACCGCAAGTACAAAGTGAAAACGGTCGTGGGCCCGGACGATTACGAGACGATGCGTGAGGTCATTCGCAGAAGGTATGAACGTGTGCTTAAGGATAATCTGACGATGCCCGATCTTATCGTCGTCGACGGAGGCAAAGGGCAAATTTCCGCCGCGGTCGATGTATTGGAGAATGAGCTAGGGCTGTACATTCCGATTTGCGGTCTAGTGAAGGATGCGAAGCATAAGACAGCGCAGTTGATGATGGGAGATCCTGCGGAGATCATTCCGTTGCCGCGGGACAGCCAGGAGTTTTATCTGCTTCAGCGGATTCAAGATGAGGTCCATCGCTTCGCCATCACGTTCCATCGGGAAACGAGAGCGAAGTCCATGGTAGCCTCACAGCTCGATGCCATTCCAGGTATCGGGGAGAAGCGCAGGAAGGCACTCCTGAAGCATTTCGGCTCCGTTCGCAAAATAAAAGAGGCTGAAGTCCAAGACTTCAAGCCTCTGGGTATAGGCGAGAAATTAGCAGGCGAAATTCTCAAAGCGCTCCAAGGCGAGGCGGCGGTTCCCCAGGAATAAGGGGGCCCCGCCTTTTTCCATGAAGCCATGTAAGGAAATAACCGACGATGGCTGGGAGCAGGAGATATAAGATCCCGCACAGCACATCGCTTACATGTCCTAATGAGAAGAGTGACATCCCCATCAGGATGCTGTCCATGCAGGCATGAGCGAAGACGGCGGTAATGAAACCATATTTGAGGAACACATAACCAAGAATAATACCGATAATGGTAACTTCGATTAACCGTGTATAGACCGGATAGATCGGGTACTGGGTGTGGCTCGCCGCCCAAATCACACTAGGAATGAGAATTGCAATAAAATTATTGCGGAACAGCTTTTTAAATAAAATGATGCCCAGCAGCCGGTAAGTGGCTTCCTCCGAAATCGCCGCAACCCAAGCCATCAAAGGGAAGAGGCGGGGTTCCACCATGTTGAGGACGGAATCGGTTGGATCGTTGACCGCCCAAACATCAAATTTGACATCCCCTGTATAGAAGAGAACCTGTTGAATCCCAAGGATGAACAGCGCCAGCAGGTAGCCCCGTCCCATGCCATAAAATAGCTCTGTGCCATACCTATGTTCCTTCCAGGTTGGCCACTTGGGCTGCCCCATCGAATTCCACAGGCCATTGCCGGCTACAAGAGAGAAATAGAGTGAGATAGCGAGTCCAACAGCTAGTACGTTCATGAAAATGATGGTCGCCCATGTGGCGAACTCAGCACTCGGACCTCCGCCGCTAATCAAGCGGAAGGCAGGGTACATATTAAAGTTATTGGCGATGTAAATGGCTAAGAAAATAGCCGTCAGCAGGAGTCCGCTGCGAAATCTCATTTGTTTCCGATAAATGATGATAAGGACAATGGCGGCAATGGTCATGAGAATGGAGAAGCCCATTGAAACCCAGGTCATCACGGAAGCGGAATGATCCTGAGCATCAAGCCAATCCAGATGCGAAGCCGGCAAGCTGAAAAGTACGGTGTAGCCGACTAAATTCTTCTCATCGAATTGCGTGCGAACTTGTAATTTCGCTTCTCCCATAGGTTGAGATTGTTTTTCGTAGTATAGAACCAAACCGGAGTTTTTCTGCGCTGCGTCTTCCGTTTTATCGATGGCTTTCATGTCATCGGGATCAAGCCCGCGAGCTCGCATTTCCTGCTTGGCCATAATGTCAGCCTTCTGTTTGCTGATAAGAGCACTCTCGCTCTCAGCGTTATAGACCTCACGCCATCCGATTACGGCGCCGTCCGTGTAGTTGATTTCAACTTCAAACTGACGGTTTTTCTTGGAATCACTTACGTTGACTTGATAATAGTCTAGCGGGTAGCGTTTGCCGAATGCCGCGTCATAGCTCTCGGATAGATGCTCCTTCTGCAAATAGCCGCTGCGTTCTTTTTTAGACTGGTACGCTACAAAAGAGTTGCTCCCCTTGATCGCATAACGCTCATTGATGAAGGTAGAAGCATGTTCTGCGGCCTGCGCTTTGGTGATGGAAGGGTTCTCGCCCGCCGGCGCTTCTTCCGTTTGTAAGCCATACAAAGCCGTTATGCCCGCATAAAGGGCTATGCCTATACAGGCTAGGAGGAGGAGAAATCGGTTTAATTTCGGCCTTGGCATCATTCAATTCCCTTCTGAATTCACGAGTATGAAACCTTCATTTCCACGTTACCATGAGTTTTACAAGAATGCGAATTTTAGGTGGAAATACAAATCAAACAGTTATATAATACCTATATTTGCAAGTGAAGCCGAATGACTATAGTTGAGCGGGGAACGCTACTATTGACAGTATTTGCACGAATCGTTTCTTTGATTTCTTTCGTATCATAGACCAGGAGGGCCTATGCGTAAAAAATTAAGTATTTGGCAGATGACACCGCCACAAATTCTAGTTCTTGGCTTTGCCGTCATCATCTTTATCGGAGCAGGGCTCCTCACACTGCCGATTGCATCAGCGACCGGCCACTCCGTCCCCTTTATTGATGCGCTGTTTACTTCAACTTCTGCGACCTGCGTGACAGGACTAGTTGTTGTTGATACGGGAAGCACGTATACCATGTTTGGCCAGATCGTTATTGTCTCCTTAATTCAGATTGGCGGATTAGGGTTTATGACGATGGCTACACTGCTTGCCTTTGTTTTCCGCAAGAAAATTACCCTCAAGGAACGGTTGGTGCTTCAAGAGGCTTTCAATCAAGGTAGCATGGAAGGCATTGTCCGTTTGATCCGTAAAGTGATTATTTACTCCTTATCCATCGAAGCGATTGCGGCCGTTATTTTCACGATTCGCTGGAGCTTTGACCTCGGTTTTTCTAAAGCGTTGTATTTCGGCATTTGGCATGCAATTTCCATGTTTAACAATGCAGGGTTTGATTTATTCGGCACAGTCGATGCTCCTTTCGTTTCCTTTACGGGATATGCAGACGATTTTGTGGTTAACTTTGTCGCGATGGCTCTTATTGTCTTAGGGGGATTAGGCTTTATTGTGATGTCGGATGCGATGGATTATCGCAAAACGAGGAAGCTTTCTTTGCACTCCAAGGTTGTACTAAGTATGACCGGCTTTCTTATCGTAGCAGGAGCTCTTATCATCTTTATATTCGAATATACGAATAACAGAACTTTAGGTTCGCTTGATTTAGGAGGCAAAATACTAGCTTCCTTCTTTCAATCCGTCGCTCCGAGGACGGCAGGTCCAAATACGGTGGATATTGGCGCGCTTCGTCAAGCTACGCAATTTTTCATGGTCATTCTCATGTTTATCGGGGCATCTCCAGGTTCCACAGGCGGCGGTATCAAAACAACGACCTTCACCATCTTGATCGCAGCCATTGTCACGATGATCCGTGGGAAAGAGGATATTGTCATTTTCCGCTACCGTTTGGCAAAGGACCGCATTCTTAAAGCGATTACGTTAACGATGATTGCCTTATTTCTCGTCATTACGGTTACCATGCTGCTATCGACCACGGAGGATTCACAGCTGCTCAAAATCTTGTTTGAAGTCACATCCGCGTTCGCAACGGTAGGATTAACGATGGGACTCACTCCCGATTTAACGCTCTTCGGTAAAATTCTCATCAGCTTGACGATGTTTGCCGGGCGCCTCGGCCCGATCACGCTCGCTTATGCGCTTCAGCCGAAACAAGAGAAGGAATTATATAGATACCCAGAGGGTAAAATCACGATTGGATAGGGGAAGCTTAACAAATGAAGAAAACGCAATATGTGGTAGTCGGGCTTGGACGATTCGGAGCCAGCATTTCCAAAGAGCTTATTAAGCTGGGCAATGAGGTGCTTGGCATCGATAAGGATGAGGAAGCGGTAGACGAGATGAGCCATGAGCTTACGCATACCGTTGTGGCGGATGCCACGGATGAAGATGTGCTGAAGTCTCTGGGAGTGCGTAATTTTGATTGCGCAGTCGTAGCGATCGGGGACGACATTCAGTCCAGTATTTTAACAGCGATCGTCCTGAAAGATTTAGGGGTTAAAAAGGTGGTAGCCAAAGCCCTGTCTGAATTGCATGGGAAAGTTTTGCAGAAGCTAGGGGTTGACCGCGTCATCTATCCTGAGCGTGACATGGGGATACGCGTAGCCCATCAGCTCAATTCACCGAATTTACTGGATTATATTGAAATTTCCAAAGATTATACGATTGCAGAGCTCTCCGTGCCGAAAAGGTTGTGTGGGCTTACGATTAAACAATTAGATCCGCGTGCCAAATACGGCTGCAGCGTGGTGGCGGTTAACAAACAAACAGGTGTGATTATTGCACCTACTGCTACCGATGTTGTAAATGAAAATGATGTCATGGTGATCATCGGAACGAACGATCAAATCGAAGAATTTGAAAGTGAAGTTATCCGATAAGATGGAGAATTCAACTTCCCAGCTCATTGAACATGTCATCGTGCTGCTCGTGCTCATTTTTGGATTAGGGATGTTGTTCGGGAAGGCAGCCAACTGGCTTAAACTCCCTGATGTTGCCATGTTTCTTGTAGCAGGTATGATCGCGGGACAAGCGTTCCACTGGATTTATGAGCCAAGTGCCTCGTTTACGAATCAATTCATTCTCGTTATCGGTTCCGCGCTAATTCTCTTTGACGGAGGACGCAACATCAAGCTCACCGGTTTGCGGCAAGTTTGGGTTACAGTCGGCATGCTTAGCATTCCCGGTGTGATCATCACTTGCGTGGCCGTTGCAGCTGCATCGCATTTCCTTCTGGAATTGCCATGGCTGTATGCATTGCTCCTTGGCGCAATTATTGCTTCAACAGACCCGGCAACGCTCATTCCGGTATTTAAACAAGTGAAAATCCGCCGCAAAGTCAGAGAGACCGTTGAAAGTGAATCGGCTTTTAATGATGCGACGGCTTCCATTCTGACATTTTCGCTAATTGCTGTCATCCTGGGCACCAAGGAAGTTTCCCTGCTTTCAGGCACACTTGATTTTGTCAAAACAGCACTCGGAGGGCTTCTGCTTGGAGCCGTTATCGGCTATGCGATGACCTTTCTTACTGCCCATTTGAAACTTGGCCTGCTGAGAGATTATGCAACCATTGCGATGGTCGTCACCTCGTTAGGAGCATATTTGGCAGGAGAAATCCTCTGCGTTAGCGGCTTTATGGCGACTTTTACAGCGGGGCTGATCTGGGGGAATGCCAGCACGTTCAAGCTTGATATGGAAGATAAGCGCCATGAAATGGAGCATTTTTCAGAGAATATTACGATTATCATGCGAATGCTAATTTTTATTCTTCTAGGCAGTCAAGTGAATTTCCCGGTCATCCTCGAGCATTTTTGGACGAGTTTGGGTGTCATCTTCGTATTTGTTTTTATCGCGCGTCCGCTGACAGTGCTGATCTGTACGTGGCCAGACCGTAAAGCGAAGTGGAAATGGAATGAGATCTTATTCATGTTCTGGGTTCGTGAAACAGGTGTTATTCCGGCGGCGTTATGCGGGATGGTGGCTGGTATGGGGATTGCACACAGTGATCTTATTGCGAGTGTTACTTTTATGGCTGTGCTAATCACCATCCTGTTCCAGGCAAGCACAACGGCTTTTGTGGCGAAAAAGCTGGGACTTGAAGTGAAGTCGGACGGGCCGGAAGCTGATGGTTCCGTCTTGTAAGTCCCAACGAGAGAATTTCGAGGCGAAGGTGGACTCCGAATGTACAAAGTATTAATAATCGAAGACGATCCGATGATCGGCGATATGATCTCCATGTATTTGGGTGAAGAAGGCTTTGAAGTCATTCGAATGGAGACGGGGCAAAAGGGAATTGAAGCGGTCAAGCCGTTTGCTCCAGACGTCATTTTGCTGGATCTTATGCTGCCGGATATGGACGGACTTGAACTGTGCAGACAGGTGCGAACTACGTCGAGTGTGCCGATTATGATTGTTTCGATGAGAAATAAAGTGGTTGAACGGGTGGCTGCGCTGGGGGCTGGAGCCGATGACTATATGTCTAAGCCGTTCAGCATGCATGAAATGAGCGCTAGAGTCCATGCTTTGATCCGCCGTTCCAATTTGTATCAAAATGCGGGTGAAAACACACGCGTGCACCCAACAGTACGCCACGTTACAAAGCCAGAGACAAATGAGGCGCTGATCGCGGATAAAAACAAGATTACCCTCGATCTTCAAACCCGTTCGATGATTGTTCAGGGGCAGTTGGTCGAGACGACATATTCGGAGTTTGAAATTATGAAATGTTTCGTCAACCATCCTGGTCGTGTGTACACGCGAGAGGATTTATTGCAAACCGTCCGGGGCTTCGATTCCTATGTCACCGATCGTGCGATTGATGTGCATATTGCCAATCTTCGCAAAAAAATCGAAGACAATCCCAAAGAGCCTAGGCGGATCCGGACGGTCTGGGGTGTGGGTTATAAGTTTGTCTATTAGTTTACATAGAACCTCTAATTTTGCTCGATAAACCGGGCGGATTGGAGGTTTATTTGTGCCTAGCAAAGTAGCTGATCGTTTGTTCGATGAATTTAAGGGACTCCGGATTGTCAGTTGCTTGGTCCGAATAGATTAGCGAAGTGGTTCGCTTCGTTTGCTCTAGTTCCACTAAGTAGCGCAGAATTAACTCATTATTCTGAATCAAATCTTCTCGCAGATACGACTTAGGAAGCAGTGTCGCGGTTTTGCAGGTAGATACGAGCCGAATGATCGCCTCGAAAGAATCGATTTCCATTTGGACATTAGGAAAAATCGTATACCTATGGAAGAGCTCATCCATCAAGATGCGATACCAGGTGCCTTTGGAGAAAAGGATCATCGGCAGGTCGTTCAAATCGCTCATCGTAATATTGGCTCGATCAATGAACGGATGCCCCAGCGGAAGCACCAGACATAGATGATCATCGAACAATGGCTCGCAGTGCAGGCTCGATGCATTGATTTGAGAAGCGACGATACCGATGTCGACTTTGTTTTCTTTGACCATGGTCACGATTTCATGCGTTTTGCCTGTAAGCAGTTTAATCTCTGTGAGCGGATAGACCTGCAAGTAATCTGTTATCAGATCGGGCAGTGTAGCCTGCAAAGTTGTTAAACTGGCGCCGATCGTAATCGAAGAATGGGTGCCTGCAGCTTTGTACATTTGAAGGGTTTGCTTGAATTTCCGTTCTACGTGGCGAAGCTCGAGCGCATGATCGTAGCAGATTTGACCTGCTTTGGTCAGCTCAAGACGCTTTCCTTTGCGGATGAATAGCTCCACGCCGAGTTCTTCTTCCAGCTTCATAATTTTGCGTGACAGAGCGGGTTGTGAGATATTAAGCAGCTGTGACGCTTTATTCAGGCTTACTTGTTCGACAACAACGGCGAAAACATCCAAGAGTTCCATGTTTTTTTCATCTCCGTATTCATTCGTATATGCAAATTAGTTATAAGTATATATAAAAAAACGGCACTTCCATTATAAGCGTATTAGAGGTACGATGTACATGTCACTTTTTATTCACATTTATTGGACGACCGTGTATATTCGCTTACTAATTAGGTGTAAAATAGGCGTGGATGATTATGGGTTGACGCTCGTTTGCGGCGAGAGTAGAATGGTATGTGGCTTGTTTTGTCAGAACATGTCGGATGGTATTTATGAAATTTTGTTGAGGGGGGAATTGGTTACATTATGGGTAATTCGTATTACTTTCGAAAGATCCACTCTTTGCTTGGTGTAATTCCAGTGGGCTTCTTCCTTATTGAGCATTTGCTCACTAACTATGAAGCAACGAAGGGTCCTGAAGCATTCGTGGATCAAATTAACTGGTTGAACGGTCTGCCGTTGGTCCTGCTGTTAGAAATCGTGGGCATCTGGCTTCCGCTTCTTTATCATGCCGTTTATGGACTTTATGTGGCTTATCAAGCACGTAATAACGTCTCGAACTACAGCTATTTCCGTAACCAAATGTTTATGCTTCAACGGGTAACCGGCGTTATTACGTTCCTGTTCGTAGCGTGGCATTTGTTCGAGACTCGCCTGCAAGTTGCATTAGGCAATGTTGCACACGAAAATCTCGGCATGACGATGCATGACATTGCGACGAACCCGGTTATGTTTACGGTTTATGTGATTGGTATCGTTTCAGCGACATTCCATTTCTGCAACGGTTTATGGTCATTCCTTGTAAGCTGGGGAATTACGGTTGGACCTCGCGCACAACGTTACTCCTCCATTATTTGGATGGTATTGTTCGTGGTGATGTCCGTGATGTTTATTATGTCTTTGACTGCATTTACAGATACGCAATTTCAAGTTCCGGTAGAAGCGCATTCGGGGCATTAAGGGAGGGTGAACAGAAGTGGCTAATTCGAAAATCATCGTCGTCGGCGGAGGCCTTGCGGGACTCATGGCGACAATTAAAGCAGCGGAGGCCGGAGTTCACGTGCAATTGTTCTCCTTGGTTCCTGTTAAACGTTCCCACTCCGTATGTGCGCAAGGCGGCATTAACGGTGCGGTGAATACGAAAGGTGAAGGGGACTCCACGTGGGAGCACTTTGACGATACCGTTTACGGTGGGGATTTCTTGGCGAATCAACCGCCAGTTAAAGCATTATGTGATGCAGCACCAGGCATCATTCACTTGATGGACCGTATGGGTGTTATGTTCAACCGTACCCCAGAAGGTCTTCTTGATTTCCGTCGTTTCGGCGGAACGAAATATCACCGTACGGCATTTGCGGGTGCAACAACAGGGCAACAGCTTCTGTATGCACTTGATGAGCAAGTACGCCGCTGGGAAACAGCTGGTCTCGTAACGAAGTTCGAGCACTGGGAATTCCTTGGCTCCGTTCTGGATGACGAGAATGTTTGCCGAGGTATTGCGGCTCAAGATTTGCGCAGCATGGAGATCCAAACGTTCCCGGCTGACGCTGTTATTTTGGCAACAGGCGGCCCTGGTATTATCTTTGGTAAAACAACGAACTCCGTTATTAACACAGGTACAGCAGCAAGTGCTGTTTACCAACAAGGCGTTAAATATGCGAATGGTGAAATGATTCAAATTCACCCAACGGCGATTCCTGGCGATGACAAGCTTCGCTTGATGTCAGAGTCCGCACGTGGTGAAGGCGGTCGTATTTGGACTTACAAAGACGGGAAGCCTTGGTACTTCCTTGAAGAGAAATATCCGGCGTACGGAAACTTGGTGCCTCGTGATATCGCAACGCGTGAAATTTTCTCCGTTTGTATTGATCAGAAGCTTGGTATTAACGGCGAAAACATGGTTTACCTTGACCTTTCTCACAAAGATCCAAAAGAGCTTGATATCAAGCTTGGCGGTATCATGGAAATCTACGAGAAATTCATGGGCGATGATCCGCGTAAAATCCCAATGAAGATTTTCCCGGCGGTTCACTATTCCATGGGCGGTATGTGGGTTGACTACAACATGATGACGAACATCCCGGGCTTGTTCGCTGCGGGTGAGTGTGAGTATCAGCATCACGGTGCAAACCGTTTGGGCGCGAACTCCCTTGTTTCGGCTATCTATGACGGTATGGTCTCCGGTCCTAAAGCGGTTGAGTATATTCGCGGCCTAGAGAAACATGCGGATGATACGTCTTCCATCGTGTTCGATCGTGAGAAGAAACGTCACCAGGACCGCTATGAGAGCTTGCTCAAAATGAACAGCGGGACAGAAAATGCCTATGTTCTGCACAAAGAACTTGGCGACATGATGAATGCGAATATGACGGTTGTTCGTTACAATGATCGTCTTGAAGATACAATCAATAAAATTAAAGACATGAAAGAAAGATACAACAACATCAACATTACAGATACAGCTCGTTGGAACAATCAAGGGGTTGCGTTCACACGCCAACTCTGGAACATGTTCGAGCTTGCTGAAGCGATGACGGTGGGTGCATTAATGCGTAACGAGAGCCGTGGCGCGCACTACAAGCCTGACTTCCCTGAACGTGATGATGATAACTTCATGAAAACAACGATTGCCGATTGGACGCCGGAAGGTCCGAAAATCAGCTATGAAGACATTGATGTATCTTTGATTGCACCGCGGAAACGTGATTACTCCACGGAGAAGAAAAAGGGAGGACATTAATCATGGCTGAGACACTAAGCGCACAGAAAACCGTGAAGTTTATCGTGACTCGTCAAGAGAGTCCGGATTCTAAGCCTTATACTGAGGAATTTGAAGTTCCTTATCGTCCCAATATGAACGTCATCAGCGGTTTAATGGAAGTGCAACGTAATCCAAAGAACGCGCGTGGTGATAAAACAACGCCAGTTTGTTGGGAATCCAACTGTCTGGAAGAAGTTTGTGGAGCTTGCTCCATGGTCATTAACGGTAAACCGCGCCAAGCATGTTCGGCTCTGATCGATAAGCTGGAGCAGCCGGTTCGCGTAGCTCCGATGAGCACGTTCCCTGTTATGCGTGACCTTGTTATCGACCGTGGACGCATGTTCAACGCTTTGAAGAAAGTCAAAGCATGGGTTCCGATCGACGGTACTTATGATCTTGGACCAGGACCACGTATGGCGGAGTCGAAGCGTCAATGGGCATACGAGTTGTCCAAATGCATGACTTGCGGCGTATGTCTGGAAGCTTGTCCGAACGTTAATGACAAGAACTCTTTCATCGGACCATCCGCGCTTTCTCAAGTTCGTTTGTTCAATGCTCATCCAACAGGTGAAATGAACAAAGACGAGCGTTTGGATGCACTGATGACAGATGGCGGTATCGAAGGCTGCGGTAACTCGCAGAACTGCGTACGCTCTTGTCCGAAAGGTATTCCGCTGACGACTTCCATCGCAGCATTGAATGCAGACACAACGAAACATTTGTTCAAGAAATGGTTAGGTGTGTAAGATTTAAGAATAAAGCCCGATACCCTGAGCGACAGGGTGTCGGGCTTTTGTGCATACAGGGGTTAATTTGCCGGGGGAAGCGCGTTCGTCTCCGCCCAATCAGCGTTATCTATAGGGGAGGTCTGGAGAGGATGCTTGATGGCCAGTTCTTCCTGGCATGGTGCTGCAGCAGGGATGGTTTCGTTTTTTGACGAAGCTGCCATCGTGATATCTAACATACTTAAGTGGAAATGAATCGAATACATCATATGCACCTCCAAATCCGTTGTTATTATGTAACATAATATTACACATTTGAGTGAATTGACAACAGAATAATTATTTGTGTTATGTATATTGACATAAGTCTAGGATGTAAGTATGATATAGACAAATGTAAGAGTTAGTTACAACCTCATAGCAAACTTGTTTTCTAGGGTTCCGCGGCAGATGAAGGCTGTCGGTCTGGTCCAAGAGAAGACACACGGTGAAGGTCATCGTGCACACGGAGGGATAAAAGCCCGGGAGGATATCAGAATATGATATCGTTCCGGGTTTTTCTTTTTACCAGTTTAAATGGAGAGGGAGAATCAGAATGAGAAAAAGAATGGTATTTCTGATGATGGCGTTGTTAATCGCTTTTACAGTCGTGAGCGGATGCTCGAGTAAAGAGGCAGCAAGTAAGGCAGCAGGTGGCAGTGATCAACCCATCAAATTGGCACTTAGTCCATGGCCGGGCTGGTTTGTTTGGTATTTGGTGAAGGAAAAAGGGTTCTTTGAGAAAAATGGCGTAAAGGTTGATCTTGTTTGGTTCCCCGTGTACAGTGACTCCTTATCTGCCCTTGCGTCCGGCAAAGTTGATGCGAATAGCCAAACTTTAAGTGACACGCTTGCTCCTGCAAGCAAAGGGATTCCACTCAAGGCGGTGCTTGTGAACGATAACTCCAATGGTGGAGACGGCGTCGTAGTCAAACCTAACATCAATTCGCTGCAGGAGTTAAAAGGGAAAAAGGTCGCAACGGAGCTGGGGACGGTCGATCATCTGCTCATGCTAACGGCGCTTGAGAAGGCCGGCCTCGCTGAGAAAGACGTCTCTTACACCAATATGACAGTGAACGATGCAGGACCTGCTTTCATCTCAGGCAACCTGGACGGCGCCGTACTGTGGGAACCATTCCTGAGCAAAGCGATTCAAGAGGGCAAAGGCAAGCTGTTATTTTCCTCCAAGGATACACCTGGACTCATTCCTGATCTGCTCGTGTTTAAAGAAGAAATCACCAAAAATCGGCCGGAAGACGTGAAGAAAATTCTGAATGCCTGGTTCGACGCGCTGGACTACTGGAAAGCTAATCCGGAAGAGTCGCTACAAATTATGGCGAAGGCGGCCGAGACGCCAGTGGACGAATACAAAGCTGGAGTCGACAGCGTGAAAATATTTCAGTTAGACGATAATGTGAAAGCTTTCCAAAAAGGCGATTCGTACAGCTCCCTGCAGTACACATCGCAGAAAACAGCCGAGTTCTTGAAAAGCTTGGATATGCTGAGCACCATCCCGAAAGCAGAGACCTTCTTGGACGGACACTTTGTCGAAGAAGTGATGAAAGAGCGAAAGAAATAACAGGTGAGTGAGAGGTGCTCTATGGAAATGGCTATGAAAAAAAGACGCAAATCCACGTTGTTTGCCATACGGGGCGACATCAATCGTAAAACGTATGTTTCAGGCATTGTTCTCATTATATGTTTGGCAGTTGTCTTCTGGAGTTTGCTCAGCTATGGCAATTTGGTTAATCGAACCTTTTTGCCGACACCGGATCAAGTGCTTCGCCAATTTGCCATTCAGTTGCAGAGTTCCACTTTTTGGCATCATGTTGGCATTAGTATTTT
The DNA here is from genome assembly GCF_032461945.1 of Paenibacillus violae. Classification (NCBI taxonomy): domain Bacteria; kingdom Bacillati; phylum Bacillota; class Bacilli; order Caryophanales; family Paenibacillaceae; genus Paenibacillus; species Paenibacillus violae. The sequence continues at coordinate 178,860 of NZ_JAWCUD010000006.1, forward strand.
CCGAGTAGGGGCAGGATTTTTACTTGCTTGTTTGCTTGGGATTCCGCTTGGGATTCTGGCGGGTACGTTTCGTTTTGCAGAAGCGCTGCTCGTTCCACCGACCGAATTTATTCGCTATATGCCGGCTACGGCGTTCATTCCGCTGATTATGGTTTGGGCCGGAATCGGGGAGTGGGCGAAGGTCATCGTTATTTTCATCGGCTGTTTCTTCCAGCTCATGCTGATGGTGGCAGACAATACACGATCGGTTTCGAACGATTTGCTGCAAACCTCGTACACCCTTGGCGCGAATCGCTGGCAAGCTATTGAGAAAGTGCTAATCCCAGCGCTGCTGCCAGATTTGATGAACACCTTGCGTTTAATTATTGGCTGGGCCTGGACCTATCTTGTCGTAGCGGAATTGGTTGCGGCAAGCAGCGGGCTGGGGTTCTCCATCATGAAGGCGCAAAGATTCTTGAATACGGATCAAATTTTCGTAGGTATTATCGCCATTGGCCTGCTCGGATTGATGACGGACCGTACCTTTGCTTACTGTCACCGCAGATTTTTCCCATGGCTGGAAGGAGGGCGTTAACTGATGCGAGCACAACAAGCCCTACATATCGAACCTTCGCATGAAAAAGAGATAAAAATGAGCAAAATTACGGCTTCCGATGTTACGAAAGTGTACAGTTCGAAGAAGTCGCAGTTCGTAGCACTCGACAGAGTTTCCTTTCATGTGGATGCACATGAGTTTGTGAGTTTTGTTGGTCCCTCCGGCTGCGGGAAGTCCTCTCTTTTGCGAATTGTTGCGGGTCTAGAGACGATGACTACAGGATCTCTGAGCATCTCGGGGCATGAAATTGATGGTCCTGGAGCTGATCGCGGAATGGTGTTCCAATCCTACACGCTGTTCCCTTGGCTTTCCGTACGAGAGAACATCGAGTTCGGGCTGACGCTGAAGGGTGTTCCTATTTTTGAAAAAAGAGCCATTTCCGATCACTTCATGGAGCTTGTCGGCTTGCAAAAGTTCGCCAGAGCGCTGCCGAAGGAGCTCTCCGGCGGGATGAAGCAGCGGGTGGCGATCGCAAGAGCACTCGCCAACAATCCGGAAGTGCTGCTGATGGATGAACCTTTCGGGGCGCTCGATCCGCAGACCAAAAATTCGATGCAAGAACTGCTGCTGCGCATCTGGGAGAAAGAAAAAACTACCGTTATATTCATCACGCACGATATCGAGGAAGCGATCTTCCTTTCCCAGCGTGTGTATGTGATGCAGGCGCATCCGGGCACAATTCGTAAAGAAATCGTCATTCCAGCCGGTTTGCGGGACGTGGAAGATGTGAAAGATTCGGAGTCTTTCCTGAAGTTGAAAAAGCAGATTATTTCCCTGATTGGGCATCATGAGGAATAATAGAAACTTGGCCGTTATCACGGTCAAGTTTTTTTGTTGTATGCTGGACAATCTCTGGAAAATTTACTTTTACTGTTCTAATTGACGAGGGATTGGCTGTTCGATAGAATAAATTAAAGCGATTCATAAATGAGGGAAATCATGTGAATAAAAGTAAACAGCCGACAATTGTCGATGTAGCTTCGGAAGCCGGCGTTTCCATTGCTACCGTATCGAATGTTATCAATCGCAGAAAGGTGCCGATGGCGCCCGAAACGATCCGCAAGGTGGAAGAAGCCGTTGTTCGGTTAGGCTATCGCCGGAATGTGATGGCGACGAATTTGAGCCGGCGCAGGTCCTATGAGCTTGGCTTGATTATTCCGCATTTTGGTGGCTATTATGGCCGTTTTGCGGAGAACCTGGAGCAGAAGGTGCATCATTTCGGCTACCATTTATCCATCTTCTCGGCGGCAGGTATGGATCCGGAGATTGAGCAACGCCATCTGGAGCATTTATTACAGCGCAGAGTAGACGGCTTGGTCAGCCATGGTTTGGCGATGAGCATGCAGTCTACGCAGCAGTTAGTCGGAGAGGGCACGCCCCTTGTCATCTTCAATGGGTGGGGCTGGCCGAACGAAATCGTCAAAATGGCCGTTAACTTGGATTTTGCGAAAGCGTCTTCGGAGGCGGTTCAGCATTTTCTGGCGAACGGCTGCCGCTCCGTGATTTATGCAGGCAGAAGCAAGGGAATGGGAGCTAACGAACAGCGTATCCAAGGATTTATGGCTGGGCTAAGCGATCGTGGGGAATCGACCGTGCATGCGCTTTTGGATGCAGGGGAGCTTGGAATTGAGGGTACACTTGATGAAGCGCTGCGCATAAGCGGGGATCTTAGGCCTATCGGGATCTATACGTTTAATGATGCGTTGGCGCTTGAGCTTCTAGCCCTTTGCCATGAACGTGGGATATCCGTACCCGGAGAGATACAGCTCATTGGGATGGATAATGAGTTTTTCTCCAAGTCAAGCTACCCGTCTATCACCAGCTTTGAGATGCCGGTTGATTTGCAAACCAGCTTGGTTGCGGCATTTCTCATGCGGCAGATTGGGGAAGAGTTGGACGAGGAGAATACGCAGCTGCTGGAGGAATACTTGCCACGTGTGACAGGGCATGAACTGTTTATTGATCTAGAGATGATCGTACGGAAATCTTCAGGCAAATAAGAAAGACCATTGATCGCTTGGGGGAGAGATCGATGGTCTTATCTTTTTTGGATTAAAGGAGAGGTAGGGAGCTGCTGGAAGCGGAGTTTAAACGGTTTTGATGCTTCAAGAACGCTTTACCGTACTCCCCATGCGGATTGATTTCGGCATGTTCAATTTGAATCGTGGCATGCTCGATGCCGTATTTGCTTTTGAGCGTTTCATTAATGGCCAAAATGACGCAGAACGGTTGAATGTTGGGACTGATGAACACGTGAGCTGTTAAGGAATAATGGTCCGTCGAAACAGCCCAAAGATGCATTTCATGCACATCCTCTACGCCCTCGACAGAGGCAATCTGCTTGCGAATTTCGTCCAGGTTATAACGCTCCGGCACGGATTCCATGAGAATCAGGTACGATTCACGAATGATTTTGCTGCCGCCGATGAAAATAATGCCGCCAATCACCATGGAGATGAGAGGGTCGAAGATAAGCAAGCCAGAGTAATAAATAATAATGGAGGATACGATGACGCCAACCGAGCTGAGCAGATCGCCAAAAAAGTGCCAGAGGGCGCTTTTGACATTCAGATTATCCTCTTCCTTCACGCTGTTATGGAGCACCAAGGTGAGCACCAGGTTGACGACGAAACCGATCGAAGCAATTCCTAACATGAGGCCAAGCTGAATCGGTTGGGGATGAATCATGCGCTGAATGCCCTCGATGAAGATTCCTAAGGCGATCACGCAGAGGGCGAGGCCGTTTAGGAATGAAGCGATGATCTCAAACCGCAGGAACCCGAACGTGAATCGGGCATTCGGCTGCCGGGTTGCGAGATGCAGGGCAATCATGCTTAAGCCCAGCGCGATGACGTCCGAAATCATATGGGCTGAATCCGAAAGCAGTGCGAGCGAATTGGAAAACACTCCGCCGACGATTTCTACAATGGTGAAAAAGGCAGTTAGCAGAAGGGTTACCCACAATGTTTTTCTGGATTTTGTTTGTTTTTTTACGTGATGAAGATGGTGGTAGTCGTATTCGGTATTCATACGGTCCCTCCTTATTTATAATAATTCTAATTTAATTATTACTATTATATGCTAAGAGGGGGAAAGGTGCAACCCTTTTTGGGCGATTTACAGATTAAACACAAATTTCTGAGAAGTCTACAAAATGAGCAGGGGAGCGTATAGCGGCGTTTAGAGGCGTGTAGAAGTGTAAAATAGCGTATAGAAGCGTATAGAAGCGTATAGAAGCGTATAGAAGCCTAAAAAAACGTATAGAAGTGCTTAAAGAGGAAAAGAATAAAGCGTTTTCTATTTTGTAACATAAATGAAATATTCCTGTTATGGTTCCATAATGTTCGGAGGGTAATATAATAACCAAGACCCCCTTTTTAATATAAACTTTTTGAACCCGGCCCCGTTGGCTGGGTTCCTTTTTTTTCTGGCGATGTAATTCTTCTTACCTCAAACAATCCGATCAGAGTATCTCGAAAAAAGAGGGAAAACACTCTAACGGACCTCATCGCCGTAATTCTATGCAAATTGCTTCTTTTTGCATCACTAACGGACCCCAGTAACGTTATCTTGTCATTTCACATCACAAATTCACTCTGAAGGGGTGGATAGCCGCGCTAGTGTCCGTTAGAATTCTAGAGAGTCCCAATTCTTGCGAATAAGGGCTGCTCGGTCCGTAAGGGATTTGAATTGTACTAAGCTCACTGCACACGAAAATCTACATGCATAAATTAAGTTACTATTTCTTGTCCTTAATAAATAAATAGCCCATCCGTGGGCTTTTTTCATTTTCCAAACAATATATCTAATACTGTTCCAAATTGGCCGCGAGACGCACGATTAACAAAGTTGCACTCAGCAAACGGGAGGGGCAATCCATTATGTTAACTTCTTTTTTTACGAAGATCTACATGGCGATGTCTGGATTCAAAAATAACGTAAAGCAATTATCTGGAAATCCTGATATGCTAGAGGATGAAGCGGTAGCGGGGACAAGGGTTGAAATAGATGAGTTTCCCGATTTGCTGCACGATATTTCGTCTATTTTCGAAAAAGGGTTAAGCGAGCAGGATATTAAGATTGCTCAACATACGATTGAAGCATTAAGCATCGACGGAACAACGAAGTTTCACTATATTGTGCGTATGCATGCTGAAGTTTTGGGGATGACCATGATTGCGGTTCGCGATCGGCCGACGAGTGCGGTTCTGTGTTTTGTAACAGAGGAGAAGGTTGCTTATCACATTCAGGGGGTCATCTCCGTCTTTCATTTACCTGAAAATCAAGTTCTGCAGTAGCTGTATACGATACTTATCGAAAGGCGATGATCAGATTGACTTATCCAATCCGGGTAAGAGCGTGTGCGCTTATTATCGAAAATGATGCTGTTCTGCTTATACAATTTGAAGACAAAAACGGGATTCATTACAATCTTCCGGCAGGTGGCGTGGAGGCTGGGGAGTCCGTCATAGAAGCGGTGAAGCGGGAGGCTTTGGAGGAAGCTGCTGTGGATGTAGAGGTAGGGCCGCTTGCTTTTGTTTCTGAGCATGTTCCGCATTTGATGACAACATATGAAAGTAATTCACCTCACGGCTTAAGTTTGATGTTTGATTGCCAGATAAAAGAAGGTTCCAGGCCGTCTCTCCCGGCGAATCCCGATGAGAATCAAACCGGTGTCAGATGGGTTTCATTTTCTGAGTTGGACAGCATAGTGCTCTATCCGAATATTAAGCAGCTGATTAAGGATTACGCGAGGGGTCGGAAGAGAAATATTGAACTGATAGAAGAGTACAAACTTACGTTAAATTGATACTGATAAAAAGCCGCCGATGCATACCCATGCTCGGTTTTTTTAATTGAGAATAATATTTGACAATCTATGTTTCTAGTGGAAATAATGCAATCATTTTAATCTTATTATCATGTGAAAATAGAAATTCGTATGATAAGCTTTACTGGTCATGTATTTTATTTTGACAGATGTTAAGGAGGGATAATTTGATAAAAGGTCTACAAAGAGCAAGTATTATGCTCATTTGTTTCTTGCTCGTTTTTGGAACGATGCTGGGGCAAAAGACAATGGCAGCAACTCAGCAGCCAGGTGATCAGCACAGCGTAATTCCGAACGAGCCTATAACAGGCGCCGCTTTTGGAAGTAATGTGTATGTGGCGGTGGGCTATTACGGCAAGATTTTGAAGTCAATCAATGGGTTTGATTGGCAAATAGCCGCGGATAGATCACGCCTAGATGTGACCTATACCGGCGTTACATTCGGTGGCAATCAATTTGTCGCCGTCGGGGATCAAGGGACGGTAATGACGTCTCCGGACGGAGACGTATGGACGCAGCGCGATTCTACGATATCGAGCAGAATTGATAGAGTTGCATATGCGGACGGGATCAACAAGTTTATCGCGGTTACGACGGGTGGCAAGGTGATCACCTCTCCAGATGGTAAGACCTGGTCATCGATGACGATCGGGACGAGCAATAATTTGACTTCCATAGCGGTCAGCGACAAGGCGATCGTAATTGGCGATTCTGGCGGTTATGTACATACTTCTACAGATGGAAAGACTTGGTCTAAGCATACGAAGCTTTCGGGTTCATTTTTTATTAATTCTGTGCTGAGTCTTAATAATCGTTTCTATGCCAATGATGCTTTGGGATCAAGTTATACATCCCTTGATGGAATTACCTGGTCTGGTCCATTCAGAGCAGCCGGCAATACGTCGAGCCAAATATTTGGAGGCTTATATGACAATGTAAATTCCAAATATTATTTGTTTGGCTACGACGGGACGTCTTATGGCGGTATTTTTACGTCCACGAATGGTACAGATTTTCAACAGCAAACCAAAGGCTCCACAATGACATCCCAAAATGCCTTCTATGCAAAGGGCGTATTTATGCAGCTAGGCAATGATGGCATCGTAGTTTCCACCGATGGAGTGAATTGGCAATATCCGTATGGCGGGTCATTTGCCAATGTGATTTATGATGGAACTCGCTATCTTGCCGTTGGGCGAAATGGGAATGATGGCTTCATTAAAGGGTCAACTGACGGCATTAATTGGTCCAAGGTTAATTTGAACTTGGTTCCTGCGATGGCTTCCATTATTTATTTTAATGGCAAGTATGTTGCTGTCGGCAATTCGGGAACGGTTGTTACATCAAGCGATGGCACGACTTGGACGGTAAATCCCACGGCGATTTCGGATTACAAACTTACTTCGGTTGCCTATGGGAATGGTGTGCTCATTGCAGTTGACGAGATCGGTACGATCTATAAGTCAACGAATAATGGAGTGACTTGGTTACCACCCGTTAGAGAAGATACGGATAATTATAACGCCCTGCAGTTCGTTTCCTATACGAATGGGAAATTCTATGCCGTTGGAGATTATGATACTTATCTGGAGTCGACAGATAATGGGGATAGTTGGCATACAGTTGCCTCTACTGCGGTTCCTTCCGCAGCTTTCTTCAACATCAATATGATGCAGCAGGCGGACATTCCGGTGACTTTAACGAACGCCCTGAAAAGCATCAGTGTCAGCAACCAGGGTACGGTTTTGACCCAAGGTACTGATTTTACGGTGTCCGGTAGCGTTGTAACGCTGAAAAAAGAGTTTTTGTCTCAACTGGCTGAAGGATGGCAGACGTTTACTTTTCATTCGAGTAATGGAGCATCGCAGACGTTTGCAGTAAAGGTAACAAACACATCCTCCACATTAGGTCAGGCGACAAACTTGAAACTGTCAAAAGACGGAATCGCCACTTGGAATCCAGTGTCTGGCGCAGCAGGCTATGAAGATCAGCTGTACCGCAATGATTCCGTGTGGGGCAGCGCAGTTTTGACGAGTGCCAGTACCCTAAGTGCAAATTTCCTGAGCGCTATGCGTTCAGCAGGCCCTGGCAAGTATACATTTAAAGTAAAGGCAAAAGGAAATACGGTTAACTACAAAGACGGGCAGCAATCGGCGGCTTCGAATATTGTAGAGATTTATAAAGCACCATCAGAAGATGGATCGGCGAATAAAGCGGGAACCGCGCAAAATGCAAACTTTAGCATTAAAGTGAATAATGCTGTAAATGGAGCGCTTGTGACAGCTCAAGTGGCAGGTGTAAATGTTTTACGGACAGTAGCAAACGTTACTGCGGATGCAAGCGGCAAAGCAACGCTGCCTATTGATATCACAAAGCTTGCAGAGGGCAGCAACGATATTGTGATTGCTTTTACCGTTGGAACGGACAATTTCTCCGAAGAATTAACGGTTACGCTCACGAAAGACATGATTGCACCTCTTGTACCAACGGAAGACGGAACGGCGGATAAAGCAGGGACGACACAGAATGCGAATTTCAATATTGTCGTTAATGCCGAAACCGATGCCAAGGTGACAGCGCAAGTTGGCGCTGCGAATGTGCTTCAAGCTGGCACTGATGTTGAAGCGGCTAATGGGAAAGCAACGCTGCCGATTGATCTGGCGAAGCTTGCTGAAAACGCCAATCAGATCGTCATTGTTGTGACGGACGCAGCAGGAAACGCATCAGGTGCACTGACGGTACCTGTCACGAAAGATACGATTGCGCCAAACAAACCGCTTGAAGACGGAACAGCAGACAAAGCAAACACGACGCAGAATACCAATTTCGATATCATCGTAACCGCAGAGAATGGGGCAAAGGTGACAGCGAAAGTGGGAGGCACGAATGTGCTGCAGTCTGGTTCGGAAGTAACGGCGGCGAATAATAAAGCCGTGCTGCCGATTGATGTAATGAAGTTGGCGGAAGGACCGAACAGCGTCACAGTTGAAGCGAAAGATGCTGTTGGTAATACCTCCACTACCTTGACGATTACTATCACTAAAGATACAAGTCCACCCAATGTTCCAACGGAAGACGGAACGGCCAACAAAGCGGGAACGACTCAGAACGCTAACTTCAGCATTTTCGTAAATGCGGAGGCGGGTTCTGTAGTGACAGCAAAAGTAGGAGGCGCGAACGTCCTCCAGTCGGTAACAAGTGTTACGGCTGCTGGCGGTAAAGCGACGCTGCCTATTGATTTTACGAAGCTTGCGGAAGGATCCAACGTAATCGAAGTTGTCGCAACAGATGCGATAGGCAATGCTTCTAATGCTTTGACCGTTGCGGTAGCGATAGATACGACTGCTCCAAGTACTCCAACGGAAGATGGAACAGCGCCGAAAGCTGGTACGACGCAAAACGCAAACTTCAGCATCATCGTAAATGCAGAAACGGGAGCAGCGGTGACAGCGAAAGTAGGCGGCACCAGTGTTCTGCAATCGAGTGTGACAGCTGTAAATGGCAAAGCAACACTGCCTATTGATCTCTCACTCCTCACAGATGGCGCAAACAATATTGAGATTGTTGCAACAGATGGTATGGGTAATGCCTCCGGCACATTGACAGTACCTGTAACCAAAGATATAACACCACCGGCTGCACCTGTCGAAGATGGAACGGCCAACAAAGATAACACGACGCAGAATGCCAATTTCGACATCATCGTAACCGCAGAAAACGGAACAACGTTGACGGCGACAGTAGGCAGCACGAATGTGCTCCTGTCTGGTTCGGAAGTAACGGCGGCGAATAATAAAGCCGTGCTGCCGATTGATGTAACGAAGCTGGCGGAAGGACCGAACAGTATCGTAATTGAGGCGAAAGATGCCGTTGGCAACAAGTCCGTTACCTTAACGATTAGGGTCAATAAGGATACGAATTCACCAGATGCTCCGATGGAAGACGGCACGGCCAACAAAGCAGGCACGACGCAAAATGCGAATTTCAACATTATTGTAAACGCGGAAACGGGTTCAGCAGTGACAGCAAAAGTAGGAGGCGCGAACGTCCTTCAGTCGGTAACAAGTGTTACGGCTGCTGGCGGCAAAGCTACGCTGCCTATTGATTTTACGAAGCTTGCGGAAGGACCTAACGTGATTGAAGTTATCGCAACAGATGCGATAGGCAATGCTTCTAGTGCTTTGACTGTTGAGGTAGCGATAGACACGACTCCGCCAACTGATCCTACGGAAGATGGAACAGCGCCGAAAGAAGGTACGACTCAGAACGCAAACTTCAGCATCATCGTAAATGCAGAAACGGGAGCAGCGGTGACAGCAAAAGTAGGCGGCACTAATGTTCTAGAATCAGGAACGAGTGTGACGGCTGTAAGCGGCAAAGCAACACTGCCAATCAATCTCTCACTTCTTACAGAAGGCGTAAACAACATTGAAATTGTTGTGACAGATGGTATGGGGGCTGCTTCCGGCACATTGACAGTACCTGTAACGAAAGACACGTCACCGCCGGTTGTACCTGTCGAAGACGGGTCAGCAGACAAGGATAACACAGCACAAACGGATAACTTCAACATCATCGTTGATACCGAATCGGGTGCAAGTGTCACGGCAAAGGTCGGAAATACGAATGTCCTACAGTCTGGAACGAGTGTAACAGCTATTGGTGGCAAAGCGATCCTGCCTATTGATTTGTCGAAGCTGGCAATGGGCGACAATCATATTGCGATCGTTGCAACGGATGCCATTGGCAATTCATCTGCAGCATTAACGGTCAAGGTTACCCGTGAGCTAAGTTCAAATGCTGATTTAAGTGCTTTGGGTGTTAGCCGTGGAAGCTTGAATGAGATTTTTGCAGCCGGCACGACGAGTTACACATTAAGCGTAGCCAATAACGTCGAGACCATGACGGTTACCCCAACGACAGCGGACGCTGGCGCGAGTGTAACTGTAAAAGGCCAAACGGTACAAAGCGGTCAGGCAAGTGCGGATATTGCACTTGTTGGCGTGAATCGCATTGAAGTTGTTGTAACAGCTGTGAATCACACGACGAAAACCTACACGATCGATGTAACGAGAATTAGCAACAATGCACTGCTTGCAGACTTGTCGGTCGATCAAGGGACGTTAACACCGAATTTCTCGAACTCACAGCTTCATTATCAAGTGGAAGTACCTAATACGGTTTCAGGTCTCAATATGCTATTAGTAAAGGCTGAGCCTAGTGAAACGATTACTGTAACGGGTGCAACTTATTCCTCTGTAACAGGCGATGTTTATACCTACAGTGCTAGCAATTTGAATGTTGGTTCTAACACGATTAGCATTGTAGTAACTGCGCAGGATGGTACGACAAATAATACGTATAGCCTGACTGTTGAACGCACGCCTATTTTAAGCGAGAACGCAGACATGAGCAGTTTGGCGCTTTCGAGTGGAGCACTGACGCCGGTATTTACATCCGGGCAAACGAGTTACACATCCAAAGTGGCATATGGAATATCCAGTCTTACGGTAACTGGTAGTTTGGCTGATAGCCATGCGACGATGACTGTCAATGGAACACCGGTACTGAGCGGCCAAACTAGCGGGAATATTCCTTTAACTGTCGGGGCGAACACAATTACGATTGTCGTGACAGCGCAAAACGGGACGAAGAAGACTTATACAATTACCGTGAATCGCGCTGCTCAGGAAATTACGGATGAGCATGAACATGAAGACGCCGGTAATGGTGGTTCCGCAACATCAAATCCTACTTTTGTGACTGGAACAAACGGTCAATTAACACTTCAAATAGGTCAATCAGGAGTAGTTAGTTTGGGTGATTCAATTACCATTTCTATTCCTGCCGGAGCTATTATGAAAGAATTGAAATTATCGATTGAAAAATTAGTGAACACTCAAAATCTGATTACGGAAAAAGAGGTTCTTTTGAGTCCGATCTTTGAGAATTTGAAAAACTTCTCGGAGAACTTCAGTAAACCGGTCACGTTGAGCTTATCTTTTAACCCATCGGCTGTTCAAAAAGATCAAAGACCATCTGTCTTCTATTATGACGAAGTGCAGAAGCAATGGGTGGAAGTCGCTGGGGGCACTGTGAATGGGGATCGAATTACTGTAGCGGTGAATCATTTTACGAAATATGCGGTATTTGCTGTCGGACCAAACGAACCAACGAAGGAGCCTTCCGACAACCTTGCTTTCCGTGATGTGGCAGGACATTGGGCAGAGGTTAGCATTAAAAATGCGGTTAACGGAGGCATCGTCAGCGGATATCCGGATGGCACGTTTAAACCGGATTCAACAGTAACTCGCGCTGAATTCGCGGTTATGCTCATGAATGCGTTGAAACTACAAGGCGAAGGAGCGCAACTAACCTTCACAGACAATGCTAAAATCGGAGCCTGGGCACAACAAGCTATCGGAAAAGCAGTCAAAGCAGGCATCATTCATGGTTATGAAGATGGCAGCTTCCGGCCGGATGCTCCAATCACACGTGCCGAAATGGCCGTCATTATCGCAAACGCGATGGGGGCATACACGACGGCAGGTGCGGCTACGGGCTTCTCGGATGACGAGACGATCCCGGCATGGGCCAAAGGCAGCGTTGCATTCGTGAAGCTAGCGGGTATTGTGCAAGGTCGAGACAAGAATACGTTTGCTCCGCAAGCTAACGCAACAAGATCCGAATCTGTTGTGGTTTTGTTAAAAGCTTTGGAAAAAAAGAACAAATAGTATGAACTTAAAAGAGGCTGTCCCTGGTCATTCACGACTTTGGGGACAGCCTTTTTGTTATACAGTAGTAGATCCCAAATTCTCAGCCGTCGTCCGCCCAATCCACAGCTCCCCCTGAATGCGAATATGCTCACACGGCAGCGTGGGATTCGCGATTCGCCAGAGCATGCGATCGGCTGCCCGGTAGCCGGTCTCGCGAACGGATAGTAGCGGCCGGGTGAACTCCGGCATGGATGCGGGCTGCTCATTGAGCATGCCGATGAGGGAGATGTCCTCGGGAATGCGCAGCCCCAGCTCGGTGCAGAGCTGATACACAGCCGGGACCTCGCCGTCGACGCCGCAGATCAAGGCGGTAGGTGCGCTGCGAAGCAGCTTGGCGCGCAGATCATCCAGCCAATGCGGATTCGTACTCCGCGCATCGATGGAATGCTGGCGGGGATCGATCGCCGCCTCAAATTCATTCATGGCATGCTGGAATGCCTGCCAGCGCAGGATAAACCCACGTTGTTGGTGCGTATCGCCAACATACATGATACGGACATGCCCGATGGACCGCAGGTAGGCAACGGCTTGGAAAGTCGCTTCATAGATGTCCCAGATGACGCTGTCTACTTTGGTGCCGAGCGGTGGATAGCTCAGCAGAATTTTGGGGATCGGAAGCTTCAGAAGCTCATCTTCCCAAGACTTGGGCGTCAGACTGGGCGCTATGAAGATGCCGTCGGTGTAGGCAATGCCATGCTCCTCCAGCCAGTCGGACATCTCGCTGCTCCGAATGGAATTCGGCAGCATACAGACTTCGATGTGGTGGCCGAAGGAGGCGAAGCGATCCTGCAGGCCGCCGATCAAACGTGCATGATAGCTCAAGGAGGCCTCTGTTTGAACAAGCAGGAATCTCATTTTCTCTACAGGATATGGAGAGATATGCTCGGCGCGCAGGCTGCGAATTTGATCCTTGGTAAAATACCCTCGCTGCTCCATCGTTTCGAGGATAAGCTGGCGGGTCGTCTCGGACATGCCGGGCTTGCCTTTTAATGCTTTGGAGACGGTCTGTACGGTGACTCCGAGCTCTTTGGCGATTGTTTTCTGTGTTACGTCTTTGCGTATTGGCACGTGATTCCACCTCACAGTTGACATGCTGCATCTTGATTTCTATCGTACCATGATCGCTTTTTTGATTAAACTAAAATTAAACTAGTTTCACTTTCCGGTCGGACTATAATGAAGGTATTAGATCCTATGGAGGTAGAACAAATGGCTAAACAAACGGCACAAACCATTACAATTTCATCGGAACTTCCAATTTCCTATACACCGGACGTCGTCGTCGTCGGAGGCGGAGCATCGGGTGTTGCCGCAGCCATGGCAGCAGCACGCAATGGCGCAGACACACTGCTGATCGAGCAGCGGGGATATTTGGGAGGCATGGGGACAGCAGCACTCGTACCGGCATTTTGCCCATATTCGGATGGCGAGAAGCCGATCATACGAGGGATTGGTCTGGATCTTCTGAACGAGATGAAGCGGGCAGCAGGGGATGCGTTTCACGAGCGTTATAAGGAACAGTTGGACTGGGTGCCTATCGATGTCGAAACGCTGAAGCGTGTGTACGATCAGCAGGTTTTGGAAAGCGGTGCCAAAATCTTGTTCCACACCGTTGCGGACCAAGTGCTGCTGGAAGGAGACCGGATCAGCGGACTCGTGATCAGCAACAAATCGGGACGTTCGGTCGTTCAAGCTAAGCTGTACATTGATGCGAGCGGGGACGCGGATTTGGCGGCGCTTGCCGGTGTACCGTTCCAAACGGGCGGGGAAAATGGTGAGCTGCAGCCGGGAACGATGTGCTATCTCGTGACGGGAGCGGATAAAGCGCGTTTCGATCAGTTCTGCCAGGACTCGGGGCAATCCAAGCAGCTCGACAAAACAATTGTGGAAGCGCAGCAAAACGGAGATCTTCCAGAAGGCCGCAAGCGCGTATCCGGTATCGCATGGATTACCGACTCTATTGCGGGATTTAATTTTGGACATATTTTCGGCATTGATGGTACGAGCGCGGAAGATTTGACGTATGCGGCTATTGAAGGTCGCAAGCTGATCGATGTTCAAATCAAGTTCCTGCGCAAGTATGTGCCAGGGTTCGAGAATATTCATCTCGTACACTCCGGCGATCAAATCGGTATTCGGGAAACACGCCGCATCGCGGGCGACTACACGCTTGTCGTGGATGATTTCATCTCCATGCGGACGTTTGAAGATGATATTGCGCGTAATGCATACTTTATCGATATTCACCTTGCCAATGCCAGCAGCACGATGGTTATCAAGCATTTGCCAAAAGGCAAATCGCATGGGGTTCCGTACCGATGCATGCTGCCACAAGGAAAATCCAACCTTATCGTTGCCGGACGTTCTGTTTCGTCGGACCGTCCTGTACAGGGCTCGCTGCGCGTAATGCCGAACTGCTTTGCCATGGGGCAAGCGGCCGGTACGGCTGCGGCCATGGCGAGCGTGACTGGCGCCGGTTTCCGTGAGGTGAACATTCCGGAGCTTCAGCGCAGGCTGGTGGAACAGGGGGCTTGGCTGGGCGAAAATCCTGGAAAAGTAGAAGCCGTTACGGTGGCCTCCGGTCACATTGAATACGACGAGGAAAGCAATTAAATCAAGGAGAAGATCGTCCCAGACCTGCCTTTGGCAGCAGGGGCGATTTTTTTTGATCATAGTCTATTTCGAACACGACAACTAGCAAGTATACTAGAATCACTGGGTAAGGGAGGCGCATACAACATGTTTCGACTCGTAATTGTAGATGATGAACCTACTGTGAGGCATGGATTAATGTCTTATTTTGAATGGGAGAAATATGGCATTGAAGTTGTTGGTGAAGCGGATGATGGAGACGTAGGTCTGGAAGTGATTGAGAGCCTCAAACCGGACATTGTTTTGACGGATGTTCGCATGCCGCAGATGGATGGGATTCGTCTTTCACATGCAATTAAAGCGCGTTTTCCAACGATGAAAATTGTGTTTGTAAGCGGGCATGACGATGCGGATTATTTGAAATCGGCACTCAAGGTCAATGCGGTGGATTATATTTTTAAACCTGTCGATAGGTTGGAACTGGCCGCTGTTGTCGAACGGGTCGTCAATGAACTCAAGGAAGCGGAACAAGAACGCACTTATATCGTTGATATGCAGGCAAAACTGACCCAAAGCATGCCTTTGCTGCGTGAAAAGTTTCTGATGTCATTAATTCGGGACGGAATCCCGCACCCAGGCAGGATCAAAGACCGGCTTGATTTTCTAGGGCTCGTGCTGCCTAGCGAAGCGGTTTATTGGACGATTGTTGTGAAAATCGATGATAGCGATCAAGTTGTAGCGACGCGCTCCGAGAGGGATCAGCAGTTGCTGGCTTACTCTATTTTAAACATTATTCAGGAAATCATTGGGAAATATATGCAGGGATATGTATTTGAGAATCGCAATGGCGAATATGTCGGCATTCTGAGGATGGGCGAAGAGGATACCCAGGAGGAGATGCTTCTTGGTGTGGCGGAAGACATTCGGGATAGCTTGCTTAAGTGGCTGAAAATAAGTGTTACGATTGGCGTAGGCGAGCGAATATCCGAGTTGGCTGCTTTGCCGCAATCGTATAATCGGGCGCAGGAAGCTGCTGATCATCGCTGGTATCTGGGGAAAAATCGCATTATTTCCATTGACCATTTGGAACATGATAATGAAAGCGTGTACCGTTTTGATGCTGCGCAGGGAGAACGCATTATGTCAGTGGTCAAATCATCGGATAAAACGGCGCTGCATGCCGAATTGGACGATGTGTTTATTCCGCTTGCTCAGAACCGCAGGTTAGGCTTTTCAAACGGGCGAAACGTGAGCTTGCAATTAATTTTGCTGACAAGCCGACTTTTGCAGGAGCTGAATATGCTTGGACCCGACATGGAGAAGAAGGAGAGAGACTTGTGGGAACGCATTTTTAAACAGGAGCGCATGGCGGATTTGCGTCAAATTGTGGAGGAGCACCTTCTGCAGGTATGTGAAAGCATTGAGGAGAAGCGCAAAGGGAAGCCGAAAAACGTCATTGAACGCATCCACGCCTTAATCGAACAGCGTTATGCGGAGAATTTACAGATTGGGGATATTGCCAAAGAGGTCTATTTGTCATCCACGTATATGTGTTTGCTGTTTAAACAGGAGACGGGCGAGACGATTAATGAGTTTCTAACCAAGGTGAGAATTGAGAAAGCGAAGGAGCTGCTCAGCGATCCCCGTAATAAATTTTATGAGGTTTGTTTTATGGTAGGTTACTCAGACCCCAGCTACTTCAGCAAGTTGTTCAAAAAATATGTCGGACTTACCCCGAGCGCATATCGTGACCAGATGATATAAAGAAGGTGCCACTCGATGAAACGGCTGCTTATTAATGGTTGGAATTATGTATTGCTGCTCACAAACGGTGTGATGGCGGCAAAATATTGGCTGCTAGGCTATGTGCTGTTTATCCTCATTCCTGCGGCTGTTCTGCTTGTCATGCATACCCAGAGGTCCTCGCACATCTTAGAAGAGGAAGTAACGAATACGATGCTGCAAACGCTTAAGCAAGCGAGCATTAACTTGGATTTTCAATTCGATTCGGTCCGGGATACGTCCAATACGTTATTTATGAACCCGAAGCTGGCGGAATATTTGAATCGTAAAGCCACGATCGATCAGCAGCTGGAATCCCTGAAAGAGCTGCGTATTTTGGTAGATAGTGCAGAGACGAATACGAATGTGTTTCGGGTTCGTTTGTTCGTCAATGGGGATCGCATGTTTACGGGCGAACGGGTTAACTTTTTTACACAGGAGAGTCTGAAGAACTGGCCTTGGTATGAAAAGGTGATGAATTCAGGAGGCGCAATCGTGTGGTCGGGCGCTTATTTGGAATCCTTTATCGATCAAGGGCCTGCCTATATTTTCTCCGCTGCCCGTATGCTTCGGGATTTGCACGAGTACGACCAAATTTCCGGTGTGCTGCTGATCGATGTCTCTGAAAAAACGATAACCGACATTTTGAATAAAATTAAGTTGACCAAAGATGGCAATATTTATTTGATTGCAGACGATGGCCAGATGATCTCGAATCAAGACAAGTCATTGCTTGGTAAAAAAATGATGGAAGGCGACCCGTTGAGCACGATTGCACTTCATGATGAAGGCGTCGTTCGTCTGCTTGATGATAAAAATCCGCGATTTGCCATTTATACAAAGGTTGCCTCAACGGGGTGGAAACTTGTTGCTGAAGTGCCGCAATCGGAAATCAGCTCGCGAGCTGTTGCGTTGAACCAATTTTCTGGCGTGGCGACGATTTCGACCGTAACGATTTTGTTTCTTTTGCTCGTGTTTATCCTTCTGGCGATGATTGTTCGCAACATGAACCGGCGCATTCAAACGGTGATCAGGACGATTAAACGAGGCGGTATTGAAAGTTTGGATGACCGTACATTCAATGCGGGAGGCGACTTTAAGCTGCTTGAAAATAGTGTGGATCATCTCATCCACCGAGTTCATGGTTTGATGGAGGAAACCTATCAATCCAAAGTGCAGGAGCGGGAGGCTCAGCTTCGAGCCTTGCAAGCGCAAATTAATCCGCATTTCTTGTACAACACGCTGGATACAATTAATTGGATCGCCATCGGTCATAATGCGCCGGAGATTTCCAATATGATTAATGGCTTGGCCAAATATTTCAGGCTCAGTCTCAATAAAGGCAGAGACCTGGTCAGCGTGACCGATGAACTCAATCTGGCTAAAGTGTATTTGGAAATCCAGCAAAATCGGTTCCCGAAGAGTTTCGAGGTGTATTTCGACATCGAAGAGGGGCTCGACGACTTGGAGATGCCGAAGCTAACACTGCAGCCGATTGTCGAGAATGCGCTCCTGCACGGGATTCGCAGATCCAAGGGCAAGACCGGCACCATCCTCGTTGGCGCGAGAAAAGAAGATGGAGCTCTGGTCCTTTCCGTTACGGACGATGGCATCGGCATGGATGAGGAGCTCGTGCAGAGCCTGCTGACGCAGCCTCGTCCTTCGATGAAATCGGACGGTTCCGGGAGCTCGTACGGACTGTACAACGTCAACGAGAGAATCAAATTGTTCGCCGGTGATCACTACGGGCTGTGCATTCACTCCACGCTGGGGGAGGGAACGACCGTTACGGTGCGCATCGCATATAAAGAAGTCGCCTCTTAGAGGCGACTTTTTGTGTTAAAACCATAAGATTGCACCAGAAACAGAAATATTACCATCTACATTTCATTTGTGCCCACCGATATAATTGTCCTATAAGAACACGGAGGTGAGCCATTCATGCGTACAACACGAGCAGAAATAGAGCTGCAAACAGCTCACGCCAAGCCAATGACCAAAGGTAGTGGCCGTCTGAAGCTGATGCTGAGCAATTATGATATGTACTTGTTGCTTGTGCCTGGATTGATATTTTTGTTGCTGTTCAAATATGCGCCGATGTACGGCATTGTGATTGCTTTTCAGGACTTCAATATCTTCGACGGATTTAGTGGGAGCAAATGGGTAGGGTTGGATCAATTCGAGAAGCTGATTCATTCGGAAGAGTTTTATCAGGTTTTCATCAACACGCTGCTGATCAGCCTGTATAAGATTGTGCTGCTTTTTCCAATCCCGATCATCATCGCGCTTTTCTTAAATGAGGTGCGCAAAGTCTTTTTCAAAAAGACGATTCAAACGATCATTTTCCTCCCGCATTTCTTATCGTGGGTCATCATCTCGGGCTTGTTCATTAACATTCTGTCACCGACAGGCGGCTTGGTGAACAACGTCATCCAATGGTTCGGCGGTGAACCGATTTCCTTTTTCCTGGACAACCAATTTTTCCGTAGTGTCGTTGTATTTACAGCAGGCTGGAAGGAATCCGGATGGAACGCCATTATCTTTATCGCTGCTATCGCAGGAATCGAGCAAGAGCAGTATGAAGCAGCTTCCATTGATGGTGCGGGACGTATTCGACAAATGCTTTACATTACGCTGCCTGGCATTTTGCCGACAATCATTTTGATCTTGATTTTACGCTTGGGTTACTTGCTTGAGGCGGGTACGGAGCAAATTTTGACGATGTACAATTCAGTCGTTTATGCATCCGGCGATGTCATCGGTACCTTCGTGTACCGGCAAGGTCTTGGTCAGCAGGACTACAGCTTTAGTACAGCGGTCGGGTTGTTCAACTCTGTTGTCGGGTTCATCCTGATCGTAGCCGGCAACGAACTGAGCAAAAAGTTAATCAAGCGCAGCATCTGGTAGGAGGCGAAAACAATCATGCACAAAAAAACGATTGGTGATAGATCGCTGGACTTCTTCATTTATCTCGTGTTAATCATCTGCGGTTTAGCGACTTTGCTGCCGTTAGCGAATATTTTATCCAAAGCCATAAGTGATGAGTCAGCTGTAGTTTCCGGTAAAGTGGGAATTATTCCGATCGGCTTTCAGCTGGATACCATGAAATACGTCGTTTCCTCCAGCCAGTTTTTACATTCAATTGGGATTTCACTGCTAATTACGGTGGTGGGCACGTTTCTAGCGATTCTGATCACAGCATTAACCGCATACCCCTTGTCCAAAAGGCATCTGCCCGGCATTTCCTTCATCATGCTGCTGTTCATTTTCACGATGATGTTTAATGGTGGTATCATACCGAACTACTTGTTGATGAAGCAGCTTCATCTGATTAATAACCTGTGGTCCATCATGCTGCCGGCCCTGATTAGCGTCTTTAACATGTTGGTCATTAAAAGTTATTACGAATCCTTGCCGGAAGCCTTGGAAGAATCGGCTAAAATGGACGGCGCCCGCAACTTTACGATTCTTTTCAGAATCATTATTCCGCTAAGCGTTCCTGTTATTGCGACCATCGCGCTTTTCTATGCGGTGTACTTTTGGAATGATTACTTTCATCCGATGCTCTACATCAATGATGCAGGTTTGAAGCCCTTGCAGCTATACTTGCGCGATATTGTGATGGATGCGGACAGCTCCAACGCCGTGAATAAAAGCGTAGACGATATGATGAACGTTTCACCGGAAGGCATTCGTGCGGCAACAGTTATTGCGTCCATTATTCCGATGTTGTTAGTGTATCCGTATCTGCAAAAACATTTTGTCAAAGGCGTTCTGATCGGCTCTGTGAAAGGGTGAATGAGCATTAATGCCCTTGATGTTAGCGTCGAGGGTTTAATGATATAGTATATACAATTACTAGGGAGGTTTGCACATGTTAAAAAGACACAATAAAGTCATGCTTCTAACACTTGCAGCAAGCTTATCGGTTACTTCACTTGTTGCTTGTTCGTCCAAAAGCAATACGCCAGCAGGCAGTAATGCAGCCCCGGCAAGCGCAGCGCCAGCAGCAACAACTTCCGGACCAAAGCCAGAATTGAAATCGCTTCAAATTTGGCAAAAGGACGATTACAACACGTACCCGGTTGCGAAATTCCTGGAACAGAAAACAGGCTACAAAGTGCAATATGATATGCTCCCTCAGGATAAAGCGGCAGACAAGCTTAACATTCTTATCGCTTCCGGCGAACCTTATGATGCTGTTACAACAGGAGGAACGACGGACTTCAAAGCACTATTTGCCGATTATGCGAAAAAAGGCGCGTTGACAGACCTTGGACCTCTCATTGATAAATTCGGACCGAACATTAAAGCCTCCGTTGATCCAGCCGTGCTGGAAGCGGCTAAAGTAGACGGTAAACTATATGCGATTCCAACCAAAACGATTTCCTTCGCCGGTGAGAGTTTGTATGTGAGACAGGACTGGCTCGACAAAGTAGGCATGAAAGCACCGACAACATTAGATGAGTTGGTTGCTGTTTTGAAAGCGTTTAAAGAGAAAGACCCCGGAGGAAACGGCGATAAAAACATTCCATTAACGATTAAAAGTGAAGCCATGTTCATTAATAACATCGTTGGTGCATTCGGTATGCCGCTTTTCTGGAACGATGTGAACGGCAAGCTGACGCCACGTATTCTGGACCCTGCGTTCAAAGATTATGTGACATTTGCGAGCGATCTTTTCAAACAAGGGCTGCTGGATAAGGAGTTTGCTGCTAACAAAGATGCTACGGCCAAAGAGAAGTTTACAAGCGGTAGAGCGGGGATGATCATGATTCACTGGGCAGATGTTCCTGTGGTTAACGATGCTCTTGTGAAAAATAATCCTAACGCGAAAGCGAATTATATCCCTGCGCTGAAAGGTAAAGACGGCAAAGTTGGTTTGAGCGCTGCGACAGGTTTTGACCGCATTACCTTCATTCCTAAAGCGTCTAAACATGCGGAAGATGCTATCAAATGGATGAATGCGAAGCTGGAGCCGGCAACGTTTAAAGAAATGGCGATTGGCCAAGAAGGTAAGCATTACACGTTCAAAGATGGCGCATATACGCCAATTCAACCGATTTTTACGGATGAGCGCAACCAAGCGAACAATTTCTTGATGGGCACCGATGATAAAAACTATCCAACCTACTGGCAGGCACGTGTACGCAAAGATATGCGTTTGTTCGATGCTTGGAACTTCATGAACACGATTGAACCAGAGAGCACAAGAATCAAAGATCCATTAGGCCTTGCTCCGTACTTGCCTGAGTTCTCGAAAAACTTCCAACAATTGAACACGATGGTGGGAGACTATACGACGAAGCTGATTTTCGGGGCGGAGCCTATCAGTGGCATTGAAGCTTTCCAAGCCAAATTCAAATCGTCCGGCGGAGATGCCAGCTACAAAGAAGTGAATGATTGGTACGCGACTGCAAAAAAATAAGCAAAACGGAACGAGAAGAGAACGTGCCCTGCATTTACTTGCTGCATGTTCTCTTTTTATAAAACATGGAGGAAGAGCTATGAGATTAAAAGATCAGCCCAAATGGCAGGGGAAAAGCTGGTGCACGTTAGGAGACAGCATTTCAGCTGCAGGTGGTTATCAACCATTAGTAAGCGCAACGCTTGGGTTCTCCACCGTCCTGAATGAAGGCAAAAGCGGATGCCCGCTCACTGCGGGAGGAGACCGAGATTACGGCGCGACTGTCCACGTCGGCAGGCAGCTGGAGCCCGTTTATGATTGTGTGACCATCTTTGCGGGGACGAATGATTTTCGGCTGGATAAACCGATTGGACGCAAGGAAGAGCGGGATATTCATACCTTTTATGGAGCCTATGTCACCTTAGTGGAGGATATTCTAAGCAAAAATCCGGCGTGCCGTCTCAATTTATGGACACCGCTGCAAAGAGATAAAGACGGCTTCGACATTGATTCCGTGAATGCGGAAGGGCATCGTCTAGCCGACTATGTCGAGGTTATTCAGGCAATTGGCATCGAGTATGCGCTGCCTGTGCTGAATTTGTATGCGGAAAGCGGCTTTAATCGCTTCACGTTGGGCTTTTTGAGCAGTGATCGCCTGCATCCGAATCAGGAGGGCTTTAAGCGAATTGCCGCTATGGCGATTCCTTTTCTTGGGCGCATTTAGCGCCGATTTCTCCTGCTATTTTCGGCAATTCATCTACTTTTTCCCAATTAAATGGAAAATATGCAGCTAATTTCGCCAGGTCCAGCAGATTAAATCAGTTGCTGGCGAATTAGCTGGAGCTTCTACCGTTATTCCGCACACTTGCCCCTGTGCAGCGCGGAATAACGGTAGTTTTTCCATCTGCTCCGGCTGAAGCGCCGAAACGGATCATCCTCCCCGTAACAGCGCCGCAGCATGATTAACGGGAGGGAGAATCCAATCCCGTTCACCTACTTATAAGCGTCAAATGTCCGCTTGACGAGGAGGATCGCCTGCTCGCGCGTCGTGCTGCCCAGCGGGTCGATGCGCCCTCCGCCAACGCCATTCATAATGGCGTGGTTGACGGCGAATCGAACCGCATCCAACGCCCACGGCGCGATCAAGTCGCTGTCGGCAAGGCCGGAAGTGCTGCTGATGTTCAGCGTGGCGGCAGGCTTCGCCGCCTTCACAGCGCGCATCAGCATGACGCACAGCTCTTGCCGTGAAATGCTCGCGTCCGGCGAGAAGCCGGTCGCGGAAACGCCTGTGACAATGCCGAGCTGGAACGCTTTCAGCACGTCGACGTTCACCGTATCCGTGAACGGATTCGGCGCAGCCGCAGCCGCCGGCTTGCTGCTGAGCGCTTCGTAGAGCTTCACGGCGATGCCGGCGAACTGCTCCCGAGTGATAGGCTGCTGGTAGTTGCCAAGCACCGATGGTGTCGTGAGCGATGCAGCGATGGCCAGCTTGAGATCAGCTTTGGCCCAGTCGCTGGAGCCCTTAACGGCCTCTTCCAGCAGCGCCTCAATGTTCGGCTGACCGGCGTCGCCTTGCGTACCGCCTTGTGTGCCGCCTTTGCTGATCGGTCCCAGCCCATCCGGTATCTTCACGTCTACGGCAGGCTTGAGGTCGATGACTGGAACCTTGGTAATCACTTTGTTTTTACCAACGAGAACAGGGATTTGAACGACAGGATTAATTTTATCCACAATAACCAGGCCGTCACGAGGGGCTTTATTCCAAATGAACACCGTCTCGACGCCTGGAATTACATTGTCGGGCAGTGTGTACTTGTCAATGACCGGTGTTACGGTATAGGCGTATAACGTATTCTTATTTTTATTTGTCGCTTTATCGACGGTTGCTACAGGTCCGAAATCACCGGCTGTATTTTGCATGTTGAAATATTTCGTGCCATCCGGACCGTCGCGTTTAATGACATAGGAAGATTCCATGTTGGAATTATCATTCCAGGTGAGTGTCACCGAGCCGTCATCATTGGCGGAAGCTTGGAAATCGCTGGTTTCCCCCGGCTGCATGACTTTGAAGGGCCCTTCGGTTCGCTCCAAATACGTATCGGAGCCCAGAATCGGGACATAATGCACCATAACGCGAATCCTCACCGAGGTGATGGACGGATCGATCGGGAGGCGGAATTGAGCGCTAATCGACTGGCTTTTCAACTCGAGAACGTTATGCCAATTAATATTGTCGGTGGAATATAACATCTCGAAGGATGCTATCTTGGTCCCAATAGCTCTGTCATCACTATAGATGACTGGGATGTCTGCGCCGGCAATTAAATAAGGATCACTGCCTCCGATAAAAAAATATTGCATTTGGACCTGCGCATGAGCGCGCGGAGCTGGCAGCACGAGACATATCGCCAACATGAAGACAGCCAATAAGGGAATCATCTTTCGCTGAAGACGCATAAACATGAGCTCTCCTCCACCATTGGTTAATTATTTGATCACCTTATACGAGATATGGACGGATGTTTCGCCCTTACCTCCCACTAGTCTGGAAACGGTATACTCAACACCAAGCGTACCGTTGCTTCCTGAAAATAGAAATGCTCCCTCGGCAGGTACTTCGTCCATGGTAAAACCGTACTCCTTGAACCTTTTGCGTGACAGCTCGGCGGTTTCCTTCACATCTTGTTTCATGACATAGTCGATGGTGTCGCGGCCATCAGCCTGTGAAGCTTCAATGCTGCTCGCTCCATCAAGGATGAGGATCTGAATGTTTTTCGGGATGTCATTGGATGCCTTGGTGGAGGCCTCTGTGGAATCGGGCGCCTCTTTGCCGCAAGCAATAACAAATGAAAGTAGGCTGACACATAACATTACCATCACGTTTTTCCAGATGTGTTTCATCTCACTTACTCCTCCTAAACTCCGCACTCAGGTGCATGTGTACTAACGATAGCTCAATAGGAATATTGGCACTACTATCCTATGGTATATTTTGGTATGATACCTTCGTATAAAAATCCGAACATTAAACGGGTGGGAAACGATGGCGGAAATAAACGGCAGATTGATCGTGGGCAGACAGCGCGAATTACAGATGTTTAACACATTTTTGCAGAGGACTCACCCTGAAAAAAGATTGCTGAACCTATACGGCACAGGCGGAATTGGCAAAAGTTTTCTGCTTGATGAGTTTCGGCAACTTGCAGCCGAACGAAATATGCATGTGATTTCGCTGGATAGCCGTGATATCGTACATACACCATCTTCTTTATGCCAGCATGTAGTTCAGTTGTTAGAGCGACTTGACGGCAAGCACGTCTCTGTCTCGACATCGGATCAACCCCTCTCCACGATAGAAAGTATTGGAATTCTGAATCGAGCAGCGACAGAGCATAGGTTGCTTTTAGCCATCGATACGTACGAAGAAATGGGGGAGCTTGATCATTGGCTTCGGGAGCAATTGATCAAAGAGCTGGATCCTTCTATTTCTATTGTGATTTCAGGCCGTTATGCGCTGCAGGGCGCTTGGAAATTGTCCTCTACATGGAGACAGTGTACGGTGCAGATGCCGCTCTCGGATCTATCGTTTTCGGACGTAAAAACTTATTTACATAACCTATCCATCTTGGATGAACATACAATTTACTGGATTTGGAACCAAACGAAAGGGCATCCGCTGACGCTCTCTTTAACGGCGCAAACGTCCTCCCTACGAGAACTCATTCACCTGCAGGAAGTTGAAGTGCTGCCCTTGATTACGAAGCAGTGGTTAAAAGAGGTTTCTCAGCCCGCCTTGCGCAGAATGGTAGAAGCTGCTTCCGTATTAAAGCATTTTAATCAGGAGACACTTGCTCATGTGTTAGAAGAGCCGGTTACGGCGGAACAATTTCAGCTGCTTACCGAGTTATCGTTCGTCAGAAGAGTGAAGCGGGGATGGCTGCTGCATGATTTGGTTCGCACGGCTTTCAGCCAAGAACTTAGTGCAAGGTCACCTGAGTACTATGCGACTCTAAGGCGCAAATGCATGATGTATTATTATCATCGAACGATTCGGAGTATTGGGAAGAACGACGATATTTCGCCCGAAGTCAGTGATTTCTTCCACTATTTTGGGGATGAACTGATTCTGCAGTTTTTCAATCAAGACACTGCTAGCAACTATTTTGAGGTTATGGACGAAGCGAATTTTGCCGATGCCGAACGTTACATCCAACGCCGTTACGAGGAAGCCCAAGAGTATCGAATTCCTTATGTCGACAGCGCCACGAATCAAGCGGGAGAGTTCGTTATCACGCGTGAGCAAAATCTGTTTAATCTCAAACATGTGCATTTGCGGGAGCTTGCTGGTTTGGGAGCAGGCACCGTCCGTCTGCTGCGCAAGCCGCAAGGGGAAGTTGTCGGATTAACAGCGGTCATTCCGATCAATGGTTCAACCATTGATTATTTATTGAACAAGCCGCTTTCGTCGGCGTACTTTCGCAGTTTGCCTCAGGAACAATTGGATGAATTTGTTCTGCCATCCGAAACACCTGTGGGATACTACATACAAACGATTGATGTATCAAACTATAACGATATGAGCTTGTTAGCAGACACGGGACATTTCTTCATCACGCTGCTGCTTACCGGCGGGTTTGTTGCCGGATCTCCGCCTCCGATTCCGTTTTCCACAGAAATTCATCACCGCCTGGGTTGCGAAATGTCGCCTGTTGTCCATTACGATTACGATCAGGTGACGCCAACGCATACCTTCACAACGGATACGAGAGGGCACAAGCTGCAAGCGTATCTGCGGAAAATGATGCTGAAACTCGGGATGAGTGAGTTCATTGAGAATGAACCTGATGCAGAGCCTCCGTTCGTACCGCTAACGGACATACAGCGCAAAATCTCCGATTTGTTAATGCAAGGCATGACGAATGCCGAAATTGCCAAGCAGCTTTTTTTAAGCGAGATTACGATCAAAAAACACCTTACGGCGATTTTTCAGAAGCTGGAGGTGAGAAACCGCACACAAGCGGTACAGAAGCTGATCCTCAGCCGCAAAGGCGCTGTGTAACGTTAAGCCTCCTTAGCTAAGCGGGCTTGTTGGATACCCTTTGTGCCGCGGCGCGTATGCTGCTTTATGCATAGGAACTACAAGGCTTTCTCAAATGGTCATAAATGACCTGGGGAAGTCTTTTTTTGCAGAAAAATGTGATTCACCGTGCAGCAAAGGAGACGTCCATTCACGGAATGGATGAAATTGGCGCTTGCATATTGAATTTTGTTGAAAATGATTCTCAAAATCATTGACAATGGTTTTCATCAACTATACACTAAATAAATAAAGTTTGGATTCCACTGACCTCACATACCAAGTTGAATATACACAATTTCGTTTGATCATATAGCCAAGGAAGGATTGATGACCGATGCACGCCATCGAGGCCCAACATTTAACGTTAACTTATGGAGATAACAGTATCTATGAAGATTTGGATATTGCGATTCCTAAAGGGAAGATCACCGTGTTTATTGGCAGCAATGGTTGCGGTAAATCAACGTTACTTCGTTCGTTGGCCAGGTTGCTGAAGCCTACCAATGGCAGCATTTTGTTAGACGGGCAAGCCATCGCCAAGCTTCCGACGAAGGAAATTGCGAAACGTTTGTCCATTCTGCCACAAGGACCGGTTGCTCCGGAAGGATTAACGGTGCTCCAACTCGTCAAGCAAGGGAGATACCCCTACCAGAGCTGGCTGCAGCAGTGGTCCGCAGAAGATGAAGAGATGGTGACGAAAGCACTGAAGGCTACGAATATGCAGCAATATGCGGATCGTACGGTGGATTCCTTATCAGGCGGACAGCGGCAACGAGCTTGGATTGCCATGACGTTGGCACAGGGAACGGATACGATTTTACTCGATGAACCGACCACGTATCTGGATATGTCGCACCAAGTTGAAGTGCTTGACCTGTTATTTGAATTGAATGCCGAGCAGCAGCGCAGCATCGTCATGGTTCTGCATGACATTAACCTGGCTTGTCGTTATGCCCATCACATCGTGGCTATTCATAACAAGAAGATCGCTATCCAAGGGACGCCGGAAGATATTATTACCGAGGAAACGATTCGTACTGTGTTTAATATGGATTGCCAAATTATTCAGGATCCGCTGTTTGGAACGCCGCTTTGCATTCCATTCGGCAAGGGCAGGAAGGTTAATGAGCAGGAGCAAGTCTCCAGCAACCTGGCAGAAGCTGCATTGGTTGTTTAAGCCTCTACATAAGTAACCAAAGTCTCTATTTAACGCTTTTGCGTGGATAGAGGCTTTTCTTGTTGCACTCACAATTGCCATCACTAAAGAATGAGACCGGGGCATTTTGGGAAAATAAGGACAAGATATTAGACCTTGTCATTCGCAGAAGCACTTCATACAATAGTAGTATAAAGCTTTAACCTCTTAGGATTGGAGAACTGCATGATGCGCTTTAAAGATGTGTTTTCCATCATCGGACCTTCCATGATAGGTCCATCCAGCTCCCATACAGCGGGAGCCGTCCGTCTAGGACGTGTTGTCAGGCAGCTGCTCGGCGAGCAACCAACGAAAGCTGAAATTACTTTATACGGGTCTTTTGCGGATACATACCGGGGACATGGTACCGACTTGGCGCTTATTGGCGGCTTGCTCGATTTTGAAACGGATGATCCGCGGATTCCGGAGGCCGCCGAAGAGGCGGAAGCTCGGGGTGTGGAGATTGCCTTCCTCACAAGTAAGGATAAGGCTGATCATCCGAATACGGTCAAATTTACAATTTCCTCGGGAACCAAAGAAGTGAGTATGATTGGGGCATCCATCGGTGGCGGGAACGTTGAAATTGTGAATGTGAATCAATTCGATGTGAAATTTACCGCGGTATATCCTACGTTGATTATTTCTCATCACGACCGGCCGGGGATGATCGCAGACATTACCACCTTGCTGGGACGCAACCAGATCAATATCGGATTCATGGATTTGGATCGGAAAGGCAGGGACCGCGAGGCGATGACCGTCATTGAAACCGACGTCTCCGTTCCGGATGCCCTGATCGAGGAGCTCAGCTCCTTAAGCATGATATTTGATATAAAAAGAGTGGATCTCGCAGAAAGAGGCGAATAACTTGAGATTCCGGACATTAAAACAACTCACAGAAGTATGCGCTGTAGAAGGAATGACGATTGCGGAAGTCATGCTGGCCGATCAAAGTCAAGAATCGGGCAAGACGCCGGACTATGTGTTTGAAAAAATGAGGGCTTACTATCAAATCATGAAAGAAGCCGTGGCCAAAGGACTGACGGAAGATACAACCTCCCGCAGCGGATTGACCGGCAAGGACGCTCAGCGTGTTGCCAGCTATATGACTACGACAGAAGCCTCCCTCGGCGAGGAAGCTTGCAAGGCAATGGCATACGCGTTAGCCGTGTCCGAAGTTAATGCTTCCATGGGACGCATTATTGCTACGCCCACGGCTGGCTCTTGCGGCATTATCCCCGGAGTTTTCATCAGCAGCCAGCAGCGGTTCGGCTGGGATGATGATCACATGGTACGGGGATTGCTGAGTGCGGGCGCGATTGGTTATGTAATCGCGAACAACTCTTTTGTTTCTGGCGCGGAAGGCGGCTGCCAGGCTGAAGTGGGCTCCGCGATCGGCATGGCCGCGGGAGCGCTTGTTGAGCTTCGCGGCGGTACGCCTGAGCAGGCGATGCATGCGGTGGGACTAGCGCTGAAGAACACGCTAGGGCTCATCTGCGACCCGGTCGGCGGACTGGTCGAAATTCCGTGCATCGTCCGCAACGGCTTCGGTGCCGTGAATGCCATGGCAGCGGCCGATATGGCGCTGGCGGGCGTCCGTTCCGTCATCCCCTCCGACGAAGTCGTGCAGGTGATGTACGAGGTGGGCACCGCGATGCCCGAAAAGCATCGCGAGACGGCCAAAGGCGGCCTGGCCCAGACGCCGACAGGGCGGCAAATTATGAAAGAGCTTAATTTGGGCAAAAAGCGATAGAAGTAATGTCCGCAGGGAGTGATTCCTGCGGGCTTTTTTATTATGGGGCCTGTTTGGCTCCATCGAGCAGGCCCCCCGGTCCGTTTAGGTTGTATTTTATACAACCATTTATCCCAAATCTCAAGCCCAGAGACAGCTCCATTGTACTTTATGCAACCATTTGACCCCGAAAGCTGCCACTTCGGCACAAATCAAGCATTTTCATTGCATTTTGTACAATGGGGAGGCTCCATTCCCCCATAAATCATCCATATTGTTGTACAACATACAACATACGGCAGCCCCTATCCGCTCCCAGTTTATTCTCCCGAAAATTTGGCATCCTAACAGCATCACATGCCAAGGAGTTTGATCATGCGCATATTTGCAATGAGCATCGTGTTAGCCTCTGCGCTCACACTTACCGGGTGCTCTCACCCATCAAGGATTAAGCAGTTAAGCACGGGGGACCAGGTGCAACTGACGGCCGAGCGGGAGACGGATAACCGGATGTCGGACTGGAATCTGACCAGCAGCGATGCGGAGCTGTACATCGGCGATTTGGGCGTTGAGCAGTTCTATGCCTCTACCTCGAATCACGTAAAAAGCCTTGCAGCAGAAAATAAGAAGCATGCGCTTCTGCCAAACGGCTTTCCTTTGATCCAGGCTTTTCCCAGTCCGGACATCGTCCCGAAAAAAGGAGGTTACGTCGAGAACGTAATCGAGACAGCCAAAAGCTACCTCGGAACCCCTTATGTATATGGGTCGGATCGGCTAGACCCGCAATCTTTTGACTGCTCGGATTTCACGCGTTGGGTATATTTGACTGCGCTCGGGATGGATTTGCCCTGGGATGCGAAGAATCAGGCTGCTTATGTCGAAGCCCTATCCAAGCGGAAATACACCGATCTCAAGCAGGCAAAACGCGGGGATTTGCTGTTCTTTACGAATTTCATGGGCAATCGGCCTTCCGATTATGCCAATCTCGACCCCTCACAGAAGCCGATCAGCCATATGGGCATTTATTTAGGGGATGGGAAAATCATTCATTCCGCTTCCAAAAAGACAGGCGGCGTGCGGATTGACCATATGTTTTTTAAGCATCTGCAGTATCGTTTTGTTCTAGGGGGCTCAGTCTTAGACTAAACGCAATGCCCCACTAGGCCATGTAGTGGGGCATTTTCATGCGCCATTGTTTCCCTTCCTTTTAATTCGTTATATAGTAAAGAAGTTGAAGTGACGGAAAGGAGCTAATTATAGATGCACTCGTCGATGATTGAACAGGATAATGGGATTTTTCCAGCCGTATGCTCACTGGATTGTCCAGATCAATGCGGATTGCTGCTTCATAAGGAAGCTGGCAAGATCGTTAAAATAGAAGGAGACCCCGACCACCCGGTGACACAAGGGGCAATTTGCAATAAAGTTCGCAATATGACGGCACGTCTTTATGATGATAAAAGGCTGCAGTACCCTATGAAGCGCGTCGGCCCGAAAGGGGAGGGGAGCCGCTTTGAACGCATATCCTGGGAGGAAGCGATCGCAACCATCACAACCCGCTGGAAAAAGCTGATCGCAGAGGAAGACGCCGAGTCCATTCTGCCATACAGCTTTTACGGCAATATGGGGCGGATTGGGACCGAGGGGATGGATCGCCGGTTTTTTAACCGGATGGGTGCAAGCCGTTTGCTGTACTCGATTTGTGAATCAGCAGGAACCGAAGGCTATAAATATACGATGGGCGGCAGCTTTGGAACCGATCCGGAGGATACGGTGCACGCCAAACTCATCATTATGTGGGGAATCAATGCCGTCAGCACAAATATGCATCAGGTCATGTTGGCTGAGAAAGCCCGCAAAAACGGAGCGCAAATTGTCGTCATCGACGCTCACCGAAACCAAACGGGCCGTTGGGCCGATTGGTTTATCCCGATTATGCCGGGAACAGATGCCGCGCTGGCGCTGGGAATCATGCACATTTTGTTTGCTGAAGATAGTGTGGATGAGGCTTTTCTGCAGCAATATACAGTTGGTCATGAGGAACTGAGGGAGCATGTTCGGCAGTATGAACCTTCTGTGGTATCTGCCATAACAGGAGTCCCTGTCGAAGATCTTTACCGCTTAGCGCGACTATACGGTCAAACTTCGCCTTCTTTTATTCGCATCGGCAACGGGATTCAGCATCATGATAACGGCGGAATGTGCGTGAGAACCATTGCTTGCTTACCGGCATTAACGGGACAGTGGATGCAGCGTGGAGGCGGCGCTATTAAAGGAAACGGTGCTTATCTGGAACACAATATTCCCGCTCTGCAGCGACCTGATCTGCGGGTGAAAGAGGCGCGGCAGATTAATATGAACTTGCTTGGCAGCGCGTTGCTGGAGCTAGATCCGCCAATTCGTTCGCTGTATGTGTACAATTCCAATCCGGCGTTAGTTGCCCCCCATGCTAATAAAGTGAGAGAGGGGCTTCGGCGGGACGATTTATTTACGGTTGTGCATGATCTGTTTCTGACTGAGACGGCGAAATACGCCGATATCGTGCTCCCGGCTACCTCATCTTTTGAGAATACGGACTTCTATCGTTCCTATTGGCATCATTACGTACATCTTCAACTCCCTGTCGCTCGGCCATATGGCGAGAGCAAAGCGAACGTCGATGTGTTTCGCCTGCTTGCCGCGGAGATGGGCTATGAGGATGAGGCTTTGCAGGATAGCGATGCGGATCTGGTGCGCCAAGCTTTGGATCACCCCGGAAATCCGGCGTTAGCGAATATTACCTATGATAACCTGCTGGAGAAACATTTCATGAAAGCGGAAGTGAAGCCGCTGTTTCCAGGACAGTTACGGACGCCGAGTGGTAAAATTGAACTTTTCTCCCGTGAGATGGAAGAGAAGGGGTATCCGGCTTTGCCGACGTACATTCCGCTTCCCGATGAAGGGGATTTGCCGTTCCTGTTTATCCCTGCGCCGAATCATAACTTTCTGAACTCGACGTTTGCTCATAATGAGAAGCATGTCCGCATGGAAAAAACGCCGAAGCTGCACATGAATGAAGCGGATGCCGCCTCATTAGGGATAGCGAGTGGCGAAATGGTTCGCGTGTGGAATGCTCGTGGCGAATGCGAGTTAACCGTAGCGGCGGGCTCGGACGTGCTGCCAGGTGTTGTCGTGAGCCAAGGACTCTGGGCGGATTCGTCCGGTAATGGCAGCAAAGCCTTGGTTAATGCGCTTACGCCGGATCGTGTGGCGGATATGGGCGGAGGGGCAACTTTTTTCTCCGGTCGTGTGCGTGTGGAAAAGCTTGAGAAGTGAGCTGAACGTATGGGCACCTTCCCGCATAAAGTAATGCAGGAGGTGATGGCCTATGTCATTACAGCAAAAAGCATATGCTTGGATAGGCAGTCCAGTAGGTGTATCCCTTATGGACGGTACCGGTACTTCAGGAATTCTGTGCAGTGTGCAAGGCGGATCGATTTATCTGATTGAATACTTATACCATACGCAATTTGCCACCAAGCATTATGCCTTCAACCAAATTCGGGATATTTACCCTTTCCCGCAATGCCCGCAGCCGCAATTGCTGTATCAAGCGAAGCCGATGTATTAATGTGGATGTAGAAGCCGACCCTGTGGGGTCGGTTTTTTAATTTTTTCCAATAATATCCCTCCTGCACCTAAATAAATGACAATAAAAGTTGTCAAAAAGGGGGTAATATGATTGAATCGCAGATAATTGTATACGCTTACAAAATGCGAGACTAAACTGAATAAGGAGCATGGCTACATGAAAATTCGCTTTTTACAAAAAAGACTAGCTTTGTTGGTACTGTTCTCCATGGTCTTTTCTCTACTCCTCGTTCCTGCGGCAGGCAGAGCAGCGGATGTTGAGGTAGATGTTGCTGCTCTCCCGACCAGTGCAGATGCTGCTATCGTTACAGACAGCACCAAGCCTGAGGTAGCGGATACGAACTACGACAACAGAACGAATTTGGGGAGTTCGACGCTAGGATTATACAGCCTTTCAACCAGCAGCTCGAAAAAGACAGAAGTCTATTTCAAGTTTGATGTGTCTACCGTATCCGATAGTACATACAAATATTATTTGCAAGTGTCTGCGAAAAAAGGCAGCAGTGACATCGACACAGGCCTACAAGTGTATGGTTTATTAAATAATTCATGGCAAGAATCAACGATAACCTGGAATAATGCTCCTCAGACGGATTTGTCCGCGATGAATCCATTAGGACAATTTATTGTGAATCAGGCTAATTCAGCTAAACCGATTTTATACACCGTAGACGTGACAGATTATGTAAGGCAGCATCTCTCCGACCAGAAAGTTTCTTTCATCATTGCTTCAAATTCAACCAACTCCGTTAATGTGTATTCGAAAGAGAACACTTCAGCCTCCAACCCTGAGCCGCAGCTCTTGGTACGGCGTGTCGTTCAAAGCGACAATACTCCGCCAACGTGGGGGCAAAACGCAGCCTTAAAATCGATTAATTTGGGTATGGATTTTGTTCAATTAACCTGGCCGGCAGCCATCGATGATAGTGCGGTAACGAACTATAAGCTTTATCAGAATGATGTGCTGCTAAGCAATGTGACAGGGAATACATACACCGTTCAAGGGTTAACTCCGAATACAAGCGTTACATATAGCGTTTACGCAGGAGATGCGGTCGGCAATTACTCGCTGACACCTCTTACCTACAACGTAACGACATTGTCCGCGCCAGTTACACCTCTGCAAGTCGTAGAAGTCAATGCAAGCAGCAGCGATGGAAACGTTGAGAGCAACACCCTCGATAACAACTTGTTCAGCCGCTGGTCAGCTTCAGGTGACGGGCAATATGTGATGTTTGATTTGGGGCAACCGAAGAACATTGGCTACGTTGGCATTGCTTTTTATAAAGGTGATCTGCGTACCACGCTCATTGATATTCAAACATCAAACGATGCGCAAACCTGGACGAATGTGTTCACCGGAAACAGCCGTCCGAATACGGTGAATATGCAAGCTTTTGATATCCCGGATACACAGGCTCGCTTCGTTCGCATCATTGGACACGGTAACTCCGATGGCAGTACGTTCACCAGTTTAACGGAAGTTATGATCTATCCACCGTTCCCTTCAGGTGATACACCGGTAGCGATCGTTCCCAATATTACGCCAACAGCGCCGCCAGGGACGGTCCCTTTTACAAAGCCGGGATTAACGAAACCAGATGGGTCTGAACATGCTGTGCACTCGCCTCATCAGGTAACTGGCGTTAAACGCAACGTGCTTGATTATGGCGCAGACCCGGGGGATAATGCCCAAGATGACCGCATTGCCATCCAAAATGCCATAGATGCCGCTACAGCTGGCGACGAGGTGTTCATTCCGAACGGTGTTTATAACTTAATGACATCCCCGGATGGATTTATCAATTTAAAGCTGAAGTCAGGCGTCAACCTGCGGGGTGAAAGTGAGGCGCAAACGATTTTGAAATCAAGCATTGATGATGTTAAAAATAGTTCTGTGCTGAAATCTTCGAGTCAACATGATATTTTGGTTTCCAATCTGACCGTTACTTCCACATGGAATCGTGCCTTTTCATTGGATCATGTGATCAATAATCCGGCTGCCGGAGGGCCTGACAGCATGATTGCTATCGCCAACTACGGTGAAGATCCGTCCTACAATGTGACCGTCGATCATGTCACTGTGGAACGTTTTCGACGTATGGCCGTCCGCATTGAAAACAGTCACGATGTCGTTGTTCGTCATGCGACTTTCCGCAATGCAACGGATTTAGGCGGCGGCGGTGCCGGATATGGCACGTCCATTCAAGGGATGCCGAAGGTCGATAGGCTCGGATTCGATAACGATACGTATTGGAACCTAGTGGAAGATTCCACTTTTGAAGGGCCGTATTTACGCCATGGGTCCCTCATTCAAAACGTAGCGCACAATAACGTACTGCGAAACAACCACTATAAGAATACAAAGTTAGATGCGATTGATCTCCATGGTGAGTTGGAGTATTTGAACGAAGTTTATGGCAATACCGTTGAGGATATTTTTACTGGCGGCGGCGTAGGCCTTGGTAATACAGGCGGGACGGCTCCAAGCAACCATAGTAAAACAGGGCCTCTAAACTACATTCATGACAACGTGATCCGCAATGCGCGTGAAGGAATTGTCGTCACCATGGGCACTCCGGATACACGGATTGAGCATAACATCATTGAAAATACAACGACTGTCAACAATGGTGTAGGGATCAATATTTTAAACGGGCCAGGAACACGCATCGAAAATAACATCATTCGCAACAACACGGCTTCCGGCTACTGGGGGATTTTGCTTGAACACGACAACGGGGATCAAAATGCCGGGGGTGTCGGCGCTGGTGACCCTCAAAATGTACAAATCATAGGGAATACCATCACTGGAAACACGTATGGGATTCAGCTTCAAAAGGGTACCAACATTTCCGTTATCAAAAATATTTTAGATAATCTAGGTACTAATTATTTGAAAGCGAGCGGCGTGACGGCGACTGAAGTTTGGCCTTCTTCTGATAACACGTTGAGCAGTCTGACAACCAATGCTGGTGTGTTAAGTCCTGCCTTTGATGCAGCACAAACGGCATACACATTAAATGTTCCGAACGTAACAAATGAAATCGTCATCACACCAACGGCAGCAAGCACCGATGCCAAGATTACAATCAATGGAATCTCCGTGAACAGCGGGGCAGCATCAACACCGATCCAACTTAACGTAGGTTCAAATGTCATTGAGATTGTAGTTATCGCAGAAAACAACGCAACGAAAACGTATCAGCTGACAGTAACACGCCAGCTTTCCGATAACGCGAATTTAAGCGGCCTAACAACTAGTGCTGGAACACTGAGTCCTGCCTTTGATGCAGCGCATTCGGAATATTCATTAAGTGTTCCGAACGTAACAAATGAAATCGTCATCACGCCAACGGCAGCAAGCACCGATGCCAAGATAAAAATCAACGGAATCTCCGTGGACAGCGGGGCAGCATCAACACCGATCCAACTAAAGGTAGGTTCAAATGCCATTGAAATTGTAGTTATCGCAGAAAACAACGCAACGAAAACGTACCTGCTGACAATAACGCAAGGCGCAAACGACAGGGACGACAAAGGAGCCTCTCCTTACAGCCCAGCTTCAGGAGGCCCGATTTCAACACCTTCCGTTAAGCTAGGCACCAAAGTGTCGGAAGTTAACGGCAAAACGACCGTTACAGCTTCAGTAGATACACAGGCGGTTGAGGCGATCACAAAAGCACAAGGGAACGGACCCGTCACACTTGTGGTAGAGACACCGGACAGCACGGAGCAAGTGCAGGTCAACTTGACGAAATCCGCGTTGGATAAGCTGCTTGAAGTGCCATCGGTGAGGATTGATTCGCCAATAGGAGGCCTCAAGCTCCCTGTAAAGCAGCTGCTTTCAGAACAATTCGCGACGCTTGAGGTTGCTATCACCACCAACGATTCTGCTTCGGCACAAGCCCAAGCTGCCGGACTTCAAGTTGTGACTTCGATGGATTTCGCCATGAAGGCAGTTTCGAGCGATGGCCAATCCGTGGACATCCATGATTTTAATCAGTATGTGCCATATACGCTAAAAGTAGAGAATGGAACGCTTGCTGAGCGTAACTTGGCTGCCGCTAGGGTTGTACAAGATGCCAATGGCAATGTCAGCTATGAACCGGTTCCCTTTACGGTTCAAGCAGGGGAAGTTACCATTTATGGTCGTGCAAACGGCACGTTTATACTGATCGAAAACCAGGTTTCCTTTGGGGATACAGCCACACACTGGGCGAAGGACGAAATTGAGCAAATGGCCAACAAATGGCTTGTCCAAGGCATTTCCAAAGAGGAATTCGGTCCGGATCAACCCGTTACCCGCGCCGAATTAGCAGCAATGATCGTGCGGACACTGGGCATCAAGTCCTCGGGGGATGACGCCCCTTTTAAAGACATGAACGCTAAAGAATGGTACAACAATGCTGTAAACGCCGCTGTGAAAGCTGGCATTATTACTGGCTACGAGGATGGGACGTTCCGTCCGGAACAAACGATTACCCGTCAGGAAATGGCGGTTATGATGAATCGCGCTTTACTGGCAGCGGGGTACAACGAGCAAAAAGCGCAAGGGGAACCGCCATCCTATGAGGATCAAAAGCAAATTCAGCCATGGTCCCAAGAGGCGATCTATCATCTTGGAAAGTTAAAGCTAATGGAAGGCACAAGCTCATCTTCATTTGACCCGGATATGGAAGCGACACGGGCGCAAAGCGCTGTCCTGCTGCTTCGGGTACTGCAAGCATTGACTTTTACAAATTAATGCATAGTTAAATAAGCTATGACTGAAGGCTTCGAATGAGGTGCTTCCGTCATAGTTTTTTTATTTTATGGCAGTTATCCAGAAAAATCCAATGGTTAAAAAAGGGAATATCCTGGTTTTTGCAGAAGTTACAAGGTGTAAGAATTTGAGTGGCCGTAGGTGTAGGAGGAGCTATGTTACTAGAAAAATTATTTCTGAACATCCTGATTGTCCTTGCTCCTGTTTTATTGCAGAGCGTTTTTGGCGAACGTTGGAGTTACGCAAAATCTCCCATTATGATGGGGTTATTGTATGGAATGGCATCCTCGCTTTGTTTGCTTTTTTCTTATGAAGATCTGAATTTATTTTGGGATTTGCGGTACGTTCCTATGGTCATAGCTACTGTATATATGGGGCGGAAAGCAGGCGTTATTAACTATGCAATGATCATTATGACGCGTACCTACCTTGGTGGCGATGCGCTTTTGTTCGGATATATCAGTATGACGATTGCGTTCATGATTCCCTTGCTTGCTTCGTTCAAAGTTAATGCTTTGACGGGG
The DNA here is from genome assembly GCF_032461945.1 of Paenibacillus violae. Taxonomy (NCBI): domain Bacteria; kingdom Bacillati; phylum Bacillota; class Bacilli; order Caryophanales; family Paenibacillaceae; genus Paenibacillus; species Paenibacillus violae. Next base: position 217,769 of record NZ_JAWCUD010000006.1, read on the forward strand.
AACTCGCGGATTAAGGCAACTATTGTGGTTGCCCTGGGACCGCTGTTTGTCATGCTCATGATATTAATTTCGTATTCATTGTTTTCCGGCGAACCCCTGGATTATCGAATGATTCCCGCCATTACTGCGTTCGGAATCCTCACGATTTTGGGAACTTGGTTCTCCACTATGCTGCTGGAACTGAATGAAGAACATGCCAAAATGAAAGCGGAAATCCAAAAAGCTGAAAAAATGAAAACCTTAGGTGAACTTGCTGCTTCTATCGCACATGAGGTTCGTAATCCACTAACGGTTGTAAAAGGGTTTCTCCAGCTCATGCGCCCAAGCGAACTAGGCAAAAATCAACAGTATCTGACCATTGCCATGGAGGAGCTGGAGCGGGCCGAGACGATTATCAGTGATTATTTGAATTTCTCCAAACCTAAACTAACGAAGTTGGAATCCTTTTCTTTTTCGGATGTGCTAACGAATATCCTGATCTTGCTAACACCGATGGCGATGAAAAATGGCGTAGAGCTTACTTGTCATGTCGATGAGCATATCTATATTCATTCCGATAGGGGGCAATTGCAGCAAGCGCTGGTGAATGTGATTAAAAATGCGATTGAAGCTACACAGGCGAATGGCGAAGTGAAGGTTCGTTTGACGGGGATGGCAGGTGAAGTGCAGATCAGCATTTGCGATAACGGCAAAGGAATGAGCAAAGACCAGCTATCCCGCATCGGCCATCTGTTTTATTCCACGAAGGATGTCGGGACAGGACTTGGGACAGCTGTTACTATCCGAATCATCGAGACGATGAACGGCAAAATTGTTTATGAGAGTGAAGAAGGCGTAGGTACGACAGTAACAATTACCTTACCTCTGCAGCAAAATTAACGATTATCGATTTTCTCAGGGTACATATCGTGGTTCATCAACCTGTGCTCAGCCATCGCTTCAAACTTCGTGCCGGGCTGACCCCAATTGCAATACGGATCGATCGAAATGCCGCCGCGCGGAGTGAATTTCCCCCAAACCTCGATATATCGGGGCTCCATAAGTTTGATCAAATCATCCATGATAATGTTGACGCAGTCCTCGTGGAAATCGCCGTGGTTGCGGAAACTGAACAGGTACAGCTTGAGGGACTTGCTCTCTACCATTTTGATATTCGGAATATAGGAGATGTAGAGGGTGGCGAAATCCGGCTGTCCAGTGACGGGACACAGGCTCGTGAACTCAGGGAAATTGAATTTTACGAAATAATCCCGGTTCGGATGTTTGTTATCAAATGCTTCCAGCACCGTCGGATCATAGTTGAACACATACTTCGTTCCTTGATTTCCGAGTAGGGTGATTTCTTTTAAATCTTCATTGCTTCTACCTGCAGACATGATGAATCCTCTTTTCATAGTTTTTTTACCACATAAGAATTTAGAATGTTCCGGCAATCATAGATGGAACAAATTCTTATTGGCGATAAAAACAACCTCTGAACGCGGTCGCTCAGCTTCGAATGACTTCGATGGAAGTTTTTATCATAGAGGGAGTTTGCGAACCTCTTCTAGGAGCAAATAGTACCATATATGCCGCCAAAATGCATCTCCGAGAGATTGGGATTTCGTGGAGAAATTGTGCGCACTTTCAGATACCACTGAGGGGACGAGAATGGTAAAATAGATAGATATGCCTTTTATTATGGGATGGAGGTTCGTTAGCTTTGAAAGCCTATCAGGAATTGCTACAAGATATATTGGCAAACGGGACTAAAAAGGAAGACCGAACAGGGACAGGGACGTTGTCCGTATTTGGGAGGCAGATGCGTTTTGACCTCTCGGAGGGATTCCCGCTTGTGACGACGAAAAGAGTGCCTTTTCGGTTAATCGCCAGTGAGATGCTTTGGTTTATTAAAGGAGATACAAATATTCGGTATCTGCTGCAGCATAACAACCATATTTGGAATGAATGGGCTTTTAAAAAGTGGGTTGAAAGCGCAGATTATACAGGACCGGATATGACGAACTTTGGGCTGCGTTCCCAGCAGGATGAAGCATTCAAGGTTCAGTATGACGAGCAAATGGCTAGTTTCGTGGAAAAGGTACTGAATGACGAGTCGTTTGCGAAGCAATACGGCGAGCTCGGCGATGTGTACGGCAAGCAGTGGAGAGACTGGACGACAACACAGGGCGGTACGATTGATCAGCTCAAAGAGGTCATCCATATGATCAAAACGAACCCGGATTCCCGCAGGCTCATCGTCTCCGCTTGGAATCCCGAGGATGTGCCGAGCATGGCGCTGCCGCCGTGTCACACGATGTTCCAGTTCTATGTGGCGGGCGGCAAGCTGAGCTGCCAGTTATATCAGCGCAGCGCCGACACGTTCCTGGGCGTTCCTTTTAACATTGCAGGCTACGCGCTGCTTACGCACCTAATTGCACAGGAGTGCGGACTAGGCGTAGGGGAGTTTGTCCATACCATTGGCGATGCTCATATTTACACGAATCATATCGATCAAATTCATACGCTTCTGAGCCGTGAGCCGAAGGAATTGCCAACGCTGAAGCTGAATCAAAACGTTGCGTCGTTGTTCGATTTCGATGTCAGTGACATCGAGTTGGTTGGATACAATCCGCATCCGACGATTAAAGCGCCAGTAGCGGTATAGACTTGTTACGAAAGGAGGTTTGCACCGGCTATGAGTATTTCATTTATTTTTGCCATGGACCGCAATCGTGCCATAGGTGTGAACAATACATTACCTTGGCATTTGCCAGGTGACCTGAAATTTTTTAAAGCCGTAACGATGGGACACCCGATTCTGATGGGACGCAAGACGTACGAATCCATCGGAAGGCCGCTGCCTGGGAGACGCAATGTAATCCTTACGCAGAATACGGAGTTTCGGGCTGAGGGCTGCGAGGTCATTCACTCCGTCGATGAAGCTGTTCAAGCATTCAAAGATCAAGAGCTTTTCGTTATCGGAGGCGCGGAAATATTTCGCCTGTTCGCGGAGAAGGTTGACCGGATGTACATAACATTCATCGAGCACGAGTTTGAAGCGGACACGTACATGTCGGAGCTGGATTTGTCCGACTGGACCTTGCTCTCAAGCGAACAAGGTGAACGGAACGAGAAAAATCCGTACGAGTACTACTTCCGGATTTATCAAAGAGCATAAAAAAGGCCTTGCGTTCGGCGTCAATTGTGACGGAGAACGCAAGGCCTTTTCTTATGATTAACGGCGTTTTCTTGTGAATGAAACGATCAAGGATAATGCCCCGAGCACAACAGCTACAATGGAAAGGTACAGTGGTGTTTTGGAGCTGGAGCTGCCGCTTTCAGCAGGAGCTTGGCCAGCAACGACGTTCCCGTGGCTGTCCGTAATAGCGCCGGCTTTGGCTTTCACCGTCGTAACGGAGGCAGGCTTGTCTGAGCCGTCTGCGCCGACCCATTCCACGACGCTGCCGTCTTTGTAAGTTTGGTAAGCTTTCCAAACGATTTGGGTAGCTGTGTCCGCTACTTTGCCCTGCATATTGAAATCACCGAACTCCGTGCTCGCGAGTCCGTCTCCGCTTGCTTTCCAAGTAACGCCGGTAATTTTACCAGCGGAATCTTTGGCGACTTCATATGTCCAGCCGGCTTTTGGCTCAAAGCGGGAAACGGCAACGGAGTCCATCGGGAACTTCACTTCCACTTTCACAGTAGGAATATCTTTCTCGGATGGGACACGAACCGTAAACATCTCGTAGCTGCCTTGTGTAGCTTCTTTGGGATAAACCGTTACGTGAGCGCTAGCGACGCCAGCGATTAGCAGCATGGAACCGATCAGCAGGATACTTGCGTTTAACATCAATTTTTTAAACATGGAACATTTTCCCCTTTCGAATCAACTCTTCTCATGTTGTCCATGTTACCTGTTTGGTAAGCATCTGAGTATGACTCTAGTGGGCTATTTTTTCGACTAGTTTTGTCCTTTTCGTGTCAAGCCGTGTTTGATGGCGAATCCGGTTAGCTGCACCCGGTTCTCAAGCCCGAGCTTAACCAATATATTTTTCATATGATTTTTGACGGTATGCTCCGAAATGAGCAGTTTCTCGGCAATCTGCCGATTGTTGTCTCCCTGGGCGACATAGGCGGTGATTTCCTGCTCCCGAGAGGTTAGCATGCTCGGTGTTGGACCTTCCGCCGAATTCCCTACCGGTGCACGAAACCGTTGAAAAAGCTTGTCCGCCATCCCCCGGGCGGCATCGGAATTGTCGTCCAGTAAGGCGCGAAGATAGGTAAGCCATTCATCTGGATCCATATTTTTGAGCAAATAGCCCTGGGCACCGAACTGCAGGGCCGTGAAGAGGTCGGCCACATCGTCGGAAACCGTCAGCATGACGATTCGGATCGTCCCATATGCTTGTTTGATGCGCCGTGTAGCTTCAAGTCCATCCATAGGAGACATGTGAATATCCATCAATACCACATCGGGCGCGACCTCACCACACTGCACAATCGCAGCTTCACCGCTGCTGGCTTCACCCACAATTTCAAAGTCGGCATCAGGCTCCAGCATGCTGCGGATCGCTTTTCGCGCCAAAGGATGATCATCTACAATAAGTACACGGAAGGGTTGCGTGGATGTCAAAATCAGTTCCTCCTATCTGCGGCTTGCACAGTGAGTTCGGTCCCGGCCGTGTCTCCGCTTCCTGTTGCTGCTTGTGCTTCGCCTGTACCTCTTGCCTTAAGTTCGAAAGTGGCTCCTAAATCAGATGCTCGTTTCTGCATCAGCTCAATGCCATATTTCTTGCCTGCTGCTTCAGCATGCTGAAGTCCACGGCCATTATCCGTAATATGCAGCTTCCAGGCATCTGGCTGAGCTTCCAACAAGATTGTCGCTTCCGTTGCCATGGAGTGCTTGCGAATGTTCGTGAAGGCCTCCTGGATGATGCCGAAAAGCTGTACCTCCTCTGTGGGAGTGAAGCTGTTTTCATCAATCTCCAGCTCCTCCTGCAGTTCAATGCCTGTCACCATCCGCCAATCGTGCAGAAATTTATGGATACGCTGCTCAAGGCCAGTCCCTTCTTCAGGCGGCGTGCGAAGATTAAAAATCGCCTGTCGGAGCGAGTTGTCGATTTCCGATACGGCGGCTTTGGCTTCCTCCAAATCACCTTGCTTTAATTTGACGTTGAGGAAAAAAAGCGTCTGAGCCAAGTCGTCATGCAGCTCTCTGGCGAGACGTTCCCGCTCTTCGTAGACGGCTCTGCGGGCTTCGCCCATAGTAAGCTGCTCATTGCTGCGTTCAATGCTTTGAAACATCCACGAGGCAAAGAGGTACGAGAGCAGCAGCGTAATAACGGTAATGGAGAAGTTGCCGGCTTCCATCGTTAAGTAATTTAATAGGAATTCATGGCGTATATATTCAAAGCCGCCGATGATGACCACAGGTACGAAAATGGTAAAAAGTTTAAAAAGACGAAGAGACATCAGTTCATTTCCACTCCTTACATAGCTCATTATTTGGAACGGATACTATTATATCAAATAAATGTTAGAGATCTTCACAATAAATTAGGCAAAATGCTTCTCAAGTCGCGCACACGTGTGCTACATTGTAAATAAATCGTAGCACGAGTGGGAAGGGTGTGTGTATACTACATGTGGAAATCACTGCTGGAGCAGCGGAAAAGCTGGGGCGGATACATAGGCTTTATCTTGCTTCTCCATGTACTAGGCCTTATTGGACTTTATTCGGTGGCCAAATCGTCTCCTGCTTTTTGGGGGATCGGACTGCTTGCCTATACGCTGGGCATGCGGCATGCCTTTGACGTCGATCATATCGCGGCCATTGACAATACCGTGCGTAAGCTTGTTCAACAGAAACGCAACCCGTTAGGCGTCGGTTTTTATTTCTCGTTAGGCCATTCTTCTGTCGTCTTCCTCATGTCGATTGTGACCGCTTTTTCGGTGACATGGGCGGAGCGTGAGCTTCCTTGGATGCAGCGTTTCGGAGGCGTCATCGGCGCTTCGGTATCCGGGCTTTTCCTGGTTATCATTGGTATTATTAACTTGATTATTCTAATAAGCTTATATAAGCTATTCGTCAAATTCCGCGGCGGCAAGCAGGATGACAATGAGTTTGAAGAGCTGTTGGAATCCCGTGGATTTATTGCCCGCATGATCAAACCGTTGTTCTCCTTCATCAGCAAAAGCTGGCATGTGTATCCGCTAGGTTTTCTCTTTGGTCTAGGCTTCGATACGGCTAGTGAAATTGCGCTGTTAGCCATTTCTGCCCATGCAGCCAAAGATGCCATTCCGTTCATCGGCGTCATTTCGCTCCCGCTGCTATTTGCAGCAGGCATGAGTTTATTTGACACAGCTGACGGGATGTTCATGACGAAAGCCTACAAGTGGGCTTTCCATACGCCCGTGCGCAAGCTTTATTACAATTTGACTGTAACCGCTCTGGCCGTCATTGCCGCTTTGATTATCGGTGTCATTGAGTTGGGGCAGGTGCTCTCGGAAGAGTTCGGCATGGAAGGCACCTTCTGGACTTGGCTGCAGGATATTGATTTCGGCACCTTGGGATTTATCCTCGTCGCCCTGTTCGTCATTGCGTGGATCGTCTCCATTGCGGTATGGAAAGGGATGAAAATCGAGGAGCGCTGGCGTGCTAAAGTATAGTTCGAAAGTTTGAGAGATAAGCCATTATGACTAGCCTCGGATCAAATTCCGGGGCTCTTTTGTTGTCATGGTGAACAATGGAATATGAATATTTTCTAAAGGTTATCATAGAAAGAAGGATTTTGACGAAATTCGTTGAATTAGTTTGGTCTGATCTTTGATACCATTTAAAGAAAGTAGGACTTATATGATTGAGTTTAAACATATTTCCAAGGTGTATCCTAACGGAACTGTGGGTCTGAACGACATTAATTTGACGATTAACCCGGGAGAGTTTATTGTCATCGTTGGCCTCTCAGGCGCAGGGAAATCTACTTTATTGCGTTCAATCAATCGCTTGCATGAGACGACAGACGGAGAAATTCTGATAGATGGCAAATCGATCACAAAAGCAAATGGTTCGGAATTACGCCGGATGCGCAGAGATATCGGGATGATCTTCCAAACCTTCAATCTCGTTAAGCGTTCTACAGTTCTTCGCAACGTATTATCTGGTCGCGTAGGCTACCACTCCACATTGCGCACCGTCCTTGGTTTGTTCCCTAAACATGATATCGAGCTTTCCCTGAAAGCACTGGAAAGAGTGAATATTCGGGAGAAGGCTTATTCACGCGCAGATGAATTGTCCGGTGGTCAGCAGCAGCGTGTTTCCATTGCGAGGGCGCTTGCCCAAGAAGCCAAAATCATTTTGGCGGATGAGCCTGTTGCCTCCTTGGATCCTTTAACAACGAGGCAGGTTATGGATGACCTGAAACGCATTAACACGGAACTAGGTATCACAACGGTTGTTAACTTGCACTTTATTGATCTTGCACGTGAATACGCAACGCGGATTATCGGGCTTCGTGCAGGGAAAGTCGTATATGACGGACCTGTTGCAGAAGCGACAGATGAGGTATTCTCCGAAATTTATGGCCGTGCCATTAAGAAAGATGAGCTGTTGGGGGTGCAGGAGGGATGAGTGTGACGTCTGTCAAAAGACCTCCTCGAACGAAGATATATCTCACAGCCATCATCATGATTTTGTTCCTGATCGGAAGCATCTATCAGACGGACGCGACACTCTCGAAGCTGGTTACCGGAACACCGGAAATCCTCAAATTTATTGGAGAAATGTTTCCGCCGGATTGGGCGTTTTTCGCTGATATTTGGAAGCCGATGGCACAAACCATCCAAATGTCCATTATCGGTACAACCATAGGAGCTCTTTTTGCTTATCCCATGGCGCTTCTTGCAGCACGTAACGTAACAACGGCGCCGTGGCTTTTTTATCCGGCCAGGCTGATCATGAACCTGCTTCGCACGATTCCGGATCTGCTGTACGCTGCCTTGTTTGCGGTGTTGGTAGGTTTTGGCCCGACAGCAGGTACGCTCGCGCTCATTTTCTTCACATTCGGTATTTTGTCTAAGCTTTCCTATGAATCGACGGAAGCGATTGATCCAGGCCCTCTGGAAGCGATGACAGCCGTTGGCGCCAATAAACTGAAGCTGATTCGTTTCGGTGTTCTTCCACAGGTCGCACCTACGTATCTCGCTCATTTCCTGTATACATTTGAAGTCAGTATCCGTGCCTCCGCTATCCTGGGTTTGGTTGGAGCCGGCGGTATCGGTTTGCTGCTCAAAAACACGCTGGATCTGTTCCGTTATGATCAGTCCTGTGCGATTGTCATTTACACGTTGATTGTTGTAGTCATTATTGACCTGGTAAGCACCCGGTTCCGTTCCTACCTGTTGAAGGGCAGCGCGAAGCCAATGTCACAATCACGTGCGCTTACTTACAAAGTCGTAGGATGGGTCGCTGTTATTGCTTTGTTCATCTGGTCGTTGACAGGTCTGGAGTTAACAGGATTTCAACCAACGACATGGATTCTGACGAAAGCAATGATTACCGGCTTGTTTCATCCGGATTGGGCGTATGTCTATATTCCGGAAGGCGAGGATTTACTTCGTTCTTTGCTTGAAACGTTATCGATTTCCTATTTGGGGAACTTCGTTTCGGCGATTGTCTGTTTGCCGTTTGCCTTCTGGGCTGCAGCGAATATGAGCCGATACCGCGCCGTCTCGGGAACCGGCAAATTGTTCTTGAGTATCGTTCGTACGATTCCTGAAATTATCATGGCTTTGATCTTTATCAAAGCTGTAGGACCTAATGCGTATGCCGGGGTAATGGCCTTAGGATTGCACTCCGTAGGGATGCTAGGGAAGCTCTATGCCGAAGCCATTGAAAATATGGATATGGGGCCAACAGAGGCAATGAATGCCGTTGGCGCTAACATTTGGCAGCGGATGGCCTTTGCCGTCATTCCTCAAGTCATCCCTGATTTCATCTCGTATACGTTATATCGTTTCGAGATCAACGTTCGTTCAGCAACCCTGCTTGGCGTCATTGGTGCCGGAGGGATCGGTACGCCGCTTATTTTCGCGCTGAATGCGAGACAGTGGCCGCGTGTAGGGATCATCCTGATCGGGATTATCATTACCGTCTCTGTCATTGATTACATTTCAGGATCGCTTCGTAAACGCATCGTATAAAGCAACAGACGCCGCTAGCTGCGGCGTCTGTTTTGTTATGCACGTTGTATTATGTATGTCTATTACACTTGATTTGAAAGTCTCTCGCGGGTAACTAAACGAAGGGAACCGCGGCTAAATTTTGATAATCCGGTTGAGCTGTTTGTCGGTTCCAGGACTTCAATCTGTTCGATTAGCTCCAGGGGAATCATGATGTTTCTTATTTTCAACAGTTGGAAGGCTGAATAATAATGCGTAATAACTCCTCTAATTTCGTCGTTGCCGCACCGGATGGAGACTTCATTTTTACTGCTAATAAGCTTTTCGAACATTCCATTTTCACCCCACTATGATATATGACAAGTTCAGGTAAACGTTTGTCATGCAAAAGTAAAAAAAAATTTACCGGACGTGCCACATCCATAGTATGCAAGCGTGGAAATGCGTAGAATTGAAAAAAAAAGGCTCTCCCTCCGTCAATGGATGACTTTGGGACAGCCTCTTGATTTAGATCGGCTTATTTCAAGCCCATTTCTTTGTTCGCATCACGAACGATGTTGAAATCTTCATCTTTAGCTACAACATAACCTTTATGTGTGTAAACATCAAAAATGATTTTTTGGCCTTCTGGATCAGTACCAAGTGCCAGGAAAGCGTCTTGGATTTTCTTTTTCCATGCTGCATCCATATCAGAGCGAACAGCGATTGTATCGTTAGGGATTTTGTCGGAGAAAGCTAGAACTTTCGTTTGTTTGAAAATGTCTGGGTAATCTTTGATCATGTTTGTACGAATGTCTTGGAATACGCCGACAGCATCAACTTGACCGTTAAGAAGCGCGATAACCGCTTTGTCATGTCCTTGGAATTGTACGCCTGTTACATCTTTCACTGGATCAACGCCAGCTTTTTTCAACAACAGACCTGGGTAAACGTAACCAGCTGCGGAAGTAACACCTTGCCAGCCCATTTTCTTGCCTTTCAAATCAGCAACCGATTTGATTGGGGAATCTGCTTTCACAAGGATTTCGGATTTGTAGAAATTCACGAGTTCAGTCGTTGGTTGGCCAGTTGCATCGTCAACGCCAAAACGTGTCGCTTGGGCAAGCAGATCAGCCGCTTTGCGGTTATCATGGGCAACAACGTAGTTGCTCGGAGGCAGGAAGCCAACGTCAACTTGTTTGGAAGCCATAGCTTCGATTACAACGTTATAGTCAGTTGAAACGGATACTTTAACCGGGATACCCAGCTTGTCCCCGAGAAGTTTTTCAAGTGGTTTTGCTTTCGCTTCAAGCGTCTCTGCATTTTGGGAAGGAACGAATTGAACTTTAAGTTCTTTTGGAACAAAACCTGTAGCTGCAGCTGGGCTAGCGGAAGCTGCCGGAGAAGCACTCGCTGCTGCACCAGCTGAAGCTGATGGAGCCGGTGTTTCTTTCTTTGCGCAGCCAGCAAGCAGGCCTGTTGCAACAACCATCATGGAAAGGGTAATCACTGTTAATTTTTTCATTACTTTTTTGACCTCCGTTTAAATTTATTTGCTATTTATCTAAGATGTAATATAACATTAACATAAAGGATATGGAAGATAGTGTGAAGTATTTGTTAAACTGCCAATTGTTATGTACGTATTTACAAAATAAAAAGTTGTGGAGTGGGGAACTTGACTCAACCTGGTAAGGTGCAGAAAAGTGCAGTAACCATACTGGAAACAAGCGATTTACATGGCAATATGCTGCCTTTGCATTACGCCAATAACTTGCCCAATGATGTGGGTTTAGCCAAAATAGCGGCATTGGTAGCAGCTGAGCGGAAAAAGGAAGCTAGTGTGATCGTCATCGACAACGGGGATCTTATTCAAGGCACTCCGCTTGCCTATCATCACGCTAGATTGGATAACGAGCCGATGGATCCGATGGTGATCGGACTTAATTATATTGGCTATGATGCTGCTGTAATCGGGAATCATGAGTTTAATTATGGTCTTGATGTACTTGGTAAAGCGGTCAAGGAATCCGAGTTCCCGTGGCTGTGCGCAAGTATTGTAGACGCAGCAAGCGGAGAGCCATTCTTAGGGAAACCATATATCATCAAGGAACTTCCTGAAGGTGTTCGCATCGGTATTCTGGGATTGACGACACCGTATATTCCAAATTGGGAAAATCCCGCACACATCGCGGGTTTGCAGTTTGTGGATGCTGTAGAAGCAGCTCACAAATGGGTGAGAGTGCTTAAGGAAGAAGAGCATGTGGATGTTGTAATCGTCTCTTATCATGGAGGCTTTGAAAGACATCTGGAGACAGGGGAACCAACGGAACCTTTGACAGGCGAAAATCAGGGCTATCAGCTTTGTATGGAGGTTGAAGGGTTGGATGTGCTTCTGACCGGGCATCAGCACCGGAGCATTGCAGGGCAAAGCATCAATGGTGTCCTTGTTGTTCAACCGGGAACGGCTGGCGTTACGCTTGGGAAAGTGAAGCTGGAGCTTTCGATGGTGGAAGGCAAATGGCGGATCGATACCAAGACATCAGAGCTGCTCTCCGTAATGGGTGTTGAAGCAGACAAGAAGCTTTTAGAACTTGTAGATACCCATGAAGCAAAAACGCAAGAGTGGCTGGATCAACCTATCGGCAAGCTCACGGGCGATATGCTCGTGAAAGATCCCATGCAGACACGCTTAAAAGACAGCGCACTGATCGAATTCATCAATCGGGTACAGATGGAGCTATCCGGAGCGTCCATTTCGAATACAGCGTTGTTTGATAATGTATCGCCGGGTTTTCCTTCCGATATTACGATGAGGGACATCGTATCCAACTACATTTACCCGAACACGTTGAAAGTGATTCGGATTTCCGGGCAAGACATCAAGGACGCCTTGGAGCAGTCTGCGGAATATTTCGAACTGACACCCGATGGCGAAGTTCAGGTCAGCAGCAAGTTTAGAGAGCCGAAGCCGCAGCATTACAACTATGATATGTGGGAAGGCATTACGTATAAATTGAACATCTCACGCCCGATTGGAGAGCGTGTCGTACAGCTCGATTACAACGGGCAGCCGCTGAACCTTGACGCATCCTACGATGTAGTGATGAACAATTACAGGGCTGCAGGCGGAGGCAACTATGCCATGTTCCAGGATAAGCCGGTCATTAAGGATATTCCGACGGATGTTGCGGAGCTTCTTGCCGGGTATATTATGGAGCGGGGTACGATTGAAGCCAGTGTGAATGGGAATTGGGAAGTCATCTGGGATACAGAGTAGAAATGAAAAAGGCGGTGCAGGAAAAAACCTGTGCCGTCTTTTTTTCTTTCCACATAAGAATCAAGGCAACGTCATCATTTTTGTAAAATCCTACCTATGCGAACTTGGGGGGATTCGATATGATTAGCATAGCACATAAATAAAGGAGGTTTCTTGAGTGAACACCGCAATCACAATTGAATTATGGCCCGGAGCATCCAAGGATAGCATCGGTGAGGAAAACCAAGGATGCCCGAGCTTGACTTTGTATCCTGTAGCAAGCGAAGGCTTGAGCTCTGCCGTTATAGTATGTCCCGGAGGCGGCTACGGTAGGCGTGCGCCCCATGAAGGCGAGCCTGTCGCAGAGTGGCTCAATGGACTTGGGATTTCAGCCTTTGTTTTAAACTACCGGGTAGCTCCATATGAACATCCAATTCCGCTCCAAGATGCCCAAAGAGCGATTCGAACGGTAAGACACCATGCGCAGCAATGGGGGGTTGATCCGAATCGGCTAGGGATTCTTGGATTCTCTGCAGGTGGTCACCTGGCTTCCTCAGCGGGTACACTATTTGATGCTGGAAACCAAGACGCAGATGATCCTATCGAGAGACAAAGCAGCCGTCCAGACGCTTTAATTCTTTGTTATCCCGTCATATCCTTCGATGAGTTTGGACATGTGGGTTCCAAAAGGAATCTGTTAGGCGAGGCACCGGATGAAAAGCTGGTTACTTTGTTATCCACAGAGAAACAAGTATCGTCGGATACACCGCCAACTTTTCTCTGGCATACTGCAGACGATGCCGCCGTTCCCGTAGAGAACAGCTTGCTTTTTGCCGGGGCGCTTAGCCGTCATAAAGTACCGTACGATCTGCATGTTTTTGAGAGCGGACGGCACGGTATTGGCATGGCGACGGATCATGACGAAGCCTATATGTGGCCTGAACTTTGCGCAAACTGGTTGAAAAAGCAGAAATTTGCATGACGAAGCTCCATTACGAATGGCATCACCTTGGGGATTCGGCCATCGTACTTACGCTTGGCACGAGCATTGAGCTGTCAACGCTAGATCTGGTGCGGCAAGTGACTGCCTATCTGGAGAAGCACCCTTTCGCAGGTTTTATAGAACTGGTGCCCGCTTATACGACGATTACGATTTATTATGATCCGGTCGTGGTATATGAGCATTTCTCAGAAGCGGAGGTTCACCGCAAACATGTGCATCCTGCCGGAGAGAACTATATGCTTCCTTGCGACAAAGTTCTTCAACACATCGGGCGGTGCTTGGACAGTTTTGAGTTCACGAACGAGCAGCAGTCACCCCAGACCGAGAAACTTATTGAAATTCCTGTTTGTTACGGTGGGGAATATGGTCCTGATCTTGCGGAGGTAGCGGCTTATCACAGTTTGACAGCGGAAGAAATCGTCGCCCTGCATACTGCACAAATCTATCCGGTCTATATGATTGGTTTTGCACCGGGTTTCCCATATTTGGGCGGAATGGATGAGCGGTTGGTTACACCTAGAAAAGCAGTACCCCGACCCCGTATTCCAGCCGGATCGGTAGGAATTGGCGGCGCACAAACAGGCATTTATCCATTTGAAACGCCAGGCGGGTGGAACCTGATCGGTCGGACCCCGCTTGCTTTATTTCAGCCGCAATCCACTCCCCCGTCTCTATTGCAGGTAGGGGACCGGGTGAAATTCGTCGCCATCACGCCGGAGCAGTTCCATTTTACCGCTGAAAGGAACCTGGGACATGGGCTTTAAAATCATCAAGCCGGGAATGTTATCGATCCTGCAGGATCAAGGGCGTTATGGATACCGTAAATTTGGCGTCATTGCATCGGGTCCTATGGACTTTTTTGCCCACCAAGCGGCTAACATTCTTGTAGGGAATACCGCCGATGCCGCCGTATTAGAAATGACCTTGAACGGACCAAGCATGGTCGCGCAATCAGATATGCTGATAGCCTTGTGTGGAGCTGATCTCGAGGCGGATGTGGAAGGCAGAAGAGTGCCGTTATGGCGATCTTTTTTCATCCAAAAAGGGGAACAACTGGGCTTTCGCTATGCGGTGAAGGGCTGTAGAGCTTATTTAGCCGTCCATGGGGGCTTTGCAGCGAATGCCAGCATGGGAAGCACAAGCACTTATCTGCGGGCAGGGATCGGCGGGCATGAAGGCAGAGCACTTCAAGCGGGAGATGAACTAAAGCTAAGCAATGCGGGGAAGGCAACCGTGAACATCAACAACTGGTCTGTTTCCGGTGCGGTCACTCCTTTTATTCGACCGAAGTACGAAGACAATCCGGTCGTGGGCATTGTATGGGGCAAGGAAGCGGACCATTTTGCAAAATCGGTCAGAGCGAAGTTTCTGGCACGAAGCTTCACGGTTACCCCACAATCGGACCGGATGGGATATCGGCTGGAAGGGAAACCTCTTTCGTTGAAACGAGGGATTTCCCATGAGATGATTTCGGAAGCCGTTGTCCCAGGCACGATTCAGGTGCCGCCGAGCGGTCAGCCCATTCTTTTGCTTTCCGACTGCCAGACAACAGGCGGCTATCCGCGCATTGCCCATGTCATTACGGCTCATCTGCCGCTAATCGCTCAAGTGAAGCCAGTGGGCAAATTGCGTTTCCGTGAGGTTAGTTTGAGGGAAGCCCAGGAGCAGCTTTTGTTGCAGGCTATGGATATGCGGTTGCTGGAAGCCGGCGTGCAGGCTTGGTTTAGGGATCATGGGTGATTTGAAAAGTGCAGCTAAGAACTTATGAAAAAGCAATGGAGTTAAGAAAGGTGATGGAAGAGTGAGTGGGCTGCGTATAGATTTAAATTGTGATATGGGCGAAGCCTTCGGCGCTTATCGCCTCGGGCGGGACGAGGAGCTGCTGGACTTCGTCAGCTCCGCCAACATCGCCTGCGGGTTCCACGCAGGCGATCCTGCCACCATGCGTAGCACTGTGCAGCTGTGCTTGCGCAAAGGCGTGGCGATCGGGGCCCATCCGGGCCTCCCCGATCTGCAGGGCTTTGGCCGGCGCGAGATAGCCATCACGCCGGCTGAGGCTTACGAGCTGACGTTGTATCAGCTCGGGGCGCTGCAGGCGTTCGTCCACGCCGAAGGCGGGTGCCTGCAGCACGTCAAGCCGCATGGCGCGCTCTATCACATGGCGGCGAAGCGCCATGATCTCGCCGCGGCCATTGCGGCTGCGACGCTCAGCGTCAGTGCGGAGCTGACGCTGCTTGGACCGCCCGCCAGCGAACTGCTGCGGGCGGGTGCCGCCGCGGGGCTGCGAACCGCGAGCGAAGCTTTCGCGGACCGCACCTACCGGCGGGACGGCACGCTGACGCCCCGGGATCAGCCCGGGGCGCTGCTGGAGAGCGCCGCGGATGCAGCGGCGCAGGTCGTGCGCCTCGTCCGCGAGGGGAAGGTCCTCTCCCAAGAGGGAGAGGATCTGAGCATGCGCGCGGACACGATCTGTATCCACGGCGACGGTGCTCACGCCGTGGAGTTTGCGCGCGATATCTGCGCGCTGCTGAACCGCAGCGGCATCGCGGTGACGGCGCTGGGGCATTGATCTGTGACTCTAGCGGACTGAGATGCCGCTATTCTGCCACTTTTAGGATGAAAATTGGATCTAGCGGACTCAGGTGCTGTTATTTACCTGAAAGTTATCGATATCCACCCTAAAATCAGCAGATAGCGGCTATACAGTCTTTTACTCCTTGCTCATACAGCAAAAACACTTATAATAGCGGCAATCAGGTCCGTTAGCCTCTACGGAAGCACTCGATGCCAACCACCCAGTCCCTGCACCCCGTCACCTCCTTTCAGCCACACATTCCTTCCCTTCCTTCCCAGCACCCACCACACGTCTTCCCTCATTCAAATGCCATCCAGTCCCAGCACCTACATACTCATCACATCCAGCCCTGCAATCCTTCAAATGCCATCCAGTCCCTGCACCTACCACACTCTTCGCACCCAGCCCTAGTCCTACCACTCCAACTACCACCATCCTTCAATTCCATCCCAGACACCCGCCTAGGAAAGAATCCTTATAACGATTCTTTCACTTGAGAATGGGGTAGGATTATGAGTAAATAGAGAAGTAGCCGGCCAGCTAATAACTTCGGAAAGGAGTGATCAAGGTGATTACAACAAAAGCGGAGGTGATCTCTGCGTAAGCAGAGGTCATCGTTACAACCGGGGGCCCTCTGGGCTCCCGCATATTCTTTAACTTACGAGTAGACAGCGAGAAGCTTTTTACATATAATGAGAATTGTGAACACGAAGTGAACACACAGGCAATACAGGAGAGACTTTGCTCTCCAACCCCATGTAATACAATCCCAATATTAGGTGAAAGGAGTGTTTTATAATGAACACAATGACAATGACAGTAGCGATGAGTGTTGCGGCCGCCGCAGAGGTAATCGTCTCCTAACTGAATATCATTCGTGGAATAACCGTTCACCTGAATTTGTATAATTGCATATACAACCGACAGGCACGATTATGGTCGTGTTTTTTTTATTCCATTTTGATAAGAATGGTATGAGGTTTAGGGGCGATGAGATTACTCTCTGCAAATCCGAACAAAGTTTAATCTTTGCGACAATTTGAGGAGGTTTTCATCCATGAGTTACAAGAACGGGAAGGACGTTCTTCCCCCTAACCTATTAAAACAATTACAAGAATATATCCAAGGTGAAATCGTATATATCCCTAAGAAAGAGCAGAAACGCGCTGGATGGGGAGAAAATAACGGAACACGCATTATTATCGAGCGTAGAAATCAAGAAATTTTCCGGTTGTACCAAACAGGCTCCACGGTGATGGAGTTAATTAAGGTCTTTCATTTATCGGAAGACAGCATCCGCAAAATTATTGTGAAAACGCGCGAGTTAACAGCTAATCAAGCATAGAAGCAGCATCCATTGTGGATGTTGCTTTTTTTCTTTGCTCGGCTCTACATGAAATTGTAAAAGGTTGGATGTTTTGAAAAGGGATCGGGGAGATGGCTAGCGAATTTAAAATGAACCTTATAAATTACATAATTCGACAGGAGGAGTTTTCATGATATCTGTATTTGTCTACGGCACACTGCTTGTGGGAGAGAGTAACCACTTCGTAGCAGCTCCTTTTGTGCAGTCCGTGCAATCGGGCACGATTTTTGGCCGTTTATTTGATGTTGGACCTTATCCTGCGCTTTTGCTAACGGAAGGCAATGGGGAGCAGCACGTTGTTGGAGAATGGTTGGAAGTGACGGAAGAAGGCCTGCAAGCGATGGATGTTCTGGAAGGTTATTATGGTCCTGGCGCCTCCAATAATGAATATGACCGCGTCTGGATCCGAGATGTGAACGGGCAGCGTGAAGGTTGGGTTTATATCTACCCCACTGTGGATGGACTTAAAGAAATTAATGGCTCTTCGTGGAAAGAATATGACGCATCGCGAATCAAATAATATTTTTTGACTTTATTCGACAAATTCCTATCTTGCCTATGAGCATGATGTTATAATTAAAGTTATATTTTAATAGAGGAGACCTTTATGTCTGTATATAAAATATTGCTGGCTGACGACGAGCTTGCACTCCGCTTTCTGCTCACAGAAACGTTATCGGATGAAGGGTATGAAATCACGGAGGTAGAGGACGGTCAACAAGCCATTGAACAGCTTCAGAAGGAATCGTTCGATCTGGTTATCCTTGATTATATGATGCCGGAGCGTACGGGTGTTGAAGTATGCGAGTGGCTTCGTCAGAGCGATAACGTGAACAGTGACCTGCCTGTTATTCTTTTAACAGCGAAAGCCTTGGACAAAGATAAAGAGAAGGCCAAAGCGGCAGGCGTCACCACTTATATTGTGAAACCATTCAGCCCGCTTCAACTTCTAGATACAGTCGGACACTTATTAGAGAGTTGATTTGAAACCTATAGAGATTAATTTTATTTGTAAAAAGGGTGATTGTGCGTCATGAATCATACGAATCTAGAGCCAAAGAGCTCCAGGTCAGAATCGGATAAAGATGCAAGAATTCTAAGACAAGGCAGGAAACTGTTCATTCGCGAGTTTGAAAAGCAGTTGAAGGAGCTTGAAGCTCTAATAGGTGCTGTTCGCGCTTTGCCAGTCGTAGAGGACTTGAATCGGTTCTATCGCATTATCCATACGCTGAAGGGCAGTGCGCCGATTTTTGGCTATGACAGGATTGGCCGGCTGGCGGAGGAATTGGTGCGCCTATGGGAATGGACGCAAACCATCGATCCGGATCAGGCGTTGTCGTTGACATCGACGAACCCGGTTCAAGAAAACGTTGAGCGCAGTCTCGGGCTCCTTCGCGATATGAATATGGAATACGATATCTGTCTGACGGAGATCCAAATGGACGAGCAGAAGGATCCTACAGGAGGTTCTATGCTTCGAACGTTAAAAAGCCGCTTGCTGCTTGTCGATGATGACGAAGTGCTGCGTTCGTATTTGACCCGGCGCCTTCAGCTTGATGATTGCATTGTCGATGAGGCTGCTGATGTGGAGTCCGCTATAAAACTATTGCGTACACACACCTATGATCTCGTGACGCTTGATCTCATGATGCATCCGCAATCGGGCTATGAGCTGTTTGAGTTTCTCAAAGAAGATCCAACGTTGAAATGGCTGCCTCTCATTGTTCTATCAGGGCGCAACGATTTGAATGATAAAGTTCGCTGCTTCCATCTAGGGGCTGACGATTATGTGACCAAGCCCTTTCAGTATGAAGAATTAGCCGCCAGGATCTATGGTTTGCTCAAAAGGACGAAAAACTTCGAGCAGTTGGCCTTCCGCGATCCGCTTACCGGCGTGTTCAACCGGCGGTATTTTGACCTTCAGATTGGCATGGAGCTTCAGCGGATTGAGCGGTATCCCGCTCCGATATCGCTTGTTTTTATCGATATTGATTATTTCAAAAGAATCAATGATACGTATGGACATCACGTGGGAGATTTGGTGCTGCAAGGCTTGGCTCATCTCTTGCAAACCAATTTGCGCTCAACGGATTTACTGGCGCGTTTTGGCGGTGAAGAGTTCGTGATTGCCCTTCCGAATACAACTTTGGAACAGGCGCATTCCACGATGCAGAACATTCTTCACATCATTAGCTCGAATCCTGTTGCCCACTATGAGGGAAAACCTTTCTCCATCACGTTCTCCGCAGGGGTCGCCCAGTGGCAGGAAGGGTTATCCGTGGCGGATTGGGTTTCGAAGGCGGACGAAGCGATGTATCAAGCCAAACAGCAGGGGCGGAACCGCGTTCTGTGCGCTGCCGCAGAGAAAGAGAGCGATCCGAACAAATCGGCGCCGCCGCCTCTTCCTGAGAAGAAAAGCTTGCTAATCGTTGACGATGATCCAATCTTAAGAGCGATATTGACTTCTCATCTGGAGCATTTGCCGATTGCCATCACACATGCATCCGATGGGGAAGAAGCGCTCAGCTTGCTGCAGGAAAAGACCTATCATGCGTGTATTCTAGATGGCATGATGCCTAGGCTGGACGGTTTTTCCTTGTTAGATCAGATTAAAAAAGATGAGCGCTCCGCGAATGCGAACATGAAGGTGCTGATGCTTTCCGGCAAGAAAAAGGAAGACGATATGCTCAAAGGCTATCAGATGGGCGCTGATGACTATATGACGAAACCTTTCTCACTCGTAGAACTGGAAGTTCGCGTGAAAAAACTAATGAACTTTATCTAACAAGCAGGAGAGCGGGGCGTATGTCCGCTCTCTTTTATCATTTTTACATAAAATAGCGCTGCCCATTTTGCGACAACCCTACTTTCTGGTAGAGTGAAGGTAGAGGACAGGTTAGTTAGAAAGGAGCGTGATCCCATGTCGGAGAAAGAAACGCTTGTACGTTTTGGCATCTCTATGCCGCAATCATTAATTGAGCAATATGATCGGCTCATTGCCATTCAGGGTTATAGTAACCGCTCTGAAGCGATCCGAGATCTCACACGCAAAGCGTTGTTGACCTCCAGTAGCATGCAGTTGGACGAAACGGTAGCCGGAACGATTGTAATGGTATATGACCATCATATTAGCGATCTGCCCATTACGTTGATGGAACTGCAGCATGAATATCACCATGCCATTATTTCCACGATGCATATTCATTTAAATCATCAGCAATGCTTGGAAATATTAGTTGTTAGGGGCAAGGTGGAGAAGCTAAGAGAATTGCAGCAGCGAATTCAAGTGCTTAAAGGTGTCGGATATGCCGAGTTGTCTGTGACTCATGTGGATGAGCATGGATCCTCACACGAGCATCCGCATACGCATGTGTAGAATTCGAAGTTGCGCTCTTTTTTTGTTAAAATTAGGCATGGAGGTGCGAGATGTCTGATAAAAAATATTTTAGCTTGGAAGAAGCGAATGAAATGCTTCCGTTTGTTGATCAGGAGTTAAAGAAAATGCAAATGCTGAAGCGGGCTTTTGAGGAGAAATACACAGAGCTTCGCAGGAAGAAAAATGAGTTGGCTGAGAAGCCCGGCACGGAAAAGGATCCATTTTTTATGCAGGAAGCCGAACTTGAATTTATGCAAATCGAAGCGCGCGGGCTGATCCAACATTTTCAGCAAACGGGTATCGAGCTTAAGGATATAGAGACGGGTCTTGTGGATTTTCCCTCTACGATCGGGGGCCAAGAAGTTTTGCTTTGTTGGAAACAAGGAGAGGACAAGATCCGTTATTACCACGGCAAAGAAGATGGTTTTGCCGGACGTAGACCAATAACGGATTAGAGGAATTTATCTATGTATAAACAGAAACAACATGTTCGTCGGTTTTGGTTCTTGCCTGCTGTTTTATTGTGTATATTATCAATGATGCTCTTAAGTTCTTTCGTCGCCCCGCAAACGGCTTCTGCTCATGCATCACTGGTACAGGCAATTCCGGAATCGGGCGCTAAGCTGAAAAGCTCTCCGCCCCAAATCGCTATTACCTTCAATGAACCTTTAGATGCAGGGCTCTTTTATATCAAAGTTTTTAATCATGACGGCGACGAAATGACCCGTAATAAAGCTTATTTGAACAAAGAGCAAACAGGTGTGCTCCTTGATCTGCCTAAGCTGACCGAGGGCGTTTATTTAATCAGCTATCATGTCATTTCGGCTGACGGCCACCCTGTTGGCGGAAGCTATCCCCTGACAATCGGCAATCCGCCGCAAGAAGATACACTAGATCTTCCTTCCGCCCATGCTAATCACGAGCACGGTTCAGGTCCGCTGACGACGAAGGTTCTCTTGCAATATGCGTCTCGCGGGCTGTGGTATCTCATGGTGCTCGCTTTGACAGGATGGGTCATATGGTTAAGGATGCTAGGTACGAATGGCGGGAATGAAACAAGAAAAACATTATCTTCATGGACGCTGAATTTGCAGCGTGCTCAACTTGTCGCCCTCCTTTTGCTTATTTTTACTCATATCGAGGATTTACTAGGCGGCGGCGGTGTAGAAGAAGTCGTGAAGCTTTTTAGTGCGACAAATATCGGGATATCCTGGCTGATTCTACTAGTCTTATCTTTCCTCGGGTTTGTCCTTATCGGCAGGTGGGCATGGTTAGATTGGATATGGCCATTAGGCTTGCTAGCGGCCAAAAGCTTTAGTGGCCATGCGGCTTCTTTTTCACCTGTATGGGCAACGATCGGACTTGATTGGATTCATTTGGTGGGCGCAGCCATGTGGGTGGGAGGCTTGGTACTTCTCTACGCGAAGTGGCGTCAGAAGAACAGTGACATTGCCACGTACATGCGACAATTTTCGAATATGGCGCTGATTTCCATTATCGTGCTCACGATATCCGGATCTTTATCTGTGTTGTTATTCCTGCCGAATTTGCATTATTTGTTA
Organism: Paenibacillus violae; assembly: GCF_032461945.1. Taxonomy (NCBI): domain Bacteria; kingdom Bacillati; phylum Bacillota; class Bacilli; order Caryophanales; family Paenibacillaceae; genus Paenibacillus; species Paenibacillus violae. The sequence goes on from NZ_JAWCUD010000006.1 coordinate 240,051, forward strand.
TACGCCGGGTGGGGGATCTTGCTGCTAGTGAAAGTTGGCGCAGTTATTCTAGTCGTGCTTACGGCATTTGTGATTCGTCTCATGATGCGCAAAAAGAAGGCTGCACAGTCCTTCTTATGGGTAAGAGTGGATTTGACCCTAATGGTTATCATTGTGCTGTTGGTGGGAATTATCACCTATGTGGCGCCAATTCCGGCCAATGAACCGCTGCAGTGGCATCAGATGGGAGATAAAGTCCATGTATCTGCGGATATTACACCAAAAATCCAGGGAACCAATTCGTTTACAGCCAAAGTATTCCTTCCTGAAAATTCAGGGAAACCGAAGCAGGTGCTGATGATTCTTCATTATTTGGACGACAAAGAGATCGCTCCGATTTCAGTGCCGATAGCGGCTTATGAGGATAAGGAAGTAGAGGAGTCATACGGCTTTGCCAAGTTCAGCTATCGAGCGGAGGGAGCTTATCTGCCATTCAGAGGGAACTGGGAATTGGAAATGCGTGTGATGGATACAGAGGATAATGAAACGGTTTACAAAAAAGAATTCATCGTCTACTAACACATTGACCGAAAGTAGGTGCCGTCATGGCTTGGATTAACATGCTCGAAAGAGAACAATTGTCTGTTAAATTGGATGACAAGGATGAGGTGGCCTTGCTGGAGATCAACGATGGCGGAATATCACCTAACTATGTGACGGTTCGCCTGAATGAAAATGAGATTGATGAACTGATTGAAGTGTTGCAGCGAATTAAACGAGCCATTCAATAGCTTGCTTTATATACGAAGTAGCTGTCCCATAAGTTAAAAAGAAAGAAGCTCTCCCTCCATCATTTGATGGCTTCTGGGAGAGCTTCTTTTTTTGCGGAGTCATATCCGCGCAGCCTCTTAAAACAAGCTCCAGTCAAACTCCTGCGAAAGCTTCCCCAGGAGATGAACGCCAGCGGTGCTGTTGCCTTTGCGGTTGAGGGCAGGGCTGACAAGACCGATGCCGTATCGTCCGGGCACCATCGTTAGAATACTGCCGGACACACCGCTCTTAGCGGGAAGCCCTACGTTCATGGCGAACTCGCCTGAAGCATTATACATCCCGCAGGTAAACATGAACGTCTTCGCGATTTGTACGAACCGCCGCGGAATCAGGCGCTGGTTGCGAATCGGATCGACGCCGTTATGAGCGAGAACTAAAGCCATTCTCGCCAAATCCGTGCAGTTCACTTGGATGGAACAGTGGCTGAAATAGACCTGCAGGACATCGTCAACCTCGCGGTCCAGAACGCCGTTATCTTTCAGGAAGTAAGCAAGCGAACGATTTCGGTGGGCCGTGTCTGATTCCGATTTGAATACATCCTGATTAATGTCCAGCGCCGGATTGTCCGCAAGTTCCCGGAAAAACTGCAGAATTCGCTGCGTTTGTTCAGGTGGCGTGTCCCCTGCAATTAAGGACGAGATAGCGATAGCTCCGGCATTGATAAGCGGGTTAAAAGGGATACCGGGCTCTACCAGCTCGAGCTTCAGCATCGAGTTGAAATCGTCTCCTGTCGGCTCCATGCCGACCTTGGAGAACACATACTCTTCGCCGTTATCCATGAGAGCCAGAATAAGGGTGAATACTTTGGAGATGCTTTGCAGCGTAAAATGATAGTCGGTATCACCGGCTGCAACGGTATTCCCTTCTGCATCCATGATGCAGATCCCCAAGATATCAGCTGGAGCATTCGCTAGTTCAGGAATGTAGGAAGCAACATGGCCATCTTCGGTATGGACTTTGCTAGCTGTAACCCATGACGCCAAATGGTCATTAAGCTGCTTCCAAGTTGTTGTATGCTCGTCCAAGTTCATCTAGAAGTTAGTCCTTCCTATTGCTTAAGCTTTCCATGCTTGTGGGTGGTTGTCGCTGATAAGATCCGTTGCACTTGCGTTTGCAATAACTTGCTCAGGATTTTTGCAGCCTGGAATGACGCTTGTTACAGCATCATGCTTCAAGCACCATGCGAGCGCCCATTTGGCCATATCCATGCCTTCCGGGACTTCTTCTTTTTGAATGCGCTGCACTTCCTCCAGCTTTTGTCTGACGTTCTCCGCATCATGGCGATGACGGACATCGTTGTTGCCAAACACCGCACCGGGCTTGTACTTGCCGCTTAGATAGCCGCTTGCCAAAGGCACGCGTGCCAGTACGCCAAGATCCTGATTCACACAGGAAGGGAAAACAAGCTCTTCCGGCGCTCGATCTAGACGATTATAGACCACTTGAATCGCTTTGGAATTCACCTTCGTAGAGGCTTCGGTCTGATGGATGTTGGCATTGCTGCCGATGGAAGTTCCCAAATGTCTGATCTTCCCTGCCTGCACTTGTTTATCTAAGGTTGTCCATAAGTCATCGTTGTCGAATACACTGTCCGGTCCCGAGTGAAATTGGTATAAATCTATGTAATCCGTTTGCAAAGCCTTAAGCGAAGCATCCAACTGTTTGATGACACTTTCCGAGTTGAATTCGTCGGTTCGCGTAAATAGATCGTGGAAATGGTGACCGAATTTCGTGGCTACAACCCAATTCTCACGATTGCGTCTGGATAAATAATTGCCGATAAACGATTCGGAAAGATGATCCCCATAGCATTCCGCGGTATCTATTAGGTTAATGCCAAGATCAGCGGCTTGATCCAAGATAGCATCTGCTTCTGCTTGCGTGTACGTAAGTCCCCATTCTCCTCCGAATTGCCAGGTTCCAACACCAACGATAGAAACTTTTAAGTCTGTTTTCCCAAGTCTGCGATATTTCATGGTAATCACTCTCCTTTTATAGTATCCAACCTCATTAAACGCTATTGATGCAAGGTTGTCAAAAGATAAAAAGCCCCCAACCTTCCGAAGAAGGAGGGAGCCTGATGGATACATTAAGCAAGTTCAGCGGAAAGGTCTTTTTCAGCTTTTGGACTTGTCTTTTTCGATTTAGGGCCAACTTTAATGTTGCCGATAAAGAGGGTAAGAACTGCCCCCAGCAATACGAATACTAGCCCGATTATGAATACTTGATGAAGAGAGGAGACAAGGGCATTTTTTAAAATAGGCAGCATGTGCTCTACAAATTCTTTCGGCATTTTCGCCAACGTTTCAGGACTTAAGAGAGACGAATACAAGCCCTGCGGATTGGAGTGAATCATATCTGTCATTTGATTGGATAATTGGCTCGCTTCTGCAGGCAGCTGCTTAACAACAGGCGTTAAGTCCTGATCGAGCAAAACCGATGATTTGTGGTTCATGATGGCACCTAGAATGGTCATACCGAATGTACCGCCGATTTGACGGAAGAATTGGCTGGAAGACGTAACCACACCAAGCTCAGATTTAGGGAAGCTTTCTTGCAAAGCAAGAGTTAGAATCGGCATCACAAGCCCCATGCCAAGACCTAAGATCAGCATATAGGCAGAAGCTATCAGTTTGGTTGTGTCTATGCCCATCGTGCTTAGGAAATAGAAGCCTACGGCCATGATGATCATCCCAGCTAACAGTTGCTTCCGTACACCGATTTTATGAATAAATTGACCGGAAACTACGCTGGCCGCAATCATCGTCAGCATCAGAGGCATCATCACCGTACCGGACGCAGAAGCGCTGATCCCGACAATGCCTTGCATGAAGAGAGGTACGAACATAATAGCACCGAACATACCGATAGCCATAAGGAAACCTACACCGTTAATGGTTGTAAAAGTTCTGTTTTTAAATAAACGAACGGGAAGAATTGGCTCTTGCGCTTTGCTTTCAATAATGACGAAGGACACTAACGATACAATCGCTAAGGCAAACAGACCAATGATTTGCCAAGATAACCAAGCATAATCTTTACCGCCGAATGTCAATGCTAACAGTAGGGAAACAACACCGATAATCATGGTGACAATCCCCGGAATATCGAATTTCACTTTACCGATGGCTTTATGCTTAGGCAGTGCAATTGCGATTAAGATAACAGCCAGGATACCAACGGGAAGATTGATATAGAATACCCAGCGCCAATCTAAAGCATCAACGATCCAACCGCCGATTTGCGGACCGACAACGGAAGAAAGACCGAAAATCGCACCGAAAACACCTTGCCATTTGGCACGCTGTTTACCGGTAAATAGATCCCCGATAATAATCATCGCCATCGGCATCATGATACCACCGCCCAGACCTTGCAAGCCGCGGAACAGGATGAGTTCCGTGATGTTCTGGGACATCCCACATAACGCGGAAGCTCCGATAAAAATGATAAGACCTGTCACATAAATAACGCGGCGGCCCATTAAGTCAGCCAATTTACCAGCGATAGGAACAACAACGGTTGAAGTCAGCATATAAGCTGTTGTAAGCCAAGCCATTAAGCCAAGACCGCCTAATTCACCAACGATACGAGGCATGGCGGTTCCGACAATCGTACCGTCGAGGGCACCGAAAAGCATGGCAATAATAAGTCCTGTGAGCAGGAGGCCGCGATTTTTTAGTACAGGAGCCGCTGATTCGGAAAGGTTGTCGTCAGAAATTGTTTTTTGTATAGTTTCCAATACAGTTCACTCCTTTTTTAATCATAATAGATTTCAATAATAGGTGGTTAGCTTTTCAAAAGCACTTACGAGGACCCTGAGTTCTTCAGGCGGGAGCTTAGATAAGCCTCGGGCGATTACTTCTTTTTGAACGTTTTGAGCTGTGGTAAGAACCTCTTGGCCAAGCACTGTGTTTTCTACGAGAACAATGCGCCGATCCGATTCATGATGCTTGCGTATGACATGTCCGCTTTGGACAAGACGATCGATCATTACGGTAATCGCACTTGGTTTGACCCCCATTTTCTCAGCGAGAACGGTTTGTTTGGGAGTTCCCTCCTTGGCGATCATGAACAGCATAAATAACTGAGGCCCCGTTAACTCTGATTTCAATTCAGCGAATACGGCGCTGTTAATTTTTCGATGGGCTGCTTCAAACGTTGTCCGAAAACGATTGGTATAAGCCATCAAGTCATCTTCCATTGAAACGCTCCTTCCGGTTAATTGCATGATCAAATGATTAAACAATAAAATATTTATATAAATTAATGTTTAAACTGTTTAAATAAAATATACGCTTATTTACTTTCCGAGTCAACTGGGAAAATGCGAAATGTGAAGGGCGTATACTTGCATATGAGCACTATCTTGCATATAATTACTGGTACATATACGTAAAATGCTTTGACGGAGAAGAGTACGCAGTGCTTCTTGACAGGGAGGGTAAGTCGTTGATTGAGAGCTGACCCCGAGAATCAGGCTGCAGAAGTTCGCTCCCGAGCAGTCCTTTGAACCGAGCTAAGCTTTATTGGCTTTCTTCTAAGTAGAGGGAACCGGACACATCGTCCGTTATCTGGAATGAAGTGAGATCGTTTTTTGGCCTATTGGGCGGGAAATGTATCTAATTAGGGTGGTACCACGGCTTTTCGTCCCTTGCGAGGGAGCGGAAAGTCTTTTTTGTGTTTTCATTTTGGTTGATTCAGGGGCCTAATTCAGGAGGGATTGCAATGAAAGAGCGGTTAGAAGCTTTGAAGCAGGAAGCACTGCAAGAGCTAAGCGGCGTACAAAGCCAGCAGGAGCTGAACGATTTACGTATTAAATATTTGGGTAAAAAAGGTCCATTAACCGAGGTTCTTCGCGGAATGGGAGCGCTAAGCGCAGAAGAGAGACCGATCATCGGGCAAGTGGCGAATGATGTTCGCGCTGCGATTGAATCGGTGATCGAAGAGAAGCAAGCGGCGTATCAGCAGCAGGAAACGGAAAACAGACTTCGTGCTGAAATGATCGACGTTACACTGCCGGGCCGTCCGTCTGAGCAAGGCGCCGTACACCCATTAAGCAAAGTGATTCAAGAAATTGAAGATATTTTCATCGGAATGGGTTATACCGTTGCCGAAGGTCCGGAGGTTGAGCAGGACTATTACAATTTCGAAGCGCTGAATCTGCCCAAAGACCACCCGGCCCGCGACATGCAGGACTCCTTCTACATTACAGAAGAAATCCTGATGCGTACGCAAACTTCCCCTGTTCAAGTGAGAACGATGGAGAAACGTAAAGGTGAAGTTCCGATCAAAATCATTTGCCCGGGTAAAGTATACCGCCGCGACGACGACGATGCGACACATTCCCATATGTTTACGCAAATCGAAGGTCTGGTTATTGACCGCAACGTTCGGATGAGCGATTTGAAGGGTACCTTGCTGCAATTCGTGCAAGAAATGTACGGCAAAGAAACGAGAATCCGTTTGCGTCCTAGCTTCTTCCCTTTCACAGAGCCAAGTGTCGAGGTTGATGTGAGCTGTGCGATGTGTGGAGGCGTTGGCTGCCGGACTTGTAAACAAACAGGTTGGTTAGAAATTCTCGGAGCGGGTATGGTGCATCCGCGCGTTCTTGAGATGGGCGGCTACGATCCGAAGGAGTATACAGGGTTTGCTTTTGGTATGGGCGTTGAGCGTATTGCCATGCTGAAATACGGAATCGAAGATATCCGTCATTTCTACACGAATGATCTGCGTTTCTTAAAACAATTCTTACATCTGTAAGCACCAGGAAAAGGAGGGGTTAAGCATGAATGTTTCATACCAATGGTTATCGGAATATGTAGATGTATCAGGTTTCACAGCTGAGGAATTAGCGGAAAAATTAACCCGAAGCGGTATCGAAGTGGATATCGTAGAGGATCGAAATAAAGGCGTAACGAACGTAGTTGTCGGGTATGTGAAATCCCGTGAGAAGCATCCGGATGCGGATAAATTAAGCGTGTGTATCATTGATGCCGGTCAAGGCGAAGATTTGCAAATCGTCTGTGGAGCCAAAAATATCGATGCGGGTCAAAAAGTGCCTGTCGCTATGATTGGAGCTGTTCTACCGGGAGGCTTGCAAATCAAACGGGCCAAACTGCGCGGCGTTGAATCCCAAGGTATGATTTGCTCTGCCAAAGAGCTTGGCTTGAATGATAAACTGCTGCCGAAAGAAATTCAGGAAGGTATTCTGGTGCTTCCGCAGGAAACGGAAGTCGGAAGCTCTGTTCTTGATGTTCTGGCGATCAATGATAAAGTGCTGGAGCTTGATCTGACTCCGAATCGTTCCGACTGCTTAAGCATGCTCGGAGCTGCTTATGAGATCGCAGCGATCCTTGGCCGCAGCGTTAAACTGCCGGATGCGGAAGCGGCGCTGCAACAGGCTGGATCAGCCGGTGTGAAAGCCGCTGACCGTATCAGCGTGAAGATCACAGCGACCGAGCAGTGCTCTCACTACGCAGCGCGCCTGATCGAAGGCGTGCGCGTAGGCACTTCTCCGCTGTGGATGCAAAACCGTTTGATGGCGGCAGGTATCCGTCCTATCAATAACATCGTCGACATCACGAATTTCGTGATGTTGGAGTATGGTCAGCCGCTGCATGCTTTTGATGCAGAACAGCTGAACAACGGCCACATCGACGTACGCCTTGCTGAGGCTGGCGAGAAGCTTGTTACGCTCGACGATGTTGAGCGTACCCTGGAGCCGCACATGCTGCTTGTCACGGACGGCACGAAGCCTGTAGCGATCGCCGGTGTTATGGGCGGCGCGAATTCCGAAGTGACGAATGATACGACTCGCATTTTGCTGGAATCCGCAAAATTCGCAGGCTCCTCTGTGCGCCGCACATCGCGTCAACTAGGCCTTCGCTCTGAAGCGAGCCTTCGCTTCGAGAAAGAAGTGAACCCGGAAGCGGTGCTTCCGGCATTGAACCGCGCGGCTGCATTGATTGCTGAGTATGCAGGCGGCAAAGTCGCGGACGGCATCGCCCAAGCTATCGCCGGCTCGCACAAGCCCGTCAGCATCGAGCTAGCTGCTGACCGCGTGAACAACTATCTCGGGACGGCGCTTTCGCTTGACGAGATGGGCCAAATCATCGAGCGCCTGCACTTCACGTTCGAGCCGGCGGGAGAAGGCAAGCTGCTCGTGCACGTGCCGAGCCGCCGCGGAGACATCACACGGGATGTTGATTTGATCGAAGAAGTGGCACGCCTCTTCGGCTACGATAACATCCCGACGACCTTGATGACCGGCGTGACGACGCCAGGCTCCTTGTCCAAAGAGCAGTCGATTCGCCGCATCGCGCGGAATCTCCTGACACAAAGCGGGCTGCATGAAGTCATCACGTATTCCTTCACGCACCCTGATCAAACCGTTTCGCTGCCGGGTCTATATTCAGCGGCTAAACCGATCTCCCTCGCAATGCCAATGAGCGAGGATCGCAGCCAATTGCGTACCAGCTTGCTTCCGCATTTGCTGGAAGTCGTGAGCTACAACCGGAACCGTACGATGGATGACGTGGCTATTTTCGAAATCGGCAAAGCATTCATTACTGATGAGTCAGCACTTACTGCGCTGCCGCAAGAGAAGCTTCTGCTTTCTATTGCTATGACAGGCAAACGCCGCGGGGCGCATTGGGCGCAGAAGTCCGAGGCCGTTGATTTCTATGATATCAAAGGAATCTTTGACCGCCTGATCAGCTACTTGGGTGTCAAAGGTCTTACTTACACATCGGCTTCCCCGGATGGTTTCCATCCAGGGCGTACAGCAGAGCTTTTACTTGCTACTTCCGAAGGTTCGAAAGTAATTGGCCGAGTGGGTCAACTGCACCCAACCGTTCAACAACAGCGTGATCTGGATGACACGTATGTGCTTGAGGTCGAACTGTCTCCTATTCTGGAAGCTGCTGGCGATGCTATTGTGTATAAATTGCTGCCGCGTTATCCGTCCGTTGGACGCGATCTTGCAGTCGTTGTCAATGCAAGCGTACCGGTCGGTCTCATGGAGCAGTCCATTGCCGAAGTTGCCGGCGATTTGCTTGAATCTATCCAGGTTTTTGATATCTACACAGGAGAGCGCCTTGGTGCAAATCGTAAGAGCGTAGCGATCGCTCTCGTGTACCGTCATGCGGAAAGAACCCTGTTGGACGAAGAAGTAACGGAGCTCCATGCCAAAGTGGTTCAAACCCTTGAACAGCAATATGAGGCAGAGTTAAGAAAATAGAGCAAGTTTCTCATAAGTTGCAGGAAAACAGGCTGGTCTTATCGAAATTAACCTCGATAAGGCCAGCCTTTTCATCTAAGGGGGAAATAATATGACTGCAGAAGATAAAACGAAAATAACCGTTGACATATATGGAAATCAATACAAGTTAAAAGCAGATACAAGCACGAATTACATGAAGCGTGTGGCGGAGTATGTAAATGATCAAATGTTTCGCATCGCCAAGGGCTATCCGCGGTTAGATTCACAAAGAATTGCCGTGCTCGCCGCTGTGAACATGGCCGATGAATGCTTCCGAATGAATGAAATTATGGAAGAGTTGAGCGCGGCGCAGAAAGAGCAAGAGGCGACCAAAGCGGCATTTGAGAAAGTGAATGTTACATACAATCAATTGAAGCATGATTATGATAAACAGCAAACGTTCCTGAATGAACAAAAAGGGAAGTTAGACCAAGCTCAAGCACAAAAAGAGCAGCTCCAGCAGGAAGTGCAGAAGAGCAAACAAGAGCAGGAGCTAGTCAAGCAGCAATTGCTGCAGCAGCAAGAGCAAGCGAAGCAACAGCAAGAGCAAACGAAGCAACAGCAAGACCAAGCCAAACAACAGCAAGACCAGGCTAAGCAGGTACATGAACAAGTCAAACAACAGCTCGAACAAGAAAAAAAGCAAGCTGCCCAAACGCGACTGCTGCTTGATCAGGAAAAACAGCAGCATCAACAAGCGAAAAAGCAAATTGAACAAGGTAAACAGCAGCAGGAGCAGCTGAGACAGCAATTGCAGCAGGTTAAAAAGGAACAGGATCAAGCTAAACAGATTCACGAACAAATCAAACAGCAGCTGGATCAGGAGAAAAAACAACGAATGCAAGATCAGCAGCTGCTTGAACAGGAGAAACAGCAGCATTTGCAAGTCGTCAAGCAGCTTGAACAAGGCAAACAAGAACAAGAGCAAGAACAAGAACAGCTAATCCAGCAGTTGCAGCAAGTTAAAGAGGAGCAAGTTAAAGCCAAGCAGCTTAGCGAGCAAAACACGCAACAACTTAAACAACAACTGGAACAAGAGAAAAAACAGGTTACGGAAGCACAGCAGCTGCTTGAACAGGAAAAGCAGCGGTACTTAGATCTACAACAGCAGTTCGAACAAACTAAACAAATACAAGAACAAATGGAACAACAATTACAACAAGCTGGCCAACAGCATGAGGAAGTCACAAGTATTCAGGAGCAACTCAAACAACAGCTTGAACAAGAGAAGCAGCAGCACTTCCAAGCCAAACAGCAGATCGAACAAGGGAAAGAACAACAAGAGCAGCTGAAACATCAATTGCAGCAAGCCAAACAGCAGCAATTAGAAATGCAACAACAACTGGATCAAAATAAACAAATTCAAAAGCAATTGGAACAACAATTACAACAAGTCAGTCGGCAGAACGAAAAAGTCACACTTATTCAAGAGCAAATCAAACAACAGCTTGAACAAGAGAACCAACAGTACTTGCTAGCCAAACAGCAAATCGAACAAGGCAAGCAGCAACAAGAGCAGCTGAAGCAGCAATTGCAGCAGATCCAGCACGAGAAATTAAAGTTGCAGCAAGAGTTGGAAGAAGAGAAAAGTCAGACTACGAAAGTAGAGCAAAAATTTGAGCAAGAAAAAGAAGCGCTTGTTCAACAATATTTGCAAGAAAAAGCTGACTTTGTAGCAGATTTCCAAAACCAACAAACAAACATCGTACAACAGTATGAAGGCCAGAAATCTACCATTATTCAGCATTACCAGGCTCAAATTAAAACGATCATTCAGCAGCAACAGCAAGAAAGAACGTTGTTGAACACCTATTTGGAAGAAGAAAAAGAACGCATTCAAGAACAATACAACAGTGACAAAGAAGTATTGCTGAACCAGAGTTTAAATGACGATGCCTTGCAACAGGAATTACAGCAGATTAAAAAAGAATACAGTGAACTGCGCGAGGAGTACGCTAAACTTCAAAATGAGTATAATGAATGGATTGAATTAGCTGAAACAGACAGCCCGGCCAGGTAATCCTTGAGATGCTGAACAAACTGGATTATTTCTTATTGGCTATAGTTGCTTTGGGATTGTTGATTGGTTACTTTAGAGGGTTCATTGCTCAAATTGTATCCATCTCCGGGTTTGTGCTCGCTTATTTAGTAGCCTTTTATTTTTACAAGGATTTTGCACCGGTGCTTCGAAATGCAATCTCACTGCCTACGTATCAAAGTTATCAGAAATACGAATTTATCGTGAAAGGCCTCAATCTGGATACCTATATCTCGAATGCAATCGCCTTTGCCATCTTGTTTTTTGGTGTGAAATTCGCATTGGTCTTCATCGGAAGAGCATTAAATATTTTAGCTAAAACGCCGGGATTGAATGTCATTAATCGTTGGAGCGGGGCGTTGCTGGGCTTAGCTGAAGCACTTTTAATTGTCATTATCGCCGTAAATGTGATCACGATCATTCCATCGGATGGACTTCAAAAGTTGCTTTCGAGCTCAGCCGTAGCTCCTTATCTGATTAATGAATTACCCAATATCGCCGGTAAACTGCAAGAGCTCTGGAAACAGGGGATCCCCATATGAAAGCTGCCGATTTCTATTTTTTATAGAAAAAGGCGGCTTTTTATTATTTCCGAAACAACAAAAAAGCCTTACCGCGTTTGCCGCGATAAAGCTTTTAACATGTAGTCATTCAACAATTAATGTTGTTTTCATATTGGCGTGGCCGCTTCCGCACATGATGGAGCATGTAATAGGAAATGAACCCGTTTTATCCGGTGTAAAAGTAAAAGTTTTGTTGCTGTTATCAAGTTTAACGTTGAATTCTTTGATCGACGCGCCGTGAATACCTTGTGAGTTATCAAGCGTAATCGTTACAGGCTCGCCTTTTTTTACGCGATATTCCGTCTGATCAAATTTGAAGTTCGTTGCTTTCAGAGTTACGTTCTGACCACCAGCCGCTTGTGTTGCTGCAGCAGGAGAAGTCGTTTCTGCCGGCTTGGACGCTTTACTTCCACAAGCAGTGATTGCGATAACTATAGCAACTCCCATTAAAAGAACGAGTAGTTTTTTCATAAATACCCTCCGACGACAAAATGTATTTGTTTTCCTTTCAATTGTACATCACCGATTTAGAAAAAACAGTGACAAACTAGTGAAAGCGTTCGGATGGGTTTGCGTAAAAGGAAAAGATCGGCCCGGCGATTGGTACGCAGCAGACCGATCTTTTTGGGGCTTTATCATGGCTATCAGGACTACAAACTGATACAGTTATCGACGATCTTCTCTTCCTGTGATCCCTTGTTCGAAGGGGGTTTTCACAGGAATGAACAAGTCGATGATCCCAATGACTAAAGCGGCTAAAATCGCACCTATGATGCTCGTTGAAACATTGCTTACGACGAACTGGGCGGCCCAGATGACCAGAGCGCTCACCAGAAAGCCTACGATTCCTCTGCCAAAAGGAGTGATTTGTTTGCCAAAAATCCCTTCAATGATCCATGCGGCAATGGCAATGACCAATGCAAGGAAAAACGCGCTCCAGAATCCGCCGACTTGAAATCCTGGCACTAACCAACTTACAAACATTAATACCAAAGCAGATACAATAAACCTGACCAGATGTCCTAGAAGATGCATTCAAGAACCTCCTTTTTTCTACGATGAGACAACCGTGCGCTCATGGCTAGAAAAGATGTTTTTGTTGAATTTTGCTTGGTGTGTTTGACATGTACTTTGATTCCTTGGCAGAAGGAATAGGTGCACAAATTAGTGTATCCAACTTTTGAACAGATTATGGCAGGCAGCATCTTCCATATAACAATTGTCTCCGTAGCTAATCATACGCAAAATGGTTTATAATATAGGATAGAAATGAGGTTGGGACAGTTGAATCAGAAAATTATTAAAACATTGGAATATGCGAAAATTTTACATAAACTAGCTCATCACGCGGCTACCTCTCTCGGGAAGGACGCTGTCCAGCATCTTGAACCGATCGGGGATTTTGAACTCGTTAAGCTGCGGCTGCAAGCAACCGATGAAGCGGTAAATGTAGAACGTCTGAAGGGTAACGCGCCGTTCGGCGGCATACGGGATATTCGTTCCTCCTTGCACCGTGCCAGAATTGGCGGGATGCTGAATCCGGCCGAATTGCTGGATATATCGACGACGATGTTTGGTACCCGCAGGTTGAAACGATTTATACTGGCTGTCCACGAGGAGTATTCGATTCCGATGCTCAAGGGGCAGGTTGAATTGCTTACTGAGAATAAATCATTGGAAGATAAGATTAATAGCTGTATTGATGAGAATGCCGTTGTTGTCGATAGCGCAAGCATTGAATTAGGTCGTGTGCGCAGTGAGCTGCGTACGGGCGAGAGCAGAGTGCGCGAACGTTTAGAGCAAATGCTCCGCAATTCATCGATACAAAAGATGCTTCAGGATGTCTTGATCACGATCCGAAACGATCGTTACGTGATTCCGGTCAAATCCGAATATCGTTCTAACTTCGGCGGGATGGTACATGATCAATCGGCTTCGGGAGCGACTCTATACATTGAACCTGACGCTATTGTTCAGCTGAATAATAAGATTCGCGAGCTTAAATTCAAGGAAGAAGCGGAAATTGAGAAAATTTTGCGCGCCTTAACTGCTCTTGTGGCTGAACAAGTTGATGTCCTTGTTTATGATGTAGATCAGTTGGCTGAGCTTGACTTTACGTTTGCCAAAGCGGGTCTGGCCAGAGAACTTAAAGCGACGATGCCAAGGTTGAATGACCGCGGCTTTATCAAGATCAAGCGCGGGCGTCATCCGCTTATCGCGGCGGATATCGTTGTTCCGCTTGATTTGGAGTTAGGGAATGATTTTACGCAAATTATTGTGACCGGACCGAATACAGGGGGAAAAACAGTCTCTCTCAAAACGGTAGGTTTATTAAGTTTGATGGCGATGTCCGGTTTGTTTGTACCTGCGGAAGAAGGCAGTCAATTATGTGTATTCGATGCGATTTATGCCGATATTGGGGATGAACAGAGCATCGAACAGAATCTAAGTACTTTTTCGAGTCATATGACAAATATCATCAGCATATTACGGGATATGACGCCTAAGAGCTTAGTGCTGCTGGATGAGCTTGGAGCAGGTACGGATCCTGCCGAAGGCTCTGCGCTGGCCATCTCGATTCTTGATTATATTCACCAAATAGGCTGCCGAATTATTGCAACGACCCACTACTCGGAGCTTAAGGCTTACGCGTACCAAACGCGAGGCACGATAAACGCGAGCATGGAATTTGATATCCAAACATTAAGTCCAACTTATCGTTTGCTTGTAGGGGTTCCAGGGCGAAGCAACGCGTTTGCGATTGCGGAACGGTTGGGCTTGTCGCGCCGAATTATTGAGCATGCGCGCACCCAGGTCGGCGAAGAGGAGAAACGCGTAGAGTCGATGATCGCGTCACTCGAAGAGAACCGCTTAATCGCGGAAGCGGAGCGTGAGAGCGCCGAGAGGCTGCGGCGCGAGGCGGAAGAGATGCGCCGCACACTAGAGGCGCAGCAGCAGAAGTTCGACGAGCAGCGCGACAAGCTGCTCGAGAAAGCCGAACGCGACGCGCGTGAAGCTGTCGCCAAGGCACGCCGCGAGGCGGACGAAGTGATCGCCGACCTGCGGCGCATGGCGCAAGAAGAAGCCGGTGGGGTCAAAGACCACCGGCTGGTTGAAGCGAAGCGCCGCCTCGATCAGGCGGCGCCTGAACTGCGCGAGAAGCAAGTTCGCGCAGCAAAGAAGCGGCCTGAGAGAATCGAGGCCGGCGATGAAGTGCGTGTCGTGAGCCTGGGTCAGAAGGGTCACGTGGTCGAAATCGTTAGCGCTACGGAAGCAACCGTGCAGCTGGGGATTATGAAAATGAAGGTGGAGATAGCCAACCTTGAGAAAATCGGCAGTACGGCTCAGAAGAAGCCGGCTCATCAGGTGGCGACCACCGTCAAACGAACAAGGGATGACAGCATTCGTATGGAATTGGATATGCGCGGGCTGAACATGGAGGAAGCGTTAATTGAGGCAGATCGCTTCCTGGATGAATCGTTCCTTGGCAATCTGGGGCAAGTATATCTGATTCACGGCAAAGGAACAGGCGTGCTGCGCACAGGCATGCAGGAGTATCTGCGCCGCCACAAACACGTGAAAAGTTACCGTATGGGGAACTACAATGAAGGCGGAGCCGGAGTGACCGTTGTGGAATTGAAATAACTTTTAAAAATATTTTCAACTTTTTGAAACTCATTCTTTGGGATTGCGTATTTAATGTGTGTAAGCACCGGTGATTAGAAAACAAAACGCAATACCAATTATAAAATAAATAAGGATTAACCTTAGGAGGAATTCAAAATGGGTATTTTTAAAAGATTACGTGATATGACTATGGCTTCGATCAATGATTTGCTGGACAAAGCAGAAGACCCAGTCAAAATGTTAAATCAGTTTTTGCGTGACATGGAAGAAGACATTCTAGAAGCGGAATCCGCAGTAGCTAAGCAAATCGCGATCGAGAAGAAATTCAAGCTTCAATTCGAAGAAGCGGAAGAAATGGTTACCAAACGTACTGAGCAAGCGATGAGAGCTCTTGAAGCCGGCAATGAAGATTTGGCCCGCCGTGCGCTTGAAGACAAGAAAGAGCAGCAAGTTCGCTTCGATGAGTTGAAGCGCCAATATGATCTTGCCAAAACAAATGCGGATCAGCTTCGCGGCCAGTTGACGGAAATGAAAGACGAGTTCAACAAAATGAAAAACAAGAAAGATTTGTTGATTGCCCGTGCTGAAACAGCAAAAGCGCAAAAACAAATCAATCAAGCGATGTCCGGATTCGGTACAGACAACGCAGCCAAAGGCTTTGACCGCATGAGCGAGAAAGTCCTCCAAATGGAAGCTGAAGCGCAAGCAAGCGGCGAGATTCGTGCTAAAAACCGCAGCTTGGATGATGAGCTAGAAGGACTTGGCTCGAGCAAAAGCGGCATCGATGATGAATTGGCCGCTATGAAAGCAAAGCTTGCTGAAAAAAAACAATCTTAATGATATACTAATAGTACCTGCGAGAGACTGAGCCAAACTCAGTCTCTTCTACCGTATATAGGGATTTTTAAATCAACGTTTAAACTCTCTACGTGGAAGGAAGGCAGGAGACGAAATGAATGAAGAGGTGGATGTGTTGCTGAGTAATCCGTATTTATCGACGCTTGCATTTTTTGCAGTAGCTGTCATCGCGCTTGTGGTATTTTTAACAATTTTCGAAATGGTCACGAAGTATGATGACTGGGCAGAGATCAAAAAGGGCAATCTCTCTGTGGCAATGGCGACAGGCGGGAAAATTTTTGGGATTTGCAACTTGTTCCGGTTTTCCATTTTGAATAATGACACGATGATTCACTCTCTCATTTGGGCAGGCTACGGATTCTTGCTGTTGCTAGCAGCCTACTTCATTTTTGAGTTTTTAACGCCTTATTTTAAAATTGATGAAGAAATCAAAAAAGATAACCGCGCTGTAGGGTTCTTGTCTTTGACGCTATCTGTCTCCCTATCTTACGTAGTAGGCGCATGCGTAACCTAGAATCATACATAGTCTTGGAGGCTTGAACATGAAATACCTGTGGGGCACCTTGTTTGCTATTGCATTTGTGTTTATGGCGGCAGGGATTTATTATTTAATGAAATTTGCTTGAATGCAATAGATGGAGGATTACGTCATGAGTGCGAATGAAGAAGTGGTTTGTCCTTGGTGCCAAACAGAGATCGTTTGGGATCCTGAGATTGGACCGGAGGATGAATGTCCGCATTGTTTTAACGAGTTGAATGATTATCGCAGTATTGATTTGAAAGTGAAATTAACGGGTCAACCGCTCCGTTTTCAAGATCAGGAGTTTCCTGATGCGGACGAGGATTTGTCTCTGGCATGGGATGACTCGGATGAACCGCTTGATAAATATGGAGAAAAGGTACAGCACATCACAGATGAGCAGGAAGAAGCGCCGGAATGCTCGAACTGTCATGAACTGCTTCTGCTGGCCGGGAATGAAATTGTAAACGAGACTTCCTTCACACCAACGATTCCAAAAACGCTGGGCAGTGCGTTCCTGACGGCGCCGTTCACGATGAATGTGTATGTATGTCCGTCCTGTTTTAAAGTTGAAAAAGTGTTGTCCGATACAGATCGACTATTGATGGTTGAACGCATTAAATCGGAGTAAAAAGGAAACCGAGTCCTCATGGATTCGGTTTTTTTATATGGAAAACCTCATATTTTCACCCGAATGGGGAAGCTTAACTAGAACTATTTCGTATCCGCGGGGAAAGGTGAGGAATTATGCACAAGGATCAGAGTATGCAGCGAATGCATCTAGGTAAAGGCAAAGAACGACAGAAGGGCAATTATTTCGAAGAACGCGATCAACAACCTGCTCAGCCTAACAACTCGGCCAAAAAAGGGCGATTGGATGCACAAGCGATTCTCCTGCTTATCGTTCATACGTTATTTGGGAGCGCAAACGCACTGTCAGGAACTTTTGTTGGGGTCTACTTGTGGAAAGCCAAAAATGACTACGCTTTAATTGGCTGGTTCACGTTAGCAACTCATTTGACGATGGCGATCACCTTCTGGTTAGCAGGGAAATGGGTGAAGGAACACAATAAAATGAACTGCTTGCGCATCGGCGTAGCTATTTCGGCCGTATTTTATATGCTGGTTCTGTGGTTGGGAGCGAACAGCTTTCAATATTTTGTGTGGCTGGGCATCGTGCAAGGAATTTCAGCAGGGTTGTTCTGGGTTGCTTTTAACGTTGTTTATTTCGAAGTAACGGACCCTGACAATCGGGATCGGTTTAACGGTTCGGTCGGGTTGCTTGGGGCTGGAGCGGGCATCATTGCGCCATGGATTTCAGGCTTATTGATTGTGAGTTTGGGCGATATCAAGGGTTATCGATTAATCTTTTCAATTTCGCTCGGCATCTTTCTGCTGGGCGTAGTGATTAGCTTTTTTTTGAAAAAGAGAAAAGTGCAAGGTACCTACGAATGGATGTTTCCTATTCGAAGCCTTAGGAAAGCGGAAACGCCTTGGAAGCGCGTCAGTTTGGCATTGGTCTTTCAGGGGGTTAGAGAAGGCGTCTTCGGTTTCATGATCGCTCTGCTTGTTTATATTTCCACATCAAGTGAAGCGAGTCTGGGGAACTTTGTGTTGATTACGTCAGCGGTTTCTTTAGTTAGCTTCTGGGCGGCGGGTCGGTTTATAAAGCCAAGGTTTCGGAAGGTTAGCATGTTTATCGGTGCAGCTATGGTGGTAGCGATCATTCTTCCTTTTTTCTGGAAAATGGGTTACAGCACTTTGCTTATTTTTGGATTGGGATCAGCGCTTTTCTTTCCCATGTACTCTGTACCGATGGTATCGGCCGTATTTGATTTGATTGGTTCTACGGAAGAAAGCGCCAGGCAAAGAGAGGAGTATATCGTGCTTCGTGAGCTTGCTTTAAATGTTGGCAGGGTCTGCGGGGTGCTGCTGTTTATTTGCGTCATATCATGGAGCAAGGCGCCACTTGTCATTAATGTGCTTTTATTAATCATCGGCAGTTCTCCGCTTTTCAGCTGGTATTTTATGAAAAAGCAGTTATCTGTAATTAAAACTTGACATCTTTGCGGCTTCCCGATAAAAATGTGGATAGTGTTGGTTAATGGAAGAGGAGGGGGCAACCCTTGACACATAAAAAAATGGTGAACAGCATCACAGAGTTAATTGGCGATACGCCGGCTGTCCGAATTCAACGGTTGGTTGAACCTGGCGATGCAGAGTTGTATGTCAAACTTGAATATTTTAATCCAAGCGGCAGTGTAAAGGATCGGGCGGCTTTTAATTTAATCGAGCAGGCGGAGAAAAATGGACTGCTTAGCCCGGGCGCCACGATCATTGAACCGACGAGCGGCAATACAGGCATTGGCCTCGCTATGAATGCAGCGGCCAAAGGGTACAAAGCCATTCTCATCATGCCGGATAATATGTCGAAGGAACGGATTAACCTGCTCAAGGCTTATGGCGCAGAGGTCGTTCTAACTCCTGCCGCACTGCGGATGCCAGGAGCTATCGCCAAAGCACAGGAGCTGAGGGATCAAATCCCGAACAGCTACATCCCTCAGCAATTCGAGAATCCGGCGAATCCGAGCATTCACCGCGTTACGACCGCCCCTGAGATTCTGGAGCAGATGGAAGGGCGTCTGGATGCTTTCGTTGCTACTTCAGGCACCGGAGGAACCATCACCGGAACGGGCGAGGTGCTCCGTGAGAAGCTGCCGAACATCCAGATTTATGTCGTGGAGCCCAAGGGATCTCCTGTGTTATCCGGAGGAAGCCCAGGGCCTCATAAGCTGGTTGGCACGAGCCCTGGCTTTGTACCGTCTATTTTGAATACGAACATTTATGATCAGATTGTGCAAGTGACGGATGAGGATGCCATCGGCACGATGAAGGACTTGGCTAGTAAAGAAGGCATTCTCGTAGGACCATCCGCAGGTGCCTCGGTCTGGACAGGACTGCAGGTCGCCCGTAAGCTTGGAGCGGGGAAAAGGGTGCTTTGTATCGCGCCGGATACCGGTGAACGATATTTAAGTATGGATCTATTTTGATTAAAAGATAGGTTATGAGTACGGCTGCTGGACTAAAATGTCCGGAAGTCGTATTTTTTTGTAAATTAAGAAAAAATATTGAATAAATATTCATTATTGAGTATAATTATAGAAGTAACAAAGCGAAGGCAGAGAGGTGGATTTACCTTGAAATTAGCTTATATTAATGGACATCCCAAAAATGATCAACTTTATGATTTTATACAGACATATACAAACGAATGCATAACAACCGGTACTCAGAACCAAGTGAACTGGAATCAACTGGAGTCTCAGAATGTGATTTCTGTGTATGACGAAAATACGCTTGTCGGGATTGGCTGTATGGATGGGGAACCGAGTATCCATGTACGGCCTACGTATGAACACCGTGAAATTGAACATACCGTTGCTAAATTGCTGAAAGCTGGCATCTAGTTGGTTGTATAAATAATAAGCTGCCTGGTTCAGGCGGCTTTTTGTTGTTCATATGCAGGAAAATTCATTTATACACAAATTATCTGAAAATTTGATGAGCGGAGTAATTGAATTAGGACAGCAATTCATTGTAAGATTAAAGGATGAATGAATACGATCACAGAAAGGTTGGTTAACCATGGATGCTTTGAAGCTTAAAATTCTCGAATTACTGAAAGAAGACGCCCGCCGGAGTGCGGAACTCATCGCCACAATGTTAGGAACGGCGGAGGACGAGGTGGCGCGAGCGATAAGCGAGATGGAAGCGGATAAGGTCATCGTCAAGTACGCGACAGTTGTCAACTGGAGCAAGGTAGATGACGAAAAGGTTACCGCCCTGATTGAAGTGCAAATTACGCCTGAACGCGGACGCGGGTTCGACGCTATTGCGGAACGGATCTACTTATATCCAGAGGTCAAATCTGTATATCTCATGTCTGGCGCTTATGATTTGCTTGTCGAGGTTGAAGGCAATTCGCTTAAACAAGTCGCTTCTTTTGTATCTAACAAGCTATCGCCAATTGATCGCGTGCTATCAACCAAAACGAATTTTATCTTGAAAAAATACAAACAAGACGGCATCATTTTCGAGGATCAGGCTGATGATCATCGGATGCTTGTCTCTCCGTAAGGAAGAGGTAACGCCATGATCAAAAATGAGACAATCGTAGAGCCGAACGAAGTGAAATCAATGCAGGGCTACCTTGCTCCTGCCGTTCGTGAAATGAAACCTTCAGGTATTCGGAAGTTCTTTGATCTAGTAAGCAACAGCAAGGATGATATTATTTCCCTTGGTGTGGGGGAACCGGATTTCTCAACCCCATGGCACGTTCGTGAAGCAGCCGTTTACTCTTTAGAGCGCGGCAGAACGAAATATACGCCAAACTCAGGGATTCCTGAGCTTCGCGAAGCGATTGCGGATTATTTGTACAACTCATTTAAAGTGAAATATGAGCCGTCGAATGAAGTCCTTGTGACCGTCGGAGGCAGTGAGGCCATTGACTTGGCATTGCGCGCTTTGATTACGCCGGGGGATGAGATTCTGATTCCAGAACCTTGCTACATCTCGTATTCGCCTATTACGAGTATTAGCGGCGGCGTTCCAGTCGGAATCGAAACATTCGCGAAAGATCAGTTCAAGCTGACTGAGAAGGCGCTTCGTGATGCCATTTCGCCACGCTCCAAGATTTTAATTCTATGTTACCCAAGCAATCCTACTGGCGGCATTATGACTTATGAGGACTGGCTGCCGATTGCCAAAGTCGTGGAAGAGAACGATCTAATTGTCATTTCGGATGAAATTTATGCGGAGTTGACTTATGGGCAGAAGCATGTAAGTTTTGCAGCTGTTCCAGGGATGAAAGACCGGACGATTCTAGTCAGCGGCTTCTCCAAAGCTTTTGCGATGACGGGTTGGAGAATGGGATACGCCTGCGGTCACCGAGAGTTGATCTCAGCTATGACCAAAATTCATCAGTATACGGTGATGTGCGCACCCGTGATGGGTCAAGTGGCTGCACATGAGGCTTTGACGAATGGTTTGGAAGAGAAAGACCGCATGATAGAGTCTTACAATCAACGCAGGCGTCTGGTCGTCAAAGGATTCCGCGATATTGGACTTGAGTGTCACGAACCGCA
Source organism: Paenibacillus violae (assembly GCF_032461945.1). Classification (NCBI taxonomy): domain Bacteria; kingdom Bacillati; phylum Bacillota; class Bacilli; order Caryophanales; family Paenibacillaceae; genus Paenibacillus; species Paenibacillus violae. The sequence goes on from NZ_JAWCUD010000006.1 coordinate 261,874, forward strand.
GGGGGCTTTCTATGCCTTCCCAAGTGTTATAGCTACAGGACTCACTTCAGATGAATTTGCCCAACGGCTGTTATTCGAAGCTAAGGTGGCTGCCGTACCGGGTGATGTGTTTGGTTTAGGTGGGGAAGGTTTCTTACGCTGCTCTTATGCCTATAGTGTTTCTCAACTGAATGAAGCTTTAGAGAGAATCGGAAAATTTCTTAGAAATTTGTGATTCAATACGAAAAATATATGTTAATTATTCATGAAAACTGGTATTCTTGTAGTAAGGAGGGATGAGCATGGCTTTCATGGAATACCAACTATCAACCTATCGAAAACATCTGCAAATCAATGAACAAGATTTCGAACAACGTTGGTTGACTAAGCGTGCTAAGAAACGTAACTCCCTAAACTTATTAGAAGAAGAGATTCATTCTCTGCGACGCAGGTTAGAACAGATGGTTCTGGACGGGGAAGAAATGACATCCGAATCTGTCGTAGAACTCAGTACGATACTTGATCTCAAAATAAATGAATATATGAATAATTGGAAGAAAAGTCGGTGAAAACCGACTTTTCTCGCGACTATCGATATATATAGACCGTATACGGAGGTACTCTTACATCATGAAATTGAAATTGCTAATGGTAATGCTGGTGTCGGCACTTATGGTGATGCTTGCGGGTTGCGGAGGACCGAAACCGGATGTTTCTATCTTTGTCATGGGTCAAAATGGTTTCCCAAGTGATGCCGGCGAGAAGCTGGAAGCTTCATTAAAATCAAAGATCGGCGAGGCACCTACCGTCAAGCTGAATACATCTCCCATTTTCTCCATGGAAAAAATGATTGTTGAATTGGCGGCAGGTGGAAACGGTATCTTTATCTTGGCGGATGACCAATTTAAAGGTTTAAGCAATCAAGCAGGATTCGTCTCTTTGGACGAGACGATTAACCCTTCTGATTATCCGGACGGGGTCATTGAAATTGCGGAAGAGGGCAAGCCTGCCCAAAAGCATCTGTATGGAATTCCGCTTTCAGGCAACAAGTGGATGAAGGAGCAAGGCTTCGAAGGAAAAGGACTTATTGCATTCATTCCTGTCAATGCCCCTAAGCTGGAGGAAGCTAAGCAAGTACTCAAGGTTATTGCACAAAAGTAGCAAGAAGTCTATAATCGACTATTAGATTGATAGTCAAATATGCAGCCATTGGTGCCGGCAACGAATTCACATATGAAATTCGTTGCCGCTTAAAAGGGAAGCCGGTTCAAGTCCGGCGCGGTCCCGCCACTGTAATCCGGAAGTGAAGTATTGCCGGGGAGCCAGGATACCTGCCATGGTGCCGTTACGACATCCTTCGAGGAAAAGGATCGCTTTAAATCAGGAGGCAACGGATTTGTTGCTGAGCACCACGATTTATCGTCCCCTTTGTTCCTTAGGAACAGAGGGGCTTTTTATTTGGGATCTATTGAAATCACAGGTTTCAGAGAGAGGGGTTACACCATGCAAATGAAAAAGAACGGGATAAAGAGGGCGCTTCTCTTATCCGTTGCTTTAGCGACGGCGGTTAGTTTAGCGGCTTGCGGTAAGCAAGAAGCGGAAATTACCAGTCCATCTAAGCTTGGCGGAGAGACAACAACGGCGCCTACGCCATCAGCATCAACGTCTGTGACATCCAAAAAGACAACATACCCGCTGAAAATTAAAGATGCAACGGGGAAAGAATTCACGTTTGACAAGGCACCGGAGCGGATCGCATCGGTTTCTCCCGCAGAAACGGAAGCACTTTTTGCACTTGGATTGGATGATAAGATTGTCGGCGTATCCGATTTCGATGATTATCCGGAAGCAGCGAAGTCAAAGCCCAAATTGGGAAGTATCACGAAGCCGAACCAGGAAGCTTTGATTGCGACTAGCGCGAATATTGTTTTTACAGGTGTCTCGATGAAAGCGGACACGGTTGAAAAACTGCGTGAATCGAACATCAATGTGTTTAAAGTGGAACCAAAGACGCTGGATGATGCTATTGCGAACATTCAAACTTATGGGTTGATTACAGATCGTCAGGAACAAGCTGAGAAAATCGTCTCCAAGATGAAGGCGGATCGCCAGAAGGTTGTCGACGCCGTGAAAGACGTAAAGCAAGAAAATAAGAAAAAAGTATACATAGAATTCAGCCCGGGCTGGACCGTGGGCAGCGGCGAATTCATGGATGAACTGATCAAACTTTCGGGCGGCATTAATGTAGCCGGCGACGGTAAAGGCTGGTACCAAATCAGCGAAGAAAAAATTATCGCACAAAACCCGGCTGTTATTCTCTTTGCGAATGGTGTCGTAGATACCAAAAGCAAAATGTCGCTTGATGAAATTATTCGCACACGAAGCGGCTGGAATGCTATTGAAGCTGTAAAGAACAAACAGGTAATTGGTCTTGACCAGAATCTGCTGAGCCGTCCGGGACCGAGATTGACCGATGGACTGCTGGAAATGGCGAAAGGCATTTATCCTGAACTGGTGAAATAAATGAAAAAGAAACTAATGTTATGGGGAGGAGTAGGGGTTATACTCCTTCTTCTTTCTATTCTGGCAAGTTTATCGCTGGGAACGGCTAATCTGCCAATTCTCCAAATTGCGGGCATCCTAGGGAAGCATATCCCTTGGGCAGGTGATTACATCGACGTCACTTGGCAGCAGTCTGCGGAGCAAATTATAAATAAGGTGCGTTTGCCTCGCGTATTGCTCGGGATTCTCGTAGGGGCCTCTCTTTCCGTTGCAGGAGCTGCTTTCCAGGGCGTGCTGCGCAATCCGCTTGCGGATCCATATGCGCTGGGAGTGTCTTCAGGCGCTTCGGTCGGGGCGGCGTTTTTAATCTATTTTGGCCTGCAGATGGCTTTGTTCGGGCAGTGGTCGGTTCCGATTGTTGCTTTTGTGACGGGACTTATTTCACTTTTCCTCGTGCTTAAGCTAGCTCAGATCGATGGCAAGCTGAAGATGGAGACGCTTATTTTGTCCGGCGTTGTCATGCAGGCTTTTCTTGGCGCAATTGTCTCGTTTATGGTTTCGATTTCCAAGCAGGTCATTAATGAAATTGTTTTTTGGTTAATGGGCAGCTTGGCGATGCGGGGCTGGCCGTACATAACGATTATTTCACCTTATTTAGTCATAGGTTTAGTAATACTGCTTAGTTATGCAAGATCATTGAATTTGCTTGCATTGGGAGAGCGGCAGGCCTCCCATTTGGGAGTAAATATAGAACGCACGAAGCTGATTGTGCTAATTGTCGCTACATTTATTACGGCGGCAGCTGTCTCTGTAGCAGGTGTTATCGGTTTCGTAGGGCTTATCATTCCGCACTTGGTTCGTCTAATCGTCGGTCCGGACTACCGTCTTATTATTCCTTTATCCGCGATTGGCGGCGGCATTTATGTCTTGTGGGCTGACACGCTCGCTCGTACATTGCTTAGTCCGATGGAGATTCCGCTTGGTGTTATCACAGCGTTTTTGGGTGCGCCATTTTTTGCCTATTTGCTACATAAGGATAAGAAAACGTTAAGAGGTTGAAAAAGATGATTAAAGTGCAGCAGCTTTCCCAAAGCTTTCATGAACGGCCGGTACTTGGAAATATAAGCTTTGAGGTCCAACACGGTGAGTTTTTTGGCATTATTGGGCCAAATGGCAGCGGGAAATCGACGTTACTACGCCTTCTTTCCGGGATTGATCCGGTTAAAAAAGGTTCAGTAGAGCTGGAGGGTCGCCCGACGTCGGCCTATTCACGAAAGGAACTGGCCAGATGGCTGGCGGTTTTGCAGCAAGATGCACTGCCGCCAGTTGGATTCACGATTCGCGAGGTCGTGGAGATGGGCCGTTATCCTTTTCAGAATTGGCTTGGCGAGGATACCGTGGAAGCGGAGCAACTCATCGAAGCGATTATTCGGAAACTGCAGTTGGAACCGCTTGTTGAACGAACGATTGAGCGTCTCAGCGGAGGCGAGAGGCAACGGGTCGCGCTTGCGAAAGTCATGGCTCAGCAGCCGCGATTGCTTATGTTGGATGAGCCTACTACCTTTTTGGATATTGGGTATCAAGTACAGATGATGGATTATATTCGTGAATGGCAACGCGAGTCGCAGTTAACCGTTGTGGCGGTTCTGCATGACTTGAATTTGGCCGCGCAATATTGTACACGGTTAATGGTGATACATAACGGAGAATTGGCAGCGATTGGAACGCCTGATGAAATCATTACAAGCAAATTAATTACAGAGGTCTATGGAACAGAACCTATTGTTCTGCAGCACCCTGCGAACCAAGCACCACAGATTTTATTGCAGCCGGGAAAATAATGAACTTGATAACGGAGGAATGGATGATGAGTAATTTGCAAACGATGATCGATGCTATTGAGCCTATTCATGCAGATGTGGTGAAGCAGGCGAATGATCATTTGAATCAATTAACCAAACCACAGGGGAGCTTAGGCAAACTAGAAGATATTGCGCGACAAGTTGCCGGGATTACCGGTGAAGTGAAGCCGTTGTTTGATAAAAAAGCAGTCATTGTAATGGCTGGCGACCATGGTGTTTGTGAGGAAGGCATTAGCGCGTTCCCAGCGGAAGTCACGCCGCAGATGGTGCTGAACTTCCTTCATGGCGGTGCAGCGGTTAATGTGCTGGCCAGACATGCAGGGGCAGACGTTGTTTGCGTTGATATGGGAGTCAACGCGGATCTGGAGCATCCGAGCCTGGTTTCACGCAAGGTGAGAAAAGGATCGCGCAACATGGCGCGCGAAGCGGCGCTTACGTTAGATGAAACCGTACAAGCGATTGAAGCGGGCATCGAGTTAGTGGATGACCTGGCCCAGAAGGGTTATCGTCTTTTTGCGACCGGCGAAATGGGGATCGGCAACACAACGGCTAGCGCAGCGATTCTATGCGCATTGGGCGGTGTGGATGCTGAAATATCCGTAGGCCGCGGAACGGGCATTGACGACGCGAAATGGCTGCATAAGCGGTCGGTTGTCAACAAGGCGCTCCACGTGAACGGACTTCGTCCGGCGAAGGACAACGTGATCAGCACAAGCGGCGATTTCGCGCTTGAAGTGTTGAGCAAGGTCGGCGGATTGGAGATCGCCGGACTGGTTGGCGTGATTCTTGGCGCAGCGAAGAATCGGTGTCCGGTTGTCGTCGACGGCTACATCTCGTCGGCGGCAGCGCTCGTGGCGAGCCGATTAGCCCCGCTAAGCGCGTCCTACATGCTCGCCTCGCACTTATCGCAGGAGCAGGGGCATGCGAAGATGCTCGAGGCTGTAGGCCTCTCTGCGATGCTGCAAATGGATATGCGCCTGGGCGAAGGAACAGGCGCGGTGCTTGTCTTTAACTTGATCGAAGCCGCAGGCAAGATCATGCGAGAGATGGCGACATTCGAAAGCGCAGGCGTGTCACGGGAGTAGACAGCAGGAGAAGGAGGCGAAGGCGCCATGGCGGTTTTGGTAACGGGCGGCGCGCGCAGCGGCAAGAGCTCTTTCGCGGAGAAGCTCGCGATGCATGGCAGCGAGCGGGGAGTCTATATCGCGACCTCCCACATCTACGATGAGGAAATGAGGGAGCGGGTCCGTCTGCACCAGCAGACGAGGATCCGTTCGGGGTATCCATGGGATACCCGGGAGGAGCCGTTTCGGCTGTGCGAGCTCTTGCAGCAGCTGGACGAGAGCGGTGAAGAGGCGGTTGTTCTGGTCGATTGCTTAACACTTTGGTTAAGCAACTGGCTGCTCCAGTATGAAGGTGAGCAGGACGCTTCCACCTTGGTGATGAAGCAGGTTGAGCAACTGGTGAATACAGTGTCAGGTTACCGTGGACGTGGACAGCTCATCATGGTAACGAATGAAGTCGGAGACGGCATTGTGCCGGAATACCCGCTTGGCCGCAGCTTCCGCGATTTGGCCGGAAGAATGAACCAGCGCTTAGCTGAGGTGTGCGAGCAGGTATTCCTGGTAACGGTCGGGATCCCTATTGAGCTGAAAAGCATGGCTTACCGGCTGGATGGATATAAGCAGTCTTAGAGGATGGAATGAATGGTGCGGTGATGATTCATGTGGATTTATTCCTGGCAGGAGATCGTCAGTATGACGGCTGCTGCCATTGTACTAGATTGGCTCATTGGCGATCCGAGATGGCCGACACACCCCGTTATTCTTATCGGGCGTTGGATTCGCTGGATGGAGGGGTTGTTGCGGAGTAAAAATGACTCCCCCTCCAATGAAAAATTCAAAGGAGTACTGCTTACAACTACTACTTTGATAATCAGCACGGGAAGTGTAGTCGTACTCGTGCTAGCCGCCCGTTCGGTTCATGAATGGCTCGGTTACGCCGTCTGTACGTGGTTGATTTCAACGACGATTGCGATCAAGGGACTCAAGGATGCCGCGTATCTCGTGTACAATCCGCTGCGCAAAGGAGAACTTGCCGACGCTCGCAAGTATACGGGTTACATCGTCGGCCGCGATACGGAAGCCTTGGACGAAGAAGAGCTAACGCGCGCGGTCGTGGAAACCGTGGCGGAGAACATCGTTGACGCGGTGATTTCGCCGCTCTTCTATGCGCTGATCGGCGGAGCGCCGCTCGCTATGCTGTACCGGGCATCGAATACACTGGATTCGATGGTCGGCTACCGAAATGACCGTTACCGTCATTTCGGCTGGGCGTCGGCCCGCTGGGACGACGCCATGAACTGGATCCCGGCCAGGCTGACCGGGATCCTGCTGATCCTCGTCGCCCTGCTGCAGCCGGGCCTCTCGGCGAAGCGCGCAGCGGCGGCGATACGCCGCTTCGCGCACCTGCACCCCAGCCCGAATAGCGGAATTCCGGAGTCGGCGGTCGCCGGGGCACTCGGAATTGAGCTTGGCGGGCTGAATATCTACGGCGGCGTAGCAAGCGAGCGCGCCCGCCTAGGCTGGCCGCTGCGTCCGCGGACGCAGCAAGATATTGTCTACGCCGTCAGGATGCTTTACGGCGTCAGCTTTGTAGTGATGGGAGGATTGCTGTGCATACTGCTCGTATTGTTCTAGATTGGCTGCGTGCTTGCATCGCAGCCTTTCAATTTCTAACACGTTTGCCGATTCCCGTGCAAATAACCTATACAGACCTTGTCTTTCGGCGCAGTGTGATCTTCTATCCGCTAGCCGGCGGCGTGATAGGTCTCCTGCTGCTTCTCGCGAGTGAAGGTCTAAGTCTGTTCCTTCCTCCACTTCCGGCAGCTGTGCTGCTTCTGGGACTTTGGGTGGTTTTAACAGGCGGGCTGCATCTGGATGGGCTAATGGATACCGCGGACGGTATCCTCAGCCACAGATCGCGCGAGCAAATGCTCGAAATCATGAAGGACAGCCGTGTTGGAGCGATGGGCGTCATTGTTGCCGTCCTTCATCTGCTGCTTAAGTTCGCGCTTCTCTACACGCTGTTGGAGTCCAATCAGTGGGATGGAGCCACTGGGATGAAGGGATACTTGCTGCTGGCGATTGTGCCTATTTGGAGCAGATGGTTTATGACGGCAGCCATTCAGGGGTGGCCATACGCGAGGAAAGAATCGGGCTTAGGCAGTTTTTTTCAGGGAGTAACAAAGTGGCATGTGGCCATCTCGTTAATAGTAGCTCTGTTTACAACTACGCTTTTTGTTTGTTTTAACGATGCAGGTTCGGATACATCCGTATGGCCTATCCCTATTTATTTTGCCTGTGCCACATGGTTGGCAGGATGGCTGATTGCGACTTACATCAGCCGTAAATTAGGGGGGCTGACCGGAGATACCTATGGTGCTTTGAACGAGCTGCTTGAAGCGATTCTCCTGCTTGGCGTCATTATTTGTGCAACACCCTAAAGAAAGGAGTGGAATTCATGTTAGAACGCTACGGACACGGAGGAGATCTCTGGACTGCTGAAGAAGCTTTTGGCCGGCCGAGAGATCAATTTCTTGATTTTAGCTCAAATATGAATCCGTTGGGTCCGCCTCCCGCTATTAGAGGAATCTGGATGGACGCCTGGAGAGACGTCGTGAAGTATCCAGATCCTGCGGTCCGCGAATTACGCCATAAGTTGGCTCAGAAATATAAAATCGAGATGGAGAGCATCTTGGTTGGCAATGGGGCGGCAGAGCTGATTGATTTGACAGCAAGGGTTCTGAAGCCAGCCGTGACGGGGCTTGCAAGGCCGTCATTCAGTGAATATGAGGAAGCGATTCACAAAACGGGCGGCAGGATTTACAATATCCCGCTGCGATCATCCCATCAGTTTGAGTTGCAACAGCCGGATGTGGAAGCCGCATTATCGGCAGTCGATCTCTTTTTCCTGGGCCACCCGAACAATCCGACAGGCCGGCTGCTTCCTCGCCACGTCGTAGAAAGTCTTCTAGAGAGTGGTCGCAGCTGTGTGCTCGATGAGGCGTTCATGGATTTTGTGCCTGATGAGCAGGAACACTCATTCCTTAAGCTGGCTTCAACGAGTCGGAAGCTCGTTGTTATTCGTTCGATGACGAAATTTTATTCGATTCCAGGAATTCGGCTAGGGTTTATGGTGGCGCACCCGGATTTGATTCGGGAAATCAGGCAGCAGCAAGTGCAGTGGAGCGTTAATTATTTGGCTCAGCGCATCGGTACGGCTGTACTTGAGGGTGAGGAGTTTGAGCTGGCGAGCCGTCATTGGCTGCAGGATGAGAAGGCGTGGCTCACTGGGCAGCTGCGGCAATTGGGCTTAGATGTAGTGCCTACGGATGTAAACTTTGTATTATTTTCTTTTCCTCCGGAACTGGGCTTAACGATAAAGCAAGCGCAAAAACATATGGGACAAATGGGGATTTTGATTAGAGACGCCTCACTGTTTGAAGGTTTGAACGAACAATATGGCCGAGTCGCTATTCGGCTTCGCGAAGATAATGAGCGGTTGATTGAAGGACTCCGGCAAACTGTGGCAGCTTTGGCACAGAATCGAGGTCGAACGCATGACTGAAGCCGCGACATTAATGATTCAAGGCACAGCTTCGGACGTTGGCAAAAGCATTCTTACGGCAGCATTATGCCGTATTCTCGTTCAGGATGGGTGGCAGACAGCCCCTTTTAAATCACAAAATATGTCGCTTAATTCCTACGTGACCTTTGACGGGAAAGAGATCGGAAGGGCTCAAGGCGTACAAGCTGATGCCTGCCGCATTTTAGCTACAACGGATATGAATCCAATTTTGCTTAAGCCGAAGCAGGATATGGTCGCTCAGGTGATTGTGCACGGCAAGCCATACTCTGATTTAGATGCAAGGACCTATCGGGAATCGTACCTGCCGAAGGCGGAAGCGATTGTCAAAGACGCCTTAGGCCGGCTGCGCAGCGAATATGAGATTGTAGTGCTGGAGGGAGCGGGAAGCCCTGCCGAAGTTAATCTGAAAGATCGCGACATCGTCAACATGCGTTTAGCCGGATGGGCGGACGCGCCTGTGCTTCTCGTCGCTGATATTGATCGCGGTGGTGTCTTTGCATCGATTGTAGGGACGCTGGAGATTTTGACGCCGGAAGAACGAGATCGTGTGAAGGGCTTTATTATCAACAAGTTCCGTGGGGATGTCAGTCTGCTGAAACCGGGATTGGATTGGTTGGAGGAAAAGACAGGGAAACCTGTGTTAGGCGTGATCCCCTATTTGACGCAGCTGGGCATTGAGGATGAAGATTCCGCTTCTTTGGATTCCAAACGCATGCAGAAAAGGGCTCAAAGCACGCCTGAGAAATCAAAGGATCAACTGGACGTTGCTGTGATTCGCTTACCTCGTCTATCTAATTTTACGGATTTTGATCCACTACAGGAAGAAAAGGATGTTCATTTCAGATACATTACCCATGTCTCCGATTGGGGGAGTCCCGACGTTGTCTTGCTCCCGGGAAGCAAAAATACGATGGATGATCTGCGGCATTTGAACGAGTCGGGCTTGGCGGCGCGCATCAAAGCGTTTGCGTTATCCGAAAATGGATGGGTCGTCGGCATTTGTGCGGGTTATCAGATGCTTGGCGTTAGGCTGCTTGATCCGCAGGGTTATGAATCCGATCATCCTGAGCTTGAGGGGATTGGGCTTTTGCCGACAGAGACCGTGTTTACCCCGGACAAACGTACGGTTCAAGTGAAGGGTAGTTCGTCGCTTTTTGCAGATGATGCTGATGCCAGCCGGATGTTTGAAATTGATGGGTATGAAATCCATATGGGGCGAACACGGTTTTTGGAAGATGTCGTCATGCCTTTTCAAATTAGAGCGTATACCAATGATGAGGCCATCGCCTCGGATAATGTGTTGCACGGAGACGGAGCAGCTGTGGAACAGGGACGTATTTGGGGGACTTATGTGCATGGCATTTTGCATAATGATGATTTTCGGAGAGCGTGGTTAAACCGGATTCGCAAAATGAAAGGGCTCACGCCTGTTAACGGGGGCTTGCGCTTCAAAGAACGCAGAGAGGCCGCGTTTGATAGGCTGGCTGACCATGTTAGAAGTCACTTGGATATGCAGCGCGTTTATGAGATGATGAAGGTATCACAGCCTTGTCAAAGGGAGGACGTCAAAGAATGAAAATTTATACTCGCACCGGGGATGCCGGACAGACAGGCGTAATTGGCGGTCGTGTGGATAAAGACGATGCTCGTGTTGAAGCATACGGTACGACGGATGAATTGAATTGTTATGTGGGCCAGGCAATGAGTTTTATGGACCCGGCCAAATATCCGGATCTCTTGCCGGATTTGCTCCAGGTGCAGCATGAGCTGTTCGATTGCGGGTCGGATCTTGCGCTCTTGAAGCAGGAGCTGCGCCCATACAAAGTTACTGCAGCAATGGTGGATGCGCTTGAGGCGTGGATCGATAAATACGATGCGGAAACGCCGGATATTACACGATTTATCTTGCCAGGCGGCGGAAGCGTGTCCTCTACGCTGCATGTATGCCGCACGGTTTGCCGCAGAGCGGAACGCAGGGTCGTCACGCTCGCACGCACACAGGAAATTAATCCGGAAGTACGCAGGTACTTGAACCGGCTGTCTGATTTGTTCTTTACGATTGCCCGCACAGCGAACCATCGCGAAGGGATTGCTGATGTGGAGTATGTACGCAGCGCCGAGGTGTTTAGACGTAAATCATGAGCTATTATGAACCGCTAGTATATATGGTGCCGCCTGAGGAGGAAGGTTTTATTCTGAAGACGGTGCTGCAAAAAAGATTGATGGTCTCACGCAAGCTGCTGTCCCGCATTAAATTGACGGAGCAAGGCATTACCGTGAATGGCGTCAGGCAGTACATTAATATTAAGGTGAAAGCAGGAGACCGTGTAGAGATCCGTATGGAGGAGGAAGCGTCCGAGGATATTTTGCCGCAAGACCTTCCTCTACATATTCTTCATGAAGATGAGCATCTGCTGATTCTGGCCAAAGACGCAGGGATCATCGTGCATCCCACACATGGACATTACGTGAATACGATTGCTAACGGCGTTGTGTATCACTGGCAGCAGGCTGGCATTACATGCCGTTTCCGCCCTGTGCATCGGCTGGATCAAGAAACATCCGGTGTATTGGCAATCGCTAAAACGCCATATGTGCACCAGCAAATATCCGAGCAGATGATTCAGCATCAGGTGAAGAAGGAATATTTGGCCTTTGTTTGGGGGCGTTTTGAGGAAGCGAAAGGAACGATTAATGAGCCTATCGACCGCGATCCCGAGCAACCGCATGTCCGTATCGTCACTCCGGAAGGTTACTCGGCTGTCACCCATTATGAAGTCGTGGAACAATATGCGCAGGCTGCTTTAGTTCGTATTTGGCTTGAGACTGGGAGAACGCACCAAATTCGTGTGCATATGCGGCACTTAGGTCACCCGTTAATCGGGGACAAAATGTATACATTGCCCGAATTTGAGACGAGCCCGGCAGCTGAAGAGGCTGGCAAGCGGCTGAACCGGCAGGCACTGCATGCTTTTAGGCTCGGCTTTGTTCATCCTGGGACAAGGGAATGGACGGAATTTAACGCTCCGCTTCCTGCAGATTTAGCCGGTTTACAAGCGTGGTTACAAAAAAATGACTAGTTTTACAAAAACCATCCAAATTTTAGGGTGGTTTTTGTTTGGAATAACTTGACTTTCCAATTAAATTAGCCCAAAATTTTAATTAATTATGGATTAGCTTCCCACATACATAAAGGAGTCCTTACATCATGAGAGTAAAAGTATATGGTTATGATAAATGCGGTACGTGCCGAGCAGCCCTGAAATGGTTAAAAGCGCATGACGTCGAAATCACGGAGAATGTTCCATTATTCGAGACGCCTCCTTCTGCGGGCGAGTTGTCCAAGCTGTTAAGTGACAGCGGGCTTGGCATCAAGAAGTTTTTTAACACCTCTGGTGAAGTGTACAAAGAAATGAATTTGAAAGATAAGCTCCCGGGCATGACGCAAGAGCAAATGTTGGAACTATTAGCTTCAAACGGCAGATTGATTAAACGCCCGATTGTGACAGATGGTGAGAAGGTTACGGTTGGCTTTAAGGAAGCTGAATTTGAGGAAGCATGGGCAAGGGGGTGAAGTGAGGTTGGATGAGAAACAGAAACCACCACGCAAAAAATCACCGCTAGCCATAGGCGGTTTCCTCGCGGTTTTGCTATCGCAAGGCAAGCTGCTTTTGGCGGCCTTAAAATTCGGCAAGGTCGGCGGGGCCGTCATATCGATGTTTATTACCATTTGGGCTTACGCTTATCTTGCGCCACTTCCTTTTGCCATTGGCATTGTGGTCATGATTCTGATACATGAACTTGGTCATGTTTTAGCGGCAAAGTTGAAAGGGCTTCCCGTCTCGGCGCCTGTTTTTATCCCTTTTCTAGGTGCATTGATAACAATGAAAAAAAATCCGACCGATGCAGCAACGGAAGCATTTATCGGTATCGGAGGGCCTATTCTCGGGACGTTAGGGGGCGTTGCTGCATTTGCACTAGGCATGTACGTGGATTCCCCTGTTATTGTTTCGGTAGCTTATGCTGCGTTTTACCTGAATTTAATTAATTTATTGCCGATTCATCCGCTTGATGGCGGTCGAATTGCAACTGCTGTCACCCGTTGGTTATGGATTGTTGGTTTAATTGGCGGTTTAGTCTTTATTTTTTATCTGGACCATTATGTTAATCAGCTTATTTTCTTTGCTATCTGGGCGATGTTTGCCTGGGATTTGTATAAGAAATACGTGAAATACAGGCATAAAGAGCAGTTAGTTTCCGTTTCCACCCGATTTGAATTTGCTGCCGAACATTTACTTCAGCAAGGGTATATGATCCCAGGTGAAAATCACACCCGCGATTTGGATTTTACGACGTATTCGGATTTACAGGGCGTAGGTGACGGCAGGCAAACGATTGTCATGTACTGGCAAGGAATTGGGTTTGAAGGACAGGCCTATTTGCCACAACAAGCCTTGATTCGAAGAGTACAGCTTGTCAAAGTAGACCGTTTGCAGAAAGAAAGCGGATTTTATCTAGGTCTGCAGGTACAGGTCGATTTTACACCTTTAGGTATTCAGGAGCGATATTATGAGGTTCCGGCCAAAACCCGTTGGAAATTCGGAGCAGCTTATTTCGGGCTCATTTTATTCTTACTTTATATGATAAGACTGGTTCATCAAGCAGGAATTATGGATTGACTGTTTAATACAACATAACGAGGATAACTATCATGACATTTATGGGATCAAAGCGGCTTAGCCAGCTAGGATCGGCTATTTTTTCGGAAGTGGCGGATTGGAAGAGAGAGGTTATGAACCAAGGGGTAGACGTCATAGATTTAGGTATAGGAAGTCCTGACCTACCGCCGTCCGAACGCATTATTGAAGCCATTACAGAGGCAGTGCGCAACCCGGCACACTATGGATATCCAACATCGGAAGGAAGCTTTGCCTTTCGTGAAGCGGTAGCTAGATGGTACCAGTTCCGATTTGGTGTAGAGCTTAATCCCGATAATGAAATTTTAACATTAATGGGTTCTCAAGATGGTCTTGCTCATTTGGCGCTTTCACTCTGTGATCCTGGGGACATTGCCATTGTTCCCGATCCAGGTTACCCCATATATTCGGCAAGTCTCGTGTTAGCGGGAGTTGAGCCTTACTTGCTACCCCTGCGAGCTGCAAATGATTTTTTGCCCCAATTAGATGACATCCCAGTAGACGTGGCTGCCAAAGCGAAATTCATCCTGTTAAACTATCCGAGCAATCCGTTGTCTGCTGTTGCAGATCGTGCTTTTTTTGAGCATTTGATAGCTTATGCCAAAAAGCATGAATTGCTTGTCGTACACGATCTAGCCTACTCTGAAATGGCATTTGACGGCTTTAAACCGATCAGCATTTTAGAGATCGAGGGCGCTAAGGAGGTTGCTGTCGAGTTTCATTCACTGTCCAAAAGCTTTAATATGGCAGGTTGTCGGATCGCGTTCCTAACTGGCAATGCGGCTGCGGTAAAAGCGCTGCGAACGCTTAAATCGAATATCGATTATGGCGTATTCGGAGCCATCCAAGCGGCCGGAATTGCAGCATTAGAGGAAGATATGGAGCACGATCATTCCGTAGCCGGCGTTTATGAAAGAAGACGAAATGTGTTTATTTCGGCTTTAGCAGATGCAGGTTGGAGGATACCGCCACCCAAGGCAACCATGTTTATCTGGGCACCCATTCCAAAAGGATGGACATCTCGACAAATTTCCCGGGAAATGCTGTTCCGTGCCGGCGTCGTTGTTATACCTGGAGACGCATTCGGAGCAGAAGGAGAAGGCTTTGTACGAATTGCTTTGGTGCAGGATGAAGCCAGATTACTTGAGGCGGCAAGACGCATAGGCGATTGGCTTCGAACCGTAGAATGAAAATTAGAGATTTTGGTAAAAATAGGAGAATGAGAGATATATGATTTTTTTGCACAAGAAGATTAAACCTTAATAGTTGAAAGGGGTAAGCATATGGACGCCATTTCCTCATTATCAGAGCTCTTAGCAGAGCAGAAGCCTTCATCGTATGTAGAAATTCCTGGAGTCTTGGGACAGACGTTTGGGCAAGCGACAATTGCAGCAACATTACCTATGAGCAAATTATTTTCACTCTATGAAGTTGATTTAGAAGTTCAGCGTGCGATTATTCCACGCAATCTTTCTAAATTGATTGATTATGTTAATCTGTACTTGGAAAATCGCCAACCGATCTATTTCCCGGGTATTATTTTCTCAGCAAGAGGTGCAGGTCAATATGACGATGAACAACAAGCGCTTCGTTTGCAACCGATTGAGAAGTTGTACGTGGTCGATGGCCAGCACAGACTGGCAGCTTTCCAACGTATTATGGAAACGTTGCAAAGCCAGATGGCACGTGCCAAAGACCGTCGGGAATACGAGAAGATGGAAGAGATCACAGAGAAGCTTCGCCGCTTGTATGCCTTCCCGATTTCCACGATGACGTATTTGGACATTAATGCTCGTCAAGAACGCCAACTGTTTTCGGACATTAACAAACTTCCTCGCAAGCTTGGCGGTAACTTGGCTGTGCTTCGGGATCAACGCAGATTTTACCATGTTGCTGCAACGGAGCTTGCTTCCAAAGCCCCAGCTATGCAAAAGCTGACTGTTGACATGTTCTCTGAACGCGGCAAATCGCCTGAGTATTTGTTCTCGTATCACTTGCTGATTGAAATTTTGGTTGCCTTGTTCGAAGGCAGAATGAAATCGGCAGCTCGGAATAACGGTTACCAATATGAGGACAAAGATCTTCAGGATCTGGTCTCTTTAGCGGGTACCTACTTTAACGGTTTGCTGAATTATTTGGATGCGCCGGCTAAAGGTGAAATCGTTTGGACTGAAAATATCCAAATCGCGCTTGCTTTGTTCATCCATGAAGAAGCTACGAAAACAGGCAAATTCAATCGTTATGCGCTTGAGCATGCTTTGAAAATACTTCCTCATGTAAATTGGAATGGGATTTATGCGGGAGACGAGAAGGATCGTTTACCTAGACGTACCCGGATCATGAAAGCTTATAATTTTATCAAGAATTTCTATACAGAGCAGAATGCTTTCCTAATCAGCGATAAGGAGGATGTGAGCTAATGGAAGGATTACGCCTCAAAATGACGATTCATCCGTTTTGCGAGAAATTCGGGCTTTCAACCGTAGCCTTGCGCGTTCAGGATTTGCTCAATTATACGATGATCGACCCTATGGTACAGCGGAAGTTAAGCAATATGCAAAGACGCAAAATCTCCACGTATCTGCAAGAACGTGAATTGGATCATGTCTTTTTCGGTCCGGTTACGCTTTCACTGCGTGAAGTGAATCAACTGTCCAAAGGCGAGAAAGAATTTTTGCTGAAACATGGTTCGAAGCTTTCTATTTTGGACGGACAGCATCGCATCCTAGCGCTTGGTTACGTGAATGAGCAAATGCAGAAGGAAGTTCGACGCTACGAGAAAAAGCTGGTGCTTCTGAAAATCAAACAGCGCAAGATGCCTGAAGATGCAGATATTAAGCAAGAAGTTGAAGAAACGGAAGGCACGATCAATCAACTTGAGAGCAGACGCCTTGATTTGATGGAGACACAGCTTGCCGTGCAAATCTACATTGGCTTAACGGAGGAAGAAGAGCAGCAGCTATTTGGCGATATCAACTCCAAAGTCCAGCTGGTGAGCAAAGAGCTTGGTCACTCTTTTGATTCTATTGATCCGCTTAATCTGGTTATTCAGCAGGTTGTTGATCATAACGTGTATCTCAAAGCTGTCGGCGTAGAGCGACGCAGCAATTTGACGTCGTTTAACCGTAATTTCACATGCTTCAGCTGGTTATATGCGACTGCAACCATGTTATTTTCGGGCAGAATGCAGCCGTCTTATGAGCTTCAGCGCAAGATTCGCCATGATCCTTCGACGTATGTGGAGATCCTGCACCAGTTCTTCAATACGTTATTACCGATGATGCCGGAGCAACCAGGTCTAGCGCAGTATACTTCAGCAAATCGGGTTATCCAAGAAAGCATCGCACTCTATTCGAACCGGTTCTTATTCCCGAACGGGCAATATAACGAGGAATGGACAGATTGTTTGCAAATTCTTGAAGGATTTGATTGGTCTCACGAGAATGAGGAATTGATTTATGTCTTCGGTGCATTGGATAACGGCAAAATCAACCTGATTCACGAAAAATCATTGAAAAAGCATGTAAAACTTGTACAATTCTTCCTCGAAGGCACAGAATCAGTGAATGCGTCGGAAGAAGAAGAGTCAACAGCTTAATAAGCTTGACCTAGTGCCTTTCTCTCTCAACGGAAGTTGTGAGAGGAAGGCTTTTTTGTTTTTTAATAACCCATAATCTACCATTATACGAAATATACGAATATCATCCATCATTCGTCTATACCAAAAAAGTTCACTAGAATACTATGTACTATAAAGATTGAAAGGAGGAGAAAACGATGAGTTGCTCCGTATATGCTACATTGTCTCGCATCAGCCTTGGTACAGTCATCACAATCCATGCAGGTACTACTCCGAACCACACAGGTAGATTCCTAGGTATTGAACATGGTAACGTTGTTCTTGCAAGTAATAACACTGTCTTCTTTTTCCCGGTTGATAGAATCTCCGTTATCCACATCCCTTAATTAAAAAAGTTGGAAGAGACTGTCTGGAAGGTCAGAAATGATCGGATGGACGGTCTCTTTATTTCACGTTACACTTACTATAATTCGGTCGCTTCGATACTTTGTATCGGGGCGGCTTTTTGTGTTTCTTGTGTCCAAAAAAGGAGTGGGGACGTGTGCAGAGCTTTGATCAGAAATATGAGGAATGGCTGCAAATGAATTAAACAGGAAGCTAATCAGAGAAGGCGAGGATTGCTTGAAAATGGGCTTGGTCATGGCATAGTCTGATGGCGCTTGACCGTTGGATATTTCTTCCTGTCGCGTATCTTTCTATTAAAGATGAATCTTGGCGGTGTCGACAGCTCATCCTTTCCTTCATCGGTACTTTTCTCTCGACAGAGGTGGCGTCTGAGTTAACATTTCTTGAAGCTGAAGCTGTGCGTTATTCACGTCGCCTTTTGCGCCCGTTTACAGCAGTGGAGTTAGCAGACCATTTACGAGTCACGGATCGACATGCGCGGCGGCTCTTGCATAATTTAGTAGATCGTGACTTTTTGGTTGTGCATAGTGGAAACAAAAGGTATCGCACGTACTGCTTATGGACAGAGTCGACAAATACTACGAGGCGACAGAGTCCATCAGATATGGAACAGAGGCAAAAATATGCGAAATAACGGCGATGAGGTCCGTTAGCGAAATTACAAGTGTTATGGAAGTTGCTTCTAGATATTTTATCATCGCCCGCTTGTTTCAGCGCTCCCAACTTTGTCCATACTGCATAATGTTAGCACCTTATCGAGCAGGAGGGTCTTGGAACCATGTTGGCCGTTCATCAACGCATGGCGGAGTTATGGACAATACGCAGAGCGCGGGAGTTAACGCGAGCAGAGCAGGATGAGTTAATGCTGTGCATGGAAGCTAACGCGACCTATGTTTGGAATCGCTTAAAACTAGAAAATTTATCGCTTTGCGCCTCGCTTACAGGAGATTATGATTGGCTGCACGATATTTGCGAGCGCATTGAAAAGATTGAACCTAAGCACTGACCGAAAGGGGTCGGTGCTTTTTTCCTTTTCTGCTAGAGAGTGGACGGGTATAATGGTAGTAGTCTATTTTTAAGGAGATGCCTCATGGTAAGCTGGTTCAAGCAAGTGGGCGAAGGGCCCTATAAATTCTTAACTCTGGGTTTACAGCTACTGACAGCGCTATTCATAAGACTCTATCTTGCACCAATCTGGATGGGCTATGATACGGATGTCCGAACGTTCATGGCTTGGTCGGACCGTGCCTATACGGTTGGTTTGTCCGGCATGTATGACAATGCCAAGGAATATTTCCTGGATTACCCGCCAGGCTATATGTATGTCCTGTATGTTATAGGCATGCTGCACCACAAACTGTCCATCCCTTGGGAGAGTGGACAATCGTTATTACTGCTGAAATTCCCTGCCATTTTGGCGGATATCGTAACCGTTTATTTGTTGTTTCGACTTGCAACCAGCAGGGAGGACGGCGCGCGATCATGGCTGCAAGCGATAGGAATAGCTGCATTGTTTGCCTTTAATCCTGCGATCTGGTCGAACTCTGCGATTTGGGGACAGGTTGATTCGTTTTTTATGCTGTTTATTGCGGCGACATTTCTGATGCAGCAGCGCGGGAAACTGCCTCAAGCTTCCGTGTTTATCGCCTTAGCTTTGTTGCTCAAGCCGCAGGCGCTCCTTTTCGGCATTTTTCTGCTCATTGATGTTTTACGCAAGCGCAATTTAATGGTATTCCTGCTGAGTGTACTCAGTGGCATGACGACCATAGCGGTAGTTGCACTTCCTTTTGCCATTGGAAGAGGTTATGGATGGTTAATCGGGCTTTACTCCGGCACGCTGGCTTCTTATCCCTACGCTTCCCTGAATGCGTTCAATCTTATGGCGCTCTTAGGCGGCAACTTTATTGACATAAAAAAGAGTTTCCTGCATATCTCCTATGACAAATTGGGTATAGTGCTCATGATCCTTTCGATCTTGTATACTTGCTATTTGTATATCCGCAGCAAAGGTCAGAAGGGTGCCGTTTTGTATGTGGCTTTCCTATTTATAACGGCTATTTTTATGTGTATGACCAAAATGCATGAGCGTTATTTGCACTACGGGCTACTTCTAGTTCTTACGAGTTTTATTTATATCAAGGATCGCCGTATTCTTGGTCTGTTTATTGGCTTTAGTTTGACTCATTTCATCAATATCGCGGATGTACTGCTGCGAAGTTTTCATCAAGACTATCATATTCCACGGTATGATCCGTTGATGCTGGCTGTATCTGCCATCAATGTTATATTATTTGTTTATGCATGTATTTTGGGATGGAGGCTTTTCGTGCAATCACAACAAGAACAGAGTAATCAGGATGACCTCGTCCCGATTCCACAAGTCCCGATCACGGACAAGTGGACCGAGCGCTGGAATGCCATTTTCAAAGAAAGTAAGGATGGGATAGAACGAAGCCCGAGGGGACGTTTTTTCTCTAAAAAGGATGTGTTATATCTAGGTTTACTGGTCGTCATCTACACGATTATCGCTTTATTCCATCTGGGTGGACACAAAGCGCCTACTACTTTTTGGAAGCCGACAACCACTGGGGAAGCCGTCGTTGCTGACCTCGGCAGCTCCCACAACATTACTAGAATTAACACTTTTGCCGGTGTTGGGGAAGGTTCCTATTCCTTCTGGTTCTCACAAGATGGCCAACAGTGGCAGGATCAAATCTCTGTCAAATCCGATCATACCAAAGTTTTCACATGGAACGCGGTAGAACCGATGAAAGATGCTCGTTATGTTAAAGTGGTCATTGACGGGCAGGAAAGTGCACCGCTGCATCTGCATGAAATCGGGATTTTCGGGGATGGCAATTCGACCATTTTACCGATTACTGATCTGAAAGAGCAGGATATAAACCCGGCGGACGAAGGAAAAACAGCGAATTTATTCGATGAATCCAGCGTAGTACCGTACACGCCTACGTACATGAACGGGACTTACTTTGATGAGATTTATCACGCAAGAACGGCTTATGAACATCTTCACAAAATAGAGCCTTATGAAAGCACGCATCCGCCGCTAGGTAAAGTGCTCATGGCGATCGGCATTTACATATTCGGGCTCAATCCGTTTGGATGGCGTATTATTGGAACGCTGTTCGGGGTTGGTATGATTCCCGTCATCTATGTGTTTGCCAAGCGGATGTTCGGCCGTTCTGAATATGCTTTTATTGCGGCATTCCTCTTAACGTTTGACTTTATGCACTTTGCGCAGACACGCATTGCGACGATCGATGTTTACGGTGTATTCTTCATCATGTTGATGTTCTATTTCATGTATCGCTATACGACGCTAAGCTTTTATCGGGAAAAGCTCTGGGCCACATTGATCCCGCTGGGGCTGTCCGGCCTCTTTTTCGGAATAGGTGCGGCCTCCAAATGGATCGTGATTTACGGCGGTGCGGGCCTGGCCCTTCTGCTGCTATTATCTTTATTAGAGCGTTATAGCGAATACCGGTTCGCTCGGCGCTTGCTGCAGGAGGATGAGCATAAAGCACCAGCTCAGGTTCAGGTGGATACGGAAGATCCAGAGCAGGTCATCTCATCTTGGGATGAGGCTGAGGAGGATACGAAGCCGGCTTTATCCGATTCGGAGCGCAGCCGATTACTGCTTGTGCAGAAACTATTTGCAAAAAATACGATCCTTACTCTCCTGTGGTGCGTACTAACGTTTGTTATCATTCCGTTAGGTATTTATACGCTATCGTATATTCCTTTCATGATGGTTCCGGGACCTGGACATCAGCTGAAGGATGTCGTCACTTATCAGGTGCATATGTACAAGTATCATAAGGATTTGGTAGCGACTCATCCGTTCTCATCCCCTTGGTGGGAGTGGCCGATGATGCTGCGCCCGATCTGGTATTATCAAGCCAAGTTTATGCCGCAGGGCATGTTGTCGAGCATCGTCTCGTTCGGAAATCCGCTGGTTTGGTGGCCTGGCTTTATCGCGGTCATCTGCTCGTTCTATGTGGCTGTGAAGAGGAAAGATAAGCTGCTGCGCATGCTGTTAATCGCTTATTGTTCCCAATACTTGCCATGGATGCTGGTGCCGAGGCTCACTTTTATTTATCACTATTTTGCCATGGTGCCGTTCCTGGTGCTCATTCTGACCTACTATATCAAAGATTATTTGGAAGAAGGTCCGCTTCATAAAAGAAGATGGGTTTACGGTTATTTACTAGGCGTATTCGTCTTGTTTGCTCTGTTCTATCCGATTCTTTCAGGGATGATGATTCCATCGAGGTATTCCTTCTTCCTCCGGTGGCTGCCGGGCTGGAACTTCTTTTAAGAAAAGTGGTTGACGTGCCTGACAGGCGATGGTAAGATAATCCCAAGCAAAATACTATGAATTAAAAGTCGACCGAACAACAGGAGACTCCGACCTTACATTGAACAATGGAAGCGGGGTTTCTTTTTTATCCAAAAACCATAATGGAGTGTGAACGAAATGGCGAAGGTAGTCATTATCTCAGGAAGTCCAACCCCCACATCCCGATTACACGGGGTTATTGAAGTAGCGAAGAATGAATTGGTGCAAGCGGGTCTTACCGTAGACTGGATCAAAGTGCGCGATATCCCTGCAGAAGACTTGCTGTACGCCAAATTTGACAGCGAAGCCATTGTGAGCGCGAACGCGCTTGTTGCTGCAGCAGATGCCGTTTTTGTAGCTACGCCTGTTTACAAAGCCTCCTATACCGGTGTGCTAAAAGCATTCCTTGACCTGCTCCCGCAAAAGGGGCTGGAGCGTAAAATTGTGCTCCCTTTAGCCGTAGGCGGTACTCTATCTCACTTGCTCGCCATCGATTACGCGCTTAAACCGGTGCTGTCCGCATTGGGCGCACAAAATATTTTGCAAGGTGTGTATGTGCTTGATAAACAGGTGACTTGGGGCGAACAAGGACAAGCCATTCTAGAGGATGAAATTTCTACTCGGTTACATGAGTCCGTCACGCAGTTTATCCAAGAAATTAACTGGCATACCAGTCGCTAAATTGGCATACAGATGACATAACCCGCCATTAGTATTCACTTGCTGATGGCGGGTTTTGTGTGGCTGCATTTAGATAGACAGCTGTTCAAGGAGGAGAAGCAATGGGTTTATTTGATGGTTTAATGGGGAACGCCTCGGAGCTTAATCTGGCGGATGTGAATAAGGAATTTGCTCATGTGTTGGCAAGTTCAGAAATGATCGAAAAAGCGTATAAACTGATCCGTGATCTTTTTATTTTTACCAACAAAAGGCTAATATTAGTAGATAAACAAGGATTGTCGGGCAAGAAAATGGAGCTTCACTCGATTCCTTATAAAAGCATTACCCATTTCAGTATTGAGACAGCAGGTACTTTTGATCTCGATGCAGAAATGAAGATATGGATCAGCAGCACACATACGCCGATTGAAAAAAAGTTTAACAAAAGCTTAAACATATACGAACTTCAGAGCGTACTAGCTGAGTACGTTTTGAAATAAATGAGGGAACATAGTGTTTGAACCGCCATTGGTAACTTTTACTGATGGTGGTTTTTTGTGCCGGGGAGAGCGCTGTCGTGCTATACTGAACATATATTTATTTGGATAGGAGCGATTATGTTGTCAGAGAATTCATCGGGTTCCGTGCTGCTAGTTGACGGGATGGCGTTATTATTTCGCGGTTATTACGCGACTTCATCGAGCGGTTATATTATGAAAACAGAAAACGGTGTGCCGATTAATGGCGTATACGGTTTTCTGAAATATTTACTTGATGCGATTCAAACCTTTAAGCCTTCTCACGTGGTGTGCTGCTGGGATATGGGGAGTAAAACGTTCCGTACGGAGAAATTTGAAGCATACAAAGCGAATCGCGGGCCTGCCCCGGAGGAGTTAATTCCACAATTCGATTTGGTAAAAGAAGTGACGGCCAGCTTTAACATCCCGAATATTGGTGTTGTCGGTTACGAAGCTGACGATTGCATCGGAACACTGGCCCGTACATACAGCCCGCTGACGAAAGTTCAAATTTTGACCGGAGATCATGATATGCTCCAGCTTGTGAATGAGAGCACGGAAGTCATTATTATGAAAAAAGGGCACTCCAACTACATGGTTTATACCCTGGAAACATTGATGGAAGAGAAAAGTCTGACGCCTGCGCAGATTATTGATCTGAAAGGTCTAACCGGCGACACGGCGGATAACTACCCGGGCGTCAAAGGAATCGGCGAGAAAACAGCGACCAAGCTGCTGAACGAGTATCAGGATATTGGAGGCATTTTGGAAAATCTGGCGGCGCTGCCCAAAGGTGTTCGAGCCAAAATTGAAGCGGAGTTGGAGATGCTGCATCTATCGCGTGACTTGGCGACGATTCGTCTGGATGCGCCTGTTGCCTGTGCGCTTGAGGATTGCGGATGGGCGATGGAGCGGGAGAAAGTGATCGCGAAGTTCGAGGAAATTGCGTACAAAGGATTAATCAAGTTAATCGGTTAATATAAAATGGAGGGTGCCGAATAGAATTGGCAGCCTCCTTTTTGCGCGTGCTAGCAAAAGCGAGCAAGCTGTTCAATGAGCAGCCCTAACGCTGCTTCTTATCGTTTTTGGCGAGAAATGAGCTACTTCTCTCAGAATTTCATCGCCGATTGCCGATAGCGGAGCGGAGTAGTTTTGGTAATCTGCCGAAAGACACGGCCGAACTGGACTAAGGAGCCGAAGCCGACCTGTTCAGCAATCATGATTACTTTCAGTTTGGTCTCTGTGAGCAGCCTTTGCGCTTCCTGGACACGAACAAGATTGATATATTCGACAAGTGAAAATCCGGTGATCTCCTTGAACATACGGCTTAAATACGCCGGGCTGATTTCAAATCTTTCCGCTAGCTCTTCCAATCGCAGAAGCTCGGCAAAATGGGTGTTAATGTAACGCACAATCGTCGATATTTTCCGATGTAAAGGAGAGACATGCTCCGGTGATGTGACCGGATGCTGGCGAATAAAACGTGTAGTGAACAGCAGCAGCTCGATCAGAAAATGACGCAAAGCGAAGGTTTGTCCGAGCTGAGGTTCTTTTGCTTCATGAATCATTTTGCCGAGAATGTCTTCGACAAAACGACGTGTCGGGAGATCGAGCCTGAGCACCGGCGCAGTATGCGTGAAGGCATCGAGCAGGAAAGGAGCATCGGATCTCATGCTCTCCAGGAAGTGATCGCTGAAATTCATCACGACACGCGCATGCCCAAGCTTATCGGAGTCCGAAGTAGCGTGAAGCTCGCGCCGATTAATGAGCACCAGGTCTCCCGGAAGGATGAGATACGAGCGGTCCCGAATGAAATACATGCGCTCACCTTCGTACAAATAATAGAGCTCATACATATCATGCATGTGCTGTGTTCTCTCGAACGATCCATGACGATGAATATGTTGAATATAAAATGGGCCTTCATCCTCATTGCCGAAGGTGACGGTGCTGGGCATCAGAGTACTCCTTTTGTTCAAGTTGTTGTAATGGAAGTATAACATAAGCGCAGTGAAAAATATGAATAGTTTTCCTTGAAAATAGGAATAGATGAAGAGAAAACGCTCCTAACTTGCGATATGATTAAGCTATAAGAAAATAGCAAACGTTTGCAAAATAAGGGAGGAACACACAAAATGAAAGAGCTTATAGACGCAATCAAATCAGGAAATACATCAACGCTATCAGCGCCAGGCGTTAAAGTATATGGTTCATCTTTAACACAAATTGGAAATACTTCGCTTGTTATGGTACGTACGGAGGCTGGAAAGCGGCTGGTTGCGGTTGGTGAGAGCGATTTGTACAACCAATTAAACGGAGAAGTTGTTGATGGCGCGAAAGTGGCTCCATTAACGCACGAGAACCGTTTGACACTGAATCAATTCTTGCCTTATACGGCCCCGCAAGCATTTGGCACGCAGGTGGCTACGATGGGTCTGGGTGATCGCCTTGGTATTGCAAGCCCTGGACATATTCAAACGATTCGCGGCAGAGATATCCGTCCCGTGTTGGCACAGCAAAGTATTCGTGAGCTTGCGCTTACAGGCAGAACGTATGAGGATGTTTTGGACGCGGCTGCTTATGCGGTTTTCCAAGAAGGCTACAAAGATGGCTATGGCGCAGACGGCGACCATTTGAAGAAAGAGGAAGACATCGAGTATGCACTGCGTCTTGGCTTTACGATGCTGACGCTCGATTGCTCGGAGAACATCGACAACACGATTGAAACATTGTCCGCAGATGAGGTCGCAGTTAAATATGCAGCTTTGCCAGCCGGTTTGCGTGAGCACTATGAGAAACGTTACTTGGAGACGCCTGCTGATGTACCAGGTGCAGCACTTAACTACACGCGTGAAGCGCTCCAAAAAGATGTGCTGATCTACGACGCAGCCATTAATTTCATGGAAGCTATTTACCGCAAATATATCGCAACGCTGGATCGTGCGGTTGATTTTGAAATTTCGATTGATGAGACGGCTACACCGACATCGCCTGAAGCCCACTACTTGGTAGCGAACGAGCTTCGTGACCGTGGGGTTACGATTTTCAGCATGGCGCCGCGCTTCTGCGGGGAATTCCAAAAAGGGATCGACTACATTGGCGATATCGCGCAATTTGAGCGTGAGCTGGCGAGCCATGCGGCGATTGCCGTACATTTTGAATACAAGCTGAGCATTCATTCCGGTAGCGACAAGTTCAGTGTGTTCCCACTAATCGGGCAATACACGAAAGGTTTGTTCCATATCAAAACGGCAGGTACAAATTGGCTCGAAGCGGTACGTGTTGTAGCAAAAGTAAACCCATCCCTGTATCGCCGCATGCATCAATTTGCTTTGGATCATTTTACAGAAGCGACAGCTTATTACCACGTGACGACGGACATCGATGCCATCGTTCCTCTTGCTGAAGTCGCGGATGCCGATCTGCCAAACTACATGGAAGAAAACAATGCGCGCCAATTGCTGCACATCACATACGGCCTGCTGCTGCAAGCAAAAAATGCCGATGGCAGCAAGCAATTTGCTGAAGAATTCTTCCGTACGATGACGGAGCAGGAAGACGTCTTCGCTGAAGGTTTGCGTCATCATATTGGCAGACATTTGGAGCTGCTCGGTAAATAATTAAAAAAGAGGCAATCCTCAAGCGCTTTGATCTGCTTGAAGATTGCCTCTTTCTTATTCTTGATTCGAAGGTTCATTCCGGTTATCATCTGCGCCAGGATAGTCCCGTTTGAGGCCTTCATGCAGCTCGTGATTTTCATAGGAAAACCGGTTCGGCGGGCGCTGATCTTTTCGCCAAGGCGTGCTTTTGCCCAGCGATTCCGTGTTTAGGCTTGTGCCATAAGGGCCTTCGGGAAATTCCTCAGGAATCAGGTCGTTTCGCTGAGATTCGACCGTCTCCAAATCGGTGTATACATCTCGCTGCTCGGGTATGAACCCCTTTGTTTCGGTATACTTATCTTTCGCGGATTCTTCAACACTCATGGAAAATGCCTCCTCATCTGGGTTGCGCATGCTTTTTCCAGTGTCCCCCGC
Organism: Paenibacillus violae; assembly: GCF_032461945.1. NCBI lineage: Bacteria > Bacillati > Bacillota > Bacilli > Caryophanales > Paenibacillaceae > Paenibacillus > Paenibacillus violae. The sequence continues at coordinate 289,121 of NZ_JAWCUD010000006.1, forward strand.
TGATCCGTTAAATATCCGTGAAATGAATGGAACCGATAATTTGGGATAAAAATTCATTCAGTTCCAGTGCTTGCTCTTCATTGAGCTTGAATACGTACTCCAGGTATCCCTCTTCGGCCAAGTCATCCGGACCAATTACCGCACTGCGTCCTGATTGTAAGTCAATCACAAGCTTTTTGCCGTAATAACGGGTTGTAGTCATGATTGCAAGGTCAAAACGGTGCAGCGCATTGCCGACGAAGCATACAAAACGCGTTGTCGTCTCTTCTTGATGGTCGTATAAAAAGTCATAATCAGACATAAGGGCCCTCTTTTCATTCTGGTATGTCTTTCATTATAACCGAAATAGGCTTGTCAACAAAACATAGGTTGCGTCCATCTTACAAACATGGTATGATTTGGATATTAGAAAAAGGGAAGCACCTTTTCAGCCTAGCTGAAGAGGTGCTTTTTCGTTTTTCTTACCCTATTTTCGTAAACGTTTGGAGGAGGTAAGTATGAACATTGTTTTTTTAAACACATTGGAGAAAGAAACGGGGGATCATCGCGTATTATCAGCACAGGTGTCGATTGCTGAAGAGCAGGGCGTGTGGAATGTATTCTGGAACGAGCCCGACAGCGCGGGCAAGCCGCAGCAAGCACAGTGGTACCAGGGGATGAGCTGGGATGAGATGCTAAGCATCTTCCGTCATGGTTTGCGCGAGAAGTTTCGCAGCGGCTTTCGTCCCATTGTGAGCTCGGAGCTGGAATCCGTCCAAGTGCTGTCTGGTAAAGCGAGAATGACGCAGATGCTGACTTATTATTGCGAAGAAAACCCAAGCGAAGAAGTGTACGAGCAGCTTCGTGCGTGGAGACGCGAACAAGCCTCGCGCGAAGGCAAAGCGCCGTATATTCTCGCCACGAACCGGGTGCTGCGCATAATATCTGTTTTCTTACCCCAAAGCAAGGAAGAACTTCAGCAAATACCCGGCTTTGGTGAGCAGAAGACCAATATGTATGCGGGGGATATTTTAAAGATTACCGCAGAATATACGCGCACGAACGGCTTTCCGTTAGATTGGGTTGCTAAGAGCGTCGATATCGTCAAGTTCGAGTCCTGGCTCCTTGCTCAGAAGGAGCAGAAGCTGCGTATGGAGCTGGATCGTGAGGTCAGCAAACGCAAGCTGCTCGAGATTACTGCCCGCGGAGGCAGCTTGGCTGATCTTCAAACCGATTTGACGATGCCGCGCAGAGAGCTCTTGCTGTGGGTAGAGGAACTTGACCGGGAAGGCTATGATATGGATCTGTTAGTGGAAGCAGAATTAGCTTCGGTCCCGGAGGAGGAACAGATCAAAGCATGGAACGCTTTTGAATCGGAAGGCGACCGTTATCTGAAACCGGTTCTTCAGCGTATGGGCGGTACGGAAGAACTGAAAGGCAAAGAACTCGACCGCGCTTATGAGTGGCTGCGATTGCTGCGATTGCGTTTTCGCAAGGAGAAGGAAAGCATGAGCGCACAAGCTGCAAGCTAGTATTGACAGAGCTTTGGCAGATATGATTAAATGGTCAATAATCTTAATAGCAATCAAAGCGATGACGAACTGGGGCTAAGCCCTTAGTAGGAGTACTGCCGCTGCTGCAGAGAGTCGGTGGAAGGTGCAAACCGATGCAAGCATAGCTCCGAATTACCGTTCCGAGTTGGTTGAGGGAACATGCTCTGTTTGAGAGCATCAGTAGCTTATACCCGGCATTCGATGCCGTTACAATGACTAAGTGAAAGAGAAGGCTGCGAATGAGAGTCGCAGATGCTTCGCTTTAATTAGGGTGGTACCGCGAGACAACCGTCTCGTCCCTTTGTGGACGATTTGGTTGTCTTTTTGTTTTTTTTTATAACGATGAGGAGGGATTGCAAGATGACGGGGATCGAATTAACCGATGCACAAAGGCAGGAAGTCGAGCGCCAACTGCAAATCATTAAACGTGGTGCGGCTGAAATCATACCGGAAGATGCTCTGAAACAGAAAATTACCCGGGCAATTGTGACGGGGAAACCATTGAAAGTGAAATTGGGCTTAGATCCATCTGCGCCTGATATTCATATTGGGCACACGGTTGTCTTGCAAAAGCTTCGGCAATTTCAAGAGTTAGGCCATGAAGTTCAGCTGATCATTGGAGATTTCACGGGTCGAATTGGCGATCCAACGGGGAAGTCGGAAACGCGCAAGCAGCTGACAGAAGAGGATGTTCAGCATAATGCTCAAACGTACCAGACGCAGCTGTCCAAAATTTTGGATTTCACCAAAACAACCTTTTACTACAATTCTAGTTGGTTGGGTGAACTGAAATTTGATGATGTGCTGAAGCTTGCGGGTAAAGTAACGGTGGCGAGGATGCTGGAGCGGGACGATTTCGCCAAAAGATACGCGGCTAATCAACCGATTCATGTGCATGAATTTTTCTACCCGTTAATGCAAGGCTACGATTCCGTTTCACTTGAGACCGACATTGAGCTTGGCGGTACGGATCAGACATTTAATATTTTGATGGGACGCACGCTGCAAGGCGCCTATGAGGTGAAAGACGGCCAAGTGGCTATTCTGATGCCGCTGCTCGAAGGGCTGGATGGCACGCAGAAAATGAGCAAAAGCTTGAAAAATTACATCGGTATCGATGAGAACGCGAATGAAATTTTCGGCAAAACGATGTCGATTCCGGATTCGCTTATGCTGAAATATTATGAGTTAACGACTGCGATCTCAAGCGAGGCGCTTCAGGAGTTGAAAGAGGGACTGGAGGCGGGTTCCGTCCATCCAAGGGATGCCAAGATGAAGTTGGCGAAGGAATATGTGCGTATGTATCATGGTGCGGAACAAGCTCAAGAGGCTGAGCAGCATTTTATTACGGTCTTTCAGAAGCGGGCGCTGCCGGACGATATCGAAGAAATGCAGATCAGCGAGGAACTTCTCGAAGCTGGCCAGATCGCCATCATTAAGCTGCTTGTTTCTATGGGGCTGCAAGCTTCCAACGCAGAGGCAAGACGCAGCATTGAGCAAGGCGCGGTGAAAATTAATGAAACGAAAATGACGAATATCCATGAAACACTCCAGCCGCAGGACGGCGATATTGTTCAGGTAGGAAAACGAAAGTTTGTGAAAATTAAGCGGGTTTCGCCATAACCTAAAAAAGGGCCTCTTGAACAGCAATCCGCTGCTTCAAGAAGCCCTTCCTTTTATTTATAGCCATTCTTTTTTACGGAATAAAATATACATAGCAATACCTAACACACCCATAAACGCTAAGACGAACTCATCGCCGTGAGCGACATGGAGCCCTAGAATGTTATCAAAGTTCATTCCAAACACCCCTGTAATGAACGTCAGCGGCATGAAAATGGTTGTCAGCGCGGTAAATACCCGCATGATATCATTCGCGCGATTCGCCAGGCTGGACTGGTAAGCTTCTCGTAAGTTCCCCATCAGATCGCGGAGCGTATCGAATGTATCCACTATTTTGACGGCATTCTCATAAATGTCGCCAAAATATTTCTGAAGCTGGTGGTCGATCAGCCTGAGATCCTTCTTGCCGAGTGTACCGATCACATCACGTTGTGGAACAAGCACTTTTTTGAGCCAGAGAATTTCCGAACGAAGTCCGATGATCTCATTCAAGTGCGTTTTTTTGGTCGCTACCAGAATATCTTCTTCCAGCTTTTCAATCTTGGCCTCGATACGGTCACCAACCGCAACGTAGTTATCGACGACAAGATCGACTAGATGGTATAGGAAACGATCGGCGCTGTTGACCTCCTCTTCCCAGAGAAACGGCTTTAAAGCGCGAAGTTCATTGATTTTTTGTCTAGTAACGGTAATAATGACATGTTTGCTAAGAAATAGATTAAGTCCGCGAAGGAAAATCTCCTCATCATCAAAACGAATGCTATTTATCACGATAAAATAATGCGAATCATAAAATTCAATCTTAGGACGCTGCTCCTCTTCGCTCAAACAGTCCTCCACGGCCAAATCATGTAGATGGAATAAAGGTTGAAGAAGTTCTAAATCCTCGATCCCTGCATCGATCCAATAAAAGCCTTGTTCTGGAGGTGTTAGTGCGACAGACACGTCTTCGACCAATGTGAAAATGCCATTCTGAACCCACCGTGTTTTCATCTGATCCACCCCTTTGCATGGAATCAGCCGGTTACGTTCATCATGTGCGCGAGACTACGAATGATGGAATAACCGACTGCATTCCTACACTATAAAATTTACAAAACTTGCAGGTGCTACTCCTCGGTTCCCCGTCCAAACGTATGCCCCCCTTTTGCGTCCATGTCGAATAATACTTGTCTAGTATAACCCTTCATATACCCTGTTTCAAGCCAAAAAGTTTGGCGCAACAAGTAAGAATGTGCTTTAGATACTCTATGGATTCAGGGCTTGTTCGGTGTCAAAAAAAACCGCCATGAATTACATGGCGGCTTTCAAGATCTTTCCTTTCATTTCTTGATAAATGTCTATCAGTTCAGGATTACCTCGGAGCAGCAGATCTTCTTCACTCTCTGCTCCGTAGACTCGACATAATAAGGCAGCGGCATCCTCAGCTTGTTGCCTAGTTGGCTTCGATGTTTCAATTAGAGCGAAATATCGATTTAATGAAGCGAAAGCAGAGAAGTTATCCGAAGATGGTGCGGACATAATGGACCCCCTTTTGATGGTTAGATAATGTAATCAGTTTGATATTTATTTAACCCTGTTTTGAGCTATTTAAACACCAAATCACGATACATTTCGTATCAATAATATCATAGATGGACAGCCTGATGCAATTTCTTTGTTTTTGCAGGTTGTCAGGATCGGTTAATGTCTTGACTTTACATTATTTTATAGTATGATGATTTTAATCGCATACGTTTCATTTTCTTATCAAGAGTAGGTGGAGGGACTAGCCCTATGACACCCGGCAACCGACAAACCTTTGCAAGCAAAGGGATGCACGGTGCTAATTCTTGCGGAACCGCTTGTAACAAGCGAATCTGGGAGATAAGAGAAGGACATTGACAGTGACATTCCATGGCCTTTCTCTGATTCCAGAGAGAAGGCCATTTTTGCATTTCCATACACCCAAAATAAACCATGAAGAGGAGTGAACAGGATGCCGATCAAGATTCCTGACAACCTGCCTGCCAAAGAAATTTTAAACCAAGAGAACATCTTCACCATGGACGAATCTGTCGCGTATCACCAGGATATACGTCCACTTCGCATTGCTTTGTTAAATTTGATGCCTACCAAAGAAACGACCGAGACGCAGTTGCTGCGCTTGATTGGGAATACGCCGCTGCAGGTGGAATTCGTTCTTCTGCATCCGAAAACTCATACATCCAAGAACACCTCCGTTGAACACCTGGAGATGTTCTATAAAACTTTTGACGATATTAAAGAAGAAAAGCTGGATGGCATGATTATTACGGGTGCCCCAGTCGAACAGATGGAGTTTGAAGATGTGAATTACTGGGAGGAGTTGACGCAAATCCTGAATTGGAGCAAAGAAAACGTCACTTCAACCTTGCATATTTGCTGGGCAGCCCAAGCGGGCTTGTATCATCACTTCGGGGTTCGTAAATTTGCGCTGGACAACAAAATATTCGGTGTATTCCCGCACACGGTAGAGGTGCCGAATACGAAGCTGCTTCGCGGATTTGATGAAATTTTCCACGTGCCGCAATCGCGCCACACGGATGTTCGCCGTGAAGACATTGAGCGATGTCCGGACCTGGAGATTTTATCCGAATCAGAGGAATCCGGTGTTTATATCGCGGCAACACGTGATGGCAAACATATCTTCGTAACGGGCCATTCCGAGTATGATGCGAATTCATTGAAGTGGGAGTACGATCGGGATGTGAGCAAAGGACTTCCTATTGATATCCCCAAAAATTATTATCCCAACAATGATCCTAGCCGGCAGCCTTATAACACTTGGAGAGCCCATGCGAACCTGCTGTTCTCCAATTGGTTGAACTATTATGTGTACCAAGAAACGCCTTTTGAGCTTACCGCTAATATCAATGAAAGCCTGGCAAGTGCGTCTCTGTAATTCGAACCCAAATCATGAGGAGGAACTCCCTTTGTTGAAAATCGAAAGTCGTCTCGCCCAAATTGGCTCCATCGAAGAACCTGTAACCGGAGCTGTCAGCTTCCCTGTTTATCAAGCTACTGCTTTCCGTCACCCGAAGCTCGGTCAAAGCACCGGTTTTGACTACGCGCGTACCAAAAGCCCAACTCGTAAAGTGCTTGAGGATGCGATCGCTCAATTGGAATCCGGAGATGCGGGTTTCGCATGTTCATCCGGCATGGCAGCCCTGCAAACGGTTTTTGCCTACTTTAGCCAAGGCGATCATTTGATCGTTTCCTTGGATTTATATGGCGGTACGTACCGTCTGCTCGAGAAAATCATGTCTCGCTTCGGTGTGACGGCTACGTACGTAGATACGAACGATTTGGACGGCTTGGAATCTGCCTACCGTTCGAATACCAAAGGGCTGATCATTGAGACGCCGACGAATCCACTCATGATGATTACAGATATCGAGCTTGTATGTACATGGGCCCGTAAGAAGGGTATTGTGTCCATTGTCGATAACACGCTTTTAACTCCTTATTTACAGCGCCCATTAGAGCTGGGGGCAGACATTGTCGTTCACAGCGCGACCAAATATTTGGGTGGACATAACGATGTGCTTGCCGGTTTAATTGTGACCAAGGGCAAGGAGCTTTCGGAGCAGATGGCCTTCCTTCACAATTCGATTGGAGCCGTGCTTGGGCCGCAAGACAGCTGGCTTTTGATGAGAGGTATGAAGACATTGGCGCTTCGTATGGAGCGTCATGAACAGAATGCAACAGCCATCGCGAACTTCCTGCTGGAGCACCCGCTGATCAGTGATGTTTACTACCCGGCACTGGAGTCTCATCCAGGTCATGCTATTCAAAACAAACAATCGAGCGGAAACACAGGGATTTTCTCCTTTAAAGTGAAAGACGCCAGACTGGTTGAGCCGATTCTGCGTCACATTCAGCTTATCGCTTTCGCTGAGAGCTTAGGTGGCGTTGAATCGCTGATGACATATCCAGCTGTACAAACGCATGCGGATATTCCGCTTGAAATTCGCCAACAAATCGGCGTGGATGACCGCCTTCTGCGCTTCTCTGTCGGCATTGAGCATCAGGATGACCTTATAGCTGATTTAGCGAATGCGCTTAGCCAAGCACAAGCAGAATTAGAAGGAGAATCCCTGTAATGAGCCATTCACCGAACGATAAACGCAAGCCGCACGGCAAATTCGCTACCAAACTCATACACTTTGGCGCTGAAATTGATGAAGTAACAGGTGCTTCCAGCGTGCCTTTATATCAAGCGTCAACCTTCCATCAAGCCGATTTGGAGGTTTCTCCGGAGTATGATTATACACGTTCCGGAAACCCAACCCGTCAAGCCTTGGAAGACTACATTGCCCTTCTCGAAGGCGGAACGCGCGGCTTTGCTTTTGCTTCTGGCATGGCCGCGATTTCCTCGGCATTCATGCTTCTTTCACAAGGAGATCATGTGATCGTGACGGAAGACGTGTATGGCGGTACATACCGCTTGCTTACAACGATTATGAATCGGATGGGGGTCGAATCAACCTTTGTTGATATGACCGATATGGCCCAAGTTCGTGCAGCGCTGCGTTCTAACACAAAAGCAGTGTTCCTGGAAACACCTTCCAATCCGACCCTCAAAATCACCGACATCGCAGAAGTAGCTGCTTTTGCCAAAGAGCACGATTTGCTGACGATGCTGGATAATACATTCATGACGCCATATCATCAACGTCCAATTGAGTTAGGGATTGATATTGTACTTCACAGTGCAACCAAATTCCTGGGTGGACACAGTGACGTCCTGGCTGGACTTGCCGTAGTTGCGAATGACAGCTTGGGCCGCAGAATGAAGCAGATTCAGAATGGATTAGGCAATGTTCTTGGCATTCAAGATTCATGGCTGCTCATCCGCGGAATGAAAACTTTGAAAGCCCGTATGGAAGTGTCGGAGAAAAGCGCGCAAAGATTGGCACAATGGCTATCTGAACAGCCTGACGTTGAGGTCGTGTATTACCCGGGTCTTCCGAACCACCCACGTAGAGAGATTCATGAAAAGCAGTCTCTTGGCTATGGAGCCGTAGTTTCCTTTGATGTAGGTTCCGGCGAAAAAGCGAAAAAGATGCTGAGCAAAGTGCGCATTCCGCTGGTAGCCGTTTCTCTAGGCGCTGTAGAAAGCATTTTGTCCTATCCGGCTATGATGTCTCATGCAGCGATGCCGAAGGAAGTTCGCCTGCAGCGAGGCATTACGGACGGTCTTGTCCGGTATTCGGTTGGTCTTGAAGACATTGAAGACATCATTGAAGATCTGGAGCAAGCGCTTCGCGGTTAAACGTTCCGGAATTCCCAGAATAGTCATATTTGAAAAAGGTTCCTACGTATGAAAGCAGCAATTTGCTGCTTTTTTGGCATGAGTATGGTACGATAAATGGATACGAGCCATCAGAAATTAAAGGAGTGAAGAGCTGTGAAACCGATCGATCGTATTTTAAATAAAGCACAATCAGGCGGCCGAATTGATGTAGAAGAATGCATTACACTGTTCGAATCCGATCAAATAGAGAAAATTGGCGATACTGCGAATCAAATTATGAAGAAATGGCATCCGGACCCGATTACCACGTTCGTTATTGGCCGGAACATCAACTATACCAATATTTGTGATGTATACTGCAGATTCTGTGCGTTTTATCGTGCGCCTGGTTCAGCTGAAGGATATGTATTGCCGGACGAGACGATTTTCCAGAAGATTCAAGAGACACTGGATGTCAACGGTACGGAGATCCTGATGCAAGGCGGTACCAACCCGAACTTGCCATTCAGCTATTACACGAACATTCTTCGTGAGATCAAGAAGCGTTTTGACATTACGATGCACTCTTTCTCACCAGCTGAAATTATGAAAATGAAAGACGTTTCAGACGGATTATCCTTAGAAGAGGTAGTTCGCCAATTGCACGAAGCTGGACTGGATTCCTTGCCTGGCGGCGGCGCCGAAATTTTGGATGACCGTACTAGACGCAAAATCAGCAAGCTCAAAGGCTCTTGGCGCGACTGGATGGACGTCATGCAAACCGCTCACAAAATTGGTATGCACACAACGGGTACCATGGTAATCGGTTTTGGTGAGTCGATGGAGGAGCGCGCGCTTCACATGCTGCGTATCCGTGATGCACAGGACGACGTATTGATGCAGAAGCTTAATACACCTGGTTTCCTTGCATTCATTCCGTGGACGTTCCAACCGGATAATACGAACATGAAGGCGGAGAAAGTAACGCCTGAAGAGTATTTAAAAACACTGGCGATTAGCCGGATTATGCTCGATAATGTGCCGAACTTCCAATCTTCTTGGGTTACAATGGGACCTGAAGTGGGTAAACAGACCCTGAGCTATGGCTGCAATGATTTCGGCTCTACGATGATTGAAGAAAACGTGGTATCCGCGGCGGGCACGACACACAAAGTTAACGTTACCTCAACGCTGGACATCATCCGCCAAGCGGGCAAAATCCCTGCGCAGCGGAATACGAAATATCAAATTTTGCGTGTTTTCGATGACGAAAACGTGAAAATTGATAAAGATTTTGTTATGCAGAATTAATAATAAAGAGGCCTCCTTCCACTAGTGTAGTGGTTGGAGGCTTTTCTGCGTTAATTATCGCACTTCCTTCAAGGGAGCGGTGTGAATGATCGTTTTATTTTTACCCGTTTTCTTGGCTGTGTATAGGGATTGATCGGCGCCGGCGAAAAGCAGCTCTTTGGAAGTTCCAGGTTGGTACTCGCTGAGCCCGATAGAGATGGTGACAGATTGGCCGTTCAGCTCTTCCTGTTTCATTTGGGAAATTTGCCAACGAATTCGTTCGAGCAGGTCAAACACCACATCAGTGTTCTTCTCTGTGAAAATGATAGCGAACTCCTCACCGCCATATCGTGCTACAAAATCATTGAGACCCACATGACTTTTCAAGGTGCTGCTGACGTTCTTCAAAACGGCGTCACCGGCTCTGTGGCCGTAAGTATCATTGACTTTCTTGAAATTGTCGATGTCGAGCACAGCGATATGAATGCAGAAGTGACCTAAAGCGTTTTGCACAATAAGCTCATCCAAGTATTCATGGAAGGTAATATGATTGTACAAATCGGTTAGCGCATCTGTTTTGGAGAGCTTGTCCATAATAATATTTTTGATCAATAGTTCCTGTTTCAACTCCGTTGTTATTTGCAAATTGTTCAGGATTTCAACACCGCGCTTGATAATGCCGAATGTAATGATCGAAATAATGGTCAGCACCGGCAATATCGTCAGCAGATCTATGAAGGTGTAATCTGCGAGTAAGCGCAATTTGACAAGAAAAAGAATAGAGAAGGAGACTAGAGATAAACCTATGGAGTATATAATCTTAGAAAATTGCAGGTAAAAAATAGAAACGAAAATTGGAAGCAAAAGATAAAGGATAACTAGATTTATTTCATAATTGAAGAAAATAATCGTGAAGGATAAAATCGCACCGCCGCTTATAATCTGGTAATCCAAGTGATTTTTATAAAATTTATTGGTCGTTTCCAGCATAAGCAAGATGAGGATCATGGTAAGGACGGAGACAATGAGATGCCCTGACGTAAGGGATGCATCCCTTTTTGCAGTGAAAGAGTAGAGAAGTTCGAAAGGTAGTTGAATCATGACCAGGAACCAGTAGGTGTTCAGCAGCTTGCGGTTCCAAGCGTGTCTGTGCAGTTGATATGCGTCTATTTGCATGGATACTCACTCCAATATGAGACTAAAGCACTACGATGACTATCATAGCATGAAAATTTGTGGGATTGGAATAACTTTACTTAAAGATTTGATAAAGAATACTGAAAGGAAATGGCAATTTGTTCGTTGTATATCTCCTACCTATCGACCATATACTCTTAAGAGGAGGATGTATTGATGGAAGGAGTGAGGGTATGGAGCTGTTTACTATCGTGATCATGAAGGTTGATGAGTCCTATGTGCGTTCGCTAAGCGCTCAAATCGAACGTGAGCTGCAACTTTTACATATGGTTGAAAGTGGATGGACTATTGCATACGAATTGTCAGAAACACATGCATATATCCGCCTGGAATCGAAGCTGACGGACGAGGAAATTTCAGCGATGCGACGCCAAATGTTGCCGAATCTGGCTGGTGTATTGGCAGATCACATCATTGCGGACAAGGAATCAAGTATCTTGCGTCAATTGCTTATCAAAGAGTTTAAATATGAGGCCAAGGAAGATTTGGAAGCTATCGAAGGGTACTGTAAACCAACGGTTTATACAGATACAGGGACAGAGGACTTCCCTGTTCTTACCAACAGTTTCGGCATTCAGCGGCGCAGACAAGTCTTAGTCGACCAGCTAATGTTGGCATTAGAAGAAACTTCAAGGCTCAGTTTGGACGGCTTCCTGCATTTCCGTTTGCAAGATTACACGGACGAGCTGCGGGAAATCGCGGAATATGCGATAGACGAATTCATGATGGATCGCCAGTACCAGGAATTTATTTCTCTTTTGCAATATTTTGTGTATATTCAAGAAGCCAAAATTCCGGTTGTTCATCTCATTCACAAAGGCGGGCATGAGTTTGTTATTTTGAATGATCGTATGGAACTCATTGATGCCAATGAATTTGATGCTTCTTTCAAGATGGAAATGTTGGAGAAGGACATTAATTTTGAAGATATGATCGTGAGCACGTTGATAACGGTATCTCCTGCAAACATCTATATTCACACGAGAGACGCTGACATGACGATTATCAAAACGATTAGGCAAATCTTTGAAGATCGAACGACGGTGTGCTCCTACTGCCGAACATGTGACATTTATTTGGGGGAAGCCAAAAAACAAGACCAACTATCCCCTTGACCTTGGACGAAGAGCCAATTATAATAGTGAGCGAAGGCGTTAATCAAAGACAAGAACTTTCTGCAAGAGCTGTACAGAGAGAGGAGACCAGGCTGCAATCTCCTTCAGTGAAACAGATTGTTTACCCCTTTGTAGCCGTGTTGTGGAATTCTGCCTGATTTGCAGGCTGTTAGTATACAACACCGGAATCATTCCCGTTACCGAATGCTGATGAGGATTCGCCATGCTCGATAAGACATGCAGCGAATCGAACTAGGGTGGAACCACGAGCTGAGCGCACTCGTCCCTTATGGGATGCAGTGTGCTTTTTTGCGTTCAATCATATATATATACAGGAGGAACGAAGATGGTTGTACAAGTGAAATTACCAGATGGCGCAGTGAGAGAGTACGCAGTTGGAACGACCATTGAGCAAGTGGCGGAATCCATTTCTTCCGGATTGAAGAAAAATGCGGTAGGTGGTAAAGTGAACGGAAAATCGGTTGATTTGTCGTTCGCTTTGGAAAATGATGCTGACGTTGAGATTTTAACGCTCGACAACGAAGCGGGATTGGAAATGTATCGTCACAGTACAGCTCATTTAATGGCTCAGGCTATTAAACGCATTTATGGCGAAAAGGCTGTTAAATTAGGAATCGGACCTGTCATTGAAGACGGATTCTACTACGATATCGATTTGGAAACGCCGTTGAATCCAGAGGATTTGGTGAAAATCGAGAAGGAAATGGAACGTATTTCTAACGAAAACCTGGCGATTACTCGCCGTGTGGTTTCCCGTGAGGAAGCGATTCGCATATTCACTGAGATGGAAGATCCGTACAAACTTGAATTAATCCGTGATTTGCCGGAAGATTCCGTGCTCACGATTTATGATCAAGGTGAATTCTTTGACCTATGCCGCGGACCGCATCTGCCATCAACTGGCAAGATCAAAGCTTTCAAACTGTTAAGCGTAGCTGGTGCCTACTGGCGCGGAGACGCGAAAAACAAAATGCTGCAGCGTATTTACGGAACTGCGTTCCCTAAAAAAGCGCAGCTGGATGAGCACTTGCATTTGCTTGAAGAAGCGAAAAAACGTGACCACCGCAAGCTGGGTAAAGAGCTGAAAATGTTCGCATTCTCCCGTGAGGTTGGTCAAGGGTTACCGCTTTGGCTGCCAAATGGAGCTAAATTGCGACGTACAATGGAACGCTACATTGTAGACTTGGAAGAGCGTTTAGGCTATCAACACGTATACACTCCGGTTCTTGCCAACGTGGATCTATACAAAACTTCCGGTCACTGGGATCACTATAGCGAAGATATGTTTCCAAAAATGGTCATGGACAATGAAGAACTAGTTCTTCGTCCGATGAACTGCCCGCATCATATGATGGTCTATAAGAGCGATATGCGCAGCTACCGGGATCTGCCGGTTCGTATCGCAGAGCTTGGCACCATGCACCGTTATGAGATGTCAGGCGCATTAACCGGTCTACATCGTGTTCGCGCTATGACACTGAATGACGCTCATATCTTCTGTCGTTTGGATCAAATTAAAGAAGAGTTCTCACGTGTAGTTACTTTGATCCGTCAAGTTTATGCTGATTTCGGCATTACGGATTACCGTTTCCGCCTTTCCTACCGCGATCCTAAGGATACTGAGAAGTACTTCCAAGATGATCAAATGTGGGAAACTTCCCAACGCATGCTGCGTGAAGTTGTAGAAGAGCTAGGACTTCCATTCTACGAAGCTGAAGGGGAAGCTGCATTCTACGGTCCTAAACTTGACGTACAAATCAAAACAGCGCTTAAGAAAGAAGAGACTCTTTCCACAGCCCAAATTGATTTCTTGCTGCCGGAGCGCTTCCAGCTTGAGTACACAGGGGAAGATGGCCAGAAGCATCGTCCGGTTGTTATTCATAGAGGGATCATCTCGACTATGGAACGGATGACAGCTTTCTTGCTTGAAAATTTCGCAGGTGCTCTGCCAACTTGGTTAATGCCAGTACAAGCCAAAGTCATTCCGGTATCGCCTGCCTTTGAGGAATTCTCAAATAAGGTTACTGAGCGTCTATTGGCTGCAGGTATTCGTGTTGAAGCGGATAACCGCAATGAAAAGCTGGGTTACAAGATTCGCGAAGCGCAGCTGGAGAAAATTCCATTCATGCTCGTTGTCGGGGAAAATGAAGTAACGAATGAAAGTCTGTCTGTCCGTAAACGCGGTCAAGGGGACCTGGGTACACATCCGATTGATCAAGTTATCGGCATGATCAATGAAGAAATAAGCAAAAAACTATAATCATATAAAACGAAAGCAGAGAAGAGTGATTCTTCTCTGCTTTTTTTGTTTTCAAAATTAGGCATTTTGGTATGTATAAGGGAACGCAAAGGGGGCATTTTAATCAGTGAGTCTGCATATGGAGGTTTAATTCTGGAATGAACTGGACAACCTGCAATAGTAGGGGAGGTATCGAAACAATGTTTACTGCGTTATTTACGAAGCCCAAATGGCTTGGAACATGGATGATCATGAATGTTTTGATTGCGCTTTTCGGACAAGAAACAAGAAACACGGCAGAAACCGTAAGCCATATACAAGTGCCGCACCAAATGGATGCTCCGAGCAATTCGGAACCTGTTTCTGTGCCAGTAACACAAGATCGTAGGCAGCAAGTTAATTATCGCTATGTGCCGAAACTGGACTCCGATTTGTCCAAGCTTAAGTCGGTTGAAGTGACGGCTACCGGCTATTATGCGGGTAAAGAATCCACGGGTAAAAATCCGGATCATCCTGAATACGGGATTACCTTTTCAGGAATCAAAGTAAAGCGGGACGACAAAGCGCTATCGACTATCGCTGCAGACACGAAAGTCTTTCCGTTGGGCACGGTTTTGTTTATTCCGGGATACGGTTACGGGGTAGTTGCCGACACGGGAAGCGCGATTAAAGGGAAGAAAATTGACTTGTATTTTGACACGAAAGATCAGGTCTACAAGGAATGGGGCAAAAAAACCGTCAAAGTCTTTATCGTCAAGCAGGGGAGCGGCAAGGTGACGGAGCTCATTTGGAATCAATTGAAGGATGAGATCTTGTCTCCTACCAAATCGTTATAAAAATGGTTCAGGCTAAACTTTTTCATCATAAAAAATCCTGTTTGGGAAACCATATACATACAGGAGGTGATTGAACATGGCTAAGAACAAAAACAACAAGAAAGCAGCACAAGACGTAGAATTCGCTACGGAAACTGCGGTACCTAACAAGCAGCAACAAACGAACACACAAAACCAAAACAAATAACGAATAACCATAGCGATATTAAAAAAAAGCAGGGATCCTAAGGGGCTCTGCTTTTTTTATTTCTTTTCATCGTCGCCTATTTTCGATATAATGTAGCAAAATCTAACATTTGCCCATCTGGGAGGAGTGCCAATTGCTTATGCAGGCAGAGACGAAACTAAAAGCTTGGTTGTATGGTCTTATTCTCATCGGTATTGCCTTAAGTGTTACGGCTTTATTTTCAACATCTTTTTGGTTTACGGCTGCGAGTTTGGCTGTTTTTTTGTTTTTAGGGATATTGATCACTGTTATGAATAAGTCATCAAGCGTTTCACTCGACTCTGAAAAGCAGCAGCAGGAGCAATTCCGAACCTTTATTCAGGAATCACAAGTCGTGGCTGATCGATTGGCAGCGGCGGTAGAAGAAGTGAATCGCTCAATTAGCCAACTTCTGTACATTGCCGATGCGTCCATTCAAGGGGAAGAGGATCTGAAGGCTCGCAGCGATCAAGCGGTAGGACAGCTGCAGGAAGCGTTCGCAGCGATTCAGCAGGTGGCGGCGGCAGCCGACCATATTTTAGACTCATCGTTACATATGCACAAAGAGAGCGAACAGACCAAAGACACGGTTGTCGATGTATGCCGCTCCCTGAATGCCACAGACGAAGTCATGAGCGATCTGCATATCAATAATGATACGATGCAGCGTAAGATTCAGGATCTGACCACTCATACTTCTAAAATCGAAGAAATCAATACGTTCATTGCTGAAGTGGTCAATCAAACGTCGTTGCTTGCTCTTAATGCTTCCATTGAAGCCGCTAGAGCGGGTGAGCAAGGGCGGGGCTTTTCGGTTGTCGCACAGGAGATCAAGAAGCTGGCTGCACAAAGCCATGAAGCGGTGACAACCTCATCGGAAATTCTGACCGCTATTGAGAGTGGCGTTGCGCAAGTTGTCGCAGCAGTTGCAGAAGAGAAGAAGTCGGTTGCTTTAGGCATTAGCGAAATGAAGGTGATGAAGGAAAAGATCGATACGATTTTCTCGCTTATCCTGCATGTCAACAATCTCGTTGCAAGTACGACAACCTCAACCAAAACGCAGTCCACCTTAGTAACAGGTACGAGGTCCTCGCTCGGACAAGTGGTAGATTTGATGAACGAAACCATGAACAGCGTGGAGAACACGCTTTTGCAAATGAAAAAGCAGCGCCAGGAAGTTTCGATGCTTCAGCACATCAATCAAAATCTTGATCGCTCGTCGACAGAGCTTATCCAAGCTATTCAAGCCGTTGGTTTGCAAAATACGAAAGGGACAACCAACGTTAATATTCAAGAGATGAAGCAGCTGCTCAGCGCTCTTGTCCTCAAACCTGACATCACTTCCTTGATCGATGGGAATCATGCCGCTCAATTAAGCGCAGTTTTGAAGAAAACAGATGGTATTGAGGCGATCTGGTCGAACCGGGCAGACGGGACCTTCATCTTTTCACTGCCTGAAGCCGGCCTTGTGAATGGGAAGGGGAGAGAGTGGTGGAAGCGGGCGATGGCCGGTGAACTCTTCGTTTCGGAGGAATACGTGTCAGCTATTACGAAGAAACCGTGTATTACTTTATCCAAAGCGATAATAGGTGACACGGGAACCCCGATTGGTGTCGTAGGAATCGATTTAATCTTGAAATAATGGTTCTCAAAACCATAGTTTTAGTGTAAAATAAGATTACTGTGATGAATGTTAACATGGAGAGATAGGTGAGTGACTATGCTGAATGCTATGCGACTGGACGGTAATTCTCAAAAGACATCAAGGAAAGCCGCGGAGGTATTTCCTTTCTTGGAAGCTTACATTGCCCGCAAGGAGCAGCAGGCTTTAGAGATTGAGCAGGTAGTGGAGCGTTACGAAATGAAGAGAATGAAGGAAGAGCGGGCTTATCAGGCGATGTCTTCACTTCGTCGCATGTTTACGGGGAAGAAACCTGACCATCATCTGGCCGTTGAGTATATCCATTATGTGAAGAAGCCAATGGAGCAAGTGAACAAGTTGCGTGCCGAAATAGCACGGGCCAGACAGATTATGAACGAATCCAAGCCTGGCGAAGACATCACCATGCCCGATGATTTCGAAGAGCTGCTTAACTAATAACAAATTAAAACCCTTCCGTCTGGAAGGGTTTTTTGCTGTCGATTTTATCCTCTTTTCAATTGTTCCAAGTCCAGAAAACCATCCTCCTGGCTATAAGCGGGAACCCCGTGGATCCCTACGTCTAACCCTACGAGCTCTTCGTCACTGCTTACGCGCAGAGGTACGATGAGGTTGATGAGCTTCATGACACCCCATGTGAGGGCAAAGCCCCAAATACAAATCGTAACGAGACCCAATGCTTGAACACCTAACAGTCCAAATCCGCCGCCATAAAATAAACCGGCTGTACCTTCGCGGACAGCGTCAGGCTGTGCGAACAAGCCTACAGCCAGTGTTCCGATACTGCCGCTGATGCCGTGCACGGGAAACGCTCCGACGGGGTCGTCAATTTGTCTGGCTTCCAGCATTTCAGTTGCGTAGACCATCGCGATGCCGCAAACAGCTCCAATGAAAATGGCGGCAACATCACTGACGAATGCGCAACCTGCGGTAATGCCGACGAGCCCTGCAAGCGCGCCGTTGATAACCATCGGCGGGTCAGCCTTGCGATAGCGCAACATCGTAAACAGGATGCAGGTTGCGCAGCCTGCAGCTGCAGCCAACATGGTCGTTACGGCAATATGGCCGATCGATGTATTGGTAGCACTTAGCGTACTGCCGGAGTTGAAGCCGAACCAACCAAACCATAGGATGAATGCGCCTACGGAAGCTAGCGGTAAATTGGACGGTGGAACGATGTTGGCCGATCCATCCGCAGAGAATTTACCGATCCGCGGGCCGATGATCATAGCGGCAGCGAGTGCCGAGAAGCCGCCAAGTGCATGAATGACAGCCGATCCAGCGAAATCAACCATGCCTAGCTTGCCGAGCCAGCCACCGACTGACCACACCCAGTGACCGGCAATGGGATAAATTAAACCTGTCATGGCAATGGTGTAAAGGATGTAAGCTCGGAAGTTGATGCGTTCGGCTACAGCTCCCGATACGATGGAGATAACAGCGATAACAAAAGCGCATTGGAATAGCCAATAGGTTTCATGTGAGATGTTAAGCACGATGTGTGTCAAATCTCCTCCCATGAAAAAGCCGCTTGTGCCGATGATTCCCCCTGCGTCTTTGCCATACATGAGTGCGAAACCGATGAAATAAAAAATAAGTGCTCCGAAAGCGATATCAACAAACACTTTCATAATGATGCTTACAGCATTTTTCTGCCTGACAAAGCCTGCTTCCAGTAACGCAAAGCCCCCTTCCATCAATAGAATCATGGCAGCCGTTAGTACCACCCATATGGTATCTAGACCGCTGGAAAGCTGTTGGATTTGATCCATTTGTAATCTCTCCCTTATATTCGAAGCGTTCTAATGGAACAATTATACGGTTCTCATGATAAGCATGTCAACGAAATGCGTAAGAATATATAACATAAGTGGCATATTGTTCGTATCTATCAAATCCATGTCAGTTATTTTATGTTTGTGCTCGAAAAACTCAGTCTCTAGACCGAGGCGGCCTTCAATCCCTCGTCTCTTTTCAATCTTGCTTCGATCTTATAGACTAGAAGTATCTTAACAACGATGTACACAAATGGAGGAAGAACGTATGAATCCGCATATGTTTCAACGCATGATTTGGGGGCTTGTCCTTGTGACGGCAGGTATCCTATTTTTACTTAATCAACTGGGGTTCATTCATATTGACCTTGCTTATATGTTTTCCACGTATTGGCCTGTCATTCTCATCTTTTACGGGCTCGTCGGATTCCTATGGCAGCGTAAGTATCATTGGGGAGGTTCGATTTGGAGCTTACTCGTTTGCGGTGTCGGAACGATATTCCTTCTTAAGAATCTGAATCTCACCGATCGCTCGCTGGGAGACATGTTTAAAATTTTGGCTCCTGTTGCCTTAATCTTATTCGGGCTGAACGTTATCTTCCGCCCTGGCCGTAGAGAATCACCGGACTGGCTTTCAATGAAAGAAGCGAAAGAGCAAGCAAGAAGAGAGAGACGGGAAGCAAGACGTAAGGAGCACGAGAGACATAGTAATCCTTGGGACTCCGCCGGCTGGAACCATAAGGAAAAAGTAGAGCGGGACCTTTTCACAGGAAACGAAACCAAGCGTGCACTGAGCGACGAGGAAAAAGAAGTTCTCAAAGATATTCATGGCGAATTTCATCAAAAACATGCAGACGAATGGCTTGGCTCGGGAGAATCATCCGCGAAGGCGACAACAGCTCAACCTGAATCACATAGCCAGCCGAAAACACAGAATCTTCACAAGCACAGTCACAGTCACGGTCACGGCCATCGCTACGATGACTTCGTGCGCAACTTTGATTCAGGTGATGTTCTTCATCGTCACGGCTTCATCGGGGATGTGCATCTGGGGCAAGAAGCTTGGGAGCTTAAGCCGATTCAAATCTCTCACTTCATTGGAGATTCTGTGATTGACCTGACCCGTGCCGCCATCCCGCTTGGAGAAACAACGATTCATGTAACTGCCTTTATCGGCGACGTGAAAATTTTTATTCCTAACGATCTGGATGTTGAGGTTCGCGTGATGGCAAGTTCTTTTATAGGGGATATGAAGGTTCTTGATCGCCGTGAGAGCGGTTTTCTGCGCAGCGTGAGGACACAGACCTCCCATTATGAAGAAGCTGAACGAAAGCTTATCGTTACGACAAGCATGTTTATCGGTGATATTACAATCAAAAAGATAGGTTAAGGATGGAGCATGTACAAATTGCGAATGTTCAATATGAAGTGGCAGCTGCTGAATTACTTTCTGATTTCGAGTTTACTCACTGTCTCAAGTATTTTTATTGTGCTGGAATACTACAGCCGGGAGCTTGCATCATGGGAGTTCCGGATGTGGTTTCTCATTGCCATTTTAGCGGTCTGTTTAACAGTAGGTTATGTAGCAACCAAGAGATGGCAGCGTAAGGTCGATGAACTTCATGTGGCTATGCTCGAACTATCTAAAGGGAATTTCGCCAGTCGTGTTGAGCTTGAGCCTGTTGAACCGTTCATGTACTTATATGATGCTTTTAATAAAATGGCGGCTTCTGTCGAAGAGCGTGTTCAACTGTTGCAAAAACTTGGAGAGGCCGAAGCAATTCGCGATCAAGAGCTTACAGAGAATGCCGTTATGGAAGAACGGCGCCGGCTTGCGCGTGATTTGCACGACACGGTGAGCCAGGAGCTTTTCGCCATTCATATGTCAGCTTCCTCTCTGCCCAAAATATTGGAAAGAAACCCGGATGCAGCGGGGGCGGTCATGAATCAGTTGATTCAAATGTCTCACCATGCCCAGAAGCAAATGCGAGGCTTAATTTCACAGCTTAGACCGATTGAATTGAATGATATGAGCCTTCAAGAAGCCCTGGAGAAGTGGTTTCCGGAATATTGCCGGACCCATGAGCTGCAGGGCCAGCTTGACGTTTCTTTGCGCGATCCGATTTCAGAAGCGATTGAGCATCAGTTTTTCCTGATTATCCAAGAAGGTCTTGCGAATGTAGTGAAGCATGCTTCCGCCAAAGGAGTAAGGCTGGCTATTTATGAAAGAGAGCATCAGTATGTGCTTCAGCTGCAAGACGATGGCCAAGGATTCGAGCGAAAGGACATCTCCTCAGCTTCCCATGGTTTATCCACGATGAGAGAACGAGCGCAAAAGCTGGGTGGGGAAGTGGAAATCGACAGTAAATTAGGCTCAGGCACCCGTGTTAGGGTCCGCATTCCGCGCTTTACAGGACAGACTGGCATCGTCACAAAGGAAAGAGAGGGAGAAAGCCATGAGTAACATAAAAGTAATGATTGTTGATGATCACGATATGGTTCGTGTTGGCTTAAGGACTTATATTTCGATGGAACCTGGTCTGGAAGTTGTGGGGGAAGCCGGTAATGGGCAAGAAGCGTTCGATAAGTTAAACGGCGAGTTGTCCCAAGGGCTCCCTGATGTCATTTTGATGGATCTCACAATGCCTGTGCTCGACGGGATCGGAGCAACCAAATTAATTTACGCCAAATTTCCGCAAGTCAAAATCATTATGTTAACCAGCTTTCTGGAAGAAGCCAAGGTGCTTGAGGCGGTAGAGTCGGGAGCTATCAGCTATATGCTGAAAACCGTCTCGTCCGATCAATTGATTCACGCCATCCAGAGCGCATACCGCGGCATGCCTGTGATGAATTCGGAAGTGTCAATGGCGCTAACGAGAGGGGTTAGACAGCGCAACGCCATGCCGGAGGAAGAAGGCTTGACTTCACGCGAGAAGGAAGTGCTGTTATTGATTGCCGAAGGTAAAAGTAATAAAGACATTTCTGAGGAACTTTTTATTAGTATAAAAACGGTGAAAACACACGTCAGTAACCTGCTGATGAAGTGTGAATTAGATGATCGTACACAGTTGGCTATTTTTGCACACCGAAAAGGTTGGGTTTAAGGAAGTAGGCCCTCATAACACATAAAAACTACATTTTGGAACACTCTATGCGTAAGGAAATTAATATGAGCGCTTAAGGAGTGTCGGAATGAAAACAATATCTTCTTCATTAGAACAGGTCAAAGAGTCCTTCGACAGTGTAAGAGACCACCTGCAGGAGTTTGACTTTGCGTTGGGCGGTAACTGGGACTATGACCATGGCTATTTTGATCGCTCTTTAGATGAAGCCAATAAAGTGTGGTTGCGTATTCCTTTTCAAGTTGTGACGGGAAGAATTGATGGCGATACTGAGGCGACGGATGCCATCGTAGAAGTGGGAACCCCATTTGTGCTGAAACATGTCTATAATGAAGGACTTGATCAAGAAGCGGAAGCGGAAACCTATGGAGCGATGATTGATCAGTTTCAGGCGCCGCTCGATCCGGATGCTGCCGTAGAAGATAAATGGGTAAAAGAAGCCGCAGGACTGCTTAAAAAGGTTGAACAAGCTTGGATACAATAAAAGTGCCCTTTTTTTACCTCCATTTTATTGTTTTTTAATATTCGTTTAAGGTTGTGAGTGCATGATAGTACCATAGACAGCAAGGATTCATCCAACTAACAAACATGCACTTTATAACTCGTATAGACAAATGGAGGTAAGAACTATGGAAGACAACAAAAAAGACTACAGCGACTTCTTCAAGTCGCAGAATAACAATAGCGAATCGAACGACTCCATGAACCGCAAAGAAACGAACCCTGAAGAACCGCATGATCCGAACAAAGAAAGACCTTCCTATTATTATTCTTATGGACCGTACAAGTCCGCTTTTAACGAGAATAATGAACAGGAAGCCCTTACAACTTCCGCATCAGGCACAGAGGGAACGTCCAGCGTCGAGGTTACCCCGCCTAAGAATTTGCGCCCATTCAGCTTTGGCCCGGATGTAAGTTCTGCGCAAGGACCTGGTCCTTGGGATTCGCATACTAGAAAACGTTCTTCTTCTGTAAAAAGCGTTTTCGCTGCTTTTATGGCTGGAGCCTTGGTTGTTGGAGGACTCATGTTCAGCGCTGACAAAATGAACTTGTTCACAGGCAACCAGCCTCTGGCTTCGGGCAGCTCGACTACGGCTACAACGAAGAGTTCCAGCGACAACGGCGAAGTGAAAAATGTAGGGCTTGATGTTGTCCGCCCTGGCAACATTTCCGCAATTGCTCAAAATGCGGGACCAGCGATCGTGAAAGTTGAATCTTTGGTGAAACCGAAGCAGTCGACCCGCGGCGGTAACTCGCTGTTCGATGATCCGTTCTTCCGTCAATTCTTTGGGGATAACGGCGGCGGCAATACCGCACCGAAAAGCGGTACGCAAGATTCAGGCAGCGGCGAACTTCAGCCGGCAGGGATGGGAACCGGGTTTATTTTCGAGAAAACAGGCTATATTTTAACGAATGAACACGTGGTTGACGGCGCTGATGAAGTGCAAATTACGGTTGAGGGTTACGATAAACCATTCAAAGCCAAATTGCTGGGTAACAGCTATGACTTAGACTTGGCTGTCCTCAAAATTGAAGGCGACAAAGATTTCCCGATTCTCCCTCTTGGCAAAGCAGAAGATGTGAATGTTGGAGATTGGGTTGTTGCCATCGGTAACCCTTACGGTTTTGATCATACGGTAACTGTTGGTGTGCTAAGTGCGAAGGAACGTCCGATCTCTATTCCAGATACCAAAGGAACACGCGAGTATAAGCACTTGCTTCAAACAGACGCTTCCATTAACCCTGGTAACTCCGGCGGACCTCTGCTCAACTTGAACGGTGAGGTTATCGGAATTAACACGGCGGTAAGCTCGCAAGCCCAAGGTATTGGATTTGCCATTCCGACAAGCACGATATCTTCCGTCTTGGAGAACCTGAAAAACAACGTTCAAATTCCTAAAGAACCAGTTCCTTACTTGGGTGTAGGATTGCAAGATATCGGCAAAGACTGGGTTAGCGAACTGAAGCTTTCCAATACGGATGGGGCATTAGTTGGCAGCGTTCAACGTAAAAGCCCTGCTTTCCAAGCCGGCCTGCGCCAGTACGATGTAATTGTTGATATTAACGGTACGAAAATCAAGAACTCTCAAGAGTTGATTACGAAGGTTCAAGCTACAAAAGTTGGCGATAAAGTAACGTTAGGTGTTATTCGTGACGGCAAACGGATGGATGTGCCGCTTACAGTAGGAGACAAAAATACGTTGGCTGAAACACCTGCTGAATAAGAGGAAGAAACTTATTTATAAACAAAGATTCGTGCGTACGGTTAAGGAAGTGGAGACCCGCGGGCCGCAAGCTTGCAGGCTCTGCTTCTTTTTGCTTGCCGAGCTGATTTTGATACAATGAAAAGGAAGAAGGGGGGCCAACCAATGAGGGAAAATATTATGGTGATCGATGATGATGAGAAAATTACGTCTATGTTGAGACGTGGCCTGGCTTTTGAAGGATATTCCGTTGAAACGGCAAGCAATGGCGCTGAAGGACTTAAGCAAATGCTGAGGTCGGAGCCCAATTTACTGATCTTAGACGTGATGATGCCGCATATTGACGGTTGGGAGGTTGTACGACGCATCCGTGAAAGCGGCAGCGAGGTGCCGATCCTGATGTTAACGGCCAAAGATGAAATTAGCGATCGTGTGAAAGGCTTGGATCTTGGAGCAGACGATTATTTGGTCAAGCCCTTTGCGCTGGAGGAACTGCTCGCAAGGGTGCGAGTGCTTTTGCGTCGTCGAACGGATCGGACGGAGCAGCCGACGAATCGTTTAACCTATGAGGATACAATCCTTGATCTGGATACGCGCGAAGTATTCCGTGACGATAAATTGATTGAATTGACGACCAAAGAGTTTGATTTGCTTCACCTGTTCATGCAGAATCCGAAGCGTGTCCTTTCACGCGACATTATTATGGAGAAAATATGGGGCTACGATTACAGCGGCGAATCCAATGTTCTTGAGGTATACATAGCGCTACTGCGTCAAAAGACCGAAGAGTTCGGCCATAAACGATTGATTCAAACCGTCCGGGGAGCGGGGTACGTCTTGAGAGGGGAATCCTGATATGTCGCTTCGTTTGCGGCTGACGCTTTGGTATTCAGGTGTTTTGGCATTAACGATGCTGCTATTCGGGATCGTGCTGTACGTTTTCTTGAATTACTTTTTGTACGATCAGATCCGTCAGGATTTGAAACGGGAAGCGGGGAATACCTCTCTGCGTATTCAGAAAAGCATCGCCCTTTCACAAAAGGGGCTTGTCGTGGAATTAGAATTGGAGAACAGAGATTTCTATTCTACAAATACGTTCCTGCAATTATATAATGTGAATCTCAAAAGCTATAATCGCTCGGCTAATCTGCAATTTTATAACGTAGCTTTGCCTCTTGATGCTTCTAGCATTGATAAGTTGAAGGGGGATGCCGATGGTTTTTTTCAAAAAACCAAAGTGCTTGAGCAGGATTTCCTCATCTATTACCAAGGCATCTATGATCAAGCCAGCAATCTAATCGGAATTCTTCAAGCTGCGGTCCCTATTGGCAGCTATGAGAGAACGGCCGTTACCCTTAAGTATACGCTCATGTTCTGGGCAGTGTTTACAATTATCGTTGCTGCTTCGCTCGGGTGGTTTCTATCGCGCAAGGCGCTTCAGCCGATTGAACGCGTGATTGATGCCGCCAATCAAATAGGAAGCGGAGACGATTTGGAGAAGCGAATTGAGTACCAAGGGCCGCTTGATGAAATCGGCCGGCTTACCCAAACGATCAACGGTATGCTTTCACGCATCCAGATTACTTATCTGGAGCTGGATGAAGCCTATCGTGCACAGCGTAGATTCGTATCAGACGCTTCTCATGAGTTGAGAACACCGCTGACGACGATTCGAGGAAATGTGGACCTTTTGGAGAAAATGTGGAAGAAGACCTCGGGGACCGAGCTCGCCACACCGGAACAGATGCAAATGTCGCTGGAAGCGATGCACGACATTGCCGGAGAAGCGCAGCGGATGAGCAGGCTCGTGAACGATCTTCTCGCGCTTGCCAGAGCAGATGCGGGAGTTGTTATGGAGAAGCATCCTGTCGAAATGCTGCCGCTCGTGCAGGAAGTTGTGAGAAGGGCGCAGTTGTTAGAGCATACAGCGGAATGGCATGTGGGTGATCTGGAAGTTCTGGACCATGCCATCGTACAGGGGAATCGTGATTATTTGCAGCAGCTGCTGTTTATTTTCATTGAAAATGCATTTAAGTATACGCCGGTCGGGACCGTGTCGATTCAAGTGTCGCGGACGAATGATTTTATCGGCATTCAAATTGCAGATACGGGGATTGGAATGGACAAAGAAGATATCCCGCATATTTTCGACAGATTCTATCGTGCCGACTTATCCAGAGGGTTAACCACGGGTACAGGGCTAGGCTTATCGATTGCCAAATGGATTATTGATGAGCATGGCGGGTCCGTTGAAGTGACGACACGCAAAGATGAAGGCAGTACTTTTATGATATGGTTGCCGGCTAACTTTCCTCTACCTGTGTAATCCGTTATAATAAAAGGAAAACAGATGATGTAGGCGGGTGGAAGGCATGGAAGTCGTACGAATTTCTCCAAGAGGCTACTGTTATGGTGTCGTAGACGCGATGGCATTGGCTATGCAAACTGCAAAAAATTTAAATCTTCCAAGACCAATTTATATATTAGGTATGATTGTGCACAATGCGCATGTCACCGATTTCTTCAAAGAAGAGGGCGTCATTACACTGGACGGTGAGAACCGTCTGGAAATTTTGGAGCAAATTGAAAAAGGTACTGTCATTTTCACGGCGCACGGCGTTTCTCCCGAGGTTCGAAGACGAGCAAGAGACAAAGGTTTGACGGTTGTCGACGCAACGTGCCCAGATGTGACAAAAACGCACGATTTAATTCGCGAAAAAGTAGCAGACGGCTATGAAGTTATCTATATTGGTAAAAAGGGGCATCCAGAGCCGGAAGGCGCCGTAGGAGTTGCCCCTGGCCTTGTGCATCTTATTGAGAAGCTGGAAGAGGCTGATCGTTTGAGCATTAAGTCAGAGCGAATCATCATTACGAATCAAACAACCATGAGCCAATGGGATATCAGGCACATCATGAATCGTCTCTTAGAGCTGTTCCCTAAGGCCGAAATTCATAATGAGATATGTCTTGCAACGCAGGTACGACAAGAAGCTGTGGCAGAGCAAGCCAAAGAATCCGATCTGGTTATCGTTGTCGGAGACCCCAAAAGCAATAATTCCAACCGCTTAGCGCAAGTTTCAGAGGAAATTGCTGGAGTCAAGGCGTATAGAATAGCTGATATCACTGAATTGAATCGTGAATGGTTAACCCATGTCCGAAAAGTTGGGGTGACTTCTGGGGCTTCGACGCCGACTCCAATTACCAAAGAAGTCATTTCTTACCTGGAAAGTTACGATCCGAAAGATGAAACCACTTGGGCAGTTACACGTACTATTAATATGAAGAAGCTCATTCCGGCTGTGAAGTCCAAAGCAGCCAGCAGTGAGTAATTCGTATTTATTCCACAGGGCGGGATTGTGACCAGCATGCAGAGCACTCAGAAGGTGAAAATGATGAAAACTCGCTACGATTGGAAAAGCAGCAAACGCTGGTTTAGGTACAAATATTTACTTCTTTTACGTGCCAAAGGCGGCCCTTCTAAGGTAGCGCGCGGCTTTTCAATTGGTCTGGCTATAGAAATGTTTACTCTGCCTACAGCTGGATTTGCATTCGTTCTTATTTTTCCTTTGGTCTATTTGTTAAGAGCTAATCTGCCTGCGGCATTAATTGGGTTTGTATTCGGCAAAGTGATTTATCTTCCGTTCTCAATACTCAATAAGCAGGTCGGAGATTGGCTGGTACCGAAGCATGTCAAGGTGTATCTGATTCATCATCTGCCTCATGTCTTATCCAATATTATCCGAAGCGGTTTGGATTTGATTGTTGGTGGGATGGTGGTTGGAACCATTCTCGGTATTATTGCTTATTTCCCTGTCGTGCTCTTCCTCAAACACCATACAAATCGTCGCAAAGAGAAACGCAGACTCCGCAAGGATCAGCTAGCACCTTCTAAGCAAGAAGAATAGCAAATAAATTAACGCTTGACGAATCTTCGTCAAGCGTTGTATATTTACTTTAGTGATTAAAAGCGTAGAAGCGAACAAGCGTTGAAGTGTTTAAGTGGAACAACCCATATAAATGAGGAGCGTGTATATCATGATCGCCGTTACTTCTAACAAAACGTCTGACGAGCGTATTCAAGAAATCGTCCAATTTATCGAGAAGCAAGGTGTGCAAGCACACGTTTCCAAAGGTGAAGATCGCACGGTCATCGGTATTATCGGTCAAGCAGATCCCAAATTAGCAGAACAACTGCGCCAAATGTCAGGAGTGGAACAAGTCGTGAAAATTTCGAAATCATACAAACTAGCAAGCCGTGACTTCCATCCGGCAGATACAGTTATCAACATTAAAGGCGTGGAAATTGGCGGCGAGCAGTTGGTCGTTATGGGCGGACCTTGCGCCGTGGAAACACCGGAGCAAATCGATGAAATCGCCCGTTTGGTGAAAGCGGCTGGGGGTCAAGTGCTGCGCGGCGGCGCATTCAAACCAAGAACAGGACCTTACAGCTTCCAAGGCGTAGGCGTAGAAGGTTTGATCATGATGGCTGAAGCGGGCAAAAAGCATGGACTTCTTACGATTACAGAAGTTATGACTCCTGAATACGTAGATGTGTGCGCACAGTATGCAGATATCCTGCAAGTCGGCACACGGAATATGCAAAACTTTGACCTGCTTCGCAAGCTGGGAACGATTCAAACGCCGGTTCTGTTGAAACGCGGATTCAGCTCCACCTATGACGAATTCCTGAATGCAGCAGAATACATTCTTGCCGGCGGCAACCCGAATGTTATGCTCTGTGAGCGCGGAATCCGAACATTCGAAACTTACACACGTAACACATTGGATTTATCTGCTATTCCAGTCCTTAAACAGCTTAGCCATCTTCCTGTCATTTCTGATCCAAGTCATGGTACAGGTCGCAGAGAACTGGTCGTTCCGATGACGAAAGCTTCTGTTGCTGCAGGCGCGGACGGTTTGATCATCGAAATGCATACGGATCCGGACAACTCCATGACCGGTGACGGCGTACAATCGCTGTTCCCAGACCAATTTGCAAACTTGCTCGTAGATTTAGAGAAGCTTGCACCATTACTTGGCAAAAAGTTCGACACGAAGAAAGAAGGTATTCTGGCATAATCATATGTTCAAGGAAACGAGTTTCTTCTATATAGGAAGAAACTCGTTTCCTTTATTTGTATATAAGAAAAGTCTGTGAAATAGTGTGAGCATAGCTTACACATAAATAAAAAATACCTGACATAAGTATTGACTGTGAAAGCTTAATCGCTATATAATATGTGCAAGATAACAACAAAAAGTTGAACATTAATCATGTAAAGTACGTTGAATGTACGGAAATGGGAGGGTTTTTTAAATGTCAGTTCAAAACGTGTTGAACCTTATCAAGGAAAAAAATATTGAGTGGGTAGATTTTCGTTTCGTAGGTCTTTCCGGTAAAGCACAGCATATCTCTTTGCCAGCTTCTGAAGTAGATGAAGAAACATTTGTAAACGGCGTAGCTTTTGACGGTTCCTCCATCCCAGGATTCCGTGGTATTGAACAATCTGACATGGTAATGATGCCAGATACGGAAACTGCCTATGTAGATCCTTTCACAGCTCACCCAACATTGATCATTATGAGCAACATCCATACGCCAGAAGGCGAACGTTATGATCGTGATCCACGCAGTATCGCACAAAAAGCAGAAGAATATCTTCAAACAACTGGTGTAGGTACGACAGCATTCTTCGCACCAGAATCCGAATTCTTCATCTTTGACGATGTTCGTTTTGAAAATGGCATGAACAAGTCTTACTTCGAAGTTGACTCCGAAGAAGCTGGTTGGAACACTGGCCGCAAAGAAGAAGGCGGTAACCTTGCTTATAAAGTTCCAGTTAAAGGCGGTTACGTTCCAGTAGCTCCAATCGATTCTCAACAAGACATTCGTTCCGAAATGTGTAACAAACTTGCTGACGCAGGTCTTCGCATCGAACGTCACCATCACGAAGTGGCAACAGCTGGTCAAGCTGAAATCAACTTCCGTTTTGACACTTTAACTAAAACAGCAGATAACCTGCTCAAATACAAATACATCGTTGCTAACACTGCTAGAGAATATGGTAAAGTTGCTACTTTCATGCCTAAGCCGCTGTTTGGCGACAACGGTAGCGGTATGCACGTTCATATGTCTATCTTCAACGAAGGCAACCCACTGTTCTACGAAAAAGGTGCTTACGCTAACCTTAGTGAACTTGCTATCAACTACATTGGCGGTATTCTATACCACGCTCCTGCGTTGATTGCCATCACGAACCCAAGCACAAACTCCTTTAAACGTCTGGTTCCTGGTTACGAAGCACCGGTTAACCTTGTATTCTCCAAAGGTAACCGTTCCGCAGCAGTTCGTATTCCAATCGCGGCTGTAACACCTAAAGGCTGTCGTATCGAATTCCGTACACCGGACAGCACAGCTAACCCATACCTTGCTTTCGCAGCAATGTTGATGGCTGGTCTTGACGGTATCAAAAAGAAAATCGATCCACGTGCACTTGGATACGGTCCTTTCGATACAAACATCTATGAAATGTCTGATGCTGAGAAAGCTGAAATCCGCAGCGTTCCAGGTACATTAGACGAAGCTCTTGATGCTCTTGCAGCTGATTCCGAATTCTTGACAGAAGGCGGCGTATTCACACAAGATTTCATCGATAACTACATCGAATTGAAACGTGGCGAAGCGAAACAAGTTGCAATCCGCATTCACCCGCACGAGTACAACCTGTACTTCGATTGCTAATTCCTTAGCACTTATATCGTTTATAAAGATGAGCTGCTTCTACCATGGTTTTCCATGGTGGGGGTGGCTTTTTTTAATTGAGAATAATACCTTTTTAATAATTATTATAATCTAATCCTGGAAATTTAATGAAAACCATGTATAATAAAAGCATCAATCAAATCATTTCTTATTCTTTATTATTCCAACGCTGGGAAGGAAGATATATAATGAGAATCACCTTAATTGCAGGAAGCAATCAACAAGCAGCTACAAGTACAAGACTCACGGAGTACATTCAACACTTGGTTCAATCACATGGACATCAAGCCACGCTTATTGATCTGAACAAAACACCGATACCGTTTTATTCACCGGACGATGCTCATGGCGGTCATGAAGCACTTGAAAATCTGAAGCTTGCGATGCATGAAGCGGATGGTATCGTGTTAGCGACGCCTGAATATCATAGCGGAATCTCTGGTGTTCTGAAAAATGCACTGGATCATCTGGGACAAGACCATTTTAATAATAAAGCCGTTCTTTCCGTCAGTTCATCGGGCGGTGCTGTAGCTGTCAGTTCGCTCACTCAACTGCAAACTATCGTGCGCAATCTTCACGGCATTAACTGCCCTGAGTGGATTTCCATTGGCGGCGATCAGCGTAAAAGTTTTCAAACAGGAGTGGCTTACAGCGATATTCATCCGGATGTCGATAAACGCGTGCGACGTGTCCTAAATGCCTTCCTCGATTTGACAACCGTATTGAAAGTTCGACAATAGCTTGTTCGACAAGAAATGATTTAAATTCACATATTATATTTAAAAAGAGTAATGCAAGCGTTCAGACGCTTTGTATTGCTCTTTTTTTAATTGTTAACCACGATGAATGAAAATGTGTTTACAATGATGTAATGATCTGCTAAACTGACCACTATCTATTGTTAACCTAAATATATAATTTAAGGTTAACAATAAATTCTGTTTAGGAGGGAATGTCGTGTCAAAGTCCTACGAACGACTTGCGAATCTCAACAAGTCGCACGTCTGGCATCCTTTTACACAAATGAAAGACTACAATAACGAGGATCCTCTCATCATTGAGCGTGGAGAGGGCGTTAGACTTTATGATGTCCAAGGACGCGCGTATTACGATGGATTTTCGTCTGTTTGGCTAAACGTTCATGGACATCATGTACCGGAGCTTAACCAAGCCATTGCGAACCAATTGGAGCTTGTTGCTCATTCAACCTTGCTAGGTATGGCTAATATCCCCGCCATTGAACTGGCTGAGCGGCTTGTAGATATCACGCCAAGTGGATTAAACAAAGTGTTTTATTCGGATTCTGGAGCAACCGGAGTGGAGATCGCGATTAAAATGGCTTTCCAGTATTGGCATAACAAGGGGCGCCGTCATAAAAAATCTTTTATCACAATGGGGCAAGCGTACCACGGAGATACAATAGGCGCTGTGAGCGTTGGAGCAATTCCGCTCTATCATGACGTGTTTCGCCCCATGCTGTTCCAGTCGCATGTCATCCCTTACCCCTATGCTTATCGGCATGAAGGGGGGGCGGAGGGAGCCAAAGAAGCGACGATACATGCTTTGCGAGACCTGCTAGAAGCAAGGGCAGATGAGATTGCGGCGCTTATTGTGGAGCCGATAGTCCAAGGAGCCAGTGGAATCGTCGTGATGCCGGAAGGCTGCCTAAGCGAGATGGCTGAACTTTGCCGTGAGCATGACGTGCTGCTCATTGCCGACGAGGTAGCGACCGGTTTCGGTCGGACGGGGGAAATGTTTGCCTGTGATTTGGAAAACGTAACACCGGATCTGATGGTGGTGGGAAAAGGACTCACAGGCGGCTACTTGCCTGTAGCGGCAACGCTGGCGACGGATGAAATCTATGGCGCCTTTTATGCGGACTATCAGGAGCAGAAAACCTTTTTCCATGGACATTCTTACACGGGAAACCCGCTCGGTTGTGCGGTAGCTTTGGCCAGCTTAAGGCTTTTTGAGGAGAGGAACATGTTGGAGGGTGTTCGTTCTAAGGCAGTGTTTACTGCAAATAAACTAGCGGCGCTTAAAGATAGACCGCACGTCGGTGAAATCCGGCAGAAAGGGCTGATGATCGGAATCGAGCTTGTACGTGATAAAGGTTCACGAGAACCGTACGAGTGGGGAGAGCGAATTGGCGTGCGAACGAGCCAGAAAGCCAGAGAGCTTGGCATGCTGACGCGGCCGCTGGGCAATGTGATTGTTTTCATCCCGCCATTAGCCAGCACAGAGGCTGAGCTTGGAACGATGACGGAGATTTTGGCGGCATCCATTATTCAGGTCACGGAAGGATGAGGTGGACGATGAACAAAGACAACGAGGAGCCGATGCGGGGACTGTTCATCACAGGTACGGACACAGGAGTCGGCAAAACGATGGTGACAGCTGCCATAGCAGCGGCGCTTCGTGCGGACGGCTGCCAAGCAGGCGTGTGGAAGCCCGTACAATCAGGCGCAGGCCTGGGCAGTGGTGAAACGGATGCAGAGCGGTTGTTGCAGCTAACAGGGATAAAAGAGCAGCCGGATACCGTTGCGCCATACACATTTGAAGCGCCGCTGGCTCCAATGCTTGCTGCCAGACTTGCCGGCGTGACCTTAACGCTGCAGGAGCTGATCGCCGCGGGCAAACCGCTTATCGAGCGATACGATGCCCTGCTGATCGAAGGCGCAGGAGGCGTGGCCGTTCCGCTGAACGATGATGCTCTGATAGTGGATTTGATCGCAGAGCTTCAAATACCTGCACTGATTGTTGCCCGTTCCGGACTAGGCACAATTAATCATACGATTTTGACGGCAGCTTTTTTATCGCAGCATAGAATCCCGATTCTAGGCGTTATCTTAAATGACTGTGATGATCAAGACATTCAAAACGATCCGAGCGTTGTCACAAACGCGGAGCTTATCGAGCAGTATAGCGGTCTTCCCGTTCTCGGCCGGTTTCCTTTTTTGCCTGCTGAGGTTCATACAGATCTTTTCATACATACAGCTAGAAAATCCATTCAACTTGCGCCGATCAAAAAAGCGCTAAAAATTGTGCCCCGATGAACGCCAAGGAGGAGAACATGAACTTGAATATGAACATCATTTCAACCCATAAGGAGTGGCCTTTGTTGGCCCAAAAAGCATTAAACGGCGAACGTTTGACGGAAGAAGAAGGGCTGGCTGTGCTCGAAGCAAGCGATGATGAGGTGTTGCCGCTGCTGCAAGCCGCTTTTCAAGTAAGAAAGCACTATTACGGCAAAAAGGTCAAATTGAACATGATTATTAATGCGAAAAGCGGACTCTGTCCCGAGGACTGCGGCTATTGCTCGCAATCGATTGTTTCTACGGCGCCGGTAAGTAAATATACCTTGCTTGATAAAGATACGCTGCTTGCCGGCGCACGTGAAGCTATGGCGCGTAAAGCCGGAACATACTGCATTGTAGCGGCAGGCAAGGGACCGACCGACAAGGAATTGGCGCAAGTCGTGGATGCCGTGAAAGAGATTCGTGAAACAATGCCGCTAAAAATTTGCGCTTGCCTAGGCATTTTGAAGGACGAGCAAGCGCAGCGGCTTGAAGAAGCAGGTGTACATCGGTACAACCATAATCTCAATACGAGCAAAGCGAACTACCCATCGATAACGACGACCCATACGTACGATCAGCGTGTTGAAACGGTGGAAAAAGTCAAGACATACGGCATGTCCCCCTGCTCCGGCGTCATTATCGGGATGGGCGAAACCAATGAAGAAATTGTGGAAATGGCCTATGCGCTGCGTGATCTGGACAGCGATTCGATACCAATTAATTTCCTCAATGCCATTCCTGGAACGCCATTGGAGCATGCAGGCCGCACTCCGGCGATGAAGGCTTTGAAAGTGCTCGCTTTATTCCGTTTCATCTGTCCATCCAAAGAAATTCGTGTAGCGGGAGGCCGTGAAGTAAATCTCCGTACATTGCAGCCTATGTCGCTGTATGCGGCCAATTCGCTATTTGTCGGTGATTATCTGACAACGGCAGGTCAATCGATTGGTGTGGATCACCAAATGATTGAAGATTTGGGTTTTGAGATTGAACTTAACGCTTTGTAAGGTGGTACGGACAATGAGTGCGGAATCTTCTTTAAAATGGATGGAACAGGAACTAGCCTCTCTGGACGAAGCCTCCTTGAAACGATCCTTGCGGGCAAGTTCGGCGATTTCAGGGTTTCCTGGGCGCATGTTCCACGGAACAAGGGAGCCCAACCTGCCGAACTTGCTCAACTTGTCCGGCAACGACTACCTTGGGCTGTCCCAGCATCCTGCGATGATTGAAGCGATGCGAGAGGTACTGCTCCAGGAAGGGGTTGGCGCGGGGGCATCCCGCCTTGTGACTGGCAACCGGTCTGCGTATACGGAACTGGAAGCAGCCATTGCCGATTGGCAGAGCTGCGAAGCAGCCCTTGTATTTGCCAATGGGTATATGGCAAACACAGGAGTTATCCGAGCCGTGGTTGGCCGGGATGATGTAGTATTTAGCGATCAACTGAATCATGCCAGCATTGTGGACGGTATTCTAATGAGCCGGGCGGAGTTGGCCCGTTACCGGCATAACGATATGGAGCATTTGGGAGCGTTACTGCACAAACACCGCGACAGGAAGCGAAAGCTGATCGTTACGGATGCGGTCTTCTCCATGGACGGAGATCAGGCCCGCTTGGAAGATCTCATCCTGCTCAAGCATGAGTATGGAGCGATGTTGATGGTGGACGAAGCGCACAGCGGAGGAATTTATGGAAGATATGGCGAGGGATTATGCCATATACGTGGGGTCAAGGATGAGGTGGACATCCATATGGGAACGTTCAGCAAAGCCTTCGGCGCCTATGGAGCGTATGTGTGCGGGAGCCGGATGCTCATTGATTTTCTCGTAAACAAGGCGCGTACGCTTATTTATTCAACGGCGATACCGCCTGCGCTGGTCGCAGGCATTGCTCAAGCTTTAGTGCTTGTGCAGCAGGAACACTGGCGGCGTGAACGGCTGCATACCAATAGTCGTTCTTTTCGATCTCATCTGCAAAAGGCCGGCTTCCTCGTTGGAATCGGCGATTCTCCTATCGTGCCGATGATCGTCGGCGATAATGAGACTGCCTTGCGCTTCAGCGCTGCGTTGGAAGAGAAAGGCATCGCAGCGGTGGCGATCCGGCCACCGACGGTTCAAGAAGGGACAGCTCGTATCCGCTTCTCCTTATCCGCAGCCCATACAGATAAAGAACTGCGGGATGCAGCGGCGTGTATTCGTGAAGTAGGGCTGCAGCTTGGAGTGATGGGATGATGACACTAGAGAAGAGAGCAACGATCGTCTGGTTGCCTGGGTGGAGTATGCCGCCCGAGGTGTTTGATCAACTTTGTAAGACGCTGCCTGAATATCAGCATGTGTATCTCAACTTTAGCGAAGCTGAAACGCCGGAAGCTTTGTTGACGAACACCGAGCAAATGGTAAGGAAATGGAAAATATCGGCGCTACATAGACCTCTTTTTATTGGCGGATGGTCGCTTGGCGGATTGCTGGCGCTCCATTTAGCAGCTAGAGGTCTTGCGGACGGTCTCATTTTATTTGCAGCTACGGCACGTTTTATTCGTTCTAAAGATGAGGCCCATTTTGGTCAGCCTGATGCTTATGTGCGGCAGATGATGAAGGCCACTATGCAGGATGCGCTTGCAGTTGAAACCAATTTTCGCCAAATTTTGTGGACGGAAACAGAGTTGGAGTTAGGAATCAGCGACAAACTTCCTCGAATGGGTACGTGGACAGCTCCCTCTCTGCTGGCAGGACTTCAAATTTTGCGGAAAGTGGAAGTCAGCGCAGTACTCTCGGAAATTGTGTGTCCGGTGCTTCTGTTCCATGGTAGGGAAGACCGAATATGCCCTTACAAAGGGGCGGAAGAGCTTGCAGCGGGACTGTCTCGCGTTCATTTATATGCCATTCCTGATTGCGGTCATGCACCGTTTGTAGGAAGGGAAGAGGAGATCGCTGCGGAAATGAGGCGGTGGCGCGATGAACAGCAGTATGGAAATTGAACGTCAATTCAATCGGAGTTCTGCAGGATCTTATGATGAACATGCCAATGTACAGAAAATGATGGCTGAGCAGCTTGCAGAAGCTCTCGGGGTGTTGGATGTTACAAGAAAGAGTACACCAGCGCGAGTAGGCAGCATTCTTGAGATTGGTTGTGGCACAGGCATTGTGACGAGTGGCTTAGTTGAAAAGTACCCCATAGCGTCGATTACCGCGCTGGACCTTGCACCTGGCATGCTTCGGGCGGCTGAGCAGCGTGTTCGAGGCAGTCAGCCAGCTGACAGGGACATAAGATTCATCCATGGCGATGTGGAGAAGTGGTCGGCAACCGCACCGCCAGCTTCGTTCGATCTGATCGTCTCCGGCGCCTGCTTTCAGTGGCTGCAGCAGCCGAAACAGACGCTTCAGCACCTTCGGCGTCTTCTTCGTCCGGGCGGCGTGTTGGTGTTTACGACATTCGGGCCGACAACATTTTATGAGCTGCATGAGTCTTTCATGGAAGCGTACCGACAGAACGGACAGCAGCCGCAGCGGCACGGGCTGACTTTTCAATCCGGTGCAGGGTGGAGAGAAATGCTTGTTGACAGCGGCTTTACGCACACGCACATTCATGAAGATCGCTTGCTCCACGTAGAAACGTATCCGACGCCAAAGGATTTTTTGCATGCAGTTAAAGCAATGGGAGCCAGCACATCAGAAGCAGCGGTTGCGCCCGGCATTGGCAGACGGCGTTTGTTCGTCGATATGTACAAAGCGTATGTGACGAAGTTTAGCGTATTAGGGGGCGTTTCAGCTACCTATGAGCTTTTGATGATGCAAGCGAAGGTTCCTAATAAAGATAGAGATTCAGACAAGTTCTGAGTTTCTATCTTTTTTGTTCCTACATACTTTTGACACATTTATGTGCTAAGGTATGGAAAATTAGGCGTGGAGGGAAATCATGGGAGTAACTTGGACGAACACAGAGGTTGTTCATTTATTGCTTCGGGCCGGATTTGGAGGGGCAGAGGGGGAAGTTAACGCTTGTGTGGCGCTGGGGCGTGAAGAGACGGTGCGTCGGCTTATCGCAGGAGAAGCATTGACCGAAACGGCGGCGCTGACACCTTTTGATCAGTTAAACGCAGACAGCAAAAAAGCTCTGGATCCGTTACAGCTTGGCGATCAGCAAATGTATTGGTTATACCGGATGGTGAATTCCAGCGCGCCGTTGATTGAGAAGATGACGTTGTTTTGGCATGGACATTTTGCGACAGCAAATTACAAGGTCAAGAATGTCACACTGATGGTTCAGCAAAATGAGCTGTTCCGGAAGTATGCATTAGGCAATTATAAGGAACTGGTACTCGCTATCGGCAAAGATCCGGCTATGATGATCTGGCTTGATGTGAATCGCAATAAGAAAAACAAACCGAATGAAAACTATGCGCGTGAAGTGATGGAGCTTTTTACACTAGGAATTGGTCAATATACCGAAACGGATGTGAAGGAAGCGGCAAGGGCTTTCACAGGCTGGACCTATAATGAGAAGGAGAACAAAGTGGCGTTTAATCCCAAACAACATGACAATGATTCGAAAACGCTGCTCGGTGAGAAGGGGAATCTCGACGGTGATGAGGCTATTGAGATTATTTTTCATCAAAAGTCGTTATCTACCTTTCTGGCCTTGAAATTGCTCAAATATTTCGCCACAGACAATCCTTCAGACAGCTGGGTACAGCAAGTGGCAAAGCTGATCACTGAGAAGGCGACAATCGGAGAAGTGCTTCACGAGCTGTTCATGTCGGATGACTTCTATAACCCCGATTTGCGGTTATCCCTTATTAAAACACCGGCTGATTATGTTGCTGGCATTCTCAAAACCATGCAGCTGCATGTGGCCAAAGGGCATGCGCAAGCGATGAGGAAAATGGGGCAGGAACTGTTTTCACCCCCGGACGTTGCAGGCTGGAGAGGCGGTGCATCATGGCTGAACACCAATTTGCTGCTCGCGAGGTATCAATTCGCTGAGTCCATGGCTGCGCAAATGAACAACAAGCTGGTGGGCACTGCGCCGAAGCAGGCGGAAAGGCCGGAGGAATGGGTGAAGTTGTGGAGTCAGCGTCTGGGAATCACTCAACTGTCTGATAAGACGATGAAAGGTTTAAGCGCTTATGTGGAAGATACCCTCTTACATACAAAGCAGAAAAATGCCGGTTTACGAGGCTTGGTGCAGCTCCTTTTGATTAGTCCGGAAGCGCAAATGAAATAACGGGGGTGAAGGCCATGAAATTGACAAGAAGGGAATTTCTGCTGAAAGGGACCGCGATGTTTGCTACGTTAAGCCTTGGCGGCATTTTGTTTACAGAAACAGGCAGATCGATATTCGCCGGGGGAGCCAGTGACGATGTCGACGAGCCGGTGCTGGTTGTTGTGCAGCTTAGCGGAGGCAATGACGGCATAAATACGCTGATTCCATATGGGCAAGGCGTATATTACGATTCAAGGCCGACATTAGCCTATCAGCAAAAGGACGTGCTTGCGCTTGATCATCAAGTAGGCTTACATCCTAGCCTATCAGGGCTCTCTGACCTTTTTAAAAACGGAAACATGGCGATCATTCAAGGCGTCGGTTACCCGGAGCCGGATCATTCCCATTTCCGTTCCATGGAAATTTGGCAGACCGCAGAGCCTGCGAAAATTAGCCGGAGCGGCTGGTTGGCCCGCTATATAGAGTCTTCGCTGCGCGATAATGCGAATCCGCTTAAAGCGGTTCAGGTCGGTGCGGCGGGCAGCAAAGC
This sequence comes from Paenibacillus violae, assembly GCF_032461945.1. Taxonomy (NCBI): domain Bacteria; kingdom Bacillati; phylum Bacillota; class Bacilli; order Caryophanales; family Paenibacillaceae; genus Paenibacillus; species Paenibacillus violae. Next base: position 328,787 of record NZ_JAWCUD010000006.1, read on the forward strand.
TTTTGCCTCGGATAAGATGAGCTTTCCCGTCATTCAATCGCTGGAATCGTATCATGTGATCGATCCCAAAACGCCGATGATGGATAAGAATCGGATAACCAAAGCTTTTTTGGATATGTATAGCGATCAGAACCAGATGGAACAGCTGCGGGTCGTTTCGGGGCGCGGGTATGAAGCTTATAAAAGCGTTGAAGCCATACAATCTTTAACAGCCTCTTATGCCAACAAAGTGGAGTATCCCAAAACGAATTTTGCCAGTGATCTTCAACTCGTTGTCAAGCTGCTGGCGGGAAAGTCGGGAACGCGCGTATTTAATGTCCAAGTTGGCGGTTTCGATGATCATGCCGATGAAAAGGAGCAGCATGCCAGGGTTTTGACACAGGTGGATCAGGGTCTGACAGCTTTTTATAAGGATTTGGAGGCACAAGGTCTGCAGGATCGGGTTGCTATTATGATGTTTTCCGAATTTGGGCGTCGTGTGAAGGAAAATGGGAGTGGCGGTACGGATCACGGCACGGCAGCACCGATGTTTGTGATTGGCGGGAAAGTGAAAGGCGGTCTCTATGGCGCTTACCCGAGTTTAAGCAATTTGGATAACGGGGATTTGAAATATGAGGTTGATTTCCGCTCTGTGTACAGTACGTTGGTGGATCATTGGTTAAAAGGAGATGCTTCGGCCGTACTTGGGAAACCTTATGAATCGTTGAAGTTTATATAGGGAAAGTGGTAACCTAATTGAAGTAGTGAAAATAGTTAGACAAAGTGATACAAGCATGGAAGGAGTGCTGAAGGATGGTGGATATAAAACCGATCTCGGATCATTTGAAGGAGCATTTATCTATCCTTTTTGTGGGATATAACCCTAGTATTCGATCGGGTGAAACCGGCCATCACTATGCGAATCCGAACAATCGCTTTTATCGCATATTATTTCAAACTGGATTAACGCCTCGGCTCTATAAGCCGCAGGAAGATCAAGACCTGCTTGAACTTGGCTACGGGTTTACGAATATCGTGGCGAGACCCTCACTGACGGCTGCTGAAATAACGCCTGAGGAGTACCGACAAGGCCGCATCATTCTCAGGGAGAAGATACAAAACATGCAGCCAAGGGTTGTATGTTTTGTAGGCAAAGGGGTTTATGAGCAGTATAGCGGACGCAGAGGGATGGCTTGGGGCAGCCAGCCAGATCCCATCGTACCAGGCGTAGTAGAGTACGTATGTCCCTCTTCCAGCGGGCTCGTTCGAATGAAATTGGAAGAAATGGTCGCTATCTATACCGGAATTAAAACATTTATCGGGATGGAGTTGGGTAAGGGATGAATATTCCATGGCTGCAATGGGCTAAAGAAATTCAAGCGATTAGTCAAGCCGGGCTTGCTTACGGCGAGAACGGTTATGATTTGGAGCGATACGAGGCGCTGCGCAAGATTAGCGTGGAGATGATGAGCCACTTCACGGACACTCCGATTGACAAAGTGACGGAATTATTCGCCAGCGATACGGGGTATCAGACGCCGAAGGTCGATATTCGGGCGGTTGTTCTGAAGGAGAACAAAGTGCTCCTTGTGAAGGAAAGAGCCGACGGCGCTTGGGCTTTGCCAGGCGGTTGGGCGGATATTGGCTACACACCGAGCGAAGTCGCTGTCAAAGAGACGCGTGAGGAAGCCGGTTACCAAGTCAAGCCTGTGCGTTTGCTGGCGATTCTGGACAAGAAGTGCCATGCACACCCGCCTGCCCCCAACTACGTCTACAAAATATTTATCTTATGCGAATTGGTCGGCGGTGAGGCGCTAGAGGTCAGTTTGGAAACGACCGAAGTCGGCTTTTTCGGCGAACAGGAGCTGCCGCCTCTATCAATTGAGCGGAATACGGTCGAGCAGGTCAAACGGATGATAGAGCTTGCAAGCGGCCCGGCATCACAGGTGCTGCTCGATTAAAACAAAAATGCTCCCCAGTCGTATAGCCACGGCGGGGAGCATTCTGATATTATCGCATCAATATAGGCTTAAGCTGATCGAGAATATCCTCCATTTGCTTGGAGCATTGCTCGTACATCGCTTTGGCTTGTTTATTGTTGGTTGTCAGTCCGTATAACATCAGGTCTGCTTCGATCTGTTTCAGAGTCGCGAAGAGAGTAGCTTTTTCCTGCGGTATGGGAACGTTGATCTTATCGTCAAATAAATCAAGATACAATTGGCCGTACGAATCGACTTGCCCTAGAAAAACATTTTCGACCGTTACCCCGACCTTGTCCAACTCCGTTTTCAGCCATCCCCGGTTAAATGAAAGAGTTGCTAACGCTTCATCTAATATCTCACCGTCCATAATGACGGCTTGCGGCTCTTTCTCCGGTGCAACCTTGATGCCCAAATGCTTCGCAGTGAGCGGTAAATTCTCCCGATGCAGCAACACGTTAATTTCACCGCTGGGCTCCATAATCGCAAATTCAACATCCGCTACTTTGAAAACCGACCGCTTGCGCAGTTGTTCCATAAGTTCATCCGTGGTGAGCCGCTCTTTTTTTAAATTATCTTCTAAAACCTTCCCGTCTCTAATGAGTACGGTGGCTTTACTGTCAATAAAATCGCGCATTTTTTTGCTTTTAAGCTGTAATAGTTCAATGCCCAGCGAACACGCGATCCAAACGGTTAACGAGATTAGACCGAGGTACCATTTCGAATCGATATCTAAGGATATCGCTCCAGCCAGGTTTCCAATGGTAATGCCCGTGATGTACTCGAACAGAGATAGTTGGGACACTTGTCTTTTTCCAAGAATCTTGGTCATGATGAACAATACGATTACAGCTAAAAGGGTGCGTACGATGACTTCATAAGCATCGGGCATGTGATTTCCTCCTTACGTTTCAAAAAGAACTTGGCGGCAGGCAGTAGTTGCCGGGTTTGATGGAACTACAGGGCGCTATTTGAGCGAAATATTCGGCTTGCGGAAATATTGGGAACTACACCAGGATGATGTCAGCAGCAATAGGCAATCAGAAAAAGTAGGCAAGTTTATACATTATTTGTGAAAATAATGGAAGTTATACGCCGGGGCCCAAAGGAAAAACGCCCAGCGGCTCATACGAAGGCTGCCGGCCCAAGTGGCTGCGGTAGAGGACGATGTCCTCTACCCGCCACGCGGGCAGCGAAGGCGCGCCTGCCAGGGAGGCGCGCGAGAACGGTTCCGCCGCTAGCCGGTAGCGGCGGGCTAGCGTGAGATGCGGCCGGTAGGCGCGAGCCTCGGCCTGAAAGCCATGGCGGGCGCAGGCGCCCGCGACCTCGCGCTGCAGCGCAGCCAGCGCGTCCAGGTCGCCGGCGACGCCCGCCCACAGCACCGACGGCGCTGCCGGAGGTCCGAACACGCCGAGCCCCTCGGCGTGTAGGGTCAGCGGCAGCGCAGCTGCTGCAAGCTGGCGCAGGTCGTGCGCCAGCGATTCCGCTTTCTCGGCGGATGCGTCGCCGAGAAAGCATAACGTGACGTGGACGTCCTGCAGATGCGTCCACTTCTGGAAAGGCAGCCGCTCTTTGAGGGCGGCTGCCATGAGAGCCAGCTCCCGCTGCGTGTCTTGCGGGAGCTGGATGCCGACAAAAAGCCGGTACGTGTCGGACGGTGTTGAAAGCGCTTTTGTCGAATGAGCGGAAGGATGCATGCGAGTGTGGACTCCTTTTTGGCTTTTTATGTCGGTGTATCCTGGTTCCGGTTTCCTGCTTCAACTAGCATTGCCAACTAAGGTTTTACTTGATGCATGAGGAGAATATTGCTATCATAGCCATAATACAAAAGCAAAGGTGTGGTCATTCATGGGAAATCGGGCCTATAACTTTAACGCAGGGCCTGCGGCATTACCGCTCGAAGTTTTGCAGAAAGCGCAAGAGGAACTTGTCGAATTTAAGGGTATCGGCATGTCGATCATGGAAATTTCGCATCGCAGCGCGGAGTACGAGCAAGTACATACGGAAACGCAGCAATTATTGAAGCAAATTTTTGCTATTCCTGACGGTTATCAAGTACAGTTCCTGCAAGGTGGAGCAAGTACGCAATTCGCTATGATTCCTTTGAATTTCTTGAAGCCGGGCAAAGTGGGCAGCTATGTGCTGACTGGCGCTTGGGCTGAGAAAGCGGTACAGGAAGCAGGCCTTTTCGGAGAAGTATCGATTGCTGCCAGCTCCAAAGAGAACAAATTCATGAAAATTCCGGATCTCAGTGAAATCAACATTCATCCCGATTCCGCTTACCTCCACTTGACTTCCAATGAAACGATCGAAGGCGCTCAGTTCCAAAGCTACCCGGACACAGGCAATGTGCCGCTTATCGGGGATATGTCCAGCGATATCTTGAGCCGTCCGGTTGATGTATCGAAATTCGGCATGATTTATGCCGGTGCCCAAAAAAATCTAGGTCCATCCGGCGTGACGGTTGTCATCGTCAAAGAAGATCTTCTGCAGGACCTGCCGAAAACAATCCCGACCATGCTTCGTTATGACATTCACGGCAAAAACAATTCCCTGTACAATACGCCTCCGGTGTATTCCATCTACATGGTGAACCTTGTACTGAAATGGATTCAGGAACAAGGCGGACTAGCTGTTATCGAGAAGAACAATCTGGAGAAATCAGGCTTGATCTACAGCGCAATCGATCAAAGCGGCGGTTTCTACCGTGGTCCTGTCGATAAGGGCAGCCGTTCGGCAATGAACATTACTTTCCGCTTGCAGGATGAAGAGCTGGAGAAGAAATTCATCAAGGAAACCGAGCAGAACGGGTTTGTCGGGTTGAAAGGCCATCGCAGTGTAGGCGGCTTGAGAGCATCTACCTACAATGCGGTTCCTTACGCTTCCTGCAAAGCGCTCGCAGATTTCATGATTGATTTCCAAAAACGCAACGGCTAGTAACGAACGAAATCAATGAGCTAAATCAATGAGCTATTCATGGCACCCTCGTGTGCGCGTGGATAGCTTTTTTTTGTCGCAGGATAGAAGGGGCGGTTCGCCGTTTACAATGTCTTAAGATGGCCTCTGAGACGGTTTGAGAGGCTTCTTCTGAGAGGGGGGGCGGAACTAGATCTAGTAGGGTGAAAGAAGAGATTCCAGGCGAAGTTCCTTTCGACAAATGTGAAAATTTCAAGTCTAAAATGAAAATATTTTTTCAAATCCTCTCGAGCCACGCCCCGTCTGGGTTTGCCTATTTCGGGCTCAGAAATGTGTCATAATACACGTTGACAAACACAATATATTGATATAAATTTGAATCTATCAACTAGATGTCGTGGGAAAAAGCGAATTCGGCAACTCCTGAATTCGCAGCGGAAATACCGCGTAATACCGGGAAAACACCCGATTTACCGCTATTTTCAGCCGTTTTCCTGCTTGCGGAAATTCGCTTATTTTGTCGATGAGACAGAGGACAATACTAGATATGGATGGACGGTAAGATTTATATTACTAACTACATATAGGTTATCTACATAAGACTGACACAAGTACGAGAATGTTTGAACCAATGATAGAAATGTTAGGAGACGGAGCCCATGCTGATTGCTTACGATTCGAAAACGGGGAATGTTCGCCGATTTATTAACAAACTTCAAATGCCGGCGATCCAAATCGAGGAAGCGTTGAAAGTGGACGAGCCATTCGTGCTCGTTACCTACACAACCGGATTTGGCCAAGTTCCAGAGAAGGTAAGTTCCTTCCTGGAAACGAACGCCTCCAATTTGATCGGAGTGGCAGCAAGCGGCAACCGCAACTGGGGAGACGGGTTTGCCAAAAGCGCAGACACCATTTCACAACTGTATGATGTGCCTGTGTTAACGAAGTTTGAGTTATCCGGCACCAAAAATGATGTAGAACGATTTGTTCAGGGGGTACATGCAATTGCGGCACATTGAGCTGAATAATTTATTAATGCAACGCGGAGCGGATGGTTTTTTTCAACTAGAGAAGGATAAAGAAGCTGTTGAAGTTTTTATGCAGGATGTTCACAGTAAAAGCCTCACTTTCCCCGATACCTCTTCAAAAGTTCGTTATATGATTGATAACAACTATTATGAGAATGTCTATGAGTACTACACATCAGAAGAAGTAAATCAAGTTTATCAAGTGGCCCACGATCATCAGTTTGAGTTCGCCTCCTACATGGCAGCTTCGAAATTCTATACAGATTATGCTTTGCGCAGTGACGATAAATCCTTGTACCTGGAGCATTTCCCGGATCGCGTTGCGATTGTAGCGCTTTACTTGGGGCGCGGTAACGTTGAGACGGCTAGTACACTTGCTGTGTCGATGATGGAACAGCGTTTGCAGCCGGCGACGCCGACATTCCTGAACGCAGGGAAAAGCCGCCGTGGCGAGATGGTTTCCTGCTTCCTGCTGGAGATGGATGACTCTCTCAACTCGATTAACTATGTGCTGGCGACATGCATGCAGCTTTCCAAAATTGGCGGCGGCGTAGCCGTTAACTTGTCCAAACTTCGCGGGCGCGGTGAGTCTATCAAAGGCGTAGAACGCGCAGCCAAAGGGATTATGCCTGTTCTTAAGCTGATGGAGGATGCGTTCTCCTACGCGGATCAAATGGGGCAGCGCAAAGGCTCCGGAGCGGCTTATTATAACATTTTCGGCTGGGATCTTATGGAGTTCCTGGATAGCAAGAAAATTAATGCAGATGAGAAATCGCGTCTGAAAACACTTTCCATCGGTCTTATCGTACCGAATAAGTTCTACAAGCTGGCCGAAGAGAACAAACCTCTTCATGTTTTCGCGCCTTATACGGTGTGGCAAGCTTACGGCAAGCATCTGGATGACCTAGATATTGATGAGATGTACGATGAACTCTTAGCGAACCCGAAAGTGAAGAAAAAAGTCGTGATGAGCGCGCGTGACATGCTGATCAAAATTGCGACAACGCAACTGGAATCCGGTTATCCTTATATGATGAATCGTACGAACGCGAACAGGGATCATGCTCTGAAAGGGATCGGAACGATCAAAATGTCCAATCTCTGCACAGAGATTTTCCAATTGCAAGAAACATCGGAAATCAATGATTACGGTCAAGATGATGTGATTCTGCGTGATATCAGCTGTAACTTGGCTTCCATGAACATTGCGAATGTGATGGGGCACAAGAAATTGCGTGAAACCGTTCATGAAGGCATGACGGCTTTGACAGCAGTGAGTGACATGACGACGATCAGCAATGCGCCAGGCGTGGCTAAAGCGAATCGTGAGCTGCACTCCGTTGGTCTGGGAGTCATGAACCTGCACGGGTATCTATCGAAAAACAAAATCAGCTATGAAAGCGATGAAGCGAAGGATTTCGTCCGCACGTTCTTCATGGCGATGAACTACTATTCGATCGAAAAAAGTATGGAAATTGCCAAAGCGAAAGGGCAGGTCTTTGAAGGGTTTGAGCTGTCTGAATATGCGAATGGCGCTTATTTTAACCGTTACACAGAAACAGATTACCGTCCGCTTACGGATAAAGTGAAGGCTCTGTTCGAAGGGATGGAGATCCCGTCACCAAGTGACTGGGGCAAGCTGAAAGATGAAGTCCAGAAGCACGGTTTGTACCATGCGTACCGTTTGGCTGTTGCGCCAACACAAAGTATTTCGTATATCCAAAACTCAACTTCGAGCGTAATGCCGATTGTAGAACCGATCGAGACTCGTACATATGCGAACTCAACGACATACTACCCGATGCCATTCATGGCTCGCGACAATTATTTTTACTACAAATCCGCGTATCAAATGGATCAATTCAAAATTCTCGATCTGATTGCGGAAATTCAAACGCATGTGGATCAAGGCATTTCAACTATTTTGCACGTAAATAGTGATGTGTCTACGAGACAACTTGCTAGATTGTATCTGTATGCGGCACACAAAGGACTTAAATCGCTCTACTACACGCGAACGAATCAGCTATCCGTTGAGGAATGTGTCAGCTGTTCGGTGTAATTGGGAAGGGGATTGAACATAGATGAGCACGGCAACTACCATTAATCAGCCAATCGTCAAAAAAGCGGTGAACTGGAACCGGCCTGATGATGATTTCACGATAACCTTCTGGAATCAGAACATTATGCAGTTCTGGACGGATGAAGAGATTCCATTGTCTGACGATAAAATGTCCTGGATCACGCTGAGCGGGGCTGAACGTGAGCTCTACATGAAGGTACTGGGCGGCCTTACGCTGCTCGATACGATGCAAGGCGGCGTTGGCATGCCGAAGATTCTTGAGCATGTCGACGGGCTGCAGCGCAAAGCGGTGCTCAGCTTCATGGGCATGATGGAGCAAATTCATGCGAAATCGTACAGCTCTATTTTCACGACACTGTCGACGACAGAAGAGATTAATGAGCTATTCGCATGGGTAGAGCGGAATCCTTATCTGCAGTTCAAAGCGAATAAAATTTCCCATTATTATGAGAATATTACGACGACCAAAGAGCTTTACTTAGCGATGGCAGCGTCGGTTTTGCTGGAGAGTTACTTGTTCTACAGCGGCTTCTATTACCCGCTTTATTTGGCCGGACAGGGTAAAATGACAAGCAGCGGGGAAATCATTGATTTGATTTTACGCGACGAGAGTATTCACGGTCTGTACATTGGTGTATTGGCTCAGGAAGTTTACGCAGAGCTTAGCCCTGTTGAGCAAGATGAGGCTTACGAGACGTTGTCTGCGCTGCTGAAGGAGCTTCATGCGAACGAGGAAGGCTACACGGAAAGCCTGTATGGTCCTCTGGGGCTAGCGGATGATGTGAAAGCATTCCTGCGCTACAACGCTAACAAAGCGTTCATGAACTTAGGGGTAGAGCCGTTGTTCCCGGAAGAGGATATTAATCCGATTGTTCTGAACGGACTCAGCACGAAGACGAAACAGCACGACTTTTTCTCGAAAAAAGGGAACGGGTATGTGCGTACGATTCACGTTGAAGCTTTGACGGATGATGATTTTGTTTTTTAAGGTTTGAAAAAGGTGCCCTTGGGTGCCTTTTTTTTGGGCTTATAGAAGGTTGGAGTGGTTGAGGTGTTACCCTTTGGCGGTAAGGTACGGTGGAACATAAGGGAATGACGAGACGCAATTCTAGCGAAAAGTGACTTCATAGAGAACTGGAGGGAACTATGGTACGCTATTTTGGCCATTTCTAGGGGAATTCTGCTTATTTCATGGAAAAAAGACCCTGTGGTTCCTCTACTTCCATGGCATGCCGGATATTTGCCAAAATAGCGCCCTGTAGTTCTCTCCGAGGATTTGTTGCCTTATAAGGCTCATTTTTTGTGACGTGCAAGCCGTTTAAAGTAAGAAGAGTACCGTGACTTTGCCACGTTGCACCGCGGGAGTTGCAACTTGTACAGTGACCAAGTGTCACTCTTGCCGTAATCGAGCAGTGCTGTCACGGATGACTAATTCCGGTTTTTTGGGCATCTCAAAAGACGGTGTCTTGCCTTCAATCCGCTGCAGCAGAAGATCTACAAGCTTGGAACTGGTCCAGGTTATATCGTAGCCGACATTCGTTAAATTGGGACGCAGCGTGCGAAAGAACTCGGAAGGCCCGAAGCCAATGATAGATACATCCTGTGGCACTCTGTACCCCTGATCAGCGAAGTAGTTCAAGGCTGCGACCGTCGTAATCTCATTCGAGATCAGGAGTGCTGAAGGTTTTTGCGTCTGAAATAATTGATAGATCGCATTATAGCTTTGATCCATTTGTCCAATAATAGGGACGATCATTTCTTCTTTGAACGGTACACCATACTGGGCCAAGGCTTTCTTAAAGCCATTTATTCTTTCGACATTGAAGGATAACATGCTGCCTTTGACACTTCCCACCAACATACGAATATCTGTATGGTTCAAATCGAGCAGATATTTAGCTGCGATATAACCGCCTTCGAAGTCGTCCGAGGATACGTAGTAACGGTCTTGAGGGTTGTCAGAGTATTTCATATTGAAGACGTAAGGGATTTCAGCTTCGTCTAGCAAGGAAGTCAACGTATCATTTTGAGAGGGGCTGAAAATAATAAAGCCGTCCGCGAGTTGATTTTTGATTACCTCAAAATAGGAATAAGCGTCCCCTTCAGCGGACGTGATGATTAAAATGTTGTAACCTTCTTTGTGGGCTTTCTCGGTCAAGCCTTTAAATTGCGCTTGAAATCCAGCATTTGACATGATCTCGCTAATATGAGCCTGACTAATCACTAGTCCAAGAATATAGCTTTTACCGGACTTGAAGATGCGTGCTGTCTTGTTTGGAATGTAGCCGAGACTTTCGATGACCTCTAGAACCTTTTGCCTTGTTCGGGGTTTCACGAGGTCAGAATCATTTAATACTCTAGAGACGGTAGAAGCAGTGACATTCGCCTTCAAGGCGACGTCACGGATAGTAGGCTTTTTGATGGAGACTCTCTCCTTTGGGAAAGCGTGGAATGAAATAATGATAACGATGCCATTATATCATTTTATCTAAAAAAATCACAGCAAATTGTTCAATAAAAACGTGGGAATTCAGGTTGACATCCTTTGATAGCGGGTCTAATATAATGTTGTAAGTGCTTTCAGTTCTTTGTAAAGCAAAATGGCAACGGTACCATTTCTTGTGTAAATTTCAATAAAGAGAGGGGTATGACCTTGCATAATTCGTTGCAAATTTCCAAGAAGATGACGCGTACATATCATTTTTTAAACAAAGGAACCACTTTTTACAATTTGAATTATGTTGCACGTATGCCAATGACGGCTTCGAGGAATGGGGAAAGCCTCCCATTTGATGATCGGAATCAACATAAGAGTTATGAGTACGCAACACTTTTTGAACTGGAAGAAAAGCTCTGCAGTACGATGATGCGGAGCACAGTCAAGAAGCTGCAAAGTACGCTGGACTACATTGAGCTGCGCATGGATGCTATTCAGCCAGAAGATACGAGCGCGGCAAGGCGTGTGTATCTTCACTTGATGCATGCCATAATTCGAACGGTATATAAAGCTGGTTTTACACTCAGAGACATGATGGAATGTGATATTGACCCATGTGCCAATATGGAGCAGTTTGCAACCAAGCAAGAGATTCACCGTTATTTGGAAGAGATTTGCCTGCATATATGTAGGCATATGCTTGCATTGCGCGTGGACAAAAACCAACGTATTGTGTGGGAGATCAAATCCTACATCGATGAACATTTTAACCAGGACTTTGGACTTGAGCATGTATCTGAGTTAGTGAAGTGCTCCTCTACATATATAAATCGCTTACTGAAGCAGTACACAGGAAGCACTTTTTATAACTTATTGACTGCAAGGCGCATCGTAAGCTCCAAGCAATTGCTTTCCTTGAATGATTGGACGGTTTGTCAAATCAGTAATAAAGTTGGCTACAATAATGTGCACAGTTTTATACGTGCCTTTAAGCGAAGCGAAGGCATTACACCCGGGCAATATCGCGACTTGCTTCTCTATAACGCCTTGGAGCTTGAGTAAAAATGGCAACGGTACCATTCTTATTTTTGATAAGGGGGCAACTATGGAAAGAGTCAGAAATAACAATCTGGGTTTAATTCCTTTAGCAGGTATTTGCAGCTATGAACAAGCTTGCAATGTCGGTTATGGCATTGACCGTTCGGTAAGTTTATTGAAAAGGTACGTGTACGTGGAAACCCAACTGACGAACATTTTCGCCGCACATCTTGCCCATGTGCCTGAATGGGAAGTAAAGTGTGCTTTCGGCTTGCACATGTGGCTCGATGCCGAGCATAGTGCCATGCTTCGTAAGCGAATTACAGAGATGCGCGAACCTCCGCATGATTTGGACAAAACACCAGATACTGCGATTGAATTGTTTTTTCAGGAGTTGATTCGGTCGCAAACGACCCTGGAGCTTATGGTTGGTATTTATGGCGTAGCCAAGAAGGAACTTATTCGATCTTTAAACAAGTATTTGGTAGAAACCAATCCGTTAGTGGATCATCCTACGTGTCGAGTGCTCAAAATCATCTTAGTGGAAGAAGAAGAGATGCAGCTATGGGGAGAGCAGGCGATACAAGCGTTGAAGATAACAGAGGAGGATCGAATAGCCGCACAACAATGGCAGGAGCATTTGCAATGCTGTTTGCAAGCGGCAGGAGGCTTCTCAGGTGATTTGGAAAAATCAGCGAACTGGACGCCTACTACTCCTCGTGCCGAGGATGGCAAGCCTTATGACATGGAAGTTGAACCACGCCGGGATGCCCGATTTGCCGATAAGTATAACTCAGCGGGGAAAATAGATGAGTATTATCTAGAAGAGACACGCCCTTCAGACGAGAGAACATATGCCTTGATCTATAAAAGGTTGAAGGAAATGACGGTTCCAGAATGGATGGGGCCAATCATTTACAAGACGAAGGGGAAACCGTGGGACTATTATGTGGATATGAGCAGACAACTGTGGGATGAGGCCCGTCATTCCATGCTCGGTGAGGTTGGTTTGTATCAAGACGGTGTTGAATTTTATAAATACCCCATCGACTTTAGAACAAGCTTAACATTGAACACGAAGTTCGAACCGTTGGAAGCGCACATCATTTTGTGGTATTTCGAGCAAAGGCAAATGCCCAAAAAGACAGGAAAACGGCTAGAGTGGGAGATTGCCAAAACGTCGGACAATGAGCTTGCAATCACGTTTCAGGATTACGATTGGGCTGATGAGGTGCTTCACACGCAAATCGGCAGAAAATGGCTTGTGCCGGAGGTCGGTGGCTTAGAGGAGCTGAAGCAGAAAGCGGAGGAGTTATTGCCCAGAATAGTGGAAGAGAGGGCTAAGTTGGATGAACGATCGGATCAAAAGCAATGGTGGCCGGATTTTTTAACTGAAATGCGAGCAGGTCGGGATCGGACTCGATAGGTAGCTTAACATGCCATACATGAAAAATGAAAACTCCGTATTGAGCAGCAGGTCTAGGAGACCAGCCCATACTCGTACGGAGTTTTTTCATCAGTGTTCTTTTACTGCCAAGACAGTTGGGTGAATATATCTTGCCGTACTTCCCCGAATGATCAGCTCGGGTTTTTTTGGTCTTTCAAGAACCACTGGCCTGCCTTCAATTCGCTGCAGCAGCAGATCGACCAGCTTGTCGCTGGACCATGTAATGTCATAGCTGACATTCGTTAAATTCGGCCGATGATGCCGAAAAAATTCTGATGGACCGAAACCGATGACAGACACATCCTGCGGTATACGGTAACCATAATCGTAAAAATAATTTAAAGCGGCCACCGTCGTTGTTTCGTTTGAAATCATCAGAGCAGTGGGCTTTTGCGTCTGGAACAATTGATGGATTAAATTGTAGCTCTCTTCCATCTGACCGGGAATGGTGACGATCATTTCCGGTTTGAACGCGATGCCGTATTCGTCGAGTGCCTTTTTGAAACCAAGCACGCGATCTTCATTGAAAGGCATAATAGTCCCTTTTACAATACCAAGAATAAAGCGAATATCCGTATGGTTCAAATCTAGCAAGTATTTAGCCGCCATATATCCACCCTCAACATCATCCGAGGAGATATAGTAACTATCTTCGGGATTATTGGAATATTTCATATTGAACACATAGGGAATGCCGGCTTCCTCAAGCAGGGAGGTCAAGGACTCATTGATAGACGGACTTAATATGATAAATCCATCGGCTACCTGATTTTTGATTACCTCAAAGTAGGAGTTGGGTTCAGCATCGGTTGAAGTGATAATGAGCATGTTATATCCTTCGTTGTGCGCTTTGACGGTTAGCGCTTTAAACCTTGCTTGGAATCCGGCATTTAAGACGAGTTCGCTAATATGCTGCGTACTAATCACGAGTCCTAGGATATGGCTTTTGCCGGATTTGAACACGCGAGCCGTTTTGTTTGGAATGTAGCAGAGGCTCTTGGCGGCTTCCAGTACCCGCTGTCTTGTGCAAGGTTTAACGAGGGTGGAAGCATTCATAACTCTGGATACGGTGGAGGGAGTTACGTTTGCTTTTTCGGCAACGTCAAGAATGGTTGGCTTTTTGATGCGGCTTCCCTCCTAAACATAGTAACGATAACTGCCACCGTGACGAATTTAGCTAGGCAGCTCCCGTAGTTTGGCAAACAGGTCCATGTACACTAGACTCCGATCAATATCTATCGATTCTTTATAAAAGTGACGAGAATCATCGAAAGAATATGTAAATCCGGGATTGAGAACTGGAGCCCGCCTTACCATAGAAGGCACCCATTGCTCGTTAAGTACCCAGGCAATAGCTGCAACATCCCAAAGTACCTTGGACCATCCCATCTTATTTTGTCCAAACCGGGTAAATCGACCGTGGAACATATCGCTGAAGTAGGTGCCAAGCTTATTTTGCCCACGCAAACAGGCATCAATTTCATATGGCGTAGTCAGCAAATGGGACGCTACCCCATGACATGGGAGTACAACTAAAGGCACGCCACTGTCAAAAATAAGCGAAGAGGCCTGATAGTCTTGCGACACATTAAAGATTTTCTGAGTGGGCCACCAGTAGGCATTCGGACCAAGCCACACGACGACCATATTGTGAATGATTTCAGGACATTTTGCGATAGCTGATGCCACATTCGTAATGGCGCCAATGGCAACCACATACAGCGGTTCGCTGGATGAAAGAGCCAGGTCAATGATTTTATCCGCAGCTTCGCTCGGCACTGGCTCAGTATGACTGGTCATGTATTGCGATGACCCCTTATAGACCGGAGGAGCATTCTTCACATCCATCAGCTGCATAATATTTAGGATTTCCTTATAGCTTTTCTCCATGCCATCCGCCGGGCTGACCGAGTTCCAATTGAAGAAAGGTGCGGCTGTAACGGCCAGTAAATCGATTTTTTCCGGGGAAAGCAGCGCATAGGCTAAGGCAAATTGATCGTCAACTTCGTTAAATGTGTCGGTATCCAATACCATACGAACTCGGCCTTCCGGGAATGTAAGTCTTTGCAGCATGGTGCTGTCATCCAGTTTGGGCCACGTAGATTTAGTCATTTTGTGCCACCTTTCCAATCGTTAACAGGATTTTGAAATGATAAGTTGTATTATAGGGGAACAAGTTAAATTTATGGAATATTCAATTATCTAACAGGTGTCAATTTTATAAATGCACATTTGTTTCATAATTGCACAATCTGAGATGTTAACTGTGTATTTACTACAGGATAAGGAGAGGGCTATGATAGAGGTATCAAACGGGAAGGGCTGAATGGAGTGAAGCGATAGTTGGATAGCGTAAATTATTATTTGAATATTCAGAAATTTAATAGTTGCCAATTACTGTACATAGATTGCGAGGTGTTCATATGAGTGAAAATTCAGGTTCGCAGACAGTGAGGTTGGTAAGATCCGCACGTCAACCGCTGGCGTTGACCAGGCTACTGAAAAATCTCGTCCGCTATAAGTATTTCTATATGATGTTAATCCCCGGTCTTCTGTACATCGCCATTTTTCATTATGCACCGATGTTCGGGTTGGTCATTGCCTTTCAGGATTATCAAATTTTTAATGGGGTTTGGGGCAGTAAATTTGTGGGCTTCGACAATTTCATGTATTTATTTCAAGCCCCTCAGTTTATCACAGCTATGAAAAATACGTTTATAATCAGCGCATATAAAATTATCTTAGGTTTTCCTGTTCCGATTTTGCTGGCGCTGCTAATCAATGAAGTTCGCATTTTGATTTTTAAGCGCAGTATCCAGACCATTCTTTATCTGCCTCACTTTTTATCGTGGATTGTTATGTCTGGTTTAATGTTTAACTTCCTATCCGATCAAGGACCGGTTAACAAACTCATTAAGATGATGGGTGAGAAGGCCATTTACTTCTTCAGCGATGAGGTTTATTTCAGAAGCATATTGGTTATATCCGACATTTGGAAAGAGATGGGCTGGAACGCCATTATTTATTTGGCGGCACTGACCGTTGTATCGCAGGATTTGTATGAGGCGGCCAAGATGGATGGTGCTACACGTTTTCAGTGTATGATGAAGATTTCGCTTCCTAGTATAATGCCAATTATTATGATCATGCTGCTGCTGCGAATGGGAAGTGTGCTTAATGTAGGATTCGAGCAAGTATTTAACCTGTATAACCCGATGCTTTATGGTGTAGGCGATATTATTGATACTTATGTTTACCGAATTGGAGTTTTGGAAAATAAATTCCATATTTCTGCGGCTGCTGGCATGTTCAAATCCGTTATTGCGTGCATAATGGTCGTTACCACCTACTATTTCCTAGAAAAAGTGGAGGATAAATGATGAAGCCGATACTTTCACACACCGTCAGACCACGCCGCCGTGTTTTTGGAATCAATGCTGACAGCGCTTTCGGAGTAATTAACCTGCTGATTCTTTCCGTTATAACTTTGGCGACACTGCTTCCAGTAATCACCGTTCTGCTAAGCTCAATAACGCCGATGAGTGATGTAATCAATCAACCCAATGCATTTATCGTTATACCGACAAGCCTTACATTTGAGTATTATGCCTGGTTATTTCGAGGCAGCTCCAAGATTATTGATGCGTATACGATTACTATTCTAAGAACGTTGATTGGTACAACGGTCAGCCTTGTCATCACCATTCTTACAGCGTATCCGCTTTCGAAGAAGTTTTTGCCGGGGCGCGGTGGCATTATGGGGATCTTCTTTTTCACCATGTTGTTTTCCGGTGGCATGATTCCAACCTTCCTGGTCGTTAACAGCTTGTATTTGACAAATACGTTTTGGGCAATGATTATTCCCAGCGCGTTAAGCGTGTACAATTTGATCATTATGCGGACATTTTTCCAAACAATCCCAATTGAATTGGAAGAGTCGGCGATTATCGATGGTGCGTCCGAAATGACTACTTTGCTGAAAGTTATTTTGCCCGTCATGCTGCCTTCCCTGGCCACCATAAGCTTGTTTTACGCAGTGGCTCACTGGAACTCATTTTTCGACGCTGTATTGTATATCACCGACCGGCAGTTATGGCCGCTGCAGCTGTTATTACGCGAAATTTTGGTCGCGAATGATATCGGCGGACTCGCGCTCGGAGGTTCGTTGTCTGACAACAGACCGCCTGCGTCGGTGCTTATTAATTCCACTATCGTAGTGGCGGTGCTGCCGATCATGTGCGTCTATCCGTTCTTGCAGCGCTATTTTGTGCAAGGCATGATGGTTGGCTCCATTAAAGGATAAGCGATGGATAACAGTTTCCCAAGCAGCGGCAAGCCCCGCCAATCGGCAGGTTTGTAATACAACAAATCAATGGGAGGTTATGTAAAATGAACGGAAAGCAGAAAGTCAGCTTAGGTCTATCCGCCGCATTGCTTCTATCCCTGGTTACCGCTTGTACCAAAAACGACGCATCGCCACCGGCACAAGTTTCAAACGCTGATGCAGGCCCTATTAAACTACTATATACAAAGGGCGGTTTTGAAAAGGCACCAGACAACAATCCCATCAAAGATACGATTGAAAAAACCACTGGCGTGAAATTTGAACAAATTTCCCCGCCTTCAGCGAACTATGCGGATCAGGTACCCGTCATTATGGCTTCTAAAGATAAACCGGACGTTGCCATGATGCCAACGAGTCAAGCGGTTTTTGACTATGCAAAGCAGGGCGCATTGCTAGATTTGAAGCCATATCTGAGCCTGATGCCGGATATTCAGAAGAATATTCCGAAGGAAGCGTTAGATTACTTTACGGTAGATGGTAAATTGTGGGCGATTCCGCTTTGGCTTCATCCGCAGCGCTATAATTTCGTTATTCGTGGAGATTGGTTAAAAAAAGTTAATCTGCCTGTACCTAAAACACTAGATGAGCTGCACAATGTGCTGGTTGCTTTTGTTGAGAAAGATCCTGACGGCAACGGCGCGAAAGACACCTATGGCATTAGTGGCCTTGGACTCGATTCACTCGATGGCATTTTCGGAGCATTTGGCGTTATCGCTGGAGATGCACCTTGGGTAAGCACAGCGAAAGCGAGCGTTTATTTCGTTGAAAAGGACGGTAAGCTAATTCCCCAAACAACGCGCCCGGAAGCGAAGGAAGCTCTTCAGGTGTTAGCAAACTGGTACAAAGAAGGACTTATTGATCCAGAAATGTTTACGCACAGTTCGGCTGTGAGAGACGAGAAGTTTGTTAAAAATCGTTATGGTGTATCAGCCAACTGGTGGACCTGGGAATCAAATATGGAAAACACCATGAAGAAAACCGATCCGAATGTCGAACTGCTTCGCATAGCTCCGCCGATAGGACCTCGAGGTGAATCGGGCTTACGCGGTGCAGGGATGGTTGCCCGTGGCGTGGTCGTGTTGAAGGATACAAAGCACCCTTCCGCTGCGGCTAAGTTTATGAACTATTTTAATACCGAAGAAGGCGGTTTTACGACGTATACAGGTCTTGAAGGCGTGCAATGGGAGAAGAAGGACGGCAAAATCTACACCACAGAGCAATGGAATAAAGACAGCAAGTGGATTCAATGGTACTCATTATTTGAAAACGAAGCTCCGTTGTTAAAGGTAGAAACTTACGCGGTTCAATCCCGTCGAGATGCCTTCAACTGGAAAGTTATTACGAATGCTGCTGATATGATGAACTCACAAGCAGAATTGAAGTACCAAGCCGATTTACGCGGATTGACAGCTGACTACTACGCTCGGTTTATTACCGGTAAAACACCTTTGTCTGAGTTCGATAAATACGTGGATGAATTCAATAAACGAGGCGGCAAAGAGTGGACAGATGAAGTTAACAAAATTTATCAAGAGAAAAAAGCGAAAAAATAGGAGTAGAAAACATGGTGTTATCCCATAAGAAGGTATCACATGTCCGATCAGCCAGATCATTCACTGCTGAAGCGTCGGAGGCGGCATTCCTGTTAGGGGGAATAGGTACTGGCAACGTATCGCTTGGCAGCCGGGGTGAATTCAGAGATTGGGAGCTTTTCAATCACCCTGATAAGGGACTCCATTTTCCTAATTCTTATTTCGCAATATGGGCTAAGGAAGAGGGCGAGCCTTCCATCGCAAAGGTGCTGCAGTCGCAATTTAAACCGCCGCACAGCAAACCTCATGGATATTCCCCGTATGCGGGGGGCGGGCTTCCGAGAATGGAGGCATCCCGCATGTCAGGCGAGTATCCGATCTGCCGAATCGTGTTTGAGGATTCTGAATTGCCGGTGCAGGTGGAACTGGAGGCTTATACACCCTTCATTCCTTTGAATGCGGATGACTCTGGTATCCCTGGGGCAGTTATGACTTACTGGGTAAAAAATGTATCGGACCGCCCTGTAGATGTGACCGTGGCGGGCTCGTTAATTAATCCTATAGGCGGGATTAGCTTTAACGCCTTCGGCAGTATGGAGCTGCCTGCCACAGGCCGGAATGTTAATGACTTTGTGCAAAAAGATGGAATCAGCGGCCTTTATTTTCACTCCCATAAGTATGCTGATACCGATCTGCTTTACGGCGACATGTCACTAGTCACAACGAATCCAAATGTTACGAGCAAGCGGGTTTGGCTGCGAGGCGCCCATTTTGATTATCTTCAGGAATTTTGGGATGATTTCGCAGAAGATGGCCGACTAAACGATCTTGGTTATGAGACACCTTCCGACGATCGCAAAACGGATACCGGTTCTTTAGGTATCTTTGAAACGCTGGCCCCAGGAGAAACAAAACAGTTCCAGTTTATCATGAGCTGGTATTTCCCGAATCGTATGAATGGCTGGAGCGAGCAGTTCCGTGTCAGAGCAGAAGGTAGAGAAATCACCCAAAACTATTATGCTACTCGGTTTGACAGCTCATGGTCGGCGGCAGCCTACATCGTACAGCATTTTGAAAGATTAGAAAGGGAAACGTATCTGTTCCAAAACGCTTTATTTAATAGTACATTGCCTGATTATGTGCTTGACGCGATGTCCGCCAATATTACTGTTCTTCGCAGTACAACCTGCTTCTGGCTGAAAAACGGTAAGTTTTTTGGTTTTGAGGGCAGCTTGAATCATTTGGGCAGTTGTGAAGGAACTTGTACGCATGTATGGAACTATGCACAAACTGCCGCATTTTTGTTTCCAACGTTGGAGCGCAGCATGAGACAAACGGAGTTTTTGCTGGAAATGCATGAAGACGGCAAGATGAACTACCGTGCTACGAAAGTGTTCGAATCAGAGTTCGTATGGCCAGGCAACCTCATAGCGCCGGGCGCTGCGGATGGTCAGATGGGCGCCATCATGCGAGTTTTTAGGGAATGGAAGCTTAGCGGAGAGGATGAATTCGTTAAGGAACTGTGGCCTTCTGTTCAGAAAGCCTTACATTACGGCTTGGAACATTGGGATACAGACGGCGATTACGTGATGGATGGGCAGCAGCATAACACATATGATATTGATTTCCATGGCCCTAACCCGCTGACTGGAACGATATTCTTAGGCGCTTTGCGGGCGGCGGAGGAAATAGCAGCCTATCTCGGAGAAGCCGACAAAGCAAGGGCATATCGGGACATCTATGAAAAAAGCCTCATCCGGCTCGAGGAATTAATGTGGAATGGGGAGTACTACGAGCAAATGGTAGAGGATGTAGACCAACATAAACACCAGCTTGGTTTAGGCTGCCTGTCTGATCAGTTGCTGGGACAACAATTTGCGCATTTGTATGGGCTTGGGTATTTACTTCCGCCAGACAAGGTGAGGAGTGCCTTGAGTGCAGTGTTTAAATATAATTTTAGAAACAATTTTAACAAGCATGCCAACTGCCAGCGTGTCTACGCGCTTAACGACGAACAAGGTATGCTGCTTTGCTCCTGGCCGCAAGGCGGTCGTCCGAAGCTGCCATTTGTGTACTCAGATGAAGTTTGGACCGGCATTGAATACCAGGTAGCCACACATCTGATATACGAAGGCTTTCTTGAAGAGGGCTTGAAGCTTGTCAAAACCGTTCGGAATCGCCACGATGGGATTCGGCGTAATCCATGGAATGAGGTGGAATGCGGTCATCATTATGTCCGCTCCATGGCCAGCTGGGGTCTGCTTATCGCGTTAAGCGGGTTCAAATATGACATGGTTCAAGGCACAATGGCATTTGCACCTGTCATCGATGCAGACAGGTTCACCTCATTTTGGAGCACAGGTAAGGCATGGGGGACGTATTCTCAACGGATGAATCAGGCGGGGGATTACGAAGCAGAAATCAAGGTGCTCTATGGTGATATGACAGGAGTTCGTGTAATTGCTTGCGGCAAGGATTACATTCTCTAATTCTTCCGTGTCTTTAAAAATGGCAACGATACCATTCGGAGATTTGAGAGGGATGAATGCTTGAAAGGGGTGATGGGTACTAGTTTATTTGTCCCGTTTTAAGAGAAGGCGAAACATCATGTTGATCTATTTATTAGTAAATAATCCATAGAACAAATTGAGGAGAGAACAATCTATGAGTGAAAAAGTGAGCTTAAAAGACAAGTTTTACGGTTGTATAGCTGGTGTTCATATTGGTTCCGCGATGGGGGCACCTGTAGAGGGCTGGGATTTTGAACGAACGGAAGAAACGTATGGCATCCTGGATAAATTGGTATCTTACGAGCATTTCAATAATGGCTGGGTGCGTGAGGCGGGCACGACGGAAGACGGTGTCGAGAGACAGAAACTGATGATCTCCGCCATTATTGAAAAACAGGATCGAGTTACGGCTGAGGAAGTCCGCAGACAGTGGATCGCGAAAATTAAGCCGGAGTCAGCAGGCATGATCTCGGAGCCATTCGAAGCCGTATTGCTAGCGATGGCAAAAAGCGGTATTCCGGCCAGGGATATCGGGAAATATTGTGATTACGCCGGACTGAACAGTTTCTCACGTTCCTGCCATCCGATTGGACTCATTAACGCCGGTGATGTGGAAAATGCCATTAACGATGTGAACGAAGTCGGACAGCTGTATCAAACATCCAATGGACGAGGGTTAAAATGGGCGGCTGTAACGGCAACGGCAATTGCAACCGCTACGAAAGCGAATGCAACCGTAGATAGCGTAATTGGGGCGATCTACAATTATTGCGACCCCGATGTTGTTGTAAAGGAAATTGACCGTGAGCTTAAACGCACACAAAACATTACGGATATTCGCGAACTGCGCAAAGTCTTGTATGAGTCTTACAGCATTAGAGGGATTCCATATGAGGTAAGTTATGCGAACGAAGTTGTAACTAAAGCGATATGCATATTCAGAATGGTCAATGCCAACGTCAAGGATGCTTTGATTACCGCTGTTAATATGGGCCGTGATACGGACTGCGTTACAGCGGTTGCTGCTGGGATTTCTGGTGCGTTGAGCGGAACGAGTTCCATTCCTGAGGAATGGATTAAGCAAGTTGATTACGCAACTTCGCTGCACGTTGTAAGTAATTCGCACAGAACGATGAAAGAACATTCGGAAGGATTGTACCAGGCCTATCATTCAAGACTACTGAAACTGAAAGCGTATTCGGAACAAATGTCTGCAATTTAGCTAATGCGCATAATCTAACTATGTGAGGAGAGTTCTTTCAATGAGCGAAAATATTAGTCTGAAGGAAAAATTTTATGGTTGTATAGCGGGAACTTATGTGGGTGCTGCCATGGGCGCTCCTGTCGAGGGAATGAGCCATCAAGAGATTGAAGCGAAATACGGTGTTTTGAATACATTATTGCCCTATGAGCGTAATAACAACGGTTGGATACGTGAGGCAGGCACGACAGAAGACGGAGTGGAAAGACAAAAGCTTATGACGACAGCCATCCTTGCCAAGCAAGATCGTGTAAATGCGGAAGATATCCGCTCCATCTGGGTTAGGGACATTAAACCGGACGCAGGCGGAATGATCACGGAACCGTTTGAAAATACGCTGCTGGCGGTTGCCAAAAGCGGTATCCCTGCCCGGGACATCGGTAAATATTGCGATTATGCGGGATTAAGCAGTGCGTCTGGCTCCTGTCAGCCGATCGGTTTAATTAATGCCGGCGATGTTCGCAATGCGGTTGCGGATGCCTTTGAAATCGGACAGCTGTACCAGACGTCCAAAAGCTACGCTGTCCGCTGGGCAGGCGTTTCCGCCGCAGCGATTGCTTCGGCTACCAAGCCAGGTGCAACCGTTGATAGCGTTATTGGCGACATTTTCAGATATTGCGATTATACCGATCTTGCGCTCAAAATTGATGGCAACAAGTATGGCTACCTTCGTGATAATGTCATACAGGAGCTGGACTCCGGCTTGAAACGTACTGCACACTGCAAGGATTTCGGCGAATTGAGAGAGGCCTTTGACAAAATTTATTACGGTTGTGGAGTTCCCTACTGCAACAGCTTTGCGAACGAAGCATTAACAAAGGCGATCTGCGTTCTAAGATTAGTAAACGGAAACGCTTATGAAGCTATCCTTGCCGGCGTAAATATGGGAAGAGATACAGGGGCTGTTGCTGCAATTGCTGGTGGACTGGCTGGTGCGCTGAAAGGGGCAGGATCCATCTCTGCCGAATTAATTAAGCAGGTGGATGATGCAACAAGTTTGAATCCGTACACCAATAATGAAAGAACAATTCAGGAACAAGCGGATGGTTTGTATCGAGCCTTTCACGCAAGATTGCAAAAGATTAATACATTTACGGAAACAATGTTGGCTGTTTAAAGGGGGAAAGTTTCATTGACCAGGTTAAAAATAGGCATTATCGGTCTTGGCGAGGTCGCCCAAATTATCCATTTTCCCGTATTGGAATCTTTGTCCGAGAGGTATGAAATCGCTGCCATCTGCGACATTTCACCTAAGCTATTAGAGGTGATCGGGGATAGATATCACGTGCCGAACCGCTATGTTGATGCTGCTGAAATGACGAGCCTTCCAGAGCTGGATGCCGTTCTCATCTGCAATAGTGATGAATATCATGCGGATTGTGTGATTGCCGCTCTCCAGAACAAAAAGCATGTGTTAATCGAAAAACCGATGTGCTTAACCTTGCAAGAAGCCGATGACATCATTCGTGTCCGGGATGAAATGGGCGTGAAGGTCATGGTCGGTTATATGAGAAGGTATGCCCCGGCATTCGTACAAATGGTTGAAGAAGTGAAGAAGCTGGATACAATCAACTATGTGAGGGTCCGCGATATTATTGGGGGAAATCATTTGTTTATCGATCAATCCAGCAAAGTCCACCGTTTTGATGATATCAGTGAGCATGCCAAATTAGACCGTGCCGATCGGGCGGCTAAATTGGTGAAGGATGCCATCGGCGAAGCCCCTGCGGATTTGCGTTCAGCCTATCGTTTGCTTTGCGGGCTAGGAAGCCATGATCTCTCCGCGATGCGGGAAGTGATCGGATTCCCCAAAAGGGTTGTTTCCGCTCGACAATGGAATAACGGCAGATTTATGAGCGCAATATTGGAATATGACGGATTTCATGTTACCTATGAAACGGGGATTGACCATATAAGACGTTTTGATGCGCACATTGAAGTTTACGGCAACAACAAATCGCTGAAGGTACAGTACAATACGCCGTACATGCGTCATCTTCCTACAACACTGCAGGTGAACGAAACCAATGGGGAAGCGTATAGCGAAACGGTTGTTCGTCCTACCTTTAAGGATGCGTACACTTGTCAATTTGAATATTTTTACGATGTAGTCGTGAACGATGTTACGCCGAAAACAACGCCGGAGGATGCCAAAGAGGACTTGAAGCTATTTCAAATGCTGATTGAAGCTATGAGGGGAAATGAGCCAAACAGCTAGTTTTGTCGGCATCTCGCAAGGTAGTAAGGGAGGGAAGGCATTTGAAGATTGCCTTGGGAAGCGATCATTGTGGTTATGAATTGAAGGTAGCTCTGAAGCCGTTATTTGCTAAACTGGGCGTTGAAGTTACCGACTTCGGTTGTCATTCGGTTGAGCCGGTCGATTTTCCAGATGTGGCTAGAACCGTGTGCAACGCTGTGCGCGGTGGGGAATTTCAGCGGGGAATCATGGTTTGCGGTACAGGCGTAGGTGCCGCGATTGCAGCGAATAAGGTTCCGGGCATTCGGGCTTCGGTATGCCATGATATTCATTCGGCGCATCAGTGTGTAGAGCATGATGATGTAAATATCATGTGCCTCGGTGCGCAGATCATCGGGCCTTGGCTGGCAGAGGATTTAGTCCGCTCGTTTTTGCAAGCCGAATTCCGTACAGATGAACATTTCCGGAGACGTGTAAATAAGCTTCATAGTTTGGAGCTAGAAGGCGCCAGAGAATTGCTGAACGGTAAATAAATAATCGCCGCCCCGGATTCTTTGAGCGGGCGGCGATTTTGCCTTTTCTTAAGCTAATGATTCCTTCACGACAGGCTCCGTCAATTTGTAACCAACATTGCGAATCGTCATGATATATTCCGGATTGCGGGCATTTTGTTCAATTTTATCGCGCAAATGGGAAATGTGCACATCGACGATTCGGGTATCGCCCAGGAAGTGATAGTCCCAGACGCCATGAAGCAGCTGTTGTCTGCTTAGGACTTTACCGCGGTGTTTGCATAGGAATAGCAGTAATTCAAATTCTTTGGGTGTGAGTTCGATCGGTGCGCCGTTTATCGTAACTTCGCGTTGGTCCGCTTTGATGGAGATTTGGCCAATTGTAATCGGCGTGTTCTCGGATGCAGACGGCAAAGTTTGAATCCGACGATGAATAGCATGAATACGGGAAATAAGTTCTTGCGGCGAAAACGGCTTCGTCATGTAATCATCAGCCCCGTTATCGAGCCCCGCAATTTTATCCGTAAGGTCCTGCATAGCTGTGAGCATAATAATCGGAACGAGGTTATTTTGGTTTCTTAGTTTACGGCATACTTGAAAGCCGTCCATTTTCGGCAGCATAAGGTCTAGAACAATGAGGTCAGGTCGAAAAGTTTGAATCGCATCAAATACAGCTTCACCATCGAATACGCAATATACTTCGAAGCCCACGAGCTTCAGGTTGAACTCTATAAGCATTGAGATTGAAGGTTCGTCATCGACAACGAGGATCTTTTTTTTCAGCATTTAGGTTGACTCCTTTTATCGAGAAGGATAACTCTATTATGAGGGGGCTCTATCATCGACATATTAAGATAAAGTTAACCCTGTGTAAAATTGCAATCCTTGGGCGCATATAATAGGATAGAAGATGAGGTGAATTTGACAGAGATGGCTTTTCATATTGTACTAGTAGAACCCGAAATTCCTGCAAATACAGGAAACATATCAAGGACATGCGCGGCAACAGGCACGCATCTCCATTTGGTCAGGCCGCTGGGCTTTCAGACGGATGACAAGACGCTGAAGCGGGCAGGTTTGGATTATTGGCACTCCGTAAAACTCGAGTATCACGATTCATTTGACGAAGTGCTGGAGATGTATAAAGGGCATCGCTTCTTTTTTGCAACGACCAAGGCGAAAAAGCGTTACACAGAATTTACATTTCAGGATGGCGACTTTTTGGTTTTTGGCAAAGAGACGAAAGGTCTCCCGGAAGATCTTCTGCGTCAGCATCCGGAGACGCTTCTTCGACTTCCGATGTCGGATAACGTTCGGTCGCTCAATTTATCCAATTCGGTTGCCATTATGCTCTATGAGGCATTGCGGCAGACCGGTTTCGAGGGGCTTGACTAGTTGAACTAGATAGTAGTACGACAACATTATTTAGGTCTGTGTCGACAAAATTGACAATAAAAGAAATTTCGGCTTTTAATTAGAAGGAGTTTCTTGACCAACGGCGAATAGTATTCCCTATCAGTCCGTATAGATATGCTAAGCCAACACGCGAGCATAGAAAATGATAGCGGAAGAGAGGTGAAGTCCTATGATGAAACCAGCCGGAGTCGTTCGTAAAGTCGATCAATTGGGACGTATTGTTCTGCCTAAATCGTTACGTAAACGATATCAAATGAATGAAGGGGATCCTGTCGAGATTTTGGTACAGGGTGATCATATCATTTTGGAGAGATACCGCCCGAAATGCGTATTTTGCGGCAGTATGGAGAGCGTGAGTGAATTCAAAGAACGTTACATATGCAGCACTTGTGTAACAGAAATGAATGTACTTAAAGTGAGAGCCTAATAATGAAAAAAGCATCGTCTTTCCTTCAGGGAAAGAGGTGCTTTTTTTTCGTTTAGCCGAACGTAAAAAAGACCACCAGAATGATACATTCCGATGGTCTTTGGTAAACTTACAGGCCCTTAGTTTTGTCCTCGTTATAGGAAGCCGTCATCATAGCGACGAGAAATAGCACAAAAACGGAATTAACGAGCCAAAATGTTGCTGATAAGCCAAACATTGCTGCACCCCCTATAGGTTAAAGAACGTAAAAGCATATAGTTAAGGCTTATTATACCCAACCATCCTAAAAAAAGAAACGAATAAAGTGTGAATAATTTCAGTTATTTGAAAAATAAAAAGTTTGTAGCCAGCGGTCTCAGCTTCCCATCGGACGGGCGGTTAATGACGCTTCCACCCATGACTAGCGTAGTAGAACCGCCGCCATCCAGATTATAAGCGTCAACAATGCCTAACTGCTGCATCTTGTCCTGCAGCTCAGCAAGCGTTGCACCTGAGTTGCCGCTTTCGTCATAACCATCGGTCACGATAAACAACAGCTGGTCGTTCTTGTAATTGGCCATCACGGTTCGGGCAGCACGCGCCGGCGAGCTTTGCCACTGATACGGGATGGTCGCTTTGGCTCCGTTCTTGAGGAGCGTCGGAACGAAGGTCGAACCCATCAGCGGATTCAGCTTGTCCAGCTCAGCTTGGGAGCTGAACTTGCCGCCGATCAGCTGGCGGTCTTTATTCAATCCGATGAAAATCGTATCATTTTTCGTCGGGAAGAAGCCGTTTAAGTACTTGCCGTTCATCACCGTCGTATCGAGCGGGTAGCGTTTGCCTTTGCTGTCATCGGCAAAGCCTCCTGCGTTTACGCCGGCAATAGCGCCGTAGCGTGACACAGCTTCCAAAGTGGTCTCGCTGGAGCCCATTTTATCCTTGCCAAGAACAAGCTTAATGGCTTTATCGCTTTTGAGGTTTACTTTAAGCGCATAACCTTTGTAGTTATTTTCACTCAAAGCAAATAATTTCAAATCGATATTGCCCGATGAGGCTTGGCGAATGGGACTGCCAAGCTTCGCGGTAATCCGCGCATCATAGATGATGCCGGGCTTGGCTACTTGGGCTGTCGCGCTCTGAAGGGCCGCAGTGACTTCGGCTGTGCTTTTCTCGTACAGTTCAAAATATTTCTGAATAATCGTCTTTGTTTGCGCAGCATCCGTCGTTGCTTTGGTCAGCAAGTTGTCAAGTGCAGACGATTCTTGCTGAAAGGAAACCGGAACTGCGGGTGCAGTTGACCATGGATGAATAGGGATACTCGCGGTAACGAAAAGCAGCCAAATCAACATGCCCACGAACGGAGCACAAGCCAGCAGAAAGACGCGATTGATACCTTGAATGGTCGTCATTATTTCAGCACATCCAAGTTCTTCTGCAGCTCATCGAGCTTCTTCTTCACATCAGCCAGCTGGGTGTAAAGCTGGTTGCTATTATCGGTCTTGCTGTTGGCGCTGTCCTTCGTGAAGGCAAGCAGTTCATTCAAGGAGTCTACCTTGGTCTGTAAAGCTTTCATCTCTGTTGAAACGTTGTCTTTCAAGTCGGTCACTTGCTTCTGATAATCTTCCTGCACGACTTGCAATTGCTGCTGGGTTTGCTGTGCGATATCGGTTGCTATTTGTTGTCTTAAATGCTCTGTATACAGCATGGCTGCTGCCACTCCGATTGCGATCAGCATGACCCAACCAAGAAACAAGTAAACATACGTTTTTCTTCCAGCTTTTGTGGCTTTGGCCGCGCGAGGGAAGGAATTCGCCGTCGTTGTCTCGATTTGCATACTCATGATAATCACCTCTGTCTCCTAGTATAGCATATTCCCTATTTTATACAGAAATTTAGATGGAATTCGATGTTTTTCGATATTCATTGGGGGTAATCCCCTCTAATTTTTTGAAAACTTTGCTGAAATACTTCTCATCCTGATAACCGACCATTTCAGCCACTTGGGAAATCCGAAGATGCGGATTGCGCAGCAGAACCTTCGCTTTGCTCATGCGGATCTGGCCTAAATAATCCGAGAGGTTCACCTCGAACTCCTGCTTGAATTTGCGGGAAATATATTCGCGGCTCAGGAAAAAACGGCTCGCTATTTCCTGCAAAGTCACATCTTCGTGGTAATGATTTTGCAGGTATTCGGCAATTTCAAAAATAACATTTTTGTCCTTGTGCTGATTCTCAAGCAGCATTTTGGACATGTGCACGATACTCCGTGTAAGCTCCTGCTGCCACTGTGAAAGTGACAGAATCCCCTGTTCGTCAAGCGGCACAATGACGCTCGTTGGCTCATCCGCGAGCATCTCCTTGACTTTGTCCTCGCTAATGCCGGAGAAAAACTGCTGCACCCAGCGACGTTTCATGACAGTGTACTCGCGCCACCACAGATCGAGCTGTTCCAGCGTAATGACCTCGCTTAGCTTGACTGTGTCCATCCATTGCTGGATGGCATCCTCAATCTGCTCCATGCTCCCGCTGCGGATAGCCAGATTGATCTTCTCCTCATATTGGGTGAAGGTAGGTGCAGCTTGAGGGGATTTGGTAGGGTTCAACATGCTGTGAATCCAGGTATCCCTAGCTTTAAGGTTGCGTTTGCGAAGCGCATCACGCGCTTCTTGATAAGATAAAGTTACATCAGCTGGAAAAGCATGCAAGCGGCCGATTCCAAAATCAACGCGTGTGTGTAGGGTAGTGCGCATGCCTTCATTAATTTTTTCCAAAAACCCTTCAGCGCCGAGCAGATCCTTCCATAATAGAAGGACAATTTCCGTATCACTGTGCCAATGGCGGAAAGCGTAGCCGCGGCCATCCGTCGTGAGAAATTCATTGCAAATATTGATGAGCGAGAAAAATAAGAGATCCATGTTCTGGCTGAACTTATTTTTCACACTGCGCTCCATGGTATCTAGCGATAAAATGGCAACCCGGCACTCGTTGATGTTCCGGGTCAACTGAAGCTCTTTGTCGAGTTGCTCAGCAGCGCTCTCATACGTGGAAGGCTCCGCGATGATGCCGGAAAGAAGCTTGTCCCAATACATCGGCTTAATCGTATTCATTTCAATATTCAGCTCGCGATTGGTTTGACGAAGCTCCTCATCCTTGGTCCAAGCCTGAATCGCTTTATCCAGCGCTTCATTCAGCTGATCCGGATCAATGGGTTTCAGAATGTAGTCGGTTCCTCCATACTTCAAGGTATGGCGCAGTAAGGAGAAATCGTCATGACCGCTGATGACAATCGTTTTGGAGTTTGGTGCATTCGCTTGCAGCCACTCCAGCAGCTTCACGCCGTTCATGATGGGCATCATCATGTCGGTCATAATGATTTCAGGTTGGTGCTGGTCAATAAGCGCGGTGGCGGATTCACCGTCCGGCGCTTCCAATATGGTATCTATACCGTGCTGCTGCCAGTTCACAAGCAGCCGGATCGCATCGCGTACATGTTTCTCATCATCGACAAGTAAAACTTTCATCTGTTAACTCCCTTATTCATCGGGATATGGATGACGATTCTTAACCCCTGGGGCTGAGCATGTTCAATGTCAAGAGTAGCGTCATCCGTGAAATACAATTTGACTCTAGTTTGAACATTGCTAAGCCCAATGCAGGCCTCATCGCCCGTGGAGGGGGCATTCAGCCTGTTTCTAATCTCGCGTAAACGCTCCTCCGTAACGCCAATTCCATTATCCTCAACAATTAATTCTAAAAATTCATAGTCTTCCTCTGTCCGTTTGGATGCTTGGATGTGCAAGAGCCCATCTTCAGCTGCGCTTGGATTAAAACCATGTTTGAAATAATTTTCGACAAGCGGCTGAATAATCATCTTGGGCACCGAGATGGCCTTGGTGTCTTCCTCAATGTCATAGACGATCTGGAATTGATGTTCAAAGCGCTGCTTTTGCAGTTCCAGATACGCTTTAATATGCTCAAGTTCTTTGCCCAGAGGGACAACGGATTCATTCGTATTCATGCTGTAATGCATCATTTTGGCCAGGGAAGCGATTAAGGCATACACCTTGGGCGCATTGTGCTGCAGAGCGAGCGTACCGATAGATTGCAGCGCATTGTTCAGAAAATGCGGATTGATCTGAGCTTGCAGCGCCATAAGCTGATTGGACTTGTTCGCAAGCTCCAGACGGTATTCGCGCATGACCATTTGATTCAAATCCTGCATGAGGCCGTGGAACCGATTGGCTAGAATGCCCATTTCATCGGTGCGAGTCAATTCGATATCTTTATGCATATGGCCCAGTTGAACCTGACCGGCTTGAATGCGCGTGATATAACGGATCAATTGCTTGATCGGTTCTGTAAAACGAATGGAAATATAGATCGTTCCACCGATAACGATCAGCATGAAAAAAGTCAGGACAAGCGAGTTGATGAGTGTTAATTGCTTGGCGTTTTTGGTTAATTGATCATATGGAAGACGTTTGACAATCGTCCAGTCGACATAGTCCGTTTTCATTTTTTCGAAAACATTGATGCCGGCGTAAGGTCCTTTGCTCCATTCATACGAGCCCTTATCCAATGTGCTGTGAATCGCTTCATTACCCCAGCTGCCTTCAAGCCGCTGCCCCCATTTGGAAGGATCCGGACCGAAAACAATATAGCCCTCATTATCCAGAATGTACAATTCTTCTGTGTCATGTGTGTACAAGCTCTGGGAAATTTCCGATATCAGATCTAAATGAAGATCAATGATAAGTTCCCCAATCGATGTGTTATTCGGTGAGTACATCAGCTTGCGATGCATAGACAGGACCGGTGTTGGAGCAGAATACACGTTAATTGCAATATTGTAACTGTGATTCAAATGAGTGGTTTCAAAATAAACGGTTTTGCCTTCTGGAAAAGGACGCAAAAACTCATATTTCCCGGTTGTACTTCCTGTGAAATCGTTACTCGACAAGAAGGAGCGGTCGCTTACAGAAGCATACAAATAAACTTGTTTAAACTCTTTAACGGCATGCGACATGACCTGCAGCCCGCTTTTGATCACTTTATCACTCATATAATCGATATCCCGCTCACGTTCCAGAATATCGTATAATTGTCCGAGCTCTGACAAATGCTGACCTGTATAGATCGTCGTAGATGCTTGGACAACCCCATTTAAATAGTTTAATATATTCAATTTCGCTTGGGAGATGAGGGCCGAATTGTTGGTGATGGTATCTTCGGTGACTTTTTCCTTGGTGAATATATAGGAGACTACGATGGAGGTAATGAATGGAACGAGTGTGGCGATCAGCAGAAAAAGGATCAGTTTATTGCGTATGCTGTGACGAAACATGTCGAATCAACTCGGTTTCTTCGTGGACTTTTCACCCTTTATTGTAGCAGTAGAGGTCAACAAATTCCACCTAATGCATCACGATTATCTGTGTTTCAGGAGGATAAAGGTATTTATACTATAGGTTATAGTTACCTAATCGTAAGGGGGAAATTCCCATGAAACAGAGCAAGGGGTTATCAGGACTATTACAGCAATGGGTGTTCATCGGACCTGCGTTCCTATTTTTCGCGCTCATTGTAGTGATTCCTTTTCTCATGAGCATTTATTATTCATTTACAGAGTGGAATGGTGTCACGACAAACGTGAAATTCAACGGTTTGGACAATTTCAAACACCTTCTATTTGATGACAAAGATTACCGCAACGCTTTCTGGTTCACAACGCGGATTACCGTAACGGATGTTATTCTAACGAATGTTGTCGGATTCCTGTTGGCACTGCTGCTAACACAAGCGCTGAAAACGAGAAATGTGCTGCGCACCATTTTCTTCATGCCCAACGTCATCGGCGGACTTCTGCTGGGGTTCATCTGGCAGTTTATTTTCGTCAAAGGCTTCGGAACACTGGGCGAATTGACGAACTGGAGCTTTTTCCAACTGCCTTGGCTGGGCGACGCGCCTACCGCTTTCTGGGCGATTGCGATCGTTAGTATTTGGCAGGGTGCGGGCTACTTAATGATCATCTATATTGCGGCGCTTTCCAATGTGCCCAAAGATATGATCGAGGCGGCCTATATTGATGGAGCAACCCGTTTCCAAGTACTTAGAAGTATTATTGTTCCGCTCATTATGCCGGCGGTTACGGTATGTCTATTCCTGACGATTTCGTGGAACTTCAAAATGTTCGACTTGAACTTCTCCTTGACCAAAGGCGGACCGTTCAACTCCACGGAATCCGTGTCGATCAATATTTATCAAGAAGCGTTCCGCAATAACAACTATGGCTTAGGAACAGCGAAAGCATTAGTGTTCTTCATCGTAGTGGCCATTATTTCGACCATCCAAGTCATGTATACGAAACGCAAGGAGGTTGAAGTGTAATGGAAACAGTCAAAAAATATTCCGGACGTTTATTCACGCTTGAAGTGCTGGGTATCCTGATCGCTCTGCTCTTTCTAGTTCCGTTCTACTTTGTTATTGTCAACTCGCTCAAAACTTTCCCGGAGCTCGCTGCCAGTACGGCAAAGCTGCCGCAAACGTTGTATTTCGATAATTACAAAAAAGTATGGACGATCATGAAATTCCCTAGCGCTTTCATGAACTCGTTAATCATTACGGTTTTCAGCAATATCGGGCTAGTCGTGATTAGCTCCATGGCTGCTTACCGCATGGTACGGAAGCCAAGTAAATTCAACAATCTTATTTTCTTGGCCTTCGTTGCTGCGATGGTCATTCCGTTTCAGTCCATTATGATCCCGCTGGTTCGTGTAGCGAGCGGAGTTGGACTGATGGACAGCAAGATAGGTTTGATTATTTGTTACTTTGGTTTCGGTGTATCCCTTAACGTTTTCTTGTTCCACGGTTTTATCAAATCGATTCCGCTCGAAATCGAAGAGTCGGCCACGGTGGACGGCTGCTCGCCCTATGGCGTGTTCTGGCGTATCGTGTTCCCGTTGTTAAAACCGATGTCTACGACGGTCGTGATTTTGAACAGTTTATGGATCTGGAACGATTATTTGCTGCCGTCTCTCGTGCTGAACAGTCCAGAGCTGCGAACAATACCTTTAGCGACGTTCTCCTTCTTTGGTCAATATACGAAGCAATGGGATTTGGCTTTGGCGGGTCTAACTCTCGGCGTTCTACCGATCGTTATTTTCTTCCTGGCCATGCAGAAGCATATCGTTGAAGGAATCACAGCAGGTTCCGTAAAAGGGTGACATTTTTGTTAGGAAGTTCAAAATCTTCCACCTTTATGTTCAATATCCTCTGTGTTAAGGGTTCAAGAAAGTGTTTACAATAAACCATGTAAGCTGATGACGAGGGAATGAACGGCCTGTTATCAGGGTAAGCTGAGTAAACAAAAAAAGGGAGGCTTCACCTCAATGAAAAAATTAACGATGGTCAGTATGGCTGCATTACTCACACTTTCTGTGGTTGCAGCTGGCTGTGGTAAAAAAGAAGAGACACCTGCGCCTGCTGCTTCAGCCGGGACATCAGCATCAGCGACACCTGCTGCGGCTGGTAAACCTGTAACCATTAAAATGTTCCAGTTCAAAGTAGAAATTGCTGATCAATTGGGTAAATTGGTAGCTGAATATCAAAAGCTGAATCCAAATGTGAAAATTCAAATTGATACGGTAGGCGGCGGCGCAGATTACGGCGCAGCTTTGCTGGCGAAGTTCAACTCCGGCGACAAACCGGACATTTTCAACAATGGCGGCTTCTCGGATCTGGACAAATGGATCGACAACTTGGAAGATCTCTCCGATCAACCTTGGGTTAGTGACCTTGTAGACGTGGCGAAAGAGCCAATGACCAAAAATGGTAAACTATACGGCCAACCGCTGAACCTTGAAGGCTACGGCTTCCAATACAATAAAGATTTGTTCGCGAAAGCTGGTATTACAGAGCTTCCAAAAACAATTACACAATTGGAAGATGCCGCTAAAAAGCTGCAAGCTCAAGGGATTACACCTTTTGAAACCGGATATGGCGAGTGGTGGGTACTGGGTAATCACTTCGTAAACCTTCCTTTTGCTTATCAGAAAGATCCGAATGCTTTCATCGACGGTTTGAACAAAGGAACAGCGAAAATTCCGGGTAATGAGCAATTTAATCAATGGGTAAATTTATTTGATCTTCAATTGAAATATGGTAACAAAAACCCGCTGCAAACAGACTACAACACGCAAGTAACTGATTTTGCAACCGGCAAAGCGGCTATGACACAGCAAGGTAACTGGACACAAGTCCAAATTTCCAAAACGAACCCGGACATTAAAGTTGGCTTCTTGCCAATGCCGATCAACGATGATGCTGCATCGAACGACAAATTGTTTGTTGGTGTTCCGAACAACTGGGTAATCAACAAAAACTCCGCTGTGAAAGACGAAGCGAAGAAATTCCTGAACTGGATGGTAACATCCGATGTGGGTAAAAAGTATATCACAGACGAGTTCAAATTCATCCCGGCTTTCAAATCCATTCCTGCTGACGAGAAAGTACTTGGACCATTGGCGGCAGACATTATTTCCTACAGCAAAGCTGGTAAAACATTGAGCTGGAACTGGTTCAAATTCCCTGGCGGCGAAGCATCCAGTAAAAAATTCGGCGATATTATGCAAGGTTATGTCGCGAAGAAGTATACGAAGGACCAAATGCTTGATGAATTCCAGAAAACATGGGATAGCTTGAAGAAGTAATACGATATTGGATAGAAATAGAGCCTCAGCGCCAAAGCTGGGGCTTTTTGCCGTTTAACAGAAGGATGGGGGGGCTGTTACAATAAGGAAGACTGAGGAGCGGGGGGCTACGATGGATTTACGATTCAAGACTTGGTTACAAAGCAGGGGAAACTCCTTGCCGCAAGAGAAAAGATTAACGCGAGAAGCGATTATTTCGCTCATTATCCATTCTACTTTTCAATTCGGCGCTTCGATGTCGGGTGTGTTTCTGAACTTATATCTATGGCGTTTAACACACAGCGTAGCCGTGAATGGAACTTACAACATTATCGTTTACATTTT
The DNA here is from genome assembly GCF_032461945.1 of Paenibacillus violae. Lineage (NCBI taxonomy): Bacteria > Bacillati > Bacillota > Bacilli > Caryophanales > Paenibacillaceae > Paenibacillus > Paenibacillus violae. Next base: position 364,905 of record NZ_JAWCUD010000006.1, read on the forward strand.
GACACCGATTGGGTTCGCCCTTGGCGGCTGGATGATCAAAAAGAAAGACAGAATGGTCTCGTACCGCTTAGGCATCATGCTGATCGGTTTATTTTACTTGAGTGTGATTATTGCGCAAGAAGCGCTTGTGAAATATTATGTAGCGTTCGCCATTTTCAATGGTCTCGCCGCTGCTTTTTACTGGGTAGGTTATCTGACGCTTATGTACGATGTTTCAACCGAGCAGAATCGTATTCGCTATCTTGCCTACAATATGATTTTCTTCACGATGGCTTCTCTGGCAGGACCGGCGCTTGCCGGGTTTATTATTCGATTAAAAGAGGGCTTAAGCGGCTATACCATCGTTTTTGGTATTGCTTTTTGTATGTTTCTACTTGCTGCCTTGATATCTATGAAAATAAAAGCTTCGAGCGGACATCATCGCGTGTACTATTTAAAATGGACTGGGCTCATTATGAAAAAAAACCGAGACTGGCTGAAGGCATTGCTTGGTTTTTTCGGTATGGGCTTACTCCAAGGCACGATGTTATTCCTTCCGAACATTCTCTTGTTTCAAGTCATGCCGCGGGAAGATATTGTAGGTTATCTAGGCGTGCTTTACTCCAGCTTAAGCATAGCCATGGGCATGTTTATTTCCAAATATGCGCAGGGCAGCAAATCTCGTTTGTATCTAGCGATTTCCACAATAGGGTATTTGGTAGGTGTGTCGCTTTTATTAGGAAGCATCACCATTTGGACTGTCGTAGGATTTATGATTTTATACTCGGTCTTTTCGCCGCTGCAAGGCAATACCATGACGGGTTACTACTACGGGCTAATCGCCAAATTGCCGCTTAAGGGCGAATTGAAAGTCGAAAGCGTTGTCGTTCGAGAGCTTTTTCTAAATGTAGGGCGTGTTATTTCTATTTTTTGCTTCATTACATTTGGCAGTGATTTGGAAGGCGGGATGATTCCGTGGATTCTGATGATCGCTTCTCTTACGCAATTCGCTTTGGTCTGGTCCATTAAGAATCGTTAACAAGAGCATGAAAGCACCCTTGCCCGGTTATCCTAGGGATAGATGATAGGAGAAGAGGGACTTCAGGTTATGGAACAGTATGACAGTATAATTGTTGGCGGAGGCATTGCCGGACTTCAGGCGGGTATTCAGCTTGGCAGATATGAACACCGCGTTCTCGTGATTGATGCCGGTTATGGCAGGTCGACCTTGTGCAAAAGTTATCACAACCTTCTGGGTTGGCCAGATGGTGTTTCAGGAGAAGAGCTTCGGAGACTGGGAAGGCTGCAGGCCGAGAGGTTGGGGGTAGCTTTTGCCCAGGATGAAGTTGTACAAGCAGTGAATAAAGGAAAGCCGGGCGACGGCTTTGAGTTATGGGGGAAGTCTGGTCAAGGATATGAAGCGCCGACGCTGCTGCTAGCTACAGGCTTGATGGATCGCATACCTGACATTCCAGGGTTAAAGCCCTGCCTCGGATTAACGATTTATGTCTGCCCGGATTGTGATGGGTATGAAATAAGAAATAAAGCGACGATTGTGATGGGGTCGGGTGATGTCGGAGCGGCCATGGCACTGAAACTCAGCCTTCGCACGGACAAGCTGACTTACGTTAACCATGGCTTGTGCGCTGTAAAAGGCAGTAATCTGGAAGAGCTTAAGAAAAAAGGGATCACTTACATAGCGGATGATATTCAAGAGGTACTTGGACAGGAAAATGGGCTTTTTGGCGGCCTTGTGACCGTAAATGGGAAGCGTCTGGAAGCGGAGCGCGGATTCATTGCTTTTGGTGGAAATGAAGTGAAGTCGGATCTGGCTCGTCAGCTAGGTGCGGAACGATTGGAAAATCGCCACATCATGACAGATGCCCGTTCCAAAATGACCAGTGTGCCGTTCCTCTGGGCCGCCGGTGATGTAGGTGTTCATGCGGAGCAGGTAACGATTGCGATGGGCGAGGGCGCACAAGCCGCCATCTGGATGAACAAAGTGCTGCTCATGTTAAAAGAAGAAGCGAACGCTCATAAAGTGGTCGTTCGCTCTTAAGGAATTCTTAGGGTGCTTCCGCAGGAGAAAAAGCGGTCGTTACGTGAACGTAGTCTGCCAAAGCTTTTTCACCAAGCGGAGTAATGTGATAGATGCCGCGGCTTTGGCGAACAAACCAGCGATAGTAGTTTTTTTGGAGCAGGGAACTGACGGCTTTGTTATTCGTCAGTTCCCGCAGCTTCCGCGGACTGAGTGGTCCATGCTCACGCATCAAATAGGCGCAATGCAGCGATTTCTCACGGTAAGCGGTCATTAGCTTTTGCTTGGAGCTGCCCCCTACGTTGTAGTCGCCGCTGCGTTCATGGAATTCATTGACGACCCGTAAAGCCGCTCTTTTGTTATGGCGTAATGTATAAGGCGTAGGCTCGCAGACGAGATCGACTGCGGGTTTTTTGCGTTTGTAGAATTGTACGGTTAAGACCCCAAGCCCCAGCATGCGGCAGAGACGCCGGATGTCCTCCCACTGCAAGCGATGTGGAGCTTTCCCTTTATTAGGTAATTCGAAAGCGACATACACTTGCTCGGTTAGACGAAGGCGGTCGATACCTTGCACAAGGAGCGGGATGTTGAAGCTTTTTTTGAGCTCTACGACGATGGGGGGCTCATCCCCGCGAATGGCGACTAGGTCACAATGTTTCACTTCTCCGCGAACGGCATAGCCGCGCTCTTCGAAATATTGTTTCACCGGAGCGTAGAGCTCCGTTTCGGTTTGAATGGGCATGATGGCTATTCTCCTCCTACTTGCGATGAAGGCAGTGTGTATCATTATAGCATAGGTTTTGTTAAAATAGGGGAAGAAGTACTTGTACGTACATCTTGAGAGACGTGATGGAGTAGGAGATTCAGGGAAGCTTAAGTTCAAGTGATGGAGTAGGAGATTCGAGGAAGCTGAAGTTCGAGTGATGGCGTTTGGTTTGAAGATGGAGAGGGGATGTTGGGGAATGAGTGAGGTTTTGGATACATGGCTTGGTCGTACGATTGATTGCGCTTGTGGTCAGAAGCATGAAGTTCCGATTCGACGCATCGTGATTGAGCGAGATGCGCTGGGGCAGGTGGCCGGTTATGTGAAAGAAGCCGGGTATCGTGAAGTCACGCTTGTCGCGGACGAAAAGACGTATCAAGCGGCGGGCGTGAAGCTGCGCGGGCTGCTGGAAGACGCGCAAGTCAAGGTCAGCATCAGCGTGATCCGTGAGAACGCGATGGGAGAAGTTGCCGCCGATGAGGAAGCGATCGTCCAGCTGCTGCTGGACACGCCATTATCATCGGAGGTTCTGATTGCCGTGGGGGCGGGGACCCTGCACGACATCGTGCGCTTCGTCGGTCACCGCACGAAGCGGCCTTTCTTCTCTGTGCCGACAGCGCCATCCGTCGACGGCTTCGCTTCGGTCGGCGCACCGCTCATCGTGCGCGGCTTCAAAACGACGATTCCGGCGAGCTCACCGGAAGCGATTTTTGCCGATCTCGCGCTGCTCGCGGAAGCGCCGCAAGCGATGATCGCAGCCGGCCTCGGCGACATGCTCGGCAAGCATACTTCGCTTGCCGACTGGTCGCTTGGCCGCGTGCTGCTTGACGAGCACTACTGCGAGCTGAGCGCGCAGTTGACGCTGGAAGCCGTGGAGCTCTGCACGGCTCACTTGGACGAGATCGCGCAGCGCACGGATCTCGGCATGTTGAAGCTAATGGAAGGCCTGCTGTTGTCCGGCCTTTCCATGCTCTTGGTCGGCCATTCGCGGCCGGCCTCCGGAGCCGAGCACCATCTCTCCCACTATTGGGAGATGGTGCTTCTGCAGCAGCGCCGCCGGGCGCTGCTGCACGGCGCGAAGGTCGGCGTCGCGACCGTGATGATGGCGCAGCGCTATGCGTCGCTGCGGGACATCACGGCCGCTGAGGCGGCTACGCGCCTAGCGCAAAGCCAGGCCCCAAGCCGGGAGGCGGATGCGGAGCGCATCCGCGGGGCCTATGGGGCCATGGCTGAGCAAGTCATCGCCGAGAATTTCCCGGCGGATGGCGGTGTTGTTGACAGCGAGGCGCTGAAAGCGCGCATCGCTTCGAGGTGGGGCGATGTGCAAGCCATCGCCCGAGCGGTCCCTGCACCCGAGCAGCTGGCTGCTTGGCTCGGGGATGTGCAGGGACCGGTTGCGCCGGAGCAGCTCGGCGTGGAGCCGGAGCTGGTGGAGGCGTCACTGCGGGATGCGCTGTTTGTGCGCAACCGGTTTACGGTTTTGCGTTTACTGCGACTGCTGTAAACGATGTTTGGGACGCCCGGGGAGTTTTGTTTGCTCCTTCGGGCGTCTTTTTGTTGTGTTCCAGCGGAGCCTGGGAGCTCCATTGGATGAATTCCAATGAGAGGGCGGATAGGACGGCTAAAATAGCAATCTCATTGGACTAAATCCAATGAGGTGATCGAATTTAGCTTGAAATGGGCTGTTTTGAAGGAGGCGCATTGGATTTCTTCCAATATAAGGTAGCAAATATGGCTTAAAAGGGTACTTTCATTGGATTTCATCCAATGCAGAGCGAGGGATGCTAGTTAAGAAGCAAAAGTAGAAGTAACAAAGCAAGTATCTAGAGAAACAGTGGTAGTAGTAGGGTGAGTAGGTAGCTAAAAAAGTAGAAGCAGCAGAGCAACTGTCTACAAAAAAACTAAGACCGTCAGACTAAGCGTCTGAACGGTCTTTTTTATAATGCCGCAAGAGTGAAAAGTGTAAAAAATCACAACCTCGCTAAATTTTTGCCATCCCTTTAATTCAGATTGTTTTCTATACTTGTAGCGTATGCAGGATTGGATGATGGTGAGGAGGAGCAAAAGCACAATGAAATTCAATAACGGGAAAGTTAATGAGATACAAATTGCTTATATTGGTGGGGGCTCCATGTATTGGGCCAAAAATCTCATTGCGGATCTTGCGCTGGACGAACAATTGTCAGGGACGATTCGGTTGTATGATCTTGACTACGACAAAGCCAAAAATAACGAAAAATTGGGCAATTCGGTTTCTGATTATGCCGAAACGAAGTCCAGATGGACCTATAAGGCTTATCCGACGCTGAAGGAAGCGCTAAGTGGTTGTGATTTTGTGTTCATTTCGATTCTTCCCGGAACGTTCAAGGAGATGGCCTCTGATGTGCATGAACCGGAAAAATACGGCATTTACCAAGCGGTTGGTGATACGACAGGACCTGGAGGGCTGGTTAGAGCGCTGCGGACGATTCCGATGTACGTGGAAATTGCACAAGCCATTGAGCGTTTTTCGCCGGATGCTTGGGTGTTTAATTATACGAATCCAATGACGCTCTGTACGAGAACGCTATACGAAGTGTTTCCAGGAATTAAAGCGCTCGGTTGCTGCCACGAAATTTTTGGAACGCAGGGATTATTGATTCGTATGCTGCGTGACATGGAAGGGATAGAGGGCGTGCACCGGGATGAAGTGAAAGTGAATGTGCTGGGTATTAATCATTTTACTTGGATCGATCAAGCCACTTATCAAAATATCGATCTGCTCCCGATGTATAGGAAGTTTGTAGATAAGTATTACGAGACGGGTTTCGAGCATAACAAAGATGCCTGGATGACGAACACGTACACGGCCGCTAACCGAGTGAAGTTTGATTTGTTCCGTCGTTATGGGATTATTGCGGCGGCAGGCGATCGCCATCTGGCAGAATTTATGCCTCCTTGGTACATGAAGGACCCGGATACGGTTCGCTACTGGAAGTTTGGCTTGACGACGGTCGAAAGCCGTGTGGAGAAGCACATTGCGACGGAGCTTTTTTACCGCAAGCTGCTTAGTGGAGAAGAGAAGCTGCCGCTGAAGGCATCGGGTGAGGAAGAAGTTAGACAGCTCAAAGGATTAATTGGTCTTCAACCCTTTGTTACGAATGTTAACGTGCCGAATGTGGGACAAATGAAGGGGATACCGCTCGGAGCGGTTGTGGAGACGAATGCTTATTTCTCAGCGAACAGTCTGCGCCCTGTTTATGCAGGCGAGCTTCCGCCAGCTGTGCATAATCTGGTGCTGCAGCACACGGTGAATCAAGAACTAATTTTGAAGGCTGCTCTACAAAAGGATAAGGCGTTAGCGTTCAATGCTTTTGTGAATGACCCGCTTGTGAACATCGATGTGAATCAGGCGGAGATGTTGTTCGAGCAGATGCTGCAAAATACGAAATCGTATTTGCCGGGATGGAACATCTAATGGCGGCCCGATCATGAAAGCAGCAGAAGCCTACAGCGATTCCGTCACGGTCGATCCGCAGGATCACAAGGCGGTCCGCCGCATGATTTTTAAACTTGCCGGACCCTCTTTGGCGGAGATGCTGCTCATTAACCTGACACAAATGGTGATGATGATTCTGGTGGGCCATTTAGGAGCGGTTGCGGTTGCCGCTGTTGGATTAACAAGCCAGCCTTATATGCTAATGACCGTCCTTTTTGCGGCGCTGAATACAGGCACAACGGTCATTGTTGCCCGTTCCACAGGAGCAGGCAATAGGGGGGAGGCGAACCGGGCTGCCGGCCAATCGCTCATGCTCGGCTCTGTGCTCGCCGTTCTGATTGTTGCACTTGGCATCTTATTTTCGGAGGAGATGCTCCGAATGATGGGGGCTAGCCCTGAGGTTGTTCACTATGGGCTGAACTATGCCCGGCTGATGTTTCTATCCATTGGATTTTCCTCCATCTCGTCCGCTTTGTCCGCTATTCTACGCGGGGCTGGAGACACCCGGACGCCAATGAAAATTAATGTGTTGTCGGGGTGTTTGTCCATATCCCTGGGGTTTGTGTTGATTTACGGCCATTTAGGCCTGCCGGAAATGGGAGTTGCTGGAGCAGCTATCGCCACTTTGGCGGTTCAGGCTATGGCGATGATCGCCTTCTTAGTCGTTATGTTCAGTGGGAAATTTGCGGTGCGGATTGGCTGGGCGGAGGTAAGCCGTCTGGATAAAAGCATGATTTACCGCATGTTGAGAATCGGGATCCCCTCAAGCCTTGAGCAGCTCATTATGCGTCTGGGGATTATGACGTTTGTCAAAATATGCGCAGGACTTGGAACGGTTGCTGTTGCCGCCTCGCAAATTGTGACGAGTATTATCGGCATCTCGTTTATGCCCGGGGCTGCTTTTGCCATAGCGGCTTCTACGTTGGTAGGGCAAACGCTTGGCGTCGGCAAACCCGACCTTGCTGAACGGTATGTCTGGCAAATTCGGAAGTACGGCATGCTCTTAGGCGGTGTCATGGGGGCGGTGTTTATCTTGTTTGCCCCCTCCATTTTTAGGCTGTATACAAATGACGCCACCATTATCCGCGAAGGGGCATGGGCGCTTCGGATCGTTGGTTTTATTCAAATTTCCCAAATCTCTCAGTTCATTCTTGGCGGAGCTTTGCGGGGAGCTGGAGATACGCGATTTCCATTGTACTCGACTTTGATTGGTGTTTGGGGCGTGCGGGTCATGCTCAGTTATTTATTTGTTTATATCTTTTCGTGGGGGATGTTCGGCTTATGGAGTGCTGTTGCCTGCGATCAGTTTCTACGGTCAAATCTCATTTATTTCAGGTTTAAACGGATGGTTTGGAAACATGTAAAGATTTAATGGCACAAGAAAGGAGCTTCAGGATATGGGAATTGTGTACGATCCGAATTCGCAAACCTTCCATCTTCAAGGGAAGTCGATCAGTTACATCATGCAGTTGGTTAAATCCAAATATCTTGCTCACGTCCACTTTGGACGCCGGGTGCGGGGAAGCAATCTTGGCGGGCTGCTCGCCATGCGGCGCCGCTGCTCATTTTCGCCGTCTACGGATCCGGATGATTTAACGCTGTCGCTCGATACGCTGCCGCAGGAATTTCCGGCGTATGGGGGCAGTGATTTTCGTGTACCTGCCTATCAGGTGCAGATGGAAGACGGGACGACCGTCAGTGAGCTTATTTATGAGTCTCATCGGATATATGCGGGTAAACCGCAGCTGGAGGGCTTGCCGGCTACTTATGTGGAAGAGGACGGCGAAGCGGAGAGTCTCGATATCGTTTTGACAGATGCCGCGATCGGTTTGCAAGCCATTCTGACGTATACGGTCTTTCGAGATCATGATGCGGTTGCCAGATCCGTTCGATACATCAATACGGGAAACCGTTCGATGAAGCTGCTCAGAGCGTTGAGTTTCGGCCTCGACATCTCGCATTCCGAGTTCGATATGCTCCATTTGTCCGGAACCTGGGCGCGCGAGCGCCATATCGAAAGACGCCCTCTGGCAACGGGGGGATCTGTGATTGAGAGTCGGAGGGGGAGCAGCAGCCATTCGCTCAATCCGTTTATGGCCCTGCTCTCGAAGCAGGCGGATGAAGATCAAGGAGAAGCCTATGGCTTTAGTCTTGTATATAGCGGAAGTTTTGTCGCGCAAGCAGAGGTAGATCCTTATGGAACAACCCGTGTTGTCATGGGGATTAATGCCTTTGACTTCTCCTGGCTGTTAGAGCCGGGGCAAGCTTTCCAATCGCCTGAGGCGGTTCTTGTATTTTCAGCAGAAGGTCTTGGCGGCATGTCGCGCATTTACCATAAGCTGTACCGCACGCGACTATGCCGAGGGGAGTTTCGGGATCTTCACAGACCGATTCTCATCAACAACTGGGAAGCAACCTACTTCAATTTCAACGCGGATAAAATCGAAGAGCTTGCGGTCGTTGGAAAACAGCTCGGTTTAGAGCTGCTAGTCCTTGACGACGGGTGGTTCGGCAAAAGGGACAATGACAAAAGCTCGCTCGGAGATTGGTTCGTCGATCTGGGCAAGCTGCCTAAGGGCCTGCAGGATTTGGTTAGCCGTGTGAACCGGAAGGAACTGGCGTTCGGTCTATGGTTTGAGCCGGAAATGGTGTCACCGGACAGCGACTTGTATCGCGCACATCCCGATTGGTGTCTACACGTGCCGGGTCGGCGCAGGACAGAGGCGAGACAGCAGCTGATTCTGGATTATTCGCGCCAAGATGTGAGGGATTACATCGTAACTGTCATAACGGATATACTGGCCAGCAGTCCGATCGCCTATGTCAAATGGGACATGAACCGCAATATGACGGAAATCGGTTCAGCTCTGCTCCCTCCGGAGCGGCAGCGGGAGACGGCCCACCGCTATATGCTTGGGCTCTACGAAGTGTTGGAGCGGATCACGTCCAGATTTCCGAACGTGTTGTTCGAAAGCTGCTCCGGCGGCGGCGGGCGGTTCGACCCAGGTATGCTTTACTACATGCCGCAGACGTGGACGAGTGATAACACGGATGCGGTGGAGCGGCTAAAAATCCAATATGGCACAAGTATTGTGTATCCAATCAGCGCTATGGGGGCGCATGTTTCTGCGATCCCGAATCATCAAGTTCATCGCACGACACCACTGGATATGCGGGGACATGCCGCTATGTCGGGCAATTTCGGCTATGAGCTGGATTTGACCACGTTTACGGAGGAGGAAAAAGAAGCTGTAAAGCGGCAGGTTGCGCTCTATAAGCAGCTGCGTCCGCTGATTCAATTCGGGGAATTTTACCGGTTGAGCAGTCCATTCCAAGGTGTGGACGCGGCTTGGATGTTCGTGTCGGAGGATCAGAAAGAAGCGCTTGTCGCTTATTTCCAAGTGCTGGCTGAGCCTAATGCTCCGCTGAAGAAGCTGCGTCTGAAGGGCTTGGAAGCAGGCGCCAATTATCTTTTGTATGATGCGGATGCTCCTGATGAGACTGGAGCTACGTGTTTTGGCGGAGACGATTTAATGCATGTTGGTTTGCATTTACCGATCTGGAAAGGTGATTTTCGAAGTCGCCTTTACCGTTTGAAAATGGAGGGGTAACGATGATAAAGCTGCGTTTGAGCGAGCTGCGGGATACCAAAAGCGGACACATTTTGCAAGATGTTTTGCCAGGGGATTACTTATCTTCAGGGGGTCTTTCATTTGCCAAACGAGGTGAGCGCAGTCACACCAATGATGGACCGGATGGCAGAGACTATCATATCCATGGGGATTGTGAGGCGTTCATCATTTTGCAGGGGAGCGGAACCATGGAGATTAACGGGGAGCATACGCCGGTTACAACGGGGGACATCGTGATTGTTGAGCCAGGCGAAGATCATCATCTCAATTCGAGTGAAGACGATCCGATTGTGACCGTATGGTGCCATGCAGGCTTGAACCGCCATAAGAATCAACAGCAGGAGGAGTCCGTATGAACCGGCAAATCACGACGGCTGCCCATACCTTTACGTTAGATGGAGCGAGTGATCCGTTCACGGTGTCCCTTGCAGCTGAGAAGCTGCAAGAGGGCCTCGATCTAATCACGCTGCGTCTGGATGCGGAAGAAGCGGCAGTTCCCCCTGTTTTAACGATCAATTGGTCCCATCCCGCATGTGACATTCAGGCCAGCTGGCATCCGGCGCAAGACCGTAATAAAAGCTTTAAGGCGGACTGGATGCGCACATTGCGCTCGAACGCAGCGGCCTCGGCCCCTGTTTATGCGCTGTTTAACGGTCTTGGCCACAATCGGCTTACATTCGCGTATTCGGATGCGCTGAATACCGTTCATTACTCGGGAGGCATTAGCGAGGAGAAAGCGGACTTCCATTGCCGGGTCCAATTATTTGCGGAGACGACAGCTCCATTTTGTTCGTATGAGGCCAAACTTCTCGTGGACACAAGGGATGTTCCTTACTACGAAAGCTTACAAGGCGTGCAGGAGTGGTGGAGCTCAATGCCGGAGTACCGACCTGCCTTCGTCCCAGCGGCTGCCAAAGAACCGATGTACTCAACTTGGTACAGCATGCACCAGAATGTAACGGACGAACAGATTGAACAGCAGTGCCAGATCGCCAAAAGGCTCGGGATGGAAGCCGTCATCGTTGATGATGGCTGGCAGACGGAGGATAACCGCAGAGGGTATGCCTACTGTGGCGATTGGGAGACATACGCGGGGAAATTTCCCGATATGAAGCGGCATGTGGATGCGGTTCATCGTCTAGGTATGAAATTTATTCTATGGTACTCTGTGCCATTTATCGGTAAATACAGTCGTGTGTGGGATCAATTCAAGGATAAAATTTTGCGCTTTAATGAGAATCATGGCGCCGCCGTGCTTGACCCGAGATACCCGGATGTCCGTGAGTATATCATTCATAAATATGAAGAAGCGGTGAAAGAATGGGACTTGGACGGATTCAAGCTGGACTTCATCGATACGTTTTATTCGCCGGAACTGCAGCTCCCTTCAACTGTTGAAGGGAAGGATTATGAGTCGATTCCGGCGGCTGTTGACCGTCTCTTGACGGATTCGATCGGCAGGCTGAGAGAGCTGAAACCCGATATCATGATTGAGTTTCGCCAAATGTATATTGGGCCGGCGATGCGCAAGTACGGCAATATGTTCCGTGCGTCGGATTGTCCGAATGATAGCATTCAGAACCGGGTGCGGACGATTGATATTCGACTGATTTGCGGAAATACGGCGGCTCATGCGGATATGATCATGTGGCATCCCGAGGAGCCGGTGGAAAGCGCCGCACTCCAGCTGATTAACTGCTTATTCTCCGTCCCTCAAGTTTCTGTCCTTCTGGATAAATTGCCGTCCGACCATTTGGCGATGCTGGGCTATTGGCTTGCTTTTTGGAAAGAGAACCGGGATCTGCTTCTGGCCGGCAGCATGGAGCCGATGAATCCGGAATTGTTATATCCACTTGTACGTTCTGTTAAAGGTGATAAAGGGATTGTTGTCGCTTACCATGACAGCATTGTGCCTATTCCAGCTGCGAGATCCGTGTCGAAGTGGATAGTGGTGAACGGCAGAAGGCAGGATGGACTGTACCTTGAGGTATCAGAACCGGTTGAGGCAGCGAAAGTGGTCATTACATCGTGCACGGGTGAGATTGTTGAGGAAAGGTCCGCGCAGTTTACGGCAGGTATTCATAAGCTGGCGATTCCAGCTTCCGGCCTGGCAACCCTCTACCTTTCATAATTACTCTATCCAGCTCGTACTTATTAGGAGGTTTCATTCATGAACTATTTGGCAGACGAACAACGATATACCAAAATGGCTTATCATCAGACGGGAAAAAGCGGACTTAAGCTGCCGCCGATCTCATTCGGCTTATGGCATAACTTTGGCGGCGTAGATACGTTCGAGAGCAGCAGGGCACTCACGCGTCACGCCTTTGATTTGGGGATTACGCATTTCGATCTTGCGAATAATTATGGTCCGCCGGCAGGTTCTGCGGAAGAAACGTTTGGGCAGATTATGAAAAAGGATCTGCACCCCTACCGCGATGAGTTGATCATCGCCACGAAGGCCGGCTATCGCATGTGGGATGGCCCATATGGAGAACGTGGCTCGCGGAAAAGCATGCTGGCGAGCCTTGATCAGAGCCTGAAACGTCTGGGCATGGATTATGTCGATATTTATTATTCGCACCGGTTTGATGCCGAAACGCCGCTTGAAGAAACGATGGGCGCTTTGGATCAAGCGGTACGCCAAGGGAAAGCGCTGTATGTTGGGGTATCCAACTATAATGCAGAGCAGACGGAACGGGCAGCGAGTATTTTGAAAAGCCTGGGAACTCCGTTCGTGATCCACCAAGTACACTATTCCATGTTCGAAAGAAGGCTGGAACAAGGCTTACAGGATGTGCTGGCCCAAGAGGGCATCGGTTCGATCGCTTACAGCCCGCTGGCTAGAGGACTGCTCACCGATCGTTATTTGGAGAACATTCCGGCCGACTCGCGTGCCGCCGGAGGCAGTGTGTTTCTGCGGCCTGAAGACATCACCGAAGAGAAAATTGCGAAATCGCGCCGATTGAACGTGATGGCGCAGGAACGGGGACAAAGCTTGGCCCAAATGGCCCTGGCGTGGGTTCTTCGCAAGGGGCACGTGACTTCCGCTTTAATTGGGGCAAGTAAAGTGCAGCAGTTGGATGATAATGTGGCGGCTTTGAACCAGCTGCATTTTACAGAGGAAGAATTGGCTTTGATTGATCAAATTCTTGCAGGTTAATAGATTCGAATTTCGTAGCAGCAGGAGGAGGAAATAGAAATGAGCATGGGGATACAACTCAGTAAAGAAGCATTCACGAAACATATTTTGCAGCAACCGGTTTTGGATACTCACACCCACCTTGTGGGGGATCGTCTGGCTGCTGCGGATTTTTGGGAAATAGCTCATTACTTCTGGCTGTTTCGCGAGATGCAGGCAGCAGGTTATCCGGCAGGTGCGATGGAGCTGCCGGAGGATTTGCGAATCTCTGCGTTCTTGGATGCGTACCAAGCAACCAGAAATACCTTGATGAACATTGCGTTTACGCACATTCTCAAAGATCTTTATGGCATAACGCTCAGCAATAAAGCTTCCGTGCTGGAAGCCGATAGGGCCATCAAGCAGTCTGCTCAAAGGGCCGACTGGGCACAAGAGGTAGCCAACCGTATGCAAGCGCGACGTTTCGTCGTGAATATCCCGGAGCACGCCGAGTTTCAAGGTATGGCGCACAATGCCATTCTTATTCCGCGAATTGATGGCAAATTGGGGACGTGGGTCAAGGACATCGAAGCGTCGAGTGACCGTGCTGCGGCCTTGGCGGAAACTAGTGCGAAGCTGGGCCAATTGTTGGATGCGTACAAAGAGGATGGCGTCAAAGGGATTATGACGACGCTGCCAAGCTATAAGGCCAGCGCCAATCATAAGGTCGTTATCGGGCAGGACAGCACCAAAGACGAGATCCTGATGTTGCTTTTACACGAAATCGGTGCAGCAGCTGAACAGAGGGGACTGCTCGTGCAGCTATTTCTCGGCGTAGAGCGCTCCTGGTGTGGAACAGCTGTGCCGGTCAATGATCCGGAACGTATCTTGAAGCTGTCCGCTTTATTTGAAGCGTACGCCTGTCCGTTTGAGCTTGTCGTGGCATCGGAGCTGAATAATCTGGATATCGTGCAGGCTGCATGGAACTTCCCTAACGTGCACGTTGGCGGGCACTGGTGGTTTAACTTCCGGGCGAGCACATACCGTGACAGCATGCAGTACAGGCTGGAGGCTCTGCCTGCTATCAAAAGCTCGCTGATCGTGTCCGATGCGCGCTGCATGGAGTGGAGCTACGGCAAAATTATCGTGATTAAGCGACTAGTGGGCGAGTTCCTGTGGAATCAAATTGAAGCGGGCTGGATTGACCAGTCGACGGCGTTACAAATTGCGGAAGATTGGCTGTATCGAAGTGCAGCGAAACGATACGGCATAGAGTGTTAATTGTTCGCTTAACAATCATAAAAAAACACAAAGCGCTATAAGTTTCGCCATCGCTAGCTACTACCAACCCTTGTAAGATAAAGAAGTACATTAAATGCTGCAGGCATGAAGGGGAGGAGAACATGGCCAGTAAAATTCAGCCATCTGATCGAACAATTTACAATTTCACATCGCAGAGCCAGAAGTGGGCTTTTATGCGAAAACATTGGCCGATTTATGTCATATCACTACCGGGTATTATTTATTTCTTGCTTTTTAAATATGTCCCCTTATTTGGTTCAGTTATTGCTTTTCAAAACTACAACATATTCAAAGGCATTAAGGGGAGTCCATGGGTTGGACTTGAAAATTTCCAGCGGATGTTCCAGTACACCGAATTTCTGCAGATTTTGAAAAATACGATTTTGATCGGGATCTACGATTTGCTCTTCGCCTTTCCGGTTCCCATTATTTTAGCTTTATTAATCAATGAATTGCGCATCATGACTTACAAAAGAATCGTTCAAACCGTGGTCTATATGCCACACTTTCTCTCGTGGGTCATCGTAGGTGGGGTTGTTGTCGGAGTACTATCCCCGTCTACTGGAATCGTTAATCATCTTCTCGGCTTATTCGGCGTCGATCCGATCTACTTTTTAGGGGAAAATGAATATATCCGTACGATTCTTATCTCCTCAGGCATTTGGAAAGACAGCGGTTGGGGGACGATTATCTATTTGGCTGCTATTGCAGGGATTAACCCTGATCTCTACGAGGCCGCACAAATTGATGGTGCCAGCCGGTTGCGGCAAGTGTTTTCCATTACGATTCCGACGATTTTACCGACGATTGTCATTCTGTTCTTGCTTCATATCGGAAACTTTCTCGACTTTGGCTTTGAACGTGTCTTCGTCTTCCTTAACCCGCTCAACAACGAAAATGGGGAAATTATCGATACGTTTGTATACCGTGCAGGACTTGTCGACCGTCAGTACAGCTACACAACGGCTATTGGGTTGTTCAAGTCGGTTGTCGGCTTAGCGTTAATCATGTTCAGTAATGCATTCAGCAAAAAAGTAACGGGTGAAGGTTTGTATTAATGACACAGATAAGAAAGGAGGTAGTTCGTTATGATTATGACAAGAGGCCATAAAATTTTTAATTTTATTAATATTATTCTGTTGGGAGCTCTCGGACTAAGTATGGTGCTTCCCCTTATCCATATTATTGCTCAATCCTTAAGCAATAACGTCGCGATTAATGCTGGGCAGGTCTCTCTGTGGCCGGTTGGTTTTACACTGGGAAGCTATAAGCTTATTTTGCAAGATCCGACAATCTGGTTAGGATTCCGGAACAGCGTCATTATTACGGTATTCGGTACATTCATCAATTTGTTTATGACAACGACACTGGCTTATCCACTCTCCAGGCCGGAATATTTGTTCCGTAAATCAATTCTGATTATGGTGCTGTTTACACTGATTTTCAGCGCACCGCTAATTCCGAATTATTTGCTCGTGAAGCAGTTAGGCTTGCTTAATACGCTATGGGCTTTGATGCTCCCGATGGCGATCAGTGCTTTTAATCTATTTGTTATGCGATCTTTCTTTCTGAACCTACCGGTTGAGCTGCTGGATTCAGGCCGAATGGACGGATGCGGGGAGTTCCGGATCTTGTGGAACATTGTACTGCCGCTTTCCAAGCCCGCTATGGCGACCATGGGGATCATGTATGCAGTTGGACATTGGAATCGTTATGCCGAAGCCGTCTTTTATATCGATCACCGGAATTGGATTCCGCTCCAGGTCCGCTTAAGGGAGATTGTATTTACGGATCAGTTCGGCCAATCGGATGTATCATCCGAATTAATGCTCTTTCTTTCACCTGAAGGGATCAAAATGGCCGTTATTGTTGTTGCAACAATACCCATTCTTCTGGTCTATCCGTTCCTGCAAAAGCACTTTATTCAAGGTATGATGGTAGGCTCCGTCAAGTCTTAACCTTATAACCTTATGGAAACACATCTAATTTCGATTAGAAAGAAGGGATTCCATTGAAAAAAGTAGCAGTTGTGGCATTAGCCGCAGCACTGTCTGCTGGAACTATGGCCGGATGCTCCAAGGGAACTACAGAGCCGCAGCAAACCGCTGCGGCTACGGCGGCAATGGAGGCGAAAAAGCAGCCAACGAAATTTTCCATTTCGTATCCGACAACGGCCAATACCGGCTACCACACCCGTGTCGATATTAACAATGACAAATGGGTGAAAAAGTTAGAAGAACTGACGAATACCGACCTCACGCTGAAAATAACGGAAGTAAGCAAAATGGGCCTTATGTTCGCCAGCAATGACGTGCCCGATGTCGTGGGAAGCTTGGGGACAGCGACAGACAAAGCGATGTCCGGTTCTGTAGAAGCGGGTATGTTCATGCCTCTGGATGACTTATTAAAACAAAATGCTCCCAATTTGATGAAAATGGTACCGAAGGAAGCCTGGGAAGCCGTATCGTATAATGGCAAAATTTACGGCATTCCCAACTGGTTGAACAATCCCTCCAGGCGTGCAACCTTTATTCGTACCGATTTGTTGGAGAAGGCGGGATTGCCGGCACCGAAAACGGTTGATGAGTTCCTGAATGTCCTCCGCAAATTTAAAGAGATGGGTGTTAAGTACCCCTATGGGGGGCGTGAAACGTTAAAATATGCCGATACGATCCTCGGCGCTTTCGACGTGCTTCCGTACAAAGAACAGTTCGAATTGGTCAATGGTCAAGTTGTGCCGAAATTTTTTGATGTGGACAATATGACGAAAGCTTTATCCGTCTATAAAACCATGTACGATGAAGGATTGATGGCTAAGGAATTCGCGACGACGTCATCGACGGATTGGTTGAAAAACATTCGAGCCGGCGAAGTAGGCATATGGTCTTCCAACTTGGTCAGTTTAAATGACTTCCGGACGAATATTCCGAACGCCGTGAAGGGCGCGAAAGTCGATGTAATCTCGTCGCCGAAGGGTCCGGATGGCAAAAGCGGCTATCTGATGTATTTACCGGTTACAAGTGCGCACTATATTAACAAAAATGTGAAGCCTGAGACGGCAGCGGAGATCGTGAAATATTTTGATTGGATGTCGTCAGACGAGGCTTATAAGTTCTTCACGTTCGGAATTGAAGGCGACACATATACGGTGGTCGATGGTAAAATCAAGTATAAAGAGCCGACTAACAAAGAAGAACAGGAAGAACAGGATCATAGAGGCACCTTGCACTCCGCCCATGAAAGTACGGTGAACCGTTTGAAAATGGAAACAGATCCGAACGGTCCGTATATTCTGGATGCTTTCGATAACATTCTTGCTCATGAAGGATTATCTGGGATTGGCTTTGCTCCGGATTTGGAGGCGAATAGCAAATACCCCGACGCTGCTTCTCCGGGTTCGGATGCAGCTCCGAAAATCATCATGGATCATATGATCAAAATGATATACGGCAAAGAGCCGATTTCTGACTGGCCGAAGGTGATTGAAGAATACAAGACCAAAGGCGGCAATGAAATCATCAAAGAAGCAACCGATCGTTATCAAAATAAAAAGGGCGTTCTTTTTCTTGGAAAGAAATGAGGATGACCGCTTAGCAATCGTATAAAATGACATAGCTCCTTAAATTTATACATTCAGAAAATTTTAAGCAGTCGTTATGATAACACTGAGCAGTGGAACCGCTTGCAAAAAAGCTGGAAAGAAGGGGTTATATGAAAAAAACGATAAGTCTCACTCTCGCTGTCATCATGGCAGCATCCGCACTCACCGCTTGTTCAACAGATAGCAAAGTAGCGGAAAAAGCGTCGTCGCAGCCGTCTACAGATGCGAAGAAAGCACCGGCGAAATTCTCTATCCTTTTCCCGACGACAGTCAGTACTGGCTATCATACCCGCGTACCGGATTTGAACAAGGACAAATGGGTGCTGAAGCTGGAGCAGCTAACCAATACGGATCTTGACGTGAAGGTGATGGAGGATGCCAAATTCGGCGTCATGTTCGCAAGTAACGACATCCCGGATGTTGTTGGCAGCATTGGCGGTCCAGGCAGTAAGTCCATGTCCGGTTCCGTGGAGAACGGCGTGTTCATGCCGCTGGATGATCTGCTGAAACAGTACGCTCCGAACTTGATGAAATTGATTCCGAAAGCCGCTTGGGATAGTGTTTCATATGAAGGCAAAATTTATGGCGTGCCTGAATTTTTGAGCAATCCATCCCGTCGTTCGACCTACATTCGTACGGATCTGCTGGAGAAGGCAGGGCTTCAAGCGCCGAAAACTGTCGATGAATTCCTGAATGTGCTAAGGGCGTTCAAGAAGCTGGGCGTCGAGAATCCGTATCAGATGAGGGAAAACTTCAAGTATGCGGACGTTATTTTGGGCGCGTACGACGTGCTTCCTTACAAGGATCAATTTGAATTGGTGAACGGTCAGGTTGTTCCGAAATTTTTCGATGTAGAAAATGTACAAAAAGCGCTGACTACGTATAAAACGATGTACGATGAAGGCTTGATTCCAAAGGAATTCGCTACAATTTCCTCCACGGATTTCTCCAAAAATATTGAGTCAGGCAAAGCCGGTATCTGGTCGCAGAACGCTTCAGGCTTGCCGGGATACCGGACGAAAATTCAACAAGCCGTTCCAGGGTCCAAGGTCGAGATCGTTGCTTCTCCCAAAGGGCCGGAAGGGAAAGGCGGCTACTTCTATTATGCGCCGGTCATTCGAACCTTCTTTATTAACAAAAACGTGAAGCAAGAAACGGCAGTAAACATTATTAAATTCTTCGATTGGATGGTTACGCCGGAAGCCGAAACTTTCTTCACTTTTGGTATTGAGGGAGATACTTACACCAAGGACAGCAGCGGCAACATTAATTACAAGTTCCCTACGACCAAGGAAGAGACGGATGAAGAAGGCTTCCGCAGCGGAACGATGTGGGCGGTGCACGACTCCACTTACAACAAACCAAGATTGCTGCTGAACGAGGATGGCAAAGCGACATTGAAAGCCTTTGATGAGGTGTTAACGAAGGAAGGGCTGCCTGGTATTGGCTTCTATCCGGATTTGAGCACGTTCTCTAAATTCCCGGATCTTGCGGCGCCGCAACCCGATGTAGGTCCCAAAATTATCGTTGATCATATGATTAAAATGATTTACGGCAAAGAGCCGATCAGCGACTGGCCTAAAGTTATCGAAGAGTACAAGTCTAAGGGCGGTAACGAGATAATTAAAGAAGCGACCGATCGTTGGAACAAGAAACAAGGCGCGATTATGATTGATATTAAATAAAGGCGGAAAAGTATCCATTAGCAGAGCTGTTTGCTGATGGATATTTTTTATTTCCAGGGGAACTACAGGGCGTTATTTCAATGAAATAGGAGGTTACCCTATGCCAAAATCGTAAAAAATGACATACGATCTTAATTTTATCCTTTCTGAGTGGCGGATTAATTCCTATAATGAAGGCAACGAGACGATGAAGGGGTGACCAACGCGTGAAAGCGATATTGGTTGGTTTAGGTTCGGCAGGATTTAGCTGGTATAAGCGCCTGCGAGATCAAGGTTTATTGGCAGCTGTTGTCGAAGTGGATGAGGCGATGAAAGAGAAAATGCAGAATGACCGCTTTCCTTTTTACACTTCATTAGAGGAAGCCTTACAGAAAGAGCAAGCGGATTTTCTTGTTAATGTCACTTCTCCGATGGTGCACACTGTGGTGAATCATGCGGCTTTTGATCGTAAATTGGCGGTTTTATGCGAAAAGCCGATCTCCTTTAATTATGAGGAGTCCATTGAAGTGGTGGCTCGGGCTGAGCGAGAAAAGCTGCCTTTTATGATCGCAGAAAATTATCGGAGGATGCCGCATATACGTAAAATGAAACAGCTTCTAGACGAGGGCGTTATCGGCAGCCTGTCCTCTATGGATGTACAGTTTTATAGATATCACAACGTACAAAGAAGATACACCGTCAGCATTCTGGATGACATTGGTGTTCATCACTTTGATTTGTTCCGTTATTTTAGCGGTAGAGAAGGAAAAACAGTACAGGCGAAGCTGTACAATCCGATCAATGCGTGGGAGCAGGACGGCGCCATTATTAATGCTTATGCGTTCTTGGAGATGGATAACGGCATTACGGCTTCATATAACGCCTCCATCTCGGCCAGAGGGACTGAAACACCGTGGAGCGGGAATTGGCGCTTGGAAGGTACGGAGGGAGCGATTGAATACGTCGGTAAAGAGATTCGCGTCATACGGGACGGAGAGGCTCAACTGATCGAGGACTATAGCGGTATTGATCTAACAGATACGCTGACTGAATTCCTGGCTTCACTGCGGGAAGGGCGAGAGTCGGAGACAAGCGGCCGGGATTATTTGAAAACGCAGGCGCTTGTGCATTATGCCAAGTTGGCTAGCGAATTCGGGAAGACGTACGCAATTCCCGTTCCAATAATTTAGATGAATGGAGGTTCGAGCATGCCGATCACAAAATGGGAACAAACAGCGCCAGGTATCTGGCGTTTGACAATTGGAGAGCCTCAGGGGATCACACCGTTAACCTGGATGGGGGTTGCACCTAAGGATGAGGCTTTGCAGCAAATGCCGCAGGTAGAGCCACCTTTTGCCTGGGATCGTGTTCAGCTGGAGGAGGCGGGAGGGCGCTTTATTCTGTCCTTACCACTAAATAGGACCGAGAAGCTGTATGGGACAGGCCTTCAACTGCTGCGAATGAACCAACGGGGAAGAACCCGCTTTTTGCGTGTTAACAGCGATCCTAAGCAGGATACCGGTGAAACGCATGCTCCCGTCCCTTTTTATGTGAGCGATCAAGGGTATGGGGTCTGGGTGGATACGTCACGCATCGTAACCATGCATTGCGGCTCTACTTTGAAGCAAGAGGATAGGCAGCATGAAGAGATTCGTGATCGCAATACGGATAAGGGGTGGAAGGCAACGCCGGTTGCTTCACGAGTGGAAATCCAGATTCCTGCCGAAGGCGCAGTCGTCTATTTATTTGGCGGGCCTACTCTTTCTGAGGTGGTAGCTAGATACAATTTAATGTGCGGGGGAGGCGTTTTGCCTCCGAAATGGGGACTAGGTTTCTGGCACCGGGTTCCGACACTATACAGTGATCAGCAAGTACTTGAAGAAGCCGAGCAGTTCCGCCTTAACGATTTCCCTTGCGATGTTATTGGACTTGAGCCTGGCTGGCATAGCCATAGTTATCCGGTCAGTTATGAATGGGAAAAAAGCCGATTCCCTGAGCCCGCTAGCTTTGTCAAAGAATTGGCACAGAAGGGCTTCCGTGTAAACCTTTGGGAGCACCCCTACGTTTCGCCTCAGAGCGAATTGTATGCAGGTTTGCAGCCGCTTTCGGGAACTCATACCGTGTGGGGCGGGCTTGCGCCGGATTACTCGCTGCCAGAAGCAGCTGAGCTTTATAAGAAACAGCATGAGGAACAGCATATCCAAATCGGAGTGTCAGGGTACAAGTTGGATGAATGCGATGGCAGCGAATTGACGAACAATTCATGGATGTTCCCGGCACATGCCAAGTTCCCTTCCGGCTTGGACGGCGAGCAGATGAGACAGATGTATGGCTTGATGTTCCAAAAAATGACGGCTGATCTCTTCCGAAGCCAGAATCGCCGGACGTTTGGACTGGTCAGAGCTTCAGGCGGCGCTGCCTCGACAATGCCTTATGTTCTGTACTCGGATTTATATGACCATAAGCAGTTTATTCGAGGCATTTGTAGTGCTTCCTTCAGCGGTCTGCTGTGGACACCGGAGGTCCGCCGGGCGAGAAATGCCGAAGATTGGGTTCGGCGTATGCAAACGGTGTGTTTCTCGCCGATGGCCATGCTGAATGCATGGGGAGACGGGACCAAACCGTGGTCCTTCCCCGAGGTAGAGGGCACCGTGCGGCATTATATCAAACTGCGGATGAAACTTCTGCCGTATTTGTATACCGCTTTTGCCGTTTACCGCGAGCTGGGGATTCCGCCGTTTCAGGCGATGCCGTTCGTACTGACGCCGGAAGAGATTGCTGACGCTGAAGCCAAGTTAGCCCTTGATGAGCAGCAGCTTTTGAATACGACGGATGCCGCTTACGGCAAGAAGAAGGCTAGAGAGTGGGACGATCAGTATATGGTCGGGGATGCCCTGCTTGTTGCTCCTCTGGTCGAGGGGGAAACCGAGCGTGAGGTGCTGCTGCCCGCTGGTATTTGGTATGGCTTGGAGACGGGAGAACGCTATACAGGCGGCCGTGTGATTCGTGTGCAGGCGGGCCTTGAGCATATCCCTGTTTTTGTGAAAAGCGGCTCCATTATTCCCATGACAGCTGCGCTTTCGCATGTTCCGGCACCTGGGACGCTTACGGAGATTGAATTGGTGCACTTTGGCACTGAACCCTGCACAGCAAGGCTTTATGACGATGATGGCGAAACCTATGATTACGAGCAAGGCAAATGCAGTTGGTGGAATTTGAGCGTAACGATCGATCAGGATGGTCATTATATCGGTGCATGGATGGGAGAAAACGATGGATCCTCATCCTATCAGAAAGTCACTTGGCGATTTGCCCAAACACATTTGTTGATGAACGAACAGCAGTAGGTTATCATAATTGGATTAGCAACGCTGAGAGCATGAGGAGGTCTGGACATGCATGTACTGATCGTGGACGATGAACCTGTTATTCGCAGAGGGATGGTAAAAATGGCGGAACTGTACGTCCCCGCTTTCTCCAAAATTCAGACGGCCGAAAACGGCGAAGCTGCTTTGGAGCAAATTCGGGCGTCAGAGCCTGATCTGGTGTTGACGGATGTTCGCATGCCCAAAATGGACGGACTGGAATTATGCAAAATCATTCATGAGGAGTTCCCTCATATCAAAACCGTTGTCATATCCGGTTACAATGACTTTGAATATGCACAAAAGAGTATGAATTACGGTGTCAGGCACTATTTATTGAAACCGGCTACCAAAAGCGATGTCCATGACATGCTGGATCAGCTGATCAAAAAACCAAAACACGGTTATTTATCCCCTTCCCGCTATATCGAGTGGATCGATCAGATGGAACAGCAAATATGGGCGTTGCAAATGGAGGAAATCAAGCACCTTATCACAGGCTGGCGGGAATATTGCCTGTCGGCGAATATCTCGCTGGCCCAGCTGAAAGAGCTGCTGGATGATTGTAATGCGCTTCTTGTGAAACGCTTTCAAGCACGCCATTACTCGCCTGCGTCCGTTCCGGCTCATCTGCAGGCGGATAGCGTCAAAGAAGCGTTGGACGCTTTTGAGAAAGGTCTTTTGAACATGATCAGCGGGCTGCATGCAGTCCGCAGCGGTCATTTCAAAGATCCGATGGAAGAAGCCAAGGCGTATATCGACAGCCGATTGTCAGAGGATATTTCTTTGGATCAAGTCGCGGCTATGGTTGGACTGACGCCGACGTATTTCAGCTCGCTTTTCAAAAAAATCACGCAAGAGACCTTCGTACAGTACCGGATTAACAAGCGAATGGCGAAGGCGAAAGAAATGCTGTCCGCACCGCATGTTCGAATCGTTGATGTTGCAGCGGATGTAGGGTATGACGATTACCCCCATTTTACAAAAACCTTTAAGAAAATTGTCGGTGTTTCTCCAACGGAATACCGCGCCAGTCTAGGTATCAAATGAAGATCAGAGGTTTCACGAAGAAAATATTTGCATATTTCCTCATTGTTATTGTTCTTTCGCTCAGCTGTGTAGGTATCTTCTCCTATATCATTACTTCTGGAGAACTGGAAGAAATGGTAGAAAATCAAATGGATCAAATTGCCGGCAACGCCGTTCACCATACCGATCTGTATCTGAAGGACTACGAGCGCTCGATTGTCTCGCTGTTAACAAATAGACAGATTATGGAGTTCATTGATCTGCCTGCCACAAGAGAAGAATATGACTACTATTTGTATCGTAAAACAATCCGGGAAGTTAGCGTAGACCCTTTATTTATACGTAATCCCAAACTTGCTTCTGTCTATCTGATCAGCGATAAGAAGAATGCGGTTTATTATTATAATAATGTGAATGAACAATCCTTTAATGCCGAGGATATCCAAAAGCAGCGCGATTATTTCCTCGCCAATACGACGGCTAACGGACAATTAAGCATCCTGAATCACACGATCATTGAAGGGCAAGAGAATCAAATGCTAACGATCGTCCGTCGTATTCGCGGCTACACGTCACCGGAATTGTCGGGTTTGCTTGCGATTGAGATGCGGTCTGCCGATCTATCCGCCTTATGGAAAGGTATTGATTTGGGGAAATATGGGTATTTATTTATCATTGATGACAAAGGGCGTTACATTTATCACCCTGACGGGTTAAAAGTCGGCACGAGTGTGCCGAAAGCTTTTTTTGATAAGCTGAATCAAGCCGATTCGCATTCCTTTGCTGACGCCTATGAAGGTGATGAGCGCATGTATGTAAGCCGCAAATCGGAGTTTTCCGATTGGCAGCTTGTTGTGTCCATGCCACTTCGCGAGCTGCGCAAGCCGCTCTCCAACATCCGCTCGACAACGCTGGTCGTCGGATTGTTCACTTTGATCTTGGCGATGCTGCTCGCCTACCGATTCGGCAAATCCATTGCCAAACCCGTGCAAACGCTCAAATCCGGCATGCGGGAGACGGAGAAAGGGAATTGGGCGACGATTCCGCTGCCGCCTCACCGCGATGAAATTGTGGAGCTGATGGTCCGTTATAATTTGATGGTCAAGCGGCTTTCGGAAGCCGTAGACCGTGTAGTGCAAGTGGAATTAAGCAATTCCGAAATTCGGATGGAACGCCAGAAGGCTGAATTTCAATCGCTTCAGCTGCAGATCAATCCCCATTTTATGTATAACACGCTGGAAACAATCGTTTGCTATGCCACTATTCAGGATTCTGAGGAGATTTCTGAAATTGTGAAAGCATTGGCTTATATGCTGCGCTACTCCGTTCAGACGAACCTTGAGGAAATCACAGTAGCGAACGAGTTGAAGCACGTTATGTATTATTTGGTCGTATTAAGGCATCGCATAGGCCGGGAGTTCGAGATTGATGTGGCGATTAAACCTGAATATTTGCTTCATGTCATGGTACGTCTGACGCTACAGCCGCTGGTTGAAAATGTGTTCCAACATGCCTTCCCGGACGGCCTGGAAGATTATCATATTGTCCGGATCGATGGCGGCGTTCATGATGGCATCTTTTGGATCAGTGTAGAGGATAATGGGGCCGGGATGTCGGAAGCGAAGCTTACGCAGCTCCGGGAGAAGCTGAATACCAATCGACTGGCGGACGGCGAAGTGGATGAAGCGGGTAAAAAGGGCGGCATCGGCGTTTTGAACGTTCATCGCAGGATTCAAATGGTCTATGGCGAGCAGTATGGGCTGCGAATTGAAAGCAAGCTTGAACAAGGCACCAAGATGATTATGGCCATGCCGGCTTTGCCTCAAAAGCTGGAGTAGGTGCAGGTAACCGGATTAGCAGGGCGCACTTTCTTTCTTATGAAAACCAATTCTCATAAAAATTTCGGGCAAGTTCTCTTCTGTGGGTGCATAGGATTGTAGTACACAATTCACCATCACGAGCTGACCTATATTTTGAAAGGCAGCAGTGAAAGGAGGTACCCATGGACATATTCAAAAGAATTTCGGAGCATCGTACGGAGAAGGATGCATTGAGCTGGACCGGTACGTTCGCGGAGTACATAGAATTGCTTCGCAAAAATCCTGGACTCGCAAGAACTGCACATTCCAGAGTCTATGATATGATTGCTTCGCAAGGGATTAATGATCAATCCGGGCACAAGTCTTACAAATTTTTCAACCAAGAGATTTTTGGTCTGGATCGAGCGATTGAGAAGCTGGTAGAAGAATATTTCCACTCCGCTGCCCGTCGATTGGATGTTCGTAAACGTATTTTGCTACTAATGGGTCCTGTAAGCGGTGGTAAATCCACAATTGTGACAATGCTAAAACGTGGGTTGGAGCAGTTTGCCAAAACAGACTTAGGGGCCGTCTATGCAATCAAAGGGTGCCCGATGCACGAGGAGCCGCTTCATCTTATTCCGATGGAATTGCGCCCCGAAATCGAGCGAGAGTTAAATGTGAAAATCGAAGGCAGCTTATGCCCGTCCTGCCAAATGCGTTTGAAAACTGACTACAACGGATGCATTGAAGACGTCTTGGTGGAGCGTGTATTTGTATCCGAGGAAGGCCGTGTCGGTATCGGGACGTTCAGTCCATCGGATCCCAAATCACAAGATATCGCCGATCTGACGGGTAGCATCGACTTCTCGACGATCACGGAGTTCGGTTCCGAGTCCGATCCGCGTGCTTACCGGTTCGATGGGGAGCTCAATAAGGCCAATCGCGGGATCATGGAGTTCCAGGAAATGCTGAAATGCGATGAGAAGTTCCTCTGGAACTTACTCTCACTAACGCAGGAGGGGAATTTCAAAGCGGGCCGCTTCGCGCTCATTAGTGCCGACGAGTTGATCGTTGCGCATACGAATGAAACGGAGTACAAATCCTTTATTGCCAATAAAAAGAATGAAGCGTTGCAATCCAGGATGATTGTCATGCCGATTCCGTATAACCTTCGGGTATCCGATGAAGAGAAAATTTACTACAAGCTCATCGGACAGAGCGATATGTCGCACATTCACACAGCCCCGCACTCGTTACGTGTGGCTGCCATCTTCTCCATCATGACCCGTTTGAAGGAAACGAAGAAGCAAGGGATGGATTTGGTCAAAAAGATGCGGATGTACGACGGCGAAGTCGTCGAAGGCTATAAAGAGGCTGATCTGAAAGAAATGCAAAATGAATTCCAAGAAGAAGGCATGAGCGGTATCGATCCACGTTATGTCATCAACCGGATTTCGAGCGCTCTGATCAGGCAGGATCTTCAGTGCATTAACGCGCTGGATGTCTTGCGTGCCCTCAAAGATGGCCTGGATCAGCATCCGTCGATTACGAAGGATGAGCGTGAACGGTACCTCAACTTCATTTCCGTCGCGCGTAAAGAATACGATGATATCGCCAAAAAAGAAGTGCAAAAAGCCTTCGTCTATTCCTTCGAAGAGTCGGCCAAAACCATTTTCGACAACTATCTCGATAATATTGAGGCTTACTGCAACTGGGGCAAAATCAAGGATCCGCTCACCGGTGAGGAGATGGATCCGGATGAGCGCCTGATGCGCTCCATTGAGGAACAAATCGGCATTTCCGAAAATGCGAAAAAAGCGTTCCGGGAAGAAATTCTGATCCGTATTTCCTCCTATTCGCGGAAAGGCCGGAAATTCGATTACAGCAGCCACGAACGCCTGCGTGAAGCCATTGAGAAGAAGCTGTTTGCCGATCTGAAAGACATCGTGAAGATTACGACATCGTCGAAAACACCGGATGAGAAGCAGTTGAAGAAAATTAACGATGTGACGAAGCAGTTAATTGATGAGCACGGGTATTGCCCTGTGTGCGCCAATGAGTTGCTGCGGTATGTGGGAAGCTTGCTGAACAGATAATTTAAGCCTGAAGCGCGGGTGGCGCTTCGGGCTTTTTTATTGGTGTGGGGTATTTTCTCCGCCAAGTGTCCCAGTAACGCTGAATTCTTAGCAGGTATGTTAGCTATATCTGTACTTATACGGTAAATAGGAACACGGAATCTAGCAATCTATCATATACTATTTTAACTTCGAGCAAGGGAGGTGTAACAGATAATGAACGGGAACTTCATGAAAAAAACGGGGATTATTTTCTTGTTTTTTATAAGCTTAATGGCTGCGCTCATGACTTGGCAAATGAATATATTATCAAACTTTGGGGGGATATGCATAATCGGATTTTGTTTCGGCGCAGCTACGCTAATGTGGTTGGATGTGCTGGACGTCAACGAGGCCATTCAACGATCTGTAAAAAAGGATGACAAACGAACAAAAGCCGAACACTGAACCTCCAAAGGACAATTCCCCCCAGAATAAATCCAATGAACCGAGCAAATCATCCGATCTTTTCGGATTTGGCAGGATGATGGACAAACTTCCCCTTCACAAGCTTTCAGCCCGTATGGCGTATTGCATGTTTTTTGATTTGCTCCTCCTCTTATTTGTCATCATTTTGCGTGTAACGGGAACCAAAGTGAATGATTTCCCCAATGCCTGGGATTTTCGATTTATTGTTATGACGACGATTATTGTTTTTTTTGTTGGACTTTGCGATCTTATGAGTGTTCGGAAAAAATAGGTTGTATGGCAATTTATCAAAAAAACCGGGCTCATCCTGATGGATGTGTCCGGTTTTATTTTCGCCCAATTTGAGTAAACTAATCACCAACTAGGCATTTACACATACAGTGTATTAGGCATTTCAACTACACAAGAATGTGAGTGATCCTTTAATGACGAATCAGGAAGAACTTGAATTTCGTCCGCCAGTTGGTGGCGGTTTACATGGCGGAGGCATCGGACATGGTGGAATCGGTGGCCCAGGACATGTCGGCGGTATTGGAGGTATCGGCGGCATCGGGCACGGCATTGGCCATGGACCGGGCTTCGGACCTGGATTCGGCCATGGCTTTCATGGCGGTTTCTTCCCTGGCGGTGGCTTTAATGCACTTCCGTGGCTAGTAGCTCCACTTGTATACAGTGCGGCTGATTCTTACTACCCATATCCATATCCGTACCCATATCCGTATCCTTATCCCTACCCGCCTAATCCCTACTATCCATATCCCCCAGGCTATCCTGGGATCTAACACGAACATTACAACCGAGGAAGTTCTCTCAGGAGAGTCCTCGGTTTTTCCCTTGTTTGATGGACTGTTCCATTAAAAGATATTAATCGTGTCACATAAAATAACAATATTCTGGGGTTGAATTCAGAAGTCATTCCAAGATTTAGATGATTTTAATGGTCGTATGTTATATTACATAACACGAAAATCAAAATTTCTTGACAGGTTATAAATCTCCTGATAATATCGTATTATTAACACCGAGGGATTAATTAATAACGTATTCTTTGAATGAACTACTTATTTTACATAATTACATGTATTTTCGTCATTTTTTTTATTTAGTTAATAACACCAGTGGAGTAATTAAAGGGTGGTAAAGAAATGGATATTAGCAAGCATGATCAGGAGTTTATAAAGAAGAAAAATAAGAATATGGTGCTCGACCTCATTAAGAGCAGCCGCCCGATATCCAGAGCGAAGATTGCTAAGCTCACCTCGATGAGCGCCACTTCTGTAGGTCGTATCGTCAACGATCTTTGTCAAATCGGCCTGGTCAAGGAGACGGAGCAATACTCTTCAGGTGTAGGAAGAAAAGCGACGATGCTGGATATTGATGCCGGTTCCGTACTCACAATCGGTGTCGAAATGGATAAAGGAGTAATCAAAATAGGGATCGTCGACTTTGACGGTCACATGATTGCTGAGAATACAATAACGAGGCTTTATCACTTGGATGAACCGGTTAAGGTGGCGCGTGAGCTTTCCGAGTACATTCAAGAGCTTATTGAACGCAATGAGATTATTATTTCTAAAATCATCGGAATCGGAATTGGCGTTCCGGGAATCATCGATACGGATAAGGGGACGATTATTTTCTCATCGCAATTAGGATGGGAGAATGTCCATTTCGCTGCTTTGGTAGAGTCACATCTTAATATTCCGACGGTTATCGATAATGACCTGAAAGTCAAGGCGCTGGGTGAAACATACTACGGTTTCGTTAAAGGATCCAAAAGAGCGGTATTGCTTGGTTTTGGCAGCGGAGTCGGTTCTGCACTCGTCATTGATGGTACGGTTTACCGGGGAGAATCAAATATCGCAGGTGAGATCGGTCATTCAACCGTTGACCCGAATGGCATGCTATGCGAGTGCGGGAAACGTGGTTGTCTGCAAACGTATATTGCTGATTTCACCATCATTCAGGAAGCCAATAAAGTTAAGCCGGTAACCAGCATTAAGGAGATTTTTGACAGTGCTCATAATAACGAGACATGGGCTGTGCAAATTATTGACCGTGCCTGCACGTATATTGCGATTACCGTCAGCAATGTTGTGTGCATGTATAACCCGGACACGATCATTCTCGGTGGGCATTTGATTGAGCAGCATGCAGAAATGCTTGAAACTGTGAAACAAAAAATAAATCAATTTATATGGGGACCATTTAATGGAACCTATAAGCTGGTTAGTTCCAAATTGCATAGTAATGCCGTGATGATCGGAGCGGCAACCCTTGCGCTGCAGCAGCGTTTGGATCATGAAATGTAACTTAGGAGGAAGTCATATGGATCAAGTATTGCTGGAAGAGTATCGCGGAGACACGCTCGAATGCGTGCATCGGGGGCACATTTGCGGAGTTTCTTATACGGGGGATGTGAAGTATGTTGTCGGTGATACGAATGCTGTCACGTTCTTAAGATCTGCTGGCAAGCCATTTCAAGCAATTCCCGTGCTGCGCCATGGCGCTGATGTCCACTTCGGATTAACCGGTAAGGAAACGGCCATCATGATGGGCTCTCATCGCGCCGAGCCTTTTCATGTAGATGCGCTAGAGTCCATGTTGAGAAAAATTGGTGTGACGGAAGACGGGCTTGTCTGCCACCCGACTTACCCGCTTAGCGTCTACGCGACAGAGGATTTGCTTCGCCATCAAGCGCCTAAGCGTTCAATTTATCATAATTGCTCCGGCAAACATCTGGGGATTCTAGCACTGTGTAAAATGATGGGATATCCCTTGGAGACCTATTATGAGCCTCAACACCCGGCGCAGATAGAGATATTGGAAACGCTATCATACCTATCCGAATGTGCGATTGACGAGATTGAGCTAGGCACTGATGGCTGCGGGTTCCCCGTGTTTGCCATTCCTTTGAGAAACTTGGCAACCGCTTTTCTTAAGTTGGCCTGCCCGGAACTCATAGAGGATGCAGCGATCCGTACAGCTGTCGAGAAGATGGTGGGGCTCATGAATGAGCACTATGAGATGGTAGCTGGTTCTGATCGCATTTGTTCGGCTCTACTCATGGATCCGAATATTGTAGCGAAAGGTGGGGCCAAAGGCGTCTATTGCTTCGGGCTAAAAAAAGAAAAGCTGGCCTTCGCCTTGAAAGTGCTGGACGGTTCCGAGGACGAATGGCCGTTAATCGTCGCGTCGATTTTGGAGCAAATCCATTACGACAATCTCAACACGATTCAGAGCATGTATGAGCTCGCACCCATAGAAATCAAGAATGATAACAAGAAAATTATTGGTCGCAACACAGCTGTCTTTACGCTTCAAATTCACTCATAAGTGATATGAGCATTGTCGGATAAGCACGATTTACGCTCCGGCAAGTTACATATATAAATTTCGAGGAACAATCGGGAGGGGTTATTTTGAAAAAAAGAATGTCAACAATGGTGATGAGCATGGTTCTTGTACTGACGGTCGGACTTGTCGGCTGCTCCAGCGAACCTGCAGGAAATTCAAGTAATGCAGCTCAAAGTTCAGGCAAAAAAGAAAAAATTACGTATTTAGATCCGCTTCCAAGCCCAGAGCGAACAGCACTCATGCAAGATTTCATCAAACAATTCCAAACCAAAAACCCGAACATTGAAGTCGAATACACGTCCGTTCCTTGGGATGATGCGAATAAGAAATGGATGGCTCTAGGTGCTGCCAAACAGCTTCCGGATGTCATCAGCATCGACGATACATCTCTCGTGGCCATGTCTGCTGCCGGTTATATCGAAAATCTACAGCCTTATTACGATAAATGGGATCAAGTAGGCAACCTAACTGAGGCGTTCAAGCAGGCAAGAAACAAGTATCAGGACAAAGTTTATGCAATTCCCGATGGATTTTTGCTCCAAGGTCTATTTATTCGTAGCGACTGGTTCAAAGAAAGTAACTTGCCGGAGAAAATCGATACATGGGACGATTACTTCAAGCTTTCCCAACAGCTAACGGATGCTTCCAAAGGACACTATGGCATTTCATTCCGTGGCGGTGCGAACGGTATTCTTAGAGCGATGGAATACGTTATGGCGGCGACGCACAGCGAGAGTTGGTTCGACAAAGACGGCAAATCCATCCTTTATAAACCGGAAGGGCAAGCGGCATTTAAGAAGTTTTATGATATCTATCTAAACGGTAATTCTCCTAAAGAGTCGATCAACTGGGGCTTTAATGAAATGGTGCAGGGCTTCTTAAACGGGCAGACAGCCATCCTGAATCAAACCCCTGAAGTTATTGTCACAGCTCAAAAGAACATGAAGGAAGGCACTTGGAACGTAGTTCCTATGCCAAAATCCGATGACGGCAAACGTTATATTTTCTGGGGATACACAGCTGCATACGCGATGGCTGCCAACTCTGAACACAAAGATTCAGCTTGGAAGTTTATCCAGTTCCTAAGCTCCCCAGAGATCAATTTACAATATAGCATTAAAAATTCAAGCATCCCGATTTATAAGGATAATTTGAAAGATCCGTTCTTCAGCAAAGGTCCAATTGCCGGATATGCGGGTGCTATGGCTGACTCCAACATTGTATTTGCCGGACCGCCGAGCCATCTGACCAAGCTGGGTCAATTCTCAGGTACATTTGCTGTACAAGAGACCCAAAAATATTTGAGTAAAACCCAATCCCTCGAGGATACCATTAAGCATTTGGCTGATTTCCTGACTAAGGAGCAGCAAGATTATTTGAAAACTAATAAATAGTAACATTTAGAAGCAGACAACCGGGGCGGAGTTCTGTACCGGTTGTCTTTTCCTTATCCGATAGGGAGGTGAAGCGGCTTTGAAATTGAGATTGAAACTATGGGAACCTTACTTGCTTATTGCTCCAGCTATCTTGATCCTGTTAGCTTTTTTTGCATATCCGCTGCTCCAGGGCTTGAAGTTAGCCTTCATGCACTATATCTTGTTTGAACCAAACGATGTTCGTTTTTCTGGTTTGGAGAACTTTAAAGCCATACTTACTGACAACAATATCGTTCGCATTTTGTGGAATTCCTTGCTGTGGGTCGTGCTGACGGTCGGTCTGCAATTCGTTCTCGGATTTATTCTGGCCCAGGCTTTGAATACGAAGTTTAGAGGAAAAAACATCTACCAATCGGTTGTATTTCTACCATGGGCGGTCTCTGCTTTTTTGATCGGGATGATTTTCAAGTGGATGTTCAGTGAGCAAAACGGTTTGATTAACTATCTGTTAATAAAGCTGGGAATCGTGGAGAAGGGCATTTCGTTTTTGGCGCTTCCTGGGATTTCGATATTTCCTATCATTATCGCGATGGTTTGGTACGGCGTACCCTTCTTTGGAATCATGCTGCTGGCCGCTTTGCAATCGGTGCCGAAGGATATTTACGAATCCGCAGATATCGATGGTGCCGGCCGATGGACGAAGTTATTCTTCGTGACCATTCCGTTCATTAAGTCGACGATCATCCTTACCGTTTTGCTTCGAGTGATATGGGTGTTCAACTCAGCGGATCTTATTTATATCATGACCAATGGGGGGCCAGCTAACACATCGCATAATCTGTCATCGTACATATTCAATCAGATTTCCTATACGACGGATTTCGGGCAAGCGTCCGCTCTTGGCGTACTCATGTTGATTATCCTAATTCTCTATACGTTAATTTTCCTTCTTGCAACCAAATATGACGATGCAGGTGATTTTTAAAATGACTTCCTTCGGACGAAAAACGACTCCTGAACTAGTTCGATTTGTTGTACTGTTGCTTTTTGCGTTAGGTACGCTGCTTCCTTTTTATTGGATTATGGTGACTTCTTTAAAAACAAGACAAGAAATATATAGCGGACAATTGACTTTGTGGCCCAAGGCACTGACGTGGGTGAACTATGTGGATACGCTGCAAAACACAAGTTTTCCCCGCTATTTATTGAACAGCTTTACAGTCAGCATGAGTAGTTCAATTCTGGTTCTGCTTGCTTCCATCTTGGGAGGATACAGTTTGGCCAGATATCAGTTTAAGGGTAAAAAATTTGTGCTCGTCTCCTTTTTGGCTACTCAAATGGTGCCGGTCATGGTCATCCTGGTGCCTTTGTTTATTACCTTTGGCCAAATCCATTTATTGAATAAGCTGCCCGCATTGATTATTACTTACACGGCGATGAATATCCCATTTTGCTTGATTACGATGTCCAGTTTCTTTCAGCGAATTCCGGTTTCTTTGGAAGAAGCGGCCATGATTGATGGCTGCAATAAATTCCAGACCATGTCTAAAGTTGTGCTGCCGATGATGCAGCCGGGTATCGTGGCGACATTTGTATTTGCTTTTATTGGTGCTTGGAACGATTTGTTCTTCGGGGTTATGTTCACAAACAGCGAATCTGCCAAGACGGTTCCTGTCGGTCTCAGCAGTTTTGTTCAGAAATTCGATATCAATTGGGGGCAAATGAGTGCGGCAGGCATCATATCACTCATTCCTGTCGTTATTATGTTTGCCATCGTGCAAAAATATATCGTTGCGGGTTTAACGCAAGGAGCAGTGAAAGGTTAGGTGAAGCGTGTGCTGCTCGAAGTTATTGCTACTAGTGTGAGGGACGTTATTGCAGCTGAACGGAGTGGTGCCGATCGGATCGAACTCATCACCGGCATGTTGGAAGGCGGGCTAACGCCAAGTTACGGGCTAATCGAAGCGGCGGTTAAAGCTACCAAGCTGCCCGTTCAGGTGATGATCAGACCTCACAGCTATTCTTTTTTCTATGATCGTCTGGATGTTGCTGCCATGATTACGGATATCCGCATGGTCAAACAACTTGGGGCGGCTGGCGTGGTGTTAGGTGCGCTGACTCCAGACCGGCGTCCGGATGTGGAAGTGTTGGCAAGATTGTTAGAAGAGGCGGAGGGGCTCTCCGTTACCTTCCATCGTGCATTCGATGAAGTTCGGGATGTTCATGAAGCGTTAGATGAGCTGGAGAAGTTCAAGCAAATCGATCGTATCCTTACCTCGGGCGGCAAACCCAATGTTTTGGATGCCGTTCAGGAGATGAAGCATCTGGTCGCTTGGAGTCAAAAGACGTCCATCCGGATTTTAGCGGGAAGCGGGCTTACGATTGCGTCCTTGCCTGCATTTGTAGCCGAAACAGGAGTTCAAGAAGTACATTTCGGAAAAGGTGTACGAGTGAATGGCGATCCGCTTAGCCCGATTGATCCCGTTCGGATCCAACAGATTAAAGAACATAGGTACGAGTCTACCAAGACAGATGTATGAAGGAGCAGCTATGACAATTGACGGGTACTTTTTAGGGATAGATATTGGTGGAACCAAAATGTTGGCAGCCTTGGTGGACGCTCAAGGGCGTGTAGTAATCAAAGATCAACAGCCTACTTTGGCCGCTGAAGGTGAGCAAGAAGTTATTAGAAGGCTGATCCTTATGATTGAGTCGTTGCTGTCTTCTGTACCCAATCTTCATGCTCGCAGTATTTTGAGTCTAGGTATCGCAACTGCGGGTATACTTGATATGGATACGGGAACGATTGTTCTTTCAACAAATTTAGGTTGGAAAAATGTTGCCTTAGGGCCGATATTGGAACGGAAATTCGGTATTCCAGTCCGCTTAATCAATGATGCAAGTGCAGCAGCGTTGGGTGAGTGGATCGTTGGAGCAGGTAAAGGAACAGAGGACTGTTTGTATGTAACCGTGTCCACGGGAATAGGGGGCGGTGTCATAAGCGGTGGCCACTTGCTGCTCGGTGCTTCGAATAATGCAGCGGAGATCGGCCACATCAGCATTGATCGGAAAGGGCCTGCATGCAAGTGCGGGAATAAAGGGTGTGTTGAGATGTATGCATCCGGCAATTCAATAGCACGTATAGCCGCTGAAGATATTATTGCAGGCAAGGTACTAACTGCACCGCTGGCCGAGATGGCCGGACATGATCCGAACAGGGTTACTGCGAAACTGGTGGCAAAAGCTGCCTCAAGCGGTGACCCCTATGCCATCTCTTTGCTGAAAGAGGCGGGGGAAGCGCTTGGGACAGCGATGGTAACGTTCATTCATTTGTTCAATCCGGAAATCATCATTTTCGGTGGCGGCGTATCTTTAAGCGGGGACGTGCTCTTCGAGCCTATGTGGAACACGATTCAGAAGCTTGGAATCGAAGATATGGTGAAGGATGTAAAAATGGCTCGCTCATCTCTCGGTGTAGATGCAGGGGCAATCGGCGCTGCATTATTATGGAAGTATGAAAATCAAGCCGTTATCATTTAAATGGTATTATTAGAATCGTTAGCGAGGTAAAGGTAGGAGAGGAGAATTCGATTGAAAATTGAAGTTTTACCTTCCGAAGAAATTAAAACTAGAGTTGCGGACCTGCTATCGGAACAGATTAAGCGCAATCCCAAATCGGTGCTTGGCATGACCACGGGCTCATCACCTATAAAATATGGGATCTATCAAGAGTGGATCCGGCGGGAGCAAGCTGGTGAGTTTTCCTTTCATGAAGCAAGATTCATTAACCCTGATGAACTGGTCGGCATTCCGGCTGATCATCCGGAGAGTTATCGAACCTATATGCAAGAGCATTTGTTTGGTCAGCTTCAGACGCTTCGATACGAGCCGCAAATTCCCGATGGCAGTTCAACGGATCTGAAGGCTGAATGCCTTAGATTTGATCAATTGTTAGCTGATCTAGGTTACGTCGATTGGCAGCTTATGGGGTTAGGCTTAAACGGACATATTGCTTTTATCGAACCAAGCAATCATATACCGGCGAAAACGTATGTTTCGCAACTGTTTGTAGAGAACAGACCTGTTCACTCGCCGCATTTTCGTTCCGAAGAAGAGGTGCCCAAGCAATCGATAACAATCGGTTTGGAAGCCGTTATGAAAGCGCGGAACATCGTTCTGGTTGCTACAGGCGACAATAAAGCCGAGATGGTGGCAAAAGCTTTTGCTGGGCCAATAACAACTAGCGTTCCAGCGTCATTTTTACAGCTGCATGCGAGTGCGACGATTATTCTCGATGCTGCGGCTGCTTCGAAACTGTCGTTGTAACTAACCTTTGCTTTTAAGTGCCGTGAAAATCGCGGATTTTTCAATAAATTTATATTTTTAGGGGGTAAGCGGAGCTTACCCCTTATTTATTGTACTTGGTTCAAACGAGAAGAGAATGAGAAATCGTTAATGTTAAAAGGGCCGCTTTTTTTCCATATACCCATGCCATTTTTTCCATCGGACATATGATAATTCATACATTCGGTTAATGGAGATGAGTACATGCTGATGTCAGGAAGCGTCGCGTTGAGTAGTTCAACCCAAATTGATGTGTTAATCCCAGCGATCGAGAAGGATTTGGGAACACTTCCTATGGTGATTGATGCCGTACGGAAGTATGTGAAACATCCAATTGGTGAAATCATCATTGTTGCCCCGCGAAAGGCGAGAATTATGGAGCTTTGTCAACGAAAGGGATGCAGGTTCGTTCATGAGGACACAGTTCTCCCTATAACGAAGAAGGACATCCACTATGAATCCAAAACATGGGAGCGATCCGGCTGGCTTTATCAACAACTGCTGAAGCTTAACGGTGACAGGCTCTGCACATCCAAGTACTACTTGGTGATTGATGCGGACACAGTTCTCATTCGCCCGCATGTTTTTAAAGTAGGATCCAAGACCGTGTTTTATTGCCGGGACTGGAGTCAGAGTGAATATTTTAAAACCTATCGCAAACTAATGGGCAGAGGACGCTCGTCCCGTCGGTCGTTTGTTACCCACTATATGCTGTTTGAAAGAGAGAAAGTGGCAAAGCTGAAAAGCACGATTGAAACGAAGCACAACAGAAGCTGGTATTCGGCTATTTTGGCCAGTATGAATAAATCCAAGCAGTTTGCTTTCTCGGAATTTGAAACTTACGGTAATTTCCTCTACGCGTCCGCTCCGCACAACATGATCTTGAAGTCGGCATTGAACAAAAGTTTAAGTCTGAACGCTTCACGCATTTCATCTACTGTCAGGGCTCTTGCGAGGCATTACAGATCAATTTCCCTTCATAAACGCAAGGGTTATGTAAAAGCCAGGAAGGTAAGGTCCTGATGACGTCTTATCATGTGACCTGGGAAGGACCTGTCCATAAAGCCAGTGGTCTTGGTTATGCGAGTAGAGCCTATGCACGGGCACTTACGCGCCAGGGTGTTGTGGTGAGTTGGGGATTGTCTGGTCCCAAAGGAAGGTCTGCTCATGGCAAAAAGGTGCTTATCTATAACCATCTTCCCAATCATATAAATTTCAAGGCGGCGCGAAGCAGATACGATACTATTATTCTGAACACGGTATGGGAGACTAGCAGAACGCCAAGGAATTGGCTGCCTAATATGAACAAATTCGATGCGATCTGCGTCCCCTCCCAGCATAACAAGGTGGCATTGCGAAATAGCGGTGTGAAGGTGCCGATTTATATTGTTCCTCATGGCGTAGATACGAAGGTTTTCCATCCTGATAATAAAAAGCTGTCACTACCGCGTGCGGCAGGTAAGTTTACGTTCGTGTCCGTATTTGGCTTCCAGCATCGCAAGAATCCAGAGGCTCTGTTAAGGGCGTACTGGGAAGAGTTTTCGTCTCAGGATAATGTCATTCTCGTTATCAAAACCAATGGATACGCGGCCTATGAGACAGAGCGATGGATAAAAAAGCAAATTCTGCAATACCAAAAGAGATTAGGTTTTCAAAAGTCAACAGCTCCCGTTGTCGTGATTGCACACCGACTTCTTGAAAGTCAGTTGAAAGGTCTTTACACGCTTGGCGATGCTTTTGTCCTTCCTACTCGTGGTGAAGGCGTCGGTTTGCCTTTTTTAGAATCGCTGGCTAGCGGTGTCCCTGTCATTGCGACCGGTTGGGGAGGGCAAATGGATTTCTTGACGACTCGTAATTCGTTCCTTCTCCCCTATCGGCTCAAAAGTCCTGCGGCTAGTATGAAAAGTCGGCATGCGATCTCGCGCTCATTCAGCTATCTGTTTGCCCAGAAAGGACAAAGATGGGCGGAAGCCGATCGGCATGCGCTAAGGCGGAAGATGCGGCAAGCCTACCAAAACCCTGAGCTTTGCAAGGAGAAAGGACGCCAAGGCCGAAGAGATGTACTTGATTTATCCTGGAATCGAGCAGGGGTGTTAATGAAGCAGGTTATAGAAAAGGTAATTCGTTCAAAGCACTAAGGGGAAGTGTTATGTCTCCCAGAAAGGGGCATTTGACTTGCGTATTGTACTATTGTGCGGTGGCTCTGGTAAAAGGTTATGGCCGTTATCCAACGAGATCCGCTCTAAGGTGTTTCTTAAACTTTTGAAATCGGACAATGGGACGAGAGAATCGATGATTGGACGCATATGCCGACAATTGGATGAAGTAGGTTTGCTACCATTCACGAGCATTATCACTCATAGCAGCCAAGTGGAAATTACGAGAAAGCATGTGGGCGAATACATTCCTATCATTAGCGAACCGTTTAAAAGAGGAACGTTTGCGGCTGTCGCACTGGCTTCCTGTTATCTGCATGAGCAGATGCAAGTAGATCCGAGCGAAACGATATGTATCCTCCCAGTGGACACTTTTGCGGATTCGGCGTTTTTCGGGATGCTTCATCGCTTTCCGGATATTCTGTCACAGTCGCAGGCGGAGCTTGCCCTTCTTGGAACGAAGCCTCAACACCCCTCTAACCAATTCGGCTATATTGTTCCAGAGCGTTTAATGGAGAAGGATGATTATGCCCTCGTTCGGCAATTCGTAGAGAAGCCTAATGAGCAATTGGCTGGCTTGTTGATTGAGCAGCATGCGTTGTGGAACTGCGGAGTTTTTGCTTTTAGTTTGAAGTATATGCTGGATCATGTGGCGAAAAAGGCGCTGCCTACTCAGGTTGACAAGTGGCTAGCCTGTTACGAGCAGCTTGCTACGGCAAGCTTTGATCAAGAGGTCGTGGAGTACTCTAACCATGTAGCCGTTATGGGGTATGAGGGTTTATGGAATGATTTGGGAAGTTGGAAGGCGATTACAGGTTATTTTGAGAATCAGGTCATTGGCAACGGCCGCATATCAGACGATTCCACCAATACACATATGATTAATGAGCTCCCCTATCCAATTGAAGTGATTGGCGTACCCGATGTGATTGTTGCGGCAAGTTTAGATGGTATTCTTATTGCTGCCAAGGATCAAGCTAATCTAATTAAGGATAAGTTAAATGCTGTACCTCAGTTTCCCAGATATATAGAGAATAGGTGGGGGACCTGTCGGGTCTTGGATTTTTGGACGGATGAACAGGGAACGGAGGTTATGATTAAAAGAGTGGAGATGTCCCAAGGGATGCAAACGAGTTATCATCTCCATCACACACGGAAAGAGATCGTGACGATTTTATCGGGTGAAGCAGAAATCTTATTGGATCATAAACTGTACAGGCTTCAGGCGGGCGATGTTAGACAAATTCCTATCAACGTTGGACATGGCATCAAGGCTGTCACCCAGCTTGAGTTGATAGAGGTTCAGTTGGGGATGGCATTGAAGGAGGACGATTGTCTTCGTTTGTTAAATAACTGGTAGCTGTTGGAAAAGAGCTTATCGCTGGTTGAATCGGCGCATGAGCTCTTTTGTGTTGTGCATCCACATTTTCAAACAAAATAGCGAAAAAATAGAACAAATACACGATACAAGATAGTTCGATCAGCCTGACGTACATATTTCGAAAAAGAATGCACCATTTTCAAATATATGTCTCGAGCATCAGGATCTGTGGAGATTTGCCGTGATGTCTACCTGCTTGCGCGCAGCAAGAACCATATCCGGGTTGTGTTCAACCGCCAGGAATTATCGGAAGATAAGCGACAAGCCACCATTCGTTGTGAGATTGAAGCATAATAAAAGCCCATACCCCTCAGCATGTTTTTGAGGGGCTTTTGTTTCATCGCCCATGAAAGTGACCCGGCAAATGCAGAAAGTGTAAGCAAGAGTGAACATATATTTATATTGGAAAAATAAAACATTGCATTTCAATTATGATACATGGTATATTAGCAATCCGGTCGCAAGACAGACAGATTAAAGTTAATTTAAAAAAAGAAGTTGCAATATAAAAGTTAGTGTGGTATATTACTTTTCGCTGCTTCGGTAACACGGCAGCGAGCGAAAGAAATTGATCTTTGAAAACTGAACAACGAGTGAGTAAGCACAGTCGAGTAATCGACTATAAATGAGATGAATAATCTCGCTAGCAAGTCAATGAGCTATTCAGCTTTCAATAAAGGATAAGCAATTGTCCAACTATTATGGAGAGTTTGATCCTGGCTCAGGACGAACGCTGGCGGCGTGCCTAATACATGCAAGTCGAGCGGAGCACTTCGGTGCTTAGCGGCGGACGGGTGAGTAACACGTAGGCAACCTGCCTATAAGACTGGGATAACTATCGGAAACGATAGCTAAGACCGGATAACTGGTTTTCTCGCATGAGAGAATCATGAAACACGGAGCAATCTGTGGCTTATAGATGGGCCTGCGGCGCATTAGCTAGTTGGTGAGGTAACGGCTCACCAAGGCGACGATGCGTAGCCGACCTGAGAGGGTGAACGGCCACACTGGGACTGAGACACGGCCCAGACTCCTACGGGAGGCAGCAGTAGGGAATCTTCCGCAATGGACGCAAGTCTGACGGAGCAACGCCGCGTGAGTGATGAAGGTTTTCGGATCGTAAAGCTCTGTTGCCCTAGACGAACAGCAAGGTGAGTAACTGCACTTTGTGTGACGGTATAGGAGAAGAAAGCCCCGGCTAACTACGTGCCAGCAGCCGCGGTAATACGTAGGGGGCAAGCGTTGTCCGGAATTATTGGGCGTAAAGCGCGCGCAGGCGGTTAATTA